>NZ_JAPDHW010000001.1 GCF_025971945.1 Chryseobacterium kimseyorum
ATTCTATACATCCATTTTTTTTCTTTCAAAATTTTTATTATCGTTTTGATTAACATCAAGACAAATGGATCATTAATTCCACAAATAGAATACAATAATTTTTTAATACATATTACAATGCAACAAGGAACAGTAAAATTCTTTAATGAGACTAAAGGATTTGGTTTTATCACTCCATCAACAGGTGGCCCGGACGTTTTCGTACACACTTCAGGATTAGTAGACAATATCCGTGAAAATGATGTCGTAACTTACGAATTACAAAATGGAAATAAAGGTGTTAACGCAGTTAACGTTAAAATAGCTTAACTTCTGAAGATCAATTTTCTTCGTTAGAAGATGCAAAGAGCAGATAATTTATTTATCTGCTCTTTTTTATTTTTAAAAATCATCAAAACTTTTATGCGCTTTAATTAGTGTCCGCAATTTCATTCGCAATTTTTTCCACAGGAGAATATTCTGTTGTATACTCTGTACTATTTTCTTTTGGCGCAGAATTTTTCAGTGTTTCGTATAAGATCATATTCCTTTGAAATTCTAAAGCTCTGGCAGTGAAAAACTGATCGATGGCACCACCTTTTACAAATGGAACCTCTTTGTCGTCAAAAGCATCCACAAGCAGTTGTTTTGTTTCCAGTAAATCTTTCAGTAAGATTTCTTTTGTTGTTTTTGTAAGCATTTTATTAGTGTTTTTGTTTTACTTGAATCATGTTATATGAATGATCAGAGCTATTCAAAAATAATTCCAAAAAAAATGGAGTGCTGGATTTGCTTAAAATGTTGATTCTGTGTTTAAAAAGTTTTTTACTACGCAGGTATATTATTGTAAATATCGAATACCAAATGCAATTCTAATAAAATCAAGGAGTATTATTTTTGCATAGATATACTGGTGATTAATAAATTATTTTACCATTTTCAATCTTTAAAATATTTTCTTTCTCAAGCTTTTTTATAGATCTGATCACAGTTTCCACGCGTAAGCCGGTTAAAGAAGCCATTTCCTGTCTCGTATATGGTATTTCATACGAAAATGGTTTTGTTTTTTTATTGAAATTTTTAAGGCAGTCCATCAGTCCGACTAATTTTGTAAAAGGATTGGTAGTGGTGAGATGATTGAGCATAATGTACCGGTACCTCATTCTCTCTGCGGTGTAATGATATAGCTGCAGTAATAACTTAGGGTCAGAAACAATCAAACGGATAAAGTTAGATTTTGCCAGCCGAATAATTTTACAGTCCTCCATAGCCACAGCATTGACAGGATACCGTTCTTCTGAAAACAAAAATGTTTCACCCACACAGTGACCCTCGGACGGTAAACTGTGGATAAACTCTTTGCCTTCGCTCTGATAATTATTAATTTTTACTTTTCCTTTCTGAATCTGATAGTAGTATTTTGGAACTGTTTGTTCTTTAAAAATATAATCATTCTTTTTAATGTTGTATAACACTGCTCCTGATGCAAAAAGCAGATCTTCGTCAATTATCATATTGTTTCGTTACTGGCTGTTCTATTTTTTATCATACGATTCATCTGAAATCCCTGATCTGTTCGCAATTCTGCTGAATTTTTACGGAGGCTAAATTTAGCAATGTTCCATAATGCGAGGCTATGACCTAGATCATAGGTGCAACGATAAAATATTGTCAAATTTAAGCCTGAAAACTATTTTATTATTTCCTGTAAATTAAGCTCAGATGGAACGGATCTTGTCTATTGATGAATTACATAAGAGCTTTTTTAAAGTCTCCCTTTAAAACAACCCTGATAATTAATGTAACCAAATAAACATCTACAATATGTTGATAGACAATGATCTACTAATACAGTATGGCGCGAAAGAAGAAACTTTCAGACCTGGAGACATCATCTTTGCGGAAGACAGTACTCCAAAATATTATTATCAGCTGACATCTGGCAGAGTCAAACTGAATCACATTGATGAAGCCGGTAAAGAGTTTATTCAGACAATTCTTACCGTTGGTCAGAGTGTTTGCGAGCTTATGCTTTTTATCGATGAGTGCTATCCGGTGAATGCTATCGTCCTGACGCCGTGTACGATCCTGAAAATTCCGAAGAAATATTTTTTTAAATTACTGGATGATCATCATCAGATTTCATTAGATATCAATAAGTTTCTTGCTGAAAGGCTGTATCAGAAGTTTTTAATGTTGCAAAATAATTCGTCACTCAATCCGGAAGTGAGATTGTTGGGGATCTTTAAATACATGAAGAGTTTTACCGAGGACAAGGAAGCGTACAGTTTCGAAGTGTTGGTCACCAGAAAAGATTTAGCATCGCTTACAGGTTTAAGAACAGAGACAGTGATCAGAACTGTGAAAAAAATGGAAGAGAACAAAATCCTCAAAATCAATAACGGAAAAATACTTTTTTAAATCCTGATCATTAATGTAAATGATCTGCTTACTTTTTAAAAATGTACGATTAGCATAATTTTAAAATTAAGTAAAATTTAATATAATTCACAGAGTGAAATAATCTACATTTGTAATGTTTTAGCAATCGATCAACTCATTATGAATTGAATACAGAAGAATGCTACATTATTTCTTATCATCAAATCCGCAAACTAAAACAGTAACCAAAAAGCATTTTATCATAAAGTGTTTGGCCAGTAAATTAGAATCAGATTAGAGATGAATTATAACGAAGCATTGTCGAGAACAATTACATTGAATAAATACGCAGCGGAATTTAATCTGGGTAAAATAAAGTACATCGTTGTTCCTTTCATGGAAGAAGAAATGAAACTGTTTCTTGATGACTACAGTAAAAAAGAACATTCTCAATCAGAACCAGACTGCAGAGCGTACAGTTCTGACGGAAATTTTGTTGTGTACAGAATGGATATTGATTCACCTGTCTTAAAAGATTCTGCTAAATATCAGGAATTTTGATTTTTGAAAGATTGGAAATTTTTAGATGAAAATTTTATTTTCTATTGACTTTATGCAGACACATTTATATGCAGGAATTAAGGAGTGTAGTTTGAAAGTTGCTGTATGTTGATTAATTAATTTTTTGATAACTAGTAAATCTCATTCACGAAGTTTACCATTCCCGTTACTAATAAACTTACCGCTTCTTACTGTAATCTTACTGTTTTAATCGCAAGAACCCATTCCTGCTGATCGCATCTGGGACATGTATGTTCACCCACACTTAATTTTTTGCTGTGACCACAGTACGTACACGCGTAAATATCTTCCTTTTCGATCGACTTAAGTTTTAGTTGGTAAGGTTTAGGCAGTACAGGCAATCCACAGACCACCTCGTCATCGTGATAGTAATAAAAACTTATATTTCCGGTTGTCTCCAGGATTGCAGTTTTTACCTGACCTACATGTTCAATAGATTCCTGTCGCATCTCAGAAAAAAATTCATCTTTAGCAAACGTGTGATCTTTGCGGACGCCTAAAACAAATTCACCATTTTCGATTACATATAGTGGTTCCCCTTCAATCATGTTTTCAAATTTTTCACTTTTAGTTGCAAAGTATGTTATGGTACGGTATAAAATGATAATTGCTGCAAAAACAATAACGGAAGGTACAATTGGAGCCTCTTTGTTAAACATTGGATCACCGGCTGCAGAACCTAAAGCAATAATGATTGCAACTTCAAAAAGGGAGAGCTGGCGGACTCCTTTCTTGCCAGACATTCTTAAAATCAGTAAAACCATGCTGAACATGATGAGCGTACGCAGTATAATCTCAAAAGTAAAACCAAAATCAAGGTCGCCGATAAAAATTTCGTTCCAGTCTAAATTCATAATGTTCTGTTAAGCTGATAAATGTGTGCCTCAATGTAAACAGGCAATTTTTATAATTACAAAATTCCCGCCAACGGACAAAACGTTTATGTCTAAAACTAGATCAAACTTTATTAAAAATAATTTAAACACAAAAGATCAGCTTAGGACCTTTAATGGTACGGGTGTTGCAAAGCATAAAGCACACTAATTAAAATTATTATTATGGACAGTACTAAAACGGTTTCAGTTTTAAACGATTTATTAAACATTACTAACGACAGAATTCAGGGATTCAGCAAAGTTGAGGACAAAGTTTGGGAACAGCATTCTTTACTAAGAGATGATTATGACCAGATGGTTAAAGAATCTCAGGAAATGAGATCTGATCTTATCAACTTGATTACGGAGCGTGGAGGAGAACCTGACGACACTTCAAGTGCAGCGGGTGCGATACACAGAACTTGGATTGATGTTAAAAATGCTTTCACAGGAAATAATCCTGAATCGACATTGGAGAATGTTGTATTTGGCGAAAAATCAGCGATAGCAGCTTATCAGGAAGCTTTACAGAGTGATAAATTATGTCCTCAAAGCACCGTGGTTGTTGCAGATCAGTTGGAACAGCTTAAATCGTCATATTCTAAATTTCAGAGTTTAGAAAAGTCAGCAGATTAAAATAAGATTTGTCATTACGTATAAATCTAATTACAATAATTTTTACTTTCTATTCTATAACCCTGAGAGCTTGGCTTTCAGGGTTATTATTTTAAAGGCACCGATTTGCCTGCCTCGTTTTCATTATTTTTAACATTTTAAATGATTATAATGAGTAAGAAACCAAGCTATTTAAATTTTAATCACAGAGAATATCACTGGAAGCCTGATGTCGACTACCGACTCCATCCAGAATTGTATCGGGTGGGAAAGGGAGAACAGGGTGTGCTTATCTGCGAACCCTACAAGAGTGAGATTGGTCAGTACTGGCGTTTCAAAACTAAAGAAATAGCAGTAGAGAGCTCAGATAAAATTTTCAGTTTATTTGAAGATTATATTCAAAAAGAAGATTTTGTGGGCGCAGATATGGCGAGAAAATTTCTGCAGATGGGCTTCACAAGAGCACGAAGGTATTACAACTATAAAGGCGGAAAAAAGTATGATGCTGAAAATAACTACCAGGAACTCGAGCGCGGAACCGGAGATCCTGAGAAAGCCGCTGCCGCAGAAGTCTTCTATGCGAAATGGAAAGAGGCAGAGGCAAACTCTCACTATGCAGAAATGAAAAAAGCATTTAAAAAAGAAAAAGGTTAATATGATTTTCTTTTAAATAATTTTTGAAAATAGAATATAAGATTTTGAATTGATTTTAAGTTTAACTGTTATTAAAATTCTAAAATCGACTTTTCCAAATCATGATATAGTAAAACTTTCCAATGTTCTTTTTTCGCAAGAATCTCCCATTCTGTCCGCTGATCTTTTGCAGTTTTACCGTCAAAATCCGTTTTGTAAGCCAAATGATATTTCAGGTAAGCCGATTGCGGAAGATTATCTGCTCCATAAAAATAAATTTCTTCTTCATTTTTAATCCAGAAGACCTGATGGAAAGGCGAATGGCCACCGGTTACCTGAAAAGTAATCTCATTAGAAATACTTCCGGAATCTTCATTCATCCAGATAATTTCAGCATTTTTAATGATAAAATCAAGAATTTCAAAATCGAAAGATAAACTGCCTTTTTTACTTAAAGCAAATTCATATTCTCTCTGTTGGATATAAATTTCAGCATCAGGAAAATTTAAAGTCCACTCTTCTGCGGAAGTATTGACCAGACCCGAAATGTGATCTTTGTGCAGATGTGAAAGTAAGATTTTATCAATTTGAGAAGGCGTAACTCCATGTTCTGAAAGATTCACAACAATTTTAGGCTGATCATTTTCAAACCATCCCAAACCAGCATCCAAAAGAATATTTTCAGTTTTAGTCATTACCAAAAATGGCTGAATGGACATTTTAATCCCTTTCGAAGATTCCTCAAGAAACACAAATTCTTTTTCTTTATTAGCAGAAAAATTCCCTTCTTTCAATGCGACCACTTTCATAATTTAAGATTTAATTGTCTGTGTTTTTAAGGTTAAAATAAATGAAATGGCAACGGCCAGACTGAGCAATCCGACAAACCAAAACCATGATGTGGCATGTAGAAAATAACCGCTGCCACTTCCCAAAACACTGGATCCGAAGTAATAAAACAGCCAGTAAATTGACGTTGCCGCAGATTTTGCCGACTTTGCTTTTACAGCTACCATTCTGCTCGCCATCGTATGTGCTGCAAAAAACGTGAAGGTAAATAATCCCAAGCCTACAATAACAATCCAGACATTGGTCGAAAAAAGACATAAAACTCCGATAATCATAGTTAATACTGAAGTTTTAAGAATCGTCGGCTGACTGTATTTTACAGACCATCTTCCTGAAAGCATCGTTCCGAACACACCTACCGTGTACATTAAAAAAATGAATGCGATAAAAACATGATTCAGCGAAAATGGTGGCTGTTCCAATCTGAAGCTCAGATAATTGTAAACACTCACAAAAGATCCCATCAGGAGTGCAGCGATGAAGTATAAACTTAAAAAATCCGGATCAGAAAAAAAAGTTTTCATCTGTCGCATTTTTAAGGCCAGACGCTGTCTCTGCGGTCTGAAAAATTGAGATTCAGGGAAAAATTTCCAGAAAACCAATGCCAGAAAAAGGCTCTCAATACCGATAACTAAAATGGCATTCCGCCATCCTAATTCTCCTGCCAGCAAGGTTGAGAAAATTCTTCCGCTCATTCCGCCGATAATATTTCCGCTCAGATACACGCTCAAGGTCAAACCCAAAACCGAAGATGAGACTTCTTCAGTGATGTAGGCCAAAGCGACCGCCGAAACTCCCGAAATAACAAAACCTTTTAAAACACCGAGAAAGACAAGGATTTCAAGTTGATGGACATATGAGGACATTAAGGTCAAAAATGCAGAACTGAGTAAAGAGAACAGCATGAGTTTTTTCCTTGAAAATGCGTCGGCTTTAAATGAAAAGAACAACAGTCCGGTGGCCATTCCGATCGTTGATGAAGAAACCAGTAGCGAACTGTCGCCAACCGAAGTCTTGAATTCTGAAGCGACATTGGGAAGCAGAGGCTGAAATAAATAAAGCTGTGAAAAGACCGATAAACCCGAAAGAAAAATACAGATTTGGATCGCCCATAATCGTTTTGTATTTTGTTCCGCTTTCTCCATTTGGTGTTTAAATTATTTTGATAAAGCAAAGTTCAGTATAATTTTTAAATTTGTAAAACGCTTTATTTCGATAACATCAATCTATAAAACCGATTTATGAATGGAACTCCGTCAACTAAAATATTTCCTCAAAGCTAAAGAGCTGATGAACTTTACGGAAGCTGCGAATGCGATGCACATCAGTCAGAGCACGCTTTCCCAACAGATCAAACAGTTGGAAATGGAAATCGACACGCCACTTTTCAACAGAATCGGCAAAAGAATTCAGCTTACAGAAGCCGGAAATGTTTTCGCTGAGTTTGCCAAAAAATCGGTCCGGAGCTCTGAAGAATCTTTACTGGCGATGCATGATCTGAAAAAACTCTCACGAGGAAGTCTTAAGATCGGCGTTTCGTATGGACTGCGTTCGATATTAGTTCCTGCTGTGAAAAATTTCATTCAGCATTATCCTCAGATCAATCTTGAAATCCTTTTTGAAACCACCGATATTCTGCTGAAAAAATTAAGCGATGCTGAACTTGATCTGGTTCTAAGTTATCAGGAAGCTCATCCGGCAGAAAATTTCATCTACCAAAATCTATTTGTTTCTGAAATGATGTTTGTAACTTCTGCAGATTCTGAATTTTCAAAACTGAAAAAGATCAATCTAAAAACCATTGCTGAACTTCCTTTGGCAATGCCTTTTGATGGATTCAGCACTACACATTACGTCATGGATTTATTTAAAAAAAATCATATTTCTCCCAACGTAAAAATGAAGATCAATGACATTCCGACTTTGATAGAGATTGTCGAAAACGGAATTTTTCACACCATTCTGGCCGATTCTACAGTAAATGACAGACAAAATCTGGTGACCATTCCGATTACAGAAAATAAGGCTGAACGAAAAGCTGTTCTAATGCAGCTGAAAGAAGCGTATCAAACCGAGGCGATGAAAAGTTTTTCTGAAATGATTATAAAAATCTGACTCATAATTTTCTGACGATTCCTTCACAAATTTTTTCCGATCTGTAATGTTGGATGGTATGTTTACGGCAACAAAATGAATTGTATTAAAAGAAAGTTTTAAAATTTAAAATACACTGAAGTATTTGGACACCACAGCCTGAACATTGAAAATTTCTGCCGATTTATTTTTCAGGATCTAACTATTGGTTTGGATATTAAAATGGAATAAAAAAAATAGACTGACGTAAAAGTCAGCCTATTATAATTAGTGGTTAAAAAAGAAATTTTATTTTTTAATTACTTTTACTGTTTTTGTAGATCCGTCAGTCATTGTAAGCATAACTACATACATACCGGATTTTAAATCTGCTAGATGAAGAGCAGAACCTGGTTTTTCTATAGTTTTAACCAATCTTCCGGAAATATCAACAATCGATACATTTTTTACATTCTTACTCTCTGAAATATTCAGTACATCAGTAAATGGATTTGGATATAATGTTATTTCATTTTTCAATCCTGTTTCTGATGTTCCAAGGCATGCATTTGCATCTGCAGTGGCTACCACGGCCTGTCTTGCACTTTCGCATGCACTTACAAACTTCCAGTTGTAGATGTAGTACCAGTAATTTGGACCGGAAGAAAAATTATTTCCAGTTACGTTAATAGCCGTTGATGTAAACGGATAGGTAGCACCGCCTGTATTTCTGTTCAGATTTAACGGTAATCCTGCTCCCTGGCCTATTCTGTAAGCAGTTCCCACTGGTAAAGTATAATTAATAGTCACAGTCTGTGGAGTCACTCCATCATTTACTGCTACAGTGTAAGGCACCGAAACCAATGTAGCTCCTGCGCTGTTTCTAATTTCTATCGCTGAAGCGGTACCAATCGCAACAGTTGAAGTTGGGAATACATCAATACTTGTCAGTGTGGTTTGTACTGTAACGTCAAAAATTTGATAATAGGTACCAATATCATAATTTGAAGCGCTTATACTTGATAAAGCAGAAGGATTTACTGGTCCTACTGTTCCATTAACACCGTCAGTTTTAGCAGATGCATAGTAGGTTGTAGTAGCAGCTAATGAAGGAGTTGTAAAAGAGTTTCCTGTATTAAGAGCAGTACCACCTGTTGAAGCAGCGTACCAGCTAATAATAGCTCCGGTTGGCGCTGTTGCGGTTAAGGTCGCTGTACTTCCAGGGCAGAAGGATGCTCCTGTAGTAGAAAGCAGAGCCGGTGGCTGACAAAGAGTTGTAAACGAAACAGCAACTGCCGTCCAGACACTTCTGTCGGCTCCGATGCACGCTGATCTTACCCAAACATAATATTTCGTTACTGGCAATAAACCGGTTATCGGTGCAGAAGTCGTAGTTGAAGTTACAGAATTCGTTGTATTCAGAACCGTTGATGATGTAGGAGCTGTGTTGGTTGTGCTGTAATATACTTCATATCCGTTTGCTGGAGCTGGAGTAGGTGCAGTCCAAGAAACTGATGCTCCTGACGGTGTTATAGCTGAAACTGTAACAGCTGTCGGCTCGAAACAAGTTGGTGTTAATTCATAAACTACATCATCAATCAAGACACTGTTAGCCGGAGTTCCGGTATGTCTGAAAGCTAAGGTCGTTATCCCTGCTGGTGCAGTTATACTGTTTAAGATAAAAGTATCAGCAACAGTGGTGCTGGTTGTCGTGAATGAACCCAAAGATGTAAAAGTTGCCTGATCAGCAGGATTGGTAAGATATCCTACCTGAATAATACCTCCCACAGTTGAATTAGATCTGGCTTTGAATCTTAATCGGTATGATCCGGACTGCAATGTGCTTACAGGTGGCATAGATATCATTGCAATGGCAGTTGCCGAAGAAGAATAAATGTACAGTACATTAGGGGATGATGCAATTGTTCCTGCCTGTGTATAAGCAGAACCCGTAGTTCCCACTTTTGTCCAACATGTTGGTAGAGCCGGAGTTGTAAGGGCATCAAAGTTTTCTGTAAAAGAAACAGACTGAGTACAAGGAGTAACCAAAGCAGAATTGGAATTAGCTGTCTGTCCTGAACCGCTACATGTTACCACACATCTGTAATAAATAGGTGTTCCCACGAATGTAGGTGGCGTGTAAAGTGCTGTAGTTGCTCCGGTTCCTGTTGTAACATTTGTCCATGTGCTGTTATCTGCGGATTCTTGCCACTGGAAAGTTAGTCCCACAACTCCGCTACTGAAACCTGACAGTAATAAAGATGCGCTTGGCTGGCCGGCAACTAAAGTTTGGCTGGCCGGAGCCACCGTTCCTGGTGTCGGTACGCCACTGCAAACAGGCGGTGGTGTCCACGAATAAGTAAGTCCACTTGCAGGGATTATTGCACCTCCGGTAGCAGCAGCCCCCTGGAATGGAAGTGTTGAATTGTTCGCTGTACCCGCGGTGGAAGCTGACCATGCAGTAGCACCGGTACCTGTGCGGTTAATAAAATCAACAGGAGCGTTGGCACCCTTTAACCCTACCTGAACTGTCGATGCAGTAGTTACCTGGCTTGATGCAGTATTGTTGTAAACCATTTGTATGGCATTCGTTCCTTCGTAAAGTTTTATCTGAAAATTCAGTACGTCTCCGCCACCGGCCCAACGCTGAACATTTTTCCACTGTACGGTAAGCACCTGAGAACCTGCTGTACCAGAAAGTGAATAAGAAATGTTATCAGGATCCACAAAAAATGCAGTCGCAGAAGTAGAACTTGTAGTTGCACTTGCAGACATCGTTATAGCAGTTCCTGAAACTGCTGTCACAGTAGTTCCCGTTGGAATCGCTGTACCCACCACACGCATACCGACAGTAATACTACTTGCCATTGCTGTATTTGTACCTGTAAGAGTAAGAGTAGGAGAACCAGACGTTCGCGTAGCAGCCGTTGCTCTTAACGAACCCGATAAATCTATACCAAATGCACTGATGATATCACCAGTATTAGCAGTTGTTGAAGAGATCGGTATACCTCCGGCTCCAGCAATTGTAGAACCAGTTGTAGAACCCAACATAATCCATCCATCAGTTCCTATATAGAAACCATTGTATGAAGCACCTCTATAATTAAAATTAAACCCTAGAGGAAAAGCATTGTAGGTACCTGCTGTAGTGGTTCCGTTGAGACCATCAGTTCCATTATGGAAAAATTGTGAATCAAAACCAGAAGTTGCAGTAGATGATAATACCATATTGGTACCTCCGGTAATTGGAGTATACGTTCCATTCGACTGAGCGAAGGTATAGCCTGAAACCACCTGTGCTTTAAGATTGGCGGTTAATGCAAGAAAAGTAAAAAGAAGGATGGCAAAATGTTTTTGCCACTTCAACTTTTCTCTTACAGAAGAGAGTTTTTTCATATATTGTTCTGTTTAAAAATTAGATCGTTAAATTAGTAAAATTTATAATACATTCTAAAAATATCTTAATTTTTTAATAAAATCAACATGAAATGATTTAAAATTTGCTGAATCCTTAATTTATTTAAAGTTTGAAACTACCGTCGCTACAAGGTTTCTTACATAAAAGTTGGCTAAAGATTGCCAATAAATTTCGAGATTTATTATGCTCACCTTAGTGTTTAGCATGGATCTTAAAGAATTCTGAAAGCTGTGTTTTACGACGTCTAAAAAAGAAATTGAGAGTTGATTGGGTTGGGGTAGAAAAAAGAAAATCTCCAGTTTATCATAAAACTATGGAGATTTTCAAATAGCATTTCGAAACAATATATCATGTATGCTTAAGGCTAAATAGTCAACTACTATGCCCTCAGATTGTTAAAATTTTACAATTGTTATTTGTTAACATATTGGGTAATATGCAGAGAATAAGTAATTTAAAGTAATAAAAATAGTTCTCAACAGAGATGAATATGCTTTTAATTAAACCAATTTATTAAAATATGAACACGGATGATTTCTATTAATAGGACACTTGTGAACAAAAATTGTGATGACTGTTCAGAATTTCTGATATTGAACTGTAAAGTTGCCTTAGGATACAATATTTGATGAGGCCCTAGAAATTTGTCAATAGGTTTTTCCATCATTGAAACCTGGAAAAACGATGATGTTCTATATTTTTTTAAAATTTCAAAATGGATTCTTATGTTGTTGTGGTGATTTTTATTTTCCACTAAAAAAACTGGACATGGTACTTAGCGCATCTACATGATGCATTATTTCTCCGTTATCCAGTGATTCCTTCGTAATCTGAAAAGCTCTTCTGCGCATCGATGTTTCATAAATTAAAAGGGAATCATGTAAAGCAGTGGAGTTTCTGTCTGTCAGGCTTTCACTCAGTTCAAGTGCATCAAGCATTGCCATATTTACACCTTCTCCTGCAAACGGTGGCATCAGATGCGCGGCGTCACCGATTACCGTAACATTGGATAAAGTTTCCCAACTCTGATCCAGAGGCATATAATTAATAGGCCTTGGAATAAACGGGGTAGTGGTATTTTCGAATAATTGATTCCAGATTTCACTCCATTCCGCATAATGCTTTTTAAACCAATCCAAAACTTGGGATGTGTCAGAAAAATTTAAACCGCTTTTCAACACCCAGTTTTCCTCGGCTCTGAAACTTGCGTAAAATCCTATGACTCCATCTGCTTTCTGCCCCATCAAAATATTTTTTTCGTCTCCGAAAGCCATCAATTTTCCTCCGCGAAGAAGTTTCGTAATTTCAGGTACAAGATTTTCAGCGTCGTAAATATTTCCTTCCAGCATCGTAATGCCTGAGTAAAGCACCTGAATATTCGTTATATAGGGCCTGATTTTTGAGTTGGCTCCATCCGCACCAATTACGAGATCTGCATAAGCTGTGGTTCCGTTTTTAAAATGCAACAGCCAGCCATCATTCTGTTTTTCCATGGACAGGAAATGACTGTCCCAGATAATATTTTCTGGTTTCAGTGAATCTAGAAGAATTTTTCTCAGTACACCCCGATCTATTTCGGGACGGAAATATTCATGTCCAAAATCTTCCTCTTTTATTATTTCGTGATCGCTGAAAACAACTTCCGCTTTTTCATTGGTGATTGTTGTTTTGTCAGCTCCTGACATATAATTTTTCTTAAATTCATCGAGCAATCCGGCCTTCCTTATCGCTGCCAAGCCTGAATTTTCATGAAGATCAAGAGGAGAGCCCTGCACTCTGGCACTCTTTCCAAAATCTCTTTCATACACTTTAACGTCGACATTTTTCAGTTGCAGCAGTCTTGCTAATGTCAGTCCGCCGGGACCGCCTCCTATAATGGCTATCTGTTTATTTTCAAGTAACATATTCTTTAAATTTAGAAGACAAAGTTACTTTTGATCATAGACTAAAAATTGTAAAAAAACGGTCGTTTTCATTCTTATGTAACTCTTTCGGCGAGACTCCGGAAAGCTGTTTTATTTCTTTAATAAAATGGGACTGATCTGTAAAATTGAGCTGAGGATAAAGATTTCCATCTTTAATATGAGAAAGTGAAGCCTGAAACCGAAGGATTTTACAATATGCTTTCAGAGAAAGTCCAAACTGCTGATTAAAGTAGCGGTTGATCTGGCGTTGGCTCCATGAAATTTTTTCAGCAAGTTCAGCAATTGAAATTTCTCCATCTGACGCAAAGATTAATTCAAATAACTTGACTTTCCGGACATCCAGTTTTTCAGGGATTAATGAAATTATTTTTCGTGTAATTTTATCGCAAAATAGATCAAAATCATTCAGATCATCGATGCTGATCTCCCAAAAGTTTTCGGGCATCAGTTTTCCGCTGTTTAAAATATCAGCAACGGTATCTTGTAAAATATATTCTGCTGCCAACGGATTAAAACTGACTGAACAGAAATCTGTGACTTCCTGTTCAGGAAATTTGGGTTTGGTTTCGAGGCCGAGAAGCGCGACGTTCAATTTTTTATCAGCGTTTTTCGAAAAAATTAGATCAATTTTTCCATTAGGAACAACCACTGCCTGATGTTGATTTGAAAAGTTTTGTAACGATGAAAAACAATAAACAAAATCTTTTATACTTTCGTGTGCCTGAGTGAGTTTAAAATCTAATTTTTGTTTCATTGTTTCAGTACATTATTTTTAAAATGCGTCACGCTTTTTTTAAAGTTGAGCAGTTGGCTGGGCTTTTTTTCTACAGTTAAAAACTGTATTGTCATTAAATAGAAAATTTGACAAGGAAATTAATCTACTTGTTACAGAACGAAAACCTTTAGAAGTAAATCAAAAAATGTTCAAGATAATTTAAAGATTGTAAAAAAGGCTTTAGCTCTTTTTAAGCGCAGAAGCTTTGTGCACTGCTTTTTTACCGGTTTTTTCACTCATCACTTCATACTGTGGCTCATCTTCAGACGCTCTGCGCTGACGACTCATAAATACAAAATCTTCGGTATGAATTTTAACAATGACTCCGTGAGTTTCTCCGTTTTGAAATTTCCATCTTACGTGGTCTCCTTTTTTAAGCATAATCATCAAATTTAATTAGGTTATAGATATTCTAAAAGTCAAACGTTTAAATACAAAAATGATACTATCTTAAACTAATCTCAAAACAATAAATTAATATTTGATATCATTTAGGGGAGTTATTTACAGTGAAGTTTAGATTCTGACGAATTAATTCTTTAAACTAATTACTGATTGAATTTAGTAGATGGAAATGTTTTTTGAGGCTCAAATCCGGATTAGAGTCTAATCATTTACTATTCAGCTTCAAAATTTTAAAAAGCTGAAACGTTTCTTTAACTGTAGTAGATTCTGCATTCTTAAAGATCTCACTCCTGTTAACCAACTCAAATGTTTCAGCGGTTGCGGAAGAAATGCTGCTCGGTAAACCCTGGCTCTTCTGCATATTTGAAAGTCCCTGCATCTCATGCATTCGCCTTTCGATATGGGTGATATATGTGGGCGTGGTTTTTTCTAAATCTTTAAAAGTTCCGGGTAAATATGATTGCAGGCTAGTCATCAGCTCATCCACAATTCCATAATGTGCAGCTGCAGTAATCGCCTCGAAGAATACAGCGTTAATACCTTTATTGACCAAAGAAAACAGCAGTTTGTAGGCAGAAGCTGATTCTATATTTTCACCGGCATCTTTTGTGTTGAAAATTCCATCAAACAAATCTAAAATATATTTCCTTTCTTTTCCGCTCAGAACAATGACAGAATCCTTTTCCATATCTTTGGAAGCACCCAAAACAGCGCCGTTAATGTGTACGGCATTCTTTGCTGCGAATATGTGATCAATCCTGGTGGCAGATTCAGGAGTGTTTGAATTTAAATCAACAAAAATCTTCTTTGCATGATGATCAGAAAGGCAACTGCTGATCTGTTCAGCGATTTCAACGCTTTTGTCTGGACTGTTGACAGACAGAATGATGTCGGATGCATCTACAACCTTTTGTAGCGACACAAGGTCTTCAATTTCCGACTTTTTAATGCGGTCAGCTGTTTTTTGTGATCTCCCTTCGCCCGCCGTAATCACGCGAAAATTATTTTTTAACAGAACTTCTGCTATGGCAAGTCCCATATCTCCGGGAAACAGCAGTCCTACGATCATTTCTTTTTTTATCATAATTTTAATGGAATACAGTTCGTGTTCTAATTACTTAGTTCGAGATAACGTTGATACTTTTAAAAATTTCCTCTAAATATTTTATGATCAGAATTTTTACAATTTATTAAGTTTATTAACCAGATAAATGATCATCTGTGCGACACTTTCGGCAGGGTAGGCAAAATCATTCTCCACCCAATTTTTGATCACCGCGATGCTTCCTTTTTCACCAAACTGATATGCCATTTCTACAAATGGCTGAGTTTCCGGGGTCAGTTCGATTTGATTTTACAGGAAAATGATTTCTTACACTGGTCAGGATGCGCGACAAAATTCCGCTTCCATCACCTTTGGTGAAAACTATTTTGCTCATCTCTCTGTCGTTTTCCAGCAGTTGGCAGCTCAGTAATATTACTTCGTCCATTTGGTGACTTTTTCGCAGCACGGCAGATAATTTTTCAAAAACTTCTTCTTCCAATTCTAAAAGTATATCCAACGGAACTGTGTAATGCCTGTAAAATGAATTTCTGTTAACATCAGCTGTTTTGCTCAACTCTGTTATGGAAATTTGACTTAATTCTTTTTCCTGTAGCAATTCAAAAAGCGCTTCACGCAGTACCTTTTTTGTATACTGTATTCTCCGGTCTTTTCTTAATTCCATCTTAATATTTTTTATTTACGCTACAATAAGATGCCATTATGTTCCTTAAAGTACAGAACTTATTGTTTTGAAACCTTTATTCAGATTTTCATCTATAGCTTTACAGTGTGATCAATAGTAGACATCATGATAAATAATGAACAAAGTGTATCACAAATTTAGATATTATTCGAATATTGATTACTGTGAATTATTTTAAATCTTAACCAATTAGAAAAAATATAATGAAAATAAAAAAGAAAATTCTCCTGACTGGTGCATCGGGAACTGTAGGTCTTGAGACTTTAAAAATTTTGGTGAAAAATGCTGATTATGACATTACTGTTTTTGATTTCAAAACTCGAAAGTCTGTTCATAAACTTGCGCCATTCAGTAAGAATGTAAAAATAGTTTATGGTGATATCGGGAACTTTTCAGCGGTCGAAAATGTCTGCCGGAATCAGGATGTTGCTATTCATTTAGCAGCGATTATCCCGCCACTTGCAGACATAAATCCTGAATTAGCTTATCATGTAAATGTAAAGGGAACAGAAAATCTTATTCAGGCTTTGGAAAAGAATTCTCCAAAATGTCACCTGTTTTTCAGCTCAAGTATTTCAGTGTACGGTGACCGGATTAGTACTCCAGAAATTTCTGTCACGGATCCGTTGAAACCGAGTGTTGGTGATCAGTATGGTGAAACCAAAGTGCTGTGTGAAAAGATTATTCAACAATCAAAACTGTCTTGGTCGATCTTTCGTCTGGCTGCCATCATGGGCAATCATAAAATGTCTAAACTGATGTTTCATATGCCGCTCGATACACCGATGGAAATCTGTACACCGCAGGATACAGGACGCGCTTTTGCAAATGCAGTGGCTCACCAGACTCAGCTTAAAAACCGGATCTTTAATCTGGGTGGAGGTCCAGATTGTGTGATTTTGTACCGTTCTTTCCTTTTAAAAATGTTTGAAGCTTTCGGGCTTGGTAAAGCGGATTTTCCTGAAAAAGCGTTTGCAGAAAAGAATTTCCATTGTGGAATAATGAAAGACGGCGATATGCTGGAAGACATCATTCGTTTTCGCCGTCAGAATTTAAGCGATTATTTCGATTTGGTCAATCAACAGGTCAATCCCATTCAGAAAAAAATAACCTTTGTTTTTCGTAACTTTATTAAACGTTGGTTGCTTTCACAGTCTGAACCGTATTATGCTTACCGAAAGGGAAATCATGAAGAAATAAACCATTATTTCAAAATGGATAAAAAGAATCTTGTTGAAACAGTTTAGTATTTACATTTAAATAAAAAAATATGTTAAAGAAAATAATTGTTGTCATGGTATTGATAACCATCAACGCAACGCTTTTTGCACAAAATAATTTTACAGTTGAAGTATCTGAACTTGTTGCTGATAAAGGCACTGTCTATCTCGGTCTTTATAATCAAAAGAATGGCTTTTTGAATGAAGGTTCTGCTGTTGTCAATGCCAAGATAAAGGCAAAAGGTAATAAAGTTAGTTATACTTTTAAGAATCTGCCCGTTGGAGAATATGCAGTTGCAGCTTATCAGGACGTAAACAGCAATGGCAAGTGCGACCGAAATTTCATTGGATATCCTACGGAGGGATTTGGTTTTTCAAAAAATTACAGACCGAAAGTTTCTGCTCCTAAATTTGATGAAGTGAAAATTTATGTGAAACAGTCGACAGCGACGAGTATTGCATTGATTAGAAATTAGCGTTACTTTAAATTTGTTACTGATATTCAAATCGATATCTTCCCGGTAAAAACCATTGACCAACTGATCTTAACAAATAAATTCATAATATTTTGAATTAAATATAATAAAAGTACAATTAATTCGTTATCTTAGTACACAATTCGGTAATGTACCGGAAAAATTTAACATTCTTCTTATTCCAACACCCGATTTTAGCACATCTGTTTGTTCGCATAAAGTTGATCAAATATGATGTTTATGTCACAAAAAGTAAAATTTTCATCCGCTTCCGGTTCAAGTTTCTATGCAACCGTCAGAAAAAGGGTAGAGCAGTATTTCGTTCAGAATCAGATTAGCCAGCACGCCAATGCTCAAATGTGGGGCAAAACTAGTTTTTTCCTTATCGGATTTGTCGGAACTTATCTTTTAATCATTTTCGGTCTTACACCGATTTGGATGCTTCTTCCGCTTTCAGCGATATTGGGTATGTTCAGTGCTTTCGTGGGATTTAATGTATGTCATGATGCAATTCATGGGGCACTTTCTGGCAATAAGAAAGTGAATAAGATCTTTGGATTTGTTTTTAATCTTGTAGGTGCCAATCCTTATGTATGGAGCATCACGCATAACGTTGTTCACCACACGTATACCAATATTCCCGGGCACGATGAGGATATTGACGTTGCGCCGGGACTGATCCGTATTTCGGAAGATGATGAAGTAAACGCTATTCAGCGTTACCAGCACTGGTATGCTTTTCCGCTTTACAGTCTTGCTTCTCTGTCCTGGGTTTTCCGTAAGGATTACAAGAAGTTTTTCCAGAATAAAATTGGAGCACACCGTAATAAACACCCTAAGCGTGAGTATTTTAATTTGTTTTTCTACAAAGGTCTTTACTATCTTCTCTTTATCATATTGCCACTGTTGGTTCTCGATATCACTTGGTGGCAGTTTATCATAGGCTTTCTGCTACTGCACATTGCGCAGGGATTAACAATGGGACTGGTTTTTCAGCTTGCACACGTGGTTGAAGGTACAGACTTTCCGGTTCCCAACGAGACCGGACAGATTGAAGAAGCCTGGGCAGAACACCAAATGCGGACTACGGCAAATTTCGCTACGCATAACAAGTTCGCGGCATTTTTCCTCGGAGGTCTGAACAGGCAAATCGAGCATCACCTTTTTCCAAAGGTCTGCCATATCCATTACGGAGAAATTTCTTTGATTGTCAAAAAAACTGCAGAGGAATTTAACTTACCGTACATCGAAAATAAGAGTTTCGTATCTGCGTTGAAGTCACATTTTGTAACGCTGAAAAAATTTGGCAAAGAAGCAGCTGCCGTGAATTAAATTAAAATATCTGATGGTTATTGCCATAAATGTTGTCACCTTTAGGAAAGGGACTGCTAGAGATGACTTTTATTCATGTATTCAGTCAAATCTGTTTATAATCAGATTTGTTTTTTGCTGTAATATCTTTTGATTTGTAATAGTCCAGCCAGTTTTTAATTCTTCCGACAAACATTTTAAGATAGTTTTCGGTTAAAAATATATTTGACCAATCAAACCGCTGCGCCTGAACGCCAAGATAAAATACAAAAATAGATGCTCCCGCTTCCGGAATTAGGTTGAGCTCTTTTTCAGATAAATTTCTTTCTGTAAGATATCCGTCCAGGAAACTTTCAACTTTACTTTCATATTCGTTTTTATCAGTTTCAATGAAAAAAAGCTGTTTACAAAAATATGCAACATCTAAAATCAGCAATCCATTTCCACAATTATCAAAATCAAAGACAGTGATTTCGTTGTCTTTGTTCACCGCCAGATTATCATACCAAATGTCGAGATGTACGATTCCTTTTTGATTTTCTGACCAATCACTTTCATTAAATTTCTTGGATATTGTAGAACCAATTTGCTTAAGATATTCCATTTCACTTAAATCGTCAGAAAAATATAAGTTGAGATGGTTATAAGCTTTATTCAAAAGAATCTCAGGATTGTATGTAGTTCTTTCGATCTTTGTGTCTGCAGTCAGATTATGAATTTTTGCCATCACTGTACCGATTGCGGCGCAGGTTTCATTTGTCATGAACCGCATTTTTTCACCTTCTGCGAAACTGAAGAGCACCACGTGCCGCAATCCTTCCGGTGCGTTTATTTCCTGAATAAAATTTCCATCTCTGTCAGGAAGCGGAAACGAAACTGAAAGATTATTTTTCTTAAGCATCTGCAGAAGTTTCAGTTCCTGCTCAATTTCAATTTTTGTTCTCCATTGATGACAGTAGACCCTTACAACATATTTTGTACAGGAATCGGAGATAAAATATGTGTGATTAACTCCCGTTCTAAACAGCCTGCAATCGAAATTATCATGCAATTGATATTTTTCTCGGATAAATTCACCAAGTTCTTGTTGTGATAATGTTGAGGCGGTAACGGGGAAAGTTGTCATTGTCTGATTGATTTCTTTTGTAAATCTAAAAATTTCTTTCTAAGTTATTTTTTGAGTTTCATGTTATGATAACGCCTATAATATTCAAAAGTCAATTCTTAAAAATTTCCAGTTTCGGGGACTGATTTCGGATTTATATGGCGGTCGTCATTAAAATACCCACTCGCGCTAACGCTTTCTGAGTACCGATCATTGCTGTTGTCCGGGCTTCTAAAGCTAATGATAAATCATCTACCCAGATATGAATTTTAAGACGGACAGAGTTTTCACCGAAGTCATTGACATTGATCGTAGGGGAAGAAATAGTGGAAATATTCTGATTCGTTGATAACTCTTCCGCAATGACGCTTCTTGCTATATCTAAATCGGAATCGTAAGGTACGCCTATGATAAATTCAATACGCTTACGTCTGTCCTGCATCGTCCAGTTGATCAGATGTTGAGACAGCAAATCTCCGTTGGGTACAATAATATCTGCGCCATCTGCACTGTGAATTTTGCTGGAGCGAATACCAATTTCTTTCACAAAGCCGGCTTTCGTTCCGATTTCAATCTGATCTCCGATTTGTATCGGCCTTTCAAAAGCAATGATAACACCCGAAACTAAGTTGTTGATAATATTCTGCAAGCCAAAACCAATACCGACTCCTAAAGCTCCCAACATTATTGAGACCCGGTCCAAAGGAATTCCTGCTGCAGCGATGGCAATGAGAAATCCTACCGAATAAATGGCTAGTCTCACCAACAGCATCATTGAATTTAGACCGTTCCGTTTACCTCCGGCTACCGTTTTGTTATATCCAAAAAAGAAATTGATAAAACCGGAGATAATTGAAGAGATCCAAAGGATAATAAAAAAGATAAATACACTGGCAAGGGTGAATTTGTAACTGCCAATAGCTCGCTGTTCATACAGGAAAGAGGTTGAAATTTTCATCAGCAGATCATAATAACCTAAGCTTCTTACAAAAGCAACAAAGAATGCCAGACACGCAAGAATCCATAAATTACGCTGGATGCGGTGCTGGATTTCTTTAAAATTAATGTATTCCGAAATTCTACTCGACTGAAAGGTTTCTGTCTGTAAATAAATAGCTTCAATAACAATTCTACAGAAAATCTTTAAGGCAACACCGTATACTAAACACTGTACCGCAGTAATTCCAAATGTTTTTGCAAGCGTGAGGTGACCGGTTATATTGCAGAGAATAGACAGGAGGAACTGAAAAAGCACAAAAATAAGTAATGCTTTGGCTACCGGCGACTCTTCTAAGATCTTAAAGTATTTCTCTCTGGATTTCAAAAGGTACCCGCAGATAACGACCATCACCAGACCCATCAACAGTAAAGCCCAACGTTCACCATACGCTGACTCGAGCAGGAGATCATCAATCGCATATCCTGTCCAGATGATAACAATACCCGTCCAGACCAGTTTAAAAGGTTGATTGATAAATGGGGCAATTAGGAAATACAAAACGATTATTCTTGCAAACTCACAGAGATGCAAAAATGACATGGGAGGATTTCCGAAAGACAGAGGCATGTAAGTGAGGAAGCAGAAAATAGAAGACAGCCAGATGCTTCTGCCAATTATATTACTTAGACTTAAGATAGCAACACTGTCATCCTGATTTTTTATGCGTCTGAGATTATAAGCAAGCCAAATGCTGAGCCCGATGAAAATAAAAAAGTTAAAGAGAATAATCCCTGTTCTGCTCTTGAGATAAATGGTGACGATTTTAAATGAAGTTGTTAACGCTTTAATAACAGCGGAATAGAGACTGTTTTTATATGAGCCTGCTTTTAAAGTGAAAAGACCTGATTCCTCGGCGGAAAACATATCCATTTTTTTGGCGATTCCCATGTAAGTCATATCAGAAATTAAATCCTGAGTCTGATAATTATTGATAGAAACTTTGCTGCTCCATAAATTGACGCTTGATAATATTTTATTCTGCTGGTATTTTAAGTTTTTAGCCTCGCTTTTAAGTTCGTCAACCTGTCCTTTTAAAACCGCATCATTAATACTGACATTTAAATCTTTATCAACTAAAATTTTATTAATCTGTGCATTGCTTGCATTCAGTTTTTTTTGATATTCTGTTAATTCAATTTCATACGCGTCTAATTTTTCTATCGCCTCATTCAAAAGAATAATCGAACTGTTCAAAGTTCTGATGTTCATATTATTCCGCAGGGAGTCGAATTTATTTTTGAATCCTGAAATACCTTTTTCCAGTGGAGGAAACTCTTTTTTAATACTTTTTAAATCGTAATTTTTCTTTAAAAGAAAGCTGTTTCGGTTGATTAAAAGTTTGTAGTTTTCGATCTTATTAACCAATATCGGGGTCTGCAGATCGGTAAGAGTATCAGTTACCACTTTTGCATCAGTCTTTTTTTGAGCTGGTAATAATTGAAAAATAAATAATACCAAAAGGCTGAGTAATTTTATTTTTGAAATCATAAATTTATAAGAAGGTATTATCGTTCAATGGAAATTATGCCAAAGGTAGAGGTTTCTTTTATTTTAAACCTGACGGGCGACTGAAAATCTGATCTTCTTAGTTTGTGTTTTATTTTAAATGAAAAGATGATTGGCAGCAGTATCTTCTTTTTTTCTGAATATTAAATGCCTAGAAAATTTTCCGTTTAAAAATCACCCCAAAGTGGTATTTCTTTTGACTCTCCGAAAATCTATCTTTGAACTAACTCAAAAATACAATCAGCAGAAAATGTATAAGAATTAATGTCTAAAAGTTTATTGAAAAAAACTTTTCCATCGTACAACAAAACAACTTGCAGAAAATTAAAAAACAGAATTACCATGAAACAGAAACTATTTTTATTACTCATTTTGTTAAGCAGCTTTGCAATTTATGCTCAGGATTTATCATTAAATCAGTTGATTGAAATCCAGAAAAAAGATTTAGACTATGCTAAAAAAGTATTGTCAGCAAACGGCTGGGAGTTTTTAGATTACAATAAAGATAACTATGAATCGACTTTTGGTTTTCATCCCGACAGTTCAGGAAATGCTGAGAATTATTTTACGTATAAGAACGATCCTGCACAAGGTGTTGAAGTGACCATCGCCGTAAAAACAAAAGCATTGTATAATGAGCACAAAAAAGCTCTTTTAGCCAATAAATTTGAATTGATTTCATCAGAACCCAATGGAGATAATACCGTAAGACTGTACGAGAATTCTACTCATTCAGTTCGTACAATTTCCAGTTATTCCAATGATATCAGTTATTTTATTATTTCTAAGAAAACGGATTAAGAAATCAGTTTAGACGACCAGGTTTTCGCATAATTTCTAATCTAAAGTCACAAAATTTGAATAGAGATATTGTGTCATCTCGCTACCTTTGATTGAACACCCATTGTATCAGACTTAAAGTTTTAATGATGAGCAGTCCCATGGATTTTGTAAATATTTAATCGTTACATTTTAGAATTACCCGATTTCCGGTATTTTATCTACTGAAAACTATTTTTATTAGATTTTTTGCTTTCAGTTTATGATAATTATTAACTTTACCTTTCAGTATTTTAGATAAGGCAACTTACCGCAACGACAATCAATAACGACGATTTAATATATGAGTAACCAATTGGTCTCGACTGATTTTGAAAAAGATATTCAGGAACTTAATAAAATTCCTGCCATAGCTAATATACTGGAGGTGATTTGCAGTACTACAGGAATGGGGTTTGCAACGGTCGCGAGAGTTACTGAAGATCGCTGGGTAGCCTGTGTAGTTAATGATAAAATAAAATTTGGACTCACAGCCGGCGGTGAGCTGAAACTTGAAACGACTCTCTGCCAGGAAGTATTTCAGTTAAATAAAATCATTGCAATTGACCATGTGGATGAAGATCCTATCTATTACAACCACCATACTCCTAAATTATATGGTTTACAAAGTTACATTTCCATTCCTATCTTTTTAAGCAACGGTAATTTCTTTGGAACGCTCTGTGCCATTGATCCCAAACCTGCACTGGTGAACAATGAAAAAACAATCAATATGTTCAAGCTTTTCGGAGAATTGATTTCATTCCATTTGGATTCGCTGAAAAGTCTGAGTGAGACGCAGGTCAAGTTGCTTGAAGAACAAAAGAACTCAGAAATTAGAGAACAGTTTATTGCTATACTCGGTCATGATCTCCGCAATCCCGTAAGTGCAATTTCTAATGCAGCTCAGCTTTTATTGCGGAGCCCATTAGATGAAAGAAATACAAAACTGGCAATGGTCATTCGGAATTCAACTACGCGCGCGATGGGCTTAATCGAAAATATTCTGGATTTTGCACGGGGTAAACTGGGAGAGGGAATTCAGCTGAACTATAACAATATTGAAAGTTTAGAATCTGCATTGAATCAGGTGGTTACTGAGCTTAGAATAGCTTATCCCGAAACAGAAATAGTGACAGATTTCAAGTTAGAAAATGAGGTCGCGGCAGATTACAGACGGATTGCTCAGTTGTTTTCAAATCTTCTGGGAAATGCAATTACTCATGGAGAGAAAACGACTCCCGTGAAAGTGACAGCCAAAACGGGGCTGGATGTATTTGAACTCTGTGTTATCAATAAAGGTAAAAAAATCACGGAAGAGACTCAGAAACATCTTTTTAAACCATTTTCCAGAGGAAAGATTCATCATGGACAGGAAGGTTTGGGATTAGGTCTTTACATCGCAAATGAAATTGCTGATTCTCATGGAGGTGCTATTCTTGTTGCTTCAAGTGATGAGGAAACCTGCTTCACATTCCGGTTTAAGCCTCAGGTTACTATATCCAACGATTAAATTCTTGATCTAATTAAATCCATAATGTAGATTTTCAATAAACATCTTCCTTAAATTTTAATAACGGAAGTAATTCTTCTTTGTCTGGTAAAATACCATAGACTTAAAAAAGTTGAATTTTACTTTTATAAAAGCAAAAAGATGAGTTTGTTGAATTGTTCTGTAAGTTATTCTGCATCTAAAATTTTGCAATCAAAATTTGTGAAATGTGACACTCATTTCAGTTTTACGCAAACAAATATTAAAAGTAATATTTCAATAAAAAAGTTTGCCATATAAAACTCAGAAAATAAGAGGTGGAATTTTTTTTAAATGGTATTAAGTCGGCATGAAAAATGATGTTGCATGATTAATTTTTAAGAAGGCTTAAGACGGTATTTGTCAAAGCAAAGTTGACAGTAATTCAATAACTTCGATTAATCAGTAATATTGGTAATTCAATCAGTAATCTGTATAAGTAATCCCTGATAATGTTTCACGAGATTTGTACAGACTGTGATTCTTTTTAAAGATCAGTTTCATAATTCATTCTAAAAATACATAAAATGGCCATAACTACACTAAAAATTAATAAAAAAGATTATACGGTAGATGCCGACGAAAACATGCCGCTTCTTTGGGCAATTCGGGATCTCGCTGGCCTTACAGGTACAAAATTCGGATGTGGAGTAGCACAGTGTGGCGCTTGTGTGATTCACTTAGATGGCGAAGCGGTGCGGTCCTGTGTGACGAAGGTCAAGCGGGCAGAAGGGAAGAGCATCACCACAATAGAAGGACTGTCTGAAAATAACGATCATCCTGTGCAAAAGGCATGGCAGGAAATCGATGTTCCTCAGTGTGGTTACTGTCATTCCGGTCAGATTATGTCAGCAGTAGTTTTGTTGAGAGAAAATCCGAATCCAACTGATGTAGATATCGATAATGCAATGTCAGGAAATATTTGCCGTTGCGGAACTTATCCAAGGATACGTCATGCAATTAAAATCGCCGCCGAACTTCAACGTGAGAAAGGAAAATAGTAAAAGACTTTTTGATTAATCGAGTTTCACAGCGAAGAAAAATACATAGAAAGATGAATATGTTAAAAAATAAAATACCTGCAGTAATCTTAGTGGTCCTTCTCTGTTCTGTTGGGATCTATGCTTATACCTCGCAGAGAGTGCATAGGCCTATTGCAACATCGCAAGTAGAAAAGAAGATATTTTCTGCTAAAAAAGACAGCGTAGCATCTGTAAAAGCATTCGAAAAAGTGTATGCTGTATTGATGAGTCCGCGGTGTATGAACTGTCATCCGAGTGGCGATATTCCACTGCAGGGAGACGACAGCCATATCCATACCATGCAGCCCAAACGTGGTGTTGACGGAAAAGGACTTTATGCGATGAAGTGTACCAACTGTCATCAGCCGGAAAATACTCCCGGACCTCACACGCCACCGGGAAATCCTAACTGGCATCTGCCACCTGCCAATATGAAGATGGTGTTTCAGGGCAGAACCGCCCACCAGCTTGCAAAACAACTGATTGATCCTAAACAGAATGGCAACAAGGATATAAAAAAACTCATTGAGCATGCCGATGATGGTCTTGTACTCGCAGGATGGAAACCAGCAGAAGGTCTGAAACTGCCGCCAATGAGTCATGCAGAATTTAAAAAAGCCTGGATTACATGGCTTGAAACCGGAGCTTACGCACCTCAACCTAATTAAATTAAATCGATATGTCATTAGATAAAGAAATATCAAGAAAAAGTTTTCTGAAAATTGCCAGTTTGGGTGGTATAGGTTTATGCCTCGGTCTGTTTGCGGCTGATTCAAAAACACATATTTTGACGGATGAAGAGATTGAAGCTGCAATTCAGTCGGTTGAGCTCAATGCCTGGGTCATTATCGATACCAACGGTAAAATCACTTTTGTTGATCACCGTGCAGAAATGGGGCAGGGTTCTTTTCACAGTGTTCCGCAGATTCTTGCAGAAGAACTGGAGGTCAATTTAAATGACATCCATGTGATCTTCGGAAAAGGTGATAAAAAATACGGTAATCAGGTTACAGGAGGTAGTTCTACCATCCGCTCCAATTATAAAAATTTCCTGAAAATAACGGCAACTGCCCGCGAAATGTTGATCGCAGCGGCAGCGGTAAAATGGTCTGCAGATCACAGTGATTGCTACGCAGAAAACGGGCACGTGATTCACCGTCCGTCAGGCAAAAAAGCACATTACGGAGAGTTGGTTTTGGCAGCATCTAAGATGCCCGTTCCTAAAGATGTAAAACTTAAAAAACGTTCAGATTACAAAGTGATTGGTAAGCCTTCAAGACGTATCGACACAAAATCTAAAACCAATGGAAGTGTAACTTTCGGTCTGGATAAAAAAATTCCGGGAATGCTGTATGCAGCGGTGGAAAGAAATCCAAGACTCAGAGGTAAAGTTAAAAGCTTCGATGCTACAGAAGCGCTGAAAGTTCCCGGTGTTAAAAAAGTTTTTAAGATTAAAATGCTTGTATTTAAAACGTATCGTGAAGGAGTAGCAGTTGTTGCTGACAATACGTATGCTGCATTACAGGGCAAAAAAGCATTAAAGGTAGTTTGGGATGACACAGGATTTGAGCACATCAATACTGCTGATATTTATAAAAGACAGGAAGAAAATGTACGGACCAAAGAAGGTTTATCTTACAAAAAACAGGGTGATCCGGACAAAATTTTGGCAACTGCCGGAAAGAAAATTGACGTGATGTACCAAACTCCTTATCAGTCACATTATGCAATGGAGCCTCTCAACTGTATCGCACATCATCAGGGAGATAAGGTAGAAATCTGGGGACCGATTCAGGCACCCGATTGGGTGCAGGATGCACTGAGTGAAGAACTCGGACTGAAACGGGAAAATGTAATTGTAAACATGACCTTTTTGGGAGGCGGTTTCGGCAGAAAAGCTTTTATGGATTATCCCCACGAGGCAGCCGTTATTTCAAAAGAGATCAACGCGCCGGTGCAGGTCGTGTGGACCAGAGAAGATGATTCTACACAGGGACCTTACCGTCCCGGTATTACTTACAGATGTGAAGGCGTATTAATAAACGGAAAAATAGAAGCGTTAAAGTTCAGAATGTCAGGGCAGAATAATGATCACTGGCGCGAAGAATCTGCAAAAACGCAGGCAAACCGAAGCACCAGCGAGGGTTTTCTTGAGCCGTATTTTGAGAATATTAAAAATGTAAGTTTTGCAGAAGTACCTTTTGAAATTCCAATTCCAAGCATGTGGTGGCGGTCTGTATATGCATCAACCAATGGCTTTGCCTATGAAAGCTTTTTGGATGAATTATCGCATGAAGCAGGAAAAGATCCGTTGGCATTCAGAAGAGAATATTTAGATGAACGTACGCATAAACTTATTGATAAACTGGAAGAAGTTTCCGGCTGGAGGAAACGTAAAAAGAATGAAGGTTTTGGCGTTGCCATTACAGAATGCTTCGCATCTACGGTGGGACATGTCGTAAAAGTTTCCAAAAAACCCGACGGCGGTGTAAAAATAGATAAAGTCTGGGCGGTAATAGATTGCGGTTGGTATGTCAATCCGGATATTATTAAAGCCCAAGTGGAAGGTTCTGTTGTAATGGGATTGGGTGCGGCAGCATTTCATGAAATTACTTTCAAAGACGGAAAAACCGAACAGAAGAATTTTTATGCTTACCCAATGCCAAGAATTAATGATATTCCGCCCATTGAAGTTTTCGTGATTGATAATGATGAAGATGCAGGCGGAGTGGGTGAACCGGGATTACCGCCTTTGGCTCCTGCATTAACCAACGCAATCTTTGATCTTACCGGAAAAAGAATTCGTAAATTGCCATTTGATTTAAATAAAGTTTAAACGGATCATTATTTAAACTTGATATAACAACTGTTTGATTTAATTCTAATGACAGAAATCGGTAATATTATAGCATCCTACAACACGGCATACGCTGCAGGAAAAAAAACAGCACTGGCAACAGTTGTGAAAGTGGAAGGATCTTCCTACAGACAGCCGGGCGCCAGAATGCTGGTGACTGAAGATGGAATACTGACCGGTGCCATCAGCGGAGGATGTCTGGAGGGTGATGCATTGAGAAAGGCTTTGCTTGCCATCAATCAGAAGCAAAATAAACTGATCACTTACGATACGAGTGATGAAAGTGTTCTGGAGTTCAGCGTGCAGCTCGGCTGCAACGGAATTGTGCATATTTTATTTGAATATATTGATTCTGATCATCCTCATAATCCATTGGAGTTACTGAAAAAAGTTGAAGAAAACCGCACCGAATCAGTCATTGCAACATTGTTTTCTTTGGAAAGAAACGCAAAACAAATCGGAACGGTCAATGTGTATCAGGAAAACCAAAGTTTTTTTGATGACCATTATTCTTTGGGGGATGAAAGTTTAAATACTTTAAAAAATAAATCTTCACAAATCATAAATATTCAGGTCGAAAACGAAGAGCAGAGCATATTGTTTCAATATATTGCTCCACCCGTTTCGCTGGTGATTGCCGGCGCCGGAAATGACGTTCAGCCTGTGGTTAAGATGGCTGCTATTTTGGGCTGGGAGGTGACTGTGGGAGAGGGAAGAGTGACTCATGCTACTCAAAAGCGTTTTCCAGAAGCGAAAAATGTTTTGGTTGTAAAACCTGACGAATTAATAGAAAATATCGTCATCGATAACAGAACTTATTTTGTTCTGATGACTCACAATTATAAATATGACCTTGAAGTTTTAAAGCTGGTTTTAAAAACAAACTGTCCGTACATTGGAATATTGGGACCAAAAACGAAACTGCAGAGAATGTTTGATGACCTTCATGCGGATGGAAATATTCTGACGGACGAAGATTACCAGCGCATCTACGGTCCGATTGGTCTGGATATTGGTGCAGAAACGTCGGAAGAAATTGCTTTGTCTGTTATTTCAGAAATTAAAGCAGTGATTGAGGACAGGAAAGGGACTTCTCTTCGCTATAAAATTGATAAAATTCACGGCCAGCCAGCGGCAAAACATACATAAAACATGATTACAGATACTTTCGGAAGAGTGCATGATTATCTGAGGATTTCCCTTACGGATAATTGCAACCTGCGTTGTTTTTACTGCATGCCGGAAGAAAAATATGCCTTTGCTCCCGCCGCAAAACTGATGCAGGTGGATGAAATTGAAACGATTGCTCAACTTTTCGTAGAACATGGAGTGAAGAAAATCAGACTCACGGGTGGCGAACCTTTGGTTAGAAAAGACGCTCCCAAAATCTTAAAATCGTTAGGCAAATTAGATATTGAGCTCGCGATTACAACCAACGGAATTCGTGTCGATGAGATGTTAAACGAATTGTTGGAAGCCAATATCAAAACCATCAACATCAGCCTCGATACTTTACAGCCTGAAAAATTTTTAAAAGTTACAAGACGCGATCTGTTTCACCGTGTCAGAAACAATATCAATTTACTCCTGAAGCACAACATTCGGATAAAAATCAATGTTGTCATCATGAAAGGTTTAAATGATGATGAAATTCTTGATTTCATTGCTTTGACGAAACACAATAATATCGAAGTTCGGTTCATTGAGTTTATGCCTTTCAGCGGAAATCAGTGGACGAGCAATCAGGTGTTTACGCTGCATGAAATTTTAGTTAAAGTAAGTTCGAAATATGATGTCATTCCGGTTGAACCTGAACCCAATGATACCTCGAGCCGATATATCATTGATGGTCATACTGGATCATTCGCCGTAATCAGCACAATGAGCCAGCCTTTTTGTGATACCTGCAACCGGATGAGGCTGACAGCCGATGGAAAATTAAAAAACTGCCTTTTCAGTAAGGATGAAACCGATTTACTGGGAGCGTTACGAAATGGTCAGGACATTTTACCGTTAATTGAGCACACCATGAAAGCTAAGGCTAAGGCTTTGGGCGGACAGTTCAGCGGTGTATTCGAAAATATCGATGCATCAAAATTAGAAAACAGAAGTATGATTACAATCGGTGGTTAATGGAAACAGGAATACTCATTTTAGCGGCAGGAAACTCCTCACGACTTGGCGAGCCAAAACAGTTGTTGGATTTTAAAGGAAAAAGCCTACTGCGACATGTTGCTGAAGAATCACTCAAAATAACAAAATCTGTTGTGGTCGTTACAGGATCAAATTCAATTGAAATTTCAAAAGAAATTGATGACCTTGAACTTATCGTTACAGAAAACAAAACCTGGCACGAAGGTATGGGCTCTTCAATCCACATCGGATTTAATCAGCTTTTAAATTCATTTTCAGCCATTGAAAAATGTATTATTTCCGTTTGCGATCAGCCTTTTATCGAAGCATCGGTTTTTTCTGAATTAATTCAGATGCAGCAAGATTCTCAAAAAGGAATTGTTGCTTCAAAATATGCTGACACTCTGGGAACTCCGGTTTTATTTACTAAAAAATACTTTACAGATCTTTCAAAACTTTCCGGAAAGGAAGGTGCGAAAAAACTTCTCCAGAAATTTAAAGACGATATCGCTGAAATCAATTTCGAAAAAGGCGCTATCGACATCGATACCCAAAACGATTACCAACAACTGATTCAATGAAAATGATTTCCGTCAACGAAGCCAAACAAATCATCCTGCAGTCTGCATTAAAGAAAAAAAGCAGTATTATTCCGCTTTCAGAAGCTTTTGGATTGGTGACTTCCGAAGATATAATTGCTTCAACCGACATTCCCAATTTTGCACAATCGTCGATGGATGGTTATGCCTTTAAATTTTCAGAAGAAGATCAGGCACTTTCCGTTATTGGTGAAATGGCTGCAGGAGCATCAAAACAATTGTCAATAAGTACGAACGAAGCTACCAGAATTTTTACCGGAGCGCCTCTGCCTGAAAATGCAGATACCGTGGTGATGCAGGAAAAAATCCGTTTGGAAAATGAAATGCTGATTATCGAAGATGAAAATTTATCTGAAGGACTCAACGTCCGTCCAAAAGGTGCCGAAGTAAAGAAAGGTGAGGTCGCCATGACAGAAGGAACCTATCTTTCTGCAGCTGCCATCGGATTTCTTGCCGGTATCGGTTGTGCAGAGACTTCGGTTTATACACCTCCAAAAGTGGCCATTATTCTTACCGGAAACGAACTTCAGGATCCCGGAAATCCATTGGAATTCGGTCATGTCTACGAAGCCAATTCTTTTCAGTTGAAAGCAGTTTTAAATCAAACTGGAATTAAAAACATTGAAGTCTATAGAGCTGAGGACGATCCTAAGGAACTGCACAAAGTACTTGAAAGCGCAATCGAAAACAGTGATGTTGTTTTGCTGAACGGCGGCGTAAGTGTGGGAGATTATGATTTTGTCACTGAGGTTGCCAATACCTGTGGTGTAGAAGAAAAGTTTCATAAAATCAGACAGAAACCCGGCAAACCACTTTTCTTCGGAACAAAAGAAGACAAATTGGTTTTCGGGTTACCCGGAAATCCATCTTCATCGTTAACCTGTTTTTACGAATATGTTTTACCGGCACTCGAAAAATTGATGGGACTGCCGTCAGGTGTTACCGAGATTAAAGCAAACGTAACTCATCATTACCCTAAACCTGCAGGGTTGACGCATTTCCTGAAAGCATTTTACAGTAATGGAAAAGTAACGACTCTTCATGCTCAGGAATCTTTCCGCCTGCATTCTTTCGCACAGGCCAACTGTTTTATTGTGTTGTCTGAAGAGTCATTGGGATGCAAAGAAAATGACGAGGTTACGGTGCATCTTTTACCAAAATAATTTAAAAAAAAATAGAAATCCTAACGCATTGCCTATGTCTGTAGAAATATTTTATGTCATTCTTTTTTTTGTTGCCTTTTTGTACGCCGCAGTCGGTCACGGTGGTGCGAGCGGATATCTGGCACTCATGGCTTTGTACGGCGTGGCTCCGGAGGAGATGAAACCAACTGCTTTGGTGCTCAATCTCTTTGTTTCCTTAACTTCATTCATTCAGTATTACCGAGGCGGATATTTTTCCAGAAAACTTTTTATTCCCATTGCTGCGGCCTCAATTCCCTTGGCATTTATAGGCGGAATGATTACTGTGGAAGAAAATATTTACAAACGGATCTTGGGAATATTACTTTTATTTCCGGTGATTCGCTTTTTCTTTTTTAAAAATGTAGATGACAGCGAACTGAAACCCCACAACACGACAATTGCAGTCGTAACTGGTGGAGTAGTAGGTTTACTCTCAGGAATGATCGGCATCGGTGGAGGAATTATTCTTTCTCCGATTTTACTTTTGTTGCACTGGACCAATCAGAAACAGACCGCAGCGATCAGCGCGGCGTTTATCTTCGTCAATTCAGTGGCAGGGCTCGGAGGAATGGTTACGCAGGGAATCTCTTTCACCGGAGATATGATGATGTACATTATTGTTGCTTTCACGGGAGGTTTACTGGGCGCTTATTTAGGATCAAAAAAATTCAATCAGAATGTTTTAAAGTATGTCTTGGCGACCGTTTTGCTGATGGCATCGTACAAATTATTACTCACAAAAGCTTAACCATGAAGATTCTTTCAATTCTTATTTTATTTTTCAGTTTGACACTCAATGCTCAGGCTGCCAAATCGATTTCGGTAACCGGAGATATTGCCAAGCCGATAACAATCAGTTTTAATGATCTTAAAAATTATCAGAAACATTCGGTCGACAGTTTAGCTATTTATAATCACAAAATGGATTACAAAAGCACTCTGAAAAAATTAGACGGTATTCTGCTTAAAGATGTTTTGTCGAAAGTGGAGTTCAAAACCGATTCTCCAAAACTGTTAAGTGAATTTTATCTGGTCTGCATCGCCGATGACGGTTATAAAGCAGTCTTTTCTTGGAATGAAATTTTCAACAGCGGAAATGGAGATCTGGCACTCATCGTGACAGACCTGAATGGATCTGATGCTTCTAAATTGAAAGAAAACATCATGCTGGTAACTCCGACCGATAAAGCAACGGGAAGAAGATATGTAAAGAATCTGTCTAAAATTGTAATTCAACAGGTGAAATAATTATGGAAATAAAAGTCATTTCATTTGGACAGATCGCAGAAATTACGGGAAAAGAATTCATGGTGAAAGCAGCAGATTTAGATTCGTTAAAGTTGTATTTAATTCAAAAATTTCCCGAACTTTCAGACAGGAAATTTGCTTTTGCAGTCAATAAAAAATTAGTGCAGGAAAATATCATCTTAAATCAAAATGATGTAGTGGCTTTGATGCCGCCTTATTCCGGAGGTTAATATGGAAAATTACAATGAAAGATACGCACGGCATTACGCTTTGTCTGACTTCGGTTTCGAAGGTCAGCAAAAACTTCTGCAGGCAAAAGTTCTTGTCATAGGTGCAGGTGGTTTAGGCTGTCCGGTTCTCCAGTATCTCGCTGCTGCAGGCGTTGGAATCTTAGGAATTGTTGATCATGACCGCATTTCACTGAGCAATCTTCAGCGACAGACGCTTTATTCGACCGATGACGTTGGTAAAATGAAAACTGATGTCGCCTCTTTAAAATTAAAACTTCTAAATCCCGAAATAAACATTAAATCTTATCAGCTTGAGCTGACTTCAGAAAATGCCTGGGATATTATTTCAGAATATGAAATTATTGTCGACTGTACCGATAATTTCGCCACGCGGTATCTGATCAATGATGCCTGTGTACTTTTAGATAAGCCTTTGATTTTCGGAGCGATTTATAAATATGAAGGTCAGGTGGCTGTTTTTAATTTAAATTTAAAAAATAATAAAACGGTCAACTACAGACATCTTTTTCCAAATCCTCCCAAACCGGATGAAGTGCAGAACTGCAATGATGTCGGTGTTCTGGGTGTGCTTCCAGGAATGATCGGAATGATGCAGGCAAACGAAGTGATCAAATTAATTACAGGTGTTGGTGAAGTTTTGGATGGCAGATTATTGACTTTTAATATGCTCAGTTATGAAACTTTCATTATGGATATTTCAAATGAAATTTCAGCCGTAAATTTGATTCCTGAGAATAGAAAAGCTTTTGAAGAAACAAATCATAATTTTCTTTGCGGTGTTTTTGAAATGAATATTGAAGATTTAAGTTCTGAAGATTTTATTCAACAAACCTTCAATGAAAACACACTGACCATCGATGTAAGGGAAATTGATGAACTGCCGAAAGCAGATTTTAAACATATTCAGATTCCTCTTTCTGAATTAAAAAGCAGAGTATCGGAATTGGAGAAAGACAACATTCTGTTATTCTGTCAAAGCGGAAAAAGAAGTCTGAAAGCAGCCGGGATTTTACTGGAACATTTCGGAAATCAGAAAAAAATAAGCCATCTTAAAGGTGGAATTACATCATTACAGGAAAGAAAAAATGAGCAGAGCAATTAAAAATATATTTACAGAAGGAGCGATCAGTCCGGTTTTCATTTCTGAAAGCATTGCGAAACATGCGACGAAAAAAGACATTGGGGCGCACAGTATTTTTCTGGGTCAGATCAGAGAAGATGTGGTCGACGGCAAAACTGTAGCAGCAATTGAATATACAGCCTACGAGGAAATGGTCTTGGAGAAAATGCACGAAATCAGAGAAGATATTTTTTTGAAATATAATCTGACCTGCATGCACATTCATCACAGTTTGGGAACCGTCAGTGCAGGAGAAATCTGTCTTTTTGTTTTTACATCTTCAAAGCACAGAATTGCAGCAATGGAAGCCTGTAATGAACTAGTAGAACGTATCAAATCGGAGCTTCAGATTTGGGGCAGAGAAATTTTTAACGACGAATCCCACCAGTGGAAAGTAAATAAATAATATGGTTGATATTACACATAAATCATTCACGCTGCGGAAGGCGATTGCGACAGCAACAGTCAAAACTTCTTCAGCAGAAACCATTTCGGCAATAGAAAACCGCACCGTTCCGAAAGGGGATATTTTTGAATTTTCACGGGCTTCTGCATTGTTTGCGGTTAAAAAAACGAGCGATGTCATTCCGGATTGTCATCCGCTGCCCGTTGAATTTACATCGGTTACTTTTAAAATAGAAGATTTGTCGGTGATTATTTCGGTGGAAGTACATACCATTTATAAAACCGGAGTAGAAGTGGAGGCGATGCACGGCGCATCAGTGGCCGCACTGGTGATGTACGATATGCTGAAACCGATTGACAAACACGTAGAAATTCAGAACATCCGTCTGTTGAAAAAAAAGGGCGGTAAATCTGACAGCAATAAATTTATAAATTCAGAAATAAAAGCGGCTGTGATCGTTTGTTCAGATTCGGCATTCCGCGACGAGAAAGAAGATACTTCAGGAAAAGCAATTTGTGCAGGATTAGAAAAATATCAAATCACAGATGTCAACTATCAGATTATTGAAGATGATTTTAATACCATCCAATCCACTTTGATTAATTGTAAAGAAGATAATTTTGATTTAGTCATTTTCACTGGCGGAACAGGACTATCAGCCAGAGATGTCACTCCTGAGGCAGTTGCTCCATTAATCGACCGCGACATTCCCGGAATTATGGAAACTGCGAGAAATTATGGTCAGCAGAGAATTAAAACAGCAATGCTTTCCAGAGGTGTTGCAGGATTTTCAGGACAAACACTTGTTCTCACATTACCAGGCTCCAAGAAAGCGGTTGAAGAATCTTTGGAAGCACTTTTCCCACAGGTTCTTCATGTTTTTCAGTTGAATGATAATCAGATTCATTAAATCTCATTTAATTTTAATTTAAATTCGGTCTTAAGTACATCGATTATAAATTAGCTTTAATACTACCACATGAGCCGTTATGCAGACATAACGGTTCTTTTTTTGTAATATGTTCACTATACCAAACTCAAATTTATGTTAAATAGTGAAAAAGAATCCATTACGCTTAATGTGAATGGTGAAAATCATCATCTGGAAATTCTGCCCTGGGTTTCTCTTCTCGATGCTCTTCGGGAAAGAATTCATCTTACCGGAACAAAAAAAGGCTGTGACCACGGACAGTGCGGTGCATGTACCGTTTTAATTGACGGTAAACGTGTTTTAAGCTGTCTCAGTCTCGCTGTAATGAAAGAGGGAACAGAAATAACCACCGTCGAAGGAATTGCAGAAAATGGAAATTTACATCCTATCCAACAGGCTTTTATTGATCATGATGCCTTTCAGTGCGGGTACTGTACACCGGGACAAATCTGCAGTGCGGTTGGATTGCTCAACGAAAATAAGGCCGAAACACGTGAAGAAGTTCAGGACCTGATGAGCGGAAATCTCTGCCGCTGTGGTGCCAACAGAGGAATTATTAATGCTGTCATGTCAGTAAAACAAATGATGTCCCATGAATAATTTTTCTTATACAAAAGCCACTGACGTTGAAGATGCAGTTTCTTTGATCAACGGTCATGATGGCTATAAAGTCATTGCCGGCGGTACCAATATTGTAGATCTGATGAAATATTTCGTCACTCAGGCAGATACTTTAGTTGACATCAACCAAATTTCCGGGCTGAGTGATATTACCGAGATTCCGGATGGAGGAATCACGATTGGTGCGTTGCTTAACAATGCGGAAACCGCATATCATCCGATTATCGAACAGCAATATCCACTGTTATCAAAAGGAATTTTAGCAGGAGCGTCGGCGCAGATCAGAAATATGGCGACCAACGGTGGTAATTTACTGCAAAGAACAAGATGCTATTATTTTTACGATGTCAATACGCCGTGCAATAAGCGTGAACCGGGTTCCGGATGTTCTGCGATTACCGGTTACAACAGAATTCATGCAATTTTGGGACACAGCGAAAACTGTATCGCTGTTTTCCCTTCAGATATGTGTGTAGCGCTTGCTGCTTTGGATGCGGTCGTTCACATTTCAGGACCTGATGGAGAACGTACATTGGAATTTGCAGACTTCCACAGACTTCCTGGCGATACACCAGAGTTTGATAACAATCTTAAAAATGGCGAACTCATCACAGGAATTGAGCTTCCCGAAAAAGGCTTTGCTGAAAATTATTCTTATTTAAAATTAAGAGACAGAGCTTCCTATTCTTTTGCTTTGGTTTCCGTTGCGACTGGTTTAACCTTGGAAAACGGGAAAATTAAAGAAGCCAGAATTGCTTTAGGCGGTGTTGCTCATAAGCCTTGGCGTGTAAAAGAAGCAGAAGATTTTTTGGTTGACAGAGAAGCGACAAAAGAAAATTTTTCGGCCGCAGCGGATATGATTTTAAATGGTGCAGTTGGTTTTGAACATAACAGTTTTAAAATTGATCTGGCTAAAAAAGCAATCGTACGAAACTGCATGATGGCTTTAGACCCGAAATCACAACGTCCCGGCGCAAAACCGTCTTTATAAAAAATCACTTTCAAATACAATTATTTATGGAAAATACACCATCTGTCGGAAAACCCATCAGCCGTCTCGAAGGTCATTTAAAAGTAACCGGAAGTGCAAAATACGCCGGAGAATATCAGGCTGACGATTTACTGTACGGTTATGTAGTCAACAGTACTGTCACAAAAGGTAAAATCAAGTCAATCGATACTTCGGAAGTCAAAAAAATAGCCGGCGTGATTGAAGTATTCACCCATGAAAACAAACCTTCAACGGCATGGTTCGATTTTCAGTATGCCGATATGGATGCGCCTCCCGGAACTGTTTTTAAACCACTTAAAGATAATGATATCAAATACAACGGTCAGCCCATTGCGCTGGTGGTTGCAGATACTTTTGAACTGGCAAGATATGCAGCCACAAAACTCGACATCGATTACGAGCAGGAAGATTTTGAAACCGATTTAAAAGCTAATCTCGAAAAATCCCGTGATCCTAAAAAAGGACTGGCTTCTATGCTGAAACCGCCGCCTCCAAAACCGACCGGAAATTTTGACAAAGAATATGAAAGTTCTTTTATTAAAACAGACAGTCATTTCAGTCACGGGACAGAGCATCACAATCCGATGGAAATGTATGCATCGACTGTTATTTATGAAGGAAAAGATAGATTAAAGATTTATGACAAGACACAGGGAACGATCAATTCCCAGATGTACGTTGCAAATGTTTTCGGACTGAAAATGAAAAATGTTCAGGTAATTGCTCCTTTTGTGGGTGGCGGCTTCGGTTCGGGTCTCCGTCCTCAACATCAGCTTTTCATGGCTGTGATGGCATCTTTGGCTTTAAAAAGAAACGTCCGTGTCACTTTGGATCGGGCACAGATGTACATGATCGGGCACAGACCACCGACTTTGCAGCAGACAAAATTCGGAGCAGATAAAGATGGAAAAGTCAATGCGATTTACCACAAAGCCACCGGCGAAACTTCAAGATTTGAAGATTATGTCGAAATTGTAGTCAACTGGGCAAACATGTTGTATCCTGCTGAAAATACTTTACTGGAACACGAAATTGTTCCGTTGGATGTTTACAGTCCTTTGGATATGAGAGCGCCGGGTGGAAGTACCGGAATGCACGCTATCGAGGTGACCATGGATGAAATTGCTTACAAGTTAAATATTGATCCTGTGGAACTGAGACTGATCAATTACTCAGAAACCGACAAGAGCAGCGATAAGGAATTTTCCAGCAAAGAACTGAGAAACTGCTATCTACAGGGAGCCGAAAAATTTGGTTGGAACCAGAGAAATCCCGAACCCAGAAGCATGAAGCGTGGGAACAAATTGGTTGGATATGGAATGGCCACAGGTATGTGGGATGCCAACAGACTTTTGGGTCGTGCAGAAGCCATTATGACACCCGACGGAAAGGTTGAAATTAAAAGTGCGGTTACCGATATCGGAACAGGAACTTTAACCATTATGACCCAAATCGCAGCAGATGAATTGTGTTTACCCATTGAAGATATTACATTTTCGTATGCTGACAGTAAAATGCCTTTCGCACCGATTCAGGGTGGATCTTTTACAACGGCAACAGTGGGGCCTGCAGTACAGAATGCCTGCCAGGCTCTGAATGAAAAACTATTTAAGCTTGCCAAAAAATTAAAAGATTCAGTTTTAAGTGATGCTAAATTTAAAGAGGTTCAGTTCAGAGATGGATGGATTAGTTTAAAGAATAATGCTGAAATTAAAATCAGTATCAAGGATGTTTTAGCTTCCAATGAGGGGAAGTCGGTGAAAACAACCAATTCTGCGATGCCTAATCCACTGACTTACGGCAAAAAAGCGAGAGCAGTACACAGTGCTGTTTTTGTGGAAGTGGAAGTGGATGAAGAATTGGGAATTATTGAAGTGAAAAGAGCGGTAACAGCCGTTGCAGCCGGAAAAATTATCAATCCTAAAACGGCAGAAAGTCAGGTTTTGGGCGGAATGATCTGGGGAATCAGCAAGGCTTTACATGAAGAAACGATTCTCGACCATCAGTTTGGAAAATATATGAATGCCAACTTAGGCGAATACCATATTCCGGTGCATGCAGATATTCATGATCTTGAAGTTTTGTTTGTAGAAGAAAATGATCAGTTTGTGAATGATCTCGGGGTAAAAGGAGTAGGAGAAATTGGTGGAGTAGGAATGCCACCCGCGATTACCAATGCTATTTTTCATGCTACAGGAAAAAGAATCTACGATTTACCGATTCATTTTGACAGACTTCTGTAAATCAGTTTTACATATAAAACTCAATCCCACTGCAACCGGTGGGATTTTTTATGCTCTTAACTGATGAACCAGTTCGGTTACTTTTCTAATCGCAAAATCAATTTCCTCTGAAGTTGTAAATCTTCCAAGACTGAAACGAATAGAGCTTAAAGCATCTTCGTCCGATAATCCAAGTGCTTTCAAAACATGGGATGGCTTAGAAGTAACCGATGAACAGGCCGATCCGCTGGATAATGAAATATTTCCCAGTGCGATAATCAACTGCTCAGACCACACGCCCGGAAAACAGATGTTTGTCGTATTGTAGATTCGATTCTTTACCGAACCATTCACAAATGTTCCATCAATTTTTAATAATTCTGTTTCAAGGTAATTACGAAGTTGGGAAATTCTCGTTTCATCATTCTGCATTTCAGATTTTGCAATTTCGCAGGCTTTTCCAAGACCGATAATCCCAGGCACATTTAAAGTTCCGCTTCTCAGATTTCTCTGCTGCCCGCCACCGTGAATCTGTCCGGAAAGTTTAATTTTTGATTTGTTTGAAACGTACAGTGCACCAATTCCTTTCGGACCATAAAATTTATGTGCGGAAATGGTCAGCATGTCTATTCCTAAGTCTTTCGTATTAATATCTATTTTCCCAATGGCCTGAGTCGTATCGCACAGTAAAAATGCACCGTGTGCTTGAGTAATTTCTGAAATTGCTTTGATCTCGTGAACAGTACCTGTTTCATTATTAGACATCATCACAATCACGAGAAGCGTTTCTTTGGTTACGGAATTTTTGAGATCTTCAATGTTAATACTTCCATCAGGCTCAACATCAAAATAATCAACATGAAATCCCTGAGTTTCCATATATTCACAGGTGTCCAGAACAGCCTTGTGCTCTGTCTTAAAAGTGACTATTTTCTTTTTGGATGAATGGGAAAGTCCTTTTATGGCTAAATTTAAAGCTTCCGTTGCGCCTGATGTGAAAATAATTTCATTCTCCTTTGCACCGATCAAATCCGCAATTTGCCATGCCGCATTTTCCACTGCATCTTTTACAGAAAGTCCTTCGATGTGCGAACTGTTGGCGTTGGCGTAAACTTCTGTAAAGTAGGGAAGCATCGCCTCTAGAACTCTTGGGTCGGTCTTTGTGGTGGCATTGTTGTCGAGGTAAATACTTTCAGAATTAAACATAGTAAGGCGAATAGTTACCGAAAAGATACATCTTTATCGAATTAATAAAAAACTTTGTGAATGGTCTTTTTACGGGCAATCCACAGAATACGACAGTAATGTGAAAAATAAAATAGAATTAAAAAACTTTATGCTTTTCTTTCAGGTTTAAAAAACTGCAATTCTAATTTAACTGATAATTAGAAATAACCAGACCCAGGATAAAATGAACATAATTCTGCTCCGCATCCTGTCTGTTTAAAAGCTTGTTTTTATATTCATAAGAGTCGAGTGTATTCATTAAGGTTTGATAAGCCTGAAAATCATCGCCTTTAATTTTAACTTTAAGATGACCGTCTCTTCTTTTAATAAAATCATTATCTATTGTTCGTACCTTGAAAAGTACCTCGATCAGCTTAGCGTTGAAATTCATTTTTCCTCGGTATCTTTCAACAATATTCACTTTAAAATGGTCAAATAAAATATTGTTGAAAACGATCTTTGAATGCGGTTCCTGAGTTTTGAGTTCAAGTTTGTAATTCATGAAATTAAATTTTCAGCAAATATAAGCGGTGATATTAATGATTCGTAAAGAAACAATTGGTTTTAATAAATACGAACTATTTATAAAATTAATAACTCACGGTTAACTTTAATTCAAATCTATTTAATGAGCGAAAATTTATCAAATGAAACAATCCCGAAATAATTCAGGACTGTTTTTTTAATTAATCTTCCACAAGAAATCTATGTCAGCCACTATCAATACTTATTAAAAGAAAATTTTGGAAGTCATATAAGGAAGAAATTTTATTATCACTAAAAATTTACTCTGATCTCACCTGGTTTTTTCATCTTGATCGTTACGTTTTCTACACTGTCTTCAAGTTCATACTCTGCCTTCGAATAATGGTTATCATCCTGTTTTTCAAGAATTTCAATTTCACCATATCCTATCTCATCCTTAGAAATGATGATTGAGTAATCGCCTGTTTCTTCATTTTGTGTAAAATGCTCTTCTTTAAAATCAATAAACTGCATGATAGTAATGTGTTTGGTTAGGCTCTAACTTTATCAAAAACTGTACAAATCTGACTGCTTTTAAATATTTAAAACAGATAAACGCATTATGGCCTTGTTATGACCGAAATTATCCTTAAAGAATTTATTATTCGAACTTAAATCCCGTAATACTGTACAACACGACGATTTTTTCAGGAGAGCTAAAATGTAATTATCTAAATACCATGTCGTAGAATTACTACACAAAATCGTAGAACTACTACAAAATTTAAAATAATAGTAAATTATTGGTTTTTGTATAAAATCACTTCCTATCTTTGAATTACAAATCAATCAATTACAAGTTATTAACTGTTTAAAATTTACAAATCATGGCAGACAATTCAAGAGGAATCTTAAAATTCAACGGAAGCGAAGGACAGAAATTACTGAAGCTTAATTACAGCGTATCAAGATCTACAGATGTTTCAGGACGTGTAGCATCAGACCCTTCAAACGCATTAATCAAACTGACGATCGAGGCAACAGAAAAATCTGACATTCTGGAAAGCCTTCTGAACGGTAAATACAAACCTACAAGTGGAGAAATTACGTTTAACAAATCTCATGAAGAAGGGACACTCATTACTTTGAACTGGGAAAATGGGTACGTTATTCAGCACGAAGTAGATTTTGATGCCGTAGACGAAAATTCTATGTTGATCAGCTTTATTGTAAGTGCTGAAAAAATCAACTACGGAAATTCTGCTTATGAAGGAATTTGGCCAACTTCTTAAACTTCTTCATATTTAGAATTTTAAATTAAATCTGTTGCAGAATAGCGTGCTTAATCAAGTGGGCTATTCTGTGTTTCTACATGATATCGTAATTTTTAATTGTATGGATGAAGATTTTTTAGGATCTAAGCATCGCTTATTTCAAAATCTACATCTCAAAAGGAAAATCATATAAATTCACAAAACGAAAAATAAAATCTTATGTTCAAGGATAATAAATCTACAAAGCTGGAAACTCCTAAGAACGTTAAAAATTCCACGGCAGTACAAAATTTAACGGAGACAGCAACCAGCCAGGTGGTCAGTCAGGCGAACAGTCAGCTGCAGAGTGCAGGAGGAAAAGTTCAGAAACTAAGTCAGAAGGTTTCAAAGATTCAGTCTACAGCCACTACTGCTCAAAGCATGTCTGGCATGTTTATGAATCAGAATTTACAGTCAAATAATCCTCTGACCACTGAAGGGAAAGTTTGGGCAAAACAGCCGACTTCAAATATACATAATGCCGCAGCCATAGCCGGAAATCAGGTTTTCGGAATCAACAGGGTTGTGAAACTGGATGTGGTGATCGAAGGAAAAACCATCCAGCATTTCAAACATTTTCACCTGCGACAGAGTGCTCTCAAACATCATCAGTTTAGCCTAACACTTGCCCACGACACATTGGGAGATACAGAGAATCATAATCTGGAACAGGCGCAGAATTTTCTGGGCAAAAGACTGACCGTCATTTTTAAATATAAAGATGTCACAGAAGGACCTGAGCGAAATTTTGTAGGTGTGATTACTGAGGTTGGTTTCAGCCAGGATAAGGGAAGTCTGGGAAATATTGTACTTACCGGTTTCAGTCCAACAGTGCTTTTGGATGCTGCTCCCCATATTCAGAGTTTTGGAGGAGCACAGGAAATCAGCTTAAACAGTATTGCCGATCATGTGATGAAGGAAGGTTTAGGCGGCAGTAAATTTGATTTCAGAGTCGATGCCCAGTACGGAAATGTTACCTACAGTTCCCAATATGAAGAGACCCATTACAACTATTTAGCACGAATTGCAGAAGCGTATGGCGAGCAGTTTTTTTATGACGGAGAAGTTCTTCATTTTGGAAAACTGCCACCTCAGGAAAAACCCGTAAAATTAACTTACGGAAGCAGTGTTAGTGATATTAAAATTACAATGAAGGCTCAGCACGTTAATCCGACTTTTTATGGCTACAACAGCAGTAAAGATGAAAAACTGACAGCGGGAAGTTCAAAAATAAATCATACTTCCGATATAGCTAAAAGAGCCTATGAGATTTCAGAAAAAACGTTTACTACACCATCACTTAGAATTGCTCCTATTAAAGCAGCTTCATTTATGGATGTGGAAACTTCCCAAAAAGGAACTGCCGGAAGCAAGGCTTCTGACGTATTTGTCACCTCGGGTAATACTACAGTACCATTTCTTTATCCTGGCTGTATCGCCGACATTGAAATGAGAAAAGCAGACAGTTCGGAAACCTCATATTTTACCAAGTTACTGATTACAGATGTCACTCATGAAGTTGACGCAAAAGGTTTTTATACCGGAAGTTTTGAAGCTATTGCAGCCGATTCCGGTTATATTCCGCGTCCTGAATTTGAAGTGCCGAGAGCCGATGCGCAATTCGCAAAGGTGATTTCAAATACAGATCCTCTCAATCAGGGTAGGGTACAGGTACAGTTTGACTGGCAGAACGGTTCCACAACTACAGAATATATCAGAGTAATGACTCCTGATGGAGGTGGAAGTGAAAAAGTAAGTAAGAACCGTGGTTTTATGGCAATTCCTGAAGTGGGTGATCAGGTGGTGGTAAATTTTGCGCACCAGCATCCCGACCGTCCTTTCGTAATGGGCGGAATGTTTCATGGCGGAGTTGGTGGCGGTGGCGGAGCCGGAAATAATGTGAAAAGCCTGAGCAGTAAAAGCGGTCATACAGTCAGCCTGGATGATGGTGGAGGAATGACACTCAGAGACAAAGATCAAAACACCGTTTTCCTCGATGGAGCAGGAAATATCAGTGTAGACAGCAAAGTGACCATTTCTTTAACCTGTGGCAACAGTCAGATTTTCATGGATAAGGATGGAAATATCAATATCAAAGGAAAAGAAATTTTTGTACAGGGTGATAATATCGGAGTTGCGGGAACAGCAAGTGTCGGAATCGGGGTAGGTCCTGAAGGCGGTGATCCTACTTCCGGAATTGGTATTGAACCCACAACATTGGACGTGGGAACCAAAACACTTTCTCTGGGAGGTACAACAGAAGCGAATCTGAGCAGTGCTAAAATAAATATTGGAGGAGGTGAGGAAACCAATATCGTCAGTGGAACGGTAAAATTAAATTAACTGATGAATCCTGTAGATTTAGAATTGGTAAAATTGAAAAGGCAGTGGCAGAAGACCGTTGCTAAAAATCAACACGTACCGATGCTTATCGCTGTCGGAGAAAAACATGAAACTGATCTTTTTGACGGATTTATCAAGTCGAGATTGTCTGAAGATGAGGATGACGGCGATGCTATTTTTCTGATTCATTATCAGGAATTTAATGGAATGAATTCCTTTGGGCAGACTTTGTTTGACGACTGGAAGGAGTACTACGAACTGCTTGAGAAAAGTGAAGAAAATATTCCGCAGTGGGAAATAAGTGATTCTGATGAGCAATTTAAAACAGATGCCTACAAAGCATTTTATCCTCTGCTGGAATTAAAAAAGAAATTTCCGAAAATTAAAAATGCCGGGATATTTATCTATATCGCACCGTTGAGAATCAGTGACGTTAAGGAACTTACAGTTTGGATTCAGGAGTGGTGTGCCCTTTGTGAAAAATCATTCTGTGACGACATAAAGCTGGTTTGGGCAGAACATCATACCCATAAAACGTTACCTGAAAATATTCCTGCATACCGTTTCAGAGTAGAGGTAGATATTCATCAGCTGATGCAAAATACGGCAGCGCATACCAACAGAAAGAAAAACAGTGCAGATACAGATTTTCAGCAGCAGATATTGACGGCCAGTAATCATTTAAGTAAAAGCAGATTTACAGAAGCCGAATTTGCACTGAAAAATGCTGTAAAATTAGCCAGAGAACAGAAAAACAAGCAAGGTGAAATATCCGCCTACTTTATGCTCACTCAGGCTTTTATTGCTGACAGAAAAAAAGAAAAGGCAGAAGATACTTTTCAAACGATATTTCAGGAGGTTGATCAGGATACGCCACTCCAGGTGCAGATGTATATGAACTATGGGAGTTATCTTTTGGGAAATTCAAAAAAAACAAAGGCAGAGACAGCATTTGAGAAAGCAGCTGAGGTTGCAGAAAATATTGGCGAACATGCGATGGCAATTGAGTGTTACAGAATTATAGGAACACTGAATGATACCTTACTATCTAAAGAAAAGATGACAAAATCTTTCGAACGGTGCCTTATCATCGCAGAAGCCATGCAGCCATCCGCACGGGAACAGAGCAGTCTGAAATTTGTTGCCTCTGTTCTGGACACTAAATACAGTGGTGATGTCGAAAAAAGGACAAAACTGAACAGCATCATGAAAAATTATTTTGGAGAAGACTGGAAGGTTAGCATTGAAAAACCAAAATACGGTTAATTATTAATCTAAAAAATCATGGCAGATCAAAATAAATCGAAGATCAAAAAAATTCAGGTTTCAAAGCCCGGTATGGATCCGGACCGTTCCTGGAAAGTGAATGCAGATGTCACTTCTTTCAGCAAAGAAAAAACGACGCAGGGCTTTAAAAACGGAATGAAAAGCAATATCGAATCTTTAAATCCGGTTTCGATGGCCAAGTCTTTAATGGGTGGTGACGGTGGAGAAACCAAATCAGCTGGAGGCGGTGGCGGAACTTCTGTTACTGCAGAAACTGCAGCACCGGAAAGTAAGGTGAAATTAATCAAGGTGAATACTCCTGCCATTGTGCCCACAGCCATTCAGCACACGAGCAAGCACTTTGATATTGTCTTGGCGATTGATATCCACTGGACGCTCATTCCGCCTCCACCTTCATTTATGCTGATTCCTTTACCATTGCCTCATCCTTTTATCGGGATCGTTTTTGATATTATGGATTATTTAAAATTCACCATTCCGATTCCGCAGTTTGTGAGAAACGTATTCCCTTCACTGCCGGAAGGTATTCCGATGGGAGGCTCTATTATGGTTCATGGTCGTCATAAAGCCACCACAACGACTTCAGTAATGGGTGTCGCCATACCTTTCAGACATATTACTTCACTCATTCCGGTTTATCTTATTCCTTTTCCACAGGAAGCTCCACATGAAGGCGAAGTTTATTACGGATCTCAATCTGTTTTAGGACAGGGAAGTAAAATGAGCGGAAACCAGCCACAGCAGGTGCTTACCTGTATGGGATTGCCTTTTGGAATGACCATGTTACCTGCGATGCCGGATAAACCAAAGAAAAATCCGCTGGCATACTTTGCCTTTTACAATAATTTTTCAAGTATGTATATTCAGATTAATACCGGTGGTCCGGTGTTGGTGGGTGGCGCATTTATTCCGCATGTTTATACACCCGGTGAAATGCTGATGCGTTTTGCAGGGATGGCTCTGATGCGTGGCTTAACGAAAGGTTTAGGAAAATTAGGCACAAAAGGTCTGAAGAAACTCAACAACAGTCTTCTGAAAAAAGCACCGTTTAGTAAATTTAAACTCGCTAATGCTTTATCTAAAAAACTCTGTAAATATGGTTTGGAACCGGTAAACTTTGCTACAGGAGCAATGGTTTTTGAATGGGATGATTTTGAAATTCAGGGAAGCATTCCTTTAACCTGGACGAATATCTGGCACAGTGACAGACCGTATGATTTTGGGCCTTTGGGAAATGGCATTTTTAATAATCATGACCTTTTCATTCTTCCTGAAGAAGATAACAGATTTGCAGCATGGATGCATCCGGATGAAAATATGGCGATGCTGATTCCTGCAGTGGAAATTGGCGAAGAACTGACGTATTTCAGAGATCAGAAAATCTGGCAGTACCGTCCGAATGAGAGCATCTGGATTATCAGAAAAGAAACTGATATTTACACCTATAGACGTTTTCATCATCTCACTGAGGGAACTATTTTTAAAGTCATCAAAGTAGAATACGGTGACGGAACGGTGAGAGAATATGAGTACCAGGACCGAAATATTGTGCTGAAAAATATTACAGATGTTAACAGCGGTTTCCGAATAGAAACGGCTCTTCATCCTGAGCTGAAAAAAGTTTCGGAAGTGTATTACTGTTATAAGAATAAAAGAGATCTGCAGGTTCGGTACACCTATGATGACAGAGGAAATCTCACCCATGTCTGGGATATTCACAAAAAAGCAATTGTTTTTGAATATGATCAGCAAAATCAGGTAGTTAAGAGAACCAACAGAAATGAAATGAGCTATCAGTGGGAGTATGATGAGAAGGGTAGAGTGCTTCATACAAAAGGTCTGGAAGGTTTCATGGAGGGATTTCTAAATTATAATGAGGACGAGGGCTACACCGAAGTTGTTTATCCGAAACAGAATAATAAAACCGAAAGATACTGTTATGATGAGGACTTCCTTATCTATCAGCAGATTGACGGCGAGGGTGGCGAAACATGGTATGATTATACCGCTCACATGGAATTGAAAATGATTGGAACTCCCGAAGGCAGAGTGCAGGGCTACAGCTACGATGAATTTGGAAATATTAAAACCTTTCATACGCCTGATGGCGAAGAATACCAATATCTGTACAATGAATTTGGGCAGACTACCGCACGCTTTAGTCCGTCAGGAAGCACCGAAACATGGGATTATGATGAGCATGGCAGACTGTTGAGCTACACCGATGCAACGGAAGAAATTGTGGAATATGAATACTATGATGATGAAAAGCTTCCACGCAAAAGCATCAGACAGGAAGTAGAAACCTATTATGATTACAACAGCAGAAACCAGATTACTTCACTGACCAATTCAGTAGGTGCAGAACAGTACTGGAAATATGACGATTATGGCCGCTTATTGGTTTTCAGCCCGAAACCTCTTACGAAAACAGTCTGGAACAGAGATCAGATGGGTCGCGTGGTTGAGGTCAGTGAACCCGGTCAGCTGCCTTTGAAACTCCGTTACGATGCCTATGATTTGCCGGTGTATGCTACAGACGGCCGTGCAGAATGGCTCATGAGTTATACGCCGATGGGAAGTCTGAAACGTCAGGTACGGAGAAATGCTCTTACGTTTAAAAAAGAAGAAACATTAGTCTTTGGTTACAACGCCTATGAAAATCTGATGAGTATCACCAACGAAAAAGGTGAAGTATATCAGTTTGAAAGAAATAATAACGACGATATCATCGGCGAAAGCGGTTTCGATGGGCAAAAGAAAATTTTCGTCAGAGACGGAGACGGTCTTGTAACACAAACCCGCCATCCGCACGGAAAAAATATTTTCTATGAATATGATCTTGCCGGAAGATTAACTCAAACCCACTATCCCGACGGAACCTGGGAAGCTTATCAGTACAATACTTCTGGTATGTTGATAAAAGCGGATAATGAAAACAGCAGTGTTGCTTTCCAGAGAAATAAACTGGGGCAGGTAAACACCGAACAGCAGGGGCAGAATTCCGTCAGTTATGAATATGATGAGAGAGGAAATCTGACAGGTTTAAAAAGCAGTCTGGGAGCCGAAGTGAATTATGATTATAATGATCTCGGTCAGCTCTCTTCTGTAACAGCAGCTACCCAGGATATACAGCAACCATGGCAGATGAATCTTAACATGAGCGGTGATGGCAAACTGTTTTCCCGAGAGATGACAGGTGGTGTGGAAAGCGTTTTTGAATTTGACCACATCGGAATGCCGGTAAGCCAGAAAGTAACCGTCAATAAAACGGAAACTAAATTTCATAAAGACTACTCGTGGGCTGCCGGAAGCCGTCTGATGCAGGTGATGGATAAAGTTACAGGCGGAAAAACAAGATTTGATTATGATGCCTTCGGAAGCCTCGTTGCCGCACAATATGCAGATGGTGAAGTGCAGTATAAAAATCCTGATGCAACGGGCTGTCTCTACGAAAGTGCGAAACGTACCGACCGTATCTACGATAAAGGCGGAAAGCTGATGCGTGACAAAAACTGGTTCTATCATTACGATGAAGAAGGGAATTTACTTCTGAAAAGTAAAAGACCTGTTAATAATATACAGCCGGAGCAGTTGAAGGAAGAAAACACACATCCTTACTATAAACCAATTGCCTCAGACTGGCTGAATATACCGAAGCTTACAGAAACAAACCCGTTACCGAAGTTAAAAACAGTTTCTACTGACCCAATACAGAATCCTGAATGGGAATCCGGCGACTGGGCTTATTTCTGGAACGCCAACGGAATGTTGCAAAAAGTAAAAAGACCGGATGGCAAGGAAGTGAGTTTTGAATATGATGCATTGGGAAGAAGGATTGCGAAAATTGGAAATAAGAAAATAACCCGTTATATTTGGGATGGAAATGTTCTATTGCATGAGTGGAACTATGATGCTCAGGAAGAGCCGAAAACTTTTGTGGATGATGAGGGGAATGTTGCTGTTGAGAAAGAGAGTGTTGAGAATTTGGTGACGTGGGTGTATGGTGGAAATGGATTTACGCCTGTTGCTCAATTATTTAATGGTAAAAAATACTCTGTAATTAGTGATTATTTGGGTACTCCATTTCAATCCTATGATGATTTTGGTGAAAAAGTTTGGGAACGAGAATTAGACATCTATGGAGACGTAAGAAAAGGTGATCATAATTTTATTCCTTTTTTATACCAAGGTCAATATTTTGATGCAGATGTAAATCTTGTTTATAATAGATTTAGGTATTACGATGTAGAAAGTGGGAGTTATATTTCTAAGGATCCGATCGGTCTTTTAGGAGGATTGTCCTTATATAGTTATGTAAATAATTCAAATGCAGAAATAGATAGATTAGGCCTAGCTCCAAAAAGAATGGTGAATGATACCCCAATTTTTGGAAAAGGACAAACAACAGGTCCAGGACATGCGGAATTATCTGAAAAGATAGCAGACAAACTAGCCAACTCGGGGAAGTTTAAAGAAATTCATTTAAATAGATCATACGAAGCAATGACAGGACAAAAGACAACACCACGTAGAAGTCCAGATGTTACAGCTATAGGCAATGATGGAAGGGTGCATGCAATAGAAATTGCATCTGATTTTGATATGAAAGGAAACAATATTGATAACTTAACTAGTAGGAATAAAATAGCTCAATCACAGTTGCCAGCAAATATGCGAGGGGAAATTGTAATAATTGAAAAACCATATGTTGATGCCGATGTTGATACTAAAATGGATACACTAATTAAATATGCATAATGAAATGAAACCAGACCACATCAAAGATTTCTCAGAGGTTAACCCTAAAGAAGTTGATTATTTTACAGAAAACCTAAATTGGTTTACAGAATTATCTTTTAAAGGTAGACTAATTACTGGAGAAAATGATTTTTTTTATATATTTTATTCTGGAATAAAATATGAAGATGGTTTAATAGCTACCAATGATGAGACGCCATTAACTATTTGGGCTCAACCTATTAATCAGGATGAAAAAATTCTCTTATTTGATGAAAGAATACATGGGTATAATGCTACGTTAATTGAAAAAAAAAAGTTCTCTGATAATTTTGATATCCATCAATATATTGATGATGACGGTCAAAATTCCTTTCATGTTTACTGCTGGACTAATTCAAGCATTGATTTTGAAGATGAATTTGAAGTAAATTTAAATGGCGAAATCCAAATTTTGGACGGTTCCTACAAAAGTATAGACTATTTAATAAAAAATGCTTTTGATTATATAGGGATTTTACTAAAAAACTCAAAGGGGTTAGAAACAAGAATTGTTGATATGGAATTAGCATAATAAAAACAATTCTTAACGAATTGGCAGGAAATCTAAACTTGAATATTATCCATAAAATGATTTTCATTACCGATACACATGGAACCATAAAAAGACAGATTAAATCTGTCTTTTTTATTAATTTCACTTCTCTACTCAAACCCAAAATTATGAATGGAGACCCAGCGACTGGGCTTATTTCTGGAACGCCGACGGAATGTTGCAGAAAGTAAAACGACCGGATGGCAAGGAGGTAAGTTTTGAATATGATGCATTGGGAAGAAGGATTGCGAAAATTGGAAATAAGAAAATAACCCGTTATATTTGGGATGGAAATGTTCTATTGCATGAGTGGAACTATGACATTGAAGAAGAGCCGAAAACTTTTGTGGATGATGAGGGGAATGTGATTGTTGAGAAGGAGAAGGTTGAGAATGTGGTGACGTGGGTGTATGAAAGAGGAAGTTTTGTTGCTTGTACAAAGATCGTTAATGGTGAAAGCTATACTATTATTTCTGATTATATTGGAAGACCTGTACAATCCTTTGATAAGAATGGTGAGATAATCTGGAGCACAGATTATGATATATTTGGACAGCTTAAAAATTTAAAGGGTAATCGAAATTTTTTACCGTTTAGACAATTAGGTCAATATGAAGATGTAGAGTTAGACAGCCTATATTATAATCGATTTAGATATTATGATAATGAGAGCGGAAACTATATCTCTCAAGATCCAATGGGCTTATTCTCAAATGAACCTAATTTCTATGCTTTCGTTCATGATTCTAATGTTTGGGTGGATATTCTTGGACTTCAATCCGGAGGTGGTTATGGACCTACGCGAAAGGCAAATAGGGGGCTCGGTGGTGAGGTGAATCACATGCCAGCGAATGCAGCTTCACAAGCGGGCGGATCAGGAATAAGCCATTACAAGGGGCCAGCAACAATGATGGATAATGCAGATCATTTCCAAACTGCAAGCTGGGGGAACAGAACCACGGCAAATCAATGGAGGAGTGTGCAAGAAGATTTAATTAGTAGAGGTAAGTTTGGAAAGGCGATGGAAATGGATATTAGAGATGTGAAGAGAAAATTCGGAAATAAATATGATGTTGGGATGCATGAGATGATTGATTATGCAAAAAATAAAGGATATATAACGAATGCAGAAGGACAAAGATTAAAGAGACAGCACCTATATCGTTAAACTAAAATTGTAAAATGGTTATAATTAATAAAAATAAGATGAATGAGATTGCTTTAGGCACTCAAAAAGTGGAGATCAGTAAATTGGATGCAAAAAATCTTTTCTATGAATATGATGATGCTGAGAAATTAATAACTATTTCTGCAAGAGTTGTCAAAGAATTTATTGTCGATAAAAAAATTATAAATTTTGAAAACTTTCAACAGTTTTTGACTGAGCAAAATCCAAAGTTGGATGGAGATTTTTTTATCTTTTCTGAATTTTCATTATCAATTTACGCAGATTTTGAAAAAGAAGTTTTTCTAGAAATATTAATTTATGCAGACTCCGTTAAAAGCATCTACGAAAAACCGCTATTAAAAAGATATAATGATTTGCAGACTTTTTCTTCAACAGCTGAATCTACTATGATTTTTATACCGTACAAAAGTATTGGAAAATATGAGTTTGGTATGGATGAGCATAATTTTATAAAAAAACATAATATTACTTCCAAAGCGGGTGTTGGTGTTGGAGGAAAGAAAATTTATCAAAATGATAATTATATTTTTCGTTTTGACAACAATTGTTTTTCACAATTGAATGTGCTTAAAATTTCGAGCAACATTATAATTAATAATATAATGATTGAAGAATACATATCAGAAAATGTAGATATTCAAAAAAGTATAATTCGTAGTCGGACACATATAATTTTCCCAGAGATTGGGCTTGCAATTGATAAGGAAGAAAAAGACCGTGAATTTTTCTTTTTTTCAGAGAATCTTTTGAAGTTTTGGACAAATATCAATCGACCGATTACAAGTTGGTAATTATTTTCAATATGTTACAATGCGTTATGTGATGAATAAAGAAGAATTAATAAAATTAGCAGAAGATATAATGAATGCTATTGGAAAAACTGAAGAAGAAAATGATGCAATGCTTCAGAAATTTTTAGATCATGTACCGGATCCAAATGCATCGGATTTATTTTTTTCTATAGAATATGAAGATTTAACCGCAGAAGAAATTGTCGACAAATCTCTTTCTTATAAATCTATTCAACTTTAGATTCAAATCGATAATAATGATTATATATAATTTCAAAATAAATTTGTTTTCCAAAAAAAAATATTTTTTATAAATAGCTATGAATTACAAAAAATATTTAGACACTCAAATTAAAAAAACAGAATCGAATCTTAGCAGAAGAATAAGAAATAATGATTTTGATTTTTTTTACAGTTGCATTAATGAGTTTATCGAAAATGATAAAGATGAGTTTTTCCAAACTTTTACAGAACTTGGGATGCAATTTGAGAATAAATATACTATTTCAGGCATCATACAAAAAATATTTTATGTAAGATCAGAAAGAGCAATCGTGGAATTTAGTAAGCAACCTGAAATTGAAAATTTCAAACAGCTCGTTGATGCTTATTATTGGCTGAACTTAGCTTTTGTAAAAGGATGCAAAGAAAATAATGAATTAAAGGGAGAGTTTTTCCAGGATACAGTTTTTGCTTCTCTTCTGGCATATTGTTTTTATCCACAGGCTTTAGAAAAAACAGTACATTATTTACAGGCAGAATATGATGAGTCTTTAAAAAATGAAAATGAAAAAATCTCACCTGAAAAAAGAAAGTACGATAAATACTATGGTTATGCTGATGTATTTCAATTATTAAAAGAACTTCTTACACACGAAAAAAGTGATGCTTTTAAAGAAATACTTGATGTTTCTATTGAATCTGATTATCAATTTGTGATAAATAATTACTTAAGTGAAGACATCAATATTGTTAATGATGTACTCGAAAAACTAGCTAAATTTCATATTAGCAATAAAGGAGAATCATATTTGGATACCTTTAATCATGATTGCTGGAAAATTTTTCCTTTGGAGATGATTAGTATTTTAATTTGTAGAAAAAGAGAAGGGTTATCAAATGAAGGTGTCAGCCATCCATTAATTTTATCTTTTATTCCATTTATATACGAAGTAGAATCTCTTCCTGATGATCAATTAACGAAAAGTTTAGAAAGTAAAATAATTTAACAATGCACATCTGGCTGGGAAATTTCGCATCAGAAAAAGAGTTTGAAAAATATTTGAATCAGAAAGAATATCTGAAAGCGTGGGCTGTTTATGACAATGAGCCATCAACTGGAAATGAAGAAGAAGATGCAGAACCAAGTGAGGAATTGCGTTGCGATTTTTGTAAAGAAGTTCAGTTAGATACTTATGATGTAGATTTTATGATTATTAAATATTATAAGAAACCTGTAGACATTAAAAGTGTTGCTCACGATTTTCTTGTAGACGGAATAGAATTGGAAGCTTTATGTAAGAAACAAAATATCAATGATTTTAATTCGGTAATTGCGTATGAAGATAGTCATTTAACTAAAAAAAAGGCCTCAGGTTCAATAACTTTGAAATATGTCGGTCAATTAGAACAAGTTACTGATGAAAATATATCTGACGATTCAACTATTCATTACTTATGGGTAGGTGAAAATAAATTAGATAAGAAAAACATTCTTAAAGAGGCTGAAATTGATAAAGCTAAAGTTATAAAATTTAATTATTATCATAATTCCAAAGCAGGAAAGCTTGATGAAATATTGATTCTTCAGGTTGAGGACTATAACGTTGCAGAAAAGATGATTCTCAAAGTTGATGAGATGAAGATTCTTACAGCTCACTCAATTCTTGATATTGCTGTAAAAGGAAATTTAAAAATGGATGGTGAAAAGATTGCTCAAGCTTTAGGAATGAAATACATAGGAAGCTTCGATTCTGAATAGCATAATAAAAACTTGGAATTTACTACACAAAAAAATACCATTAAAAAGGAGTTGATTTATTTAACTCCTTTTTTATTGTAATTAATCCCATGGGTACAAAAACTGGTTTTACCATTACGATGAAGAAGGGAATTTACTTCTGAAAAGTAAAAGACCTGTTAATAATATACAGCCGGAAGAGGTTAAAGAAGAAAAAACTCATCCTTACTATAAACCCATTGCCTCCGACTGGCTAAATACACCCAAACTTACAGAAACAAACCCGTTACCAAAGGTCGAATCTGTTTCTTCCGACCCAATACAGAATCCTGAATGGGAATCCGGCGACTGGGCTTATTCTGGAACGCCAACGGAATGCTTGCAAAGGTAAAACGACCCGATGCCGGAATATTTTTAAATAATTAGTTTTTCAAAAAACATTACTTTTAATTATTGTTTCTTAACTAAATTTGAAAACAACTACACATAAAAAACTATCTACATTAATAAATAAACGCATGAAAATATACTTTCACAATTACATGACAAGAGAAGGGGTACCTTCTGACGATCCCCAATACGCAGATTTGCTGCAGGCACTTGAAATTTTTTCCGGTTTAAATGATTCCACCGAAAATTTCTTTGGCATCATTGATCCATCAGCTAAAATTATACAGTTTGTTTTAGAGGCTGAAAACCAGTGGTTGGTAGAAATTCCCAATTTGCCAAGTCATGTAAACGACCAGCAATATGCCAATTTTGCAGAATGTATAGAAATCATTACCAGTACATTTGACGAAAATAGGGTGAAAATTTTTCCGAAAATGATTAAGGTGGATATTATGAATGAGTCTTTGCAAGATTTGCTTTAATAGAAGAGGCATAATATATAATTTCTAATTCCTTGTTGTAATACAATACAATTGTGTTTCCGAAAGTATTGTCGCAGGAAATAAACCGGATTATGAAGAAAATACAAAAACTGCAGGTTCCTTGAAAAAGTTTTAAATGTTTATTATGAAGTGCTCAAATTAAAACCTAATATTCCGGCTTTGAATATCCCAGTTGAGTAAATTTAAATAATTGTTTAAAACACCGACCAACCACTAACGATTGGATAAATTCAACGGCTTGCCGAAACAAATATTATTAGCGCAAAACAAATTTAAAGAGATGAAACTTCCTGTTTTGGGTGTTGCTCAAAGTTTGGCACACATTTGAGTCAAGTTTTCAAGATCACCACTCATATGTGGCACTTACAATTATGACTATAAAAATTATCAGCAGTTTTAAAGAGTTTTCTCTAAGTTTTGTAAATGAGGAAGATTTTAAAAAAATTCATGAGCAGATATTAGAAGCTCTCACAGACGACAGCAACACAAAAGGTGTCTTTTACGAACAGGAAAATTCCTCAAAATTCTTTCCGGCATTATTCCTGAAAAGCAGTGTCATCGAAATAGAAAAAGGGGACAGCAAATTAGCACCTTTTACTTTCTAAAACTGATAAGCCTTTTCGAAGAAAAGGCTTATTCTTTATTTTTTATAGACTTAGTGAATTACTTTTCATTGAGAAGAAAAATGAAAATATTTCAAAATGATAAATCTGTAAACATAAAAGAATTTAAACAAATGATTTAATTAAAAAATATCCACATTTTACTTTAATTTAGATCAGTAATATTATAATCTCCACATGACAGAGCAATCAAGATATGCAGCTATGAAAGACCGTTTAAGACCGATAATTTCTTTGCCATTTATCATATGCCTGGGATTATTGCTGTTGAACGATTTTTATCTTAAAGAAGCCTATCATAACCAGTTTACCGGTAAGCTTTCAGATATATGTGGATTATTTATATTTCCAATTTTTTGGTCTGTTCTAAAACCAAAATACAAATCAGGAATATTTATAGGGACTGCGTTATTTTTCATCTACTGGAAGAGCGAATATTCACAATCGTTCATTGACTTTTTCAGCAAAACCTTTTTCAGGATTGAACGAACAGTCGATCTTACCGATCTTCTGACATTACCGGTTATAGCCATCGCGTGGTTTTTTCTGAACAGTAAACCTCAAAATTTGAACACAACAGTTTGGAGACTGAAGATCAATCCTTATCTGATAGCAGCTGTTGCTGTGTTTTCATTTTATTCAACCAGTCAACCGAGATATTTGCAAAGCTTTGATCAGCCACAATATATACTTTTAAAGTCGGGTACACCCGTAGACAGCCTACAGTACTCAGGTTTTGCTTTTTACAAATTTGATTCACTACTCGCTGTAAAAATAGATGAAGTCTACACATCACAGAGACCGGTGAAATATGATGATTACAACAAAAATCTGGAAATTGAAAAGTTAGATGAAGACATCTCCCGGATACTTGGAAGTAACACAGAAAAGATTGCTCCAGGTACAATTACATCCTTAAAAATAAAAATTCCTGAAGGCGAAGATTTTGTAAGATTCAACGGTGGAAGACTGGACGGGAAATTTATGAGGAAAAAGGATGGGAAGACTGTTATCGAAGGTCTTTATAAAAAGGGCATCGAAGATTCTGTTTGGGTTTTCCGCGATCTTAAAGGTCATCTGATCAGCAAAATAACATTTGTAAATGGAGAGCGTACGAAGATTCTGCATTTCGAAAATAATAAGTCTGTAAAATCTGAAAATATTAATACGCGTTCCGATACCGTCAGAAATAAAGGAATTCAGATTGCTGTACTTATTTTATTATGGATAGCTGCACTTTTCTTAATTATTAAAAATTACCGTCAGTCGGCTGAAAAGCTGATCCTGAAGAAGTTGTGGAAGTGGCTTCTATGCCTGAGTTTACCTCTTATAGTGTGGTCTCTGCATTTTGGCTTTTCACTGCTGTTAGATGATTTTCAGTACGATATTTTTATGGTTTTAGCCATTGCTGTTCTGACTTATTTGGTGACCTGTCCGCTTTTTTTTATCGTAGTTTTCTGGATAAAACTCAGTAAACAGATTGATGTGCTGTGGTACTGTCTTTTATTTGCTTTATCGTTCAGCATCTGGATAGAAATTCATATTTTCCTCAGCCTTTCAGCATGAGTTATATATTTTAAATTCTGACTTTATTTTTAAAAAGAATGAGGAACATTTTTCTCTACAGTTAGCCACAGAAACTGAAACTTACAGATATATCTCTTAGTAAAATTTCCGCTGATAATAGTGGAATAGACGTGCTGCTGAGTTTTCGGTTTTTAAAAACGGATAATGAAAAAAGATGTATTTACTTTTTCTTTACAATGTTTTCAGCCAGTGAAATGATCTCTTTATTTATTCTGTCAGCGTTCTCTTTTTTTGTAATAATCGTACCGTGACTTGCATCCATGATCATCTGTTTTCCGTTAGAAGAAAGTTCTGTAAGCTCTTTTTGCATGTCAAACCATAACTGAACCTGCTTCTCAGGGTCAATTCCTTCTTTTCTGTATTTCTGTTTTTGAGATTCTTTATACTGTTCCGTCGCAGTAAAGACCAAAACAGGTAATGAATCTAATTTTTTAGCTTTTCCTGCTCGTAGAAGGACTTCGTCAGTCAGTTTATTTTCTCTTAAAAACATACGGTAAACGTCTCCGGAATTTGCTGTCAACAACCGTGATCGGCCGTGTAACTCTTTTGGTAATCCGTCGCCATCATGCACTTCCTTACTCAATATCGTATTATAAGAACCTAAAATACCTAAATCTGCCATGATAGATCCTGCTTTTAAAAGTTTAGCCTGTCCTTTTGGTACCAGCTCTTTTTGAGCTAACCGCTTCCACTGTTCAGGATGGCTGGAATCTATAAAGACAATTCCTGCAACTTCCTTTGGATACAGGTCTCTGAATATTCTGCTGTATGGTCCTCCCATAGAATGACCCACCAAAATGTATGGTGGTTTTTCGCCGGATTTTTCTAATAAATCATGAAGCTGATGAGCATAAAATTCAGGTGATAACCGTTTCTCATCACTCGATTCGCTAAACCATTTTCCATCTCTGTCATAGCGTATCACTCTCGTTTTACTTTTCAGACCTTCTGCCAGCCAATGCAGCATATCGGTATTACTATGCGCGCCGGATTCAATGATAATGGTAGGTAAATCCTGCTTTTCACCCTCTATTCTGACATGAATTTTGCTGCCGTTTACATCAACCAGCTGACCGGGAGGAACTGGTTTTGGACTGAAGATGCGGTAACACAATCCGGAAAGCAACACCAAAAATAAAATACCTGCTATAAGTTTTCCGACGAACTTCAATATTTTTAAAATTAATTTCATAGTTATTTTTAATTTTATGCATCGTTAAGCTAATAGCACTGGCTGGTACCTCAGAGCCTATACATACCACAAAAATAATACATTAAGAGTAGATTATTTATGGATATGAAATTTATCATGCAGAAGTGATAATTTTAATTGATGCCTTATAATTTTTATTATTAATCATATTTTAGCTCTAAAAACAAAATCACTTAAAAGAAAATACGAAATAATGCGTTTAATTCTTAAATTTGAATAATGCGAACATATCTCTATCTCATCATACTATCATTTTTTCTTACCAGCTGTTATACCTATCAACGGAAAAAGCGTGCGGAAGTATTACCTGAAAACGGAAAGGAGTCAATGCAGAAGCCTGCTGATGGTAATATTGCTTCGGCTCAGCGAAACAGTACTGCGGGGGAAACTCAAAACAAAAAACCTCAGGAAACCGCTAATGAGGTGGCACCTGCTCCGATTAATATCCAAAATGAGCTTCAGCCAACTAAAAATTACAGAATAAAGGCTGATGGAAGATCATATAAACTAATAGTTGACCGTTGGGAAGGAGACAGCCTGGTTGCCCATCCAGTGAAAAGGCCTCAACAAATCATTAAATTACATAAGAGTCAAATCAACGCTGAAACGATTACAGAAAGACGCTTTTCAAAACCGCTGTCAGATATTTTAACGGTGGCGACTTATGCAGGTATTGGCGTTGGAATTTGGATGCTTCTCCGCTAAAAAAGTCATTTTCGATCGCATATCCCGCATGATAATTTAAGATTTTTGGAGTTTTTGAGAGTTTCTCTTATTGTTTACACTATCGGAAAGTTAACAGCTAAAAGAATTACTTAAACAAATGTCTGAAAGCTTTATTAATCGTCTTTGTATAAATTTTTCTAAATTATTCATTAAAATGATACTTCACAAGCTCAATTTCAGTCATTAAGCTTCTGTCCATTGATTGGTAAAATAAATGAGAAAGTAGAACCTTCGTCCTTAGAACTCTGTACCTGAATAGTGCCACTATGTAGTTCGATAATTTCTTTACAAAGATAAAGTCCGATTCCGAAACCTGCGATAGATCTGCTGCTCATATCTTTTACCCGATAGTATCGGTCAAATATCCGCTCCTGATCTTCTGTAGAGATACCGATTCCTTTATCCTGAACGGTCACCATCAGACTGTTATCAGCAATACTTACAAACTCCACAATGATCGATGCTTCGAAAGGGGAGTACTTAATTGCATTCCCGATCAGATTATGAATTACCTGTGAAATCTTTGCACGGTCTGCAACTACTTCTGTAGGACCTGGCGATTTGAAAATAAATTTTCTACTGTGATTTGTTGAGAACACTTCATCTTCAATTTCTGAAAGCAGTAATTGGAAATCGAACGCTGTTTTCTCAATATGCAGCTGTCCGGAATCAAGTCTCGATACGTTAAGAAAACCATTAATCATACTGTTCATGTAATCTGCCTGCTTTAAACATTTTTCCAGTATGTTATACTGCTTAGAGTCTTCTTCATTGGAAGCCACTCTCTGCATAATCTGTATATAAGCTTTCAGTGAAGTGAGTGGAGTTTTGAGTTCATGGCTGACCATGCCCATAAAATCATCTTTGCGCTCTTCTTCTTTCTTTTGCTTGGTGATATCTCTTAGAGTTCCATTGAGACTAAGCGGATTTCCATCCTGATCATAGAAAACTCTTCCACTGGCCTGTAGAAGCCTTATTTTTTTATCTGTATCGTTTTGAATTCTGTATTCTATAAAATAATGACCCTCAGAATCTCTATCAAGTGACTTGGAAATTGCTTTGATCACGCGGTCGCGATCCTCTGGCACGATCACCGCTAATGCAATGGATAAATCAATATTCTCTTCCGATGATAAACCGAACCAGTTTTTCAGCAATTTATTGCCCGAGAAGAGGTTCGTAGCAGGCTGGTAATAGAAAGTTGCAAGCTCTCCGGCATCGATAGCCAAAGCCAACATCGACTGGTCATTTTCATTCTTTCGCCGCTCTAAAACCTGCTGAGTTATTTCTTCAATAATAACCAGTACGCCGGAAATCTCACCTCGATCTGAGAAAATAGGCTGATAAATAGAGTTAACTATTGCTTCCCGCAATCCATCCTCATGATGCAGTCTTACTGTAAACTCAGTGTTGATCTTAGGTTTTCCACTTCTGAAAACTTCTTTTAGCCAAGTATTTACAGCCTGGCCGCGCAATTCTGGCCGTGCAGTCTCATGAGGCCGTCCAATAACTTCCGATTCTTTACGGCCCCAAATATTTAAGATGGCAGGATTGGCGATTTCAATAATATGATCAGATCCTTTAAGCATGGCGATTCCGACAGGAGCCTGTTCAATAATTGTCCGGATATATTCTCTGCTTTGATCGAGTTGTTTCAGAGAGTTGTTGAGCTCTTCGTTCGTGGAAGTGAGCTCTTCAAGCGTTGCAGCCATTTCTTCATTTAGCGCATGTTCTCTTTCTTCTTTTTGCCTTAGCTGCTGCAGAAATTCACGTCTCGAGGTCACTTCAAGTGCTGTATTGAGTATGCACCATGTTTTTTGATGACGATCGGTAAGTGCCTTATATTCGTAATCAAAATAATCCAATACTTCAACACCGTTTTTAATGAGTTTTGCAGGTGCTTCATGTATTGAATATGTTTTACCTGAACGCCAAACTTCCTGGAGGAGTGCCATAAATGGTTGTCCTTCCAGTTCCGGAATAGCCTCCATCAAGGGTTTACCTATCACAGAAGAGTCTTTGCCCCAAAGCGCCAACATTCCTTCATTGGCAAAACGTATGATCATATCTTCGCCCGAATAAATGGAGGTCGGTGCCGGAGAAGAGGCTAAGGCCTGAATGATCAGATCGAAGCTAAAGCTGTTATCGGACAAAGTTTCTTGCGTACTCATAAGTTTGGCAAAGATATGCAAAAGTCTTTTTACTGACCGCAAACAGAGTTAAACGAAATGCGAGAAAATGTTACTTACTATACTGTTAAGTTATAAAATATACTTTGTTTCTTTTGTTAAAAAAATTTCCAGTCAATTATCTAATTCGGTCTTGTAGTTAAAAGATCTTCTCTTTAAATTGAGTAGGCGTCATGCCCATATTAGATTTAAAAAATTTTGAAAAACTGGCGTGATCATAGAATCCAAGATCATATACAATATCTTTTACAGACATTTCAGAAACTTTAAGCAGCCGTTTTGCTTCGAGTAATATTCTATTGTGAATTAATGATGAAGCAGATGTGTTGAGATTCTTTTTACAAATAATATTTAAATAATTTGCCGAAATATGAAGTTTCTCTGCGTAGAAAGAAACAGAGCGCTGATCTTTGAAATGAAGATCGATTAAACTTGAAAATTTAGAAATAACAGGATTGGAGTGCTTGGTTTCATAATCTTTGAAACTCGGCTCAACAGACTTACTGATCATCAAACCAATGATTTCACACCGCCTGTGTACCATCTCCCACAGAATATTCTGTTCTTCCATTTCTTTTTGAACGCAGTTAAATTCATATAACACAGACTGACAGAAATTCTCTGAAAGATTTATAACAGGATGATTCTGATAAAATAAAGACGAAAATCTAAGCGACGAGAGAAGGTTTTCAAACCAGGATCTGCTAATCATCAACTGATAACCGATTGTTCCTTTTTCTATATTCCATTGATGGACCTGATCCGGGAAAACCAAATGGATTTGATGATCCTGAATCGGGTGGGAAACAAAATCTATGGTATGAGTTCCTTTTCCTTTTTTAAAAATATTAATGATGAAGAAATCGTGTTTGTGTGGCAGATCGATCGACCGTTCACCATGAAGCTCATTGAACAGAATCTGACCTCCCGAATTTCCGTTGTCACTGAAATCCTGAATACCCAAAACGGGAAAGTGATCTGACTGCTGATTCATCCTTACTGATTTTTGCTTAAAATTAGTAAAATTTAAAACAGAAATGCAGCCAGATGAAATTTCAGATCTTAAGACTCTAATATTTTCACAATTTCTTTAAAACCTAATGACTTGGAATGTTGTAAAGCTGTCACGCCATCTTTGTCAGGAATGTCAATGTTTGCACCTGCATTTTTTAGAATCTGAATGATCTGCTGATATTTTGTGCTTCCATCACCCAAAACTACAGCTTCCATAAGCGCGGTCCAACCCAGTCTGTTTACATGATCGATAGGGAAACCTTCCGTATCGGCGAGAACTGTGACGGTTTCCACATGACCTCTTTCGCAGGCTGGAATCAAAGCAGTTCCGTTATATCGGTTAAAAATATCGAATCGGGCTCCGTTCTGTAGGAATAATTTTACAATTTCTGTCTGTCCGCTGGCTCCTGCATATAAAAACGGACTGTCTTTCTGCACGTCTTGGAGATTCACGTCTGCTTTATACTGTGCAAGAAGTTTTACCATCTCTTTTTGTTTTCTGATTACCGCAATGAGTAAAAGTGATCTTCCGTTTTGATCGGTTGTATTGACGTTGCTGCCTTTTTCTAAGGCTTCTTTTACTTTTGTAATGTCATTTTTCATCACCATGTTGACTAGATCTTCCTGCTGCATCCCTTTTATTTTTGAAGTTTGAACTGTATTTTTTTCGCAGGCACTGACACTGCAAAAAACGAATAGAAAAAATAAAATTTTCATTGATTTTAATTTAGTTAAAAAACGATGTTTCCCTGATGAATCAATGATTTCACATCGGATATTCTAGAAACTGCTTCGGCCGAACAGCTTGCATCCAGAAAGACCAGAGTCGCATCGTCGCCAACCTTTGGCCATTGCTGATTGCCCTGATCGTCCAGTGGAAGAACATTTGCTGTCGCCAGTTTTAAACATCTCGATAACATAAATTCTGTGGACTGGCCATAGAGTTGTGCGTAGAGGTTGGCTTTCTCCAATACACTTCCGATACCATACGTATTCCAGTGATCGACAATGCTGTCGTTTCCTGTGTAGACTGTTACTCCATGATTTTGTAAGGTAAGAAGCGGCATAATGAGATTTCCAAAAGGAATGGTAGAAGCGATTCCGACTTTTGCATCTCCTAATTTTTCGGCGATTTCTTCCTGCTTGTTTTTATCTAATTTACCTAAAATAAAACAGTGACTCAGAAAAGTTTTCCCTTTTAAAGCAGGATTTTCGTTGACCTTATCAATCAGATATTCCACTGTTTTCAAGCCGGATTCTCCCGTTTCGTGCAAGTGAATATCGATTCCTTTTTGATGGTCTAATGCCAGCTGCACTGTGAAATCAAGCGTCTTTTCAATCGCTCCATCAATGGTGTAAGGATCTACACCACCAATGAAATCGATGTCCATGGTTGCGGCTTCCTTCAGATACGGGACTGAATTTTTATAAAAGACACCATGCTGCGGAAACGCAACCAACTCTGCACCAAAAGTTTTCTTCTTATTTTCTAATGCTATCTGCAGATTTTTCAGTGAATCTAATTTTGAAGTCGGTTCAATGTTCACGTGGCTTCTGGCAAAAGAAGTCCCTTTGGAATGTAGCAGTTCAATCATCTTTTCTGCTTTTTGGGTAGACGTTTTAAGAAGTTCGGGCATCAGTTTTTCTTCCAGCTCAATCATTCCTTTTACACCGCCTTTTCTTTTTCTTACTGCCTGCCACTTGTCGCCGTAGAAGGTTTTATCTAGATGGATGTGCATATCTTTAAAAGCCGGAAGCATTAGAAATCCTTTTACATCAATTGCTTTTGCATTGGCATTGTTTGGCGATATATTGATGATCTTACCGTTTTCAATTTCGATGAGAAACAAATCCGTCTTTGTTGAGATGACTTCATTTTCTTCATATTCAAAACCAATTTCTAGTCGGACATTTTTTAGAATTAGTTTTCTACTTGCTGTTATATTTTCATCACTAAAAATAGAAGGTGCTGCCATAATATTTGGGGTTAATGTAAGACTAGCCATTGCCAATGCTGAGTTTTTAAGAAAATCTTTGCGTGATATATCGTTTAATCTGCTCTACAATTTATTTTATACAAAATTATAAACAGATAAAATCTTACAAGTGTACAGTTTATACAATTGTTTGTACAATTTATTAAAAATAAAACAGCTCAGACGGCAAGGACAGGTTTGATCAGAAAAATGTGCAGAAAACAATGCAGAAAATATATTTCTGCCGAATTTTCAAACCTTCATCTTCTCAAAAATTCCTTTAAAAAAGTAAAAAAAGCTGGTGAAAAGATTATTATTGCCAACACACCTAAAAATTTCAAAATGATGATCAGGAATTGAAAATAAAACGAGTACGGACTGGAGAAATAATCCAGTGGAATGAATAATTTGCTCATGGTTTTGTTCTTTATCAAGATTTTATACTCTCTGTTCTTAATGTGGTTTTGTAATGCTTTTTCCAACAGATTTTTATAATTCTCTTTATTGCTTTCGGTATTCCATATCTGGTTTGAGTAATGGGCTACTGCATCTCTGGTGTAGTATTCGTAGCGCTTTCCGTCCACCGTGTAAGCATAACTGATCATGGCGGTTGCTGAAGAGGCAGAGTTTTTGGTTGTGGGCGTCCAATCTGTTTTGAAACTTGTTATTTTGCCGTCAACTTCTTGCCAATTGGGATGAAAAAATTTGAAACTTTCAAATTGAAGTCTTGGCGAGAGCGACAGAATCACAGACAGAAACAAATAAACACCAAACGAAACAAGGAAAAACTTTTTGGTAATTCTAATGTTTCTGTATAAACCTAAATAAAAAATCGGCGTAAGAACAAAGGTTCCCACGATGACAAAAAGTGGACTCGTCAGAAAAAATATCAAATATAAAATCGGCCCAAGATACCTTGAGGCGAAATTCTCAGTGGTCTTTTTGGTTTCTTGCAGATAATCGTGATTTCTATTGATCATTGATATTAAAGATTATACATACTACTCGAAATCAAATTTTTTTCGTGTTTTCATCATTACTTAGTTCTTTGTTTAAATTGTAAGTCAACTCATCCCATTTATGTCAAGCAAATCACTGTCAATCCATAAAAGTTCATCCTTCTTACCGCCTTAGCTTTCCCTTCCGTAGGTATTTTTTTTTCACCAACTTTTGGCAGAGTTTTGTAGATGGTGAGATAATCAGTGGCTGCTTCATTCATAGATATTTCTTTCAGATCACTCAGCTCAAGGCAAATAACTGAATTTTCTGTAATATTACTGATCCGCAATTGATTTTTCTGTCATTAGCAGTTTATAACAGTTTCAATTCATCCTGTTTAATTATCAAAGTCTTATCTTAAATTATGTAATCGGCATCAATAAGCTGATTACTAATTTAAATTTCGGGTTCAATAAATCTTTATTGAAGAATGTATTTATTCTCGCTCAATACTGTAGATTTTCCCAAAATCACTCTTAGAACTTTCTTTCATTGAATTGATTTGAGCCTTGGTGAATTTAATCGTTTCATCTGAATAGTCATTTTTATATTTCCTCTGCAGTTCGGATAATTTCATGTACTTTTCCGCCACCTTATTATGTGGTTTGAAAATTAAGGTATCACTTTTTACTTCAGAAACTTTATAAAGCGTATAGTTGCCGTTTTTCTCGATTCTATAGACATCATTTACTGCTGGATTGGCCAGATATTTAGTCTCATTCATTGAATTGGTGAAAACTCCGTAAATAATCACGCAGAATATTAAGCCAATAATAAACAATCCAAAGTAATGGGTAATTGGTCTTTTTGCGCTCGCAGATGCATTGGCATAATCCTGCTTCATCTTTGGGCTCATTTCATGTGCATACAGCACTTGTTTGCAGTGGCTGCACTGGCTGATTCCTTTTTTCGATGTGGGAAAAATAGGAATCCAGAAAATATGAAAGTATCGCGCTATAAAAGCAAAAGTAACACTGCCTTTTGTATGGCAGTATTCGCAGTCATAGGATTGAGTTTCCTTTGGGACTAATGTTTTGGCTCGTGTTCCGAAAATGATCATAGTGTATTTTTTTTAGTGTTTTTAATAATTGAAATTTTTTTGATCTGACTTTTATTTTCCCTGAAAAAAATCCTGATCGCTGACAGATATGGAATTTTTTATTTTGTTATTATCACTAAGATTTCTGATTATAATCAAATGCTGATTATTCATTACAGCAGGTACTTATAAAAAATGAATAAAAGTCGTATTACCTTCTGTTAAAAAATTGTCTGCAGAAGTTTTTTAATTGCCTTTGGTCGGTTGAACATCAGTAGCGTCAGCTTTTGAACTTTTTGCTAAATAGTTGAGTATATCACGTTTAAAATTCTCTGTCACAAATATCTTTTGAATAGTATAGTTAAAGAGATTGTCAATACCTTTTGAGAATTGGGTGATAAATTTCTGTTTATTTATCTTATCTAAAGAATCGAATGTGAAGGTTAATTTTGCTGAATTTTCTTCTGATCCTTCAACCGTGATTTTCCATTTAAGTATTCCGTTTTTAGAAAATGAATTGTTGATAATTGGTTTGATAGGATGTTTGAGCACCTCCGCATTATATTCCCCTTTGAATAGCATTAAAATGTTCGCTTTCACAGATTTCTCTTTCACAGCTTTCTGATAGGCATTTAAATTCGTTACGATAACAGCGGATTCGTAAATTTTGTTCTCAGAAAGATAAAATGTAGTGCTATTATTGCTTTTGGTGACAGATTCGATTTTCGTTTTATTAAGCGAATGATCAGTAAGATGATGATCGTTAAAATTATTAAAATATCTTACAATTTTTTCTGCAGGTAATTTTACTATTTCTGTTTGACTGTTATTAATGATTTCCTGCCCGTAGGAAAATGAACTTGAGAATACCATTACTAAAGCAATTGATAATCTACAAACAATACTTAATCTGTTTTTCATTTTTTTGTGTTTGGATAGTATTTTGACCACCGAAGCGTTAAGTCTAATCCGGCTTGGTTTCATTTTTTAACTAGTTATAAAGATAAAAAAAATCAGCCAATCTGCAAAAGATTTCACCTGAAGAAGAATAACATGTATTTGTAAAAATGGTCATTGTTCTAAATGTACGGCTACTTAAGGAGTTTCCAACGATGGTCTTCTTATCGTTTCGCTCTTTTTGCTGATGGGATATTGACAACTCCGCATCCATCAACGAGCCAGTTTCCATTTTCTTCAACCATCTTTATAGTAAGTTTAAAATCTGGCCAGTCAATTCCCCGAACGATCATAAAGTCTGTATTATCAAGCTGCTCAATTTCAAAACCTTTGTCGGGATGGTCCTGACCGTTGACTATTGGGTCAAAATCAATTCCCAGTTCAGGATCAGCTTTGTTGGCATCGTCAATTATTTTTTTTAGTTCAATTCTAAATTTTTTTGTGGTTAAATTATTTGAACTCACCCATTCAAGCATATCAACTCCCTGATTCAATTTATTTGAGTTTTCAATATACCCGTTGATAAAGGACAGAGCAGAAATTGCTTTTTCTCTGTCTATCCTGATTTCATTGGGTTCCGCATTGATGGTTTTTGCCTGGATTTCTGTGGGAATATAATTTTTTTCTACGAGCTTAGACTTTTCACTCTTTTCGCAGGAAATGAAAATGACGGAGACTGCTATAGATAATTGTTTAATCATGTTGATGAATTTTAAATTGACAAAATGAACAAGAACTTGGGTACTGCGAAAATTGAAGCAGATACTTTTACCTAAAGTACAAAATTTCAACTGACGAAGAAAATTTGAATGAAAGACTTTTCGCTCATATCGGTACGTGTTTTGGTTAAGACACAGGACGGGATGCCCCGTAAATTTAACACCAAAACAAATAAGAATATTTAAAATGAAAAAAGCATCACTGAAAACAATCGCAGAAAAAATGAAAGACCTCGACTTCTGCATGATGACCACAACAGACGGAAGACAGGTTGTACATTCAAGACCAATGAGCAACAATGGTAAAGTGGAGTATGATGGAGACTCATGGTTTTTCACATTTGAAGACAGTAATAGGGTCCGTCAAATCGAGAAAGATGACAAGGTAAGTCTGGTATATCAGACTGACGATATGCTGTTCATCGAGTGTTACGGTACCGCAACGATTACCAAGGATAAGGAAACTCTGGAAGATAAGTGGGTTGACGGTCTTGAACAATGGTTTCCGGAGGGTATAGAAACGCCTGGTATCTGTTTGATTAAAGTAACTTCAAAACGCGTAACATTCTGGCACAAAGAGGAGGAGGGAGAATATGTTTCTTCTTAAATTGAATCAATTTTAAAGAATATTCCTGTAATCATTTTTAGTGGAAACAGCAGATTTTCAACTTCTGAACTTCTTCCTTTAAACTTATTTCTTAAAACTGATTTTACGTCATTTTACAGATTGCAGGATTCTATTCTGAGAAAGTTCAACACACTTTTAGGTTAAAATATCTTTCTAAAACCCGCCACAGATTTTTTCATGGCGGGTTTTTGCATTTGCTTAAATATTTCTTCAATTACAATTTCAGTATCCTTTAGAATAAAGAATTACCCTTGTTTTTAATCTGTTTAAATGAGCAAATTATCAGCAAATATGTGATTATTTATTTAAAGCCTGAAAGAAAAACCATTTACTTATATTTGCCCCGCAAAGCAAATTCAAATGTTCAGAAAAGTAATCACTGTCTTTATTCTTGGCTTCTATTCGGTTTTTTGTTTGGGCCAGCAGGTTCGTCCTTCAAAATCATCTGAAATTTACCGCGAACTCAAAACTCTCAAAAATATTCCTAAAGTTTTATATCTGGCGGCTCATCCCGATGATGAAAATACTGGATTATTATCCTGGTTGATCAACGAACAAAATGTGGAAACGGGTTACCTATCGTTAACCAGAGGTGATGGCGGTCAGAATTTATTGGGAACAGAACAGGGAGCTGCTTTGGGTTTGATCAGAACGCATGAACTTTTAGAAGCAAGAAAGTTAGACGGTGCCCAGCAGTTTTTTACCCGCGCGATTGATTTTGGGTTTTCTAAAAATACGGCCGATACTTTTAAACAGTGGAATGAGGACATGATTATCGCTGATGTAGTTTGGGTCATCCGAAAATTCCGTCCCGATGTGATCATCTGTCGTTTTCCGCCAACTGCGGCGGCTGGTCACGGACAACATGCAGCATCTGCTGTGGTAGCAGATAAAGCGTTCAGGTTAGCTGGAGATAAAACGGCTTTCCCCAATCAATTAAAATATGTCAATGCATGGCAACCAAAACGTGTGTTATGGAATACTTTCCGATTCGGGTCTAACAATACCACTGCTGAAGATCAACTGAAAATTACCGTTGGGCAATACGATGCGCAGTTGGGAATGGGCTATGGTGAACTGGCAGGATTAAGCAGAAGTCTGCATAAAAGTCAGGGTGCAGGAACGCAGTCTGTAGCCGGAATCAAAACTGAATATTTCAGTCACGTTGCCGGTGAGCCCGCAAAATCAACACTTTTCGATGGCGTAATAAAATCATGGACAGCAAAAGGAAACGCTGATATTGATCAGTCACTGGATAAAATTATTTCTGCTTTTAATTTTAATGAGCCTGATCTAAGCTTGCCCGCCTTGCTCGCGTTACGAAAAAAGGTCATGGCGCTAAAGGATTCAGACCTGAAAAAGGATAAAATAAAATCTCTTGACCAAATTATTTTAAGCTGTGCCGGATTTATGGGTGAGGTTGTGACCAATCAGGCTGAAGCTGTTGCCGGAGATCAGTATAACTTTAAATTAAATTTGATTTCAAGAGCTGAAAATCCTGTTGTTTTGGAAAATGTAAAATGGTTGAATCAGTCTGAAAGTTTTACTAGAAAACTGTCAAAAGATTCATTAATTACTATAGAACATAAAATTCAGATTCCTGCTGATGCAGCACTTACAGAACCGTATTGGTTGGCGAAACCGGTTACGGACGCAGCCACTTTTTCTGTTCCGAATGAAACTTTAATCGGTTTGCCGGAAGCAGAATCACCACTGAATGTTTTGCTTGATCTAAAAATTGGTTCAGAAAAGTTTCAGGTGAGACTTCCATTGTCTTTCAAAAAATTAGATCCGGTGCGGGGTGATGTGGTGGAAGCCATGCGTATTATTCCTGCCTTAGAACTGAAATTTGCTCAGTCGCTATATTTAATTAAAGAAAATGAAGATTTGAATTTAAGCTTAAATTTTAAGATTAATTCAAATAAACAGTTCAGTAATGGAAAAGTCAATCTAATGTTTAACGGAGAAAGGTTAGGTGGCGGGGACTTAAAATCAATCAATGGTAAAGAATTTACAGTTGATTATGTTATTCCAAAAACCATGCTTGCCTCAATCAATTCGAACCGTTTGCAATTGGATGCCAATTTTGTTGCAGACGGAGCAACTTATAATAAAAAACAGGTATTAATTCAATATCCGCATTTGCCTTCTCTTCAATATTTTGCGCCTGCAACGGTTGCTGTGATGAAAGGCGATATTCAGGCGAAGGTTAAAAAAGTAGGCTATGTAGAAGGTGCAGGCGATTTCATTCCGGAGTTTCTGCGCATTGCTGGTATTCGGGTAGATGTCCTGAAAGATGGAGATTTCTATGGGAATCTGGATCTATCTGGCGGTAATGGAAGTCTCACCAAGCTTTCGCAATACGATGCGATCGTAATGGGAGTTCGTGCCAATAACACTGAGAAAAAACTGGGTCGCTGGATGCCATTTTTATGGTCTTATGTTAAAGCCGGTGGTAATCTGATAATGCAGTACAACACCAATCAGGATACAACGGTTGACCAATTGGGAATGTATAACTTCAGCATTGCCAATAAGCGGGTTACGGAAGAAAATGCAGTCGTTACGATTTTAAATTCCGATCATAAATTACTTAATTTCCCGAACAAGATTACTGCGGATGATTTTAACGGTTGGGTACAGGAGCGTGGCGCCTATTTTCCAGATCAATGGGATGCAGCGTATGAACCGCTTTTTGAAATGCACGACACCGGTGAAGAGCCTTTGCAGGGATCAACGTTATATGCCAAATACGGAAAGGGGAATTTTATTTACACGCCGTTGGCATTTTTCAGACAGCTGCCTGCAGGAAATGTGGGTGCTGCACGTTTATTTTTAAACTTTTTATCTGCACAGAAAAACTGATGAGCAATCAATTTAAAAACTGGAATACCTGGTACATACTACTGGCTGCCGCACTGGTAGTTCAAATCATATTTTATTATCTGTTTACTAAATTCTGGGCATGAGCAATATAGACTGGACCGTTCTTATTTTCACACTGGTTGCGGTGGTAGTTTACGGGGTTTTTATCGGTCGTGGACAGAAAAGCAACGAATCTTACCTGAAAGCAGATAACAAAATGCCCTGGTACATTGTGCTCATCGGCATTATGGCCACGCAGGCAAGTGCCATTACATTTCTTTCAGCACCTGGACAGGCGTATACCGACGGGATGCGTTTCGTTCAGTATTATTTTGGTCTGCCTTTGGCGATGATTGTGATCTGCATTACTTTCATACCAATTTTTCAGCGTCTAAATGTTTACACGGCTTACGAATATTTGGAGAACCGTTTTGATAAGAAAACAAGGGTGCTGACCTCGATGCTTTTTCTTTTTTCCAGAGGTTTATCGACAGGAATCAGTATTTACGCTCCGAGTATCATTTTATCAAGCGTTTTAAACTGGAATATTTATCTGACTAATGTTTTAACAGGTGGAATTCTGTTGATTTACACCTATGTAGGTGGTGCCAAAGCAATCGCTCACACGCAAAAATTACAGTTTCTCATTATACTTGGAACGATGGCATTTGCAGGTTATTTACTTATTCAAAATATGCCGAATGGAATTGGTTTTAGTGACGCACTTTATCTGGCAGGAAAATCCGGAAAGCTCAACGTCATCACTACAGAATTTGACTGGAAGGATAAATACAATATCTGGAGCGGATTGATCGGCGGTTTTTTCCTGGCACTTTCTTACTTTGGTACAGACCAGAGTCAGGTCGGGAGGTACATCACTGCGAAAGACAATACGAATGCAAAAATGGGTTTGCTGCTGAACGGGTTGGTTAAAATTCCGATGCAGTTTGCAATTCTGTTGATCGGTGCTTTGCTTTTCGCTTTCTTTTCCCTGAAACCGGCTCCGGTTTATTTTAATGAACGATCTTATCAATTTTTAAAGGACACAAAACCTGAACAGGCAGCGGTTTTTGAAAAAGAGCATCAGGATTTGCAGACAAAATTTAATGCAGAATCGAAAGAAATTTTAAAGTTAAAAGAAAACAACTCTCCTCAACTTCAAAAAACAATTCAGGATTTTAAAAATACACAAACCGAAGTGAAAGAACTTCACGGCAGGGTAGAGGAAGCTATTAATAAGTCAAACTACAACGCTGAAAAAACCGATACCAATTATATTTTCCTGTATTTCGTAAAAAATACCCTGCCTGTAGGAATGATAGGTTTACTGTTTGCCGTTATATTTCTGGCAAGTTGGGGTTCGATTTCTGCAGCGCTGAATTCCCTGGCCGCCTGTTCATTGAAAGATGTTCATTTGATATTTAAAAAAGAAATTCCGGATGATGCAACTGAATTGAAGTACAGTCGCCTACATACTTTAGCGTGGGGAATATTCTCGATCGGTGTCGCGATGTTTGCCACTCAGATGGGTTCACTGATTGAGGCGGTGAATGTTTTGGGATCCTTATTCTACGGGCCGATTTTGGGGATTTTTCTGGTTGCCTTTTACTTTAAAAAAATCAATGGAGCGAATGTATTTATTTCAGCAATTTTAGCAGAAATAGCGGTGATAGCCGTTTATCAGTTCGATATCGTTTCTTTCCTTTGGCTCAACGTCATCGGGGCAGCGGCAGTGCTTATATTTTCGGCAATCGGATTACTGTTTTATAAGCCGAAAGATGTAACTTCGTAGTTGAATAAAAAATCAATAAAAGATAATATGAAAACAATGATTAAAACTGTTGCAGTTGTTTTGGCTACAATGACGGTTTCAGTGAATGCTTTTGCACAGGAAGCTAAAAAACCTGCAAGTCCAGCGGCTACAGCAAGTGGAAAGATTAAAGATGCAAATATTACAATCGCTTACGCGAGTCCATCTGTTAAAGACCGTAAAATCTGGGGTGATTTAGTGGCTTATGATAAAGTTTGGCGTGCAGGTGCCAATGAAGCAACCACTTTTGAAACGAGCAAAGACATTACTGTTCAGGGTAAAAAATTACCAGCAGGTAAATACAGCTTTTTCTTGGTACCTAAAGAATCAGGAACGTGGACTGCAGTTTTTAACAAAGAGTCAAAACAGTGGGGCGCTTACAAATACGAAGAATCTAAAGATGCTTTGCGTGTTGATGTTAAAACAAAACCTTTACAGACAAAACAGGAATCTTTGGTTTATAAAGTAAACAGCAATGGATTCACAATGGATTGGGATAAAATCTCGGTTCCGGTTGAAATAAAATAATTCTTAATTTAAGAAATTTAAATCCCGTTGATTCGGGATTTTTTTTGTTTCAAACTTTTATGATAATTAAATTTCACACTTTCATCAATTCATATTATTCTGATGATTGGATCAATAATGATCCTGAGTGATGCAGAGTTCGAGTTGTAAATTAAAAATTTGCTACTCAACTTTAGTTTTCATTCCGGCAATAATACGTTTTCTGTGGATAAATCCCCAGTCTGCAATTGTATTGGTCAGTTGTTTCAGTGATTTCCCGTACTCTGTTATCTGATATTCCACTGCGACAGGTGCTGTATTCAGTACATGACGGTCGATCAGTTCATTTATTTCCAGATCCTTCAATTCACGGCTGAGCATCTTTCCTGAAATACCTTTAACCTCTTTCAGAAGTTCAGAATATCGCATCGGTTTATAGCACAAACACGCAATAATGGACATTTTCCATTTCCCGTTTAAAATCTCCATTGTGTCACTGATAGCCAATATTTTTTGGCTGCAATCTTTTACTAAATCAAATTCCTGTTCCATACCATTCACTTGGTTACCTGTTTGTCACTATAACTTTTTGTCACTTAGTTACAAATATACACATTGAAATGATAATTTTGCACACAACTTATAAATAAAAAATGGAATTAATTAAAAATTTAAAATGGCGTTACGCTGTTAAGAAATACTCAGATGAGAAGGTCAGTGAGGTAAAAGTCGCTCAAATTGTAGAAGCTGTCAATCTTACGGCTTCATCCTGTGGAATACAACCGTACCGACTGTTTGTCATCACCAACCCTGTGCTGCGCAAAAAGCTTGGTGAAGGTTCATTCAATACGCAGATCTACGATTCTTCTCACTTATTGGTATTCGCAGGATTCAACAAAATCACTAATGAATACATAAATGAATATATTGACATGATGGAAAAGCAGCGGAATTTGGAACAGGGAGGACTGAAATTGTTAGAGGATAGTTTGACGGAGTATTTCTCTATCCAGACACCTGAGCAGAATGCAATCTGGTCAGATAAACAGGCTTATATCGGTTTGGGAACGGCTTTGATTGCTGCGACGGAACTTAAAGTGGATGCAACACCCATGGAAGGTTTTGATCCTATTTTATTTGATGAAGTTTTAGGCTTGACCGAAAAGGGGCTTCATGCTTCAGTAATTTTATCATTAGGTTATCGTGATGCTGAGAACGACTATCTCGCATCAGCAAAGAAGGCAAGACTTCCTATCGATGAATTTTCTACAAGAATAAATTAATATTCTACAAGTGAGTAAAGTTCCTGATATCTCAGGAATTTAATAAAACCATTACAAAGCCCTGATATTGTCTGGGCTTTTTTAATTGATCAATTGCATTTGGGCTTATTTACTCTCTTTGATCGTCTGTTTTAGTTTTAATCAGATTTAACGGAGCGTAAATTTAAATTTGATCTACGGAAATTGCTGTTCAAAGTTTTGTTTCTCATGCTGTTTAAATTTAACATCGTTCTCTGACACTGCTTTGTGTTCATACAGATAAATTAAAATCTTTTTCGAAGTCAGGTATCAAATTTGGAAAACTTTCAAAACCATCAAAATAAAACCAGTTTATAGATGAATAGGCTCTGAATTTGTTATCATTAAAAAAAAACTGGCATGAAAACAGGATTGGTTTGGTTTAAAAATGATTTAAGACTTCACGACAACGAAGCGTTGACAAAGGCGGTTCAGGAATGTGATGAACTGATTTTCTGTTATGCTTTAGAAAAAAGCAATTTCAAAAAACTGGATTTAGGATTTAAAAACTGGGATATTAACCGTTTTAAATTTATCGAACAGTCCGTGGTAGATCTACAGAGAAATTTGGAAAAGGTGGGTGGACATTTGATCATAGGCTCGGATTCCGCGGCAGAGCTTTTACCTGAACTGGTGGAGAAGTACGGTATTTCAGATGTTTATGCGGAGGAAGAATATGCGAGCGAAGAGCTCAATCTGATTAAAGAAATTCAGGACATTTTGCCTAAGGTTAAATTTCATTTTTATTGGGGAAAAACGCTGTATCATAAAGACGATATTCCTTTTACGATTTCAAAAATTCCTCTGTCGAGTAAAGCATACCGAATTCCAGCAGGAAATGAATCGGAGCCAAGAGAAGTTATTAAAGCACCGACCAAATTGAAGAGCGTGAAAAAAGTGAAAAGCACAAAATTCCCATCCTGTACAAAGTTTGATTTTACCAAAAAAGAATATGATGCCGCAGAACCTCTATTGGAAGGCGGAGAAACCCAAGCATTAAAAAGACTTCAGTATTATACTTTTAAATCTGAACTTTTAACGGGCTACCGATGGAGCAGAAACCAGTCACAGGGATTGGATTACAGTTCGAAATTTTCTCCATATCTTGCTTTAGGCTGTATTTCTGCAAGAGAAATTTTTGAAAAGGTAAAAGAATACGAAGAGAAAGTGAAAAAAAATCAAAGCACCTGGTGGCTCGTTTTTGAGTTGGTGTGGCGGGACTATTTTACCTTCAAAGGAATGAAATTCGGAGATAAAATTTTCAAAACCAAAGGTTACAAAAATAAAAAAATCCCTTTCGAAAACAATAAGAAAAATTTCAGGAAATGGTGTGAAGGACAGACCGGAATTCCTTTTGTGGACGCACACATGCGGCAGTTGAACGAGACAGGCTACATGAGTAACCGTGGTCGTGTGAACTGTGCCAGCTACTTTGTTCATGATCTGAATATCGACTGGACTTGGGGAGCTGCATATTTTGAAAGCAAACTGATCGACTACGATGTCACTTCAAACTGGATGAACTGGCACATGCAGGCATTTGAAATTTACTATACGAATCCCATCCATCAGTCGAATAAGTATAAAGCACAGGATTTTATTCGGGAGTGGATTCCGGAATTAAAAGATAGCAATGATCTTGAAGTGTTAATTCCTTGGGAATCTGATTTTCCGGATTATCCTAAACCGATTGAAATCTTTCCGAAGTGGGAGAGAGCGATAAATTTGATTAAAAAGATCAAAGTTTAAAAACTGTTTTTATATTCAGTTTTGGGTGAAAATTAATTTGTTTAGATGCAATTTTCACAGTTGAAGATCATTGCTCGCCAATGCGTTGCAGGAATTTTTTATTGATTTCCTCCTTTACATAATTTTCATCCTCCTGATTTAGAAATCCTAAAGGGGTGTAATCTGTATATTTCTTTTTAAAATTTTCGACTAATTTATAGTATACTTTATCCTTCTGAATGTATGGCGTATGGTACCGGTTAATTTTTTCAAATTCCCTTTCGATATCATTAAAAAATATTTTAAAGTAGCCTCTGTCATTAATTTCCCGTTTCCAGGTTAAAAGCCAGTTTATCTGACTTGCGATTGTATTTGTATTTTCAGGATATCTAAGCTCCTGCTGTAAAAAGAAACGCGGAATTCCGTTTGTGAATTTACAGATTAGGTCATAATCTTTACCCATTCTTTCATTGAAATCTGAAAGGTTCATCTGAGCTATTTTCAAATTCTCCTCATTATTATCGATCGTCTCCTGAGATACATCTTTTTCGATTGAAATTTTATTCACAGCTCCAAATTTTAAGTACTGACAAATATACTGAAGAAATCGCTGCCGCTTTATGTTTGGAAACGTAAAAGGAGTAGTTAACCTGTTAAAGCTTCTTTTAAAAAAATATTCCTAACGAATTATGATAACACTGCACGGTAATTCTTAGGAAGATTAGAAATCATTGGCAAGACAATTGAAGAACAAAAAGCGGATTGTTTTTAATTTGATACTGAATCATCATTTTTAGATCTTCTATTTTAAAAAATAATTATGTTAAGAAAAAAGTAAATGACTGAAAAGAAATTGAAAATCCGCCAGCAGGCGTTTGCACTGACTCTCTGTACCGTTGTATTTATGACGGTTTACAATGCAGCGACCTGGTATGCTTCTTCTTTAGATCAGTTGCCATCCTTCACTTTTGACTTCGAAAAATTTATCCCGTTTCTGCCTCTGTCGATCATTCCGTATATGGCAAGCGGATTTTTTTTCTGCATGGTATTTTTTTCATGTAGAGATAAATATCAGTTGAAAATTCTGACATGGAGAATGCTTTTTGTAATTATTACAGCAGGAATAATTTTCATTACAACTCCTTTACAATTTTCGTTTACAAAACCTGAAGTATCAAATGATGTTTTAAATCTTCCTTTTTTATTTTTAAAAATATTTGACTCACCCTTCAACCAGTCTCCATCTCTGCATATTGCGTTTGCCTTTATCTTCTGGTCAGTGTTCAGAGATCTTACCAAATGGCGGATCTTTTTAATGATCAGTCTTATTCTGGTTGGAATATCTACATTGACTACTTATCAGCATCATGTCATTGATATTTTAACGGGTGCCATTGTTGCTCACATCAGTTTTTTAATTATTCCTTACCGCAAAAATAAATTTGAGTATCGGAATTTCCAGTTCGCAAATTATTATTTTGTATCCGGGTGGATCCTAATCTCAGCCGGTCTGCTGACAGATCATTATCTTGGTAGTGAGGGATTCATATTTTTTCTTCCTGCAATTGCAACATTTATGATTGGGTACTATTATCAGAACAATATTAAAATTTTATCTCCGTTCGTTTTTACTGTGAAACAGAATATTCGCCAGTTCCGAAAAAATTAGTTGCAGAAAATATTTTGATGGTAACTCACGGAATATTCGGTATCTGCAATTTTCAGCGACCGCTAACATATTTTAGTATCTCTGAAGGCTATAGTTAATACTTGTAAACTTCGTCATAAGCTTTATTTTGTTTCATTTTATTTAAACCAACAATATATTAGTTCTTCACAGATCAATAATAATGTTCAGAGAAGAATAATAGTAGAATGATACTGTCAGAACCGAGTTCTTGGTCTGAATATTGTGATGTCAAGATATCTGAAGAAATAGATTTCAGATTTAACACCAAATTACAAAATAGTAAACATTATGGAAAAAAGCATTGTGAATAAGGACAATCAATTCTGTGTGAAAGGTTTCGGTGCATCCGGAGATTTAATTAACGGGAAAAAACTAAAGGAGATGGACGTTGTTCGTGAGAAACCCAAATCCGATGAAGTGCTCATTGAAGTTCTTTATTGTGGAGTTTGTCACAGTGATATTCACCAGGTCAATAATGACTGGAAAAACACACGATATCCTTGTGTACCCGGTCATGAAATTATCGGAAAAATAGTTGAAGCGGGGTCTGAAGTTTCAGATTTTAGAAAAGATCAGATTGTAGGAGTAGGATGTATGATCGACAGCTGCCAAACCTGTGAATCGTGTAAAAATGGTGAAGAACAGCTTTGTTTGGGAGAATATGGTGCTACAATGACTTACAACGGGTATTTTAATGATCCCGAATCTGATTATAATACATTTGGTGGCTATTCCAGTCATATTGTTGTCAATAAAGAATTTTTACTGACACTTCCTGAAAAACTTGAGCTGTCAAGTGCTGCGCCAATACTTTGTGCAGGGATTACCACGTACAGTCCGCTTAAAAATGCCGGCATTAAGGAAGGTTCTAAGGTTGCAATTGTAGGTATCGGTGGTCTTGGCCACATGGGCGTACAGATTGCAAAAGCGATGGGTGCAGATGTTACTGCGATTACGACGAAGGAAGAAAAACGTGATGAAGCGCTGAAGTTGGGTGCTCATCAGGTTATTATTTCAAATGATAAAAAAGACATGGAAGCCCATGAGCTGGCTTTTGATTTTATTCTGATCACAATTCCGACCGCATTTGATATTAATCTATATGTTCCTCTGTTAGCAGTTAAAGGTTCTTTAGTTACTGTCGGACTTTTGGGAGAGTATGATAAACCACTCAATAATATGGAGGTTGCCAAATTCAACAGATCGGTTGGAGGATCATTAATCGGAGGTATCAAAGAAACTCAGGAAGTTCTGGATTTCTGCGCAGAACATGGTATTGCGCCAGAAGTCGAAATGCTTAAAATTGAAGATATTAACGATGCTTTTGATCAGATAAAAAATGAAGATGTCCGTTTTCGCTATGTCATTGATATGGCCAAATAATTGACTTTTTTTAAAAAAATAATAAAGTGCATATACTGAAATGTGCACTTTTTGTTTTTAAGTGGCCTGTAAAATTAATATTCCTGCTGATAAAGATCATTAGCAGACGTAACCTTTGTTTTTTTAATAGCATTTAATGACATTGAATACATTCAAAATTTATTTTTTAAAAAATATTATTAAGTAACTTGAATAAATAAAAAAGGAGACAGCTTATATAAAAGTGTCTCCTTCTTTATGATTAGATCTTTATGTTATTCTGCAAGCTTAAAAACAAATTCGTTTCTCAGATCTTTTTTATAGGCATATTTTTGAGTGGTTGGTGAAACGCCGAAGAGAGGCGAATAGGTTTTTACTTTTACGGTTTTATGGTCAGGATAGAATTCTAAGATTCTTAACCATCCATCACCACCGTTGCCATCACGGTGTCCGCCACCTTCACTCTGCATATCAAATAGCATCTGGTTCACATTTTTCCCATAACTGTTTTGGTCAACACGGAAACCTTCTCCTGAAATATGACCACTCAGTACCAGTTGAAGATTTTGAGATGGCTGTATGAGTTTTTGCCAAATCTGTTCTCCGTTATTTGATTCCGGAAGCTCAATTGATTTTGACTTCTGTGGAATATTGTCAACAAGAAATGGCTCATACATAAACCATGAATTGGCCTTATCTGTTCTTTTATCTTTATTATTAAGAAATGCATGCGTAATCAGAATTGACTGGTGATTTTTATATTGAGGCATTTCCAATACTTTTTTCGCCCATTCTAACGTTTTATTTCTCGGTGCAAATTCAAGGCTGAGAAATAAATAATCCTGCCCATTTAATCCTTTAAGTTCCAGAACTGAGTTTTCCATACTTGGTGCACCAGCGTCATTATAAAAGTTCTGTGCTAGATATTTCTGATTTAATTAATTAAAATTAGAAGGAAAAAACTCATTGTAGCGGGAAAACCTTCTGCCTTCTTCATTAATACTGAAATCATGGTTTCCAGTAGCAGCTACATACGGCACTTTTCCATTCAGTCTCCGGAGAATTGACTGCACAGACTTCCATTGGTCATCTGCACTCTGATCACCGTCGTAGCCCTGGTTCAGAATATCGTTATGTTCCACTAAATCTCCAACCTGACAAACCATTTTAATGTTGAGGTTAGAAATATTATCCTCGATCCATCTTACCATCAGATCCAAAACAGGTTGGTTTCTGTTCCATTTTACGTAGTTTTGGGTGTCCGGGATGAGAATGACGCTCCAGGATTTTTCGTTATCTAATTTTTGAGTCTGAAATTTTTCCTGTGCGAAAACTATTGGAGACACCAGCAGCAGCAATATCGATATGTACTTTTTCATTATTTAGAATTAATATCCGGGATTTTGTTTTAATAATGGGTTTGCATCCATTTCAGATTGTGGAATTGGCCAGTATTCATCTTTATTAATAGTGTAAACAACCTATTGAGTTGAAAAAGATGCTGAAGCCTGCGAATGATTATAAATAGGGTTTGCACTTTCATCAAAACCGGTAACCACCGATTTGTTCCAGTTGTTTGCATTACGGTTCAAGTACAGATATCCATTCATTACATTATTGGCAATTCCCCAACGTCTGATATCGTACCATCTTAATCCGTCATTAGCCAATTCCACTTTTCTTTCATACCGAAGCGCTTTTCTCAGCTGAGCCTGTGACATTCCCGTTGGTAAAACAGGCATTTTAGCACGTGTTCTAATCTGATTAATCATATCATAAACAGAATTATCCAATTGGTTAGCTTCAATTTTTGCTTCTGCATAAATCAGCATTAGTTCTGATAATCTGAAGATCCCCACATTTAAATCTGAATTTCCACTTACTGATGTCGTATTAAAATCTGAAATATCAACTGTTTTTCTCCAGAGATAACCACTGAAAGATCGGTAAGCATTGGTTGCATCAGCATTGTTAACTTGGGCCGGAGCTCCGGCCGTCCAATAGTTATTCACTTTTGTGAAAGAAGCGTGAGGCTCAAACTGATATCCCAAATATCTTGAATGAGGACGTACTGCATACATATCCAACCGTGGATCTCTGTTTTTGAAAGGATTTGCATTGTCATAAAGTGGGGAATCCAGAATGCTGAGGCCGTCGGTCATTTCATAAGAATCGATAAGATTTTGAGTAGGTCCCCAATAACAGACACCCTTACCTAAACGGGATGCTGCATAATACTGCTGATTATGAAGATACCCGGGAACATTCATATTGAATTCTGCCACCCAGATCCATTCTTTGCTCGTTGAAAATCCATTGTGTCCAAAAATATTACTCGGATCAGGTTCTCCATCTGTATGGCTTTTACCTGTAAAATTGACTGATGCATTAAAAGGTGTCAAACTGTAAATACCTGCTGCAGCATCCAATGCCTGTTTCGAGGTAACCGCTGCTGCTGTATATTGTTTCGAGTAAAGTTCAATTCTGGCTTTTAACATTAATGCGGCGATACGGGAGGCGCGCACATTTCCAAACTGCGATTGTGATACAGGAAGCTGAGGTGCAACAGCGCCAAGTTCTGCAATAATAAACTGCTGAATTTCTGCAATCGGAGTCCTTGCGACATTAGCATTGCTTAAAGTAACTGCTGATTTTATTAACGGAACGTCTCCATAAAGTTCGATAAGCTGAGAATAGGCATAAGCACGGACGAATCTCAATTCTGAACCCAGTTCTGATTTTTGACTTGCGGTAAGTCCCGGTATTTCATCAATTTTATCGAGTACTGCGTGACATCTTGCAATGGTTTTATAATGAATTTCCCATGGCTTAATGGTTAATGCATTCGTTGTAGTGATAGAACTTGTGATGGGTGATGTATAATTGGTTCCCGGTCTTGCGTATCCTATATCTGTAATATTATCCATCACGTGCCAGATTGGAGTGCTCGCAGCATCGATTGTACTTAAGTTTCTGTATGCAGCGAAAAGACCCATTTTTCCTTCCTCATACGATGCAGGGAAGCTACCTGATGTTGGCCCGTTCAGCGGTTCCAGATCCATATCGGCACTTGAGCACGAAGTGAGTATGGCAAATAAATATATTTTTAAAAAGTTTTTCATTTTTTTTTTTTTTTATTAAAATTTAACATCAATTCCAAAAGAAATTGTTTTTACCTGTGGATAATAATTTCCGCCTCCAAGCGCAACGCCGTCAGTACTTCCGAGATTGTAATTGATCTCCGGATCATACCCTTCATAAAAATCAGTGAAAGTCAATAAATTTTGTCCGTTGAGGTAGAGGTAAATACTTTGCAGAAATGTATTTTCTGTAAAAGACTTGGGTATTTCATATCCAATCTGAAGATTTTTAAGACGCATATAAGCTGCACTTCTCATCCACTTGGTGGAGTTTTGCGTATTGTTTGTGGAAGTGAGCGAAACACGTGGGAATTCAGCATCGGTATTTTCAGGTGTCCAGTAATCAAGTTGCCAAGGTTTCACAGCACTGGAGTTGACTGCGGGAATCACATAATGTGCATCCAGATAGCCGTCAACTTTTCCGACACCCTGTATCAAAGCTTATAACCTGAAGCCTTTATAATATAAACCCATATTAAAACCGTAAGTGTATCTTGGTAATAGGGGGTTCATTTTTCTCTTCCTGCAATTGCAACATTTATGATTGGATACTATTATCAGAACCATATTAAAATTTTATCTCCGTTCGTTTTTAATGTGGAACAGAATATTCGCCAGTTATGAGAAAATGAAGCATAAAAAACATTTTAATAGGGAATAGAATTCTTAATTTCTGCAGTTGAAAACTTTGTAAAGCTGCTTTTGTTTGATAATCACAGTCATCATGAAAAATTTCTGTAAAATCATTGATCTGTAAGAAAAAAAAAAGTTCCGGCAGATCTTCTGCCGGAACTTTATCATATCACAAAGTAGGTCTACTTCACTATAATTTTCTTTGTCACACTTGTTCCTTCTCCACTGATTTTCACTAAATAAACACCTGCATCAACGCCAGATAAAGTCACATTGTTCTTTCCTCTCTCAAGTTTTTGTTTTGTGCTTACCAGCTTACCTGAAAGATCATAGATTTCGTATTCCGCATTACCTTTCATTACATAATCTATTGTAAACTGACCGTTGGTAACAGGATTTGGGTAAGTCTTAATGTTTTCAGACTGGAAAAGACTACTTTCATTTACCGCAAGTGTCAGACAGTTTCCAACACCCACTGCACACCAGGCATTTTCTACCTGTTGCACTTCATTGGAACCAGCGCCATACAGTACAACAGCCGCCTGTTTTGACGCATTGTAAACTGCAACGAAATTAGAATTATTGGTTAAATATCCACCTGTTAGGGTTTTGTAGGCAATTTTCTCAGCCTTCTGAATGGTAAGACCTGTTACGGTTTTGTTATTATGAGTTCCACCTGCAGACAAAAGGTAGAACCACTTGTTGGCAACGCCACTGTTGATGTGTACACCTCCGTTGTCTGGAGCGTTTGCTCCTGTTGGAGCCCAGTTTGCACCACCATAGATATTTGGTTGAGGAGCACCTCCATTTAAACTTGGTGGGCTGGTTTCCGGATTAGACATACTTCTTAGAAAGCCTGGCGCAAAATTTGTCAAACCTTCACCAATAGTCCAATTGGCTTGCGCTGGCGCAGAATAAAATTCTATTGATGTTCCTAGTATATCGGCAAAAGCTTCATTCAACGCTCCGGATTCACCTTGGTAAGTCAAACCACCTGTTCCGTTTGTGGTTACAACAAGGTGAGAATATTCGTGACCTCCTACATCAATTCCTACGAATGGATTCAGAGACAGGGAAGTTCCCTGTCCATTACCGAATGCCATGGCATAGTAATTATTATTTCCACCTGCAAGCGTTATTGCAGTAGCATTGGCGCCATATCCTGCTGGCACACCTGTATTGATTGTACTGAAATCTACATTGTAGTAGCAGGCGATTGGAGTACCGTTTCCATCAAAATTATTACGGTTATGAATATCAGAATAATAATCATTTGATTTCTGTATAGACCAGTGCACCTCTACGGCAGCTTTTGTACCATTGGCTGTATAATTAGGTATTGTATTACTATATTCTGCAATATAAGGTATAGCAGAAGATCCTGATCCTGTAGTTCTTACCACATATCCATCATTGGTAACTGCCCATCCTGTGGTGGTTCCCCAGTTAGTCGCATCCATCGTCCATACTTTTCTTGCATTGTGCTTCAGTCTGTATTCGCCATTGTTTGAATCAACCACCACAGGCTGGTTTCCTTTATAATAGGTAGTGCTTGTTCCTGGAGTATCAATAAGTAACGAAAATTGACTTTTCTGAGGTACAAGATTTAAATTACAGTTATACGTATGAATTAGTTTATGACTGTCAATATTACCAATATGGTCGCTGTGAATAAGAGTATTGCTGTTAAATATTTGCTTGGTTATATTATCAATATAGTATATTTTGGAGAAAATAGGCTTTACTGAAGAATATGCAGAAACCATCGTACTGTTATTAAGCTGTAATTTTCCTGAATCAATCTTTTTAGAAATGACGTTCTCAATAATAGAAAGTGTAAGGTTTTCAGAATCAGTTCTATTATCTGAAGCAATAATGTTTTTGAGTTCCTGAGATGAAACTGGATTGTGAATGAAAATTTGATCAATTTTCACAAATTCTCCGTTGACGAATAAAACTTTTCCATCTCTCTCATGCACTACAATAATATCGCTCTGCACTTTTATATCTTTGTAGAAATGCTGATAAATGGTTTTCTTTATTCCCAATTCATCTTTCCAGGTTTTTTCAACCTTAAAAGTATCATATTTACCTCCGCCAAGCCATTTTCCTAAAGAAGAAATCAGGGTTGATTCAGACAAACTGCTTTCCGAAAAATCAGAATAAAAAACGCCCAGGTCAGAAGTTTTCTGTATTGCCGGTAAATTTGGAGATGAGTGATTGGTATTTTCCTTATTATTTTGAGCAGATAAAGTTTCTGTGCTTACTGCCGCCAAAAATAAAACAGCCAATGCTTTTGAAATGATAAGTGTTTTTTTCATAGATATTTTGATTTATTTTCTACAGTTAGTATTAAATATTCAAAAATGTTACATCTTTTATTGAAATATATTTAAAATAAATCTATTTATGTAGTCAAATGGTTTGTACTATCTATGTATTTAACTACTGATTATAATTATAATCAGTTATCACACGTTTATTCAAGAACTTTTAATAAAAGATGTTTGTCAATATAATCCAGTTTTATTCCGATGACAACAGCAATCACGATCACCAAGCACAAAGCTACAGTTAGCAGAATATAAGATGAGATAAACCATAGAATTGTATTTAAAATATGCCCTTTGAGCCCAAATTTCGATTTTAAATATAATTGTGATCTCTCAAACCAAGACTTCTTTTCACTAGCATAAGATTGTACTGCAATACCGTTGAGTTCATCTATTACCGAAACAAGTTCAGAAATATGTCTTCCGTACATATAGTGTATCCAAAATCGAATCATGATAAAAACAACAAGAACTGAAAGCAAAAAACTGAAACCAAAAACAGTGATGTAATATACATTGTCCAAATGAAAATTAACATTGATAAGGCTGATTAAAAATGCTAAAGGAATATAGGAGATATAGTAAGAAATATAAATTTCCTTACTTACCAGAAGTTGGGTTTTCATATTGAAAAGATCATAATTGGTATTGATTCCCGTGGTTCTCAACATTCTGTAAAGCTTGATAAAGCGGGTGTAAAAATAAGTCATGAAACCTATGGTCAAAAAAACCTCAAAAGCAGCAATCCTTGTAATATTAACGTTGGTATTGTCGAAAGGAAAACCATACAAGAGGCTTGGTAAGGTGATGATTAAAAGCCAGAATTCGGTCTTCATGTTAATTCTGATCATTTCCAGAGGAGAAAAAATTTCATCCTGCTTTTCCAGAGGAACTTCTGGAAGAGCTTCCTGATCTTTATTCCAAAATTCCTTTAAATTATCTATTTCCATATTTTTCTGTTTTTATTTTTTCTTCGCTATTAAATTTTTTAATTTGGCTTTTGCCCGGTTCAGCTTTACGCGTGCGTTGACCTCAGAAACTCCCAACTGCTCAGCAATCTGTTTACCACTGTAGTCTTCAAGAAAATAGAAAATCAAAGCCTTATCAACGACAGAAAGCTGATGAATGGCGTCATACATCAGCTTTATATTGCGGTCATCCTCATCACTGTACTGATCCTGCTGAATCAGAATGTTTTCAAAACTTTGATTATTAATAAAACTTCGCTTTTTTTTACTTTTCAAAAAAAGAATAGCCGTGTTGAGTGCAGTACGGTAGAGCCAGGTTGCGAAATCACTTTTGCCCTGAAAGTCAGCATAGGACTTCCAGGTCTGGTAGATAATTTCCTGATAAAGATCTTTCTGATCATCAAAATTATCCATATACATTTTGGAGATCTTAAAAATAACCCCCTTATGTTTATCGATTTTTTCGAGATACTCTCTTTCTTTCCCCGTCATGAGTTCTAAACTCTTCAGTTAGTATAATAATTCTCAAAATGTTACATACATTCTGAAAGAATATTGAATCTGTAGCAAGAATTGTTATCAAACCCATAAATAAATCTCTTTAAATTATTGATTTTTGATAACTTTTATTAAAATTTCCAACATCCAATTAGCTTCAAACACTAAAACAATTTTTGAGCAATTCAACTCGAGCACACTAATATAACAACGCTCAATCGCGTAAAAGCCTTACGAATCTGATATGATATCTTGCAAGCCCGAACGCAAATCTTCGAACGGCAGTACGTCAACAAAAAATAATCCCTCGCAAAAATTTCTTCAAATCAGGGATTATTTATTTTTTTGGTGTTTCATTAAATTAGTCGGCTGTGATCGACATCCTTAAGGTTTTAGAAACCTTATTTTCAAAACTATCTTTGACGAATTATTTGCTGTTTCTCTTATTTTAAAATTTTTAGAAAAGAATGAAATTCCGAAGAGAGGTACCTGCTGCCGTCATCCAATAATATTTTCGTTTATTATTTTTACTTATCCCTCCGTTGATCCATTACAGATTCTGAAATCGGTTTCAGAATCCTTCTTCTGTTTCTATTCGGAAATGTGAATCCAAATTTATCTGCTTCATCTTTTATCAGATTTTCATCCGAAAAAGAGAAGAGCATTTTATTCTTTCTGTAAAAATTAGAAACTTCCTGTTGTGTGGTTTTAAAGATAATGGAGTCTAAAGTATGTGAATTTTTAAGAGAAGCAGAGTGTTTCCAGAGATGTACAAAAATTTCCTGCACCACATCTTCAACATCTTGCGTAGTGGAAATAAACTTTTTGACAAAAAAGTATACCTGATGTTTGTAATCTAAATATATTTTTTCAAAATATTCCATTGCAAAGGATACATTTATTTCAATGTTTGGCAAAAGTAATCAATTCGTGTTGCGCTAATATGACGCTAATATTACATTTTGCTTTTTGCAACCAAATAAGGATTTATAATGCTTAGCCTAACTGTACACGGAATGTGAAACAGGTCTGTTCCTCATCTGAATGTACGGTAAGTTCACCGTGATGAGCTTTTGCAATCTCTGAAGCAATGTATAAACCCAGACCGAGTCCATTGCTGCTGGCGTGATCTGAATTCCGGTGAAAAGGATGGAAGAGGTGATCCAATATCGACTGAGGAATAGGTTTTCCACGGTTGATCACTGAAATTTCCCAAACATGACCATTAATCTCAGCGTGTAATACCACAGGATCGGTAGCCGAACCGTGGGTGAGTGCATTGGCTAACAGATTGGAAACCATTTGAGATAGACGCGCAGGATCGCATTCTACAGGTCGGCTGATTTGGAAACTGGATTCAATATTTCGTTCCGGCCACGCGATGGAAAGTTCTGCGCTGATATTTTTAAGTAAAAGTTCCAGATCAATACGCTCCGGATGAATAGTAATTCCTCCTCCAAGACGTCCGCGGGCAAGATCCATAATATTATTGATCATCTCAAGCATACGTTTTGAACCGGCTTGAACAATGTTGATCATTTTCCGATCTTTTTCGTTCATCTCATTTCTTGCCAAGAGTTGAGAAGCGCTCATAATTCCTGCAAGTGGATTCCGTAGATCGTGTCCGAGCACAGCAATAAACTGTTCGCGTATTACAGCCTGCTGTTGCTCCAGCAAGAGACTGGATTCTGCAAGCTGCTTAGATTCCTGAAGATTATCCTCATATATTCTGCGGTCTGAAGCACGAAAGAGTGTAAATCTTATAAATTGTGTTTTTCCTTCTTCATCTTTTTTCTCATAGCCATTAATGAAAACGGGAATTTTCCCATTTCCAGTATCCGCAAGTTCAACAGCAACCTCATCAAAATAATGCTGCATTCTCAATAAAGGAAACAGGTGGGTTTCGAAGTAAATTCTGCCTCCCACAGAGAGAATGTCTGAAAAACGTTTTCCTTTCACTTTTTCAGGATCAATGTTGAGCCATTCACCGACCTTTCTGTTGACCCTTACGATAATACCATGATGATCTGTTGTAATAAATCCACAAAGTGCTGATTCAAAAAAATCATTGAAATCTTCATCCGCTAAAGGCAGTGATTCATTAGGCATATAAAAAGTTGTTGATCGATTGTATGGTTTCTTCAGGAGCACTCAGGTTTGGACAGTGTCCCGTAGCATCCATCACAACCAGCGTACTTTCAGGTATCTGATCGTGCATATACTGACCTACCTCCACAGGTGCGATAATATCGTTGCTGCATTGTAAAATTAATACAGAAACTTTTGTATTTTTAAGAATGTCACGTTTGTCTGTCAGAAATGTAGTTCTTGCGAAATGCTTCGCAATATCTGGATCGGTTTTACAGAAACTGTTGGAAAGTTCCTGTGAAAGTTCTTCTCTTTCAGGATTTCCCATAATGATTGGTGCGATAGACATCGACCAGCCTAAGTGATTCTTATTCATCGAGTCGAGAAGTTCGTTGATTTCTTCTTTGCTGAATCCACCGATATAATTATCCTGATTAATGTAAGAAGGAGAGGGACTGACCAAAATTAACGTTTTGAAAATATGAGGAGACTTATCTGCAGCGATGATACCCATAATGGCACTTACAGAATGTCCTACGAAGATGCCATCTTTAACATTGAGTTCATTAGCAATCTCAATAATATCATTGGCGTAACCTTCGAGATGGTCGTATTTTTCGAATGAGTATGCAGAGAGATCAGAATTGCCAGCTCCCACATGATCGAAAAGAATAATTTTAAAACGGTCTTCAAATGCTGGATATACAAATCTCCACATATTCTGGTCACATCCAAAACCATGTGCAAACATCATAACCTCGTTGCCGACACCTTTAGTAATAACATTATTTCTTTTAAGTACACTCATTCAAACCGAATATTTTTAGTAAAGATAGGTGTTCTTAATCAAGTATGTACAAGTTTATTTAAATAAGAGAAAGTAGAATTTGTTAGAATATGTTGTTTGAATAAATAATTCTTCAGATAAAATGTAAATCGAATTGAAAATATTAGTCTGAGACGTAGCTTAGATAGGCATCGGGATGTCTTTATCAATAATTTTTTTTATTCTGTACAGTAAATTATCAATATCGAAAGGTTTCGTTATAAAATCATCAGGTTTGCACAGGCTGCTTAGCTCGTTTAGCTTAGCATGCGCACTCATAATCATAACTGGGACACCGTCGTTGGATACATCACACTTAATTTCTTTGCATAAATCTACGCCAGATCCATCAGGAAGCATGACGTCAAAAAGGTAAAGATCAGGGTTAATGTTGTGATCTCTTGCCGCAAACTCACTTACACTGGCAAATGACTGCACCAAATAATCTTCAGAAATTAGGAATAATTCCAGAATTTCTCTGATTGCCTGATCATCTTCGACCAAAAATATCTTTCTCATACTTTTACTTAGCAAGAATAGAACCAAGAAGTGTTTATCCTTAACTACTTCGAATCGATATTCTTAATTTTTTTAATTGTTAAACCTTATCTTCATATCACTAATCAACTTCAATACCAGACTTCATCATCAATGTCAACCAAAATATATTCCTTTCTTAATACTTTCTAATCCAATCATTTTATTTAAATAAAATTGTACGTTAGATAAAAATGTCGATTGGCCTATGTTAGTCAAAAATATTGTCATAAAAAAACTCCTTAGAACGTTTGTTTTCAGGAGCTTTATTTACAGGTTTTATTTCGATTCTAATTGAAGAAAATTTGGTAGCGTTGGAATTGATCTAAATTTAGAAAGGCTTTTAACATTGTCAGTCAGGCAGTTCATCAATGGTTTTAGGTTCTATCCGTGGCGCTGCATTCATATGATGACGGTATTTAGATGAGGTTTCATAGGCGAGCTTTCTTACACGCATGATATTACCGAGCGGTCTGTGTTCTGGAAGGCAGTGGAATGGATTAAAGCTCAAAACATCATCACCATACACTCTTCGTTCCGGGCTGAACGTGTTTTGCGGACTGATAGTCAAACTTGCGATTGCCTGAAACGGACTGTCTTCTTCCATCCATTGAACAGAACCGTCCTCTACCGGCATTTTTTCAAGATCTGTACACAACTGTGCAGACAGTTCGTAAACAGCAGTTTGATTTTCAAAAAAGTTTTTCACAATAGTGGTTAGAAAACTTTCCGGTTCACTCTTCATTAAATCTTCATCCATATCTTTCCCGTGAAGTGATGCAACATTCTCCGATTTCGGAGCGATAGAAATTTTAGCCACGTAATCTCCGTACCGTATTGCGGCCATACTGAAATAGCGGTCACCCAAAATATGCGATCCGGGTATGCTGAAATGATTGGGGTCTTCTTCTTTTCCAATTAAATTTTTAATTTTTCTTCCCGCAACAAGCATTGCACCCTGAACACTCTGAAAAAGCTCAGGAGTATTAATATATTCCTCGACTTTTTTCTGCTGATCAAGATAATCTTTAACTGTTCCTGTTGGAATGATCGGGTAGTTGACTAAAAGAAAATCCTGAGTTAAAGCATCTCTATCTTCGTCTAAAAACTTTTCGCCTTCCACACCGATAATTTTAATGGCCATTCCACGCTGAGAAGATTTTTTGTCTGGCTCTATCATTCCTGGTGCAGTGGAGAACCGGATGATTACCGGATATTTCCGCGGTTCTTTAAAAAGACCTTGAGCCAGATGTTCCGGTAGATTGCCATAAATTTCCAATTCTCCGCGAAGAATTCCATGATTTTTGGCATGAGCATCACGTACGGCATGACGATATCTCTCAAACATTATTTTATTAACTCTCGCCATAGATTCTACCACGGCGCGGCTGTCTTCATCTTCGTTGGGTTGCTTTACTTCGATCTCGTCTGAATATCTTACATAATTTTTAATGTCATTGTTTTCTTGCTGATTCATAATATAGATTGATTTGGTAATGTTGAATTTGCTTGTAATGATTATCTCTTATTCTAAAAATAAATCCCCAATTTAATCATGGGGATTTTTATATTTTCAAATTTTAGATTTAGCAATATTATTTGAGAGCTGCTTTCAGTTGTTCAGCAGCATAAGCCTGAGCTTCCTTTGCCTGTGGTACCACGATGGCCATCCCGTAGAATTCGTGAGTAACACCATCGTAATTTTTGCTGTTCACCTTTACTCCTGCAGCAGAAAGCTTATCAGCCAACATCGTTCCGTCGTCATGTAGCGGATCGATTTCTGCAGTGATAATCGTTGTTGGAGGAAGTCCTGCCAAATTAGCATTTATGAGAGAAATCCTTGGATCTTTCGCTTCATTCATATTATTCAGGTAATGTTTTGTGAACCATTCCATCATGGCTTTGTTCAGAGGTTTTGCGCCCGCGTACTTCGTATATGATGCAGTATTCATATCAGACTGTGCAATCGGATAGACAAGAACCTGATGTAGAGGGATCATAATCTTTTTGTCTCTGGCCATTATAGAAACGTTGGCGGCAAGATTTCCTCCGGCACTTTCACCGACCACTGCGATTTTTTTAGCATCACCTTTAATTGTTGCGGCATTTTTAACTACCCATTCATAAGCAGCAAAAGCATCATTGTGTGCGGTAGGAAATTTATTTTCCGGAGCTAAACGATAAGCTACAGATACCACTACTGCCTCTGTTTGTTCTGCCAATCCCTGCGCCGACGCATTGTAAACGTCAAGATCTGCAATAACGAAACCTCCGCCATGGTAGTAAACGATAATAGGGTACGATGCTTTGCCGGTTTTCGGTGTATAAACTCTGGCGTGAATTTTACCGCCTGCAACATTTATATTTACTCCTGTCGTATCAACCTTAGGTGCTGGAACTGCAATATTGTTTTCCTTCACCAAATCCATAACCGCATCGGTAGGTGTATGATTTTTTCGGGCTTCTTCCGGAGTTAGAGTTTCAATGGGTTTGTCGCCATAGCTTGCCAGTTTTTCCATAACAGCCTGCATTTCGGGTTTGATTGTTTTCCCCCATTCCGGTGTAGCTCCTGTCGGTTTCAATTGAGAAACATTTACAGAATCTGCAGACTTGGGATCGACAGACTGTGCTGTTTCATTTTTTTTTGAGCATGATACTGCCACGGTCAGTGCACATGCAGCGATTGACCATTTAATCAATTTGTTGTTCATATCAGATAATTTTGTGATTGGAAAAAATTTATCTAATAATGTGCCAATAATTATTACATAATGTACTTATATAATCAATATCATTTAAATAAAAATATTTAATTGCAATGAGAGCAGATTAGGTAATATTCATTTCAGTTCTAAATTTTGGGTGCTGAATGATTATTTGAAATATAAAGCTCTTAAAAGCTTGAGAAGATTTCTCATATAATTTCACCGATTTTTAGCGGCATATCATTTGTATCCTTGAAAGCTTTTAACACACCAAATCTACATTATGGAAGATCAAATAACAAGACGCAATGCTATTGGTAAAATAGCAGCGACAATCGCTGTAGCTGCAGTTGCGCCAACTGCTTTAGCACAGTCGCAATCCGGTAAAACGAGAAATGAAAAATCTCCGGATCTTACAGATCCTACTACTAAATATTTTAAACCGCCATTTAAACGTCAGTCCCAGCCATTTCCTGGTTTAGGTAGTAAAATGACTCCTGTGCCTGACCACGGAGAAAAAACGTATGTGGGTTCCGGCCGTTTGGTAGGAAGAAAGGCATTAATTACCGGAGGTGATTCCGGAATAGGCAGGGCGGCTGCGATTGCATATGCGAGGGAAGGTGCTGATGTCGCCATCAATTATCTTCCTGCTGAAGAAGAAGATGCAGCAGAAGTAATTGAGCTGATTAAAAAAGAAGGCCGAAAAGCCATTGCAATTCCGGGAGATATCAGAAGTGAAGAATTTTGCAAAAAACTGGTTGATCAGGCAGTAAAACAGCTCGGTGGCCTGGATATATTAGTCAACAACGCGGGGCATCAGAAAAGTAAAGAATCTATCCTTGATATCTCCACAGAAGAATTTGACTGGACGATTAAAACAAATATTTACGCACCTTTTTGGATCACAAAGGCAGCTTTGCCTCATTTGAAGCCAGGTTCAAGTATTATCGGATTGTCTTCAGTTCAGGCTTATGATCCGTCTGCTGATCTGTATGATTATGCGCAGACTAAAGCTGCAACAACAAATTATGTAAAATCTCTGGCTAAACAGTTAGGTCCTAAAGGCATCCGGGTGAACGGTGTTGCACCGGGACCTGTTTGGACTCCTTTACAGGTGAGTGGTGGACAAACACAGGAAAACTTAGAAAAATTTGGAGGAGATACTCCGTTAGGAAGACCGGGTCAACCTGCTGAACTTGCTTCAATATTTGTACAGCTTGCTGCCAATGACGCAAGTTTTGCAACAGGGCAAATTTACGGTTCGGCTGGTGGAAACGGACAACCTTAGTTTCATCATCCATTTTAAATATAAGGCTGCTTTTGGGCAGTCTTTTTTAATTTCATTTATTTGGCTGAAAAAAGATATTATATTTACTTCTCTAAAATGATCATTGCAGATCTTGAGATAATCTTTCGGGGTGGGATAAAATTTATCGAAAAAAAATGATTCTTGTGACTTAGATCATACCGTATTTCAATTAAAGTATTTTGTAATATTTTTACGCTGAATGCATTCATATTCAATATGTTAAAGCTTTGAAATTCAGGTTTTGTGGCACAGTCTTAGTTGATCAATCGGTAACCAATAAAATTTAAAAATTATGTTTTACCACTCACAAAATCTTATCAGTCCAATAGTTTCTGATGAACCGGATCCTTCTGCAGCCAATGCTTTACAGGAAGGACTGGGAGGGCAGTTCGGCGAAATGCGTACGATGATGCAGTATCTTTTCCAAAGTTTTAATTTCCGAGGGAAAGCAACGCCATACATGGATTTAATCCAGGGTGTGGGTGTAGAAGAAATTTCTCACGTAGAGCTGATTACCAAAACCATCTCTCAACTGCTTGACGGATCTCCCAGATATCAGGGTGATAAATATGAAACTCCAAGTAAAGGTGGTGGCGTAGCTTTGGAAATGGCCAAAGCCCAGCAGAATCCACATCACTACATCGTTGGCGCTCAGGCAGCGCTTCCGGTAGATGCCGCTGGAAATCCGTGGAGTGGGAGCTACGTTCACAACCATGGAAATCTTGTTCTGGACTTAATGGATAATCTTGTTGTAGAGGCTACGGGCAGAATTCAGAAGTGCAGAATTTATCAAATGAGCAGTAACAAAACTTTGCGTGCAACTGTGGCTTTCCTTATTGTTAGAGATGAAGCACATCAGGCAGCTTTTGCGAAAGCATTGGAAACTCTCGGAGTAGACTGGGGTAAAGTTCTTCCGGTTCCAAAATTTGATTCTTCGCAGTTCCCTGAAGTAAAGAGATTGTTGGATTTGGGTCTGCACAGAGAGCAGTACACTTTCCGTATGGACGGTTCTTTAATGGAAAAGATTTTCAGCGGTCCGTCACCTTTCAATGATGGTACAGAACTTACCACGATGAAAGAGCCAAGTGAATCTTACCCTATTCCCGAAGCACCGGAACGTCCGGAGGAATTTGCACCGGGCCTTGACGAAGAAATGCAGGCTTTGGCTGATGCTTTTACCGAATTTAAAGAATCAGGAGGTAAAGTTAAAAAGAATGTCGGTATTAAACCAGGCAAAAAGACTGATGAAACTAAAAGCAATAAAAAGAAATAAAGCTTTATTCATCTAAATTGATTTAATAAAATAGCCCATAGAAACAACTGTTTTTATGGGCTTTTTTTTAAATGTAAATTATTACCAATGCGTCGGAGCAGCATCTTTCTAATCTATTTTACAGGTAATTCAAAGTAAAAGGTTGAACCTGTACCAAACTCGCTTTCTGCCCAGATCTTACCATCGTGCGCTTCAATTATTTCGGCACTTAAATAAAGTCCAATTCCAAATCCTGCAATTTTACTCTGTTGCTCAACTCTGTAATAACGGTCAAAAAGTTTTGAAATATTTTCAGGTTTGATTCCCATTCCTTCGTCCTTAATGATGACTTTTATCTTTCTGTCATTTACTTCAGTGGACAAATGAATTTTGGTGCCGTTTTCTGAATATTTAACGGCATTTCCCACTAAATTATTAAGAACCTGTGCTATCTTTAAACGGTCAGCATGAACGGTAACCGCATCAGCGAAATTGAGAATGATATGATGCGTAGAATACTGGAGTTGGTAATCAATACAGACTTCTTCAATCAGTTCAGAAAAGTCAAAATCTGATTTTTCAAGATGTAATTTTCCTGATTCCAAACGTGAAACATCCAAAAATCCATTAATCATATCTGTCATATGCCTAATCTGTTTCAGAGATTGTGTATAGGCCTTCTGTAAAAACGGATCGTCGGCTTTTTCTGCCTTTCGTAATAGTAGTTGAAGATAGGTGTTTACTGATGTAATAGGAGTCTTAAGCTCGTGAGAAACCATACCTATAAAATCATTTTTTCTCTGCTCTTCTTCTTTCAGCCACTGGATATCGGTAGTCGAGCCCACCCACATCGTAACCGTTCCAAGTTCATCCAAAATAGGTGAAGCAATGTTTAAATGCCAAATATATTTTCCGTCAGAATTTTTGAACCGCATTTCGGAAACATGGGCTTTACCATTTGCTGCTGCTTCTGATAAACCGACTTGAAAATCTGTAATTTCGTCAGGATGCATCATTTGGTAATATCCGAAATCGCGCATGTCTTCAAAATTCATTCCAGCAAATTCCAGCCATTGCTTATTGAAGAAAGTCACTTCACCGGTAGGAAGTGCGTTGGATATTTTTGCCGGAACCAAATCGGCGAGCATCTTAAAGTAAGCCTCGCTTTTTTCGACTGATAATCGTGCATTCACCTGCTCTGAGACATCGGTAGCCACAACCAGTATATCAGCGATATTCCCATCATCATCCGCTATGGGCTGATAAACTACGTTAAAGAAAATCTCTTTTAATTCATTCTCATGCATAAGCATGGCTCTGATTTCATTGGCATAAAATGGCTTTCCAGTTGTAAATACATCTTCTAAGAGTCCAAGAAACGGTTGATCTTGAATTTCAGGAAGTGCATCTGCTAAAGTCATTCCTACGATTGATTCTGTTTTGCCCCAGACCTCCAGAATCTTTTCATTGGCAGACTCGATAATGAAATCTTTTCCCCGCAAAAGGCCAATGGCAACCGGAGCTTTTTGAAAAACAAATTTGAACCGTGACTCACTTTTAGCAAGCCTGTTATAAAGCATCGATAACTGATCGTTTGCGTATAAAAGCTGATCGGCATACAGCTGCATCTGTTTACGGGCATTAACTCTGTCTGTAATTTCAAAAGACATTACCAAAACACCATCACGCTTACCGTCTAATCCTGTTAAAGGTTGATAAGTGTAATCAACAAAAGTTTCCCTAATGGTTCCATCAGATTCTGTAAAAAGTACCGGGCTTTCTTTGACGTCAATGATTTCGCCGGTTTCCATAACTTTTCTGAGCTGACCAGCAAATGGCTGATCTGCCAGGTCGGGTAGGATTTCCAGAAAAGGTTTTCCGATTACTTCTTCTCTGGTCTTTTTCCAGTAGGCCAGATTGGCGTCATTAATCATCTCCACGATAAGATTATCGTATCTTATAATAACAACTGATGCAGGAAGCATGTTAATAATCTGATTGAGATTATTACTTGTTCTTTCTAAATTTACTTTACTGTCAAGAAGCTGAGTGACTTCAAAAGTAAATATAAAAATACCGTCCACTGATCCTTCAGAATTAAATCTTGGTAGGAGCCGGTAAGTAAAATAACGGTCTTCTAACTCTTCTGATACTGAGTTGGAAAGTCTAACCTGGTCATTACTGAAACTTAACGGTTTTCCTTCCTGATATACTTTCCTTAATGATTTTTCTACTTCTGACCCTACTAATTCAGGCAATGCTTCCAAAATTGGTTTACCCAATAATGTTCTTCCAGGTACTAAATCCTGATATAATGGATTAATCAGTTCGAAAACTAAATCTTTACCGGATAATATCGCTATACCTGCGGGAATTTCATGAAGTAATTCGTACGAACGCTGACGTTCAACATTTAAATTCTGCTTTTCTGTAGCAACATTTTGAAGCTCAATTGTACGCGCATTATTTTCAACTGCCCAAATGGTTACTTTAGTTACCGAACCGTCAGGGTTTGTAATGGGTGAGTATGTTAATGAGATGTCGATTTGCTCTTCTTTGCCATGGTGATTAACTTTTAATTTCAGCCCCTGAGCATTGAAAGTCGTATTAGTACCAACAACATTTAATATTACTTTTTTGTCTATTGGATGACCCATCTCAGTCAGTTCGTCTACTGACTTTCCCAGCCATGACTCTCTAATTTCTCCAAACAAATTACTGTACTTATCATTAGTCATTTCCACAAGCTGTGATTCGGCATTTATGATGCAGATTCCAAAAGGGGATGATTCTATAAATGTATCTAATATCGGGGTATCAATTGTGTTCATAGTTAGTAAGAAAGTGCTAAGATATAATAAAGATCTAAATTTATTGATAGGGGTATTTTGCTACTTATGAGATTGAAGAAATTAATGCATTAGAAAAGGATGATTATAGAATTTTATCAATTGAAATTGATCAGATTTTAAGATCGATAACTAAGAAATCAGAAAGATTTCAGAATATGGAAATGCTTCAAATGTAGTAGAATTTATTGATGATGTAAAAGCTTTTATAGCAGAATAAATTTTGAACTGAAAAGCATTGTTAAAGATTTTGCACATTTGATCATTTGATTTAGTAATTTTGCGTTCTTCAATATGTTTTTTATCCAATTAAAAGCAGTGGGCTTAAAATTTTTGTAAAAAGTTTAAACTTTAATGTATAATTTATCAACACAATTAAAAGAGCTCGGATTTAATATCGATCTTTTACAGAATGCCATAGACCGGAATGATAAATTGTTGAAATTTAATACATTGGAGTATTTTTGTATCTACTTATTTCTAAATGATTACGAGTTAAAAGTTGACGGAAAAATAGTGTCTGTGACCGGCGGTCAGGCTGTATTTTTAAGCCCGTTTAGAACCGTGGAATTTATAAAGCCTGTTCATTCAGATATTTATGTGATTGTTTTTACCCCGTTATTTTATGAAAAGTCGAAGAAAGACAGCCTGTTCTTAAATTCTGAAGTGTTTTTTAGTACTGATAGCCACGTTCATACAATCCCTTATTTTGGTACCGAAGAATACATCAAATTACAAATGACTGATAGATTAAAATATTTTAAGGATTCCAGTCAGGATTTATATCTAACTGTTGCACACAGTATTATTGAGGGTTTACTGATGGATGCTCTAAGGTATATCCGTCCTGCTAATGAGAAAGAAGGAGATGCTATAAGTATGCTGTCAATTGGCAATAGTTTTAAAACGCTTTTACAAAAAGACGTCAGGATTCATCGGACGGTCTCTTACTATGCATCAAAACTTTTTGTATCAGAAAGAAAGCTTACAAATATTGTTAAAGAACTTTACGGGCAGACTGCCAAGCAAATGATTATTCAGAAATTTTGTAATGAATGCGTGATCGCTCTGACTCACTCAAACCTGACAATTTCTGAAGTCTCATTTGAGTTCGGTTTCAGCAGTGAAAGTAATTTTACAAACTTTTTAAGAAAACATACGGGTAAAAATCCTACTGAATTACGGATGTTTGGATAGTGGATATTTCCTACACGAATTCTTTCAGCTTTTAAAACCAGTTTAATTCCGCAACTTCTGGGCAACATATCATCATGGTTTACAAGATAAGTCACAGCACAAAAGTTTTTGATACCATTTTTAATCTCCACCCATATTTTGGAAGTTTCATTTTCTAAACGTACTTATTCTATTCAAAAAATTACTTCAGACATTTGATGAACGGTAAAAATTCACAAGTAAAATGTCTTTTTTAATAATCTAACTTTTCATTCCAGACTGTAAATTCGTGCCGTCAATTATATTATAATTCATTATTATCATAATTAATTAAAAGAAATTTAAAATTGAATGTGATTTTTTAAGGAGTTAGATGATATAATTGCTTATCGTTATGCAGGTAAATATTTTGGTTATTTCTATAAGGGTAGAAACATTATGAAGAAAGTAAACGTCTCATATTTTTTATCAAATTGAAATCACCACAGTATTTCAGAAGCGAGAGAACTTTAAATAAAACTAAGAAATAATAGAAACTTTTTAAAATGAACTACCAACAGGCATTAGAGCGCACTCATAGACTTAAGAACTTTGCAGAAGAGTTTAATGTTAACAATCGTGTTCGATACATTGTCGTTCCTGAAAATCAGAATGAAATGATTAATTTTTTGCATAGTAATCCTTCCTTTAAGGAAGATCAGAATTTTGAGGAATGCATTCGGTTTTCATCTGACGGAAATTTTATTGTCTATCGCCTGGAGCTGAGCGAAAATCAGGATTAGTCGTGCACGGCAGTTCAGAAAATGCCTCTGAATTGCTGTGTGGATTTTTAGGTATCTCATTTCTCGCTGCAGAAATGTGTATGTTGATAGCAAATTAAAATATTGATCAGCCAAAAATCCTCTTTTTTTCAAAACAATGTAATCAATAATGGAGATCTATCATATTGAGGTCAGCAATAAACTAATAAACGGCTTATCTGAAAAGATAGGCCGTTGTAAATTTTGTCTCTTATTATCTAACGTATTTGCTTTTCAGATACAAAGCTCTATGTTCTCTTTATTTAAAACTTTATGAAAGTATCTGAGATACTGTTTGTATTCGTTTACTTCATATTTAGTTTAAAAGTTTATTTAGTTTGAATTTTCAGTTTGTGAAATGTCATTTTTGAAATGTGAACTCTGAATTTCTAATTCCTCTCCGTTGAGCAGATTTAAATAATAACTATTCAACGAAACCGTTCATATCTTCACGCAAAAATTATTTAATGTGATTTGTGAACCTAATACAGTTTTTAGTTAGACTTTATCAGGATAAATTACAATAATTTTGTAGTAGAAAATTCTTTAAATCCAATGAGCAAAGATAATATCGAGATGCATCTGCTGTCAGGAAAAGGTTGTGATATCATGATATCGCCTATGTCGGCATCATACGTTCCTTCAGAAGATGAACCGAATACCTCGGAAGCGCACCGTCACGATTACTATTCTTTATTTCTTTTAGAGAAGGGTTTGATTAAAATGTTTGTTGATAATGAGTGCGTGATGATGTCGGGACCATCTGTCTTACTGGTCAGTCCGGAACAGGTACATCATCCTTCGGAATCCTCTGTTATCAAGGGTTGGGTAATGGCTTTTGACGGTAAAATAATTGACCGCGAGGTTATCAGTTCTTTAGAGCATTCCAATAGTGAAATTTGCGTTTTAGAACTTAATAATAATGATCTTTCTTTTTTAAATAATTTACTATCCAATTTACATTCTTGCGTGAGCAACAGGATTAGTGCTCCATTCGAGAAGAACCTGTTACATAGTATGGTCAGCTCACTATACCTTAAACTGGCAAATATTCACTGGTCCAAGAATTTACATTGTGAAAAAGCTTCAAAGTCGCGGTCGGTACAGATCACACAGAATTTTAAGTTTTTGGTAAGGAATGACTTCAGGGAATTTAAAAAGCCTTCGATGTATGCAGAAAAACTAAGTATATCTGTAACCTATCTCAATGATACAGTCAAGAAAATCACAGGTTTTTCAGCTACCACAATCATTCAACAGGAAATTGTAGGTGAAGCACAGCGCATGCTTTTATACACCGGTAAAAGTGTTAAGGAAATTGCCTTTGATCTCGGTTTCGAAGACTGGAAGTATTTTACGAGACTGTTTTCAAAAGTTTCAGGCAGATCTCCAACTGCATTTAGAAATGACCGGAAAATTATCAGATCGGAATATTGAAAGCAAATAATTTTTCCAGATATGGCTCTTTAGTAGAAGAATTCGTGCATTTTATTAAGAACTTATATTGAGGTTGTAATCTTTCTTTGTTGCTGTAATTCAGCTGCATGCCAATCTGGGATTTCAAACAGCAGTGATGTTGAAAAAATATAATTGTAATATGAAAAATAAAAAAATATTGATTTCTGGTGCAAGCATTGCTGGCCCTACATTGGCATACTGGCTGCACCGATATGGTTTTACAGTAACGGTCGTCGAACGTGCGCCTGAGTTAAGACTTGGCGGTCAAAATATTGATGTAAAGGGACCTGCAAAAGAGGTTGCCCTAAAAATGGGAATCGTAGAAAAAATTCGTGCGCGTAATACAACCGAAGTAGGATTAAGATTCGTTGATTCACAAAATGAGACACTGGCAGAATTTCCATCCGACAGCTCCATGAGTATGACTCAGGAACTGGAAATCCTACGTGGAGATTTGGTGAAAATTCTTTACGAACAATCTTCCAAAGATGTTAACTATATTTTCGGTGATCATATTGTTCATTTAAAGGAAACGGAAGATGATATTGGAGTTGAATTTAAGAGCGGTAAAAAGGAAGCGTTTTCTATTGTGATTTCTGCTGAGGGTATTGGCTCTGCTACCCGTGATTTGGCCTTTGGAAGTCGTCCTCATTACAAATATTTAGGGTTACATACCGCCTATCTTACAATCCCCAAAAAAAGTACAGACAGCAGATGGGCACGCTGGTACAATGCTCCGAGGGGAATCGTTTTCATGCTAAGACCTGACAATTATGGCGAAAACAGAGCTTCAGTAACCTTTTTAGCTAAAGAGAATGAATATAAAGATCTTCCGGAAGACAGGCAGAAAAAAGTTTTGATCAGTCACTTAAATGGAACAGGTTGGGAATCTGAAAGGCTGATTAACGAAATTGAAGATAGCAAGGATTTCTATTTTGAAAGAGTTAGTCAGGTGAAAGCTAAGCAATGGAGTAAGGGGAGAGTGGTTATCACAGGTGATGCTGCCTGGTGTGCCACACCTATTGCGGGCAAGGGTACCGATCTGGCGATGGCAGGCGCCTACGTACTTGCCGGAGAGCTGTCAAAAGCAGAAGATCATTATGAAGCTTTTAAAAATTACGAAAAAATAATGCGGCCATACGTTGATAAATGTCAGAAACTACCTCCCGGCATACCTGGAATTGTATACCCGGAATCTAAGTGGGGTGTTACTCTGCTCAACAAAGTCGTTAAGATAGCCGGAAGTAAACCGGTTAAATATGTAATGAATCTTTTTTCAGGGACTGAAAAAGAAGATAAAAAGGACTTTGTTTTACCGAATTATGAGAATAATTTCAAATAAAAGAACGAATGATACAGTGTGTATTTGGCATCAACAGTATCATTTTTAAATTTCAAGATAACACAAATGATGATTTTTTGAAATGCACAACTTTTAGAGTTGTGCGTTTTTGTTTTGTAAAAAACTGAATTTCAATCAAGATTTGTAATGTCTATGAATTCTTTAAGTTAGAAACAACATACTGATAATGATTCTATAGATTTTAATGTTTACGTGTTATGTCACCGATTAAATTACTTTTACCGGCAGAATTTGTACTGTGAATGAAAAAATTGAGTATTTTAGTGTATCGCCGACTTCGTGCGGTTCAATCACTATAAAAAATATTCAATGTTAAATAATAAAAAAGTTAATGTCATAAGTTTTGGAGAAGTACTTTTCGATGTATTCGGAGAAGAAAAGAAAATTGGCGGAGCACCTCTTAATATTGCTCTCAGGATGGCTTCTTATGGCTTTCCTGTGGCAATGATCAGCGCGGTGGGCAATGACGAAGACGGAAAGGTCATTTTGGATTATACCAGACAGAATGAAATTAAAATTTCGGGAATCAATGTTTCTGAGGAATATGAAACAGGAATTGTGCAGGTCTCCTTAAATGAAAGTGGTTCTGCCACGTACGAGATCAGATTTCCGTCCGCATGGGATTTTATCAGTGTCGATGAAAAAATCAAGGATATCGTAAAAGATGCCGACGTTTTTTTCTATGGCAGTCTTGCCAGCAGAAATGAGGTTTCTCAAAAGACTCTGTTCTCTTTACTGGAATCAAATGATACAGTGTTTAAAGTTTTTGACGTAAACTTAAGAAAACCATTTTACAGTATTCAGCTCCTGGAAAAGCTGATGAGTAAGGCAGACTTTATCAAATTTAATGATGAGGAAATACTTGAAGTAGCTCAAGAAATGGGCTATCAATCTGATGATCTAACATCAACCATCTATTTTTTGGCAGAAAAAACAAATGCAAAAGCGATCTGTGTAACTTTGGGTAAACACGGATCTATTCTTCTGTGGAATAATGATTTATATAAACATGAAGGATATCCAGTGAAAGTGGCAGACACGGTGGGTGCCGGAGACTCTTTTTTGGCCAGTCTTATTTCAAAACTGCTGACAGATTATAATCCTAAAGAAGCTCTTGATTTCGCAAGCGCAGTAGGTGCTTTGGTCGCAAGTTATTCAGGAGCAAATCCGAAGATCGAAAGTTCAGAAATAGAAATGATGATTAAGGGTTAAATGTCTAACATTAATTTAAAAAGTGTAGTTTTCAAAAATATTCACAATTACATATTTCAAGAAAAAAGCCTTACACTGTAAGGCTTTTATTTATGAAAGTAGGAATTTGTTTACTTAGAAATAGATCATTAAAATTAAATTACAGTGGCAATTTTACCACCATCTTTTTAATTAATTTAATAATTTTCTATGAACCTGTTTTTCTCGGAAACTTTACGGTAAAAGTGCTGCCATTTCCTTCTTCACTTTCAACACCAATGGTTGCGCCATGTCTGTTAATGATCTTTTTGACAGTAGCCAAACCTATTCCGCTGCCCTCATACTCATTTGTTTTTCCTACTCTGTTGAATAGTCCAAAGATTTTCGTTTGCTGATCGCTACTCATTCCTACGCCGTTATCTTTCACGGTATAAATCACTTCATCTTTTTCCAACTGACCATCAATTTCAACGACAGGATATTCTGTTTTGTGCGAATATTTAACCGCATTTTCAATAAGATTTAAAAACACCTGAAAGATTAAAATTGGATCGCCACTTAAGTCAGGTGTACTTTTAACGACCAAATTTAAATTTGCATTCAAATTACTCATCAACAGCTGACCTACAATATCATTAATCAGGTTAGACATATCAATAGATTCTTTTCTCACATCTTTTTGTCCCACCTTAGAATATTCAAGAACAGTTTTAATCATCTGGTTGAGCCTGTCTGAATTATCAACAATCTTAGTCGACATGATCTTTATGTCGTCTTCTTTTGATTTTCTGATGATTAATTCAGCAAATGCCTTAATTGTGGTTAAAGGAATTTTAAGATCATGAGATACTGTATGCGCAAAGGCATCAAGCTCAGAGTAGGCATCCCGTAATTTCTCGTTCAATATTCTGAGTTCAGCAGTTTTTCTTCCCACCGCAAAATTAACTTCATCTCTGATCTCCATTATGGCTCTGATTTCTGATGAAGACCATTTCAGACAGCTGCCTTTAACCTGTTGTGACCATTCTTCAAATGAATTTCGCGGCGATATGAAGGGTTGCCCTCTTTCATCGTGGCTGATAATCTTGTTTGGGTCGCCGGCCCACTTTACGGTCTGTATAATCTCAGGTCTGAATACGATCACACAGTCTTTGATATCTTTGGTAAGTCTGCATCCTGCAAAACCTGCAAAGTCCACAGACTCTAACTGTAATTCAGGAAAATCTATCTTAGAGTTTTCAGTAATCAAAACTTCGTTTGCGGCATCATATAAAAATTCTGAAATTTCTTTGATTTTAGAAAGTTCAGGAACGGTACCAATACTCGTAGTTTCGCCCTCATAAAGAAATGAAATGCCCGTAGCTTTGAAAGCATTCAATAAAATTGGCGAGCAGGTTTCTATAAAATCTGCAATCTTTTCATTATGAAGGCTGCGGCTGACATCCAGTACTGCAGTCTGCAGCTTCATGTCTTCTTTCTGATTTTTCTCCTGATTTCTCAGCCCGATGCATGAACTGAGCACTTGTCCTATTAATTTTGCAGTTTCCCGCTGTCTGTAATTGATAAACCTGGGAGAATAATTATGGCATGCAATCAATCCCCAAAGTTCATCATCAACAATGATGGATACGCTGAAACTGGAAGTCACGCCCATATTTTTCAGGTACTGTATATGAACTGGTGACACGGCACGCAATGTACTGTTGCTGAGATCGGCGGGTACTTCGGCTGTACTCATAAGCGGGATATTCTGCTCATGTACATTACTGATAAGCCGGGTTAGATTTTTCTTGTAAAGATTACGCGCTTGCTCAGGAATATCAGAGGCAGGGTAGTGCAATCCTAGCCATGTTTCCAGTTGATCATTTCTTTCTTCGGCCACGACCTCTCCGTGTCCGTCATCATGGAATTGGTAAACCATAATACGGTCATAACTGATAATGTTTTTGACCTGTTGCACTACATTCCGTAAAATCGCATCAATGTCTTTATCGGCCAGCATCTGTGAAAGACTGGCACCGACGATATTTTGAGGATCAGAAAACAGATCTGATAATTCCTGTTCAAAATCGAGAATATAGTGATCATCGGAAAGTGATAAGATCAGATTATAAATCATCCCATCAATTTCCACCTGATACGGATTGATAGGTTTAAAATTTTTACCCTGCCACGAAAGGTTGATGAGATCCAAGATAAAGTTGTTATTCTCTGATTTCCCGAAAACTTTGCTGTATTTGGAAATATGACTTTCAAGTATATGATCTACCGTAAGCCCGGCGAATTGGGTGAAATTATCACTGCAGTATTTTATAATACCCTCGCTGTCGATGATGATCAGGATGCCATGCGCTTGAATGTAACCCGGAATGTGGATCGGTTCTTTGCTGCACAAATCCAAATCGTCTTTTACCATATAATTTATTGTTTATTATAAATGATTATTGCTTACTAAGGACAAAAGCCTTACAAAATGAGTCGAAAATTTTTCTGAAATTAAACGAATATACTATTTTCATTTGATATGAATGGTTTATTTAAAAGATTTATTCATAAAAAATGAAACTGTTGATTCTTTTATCGGTTGGCTGTAGATCTTTATCTCATTCCTGTAAAGCATCATCATCGTAAGGTGATAAAATTCAGTTGAATTTAATTTAAAAAAGCCTGCAGTGCTGTGTATAGGTCTGTTGTAGTAGTTAAATTTCTTTAACTGATTTACTGATTGGCTGAGTCAAAAATTTTGACTATTATTATACAAATGAAAATTTAATGAAATCGATTGCACAGATTTACTATCCCTGGTATAAATTATTTCTTGTCTCACTGACAGTCATTTTCAGCGGACGTTTTCAATCTCAGGAATTTGCCTTTAAAGACAGAAAACTAGGATTCGAGTATAGAGCTGATGATCTTTTGAAAAGGCTGACTCTTGAAGAGAAAATAAGTCTGATGCAGGATTCTTCAAGCCCCATTCAAAGGCTTGGTATAAAAAAGTATAACTGGTGGAATGAATCATTGCATGGAGTAGCAAGAGCAGGCTTGGCAACGGTATTTCCACAACCTATCGGTATGGCTGCGAGTTTTGATGAAGATCTTGTCTATCGGGTATTCAATGCGGTTTCAGACGAGGCAAGAGCAAAGAATACTATTTTCTCAAAACAGGGAAATTACGAACGCTACCAGGGTCTGACCATGTGGACTCCGACAGTTAATATTTTGAGGGATCCACGATGGGGACGTGGTATAGAAACGTATGGTGAAGATCCGTATCTGACAGGATTGCTCGGTGTGGCGGCAGTTAAAGGACTACAGGGGCCACGGTTTACTGATCAGTATGATAAAGTCCATGCGTGCGCCAAACACTTTGCCGTACATTCAGGTCCTGAATGGAACCGTCATTCATTCGATGCTAAAAATATTAAACCTCGTGATTTATATGAAACTTATCTTCCTGCTTTTGAAGAATTGGTAAAATCCGGTGACGTACAGGAGGTGATGTGTGCGTATAACCGTTTTGAAGGCGAACCTTGCTGTGGCAATGATCAACTCCTCATGCAGATATTACGAAAAAAATGGGGCTTCAAAGGAATCGTGGTTTCAGACTGTGGAGCGATTGCTGATTTTTATAAAGAAAATGCACACAAAACCCACAGTGATGCAATCAAAGCTTCGGCTGCTGCAGTATTAAGTGGAACTGATCTGGAGTGTGGTTCCAGCTACAAAAAGCTGAAGGACGCAGTAATGAACGGAGATCTTAAAGAAAGTGATATCGATGTGTCAGTACGAAGATTATTAATCGCAAGATTCAGACTTGGTGAGATGGATGATCTGGAAGATGTTCAATGGTCTAAAATTGATCCTTCTGTTATCGCATCTACTGAACATGCAGAACTCGCTTTGGAAGCTGCAAGAAAATCAATCGTGTTATTAGAGAACAAAAATCATATACTTCCACTTAAGAAAGACGGAATGAAAATCGCCGTGATGGGTCCTAATGCCAATGATCCTGTGATGCAGTGGGGAAATTATAATGGTACCCCTAAAGAAACAGTAACCATTCTGGATGGAATAAGGTCAGCGTCAAAAAATTCGTCGGATGTAATTTTTGAACAGGGAACAGGACTGGTTGAGAATACTGTCTTCGAAAGTGCTTATGCTGAATGTTCCTTTAAAAATCAAAAGGGAGTTAATGCAAAATATTGGAATAATCCTGAAACTAAAGGTTCTCCAAAGGTAGTACAGAATCTTGCGCATCCTTTTAACCTCTGTACATCTGGCAATACTGTTTTTGCACCGGGTGTTGAGCTGACCGGTTTTTCAGCTGAATATGAAACGGTATTTAAACCCACAAAATCGGGAGAGGTGACCCTTCAACTGTACATAAATGGAAAGGTGCAGGTGATGGTGAATGATAAGTTGGTGAAAGAAGCAAAAACCGGACACGGAGCCAGAAAATTAAACCACAGTTTTCAGGGAGAGAGTGGAAAATCCTATCATATAAAAATCATCTTCGCTCACGGCAGCGGGGATGCCCAGCTGAATTTTGATATTGGGTACAATGAAGCGGTTGATTATCAACGTTCTTTGAGTAAAATAAAAGATGCGGATATCATTGTTTTTGCAGGCGGTATTTCTCCATCGCTGGAAGGAGAGGAAATGGGTGTTGATCTTCCGGGATTTAAAAGAGGTGACCGTACAGACATTAATCTTCCGGAGGTACAGTTGAATTTTCTTAAAGAACTCCATAGGACAGGAAAGCCGATTGTGTTTATCAACTGTTCAGGTTCATCAATTGCTTTGGGAGAAGTAGCAGAGACCAGTTCGGCAATTATACAGGCATGGTATCCGGGACAGGAAGGTGGAAAAGCAGTGGCAGATGTTCTTTTCGGAGATTACAACCCTTCAGCACGCCTTCCTATCACTTTTTATAAAAATATTGATCAGCTTCCCGATTTCGAAAACTATGATATGGAAGGTCGCACCTACAGATATTTTCGAAGTGAGCCACTTTATCCGTTTGGGTATGGTCTGAGCTACAGCAATTTTAAGTATGGAAAAATTAAGGCAGAGAAAAGAAAGATAAAAAAAGGCAATACAGTCGATTTTACAATTCCGGTTTCTAATACTGGCACTGTTGATGGACTGGAGACTGTACAATTGTATGTACGCAAGATTGATGATGCAGAAGGTCCCATCCGAAATTTAAGAGCTGTAAAAAAAGTTTTCATTAAAGGTGGTGAAACCGCTTCAGTGAAATTTACGATTGGTGAGAAGGAATTGAAATGGTGGAGTGTTAAGGAAGGCGAGATGACTGTTCAGGAGGGAAAATACGAGATAGAAATTGGCAGTAGTTCAATGGATAAGGATTTGAATAAAATGATATTGAAAGTAAGATAAGATTTTTTATTTTGAGCTACGTTTTTTTATCAGTTCTAAACAAATGCTCTTGAAAAGAAAAATTTTCGCCAATTATAAACAGATATTGCACAGACATAGTGTTTCAACAAATTAAAAATTATATAAATTCTTAAAAGGATTTTGATTTGCAGTGGCATAGTTTTAGTCTCCCAAAGAGGGTAGCAGGTTGCTTTAAAGATTCAGTCCATGTATAATCAATTAAGTTTTCAAAAGTTAGTCATCCAGTATCTGGAGTTTTTGATAGCTGAAGATTTTAATTTAGAATATCGGATGAGCGGAGAAATTAATTTTACTGAAAATCTAGTATCGCACTCACTGATAATCGTTCCTGATTTTTCCGACAAAATAAATCGCAATGCACCGCTCAAAGAATACTTAGAAACAATCATTTATCACATTAATCAGAAAGTTATAGATTCTGAGGATATGCACAGAACAATGATTCAATAATGCAGTTGGTCGTTAAAATTCATGTGAAATACAAGCTGACTCTCTGTAACTACGACCTTCATATCCTTCTTAGACAAATTAAAATTCCGAATAATTAATACGAATTCAACGATGTCATTATAATGATTTTATTGTTTATAGTGGACTTTTTAAGGTGTTTGGTTCTGAATTCTATTTCAACGTTTCCGATTTTCTACTAAGTAATTTACTGATCAAAAAAATAATCCTCAAAAAGACTACAACGGGTGTCGATTTGGCTACAAATACTTTGTGAGGAATAGTCACCTTTGCTGTAATAATAAAATCAATCAAACTTATGTCAACACATGAAATTAAAGTCGCGCTTGTCTCAGGTGCCAATACTGGTGTAGGATTTCAAATTGCAAAAGCCCTTGCAGAAAATGGTTATAAAGTGTATTTGGGTTCCCGGGATCTGCAAAAAGGGGAATTAGCCGTTGCAAAAATTACCGGAGATGTACAAGCCATCCAGCTTGATATTACAGATTCAGATTCGGTTAAGGCAGCAGTTAAAATAATTGAAGCTGATCATGGTTACCTAACACTTTTAGTAAATAACGCTGCGATTTCCCACGCCGGTAAACCTGGACGTACTATGGAGGAAGTTTTAGGGTCACAGAGTGCCAGCATTGCACCGCTTAGTGAGCTGAAAGAAGTCTGGGAAACAAATGTTTTTTCTACGCTAGCGGTCACACAGTCATTTTTACCCTTATTAAAAAAATCACCAGCAGCAAGAATTGTTACAGTTTCGAGTGCTTTGGGTTCTCTTGGGATCAATTCAAACCCAGAAAATCCCTACCGCTCGTCTTTCGATGCAGTTTACGGCGCATCAAAAACGGCACTTAACGGTATATTTCTTTCTTTAGCTATAGAGTTAGAGAATACAAATATTAAAGTTCATCTCGTAAGTCCAGGCTTTACGGCAACGGCTCTGAACAATTTTCAGGGAACTGATACTGTGGAAGAAGGCTCTGTAGAACCGATAAGAGTAGCGCTTGCTGAAGACTTGCCAAATGGGAGTTTTACAGGACCTGCCAATTTTGCCGGACCTGATAATATCCTGCCGTGGTAAATTTACAAACTGACAAACCTGTGCTGATCATTGGTCATCACAGGTTTTTTAATAAATTTATGAGATGAAAAATAAAGACGAAAAACTGATTCGGTTTATATCCATTTCAGAAAGCCATCGGGCTTTTGGACTGCCTGCACCGCAGCATCCGCTCATAAGTCTTGTGCATTTCAATGAAACCAATCCTTTCAATACGGATATGGCGCCCATCTATGATGTCCTCAGCTTTTATAAGATCACTCTGATCACCAAAAACAATGGCAGACTGAAATATGGACAGGACTATTACGATTACAATGAAGGGAGTATGCTGTTTTTAGCACCAAATCAATTAGTGGGAACAGTAGAGTACAATCAGGATACGCATGCCTACATTTTGCTGATCCATCCCGATTTTCTTTTTGGCCATCCGTTGGCAAAAAAAATAAAACAGTATGGATATTTTTCTTATTCATCTAATGAAGCTCTGCATATATCAGACAAAGAAAAAGAAATTATCCTTTCCGTGTACAGAATTATGGAACAGGAACTGAACAGCCGTGTTGACGAATTCAGTCAGGAAGTGGTCATTGCTCAGATTGATCTGCTGTTAAGCTACGTAAACCGGTTTTATAAAAGGCAGTTCATTACACGCACAATGATCAATAATGATATTCTTCAGAAAACAGAAACTATTCTGGAAGACTACCTAAACAATCAGGAATCTCTGCATACGGGTTTACCAACTGTACAATATCTTTCAGATCAGCTGCACATTTCACCAGGCTACCTCAGTGATCTGCTCAGAACGCTCATTGGTCAAAATGCACAAAGTTATATTCACGAAAAGATCATCGGAAAAGCTAAAGAAAGGCTGACCTCGACCAATTTAACTGTAAGTGAAATTGCTTACGAGTTAGGTTTCGAACATCCACAGTCCTTCAGTAAACTGTTCAAGACCAAAACTAAAATTTCTCCATTAGAATTCAGGAAGTCTTTTAATTAAGAAGAGTCCATATTTTAGAAACTTATCTTTTTTTATAGTTTATAATTGTGAACACTTGGCAGGATTTAGATAAATTAAAGAGCCTTTCTGTAATAATTTAAGCCGAAATTATTTTGGATGTTGAAGTCAAATAGTAATATGAAATCCTTTTTTAACTTAAATTCATTCCTCATTTATAATGATGGTAAAAGAAAGAATTGGTAATTTTATACTGTATGAGAGTATTTTAAGAGAGTACTGTTAGCCAATTTCAAAACTCACTGTATGACTATATGTAAAAACTGCGGAAACTCGTTTGAAGGAAACTACTGCAACCAGTGTGGCCAGTCGGCAAAGACCAAAAGAATCAATCACGAATTTCTCTGGGAAGATATTGAGCACGGTCTTTTTCATTACGATAAAGGAATAGGCTACTCCCTGAAAAAACTTTTCGAAAAGCCAGGCATTGTGATTTATGACTACATAGAAGGAAAAAGGGTGAATCATTTTAGACCAATTTCGATGGTAATCATTATGGCGACGATCTATGCTTTAATATATCATCTGTTAGATCTGAACCACCGTTCTGCACTGGATGAATCTTCGGGTGCAATATTGGAAAGGGTTTTTGAACATTATTACTGGTTTGTAGTTGCAACTCTACCAATATATACGCTGACGACCTATATTCTTTTTAAAAAAACAAAATACAATTTTTATGAGATCATTATTTTTGAAGCATTTAAAACTTCACAAAGACTTGGCGTTCACATCCTTTTTCTACCGGTTTTATATTTTGTGAAAGATCGGTCGGGTTTTAATATTTTGACCAATCTACTTTTTGTAATAGATTTTATTTTGATTTTTTGGACGAACAGACAGTTCTTTAGTAAAATGAAAGTAGGAGAAGTGTTAATAAAAAGTATCTTAAGTTATTTAATGTATTTGGTTATAGCGACTTTATTAGTAGGACTAACTGTGGTTGCGTTAGGTTATACCGGTTAGCTGAACTAAAAGAAATATTATTATTAAAAAAGGTGATGCACAGTGCATCACCTTTATACTTTTATTAGAATTATTTTAAAATCTATATCCGCCGCCAATTTGTGCAAACACGTTATGCATCGGGAAACTGATTCCTGTAAATGTTGATGGAAATGCAGAACCCAATCCCCACTGAAGACTCAGATCCAGAGAAAATTTTTCGCAGATATCTCTGTTGATTCCCGCATAAATACCGTAATCAAACTTTTTGATCTTGTCTGCAAAGTCAAAGGTTGCGGATGAGATGATAACTTTTTCACCTTTAGAACCACCGTTTCTGATATAGCCGTCTGAAACACTGCCTTGGAATTCAGGCTTCAGTAGAAATGCAAAATAACCTCCCAAACGGTAGTGCCATTTTTTTCCGGGCGTAAACTGTACAAATACCGGAACACCGAGATAAAGATTTTTGGCTTCAGTGTAATTTGTTCCTGTGAAATCTCCTTCAAACGAAGCTGCCTCCGGACCCTCACCCTGTTGAATCATGGTATGAAAATAAAGTACGCTGTCTTTCACCTTCATTCCTTTGTATTCCACTCTGGGATTAATGCCGACGCTCCATTTTTTGTGAAACTTATACAATCCTTCCAAACCAATCGAAGGATTAAGTCCTGGATTATAGCTTTTCACTTTCCTAATATTATTAGGCAATGGAATCGGTGTTAATCCGCCAATATTGAGTCCGGCGGTCACTCTGAACTGAAATTTGCTGATGCTGTCTTGTGAGTTTACATTCTGTGCATTCAATTTAAGACTAAGCATTACAGCAATGGCTAGTGTGATGTAAAATATCTTTTTCATACTATTTAGCTATAATTCTTAAACTGTCAACCGTCAATTTACTTCCAATTGCACCACGGTACTGATCTCCCTGATAACTTGATGAGGCAACAATCGCTACCATCAGATTATTTCCGGCAACTTTTCCCGGAATATAGTTGAAAGGAACTTCGAATCTTGTAAAAGCTCTATGAGAAGTGGTATTAGGAAGTTCTGCTCTTGCGACCACCTGATCAGAAGTATTGATGTTGGTACCGTTTAATCTTGTTGGCCCGTTATACAGTACTGCATACAGAGAGAAGCGGTCAGTCTGTCCCGAAACGGCGTTTCCGTTTTGATCCTGAAAAGTCGCTCCGGGACTGTACTTGTAGTATCCGGTAAATTTATCCGGCAATTCAAAATAAGGCTGTCCGAATTCTGTAGCCGCTAATGGATTGATAAGTGCTTGATTTGCATTGAAATCTCCTAAAAAGAATGATCCCGGAATCAGTTTAATACCAAGAAACTCCGACAGCGTGGTTCCCGGAATGGTGCGCATCTCTGCAGCTTTAGTTCCGTTGAGTCCGTTGACTGTTGATTTTGTTGGATATGCATCTGCCTGTTGAGCAACACCAGCCAAAGCAGCTCCCGGATTTCCTGATGACCAAAGCTGAACATTATTATCCAATGGAAATTCATACTTGTCTGTGGTATTGGCGGTCCAAGTTTCAAAATTAAAAGTCCAGTTTCCGATTTCCACTACATCTACCTCGTAGATTTTCTGATTCTCACCTGATTCAGACTGCACGGTGTAGAAAACAGGCTGACTGAAATTAAGCTTCGTGCCTGATGCCGGACTTACCGTTGCTCCTTTCGATAACTTTAAAGTTGGCGATACTCCATTTTGATAGGCATCAGGTTTTAAATAAATCAGTATTTTACTGTTGGCCTGATCAATGATTGTGGTAGAAGATAAAAACTGCGCGTCAATCGTGAATTCTTCAATATCAGCTTCGGGATTCAAAGGTGCTTCCCGAATACACGAAATGATAGAAAAACAAAGTGTGATGAGGTAAAGGAAATTTTTCATTTTGGATCAATTTAAATGATAAAACTTTTCATAAACTATTGAAGCTTTCTCACCGAAACATTAGGCTCCTCGCCCTGCGGAACGATGAATATAGCGTTGTCACTCACAGTATCTCCCGGGTCAAGATAATATCCTGCGATCACCGGGATTACAGAACTTTCGTATTTTCCTTCTTTCGTGTATGCCCAGTAGGTAACGTTGAGGTTTTGAGCTTTGGGTTTTAAATCAATCTTTTTTGCAGTTAATTTTGCTCCAGTCGCATTGATGCAGTTAACCTCTACCAAACCGATATTGGTTACGATCTGTGGTGCATTTGCCAGTCTCATATTGATGCTTTTCCCGCTGTTGTTCGTTACGCTTGCAGAAACTTTGTAACGGTCAAAGCTTTTTCCACCGACATTAATGGATTCTTTATTCAGAATATTAAAGGTGACAGCCAATCCGCTGACATCCACTGTGGCGCCGTCACTAATCTTCTGACTGTAGAGGTTTGTAAAAGAAAAAAGCACAAACAAAAGTGCTGAGAATACTGTTTTTTTCATGATATTAATTTTTAGAATGGATAATCTTTAGAAGTATGACCTTCAAAAAGCTTCACGTTATTGCTGTCGGGAGCTTCATTTGTGACTGTGATTATTGATGGATTAGATGGGTACTTTCCGTTTTTATGGGTCAAAATTTTCCAGGAATTTCCATCCTTAAGCCACAGGACTTTCCATCCGTTTTCAGTTTTGGAGTCTACAGTAATGGGAGTACGTGTTACTGTAAATTTGTTGATCAGCTTTAAATTATGATCTAAAAGTACAAGGCTACAGCCACCGGAACCACAAAAGTAAGGCGTGAAAAAATTGATAAAAATCTCTCTTTTTCCGTCATTATTCAAATCAATTTGATCGAAATTGAATTTTCTTTCTGATTGACCGATTGCCCTAAGGTCTTCGGGTTTTAGGTATTGGGTATTGATGTAGTCTTTAATTTGTAAAGCTAAAGAATCTTCACCGGTGCTTATAGAATCTACTTTTACATCAGAATTGGTTTCTACATTATTTTTAGGAAAAGTCACCAATTGTGTTTCTTGCACCGGCTTTTCTGGTGTTTTGCTGCAATATGTTACGGTGAGAAGCGTAATGCATGCAACTGCTGCATTGAAACTAGAGCTTTTCATAAAATATTTTTTGATAAGTAAAGATAATAATTATTCGTAATAATTAATGTAAGTACGGAAAATTATAAGGATGTAATAGAAATAACAGAATATGTTTGTGAATCAGGCTCTGAATGAACTTAACTGATTCTATGAAATTAGAAAGGTCAATATCTAGAGCAATATTTTATATGTCTAAATTTTTTAACATTTTCAATCGTCGTCATTAACCACCTCTAAATCTCAATTTCCCATAAAGCAAAGTCATTTTCACTATCGACAACTTTGGCAGAGACAACGGCTATTTTAATTTTATTTGCAGGATAAACATCAATGTATAAACATGTACTGTTGTCTATTCTTGTAAATTTATTAACAGTAAGAATTTCATCAGCATCCATTTGCTATTGAATGTAGAGATTTCCTATTTTTAAATAATTGAATGCTCATCAAAATAATTGTAGAAATTAATATCATTATCAAGGAGATTATTATTTGTGAATTTATATTCATGCTACCCTCAAAACCCCATAATTCATCGTTGATGGAAAATAAGACATGGAATAAATAGTAACGACAGCAATAACCAAACAATAAATTATTTGATTATAATTTTTATATTTTTTCTAATGGTTAGATAGAGGATTAACCAAACAAGAGGAAAAATAAGTAACAATTATAATAAAGAGCAATTTCAGTTTCAGCATCGACAGAATGATTATTTAAAAATTTTTCGTCAATAGCGAGTCTTGATTTTTCAGTTCCTTTATACTCTAATTTTTCTGCTTCTTTTGTTGCAATTGTATTCTTACAATTTGCTAAAATTGAAATTGTACAGTAAAAAATAGTATTGTAAAATTATGGTTCATTTGTTTGTTGTTTTTAAATAATTTTAATCCGAATGTATTGATAATTGTCGTTATAATGCCCGTCTTCTTTCCAGAAAGTTTTGGCATTGTGAACTTTTAAATATAAATATCCATCGCTACTCCAAAACATTTCGTCGTTTTCTGCCAAGGTCATCCAATTTTTGAAACTAGCGCTCATCACGTGGTTTATTTTGGTGCCAGAAATTTCGTAAAGTTCTACATCTGCCGTAGATTCATAACCGTTTGAATTCACACAGATGATATTTTTTTTGTCGGGCGAAACGTAGGGAAAATCTATAAAAGTGTTGGTTTCGGCTCCAGTGATTTTGTCGATGGAAATGTAGTCGCCACCTTCGTAGTATGAGCCTGCAATGAGATATTTGTTCAGAAATTCAAACTGTCCGATATAGGAAAATATTTGCATTCCGTCGTTATCGGAAGCCACATCGGTATATTTCACAGTTTTGTTTTTACAAACCAATTCTATAATTCCGTTTTTCTTTTGAATGGAAGTGGTATCGGCAACCAAAAAATTGACTGCAGTCTTTCTTTTGCTTTCGAATAAAGATTTGTCGATGAGTTCTAAAGCGAGATATTTTGTAAGCGGGCTTCCGTTTTCGAAGAATTCGCCTTTTTTGTTGACATTTAAGGAAGTAACAATATTCAAATCGGTCTGCATAAGCAAACTGTCATTCTTTTTAATTACAGAAATTTTGGGTGTGGTTTTTACGGTATCATTTGTTTCGTTGCTCTTGTCAATTGGTTTTTCAGTTTTCTTCTCGCAGGATTGCAAGCCAAAACCAACAGAAATCATTAATAATAGAAGGAATGTAACTGTCTTTTTCATTTTTTTTCAATAGAATAAATTGTTTTTGTACTTCCGTCCTTAAAAATCTTGATATGTTCTTCTTTCACGAAAGCTGTCTTTTCTTCGTCGGTGTCAAATTCCTTTACAGATAAATCTCCTTCACGATTGAGATAGCCTAGTCTCAATCCAACAGCAAATGGATAATTTTGGCATGAATAGATATTTACTTTCTTTTTAAATTTAGAATTTGAAAATATAAGTAAATCAATTTCGTGGAATGTTGGTGGCCAATCATATTCCCCATTTTCGGTTTTATAGGATTTGATGTAAACAAAACTTATTTCTTTATTTGAAATTGAATCTAAGATAAATAATGAATCAATTTTTTGATTTTTTTCAGTTAAAAAATTATTGTAAAACTGAGTCTCTATCATTCGCCCTTTTACCGAATCAAAATAATCTAAATTATTTAGTTTTTCTTCGAAATACACCGCTTCTTTGGTCATTGGTGGTGCTTCACTATCGCTATAAGTTTGAGTATTCCAATAGTCAGGAAATTTGATAACAGATATTTCTTTTCTTCCTATTTCAGTAAATTGAAACGACTCTTTAATTGAATCTGCAGTATCGAGGTGAGATGTTTTCGAGTTTTTCTTATCGCATGATTGCAGCCCGAAGACTAAGGAAATCATTAATAATAGACCATATCTCAATATATTTTTCATTTTATAAATTTTAAAGTACAAGTAAAGTTGCGATTACAATCGGAACTGCGATTATTGTAATCGCTCTTATCAAAGTTGTCTTCTCGGATTTTATAATGAGAAAAATTCCTGCTAAAATCATTAATGAAAGCAGCCAATAATATGAAAATGACATAAAGAATGCTATATAAAGTATGATGTATCCTAAGGCTTGAAGAAGTATTCCGAGGAAGTAATAGAGATTGCTTTTGTTCATTTTGTGCGTTATTAGTGCAAATTTTTATTCCTCTTTAATGATTACTTTGAAACTTTTATAATTTGGATACAGCTTTTTATCAATTTCCAAAGCCATATTGGTTTGGGAACGTTCTCCAACTTGCGGACAAGGAGACTTGGGTTGGTGCCAAATGATAAATAAAGTGTCTTTGGCTATTTTAGCTTCCAATTCTGATGGTTCTGCTGTAAAACAGCCACCGCCAATTAAGAAAATATATTTTGCTTTTTGTTGATAAAAGGCGTTCAGCTTTTCACTATCTGCATTTTCTGCATACGTTAAAATTTGCAGTTCATCTTTCGTGTTTTCTAACCATCTGTCTTGGCTTTCATTTTGGGAAAAAGTAGTTTCACTAAATGATATTCCCTCTGTTTGTGGCGCATTGCATTGAATAAGAAAGAATGCTGTAAGTAGGATTGTGATTAGTTTCATATTGTGTTTTTAATTTATAAATCTATACCAATATTTTAAAAATTTCTGTAAATAAATTGGTTCACGACTCTACCAGATTTAATGGTCCAAACCACATCGTAACCACCTGCAGCATCGCTGTTGCTCATGTAAAGGAACAAAGTTTCGTCGCTACTTTCTGCAACTCCGAAGTTAGCTAAAATGGTGTAGGTCTCAACATATTTTTGATGGCTTCTTGCGGCAATTCATACTTCTGCTTGTTGATTTCTATTGTTATCGATTTTATTTCCGTTGTATTGTCGTGTAAAACTCCGTCGATTCCCCAAGGTTCGCTCCCATCAATTTTTACAATTAAATCTTGCCCTACTTTTTGATAAGTATGATTTTTTTTGATGAATTTCCCATAGCGAATTGTAATTCTATCCAATCCACGAGTGCAAACCAACGTACTGTCTTCAAGCGATTTTTTCCATTGAGGCAAGTCGGGAAGCGCTTTCATACGGCTTTTATGAATCATTCCATCTTTGGTTTTGTTCACAAATCTCTCAAACGGTTTTTTTCTTTGGGCATAATCGGGATAATCTATCCAGAACCAATCTTGCCATCCATCGTCATCCACAATACTGCGAATGGCGAAAACTTGGTTGCTGTGTAATTTGTCAACTATTTTTTTGTTTTTTCCGTAACGGATATTGGTGTAACCATCGCTGTCATTGATTATCGCAAAAGGTGTAAGTTGCGCCAATAACGGAGCGGAAGCCAAAATCGTTAAGAAGAATGTGATGTGAATTTTAATTGCTCTCATTTTTCCTAAAATATTTTTCTGTGAAAACATCTTTCTGCACTTTTTCGGAATATTTTTTTACCCAATCTTTGTAGTAATATTCGGCGTAAAGAATATTGTTTTTCAGTTTGTATTTTGCGAAAGGTTTTCCTATTTCTGGTACTTTTTTCAGTCCAAAAGTATCGTTCACGCCATTGTCGAAACTGCAATCCATTTCTTTTGTCCAAATCATTTCAAACTCTGTTTTATTCAATTTTTTGATGGGATAAAAATACATACATTGTCCGTGATACTCGAATCCTAAACCATCTTTACTAATGTGAAGTTTTACATTTCCGGCATACCATTTCCCCGAAAAATCCACTTTTTTCGCCGGCGTTTCTTCCCGATTGATGAATTTGATTTCGGTGATTTTCCAAATGCTGTTTTCTTTTTCTAAAAAAACTTTCGACAGCGGAACATCTGGAACATTGGTTTCTCCATAATTTTCATAAATATCAAGCGAAGCCTTAATCTCTACACCCGTACTTCCCATCTGATCACCAAAGTTTTTTGTAATTTTAATTCCGTTCACAAAAACATCAGAGCGACACCAGCTATTGACATAACCAAGACTGAAAAATTTTTCAGAGGGATAACTTTTAAGTTCTTTGGTTATTTCCACTATAAAATTATCGGTATTAATATTCTGGTTTTGGTTGAGTTTAATATCACTTTTTTGAGAACAAGCACAAATACCAAGTAACAGTATTAAACTTAAAATCATATTTTTCATTATTCTGTGATTAATATTTTAAAATTACTATAAAACATAGAAAATTGGTAGACCTTTTACAATTCATAATCTTTCCTTTACGAGTCATAAATTTTTTATAAATAAATCTTCAAATAATCACTCCTCAATCGGGTCGAAGCCTGAAAAGAATACCGCTGCATCATTAGATTTGTAGGGCTTTTTCTGTATTAAAATTTCTTCTTCATGACTAATTTTATAACTGGAAACACTGTCGTTTGCAAAATCAACTCTTGCAAATTCCTGCAAACGATTGTTGTTGATTTTTAAAAAATAAGTGCTGTTTCCGCCGGAGAAAGAATAAGAGTTCACGCAATTTCTTTTAGAGTTATAATGGAGATTTGGGTAATCCTGAGAATTTATAATTTCAATTAATTTCTGGGTTTTTGGGTTGAAAATCAATAATTTATTGAGTTCATTAGAACCTCTTCCAGCTTGGGAAAAAGAGATTTTCACATCATTGTATCCATCGTTGTTCAAATCTTCATCGGTGAAAACAAATAAGCCAAAATCCGCCTCTTTCTTGAAATTTGCGGTTTGTAATTTTGCCCAGTTCTTTCCTGTTTTTTTGAATAACTCAAAATTGACAACCGATTCGGTTTTATTGTTCTTCTGGGAAACATTAAGTTTGTATTGATTGGGTTTTATAACGGTTTTAGAATCAGAGAAATACTCAGTTTTCTGGCTACAAAACCATTGCGAAATAAGGCATAAAAGGAAAAGGGTTCGTGTCATATTTTTGATGTTCTAATGTTTGTGTGCTACGTTATTTCCAATTTTTAAAATCACGCCGTTATATGTCCATCAAACTTAAAAGTTTGTTTAGTAAATTTATCATTATTTCTATCTATTCTGTCTTTTGCTGTAAAAAGATTTGCTTGCTAAGTGTATGATAATCATGTATGATTTCAGTATAAAGTAATGCGAAAAATAAGTTTAAAATTCGATATTTATTTTTAGGCATAGAATAATTTGATTCGTTATAAAATTTCTGCTAATTCAAAAATAACGGAAACAAACGCTCATATAAAAATCCATTAGTTGAGATACGCGCAGTTTAGTTCAATGATTCAACTATAAAAATTTTGAGGGTGCTAATCAAAACCATTTACAACCTGTATATTTATTTAATTTAAAATCAAATCTCATCATTCATTATCCATTCTCACTCATTCTGATTCCACTCTTCGGAACCCACAAAACCACTGTTGTTCCGCCATTTGCGTTGGTTTGATAGCTGATCTCGGTGTCATGTTTATATTCTTTGGCGAGCAATTGCAGGCTTTCCTTGCTGATGGTGCGGGAAAGTGAGGAATGTTGAATCTGAATTTTTTCCTGCCATCTTTTTTCCGCTATCGGTAATGTTGACTGACAAAATTTGGTGGTTCAAAGCCAGTTCGATGTTACTTTTCCATACAAATCAATTCCATATAAAATTCCGTTTTCTACAAATGGCTGGATGAGCATAGGCGGAACCATCGTGACATTTAAATCTTGCTCGTTTGTTGCTTTACACATTCAGTCTGTTGAATGCAGGTAAGGTTGGCAAGGTTACTGTTGCTAGATGTTAAGCCTGCTGAAGTCTAATCTTGAACTCCAAAAATTATTATTTTGGCAGAACAGGCGGAGTGATTCTTTGATTTCTTGTACTTAAAGTATGCAAAAAAGCTTCTAACTGCGTAATCTCCTGACTGCTCAGATCTAAAAACTTAAGCATTTCAGATTTCTGAGATGTTAAATTAACTCCTTCATGAACTGTTGATTTTTTCTTTGGTGGTTCAGGATTACCGTTGCTGTAGAAGGTAAGTACATCGCGCAGTGGAGTAAATGCCCCATTGTGCATCCATGGTCCGGTTCGCGTTACTTCTCGTAAACTTGGTACTCTGAATTTTCCTACATCCTTCGGATCTTTAGTCACTAAGTAACGTCCTAAATCCTGCTGTTTTGAACCCAATAAAGAAGTTCCGTCATTTTCAAACTGGTTATTGGAAAAATATCCCGAATTATGACAGTTCATACATTGAGCTTTTGTTCTGAATAAATGAAGACCGATTACTTCGTCATCGCTGTATAGTGCTGACTGACCATCAATAAATTTGTCAAATTTACTTTGAGGACTGATCAGAGTTCTTTCAAAAGTAGCTATTGCTTTTCCGATTTTATCTTTTGTAATGCTTTTACTTCCGAAAGCTTTCTCAAAGAGTTCTTCGTATCCTTTAATTTTTGCAATCTTCTCTGTGGCAATATCGATATGCTCATTCATTTCTTTTTGATCTTCAATTGGCATATGAGATTGCTTTTCTATGCTTTCGGCTCTTCCGTCCCAAAAAAGTGATTTTGCAAATGCAATATTCATAATTGTCATTGCGTTTCTGGAACCCAGTTGCCGATCGTGGCCAAAAGATAAAGTTTTATTATCCGTCCATCCAAGCTCGGGATCATGGCATGAGGCGCATGCAATTTGATTAGAACCTGATAATCTTGGGTCGTAGAAAAGAGTTTTACCTAAAAGCGCTTTATCTACAGAGTAAGGATTGTCTGCCGGAAATTCAACTTTTGGTAAATGACCAATCTCTGCAAAATGAGGAACTGCCATTGGATCAAGAATAGGTGTTGGCCATTTTGAAGAATCACCTGACGAATATAATTTTCTGATCTTATTGATAAATGACTGCTTCTGGTAAACTTTTGTACGAATATTCGACTGTATGCAGTTGTTCAGCAAAAAAACACTTACGATAACAATCAAAGTCCAGCTCAAAGCATTCGTCATTTTCCTGATAATTTTCAGCAAAAATAATGATTCTAATGTTTCTATATGAATCTTTTATTGTTAATTTTGTTTAGACTAATTTTAAATTAAATTCATGAGAAAAACTTTTACATTATTGGCAGTTACAGGCTCACTGTTATTGTCTGCACAATTCCAAAACTTCAATTTTTCAGGATCATTATCATCTAACGGCTGGGCCTCACACAGTGGAACAATCGGTCAGGTATCAACCCTGACGACAGCTTCCGACCTTGGAAACAGTTTAAACTTTACCGGAATTTCAACTCCTTCGGGAAACAGAATACTGTTAACATCAACGCAGTCAGAAGATGTTAATTTTGCATTTTCACAACCGGTCACCACTACCGCATTTGTTTCATTCCTAATGAAAATTACCGATGTAGGCACGCTTGCAGCTAATTCTGTAACCACTGCACCGGGATATTTCATGCACTTTTCAGCTTTGTCCGGAAATGATTTGGGAAGTACTGGTCTTGTATCCAGACTTTCGTTAAGAAAAGGCTCAGCCGCAGACACCTTTAATATTGGTATTTTGAATACTACCGGGGGAAGTACTACGGTAAATGATATTTATGGAAGTGCAAATCCTATCAATTATCAGGTAGGTACAACCTATTTGGTGGTCATCAAATATGATATGACCGGAGCAAACGGACAGACAAGTCTTTGGATGAATCCGTCGCTGGCTTCTCAGGGAAATCCAACCCATTCAAGTGCATTTGGATCTTCATCAAAACTATCGCAGGTAGCAAGCGTAGCTTTGAGACAGGCTAACAATATAGGGAATATTGAGATTGACGAGATGAGATTGGGAAGTTCGTGGACTGATGTAATGGGTGCAGCATTGTCGACCAATGATCTTCCTGTTACAAAAAATCTTCTAATTTCGAATACACTGGTGGAGCATGATTTCAGATTATTAACCAAAGAAAAATTGCAAATCGAAATCTACAGTGCTGCAGGAAATTTAGTTAAAAAAGGAAACTTTAGTCCCAATGAAACTGTTGATGTTTCGTTTCTTTCTTCAGGTATTTATTTTTTGAGGATTAATAGTGGTGCAAATATTTCTACGGTTAAAATTGTGAAAAAATAATTATAATAAAACCCCTGTTAAAATCTAGATTTGACAGGGGTTTTTATCAAGTGTAGTGACTTCTAATATCCTGGATTTTGCTGCATCGCCGAGTTGATGGTAATAGAAGCGTGGGGGATGGGTAATACAAATTTGTTGTTGGGATAGGTGGGGCTGCAGTTATTTGAGAGACATCCGTTATTTCTGACAACATTTTTATGATTTCTCATTAGATCAAAAAAGTATTGGTTTTCAAACACAAACTCTTTTCTTTTTTCCTCCAACAAAAGATCCAGGTTTATTGATGTTAGATTAGTCAGTCCCGCTCTGTTTCTTATTGTATTAATGTCATTCAGTGCCTGTGAAGAATTTCCCAGTCTTAAACCCGCCTCAGCACGAATGAAGTAGGCGAGACCTAAACGGTAAATTAAACTTCCGGTTTTCATCTTATATTTTTTAGTAAAATGATAAGGTAAATTAGGAGATCCGGCAGAGGTCGTCGTTTTTAAATTTTGTGATTCAAATAGTGATTTTCTTAAGTCATTTGTAGAATACAGACTGTACACATCATCTGTGGCGACATAATTTGATTTGTTTGCTGCGCTCATAAAGTTATAAATGGTAGCGGCAGGAAAATCATTATTGTTGGTATTGGCAATTTCAAAAATAGATTCAGATAGTGCCCAATCAGTTGCCACGTTAGTTGAAGGAGTAAGTATAGTGGATGTATCCGTAATCATAGCGTTGCTATATTCGTAGGCCTTTTGCCAATCGTTTTTCCATAACGCTATTTCTGCGGCAAGCATTTTAGCAGCATCAATATTCATGAAGTTTTTCTTTTGCCCTACTGGAATGGCCGGCGTTGCCTGAAAGAGAGAAATCGAGGTTTGAATATCATTTTCAAGCAAAGTGAAATTACTGGCAGCCGTCCCTCTGGAAGGGTAGTCTTCACCTATTGTCAGTGGTTTTGTGTTGTATACAATACCTAAATGTGAAGCATCTGCCGTATAGGTGTAGTTTTGAGCATAATATTTATAAAGATGAAAATGAGCAAATGCTCTTAAAGCCAGTGCTTCCGCTTTGATCTCGCTGATTTCCGCGACTGTTGCATCCGGCAATTGATCTGCGTACTGCAGAATGAGGTTGACATTATTGATCATCCCATACATATCAGAATAGAAAAGCGATAAATCACTGTCCATTTTTTGATCATCAAATTGATACACATTGCTGACAGTAGCATCAATTGAAATGTTTCCGGATGATGCTGAAGGTGAAAATTTCAGATTTCCTGACAGCAAATCACCATACGTAAGAGCTGCTTCTGTGAAGTAAATGGATCTCAATTGGTAATAGGCGCCGTTTAGAGATTCAAGCATTCCCTGCTTAGAACCCAGTTGTTCTGTAATAGAAACACTTTCTACTGGCTCGCTGTAAAGAAAATCGCTGCAAGAAGCAAGAGAGACAATAGAGATGATGCTAAAAATTAATCTTTTCATAATACTGATCATTAAAAATTTGCTTTAAAACCGAAGCTTGCTGTTCTCATTTCAGGATATAGATACCTGAATTCTCTGATACCGTTTCTGCCTGCGGGAGATTTTTCTTTATACCAATACAGAGCATTTGTACAGTCAACAAAAATGCTCGCGTTTTTAATGAAACTGTTTTTTATCTGTTGAAGTGGCAGCTGATAGCTGATATTGATATTCTGTAGTTTGACATGGGTATTGTCATAGATAAATTTGGTACTGTTGGGAATAATCCTGTTATTGCTTTTTGGGATATGGTTGACTGCGTTGGTATCTCCAGCTCCCGTCCAATAATCTAAAGCATTTACACTCATATTTCGGTTGCTTAAAATTCTGTGCTGATCAATAATTTCATCTTCCACCATCACATCTCCACCAATTTCAAAATTTATGAGAAATGAGAAAGTAAATTTTCTGTAGCTGATCGAATTGCTTAGGCCACCGGTTAAATCAGGCTGTGAATTTCCGATAATAGAGTAGGTGGTGTCATCCTGAGTAAACTGATTAGCGTCTTTTATCTCTCCATTAACTAAATACTGGTCCTGACCATTTGAAGAATTAATACCGATCCAGTGATATCCCCATATTGCCGAAGTAGAAGCTCCAATTTTCTGTGCTCGGGCGTTTGCTGCCGTTGAAAACTCATCCTGCAGTCCAAATAAATCGGTGACTTTATTCTGTACACTTGAAATATTGAAAGTAGTATTCCATCTGAAGTTTTTTCTGCTGAGCCAATTTCCACGCATCGAAATTTCAAGTCCTTTGTTGTACATATCAGCACCATTGATTTCTGCTGAGCCATAACCGCTTTCTAAAGGAACAGTTCTTGAGACAATGACATCAGAAAGATTGTTACGGAAAACTTCTACTGTAAAGTCAATTTTTTTAAATAAACTGAAATCCAATCCTAAATTCCATTTTTCATTTTTTTCCCAGGATAACATTCTGTTTTGAGGTGATGAAGTTTGCGGATAAGCATAATCGTAATCATAAATAAAACCGTTTTGAGATACGCTGTATAAGCCGGCTGACCGGTAACTTCCAATTCTTGAATTTCCTGTCATTCCCCATGAAGCCCGTAATCTCAAAAAGCTGATGAGTTCATTTTGTTGCAGAAAATTTTCATTAGAAAGTACCCAAGATGCACCTATTGCACCATTCAGTGACGCATTGGTGTCGGGACCGAAAGTAGAACTTTCATCTCTTCGCAAACTTGCGGTTAAGAAATATTTCTTGCTGTAATCATAGTTTAGCTGGCTGAAAAAACTTCTGCCACTGCTTTCCTGAGTCAGCGTTTTATAGGTGTAGTTTTTACCCAACTGAGGGTTTTGATACACTGCATAGTCGATAAAATTGCTTCCTACAAGAGCTTCTTTTGAATCTTTATTTTGTCTCAATTCACTTCCTATGAGAATATCTGAATGGTGTCTATTACCAAAGTTTTTCTCGTAAGACAGGTGTCCGCTCCAGTTCCACCGGAATCCGTCGGAGATAAAAAGACGGCTTCTACCATAATTATTGCTTGTAATACCACTTTGATTAAGTCCAGATTTCCAGTCTATATTGTCTTTTTTTGAAATATCAACACCAAATAAACTGCTTACCTTTAAACCTTTCGCCAAATCATAACTCACATTAATACTCGAAAGTAGCGAATTATTGTCGACACTGCTGATGTTTTGATTGGCTGCTGCCAACGGATTGGGAATACCAACACTCCCGGACAGTGCATAATTACCATCTTGATCGTAAACAGGACTGGTGGGTGATAAAATAAGATTGAAATAAGTATTTGGCTGTTGCTTTAAGAAATTGTTATATGCTGCGTACAGATTGACTTTAAGTTTTCTATAATTAAATCCCAGCGTAGCATCAATTCCTTTCTTCTCCAGTGAGTTTAATATTTTAGATTCATTATTTTTTGAATAATCAATCCCCACACGGTAGGTGAAATATTTTCCACCGCCACTCGTTGTAAAATTGGTTCTGAAAAAATCTCCATTTCCGTTCATCAATTCAAACCAGTCAACATCAGTTCCGTCCCAGATATAAGATCCGTTTCCGTTGGCACTATTGTTTTTATTATATTCGTTACGGAGTTGGGCGTACTGCTGACCGTTTAAATATTTTATTTTGTTGATACTTTCAGATACTCCGTATTGGGTACTGAATGTATAGACAGGCTTTCCTTTTCTTCCTTTCTTGGTGGTGATCAGAATGACGCCATTTGCAGATTCTGCTCCATACAACGCTACTGCTGCGGCATCTTTAAGAATGTTGATGCTTTCAATATTATCTGAATTGAATCTTGCCAAAGGGTTAAGGTTAATCTCCGCAGTGGAACCACCATCAAAATACGCTTCATTAAAAGGCATATCTTCTCTCATAATAACACCGTCCACAACAATGAGAGGCTGTGTTGATGTTCCTGGAAGACCATTAATAGGAATCATACTTCCGAGACCGCGGATATTAATACTGACAGGCTTTCCCAGTTCTGTATTGCTGACAATCTGTACCCCCGGAGTTAAACCGATAATCATCTTATCAATACTTTCATAAGGCTGACTTGTGATAATATCCTGAGAATTTATCGTTACAATCGAGCCTACTACTTCCTCTTTGAGTTTTTGAGTTCCATAAGAAGAGGTAATGATAACTTCATCAATATTTTTGGTTTTTAATGTATCAATATTTTTCGAGGTTGACAATTGAGCTTTCGTAACTGACAAACCGCATACAACTACGGCGCTGGCAATAATCCTTTTCATTACAATTACAGCTGATACTTTAAAGTATTTCGCGTTTATTTAGAATTAATAAAATTAAAGCGCAAAAGTATAGTAAATTATAATCAAAACAAAATGTTTCTTTATGAATCAATAGGGCTTAAATGATAAGTTTAAATAACGTATATCAATTATAGAGAAAGGTTTGTTGCAGCTTTAAATAAATGACCTATTAGATTTAAAGATGAATTTATGATTTTAAGATTATGCTATAAACATAATTTATTAAGATCCATTTGCATAAGTTTGCAAACTGATTGTCAATGTTCTTTTGATAGACATGCTAATGCAATAGTGCACAGATAATAATCATCAGGTTTAAATTATCCTGACGAATAAAGGATAAAATTGATACCCATAAAAAATGAAGAAAAGATTATTTTCGGCAATAATGATATTTGCGTTCTGTCAATATTATGTATACGGTCAATCCAGTCAGAGTTGGGTATTTCTGACGTATACCCAGGAAATATCTAAGAAATTTGATTTTCTTTTTGATGCTCAAGTCAGAAGTAACAATCCAATAAAAAATACATCTGCAATCCTGCTGAGAGGGGCAGTTGCCTATAAGATTAATCCAAAGAACTTTTTTGCTTTAGGATATGCATACAAGGGCGACTGGATAGAAGAGGAAAATGGAAAAGAATATACTTTTGAGAATCGTATCTATGAGCAGTATCAACATGATTTCAAATGGGATAAGATGGAGTGGAGCTTTAGAACACGGGTTGAACAACGCTTTCTAACTGAAGATGATACTAAATTTTCAATTAGGGGCCGAGCCTTTCTCAGTGTCCAATATCCATTGATAGCCAACATAGACTTCTCTGAGGGATTCTTTATTGGTATTCAGAATGAAATATTTTTGAACCTGTATAAAAAAGAAAATGTTAATGGACATTTTTTTGATCAGAACCGACCTTATGTATCGATCGGCTACAGGTTTAATAAAAAAATAGAAACAACTTTTGATTACGGACTGATTTCAAATCAGGGACCCATTGAGCGAGAGCTGGAAAACGTGTATCGAATATCATTAACTCTTAACCTGTAGTGGATTAAGCAATTTTAAATATCTGATTCCAAAATCTGTTATTTTAAAAGCATTATTAACAATTAGTGAAATCTCACTGCATATCTTAGTTTATATACTATTGTTTGCTTCTGCTTTGTGAGGTTCATGATTATAAGCCATGAAGGTCAATCTTGTTCTAATCTTAACATAAGTCCAGTCTTATTTTTGTATTTTTACCATAGTTAAAGAATTCAATGAATCCATTTATCCTCGCTCTTCAGGCCCGTAATCTTACTGTGGAAATTCATCGCCATTCAGCATACCAGATTGTGACTTCGAATGACACTCCTTTCAACTCTACTATTGACGGAACTTTATTTGAGGGCATTCACGGCTTTTTGATAAAGCCACACATTTCTCATTTCTGCGTAGCAGAAAATGGAACATTGAATATTCTAAACATTGAGCCCTATTCAAATATCGGTTTGGAATTGGCAAGCAGATTTAAGGAAAATGAAGAGTATATCGTCTTTGATCAACCATCGGAAACCAGTAAGTTTTTCAAAACTCCAAAAGATAGCGTGGATATCAATGTTCTCATTGATGGCTTGGTTTCTGATCTGCCTCCTAACAATTATGACGAACGTGTTACGAAGATCGTAGAGTATATTGCTGAAAATTATTTCAAATCTGATATTACGCCAAAGACCTTTGAAGATATTGTTTTCCTTTCACCATCACGTCTGGCCTCGCTTTTTAAAAAGCAAACTGGAAGCAGTTTGTCTAAGTATCTTTTGTGGACAAGGATGCGCAAAGCAATCTACATTGCGCTCTCAGAAAAAGAAAGAAGCCTCACTGATATTGCATACGATACCGGTTTCTATGATCTTCCGCAATGGAATAAGTATATGTATGAAATGTTTGGAATGCCCCCCAAAGCTTTAAAATTCAACAGCGACCTGATCAAGGTATTCTAGCAATTAAAATTTTAAATGGAGATTTTTTCTGACTATGACCTTTAACACCTACATCAGCTCTGTGAGTGATTCATGTAAGGGTTAACAATATCATCATGATAAAGATCTATATGATCTGGTTACTAAAAATGTGAATTTAATATAAAGAGGCGCACTTTTTTAAGCAGATCTTTTAAGCGGTCGATTTAAAAGGGTAAATTTGCTATACATAAATATGGATGTCATATGTATCAAAAAAAAATACCCGTAAGCTTATATTGTGGACTGCACTATTTTAAAGAAATTCTAAACGGAAAGTGGAAACTGATGCTCATCCATTATATTTCTGAGGGATTTTTGCGCCCCAGTGAGTTACAAAGAGTGATTCCAAAAGCAGATAGACGTGTGATGAACAGACAATTGGAGGAACTGGTGCTGCATGGTTTTATCACTAAAAAAATTTATGATGGCAAGCTCAGTAAAGTGGAATACAAACTTACGTCTCTTGGAGAAAATCTATTACCACTTATTTATGAAATCGAAAGATGGGGACAGGAAAATCAGTCGGTCATTGAAAAAGCAATGAAAAACGACCCAAAATTTGAGCATGTAGTCTAATCAAATGTTAGATTTAATTTATTTTTAAAATCGCTCTGTCTACATCTACGCCCAACCCGTTTAATCGCAGGTTCATGCATGTGATTTTATTGCAGAGCTGTCTTTATTTTTATAAGTATTTTGTGCAAGGCATCAAACGGGCAGAATACCGCAATTCATCCCGTTTGAATTCTAATTAGTACAAATGATTACTCCAGATTATGATCTGTCAATTTAAAAATTAGCAATTATTTGAAAGTGTATTGCCGAACAACTCCTATTATCAATTCCTAAACTTTATATTTCTCTAACCAATAAGCATAGGAAACGGGCAGTACCCATGAAGGTTTATCCAGACCTAACTTTGATGCAGCGTAGAAGGTCCAATGTGGATTGGCTAAATGCGCCTTGCCAATCATTACTATATCAAGTTCTTCATTTCTGAATGGCATTTTCAGCTAGATCCGGCTCGCCAAATCCCCAGGCAGAAGCTACAGGCAGTCCGGTTTCATTGCGGATACGTTCAGCTGTTGGTGCCATGAAGGCCGGCCCCCAGGGAATATCTGTTTCTGCGATAGTAAATCCTAAACTCACATTCAGAAGGTCTAATCCTATGATTTTAAATTCTTTGACCAGTTCAATTGCTTCTATCATAGTCTGCTCATCATTGCCGTCAAATTCTAGCACACCAAACCTTGCCGTTAATGGCAAGTGATCAGGCCAAACTTCACGAACGGCCTTGAGAATTTCTAATAGAAACCGGCTACGCCCTTTTGCATCAACACCATATTCATCCGTACGCTTATTGGTATGGGAAGAAAAAAAACTTTGAGCCAAATATCCATGTGCAAAATGTAGTTCAAGCCACTCATATCCTGCTTCCAGTGAACGTTTCGCAGCACTTACAAAATCTTCTGTAACGCGTTGTATATCTTTTATTGACATTTCTCTTGGAACTTTGGATAAAGCTCTCCCAAAAGGAATAGCTGAAGGTGCAATAATTTCCCAACTTTTTGCATGACCTTTGGGGATATGATCATTGCCTTCCCAAGGTATATTTGAATTTCCTTTCCTTCCGGCGTGAGCGATCTGTATCCCGGGAGATGCTCCTGCTTTTTTAATAGCCAGGGCTATATCTTTATGTTTTTCCATCTGTATATCATTCCAAATTCCCAAGCATCCTGGTGTAATCCGTCCTTCCGGAGATACAGCAGTAGCTTCTACGATGACCAGTCCGGCACCACCCCGGGCAAACTGGGCGTAGTGGGTAATGTGCCAGTCATTTGGCATACCCTCTTCTGACACATACTGACACATAGGCGGCACGGCAATTCTATTACGTAACACTACGCTTTTCAACTTAAAAGGAGTAAATAATTTTGGTTGAGGTTTTTCTTTCATTTAATTGTTGTATAATCACTATACTTATTTTAAAAACTTAAATTGTGAAGTAGTTCACTGATGTAAGTAGCAGACTATTTTATATTATTTAAGTAAAAATGCTTGGTTATCAGTTAACAACTCTCTACTTATAACGAAACAGCTTTATTTAGCCAGTCTGCAATAAGAAAGTTCGTGATGCTGTAAATCAGCAGCGCACATCTAAGCGGGTGACTTAAATGTGCGTTACTTATAAGATTATTACTTATTTGCCGGGTTTAACGATTGTTTCGTTGTTTGCCATTGCAATATAGTTTTCAGTATCAAAAAAATTGGGTTCATCTGGATGAACGATTGTTAGATAGTTTTCTGACGAGAAAAATGCATTGAAATCTTCAAAAGAGTCAAATGAGATTTCAACCACAGCATCGTATAAAGGCTTGGGGAAACCTTCAGCGATTATCGGATGATTAACTACATACTTTCTAACATAGAGTTCTGTCTCGGGGATGGAGCAGAATAAAGGAGCGTGTTTGTTTTTGTGATAGTCTATAAATTCTTCAAGGCTCATGTGTGGTAGCTTCTGTACCAGAAACGTAAATTTGATCATTATTTCTTTATTTATAAGTTGGTACAAAACTACTTTATTAGGTACATCAAGTCAATCACGCACAAATTTGTGCGCTGCCATTTTACGTTTATTGATAAGAAGAAATCCCATTAAAACTGAAACCCGATTTATGTGTTGAAAGGCATTAAATTAAAAGAGAAAGTTGGTTCTATCTGGTGTTTAAAATACCGGTCTCAATGCTTCTCTACACGCTTTCTCCAGGTTTTTTAATTTTAGTCTAAAACATAGAGAGTTGTCAGTATTTTGCTGATGCCTTTATTATGATTATAAATCTCAAAAAACACCTTATTCTATAACAACAGTGATTTGATACAAGTTTCCCATCTGGCTTGTTCGCAAATTTGTACTATAATTTTAAAACAAACAATTAGTATGAAAGCAATAGTTTATCAAAAATTCGGAAATACAACTGTATTACAATCTGCTGAACAATCCAAACCAACGATTAAATCTAATCAGGTGTTAGTAAAAATAAATGCTTTTTCCATTAATCCAATGGATTGGAAAATTAGAAAAGGTGAAATGAAACTGATGTCAGGTTCCTCATTCCCCAAAAAAACGGGAGCTGATTTCTCAGGTATTATAGAAGATGCAGGAAACTCCGGTTTCAAAAAGGGTGATCAGGTTTTTGGAGTAGTAAAAAATATGATGAAAGATGGTGCGTCGTCAGAATATATCGCTGTTCCTGCTTCTTTGGTGTGGAAAAAACCCACGCAAATTAGTTTTCCTCAAGCTGCATCTATTCCTGTTGTAGGTACGGCTGCCCTGACAGCTCTGGAAAAAATGGGTAATATCGATGAAGATACAGAGATTTTGATCAATGGTGCAACCGGTGGATTTGGAATGTTTTTACTTCAGTTATTACGACAGAAAGGAGCTAAAGTTACTGCGGTCACCAGTACAAAAGGGACAGAATTTGCAAAAAAGTGGGGCGCTCGAAAAGTAATTGATTACTCAAAAGAAAATGTATTTTCTCAAAACATTCTTTATGATATTGTCATTGATCTATCTGGAAAGATGGGTTACACTGCTGCAAGAAAAATCATGAAGCCTCGGTCGAAATTTCTGAATCCAACACCGCGGCCCATTGAAATTCCAACTTCGATCTTCAAAAATCTATTTACAGGTAAAAAACACATCATTGTTTTAGCCGGTCCTTCTACAAAATACTCAGAGAAATTGGTGTCTGAGGTTAATCAAGGATTACAGATTGAAATAAACAAAATATTTCAGTTTGAGCAAACGCAGGAAGCTTATCAATACGCAGAAAAGGGCGGCTTTATCGGAAAAGTTGTTGTAGAGATCAATTCTTAACGGCGGGATTTACAGCGGTAATCTTCATTAATACTTTTAAACAATAAAACAGTGATTTGATACAAGTTTTCAGTTTTAACTTGAAGCATCTTTGTACTGTTAATAACAACAAATAATATTAAAATAAAGACTTATGAAAAAGCAAATTGTAATCATTGGCGCTACCGGAACAGTAGGTAGTAAAGTGGCAGAAATTCTGATCAATGAAGGATATCTTGTAAAATTGATCACCAGAAATCCTGAGAAGTTACAGCTTCTTAAGAATAGGGGAGCAGAAATAATTGAAGGTGATGTAAATAATGTAGTAATACTAACCGAAAGCTTCAAAAATGCAGACGGCGCATTTCTCATACTTCCGGACAATACGAAAGCTGAAAATACAAGAACCTACCAAAGACAGATCACCGGAAATTTTATTGAAGCGATTGAAAGATCAGGCATAAAACATATTGTGAATATGAGTAGTTTGGGCTCTCATATGCACGAAGGCAATGGAATGATGGCCGGAACCGGTGAGCAGGAAGTAAGGTTAAATCAGTTGAAAGATGTAAATGTAGTACACATCCGTTCGGCTTATTTTATGGAAAACTTCTTAAGAACAATTGCTTTAGTGAAAGGAAAAGGTATCAATGGAACTGCTGCAGATGGTGATCATGCCATACCGATGGTAGCAACAAAGGATGTAGCAAAAGTTATCGCAGCACATCTGGCTAACCTAGATTTTACAGGAAAAAGTGTTCGTCCGGTAATGGGACCAAGAGACTATACCTACCGTGAATTTACGACGGTCATCGGTAAGGGCATTGGCAATCCTGGACTGCCTTACGTCCAAATACCTGTGGAGCAGGCAAAACAGATATTTTTAGGAAATGGATTCTCGGAAGATTTTGTAGATAATCTTTTAGGGATGGCAGTCGCCATTAAACAGGGATTTATGAATTACCAACAAAGAGACGATTCAGCAACTACAAACACCACTGCCGAAGAATTTGTCAATAATATCTACCTCCCAGCATACAACAATTAATTATAAACATACATAAAAGACTATCAAAATGAAATTACTGGAACCAACACGGTTAGGAAATTTAACCTTAAAAAATAAAATGGCGATGTCTGCAATGACCAGAAGCCGTGCAGATATCAATGGACTCGTTGGCGAAATGACCGTAGAATACTATACGCAAAGAGTAGGTGCAGGTCTGATCTTTACTGAAGCCATCAGAATTAGTGAAGAGGCAACAGGCAGTCCTCTTACTCCCGGAATATTTACACAGGAACAAATTGAATCCTGGAAGAAGGTTACAGCCGCTGTGCACGAAAAAGGTGGATCAATCATTGCGCAACTCTGGCATACCGGACGTGCAGGTCATTCTGTTGACAGAAGTGGGAAATTGCCATTGGCACCTTCAGCTCTGCCCATTACCGGAATGCAACATTTCACATCACAGGGGATGAAAGAATATGAAACGCCGCAGGAAATCACCGTGCAGGAGATCAAACAGACCATCAAAGATTTTGGACAGGCCGCTAAAAATGCGATAGAAGCAGGCTTTGATGGCGTTGAACTCCATGCTGCGAATGGATATTTGCCCAATCAGTTTTTGGCGGAAAGTTCCAACCAACGAACTGACGAATATGGAGGAAGTTTCGAGAACAAATCCCGCTTTGTGATTGAGGTGATGCAGGAATTGATCAATGCTGTCGGAGGAGAAAGAGTAGGTATCAAGCTCTCACCCCTTCACCCGTATGGAGATATGATCTTGAATGATCCGGAGGAAACCTATACTTATTTAATTTCTGAACTGAACCAACTGGACTTCAATTATGTGGAATTGATGAAACGCAGCCCATATTTTCCTTCTCCAGACCATTATCCCACTGGTGATGAAATAGATATGTTCGGGCAAAAAATTAAGCAAACGGTAATTGCCAATGCGGGTTACGACAAAATCTCAGGAGAAGCGGAACTGGAAAAAGGTATTGCAAAATTGATCTCCTTTGGAACTTTGTTCCTTGCCAATCCGGATCTGCCCGAGCGTTTTGAAAATAATGCTGCGTTGAATGAGCCTGACCGTGCGACCATGTTCGGAGGTGGAAAAGAGGGATATATTGATTATCCATTTCTAACGAAATAACATATTAACGGCTGTTTGGCTTAGCGTTTTCCAGAATAAAGGAACATTTAGACACATTAAATAATTATTCTTTTTTCTGCGTATCAAAAAAAAGTGATCTAGATCACATAAAAATAGTGACTTAGATCCTGTGCTCAAGACAAATATAAATTCCAACTTTGTAGTAATAAATTAAATAGATATAAAATGAGCAAAAAAGTTTTATTCGTGCTTACAAGTCACGATAAGTTAGGAAATACTGGTTTAAAGACAGGATTTTGGACAGAAGAATTGGCGGCGCCTTACTATGCATTGGCTGATAATGGAGTTGAGATCACATTGGCATCTCCGAAGGGTGGTCAGCCTCCCATTGACCCGAAAAGTGAAGATCCTTCATCTCAGACTGATGCTACAAGAAGAATGGATAATGATGGGTTACTAAAAGAAAAATTAAAAAACACTCACAAATTATCGGAAGTAAGCAGTGAGGATTACGATGGTATATTCTACCCTGGAGGGCACGGCCCTTTGTGGGATTTGGCTGAAGATAAAGTTTCACAGCAACTGATTATTAATTTTTATTCCAATAATAAACCGGTGGCATTTGTTTGCCATGCACCCGGAGTTTTGAAAGATGTGAAAATAGATGGTGAATATTTGGTAAAAGGTAAGAATGTTACAGGATTCACCAATACTGAGGAAGATGCTGTTCAACTAACTGATGTTGTTCCGTTCCTGGTCGAGGATGTGTTAAAAAAGAATGGCGGTGTATACAGTAAAAGTGAAGACTGGAATCCTTATGCAGTAGTTGACGAAAAACTGATTACAGGACAAAATCCTGCCTCTTCTGAAAAAGTGGCGGAGGAACTGCTAAAACTTATCTAGAAAATATTCAACTTATTAAGTTATAGAAAAAGCGGCAAAGCCGCTTTTTTTTTCAAAGTATAAATTCTTAGTTATTGTCATTTGAAGACTGTAATTCTCTGATCTTCTTAATCCCTGTATCATCCAACCATTCTTCAAAGCTTGTCAATTTGGGTAGCCAGGATGAGATAAGTTCAGTATCGATTGGATCATATCCTTCTGTTGCTACCATCTCAACTAAATTGGCAAATGTTTCACTTTGTTGATAAAGTATTTCTAACGGAACCTGAACAAATTCGAGTGGCTGATCCAGTTTTCTTTCCAGCAGTTTAAGAACCTGTTTTGGGGCGAAAAGTTCACCACCAAAGTCAATTGTTTTACCATTGAAATCTTTGTAATTCTGAAATATGATGCGCGCAAATGTTCCGATATCTTTTGTCGTGATCCATGATATGGCTGTTTCTTTAGGTAAAGGGTTAATGAACTTGTTGTCACCTAATCCAAAACTTGGTAAAAGAAGATTTTCCATAAATGAGGCTGGTCTTATGACAGCACCTTGCAATGCACTTTGCAGTAAATATTTTTCAATGGTAAACTTGAATCTTGGGCGAAATCTGTCCTGCTTGTCAGAAGCCATAACCGAAGAATACAATATAAATTTAACTCCTTTTTCCTCCGCCAGTTTAATGGTTTGGATCCCTAAATCAGCTTCCTGTTCATCTGTTTCTTTGCTCGAAACCCATACACCGGGAAGGACTAAAAACAGTCCGTCAATTTTTTGAAACACCTCTTTCAAAACGTCAGTGTTTTCCAAGTCACCCTTAATTAAAACAGCTCCTGCACTTTTTAATTTCAAAGCTTCCTGAGATTGTGGATCTCTCGTCAGCGCAAACACTTCAAAATCATTTTTTAACAGTTCATACACTGTGGCACTTCCTTGATTTCCGGTGGCACCTGTTACTAATATTCTTTTCATTGTAAAAATTTATTTTGAGCAAATTTACCTTCCATGTTTGGTATATTTGTGTTGACTAACCTTTAGGAAAGTATAATGGAAAAGAAGATAAAACCCTGTATAGATAATGAACAGATTTTAAAACAGAGATTTTTAGCATTACGGGATACTTTGGATCTCCTGAGCGGGAAATGGCGTTTTTGTATCTTACTGAATCTGCATTATCATCAAAAGTTGAGATTTAAGGATTTTTTTGAGGTTTCAGAAGGAATTTCCCCTAAAGTGCTTACTTCTGAATTGGCGACGTTAGAAGCACACCAGCTGATTCAAAAGAAAGTCGAATACACGCCTACCAAGGATATCACTTATTATGTCTTAACTACCCATGCTCAGGAAATTTGGACAGTGCTGAATACCTTGATAGAATTTGGATTGTCGAATCGGCAGGAAGTCATCAGATCATTTCATTCAGATAAAAATTAAAGGCAGTGATTAAAATGAAAATTTCTGTTTAACCGAATGTTCTGCCATTAGCCTACAAACATCTGCGGTTCGCCTACAAATATGAATGACCGTCTTTCTAATTTTGTCGTGTAAAAATTAAATAAAATATTATGACACAGCAAAATAGAGTATGGTTTATTACGGGATCTTCCCGAGGTTTCGGACGTGTATGGACAGAAGCTGCATTGAAACGGGGTGATCAGGTGGTTGCTACAGCAAGAAAGTTGGAAAGCATTTCAGATTTTAAAGAAAACTATGGCGATCAGGTATTGACCCTGGAGCTGGATGTCACAAATCCTGATGAGGTCAAAGAAGCTGTTAAGAAAGCCCACGAACATTTCGGAAAACTGGATATTGTTCTCAACAATGCAGGATATTCACTGGTCGGCACTATTGAGGAAGCAACTGCGGATGAGATACGTGCCCTGTACGAGACCAATATCATCGGTCCGGTAAGTGTTATTCAGGCAGCATTACCCATTTTGAGAGAACAGGGTTTTGGTCATATCTTAGGAACTTCAAGCAACATTGGACACTTCACTTTGCCCGTCCTTGGATATTACAGTTCTTCTAAATGGGCATTTGAAGCCATTCACGAAAGTTTATCAGAAGAAGTGAAGCAGTTTGGGATTAAAGTCACCATTATAGAACCGGGTGCCTATGCCACAGAATTCGGCAGTCAGGAATCATTAAAATTCTCAGGGAATATTGAAGCTTACACAGATCTAAAAGCAGAATTTATTAAAAGCCTTTCAACGTTTGAGCAGGGAGATCCTAATGCAACAGCACAGGCGCTTTTCAAAGTTGTAGATTCTGAAAACCCGCCATTGCGTTTTCATATGGGCAGTCATAACCTGCCATTGATAAAAGGGATCTATGCAGAACGGATCGCCTTATGGGAATCTTGGGATGAAGTTTCGAGATCAGCTCAAGGCAACTAATAATTTTATGTAAAACCGATTATTTTTATAGTCGGTTTTTATTATCTTTAATAAAGAATTATGAAAAAAGACGAACAGACACCTAAAAAATTCAGATCACTCACCGAAGCACATCTCTTTTTTGATCTGCCGGAACCTAAGCATCCGCTGATCAGCCTGATCAACGAGGCTCACAGTTTTATGCCAGATGATAAGCTGCACCGTCGTCATGTTTTAGGTTTTTATAAGATATCATATAAACCAAAATTAAGCGGAAAGATAGAATATGGTCAGGATTACTACGACTTTGATCAGGGCGGACTTTTATTTGCGGCACCGGGTCAAATTATGGGAGGCAAAGGGTCAGAAGATTCTGCCTGTTCTCAGTTTTCTTTGTTTATCCATCCCGACTTTTTTTTGGGTTATCCATTGGCTAAAAAGATCAAAAAGTTTGGTTTCTTTTCCTATTCTATCAAAGAGACTTTGCATCTCTCAGAAGAAGAAAAAAATACTGTTCTTTCCCTCTTTAATTTTATAGAAAATGAATTGAATGCGAGGATCGATGATTTCAGCCATGATGTGATCATCTCTCAGCTTGAATTATTATTTAACTATGCCAATCGTTTTTATAAAAGGCAATTCATTACGCGAAAGGCATTAGGTAGCAATCTTCTTGAAAAATTCGAGACTTTACTGGATGCGTATTTTAAAGATGATCTATCTGCAGAACTCGGATTGCCATCTGTCTCATACTTTGCAGACCAACTCAATCTGTCGGCAAGTTATCTGACCGATATGCTGCGTTCCCTCACAGGGCAGAGTACTCAGCAGCATATACACGACAGACTGATCGTTGAGGCAAAACAGATCCTTTCCACAACAAATCTTTCTGTAGGAGAGGTAGCATATGCCTTAGGATTTGAGCATTCCCAATCCTTCAGTAATCTGTTCAAGACTAAAACTTCAATTTCTCCTTTAGAATTCAGAAAGTCTTTTAATTGATCTTGGAGCAAGTTTATAATATGATGCCGATAAACAATATATTTGTATCTGATCTTAAGACAAAATGAACGCCTTATCAATGGAGGACAACGAAATAACTTATTCGGTTTTTTCCTAAGAATCTGGATGAAGTGGAAGTGATCATTAAAGTATAGAAATCTTTAATAATTTTAGATTATGCCGATAAACAGAATACCTCCTGACGGAGGCATGTTGTATACTGAAACAGATATGACTCGATTTTTCCCCGAGCCATTAAATGCAATTACTGCTGTATTTTTTTTAGTCTTAGCAATTTTTTGGAGCAGTAAAATGAAAGGGAATTTCAAAAGATATCCATTTTTAACTTACTGTTTAATCCTGTTATATATAGGTGCAATTGGCGGAACTATATATCATTCATTCAGACAGTGGCCAGTGTTTATCGTAATGGATTGGTTGCCTATCATGCTGCTGTGTCTGTCTGCCGGATTTTACTTTATTGCAAAGAGTACAAAATGGCATTACGCTGTTTTGATGATTTTCAGTTATCTACTTCTTATGTTTGCTTTGAGAAATTGGATATTGATAGATAACATTGGTTTGTTTATCAATATCAATTATGCGATGATGGCTTCATTTGTAATTTTCTCAGTAGTAAGATGTCTTATTTATACAAAGTGGAAAGCTGGAAAATGGGTAGGTTTTGCTGTTCTGTCATTTGCTCTGGCATTGACATTTCGTGTTGCAGATCAATGGGAATGGTTTAGCTTTGGAACCCATTTTTTGTGGCATACGTTTGGGGCAGTAGCGACATTTTGTATGTTTAATTATATTAATCTTACACAAAAAGAGACAGGAAAAATATAAATTGTTTTTTTAATTTAAAAAACAGTTAATCTTGTATGTTGATTGACAAGGGAGTCTTAACCAGAGGTACATAAAATCGATTAGCAAGGAATTACTTAAATAACTGATCTATTGTTGCGCATGTGGCATAGGAGCCCAGAAACGTTTGACTAATTTTCAAAAAAACGATTAATATATCTGCGCACTTTTATTTAATCACATTGCTAAATATATGCGTATTTTCTTTCAAAATATGATTATTTTAATCCTTTTGGAATTATTTTTTGTGAGAAACAAAGGACTTGCGAGCAGAATATCTCCACTTGTAACAGCGTTTGTAGAATAAATTTCTCCTTTTAGTGTGGCTGTTAATTATCTTCTCTATTTTGATCTGATTTCTTTTATAATCTTTGCTGGAATTCCGCCGACTACCGTATTATCCGGAACATTTTTTGAAACGACTGCACCTGCTGCCACCACTGAATTTTCTCCGATAGTAACGCCCGGAAGGATGCTTACATTGGCTCCAATCCATGCATTTTTTTTAACATGTACTGCCTGGGGAATAAGTGAGTGCCTTTCTTCCGGATTGATGGGATGACCTTCTGAGAGAATACTGACTTTGGGAGCAATAAAAACATTGTCTTCTATTGTGATTCCTCCGAGATCCAGAAACACACAGTCGAAATTGATAAATACATTTTTACCGATCCTTGTATTTTTACCATAATTTATGTGCAATGGGGGGAACAGTGTCGTGCTTTCATCTATCTCACTGCCTGTTATCTGACTAAGAAGTTCCCTTATTTCCAATGGATCAGAAGAATTATTCATCTGGGTGGTTAGTTTTTTCGTGGCGAATGATGCCTGTCTTATTTTGTGTGCTTGCGGATCATCGGCTGAAATTGTTTCCCCTGCCTTTAATCTTTCAAATATGTTGGGTAATGACATTGCTATTTTAATTTTTTAAAGATTTCGGTCATCGTATCAGGGTCCAGACTATTCATATCTATCAGTTTTAAGGTTTTTACCATTTTTAAAGTAGTCGCTTTGTAATGTTGAAAATGAGGTGTCTGCAAATGAGCTTGATACGCCGCCTGGCCATCATAGATCTCAATGATCTTTACCTGAGTTGGAGTTTCTTTTTGTGACATCGGAAAAATAGCCAAAACTCCCGGCTCTTTCTTCACTGATGCAGATGCTTCCTCTTTTAAAATGGAATTGTATTCATCCAGATACTCAGGTAATATTTCAATTTCAGAAATCCGTACCATCATATCAGATTTCGTAGCCGGCAGTAATGGTATTTTAATGATTTCTCTAACCGTATTTGCCTGACTGGTACTGACATTGGATTCAATTAACATTGATAACTGCTCAAGCTGATTGTCGGTTATCCCGGTATTCTTACCCATATTGATATGTGATTTTAATTGACTTTCAACTCCCGGTATCGAAGCAAGAGCCGCAATAGTCACAAGCTCTCTTTGCTGGTAGGTCAATACATTACTCACAAAAATATCTGCAAACAGATGTTCCTTTAAAAAAACATCAATACGAGGAGCAAACTCACCAAAACCCGGTGCAGGTTTTGATTGTGGTATTTTCGTCAATTGTTCCAAAACTTTTCTACCTTGCTCATATTTATTTACAGGATTATTTTCCACTTTTATTTTTTCGCCTTCCTGATCTTTTATTCCCTTAAGTTTTCTTTCATCTACAATTGTTTTAAAAGTATTGACCGCATTTAGGCTTCTGGGAAAACCACAATATGCATATAACTGAACCAATGCTTCCTTGATTTCATTAATGGTCAATCCTGAATCCAAACCTTTGTTCAATTCATTACTTAACTTATCTAAATTTCCCGTTGCTGTCAATGATGAAATAATCACCAGACTTTTTTGCGGTGCTGAAAGGTTGGCTTCTGTTTTTTCGTTCTGTTGTGCGTTCATTGTCGGGATATTCATGGTAAGTATGAGTAATACGATTGCTTTTAGAAATTTACTTTTGCTCATTGGTGATTATTTAGTCTTGATTTGCAGATTTGAATTCTTCATCCGTTACAGGATTAAGCCATGTAGCGTTAGTTTCGCCTTCATAATTGGTAATAGCAATATGCACCATTTTTGTTTTAAAAGTTGCTCCGTGCCAATGCACTACATTTTCAGGTATATTGATCACGTCTCCTTTTTTGATGATTTTTGATTTTTTACCTTTTTCCTGATACAGACCTTTTCCTTCTGTAACAATCAAAACCTGACCTTTTGGATGAGTATGCCAATTTGTTCTGGCTCCAGGTTCAAAAGTAACACTGCCTAAAACAAATTCATTGTTTTTATCTTTGGCCAAAAGGGTTTGTAGATAAGCGTTTCCTGTAAAGTATCCATTATTGATTTTTTCTCCCTGCGGAAAGAGCGCTGTGGTGTTTTCTGTTGTCATTTTTTCTTGATTTTTATTGTTACTGCAAGAGTTTATAGCAGATGAAGTTCCTGCCAGCACTACTGCAATAATCATGTTCAATGATTTTATCATTAGATTTTATTATTGGATTAATTCACATTTTAAGTTGCTTTATGCCACTGACTTGAAAATAAATAATCATGAGATAATTCTGTTAATGAAGTCAATATGTTAGATTATTGTAATCTTTATAGAATAAAGCCAAATTCTCCTAAAGTTAATAATAAGTAAGTTCACCTTTGGCTGGCTAAATCCATTTGGTACATTTTCTGAAGCCAGCTCGTGATTCAGCATACTTATTTTCTCAGTTGTGCCGTAATCTTCCAGTTTCAAGATCAGCGTAATTTCAGCTGCAAAATCTCTAGTTTCATGTTGATCGTTCAATCCTGGAAATACTGTTTTCTCACCTATGCTTATTCTTAATTTCATAGAATTTTTTTTTCGGTAAAATGATCGTTTAAATAGTTCCGGTCTACAGAAAAGCTTCAATGTAGCATGAAAACAAGGACAGATCAATACAGAAATTTTATAAATTATTATGCTTCTATAACTACAGTACAAATCTCGCGATTATCAGTAAGTAGAAGTTTATACAAAATACTGTTTTATTTACCACTTTTACATATTTTGAGTGAAATCGATTTTTGAAGCCAAAAGGATGATTACTTTTGTAATGTAAATAATTACGATATGGATCAGGTAGAACGAATTGATACGGTAAAGCAGTATAATGACTACGCAGGTGTAGATACATTGCACCCTTTGGTGAGTGTTGTCAATTTTAATGAAGTACCCACTATACAGCATTTTAGAAGGCAGATTGGGTTGTATGCAGTTTTTCTGAAAAACATAAAATGCGGTGATATGACCTACGGTTGCCAACCGTATGATTACGAAGACGGAACATTAGTTTTTGTTTCTCCTGGTCAGGTTTACGGAATAGACAGCAAAGGTGTCGCTATAAAACCATCAGGTTACGGTCTTGTTTTTCATCCTGATCTTATAAAAGGGTCACAACTTGGTAAAACTATTAAAGACTATAATTTTTTCTCTTACGAAGTCAGTGAGGCCCTTCATCTTTCAAAAAAGGAACGCAAGACCATTGTGGAATGTCTGGAAAAGATAAGCGAAGAAATGGACCTTAACATCGACAAGCACAGCAAAACCCTGATCGTTTCAAATATCGAGTTGTTTCTTAATTATTGCATGCGGTATTACGACCGTCAGTTCATCACAAGAACTAATGTGAATAGGGATATTCTAATACGTTTTGAAAGCCTTCTTGATGATTACTTCAAGTCTGAGAAAACATTAACACTTGGTTTGCCAACTGTGGCTTACTGCGCAGCAGAATTATTTCTTTCCCCGAATTATTTTGGTGATCTTATTAAAAAGGAAACGGGAAATACAGCGTTAGATTACATTCAAAACAAATTAATCGACGAAGCAAAAAATAAGATTTTTGACCATTCGAAAACCCTAAGTGAAATTGCAGCTGATTTAGGATTTAAGTACCAACAACACTTTACCCGATTATTTAAACAAAAAACAGGTATAACACCTAATGAATATAGGAGTTTAAATTGAGTATTGATTATTTCAGCATCAATAATTGTTCTAGAGACGAATTGTGCAATATTAATAATAGTCTCAAAAAATGAAAATAACACTATGTTTAACAACCTTATTTATAATGTACTCTTGTACTAAAACAGATTGTAATGAGGTGAAGTTAGCTTTTTATCCGGACGATTATAATTTAATTATTGAAGAATCAAATATAGATTTAACATTGATAAAGATTAATGGTTCCAAACCTATAACTGGTGAAAAATTTAATATTATGGTATATAATAATTAGATGCTAAATTCTAATAATGTTGAGCTGGGAGATACTATAATAAAAAGGAAGGGTAGTTTAGATGTTTGCCATTCATAAAAAAGACACTACTTTACAGTTCAAATGGCTTTGCAAAGGGAAAACATTTAAATAAAAAAGGGGAAATAATACGTAATCCTTATTGGTTGTCGTTTCATCTTCAAACCCTTTCTACCGCACGATTCTGTCGTGTGTAAGATATTAAGTAGCCTCATATTTGAGCTTACTCACAATTAAATAAACAGTTTTTTATTCCTTTAAGTGCGAAATTATATGCCCAATGGAGGAAGATTCTTAATAGTCATAGTGATGGATATATAATTAAAACTCGTCTTCCAGCTTATCATAAAGTCTCTGAAATTTTGTGAAATTTTTTAAATACACTGCATGATTTTCTTTACTCGGCTCATAAAATTGTTCAGTGCTGTCTGTTATATCTGCAGTTGTGTGATCTTCCGCAGGCTGATTTGGCGTAATTCCTAATGCTTCCATACCTATGAGCGCAGCTCCCCATGCTGAACTTTCCACTGTATCTTTAACGAAAACGGGCTTGTTAAAAATATCTGCTAACATTTGAATCAGATTCTGTGACCGAGCTAAACCGCCACTTACATAGATTTTTTGAATTGGGCCAGTGTTTTCCTCCAACGCAATTCCAACGCTGTAGATTGCGAACAGCATGCCCTCCATCATAGCCCGCGCAAAGTGGGCAGAGGTGTGCTGCAACTGTATTCCAAAATACACTCCTTTTGCATTGGAATTCCAGTGCGGAGCACGCTCACCAGTTAAGTACGGCAAAAAAATTAAACCTTCTGATCCCGGATCGACTGAATCTATTATTTCGCTTAGATGCTCGGTAAAATCCTCATCCTTAATTTTTTTGATCGATTCGCTTAGGAAGGCATTTCGGAACCAATTTCGCAAAATACCACCATTATTGACTGCTCCTCCAATTACATATTCATTGGGTCTGAAGAGATAGCTGAATAACCGTTGCTCTTGCTCCGGATTTGGCAGCGGAGAGGTAACCCGTATAGCTCCGCTGGTGCCAACAGTTACGGAAGCCACTCCTGGTGTCACAGCTCCTACTCCCAGATTAGCCAGACAGCCATCGCTACCTCCAATAACAAATGAAGTACCTTCTGAGATGCGCATCGAGGCTGCTGTTTTTCTGTCTTGCAATACCAAAACATGGTCAATCGGGACAGGTGTAGACAGCTGTTCGCCAGAGATTCCTGCGAGATTCAGTGCTAATTCAGACCACACTAACTTATGAATATCAAATAGTCCCGTAGCCGATGCAATGGAATGATCAACCACATAGGTGCCAAAGAGTCGGTAAAAAAGAAATTCCTTAATACCAATAAATTTATGGGACCGAGCAAACACTTTTTCATCATACGATTTTATCCATATTAATTTGCAAAGCAGAGACATGGGATGAATGGGCGTTCCTGTCTGTTGATATAATATTCTACCATCTTCCTTTGCCTTCAATCCGGTAGCTATATCTTCACTTCTCCGGTCAGCCCAAATGATGCAATTCGTGAGCGGTTTTCCTGATTTGTCAACAGCTATTAGTCCGTGCATGGCACTGCTCACCGAAATACACAAAGGCTGCAGCATCTTATCAATGCCGTGTAATTCGTCCATTACACGCGCAATCGACTCAATACACGCATTATAAATAACCTCAGGATCCTGTTCGTAATGTCCTTCAGAAGGATTCAGTATAGGATAAGAAATGTTTTGTATTGCCAAGACTTTGCCTTTCAGGTCAAATGCAACGGCTTTTGTAGACGAGGTACCAATATCTAATCCTATTATCATAATTTTTAATCAAAAGTTTAAGTGATATATTTACGATCTAAATTACATTAGATTTTGACAAAATGCAAAAATTAATAGGTATTGATGGCTGTAAGTATGGCTGGGTAGCTGTGTCAATGAAAAGCGATACTGCAGACCTTTTCAAAAGTTTGGCAGATCTGATCAATTTTTATCCGGAAAGCAGTATGTTCATGATTGATATGCCAGTTGGTCTCTCCAATATTGATTTGAAAGAAAGAAATTGCGAAACGATAGCCCGAAAAATTTTATCTAAAAAAAGAAAACCGAGTCTGTTTTCAGTGCCGTGTCGCGAGTCAATATATGCTTCAACATATGAGGAAGCTAATCAGATAAATAGAGAAATAATTAAGAAAGGTATTTCCAAACAATCGTGGGGTATAGTTCAGAAGATCAGGGAAGTCGATCAACTTTTACAAAACAACAGAAGCCTTGTACGTAAGATCAAAGAATCGCATCCTGAGGTAGCGTTTCATTTTTTGAACAGTCAGCAATCTATGGAATACAATAAAAAGACCGCTGAGGGCCAGCAGGAAAGATTGCAAGTATTGAAGAGTTTTTCCGATAGGGCAGAAGTCATTTTTAATAATTCAATGAGTAATTTTAAAAGAAAACATGTTTCTGCAGATGACATTTTAGATTCGATCTGCCTCGCAGTAACCCTTGAGGAGATGATAAATTCCGGTAGTTCTTTTGAGGACGGTAATTTAGACAGTCTGGGAATACCAATGAAAATACATTATTTTAATCAATAAAATGTAGTGTGCTCATTTGAGAATGTTTACTACAAAGTTTTGCAATGGAACATCTGGAATTACAAAATCTAATAGTAACTGATATAGAAATTTTATAAAGAATGTATAAATTTACATACCAAATGTAAACAAGTTTATTACAGCCACGAATTTGAAAAGCGTATTTTGGTTTTGGCAAAGGAATTTATTTAAAAGTTAAAGATGATTATCTGAAATTTTCAGCAAACTTCTATTCTACAGGCGTTTGAAGTTTCAATCAGAAGATAGCTATGCTGAATTCAAAAACGACAAATTCCAATTTTGTATTCAGCTTGACCCACTATGTGAAGTGATTGGTTTATGGAATCACGAAATAGAAATCGGATATTATTCAGAAAACAAATATATTTCTGCAGTTCATTACATCATTTCGGAATTTATGAGATGAAGAGAAAGTTTGTGACATGTTTTAGCGTCAAACTGTCAGAGAAGTATTTTGAACGATAAGTGCTTAAGATTTTAAAGCTATATTCTATTATTAAACTGACAAAAAATACATAACAGCAGTAATCCCCGGTTGAAGTTGCATTTATAAGTCATAGAAAACGATATTACAGCTTATCAACTGATAAAAATTACTTATATTGAAAGTATGGACATAAAAAAAATTAGAAAAAATTGTATTAGGTGCGTTGATAATGACAGTAATTATATTTTGGATGGAAATTAATTTTTATGATGATCATCATTACACGACAAGTAAAATAAACGAAATATTATTTTGGTCATTAATAAGAGGTGCGGTAATTGCAACTGGTGTTAATATCGGAAATCATTATTTTTCAAAATTAAAAGATAAATAATTCTACATAATTTTATGATAGTATGTGAGTTGTAACTGTTTTTTCATGAAATATTTTATATTTCCTTCGCAATAATGATCGTATGAAATTAAAAGCAAAAGTAACCATCAGACAATATCTAAAACTATTATTTAGTTTAGCATACTCAAAGCCTGTAATGATTTTTCTTATATGTTTCGCATTATTACTCGTGCTTTGGATTACGCTTTTCCATTTAGATATTCTCAATCTTCCTGAACCTGTTGTTTATCAATATATTACTTTGCTTTTAATCGCTGTGATTCAGCCGACCGTGATACTGACTACAATAATTAGAAATTATTACTCAAGCAATCATTTGAGGGAAACGCTCGATATAGATCTATCTGATGATAAGATAAAGATCAAAGGAGAATCATTTTATATGGAAATTCTCTGGACGAAAATCTATAAGTTAGCTGAAAAGAAAAATTGGTTTCTAATCTATCAAAACAATTTGTCTGCGATCCTAATTCCTAAAAAAGATCTATCTACACATCAAATAAAGCAGATTCAGGAAATTTTAGGATCTGTAAAAACAATTAAATAAAATCACCAAATGAACTCTTCAAACAAATTGGTTTGTGCACTATTTAGAGAAAATAATGATAATAAAGAAGGTAAGAGTAGTTTATTTTTTATCTTCCGTTGATTTATTTAGCTGTAAAACTAATAATTATTTTACATTAAATTTTTTTTTGATTCACAATATTTCACTTTTTCGATTGTGAATTATTCTATAATAAGAATAAATACTTATTTAATACACAGTTTTTATTAAAACAGATTCAATATTTTGTATATATTTGACGGACGATTTAGATAAGTAAATCCTACAGTGAAATAGTAATCGCTAATAAATAAAATTTAAAAAGACGTGATGTTTAAATTTACTTTCTTGAATATTTTTTTGTCAGTATTTTTGATTCCTTTGATGATGCAGTGTGACAATAGAGGCGAGAATCCGTGTGATCAATATACCAACTTGTCAAACGAGCAGGATTTGATACTGATTTCTCCCACCAAGCAGTCATATGCCAAGGGTGAAACAATAAAGTTGAAATTTTCAGTCCCATCGAAAATGAAAGTCAATTCAAAGGACATTGATATTTTTCAGACAACAAAACAATCCTCCGGAATTTTGAGGATACATCTTTCTGAGCTTTTTCAGGACAATAACGTCAACTTTGTAAAAGGGAAGAAAATTGATGATTTTAGTTCGTCTCCTGTTTACAACACTGTGACTGATAGTTATGAATTAGAAGTTGATGTTATCCTAAACAGAAAAGGTATCTATTCATTTGATTCTTTTGCAACTTTTCAGGATAGGGAATTCGAAGAAGGGCAATGCGTCTTTATCCAAATAATTACAAGTATTAAAGGAAATAACATTTCTGACAATAGATTTGAATTTGTTGTCATCTAAAAATTCATTTTCAGATGAAAGAAGGATGATCCGCTCAAATATATTTAAAAGTAAAAAAGGTATGATATCTCAGTCAGCAGATTTGTAGTATTAACGATGCAATGAAATTTGCTTTCAGTATCAGAAAAAAAGAAAATTTTTACAACATGGTTGGCGGAAATTGTCGCCTCAATCTGTAATCTGCCCGTCTGTAGAATCGCTCAAGCATTTGTATATTATGATCTATTGTTACCGAACTGCGAAAATATGGTCACTTGTAATTTTCAAACTCCACTTTCTAAATTGACAAAAAAATTAAAATCTATTTTCTGGATCATGATAACTGTTTCATTTCTTGGAATAGTCTATTTTGTTTCAAAATGGAATAAGATTGATATTGATAAAAATATCGGAAAATCAAGGGCAGTAAAAAATCTTAATTCCAAAGTTTTTGATCCAGCTTTCATTATGTTAGACTCTGCAAAAATACGTACAGACCTAGAAATATTTGGAAGAATGGATGATACGATATCTTTCAACTTTAACATTACCAAAAGTGTGAGATCTGATCACATTTATTTTTTGAATTTTAACCGTGGTGATGGGTTTACTGGAGTTAATATAACAGTATCAAAATTTGGAAATTTCTTTTACACATCATCCGAATTTTATACTGATAACATAAGAATGTTTGATTTTTTAGAATCCGAAAGATACACTGTGAGGAAACAGAAATTAACACTGGATAAATCTCAATATAAAAAAGGTGACAGTATTTTTGGAAAAATAGAATTGCAGATAAAATTTAATCCAACTGATTCGATAACTAATGCTAAAGGATATTTCAGAAGCATTATTGACTAATTATGTCTAATGGAAGACTTTTAAAATATGCGAACGTAAATCAGGAGGTAGATCAATCAAATTCTAAACTGTAAATATTCTGCATCACATTTCTGTTTAATTTATTTTGATTGGAAGGGTATTGATATCATTATGTTAATCAGGTAGAATCCTAAGAATATTGAAAATTCCTAAAAAATAAAGGCAGGATTTAATAGCGATCCTTTACAATTCTACAGCAATTTTTATTATTGATATTAAATGGAGTAGTGGAGACAAGTTATTTTAGAAATTAATTTATATCAAAATCTTATATATAAATAATAACCTTATTACCTCAATGAAAAAGAAAATCCTGAAGTTTGTATTAAGTTTTGTTCTACTGTTGCCATTCAACCGATATCAATCGCAGGCTGTAAAAACTTCTGACAGTAAAGAGTTTTTCTATAATGTAAGCATTGGAGCAATTATTGGGGGAATCGGTGCGGTAATTAATAAAAAGCCTGAACAAAAGTTTGACAAAGTCTTTTTTAAAGGATTTCACTCCTTTGACGTATTCGTATTGTTGGTAACCACCGTTATAATTTAGATAATGTTGTACAAAATCTTTAGGAAGATTAATCTCATTTGTTTTCTCAAGTTCTGAAATCTCAAATCCAGTAGTCTGCTGTTCTGTCTGTTCAAATTCCATTATAATTATATTTACCAAGTTTTAAATGTATATGAATAACCTGTAGCAGCTTTATACTGGCTACAACCTCCGACGTGGGAAATTCCGTTATGAGCCTGTTGCTTCACCAACTGCATTGTTCCTGTATTTGTTAATGGATCATAATCATCTAAATGATGCCACACATATCCTTTTGGTGTACTTTTTTGTCCCAATGCTGCTAAACTTGCGTCACCAAAATCCATCTTGTAATAACCAGAATATTGTATCGGTATTGTATTTGTTTGTCCTTGCTTTACTGGATACAGTGCATCACTATTTGCGTAATTAAATCATCCATTAGGCATTGCTTCAACTCCAATAAATCCTCTATCGTCTATTTTTTGGAGTTCCTCTACGCTAGCATATCCATTATGCACCAAAAATCACATCTTCAGTCACATAATAGTTATCGTTGCCTCCAATATCAAAATTATAAACTTTTACACAATAATTAAAGCTGTCCTACCGAACAGCTTCTATGATAATTACAAATTTTAAATAAATATTTTTTTTATATAATATTTTTAAATTTATCAATTGGGGATAAACCAACTTTTTTTCTTTTTGCATTAATCTGTTCAAGTTCTTCGTTTGAAAGAGGTTTCTCGTTAATATCATTTTCATCATCAATAAAAAAAGTATCAATAAATTCATCTAATGTGCTAGCAATAAATATATCTTTTTCTTCAATATCGCTCCCATGGTGCCAGTAATAAATTTTACCGAAAGAGTTTTTTTCTAATGAATAATAAATAATATCACCTGGATATCCATCAAATATGGGAAAAAACTTAACTATTATTTGATCTGTTGAACAGTATTGATTTATTATTGACTCTATACTTTTACGTGATTGGCCCCATCCGAATATCGTTCCAATTTCAATTTTCCCTGATTGTAAAAATCCTAACTTATTCACACTTTTCGCAAAAACATCTTTGATAAACCTGCTGTTACCAAATTTGGATGTAAATTCAATTATTTCACTTTCAGGAATATTGCCCATAATTTTTTTAACAAAAGACAAACCTTCATCTTGCAATGATTCTAAATCTTCAATATTTAGGTATTTAACACCTCCTAAATTCTCAATTTTATTAAAGATATTACTCATGATTTATTTTTTTAAATTCCATTCAATTCTCTCATATCAGAAGCAATTCCTTTATGAGGAACATTCCCATGTAAATATGTGGGGATTAATTGTACAGATTTGTCACTTGCTGACTTAACCAATCTTAAGCTTCTTTTTGTTTCTTAAAACCATATTCTTCTTTCATTTTTTCATTCCATCAACTTTTAAATCATCTCCAACCTTCCATTTGCTAAAATTCCGGTCTGCCATTTGTAAATGGAATTGGTTCGTTATTTGTTACTGCGTTCACCTCTGGCTTATCATGTTACACAAATTTTTCATAATTTTCCATGATCTTTATATCATTGATAATATATCGCATAATTCTGAAACTTTGCAAAAAAAGCCAATTTTCAATTCCTCCAGGTGGGTTATATTACAAAGTATTTTCAAAAATTTTAAATCTTAATATTCCTTAAATAAATACAAAGCTATCACTTTCCCCGTATCTTGCACACCAAAAATTGACCCAAAGATGAAACGCTTTTTCATTTGAAAACTGTTTTAAAATTTGCAATCTAGCACTAACTTCTGATGGTGTGAAACCCGGACCATTTATTATTAGCCAAGCTTTATTCAATTGAGAGGTAGTAATATACAAATCAAAAAGATCTTTTTTGTCTTGATCAGGCTGTAGCCATTTTGGAATATCATTTACCGATTTATATTTAGGTTCATTTCGAAATAAGAAAAACCCTTTCTTTTCAGCATTATAGCCAATCCACTCCTTTTTCGTTATTTCAAAATATGAACTCTCTTGGATTGCGTCTGTGTTAAGAAGTTCTCCTGCTGAAGGATAGAAACCCGTATAATCACTAACGTTTTGCATCTTGTACATCCACAATGGTTGTTTTTCTTTGAATGATTTTAATTCAGAACTCCACTCAGTTGAGTTTAATCCTGATAATCTCTTAATTTCATCAAAATTATATTTTAAATCTAAACGATTTAAAGTTTGATTTTTTTCAATATTTGAAATGTCAATATTTTCTATAATGTCAATGAAGTATTCTAATATTAATGTATCAATAAATTGATCCGGCGTTCTAGCAATTTCCGCAGTCAAAAATTGATCAGAAAATTCCATGTACGAAAAAGTTGCTTCCCGGTTGGTAAACCAATTCTTAGTCAGACCGTACGAAATAGGAGTTGAGTCATAATTTATTATAATAGGCAAGAAAAATGGAGGGAAAGCAAAATTCTTTTGTGAATTTACTTCATCTAAATCATAATACTCCCATGCACTATATTTGCTAAAAAAAAATATTTTTCCAGCACATAAATCTATAATTCTTTTATCAACTCCCAGTAATTCAAGTATTTCTTTCATATTCTAGTCATTATCTTTTTTATCAAATGTACGTGAATTATTTTGAAAAATTGTTTTACATGTTTTGAACTTATTGGATTTCTAATTGGGCGAGAACCGCATATTGTCCCGCGATGAATGTCCTGCTCTGATTATAGTTTTCGGATTAATTCTGTTACAAACAGCAGCTAACGCAATTAAAATCAGTTATAAAGATACGATTACTGTTCTCCTTCAATTATATGATTACAAGCTGAATGCTTAAGTTAGTTGGTGGAGATAAATCATTAATCATCCAATAACGAAAAGTTCCTTCCTGGCTTTTTTCTTTCCCTTTCAAGCTCTTCCCACTCTTCAACAGTATATCTTTTATTATCTACAATTTTATGTATTCCACCCTGGTAACTGTCAAAATCAGTCCAAACTTCAAATTTGTTTCCTCAAATAGCTCATCGTCACCCGAAATTATGTTTCGGCATGTAATTTTCTTGATAACATTTGTAATCCTTTCAATCACAATTTCTATTTTGGAATCGATTGAAAAGTCAAGTGAAAAATGGTAGCTTCTCGCTTTAACTTTAAAATTTTGATTTGATAGTAATTTTTCCATTACCTCTTCATTAAATTCGATACAACCTTCAAGAAGAACTTCACGGTCGTTTAATTCCTTACACAAAAACATAGTTTTAACCAGAATATTAAGAGGTATTAAAAGTAAATCTAATCCACGGTAATGCTCTCCGGTCAAATACATGCCTTTGGAATCATTGAAAAAAGGAAGATAAACGCCATTGGAAAAAGTGTCATATTCCATTCCCAGTGGCGTTTCAAAATATAGCTTTTCCAGGACAAGAAACTGAACTTTATTAGCAGTATTGCTGTGCTTGTTCCTATAATTATTCCACAGGGGTTTGAATGATTTTTTTTAAGTGATAGCTGCAAGGTTTAATTTCCAATTGTAATGCCATGTCACCGGATTGAATATTAATGGGTCTTTGGTATTAATACTGTTGTATTCCATATTAGTAAAGATAAAACTTAAGTCTCCGGCATCGAGCTTATTACAGGACAAACTGAATTTTCCCGAAGCGTTTAAATTCAAAAGTACTTTCCCTTTAAAGGAGCTACTTTTCTGTATTTTAAAGTTATAGACTACTGCTTCTATCTTATCTTGCATAATAGTAATTTGTGGGCTGTTAGATGTCTCTTAGATATTTATAATTACGGGAGTCCGTGGAGTTTCGATCATTCTGATACGATATAAGTCTACTTTGAAGACGCTTATTTCAAGCTTATTACTGCTGATAATTTTCGGGGTTAGCACTCTCTATGTACCCTTGTTCTACATCCTTTTTCATAGCAGCAACAATGTTAGAGGGAACCATATAATGATTTAAAATTCTATCTTCAGAAGATTCCATTTTTTCAGGATCCTGAATCGTATGATATAATTTGAATAGTAATTCGTCCTCTGTTAGGAATTGATAGGGATCTTTAACATAAGTACTTCTAAATGCTACATATTCATTCACTTTTTCAATGGCTTTTTCAAATTGCTCCGTGCGGATGAGGGACGAATAAAGCCTGATATAAGTCAAAGAAAGCCATTGCGCAAATATCTTTCTTTGATCTTCTGCCGAAGATTCATCTCGGTTCTTATCAAAATTTGCAAGCAAGTGTTCAGCCTCCATTATAACATCATCGTAACGTGCTAACTTGTAGTATAAAAGTACTAACCTAAGATATCCCATTTTGAATGGAACTTCCTGCGAAATAGATTCCCTGTAATATTTTTCTGCCAAGTCGTCGTCCTCTTTCTTTTCTGCAATCATTCCTTTCAGTTCGAAAGCCTCTGAATAATAAGGATCAACTTCTAAGGCTTTATTACAATATTCCAATGACGCATCATCTGCATTTACATCCAAATAAGCGCTTGCCAAAAGCGCTAAATACCGCTTGTTCTGTGGGAATTCATTATTTAAAATATGAAGATTAGCAATCGCTTTTTCAGCCTCACCAAACATTCTTTGATTGCTAATTTTCTGCAATAACTTCTCAACTTCCTGTTCCGTCATTTTTCTTTAATTTATTTATATCATAATCTATAAACCTCTAATGTATTGCCTGGCGGTAGTTTCCCATGGGTAGCTGCATAACAATATTTTTTTGTGTCAACACCAACATCCCTGTTTGGATCATTATGATGGGAAATATATGAAGTTGTATATTGAGCTAAAACTTTATAAAAGAAAAAACTAGAAAACAAGTCAGACTGAGTGAATTTTTTTTCAAAAATTTTAAAACATTTATTTTTGATAGATTCTTTTCAGCGGTGTTCTGTTAATGCTGATGATTATTTTGACGAGATTCTATGATTGCTTTTTTCATAGCATATTTTACAACACGATATATGGCATAACCTACAGCAACAAGAATAGGGATAAGTATTATTGCTAATAGTATGATATGTCGAAAAGATATTACTAACATTTGCTTGAATTTAAATTAATTATCCTCTAATATACATTTTTTTTCAATCTTGTCCTGATGCTCATCAAAAACACAAATAAGATTCTTCTCAGATCAACAGAAACTCTACTTTTATTTTTTTTTTGCTTATTCCATTTTTACTTTACTGATATGATTTTTTAAAATTTAAATGTATAAAAACACCATGTATAAAATATTTTTTTCACTTCTAACTATTTTAGTAATGTCTAAATTCCAAGCTCAAAATCATAGATTTTTTTATGAGTTAGAATTTAAGAGAGATTCAACTTCAACAGAAAAAAGCAGAGACTTTTATATTTTAGATATAACAAAAGAGGGATGTAAATTTTATAATTATGAATTTTACAAAAATGATTCTATTCAAAGAGTAAAAAAGAGTGATTTTATGTTTTCTTACCCAAATTTTAGAAATTGGCTTAATACATAAAAATAATAGATACGCGATATAAATACAACCCTTATATAAAAGTTACAGGCAATGTTAGGACACCCAAGCCAATTAAAAAAAATGGCATCACAAACTGCTTTTTACCAATTGGTAAATGACAGACGTAGCTATTTGCTAACTTTGCGACAATGAAAGAATTTATAGAATATATTTTGCAATTTGGCAACTTGAACAAACAGCAAATTGACCTTATTGCAGGCAAAGCGACAGAGTTAAAACTTTCGAAAGAAAACTATTTTTCGGAAGCGGGAAAAATTCCCCGACAAGTCGGTTTCCTTGTAGACGGCGTTGTTCGTGGTTGTTATTACAATAATAAAGGTGAAGAAATTACCCGATGTTTCATAACTGAAAATAGCCTTATAGCTGACTATATTAATTTTGAAGCTCATACAGTATCTACTGAATATTTGCAGGCTTGTACTGATTGTAAACTGATTTTATTTTCAAAAGATAATTGGGATGAGCTTACTCATACCATTGTAGGTTGGGATAATATCAAAAACAAAATGGTTCAAAAATGCCTTTATCAAAAATCGAGAAAAAGTCCTGTAATTTCAGAAGATGCTACTACTCGGTATCTTGAATTTATGAATAATCACCCATCCCTTATCAATAGAATATCTCTAACTTATATTGCATCTTATTTAGGAGTTACTCAACAATCATTAAGCAGAATTAGAAAAAATATACGTTAGAATTTTTACCAAATGGTAAATCAGCTCATTTTTATTCATTGCAATTTTGCATTATTAATTTAAAAAAGAATAAAAAATGAAATCAGCATTGATCACAGGGGCTAATAAAGGTATTGGTTTAGCCACAGCAAAAGAGTTATTACAAAATGAATATTTTGTTTACATTGGTTGTAGAGATATTCAGAAAGGAGAAGTAGCAGTAAATGATCTATTAGCAAATGGGTTTGGAAATATAAAAGCTATTGAATTAGATGTTACCAATTCAAAATCTATTTTGTCAGCTAAAAACATCATTGAAAAGGAACAAGGTAAATTAGATGTTTTGATAAATAATGCAGGAATTTCTGGTGGTTTTCCACAATCAGCACTTACTGCCACATTGGAACAATTCTATTCAGTATTTGCAACTAATCTATTTGGCGTAGTAAGTGTAACGCAAATATTTGTTGAGTTACTAAAAAAATCAGAACAACCTCGAATTGTAAATGTAAGTACTGCTATGGCTTCAATTACAATTGCTTCTAATCCAGAAAGTCCCACAAATGAATTTAAAACATCGGTATATCAATCAAGTAAAGCAGCATTAAATATGTACACTGTAAATCTTGCGTATGAACTTCGTGATAGTAGTAAATTTAAAATAAATATGGTTTGCCCAGGTTATACCCAAACTGATTTTACAGGACATCAAGGTACAAGTACTCCTGAACAAGCAGGAAAACGAATTGCTAAATATGCTATGATTGACGAAAAGGGACCAACAGGAAAGTTTATTAGCGAAGAATACTTTCCAGAACCTGCAAGTTGTCTTTGGTAAAAGACAGTGAAGTATTAAGGAAACTAAAAATACTGCCTGTTACAAGGTATTGCCAAAATGGGGCTGACGGAGTACATCAACAATTGTGCTCTATCAGCCTTTGCACTATATTTGTACTGACGGTTCTCAAATGTCCCAATTCGGAAATACCCAAAGAGTTAATAATTACTTTTAAAATCCCACAAAACAATTATTTTGATTTTGTAGATTTTTGATAAATTATTATGTGGGATTATGATCGAATATATATCGTAGCCATTATAATAAATGGAGTTTTTCTTATTATATTTGCTGACAATTTTTACAATTTAAAAAGTACTTGAAAACTCTTTCCGATAAACGATTCTAAAGCCGACCCTGGTAAAAATATGACTCTTACCAATTTCAATATGAATAAAAAATTACTTTATATTTTGGGCCTTCTCACTGTCAACATAATCCAAGCACAAAACGTTCATATACCTGACATTAATTTTAAAAACTTATTGCTCACCAGCCCCTTAATCAACATGAATGGTGATGGAGATATACAAATTTCAGAAGCAATTGGATACAGTGGTGCATTACATATCGGAAATCAAAACATTTCAGATCTTACCGGAATTGAAGCCTTTGTAAACCTAACCGATCTGTTTTGTCATGGCAATCAACTGACAACGTTAGATGTGAGCCACAATACTGCTTTAACTTATTTGGGTTGTGCTGAAAATCAGTTAACAACACTCAATGTTAAAAATGGAAACAATAGTTCCCTGATATGGCTATATTCTGCAAATAATCCTAATCTTCTGTGTATTCAGATTGATAACAGCAACATGATAGGAACTTATTGGGCTAAAGATGCGACCGCGACTTACAGTTCAGACTGTCAATCATTTTTAGCAACGGAAGAAACTGTAAAAAAAAGTGTTTTAACGTATCCTAATCCTGTGAAAAATTTGCTTCACCTTTCAGTAAATGCTGATGCAACATTATACAATATGATTGGTCAAAAATTGGGATCGTATAAAAATGTGTCACAAATTAATATGGAACAGTTTGTGAAAGGTACCTATATTTTAGTGCTTTCAGATAAAAATGGAGATATCATCCAGCAAACTAAAATCGCGAAGAATTAAAGTAGGTCATCTTCATTATATTCAATAAATTATTTTGGTATTTTATCTAAAAACGATTAGTTCAATTACCACAGTCTAATAGAAATTCGAATAAAAAAATATTTGTAACAATTAATAATGTGTTTGTCAAATTTTATTTTTATTTTACCTGTAAAATGGCTAAAATCCTTTATTCGTGGGTGTTTGCGATGACGAAATTCTTGCGAAATTTAGAAAAAAGATGTTGCAGCATCTTAATCGTATACTGCTTTTGTACACCTCGATCCATGTAAACAACATACTAGCGTAAAACAAAAAAACGCTGCAAACATTGATGTTTACAGCGTTTCAGCTTATTTTGGTTTCCCGTTTTGCGGAGAGAGAGGGATTCGAACCCCCGGACCTGTTACAGTCAATAGTTTTCAAGACTATCGCAATCGACCACTCTGCCATCTCTCCTTCAACTAAGATTTCTCTTCGTTTTCAGTCGTGCAAATATAGAATGTTTTTCAATTCTGACAAAATAATATTTATATAAAGTATCAGATTATCTATTAATTCGTTAAGAATCAGTTTAATTATTTCTTCAATTTTATCTCTTAATTTATGGTTTGAAGTTTCATGCCCAAAACTACAGCTCCAAAACCAACTACAACACTTAAAATCACGTAAAGTATTAATGTGAAATAATCCTGATTTTGCCAAAGAGAATAGTTTTCTACTGAAAAAGTTGAAAAGGTAGTAAATCCTCCGCAAAAACCTGTAATCAGAAGATATTTCAGATAACTGTCAACCTTTACAAAATAGGATGTCAGAAATCCTATAATCAGACATCCTACAATATTGACCAAAAAAGTTCCCATCGGAAAAGAATTCACTGTCCAAAGCTTTTGGGTAAAGTAAGACATAAGATAACGGGCAACACTTCCGACTCCGCCACCTAAGAAGATGAATAGAATGTTTCTCATTAGCGATATTTATTATTGCGATAATATCAGATTTAATGAACTGATTTTAAAAAATCTCAATTTGCAAAGTAAAAAATAACGCACCCATTAAGGTGCGTTATTATATTTTGTACATTAAAAATTAATGCAATTCTGCCAAATATTTCTCTGCATCCATTGCAGCCATACAACCGCTTCCTGCCGCTGTAATTGCCTGTCTGTAGATGTGATCCTGAACATCTCCTGCAGCAAAAACTCCTGGAAGATTGGTTCTTGTAGATCCTTTTTCTGTTGCGATATATCCGTTTTCGTCTAAATCAATTTGTCCCACAAAAATATCAGTATTCGGCTTATGACCAATAGCGATAAATATGCCGTGAACATCAATCGTAGATTTTTCCTGCGTTTGATTGTTGATAGCAACTGCTCTTTCAACTAAATTATTTTCACCTTCAATACCAATTAATTCATGGTAAAATTTCACCTCAATGTTCGGTGTATTTTCAACTCTGTGAATCATCGCTTTTGAGGCTCTGAATTCACCTTTTCTTACCAACATCGTCACTTTATTAACGAGTTTCGCAAGGTAAGTTGCTTCCTCAGCAGCAGTATCTCCGGCTCCTACAACTACAACATCTTTTCCTCTGTAGAAGAAACCGTCACAGGTTGCACATGCAGAAACGCCTCCGCCGTTGTATTTTTTTTCGTCATCTAAGCCCAAATATTTTGCCGTGGCGCCGGTGGAAATAATTACAGTTTTAGCGAAAAGTTCCTTATTTCCAGCATATAATTTATGAACACCGCCAACTTCTTTAGAAAATTCGGCTTTGGTAATCATTTCGTAATGTACTTTTGTATCAAATCTTTCTGCCTGCTTCTGCAGATCCATCATCATTTCCGGACCCGTAATTCCTGCAGGATAACCAGGGAAATTATCAACCTCAGTCGTCGTCGTTAATTGTCCACCCGGTTCCAAACCTGTATATAACTGTGGTTTCAGGTCTGCTCTCGCTGCATAAATTGCTGCTGTAAAACCAGAAGGTCCAGATCCTACGATCACACAATCTAAAATATTTTCTTCCATAATTCTCTTTTCAAAAAGATTTTAATTTTAAGACCACAAAGTTCGTAATTTTTAATGTTTTATTAAAGTAAAATTAATGATAGTTGTCAATATCAAATATGTTGGCTGTCGATTATAAAATTCAATCATGGATTAAGTTTTAAAAAGTTTTTTAATTCCATATTAATATTATTTTTATTTTCATAAAAATGTATAAGTCCTTCTTGAGCTAAAGTTCCGTTTTTGAAAACTGAGAATAGCCTTTCTTAACCAAATTTAGAAATGATCATTTCGCAAAGAACTGCAGATACCACGTAGGGTATCGGAGTTTCTTTTTCAAAATATAATCTTTCGTAAATATTAAGGTGTTTCAAAACATCAAAATCCGGATTTTCTTTTAGGAATTTCTTTAATTTTTCTTTTTGCCATTGATAATCAAACTTTCCGCTTCCGCCAAAATACGTTGCCATACCTTCATCAAAAAAAGGGTCAATCTTTGGAAAAAGTTTGGCAGTATACAGATGAACAATTTCGTGAGTGTAATATTCCGAGTTGTTTCCAGAGATGATAATACCATAATCTGCAGCAAAACCACCGGACGTATCAGCGTACATCATCGGATGATAATCAAATCCTTTCAGTTTGAAAACCTCTTCAGGGGAAGTTGCTGAATAATATAATATTGGAAACTTTTCGATCTTAAAAAAATGGGAAAGTTGAATGATGTCTTTTCTCTGTTTTTCAGCTTCTTCAATATGATACGTCTTCATTGGAGAAACGTAGTAAGTAATGTTGTCTTCTTTTTTGATGATCCAATCTTTAGTGTAATAATCAATGTATTTACTTAAGAAAATTTCATTATTTCTTTTTACAGCAATTATATTATAGATTGCTTTAATCAAATTTGATTTCGTTTTCTCATTATAGCCTATGTAAGCTATTTTCACAATTTTCTTATCGGCCTCATTTGTTGGAATAATTTCCATTAATGAAGGTTGATAGAAGTTGCTCTCCATCTTTCCACTTTCAATACCAATAATTTCGTAATAAGGAGATTTAAATCTTTTAAAATCAGATTCAAGCCAATATTTCGGATCCTGAGTTTCTAAAAATCTCTCTACAGTTTCAATGATTTTAACATTTAAAGAGTCCTCTTGGTTAATGGATGGAGAAATTGATTTTAATTTGAATTGCGAATAGAATAACTGAAAAAACAAAATTAAAACAGCAGATAGAAACTTTATTTTTATCATTGTTAAATAATTAAAGTTTAAAAATAAAAAGTAAGAAAGGTATATGCATCGCAAAATTGAGCATCACCATTCACCACTAAACTTTCATCTTAATCTTATCAACATTGATGATTTTATACACCAATTCTTTTATCAATTCTGCCTCACTCATATTCACGGCGCCTAGACCTTTTCCTTTCATATCAAATTCTCTCAAAATAGAAATAACTCGGGTAGAATGTTTTAAAGGATACAATCTCGCTGCCTCAGCATAATCCTTCAGAAAATAAGGATTAACGCCCATTTGAGAAGCAATTAACTGGGGCGACTGGCCAATCATGGTACTGTAAATAATTACATTTGAGAAATAATTGTACAGGCTCGAAAGCAACATCACAAAAGGATTATTTTTAGGATTCTTACCCATAAAATGAGCAATCTTAAATGCACTGTTCGCGTTTTTTGTACCTAAAGCTTTCTGAAGTTCAAAAACATTGAATTCCTTGCTGATACCAATGTGGTTTTCAACGATCGTCCCGTCTAAAGTCTGACCTTCTTTTAAAATAATTTTCAGCTTTCCCAATTCGTTGGAAATTCTGGAGAGGTCATTTCCCAAATATTCTGCAAGGAGATGAGAAATATTCGGAGCTGTTTTTATTTTCAGTCTTAAACATTCATCAGCAATCCATTTTGGAAGATTGTGATCTTTAAAAGATTCGCTCAGAAAAAGCGCATTTGTTTTTGTTAAAGTTTTGGTAACCTTTTTTCGGCTGTCAAGCTTCTTGTGCTTGTGAGCAAAAACCAAAACCGTCGAAGGTACAGGGTTTTCAACATACATTTCCAAAGCTCTGCTTTCTTCATCATTAAATTTCAGATCCTGCGCTTCCTTTACAATAATCACCTGCTTGTCGCCCATCATCGGAAACTGTCTCGCTAAAGAAAGCACTTCCTGATAGGTGGTATCTTTACCATACGTTACTGTTTGATTAAAAGCTTTTTCGTCTTCTTCCAAAAAGTCGTGTTCAAGGGCTTTTACAGCAACGTCAATAAAATAGGGTTCTTCTCCGTGGAAAAAATAAATCGGTAAAACTTCTTTATTTTTAATATTTTTGAGGATTAAATCTAATTCTTTCATCTTATTAAATGGAACTTCCCAAACTCAATTTTCAGGAAACTTTTGATTTTAAATTCAAGAAAGACAAAGATAAGTTTTTTATCTATGATTTGGTTCGCAAAACTTACCTTTTGCTGACGCCTGAAGAGTGGGTGAGACAGCATTGGATTCATTATTATCTTACGGTAAAATCCTACTCTGTATCCGCCTTAATTACAGAAAAAAAGATCGTTTTAAATGGTTTAACCAAAAGAATCGACCTATTGGTAACGGAAAAAGCACAGCCTAAAATTCTGATTGAATGTAAAGCTCCACAAATTAAACTTACTGAAAAAACTTTCGAACAAACTGCAAGATACAATTCAATAATCGGAGCTTCTGAAATTGTTTTAACGAATGGTTTGCAGCATATTAATGCGTATTATGAGGATGGAGAATATCAGTTTTATAGAGCTGAGTAATTTGTAGTAATAACCCGCATTTAGATTTCTAAATTTATTTTATAAAGCGAATATCATATTTAAATATTTTATAATTGAACGATATACTACTGCAAAAATATGGTTTGACCATGCAAAAATCATTCGAGAAATTTCATGGAATTATTTCAGGAAATCCCATTGCTAATTACATTTATAATTATAGACATCCTGATGATGTGGATGAGTTCATTGCTGACTTGGATTTAGCAATTTCTGGTAATTTTTCGCTAATTGAAGATCCAGATTATGGATGCGGTATGGGAAATTATTGGTTTGCACATATAACGCCTACTCATTTTGAATTGTGGCAGGAAGGTTTTGATAAAAGAATAATACCCCTAAACGATTGGAAAGAAATATTGCTTGCTTGGAAGGAATGTTTAGAGTAGAAAATTAAAGTATCTTAGTGATGCCCTATTCGCTTCTATTTACAAATTTGATTATTTTTATACTATCAGTATTTTTTTTTGTGAAATTTGTGCATGGTATTTGCGTACATTGTTCTTAAATGACAAAATATGATAAAATCAATATTCATCAGCGCAAGTTTGCTTGCTTCGGCAACACTTTTCAGCCAAAATCTTAAGAAAGTTTCCTATCAAGACGGTTCACAAAAACTCAACGGATTGGTAACATCGAATGCAGGGAAGAAACTTCCGGGAGTTCTTATTCTCCCAGCATGGAAAGGCATTGATGACGAAGCAAAAACCGCCGCTGCCGATTTGGAAAAACAGGGTTATGTAGCATTCATAGCTGACATTTATGGGGAAGGAAATGTACCGACCGACAATGAGTCAGCGGCAAAAACTGCTGGGTTTTATAAGAAAGATTTTGCAGCTTATCAGAAAAGAATTTCTTTGGCTTTAGAAGAATTAAAGAAAAACGGAGCCATTCCTGAAAAAATCGCAGTTATCGGTTACTGTTTCGGAGGAACCGGAGCTTTGGAATCTGCGAGAGGAAAACTGCCTGTGGTAGGAGTTGTTTCCATTCATGGCAGTCTTGGAAAAGATCAGTCAAGACCGAATGATGCCATCTCAACTAAAATTTTAGTGGAAAATCCTGCAGAGGATAAAGGTGTAACGCCCGAAGATTATAACAACCTGATAAAAGAAATGAATGAAGGAAAAGCCGACTGGCAGATCATCACTTATGCTAATTCAAAACACACGTTTACTGATCCTAAATCTGCAGATTACAATCCTGTGATGGCAAAAAGAGCCTGGAATCACACGTTGATGTTTTTGAAAGAAATTTTGAAATAATTTCTATATCTTTTATAAAAATAGAGTAGTTTTTGCACGTATGTTTGTCATTCCGAAGGAAGCTAAACTGCTCAATTTTCAGAGTGTTGAGATTCCACCTGAATTACTAATGACTGCTAGCTTCAGTGTTATGATGATACACATAAACACTAATAATTTACAGAATATAAAATAAAAACAACCTCAGTTTTGAGGTTGTTTCTGTTCATAATTCACTGGTCGTATTGCAATTTGAACACCACGAATATTCTTTTTCTTTGTCTTTCAATTTAATTTTTGATGTCTCTTTGCAATTTTCGCAAACCTGCTCTTCGTTGTCAGTCTGTTTTGCTTCGTAATCACAATCGAAACAGCTCCAAGTTGTCAACTGGGTTTTCCCGCTGATAAACCACGTGAAAGACCGTTCCTTACATTTTGGACATATCTGTAATCCCATAATTAATTATTTTTCTGCTCTCTATTCACCAAATCCATCGAAAACGCAGGGAGACAGATCGCAATATACTCACAGATGTCTGCAAATGGATTGCTGTACCGGACTCTTGCTCCTTTTTCAATCATAATACTTTGTCCTTTCTCTAAGATAACCTCTTCACCATCGATCTCAAATTTCTTTTTACCTGAAATAATGACCGTAAATTCATCGAATTCCGGAGTTTGATGGGATTCGCTCCAATTAGGTGGCGCAACCATGTGGGCAATTGAAATATTCGGAGTTTGAGTTGAGTTTCCCCAGTGTTCTTCGATCAGTTTTCCGTCGTTGGTGGGGACAGTGAAAGGTGATTTCTGAATTTTATATTTTTTCATATTGTTTGTATTTTTAAACACAGGTCACAAAGTTTTTTTTTAAATCTTTTAGCGTTTCACAAAGCCGTTTCACTTATAAAAGTTTACAAAACATTTTTAAAGATACATTTAGCATTTTGTAAATTAAGCGGAACAAAAAAATACATTTTTTAAATCTGCTCAATCATCAAAATCTGCGCGAAACTAATTTTAACCAAAATGAATTTCCTTTTTTATTTCGTACACAAAATTTGTTCGTGTCGGTTCTCCAAAATAGGCAATTTCTTCTTCAGCAATTTTATTTCCTCCCAATCTTTCCAAAGCAATCTGTGAACGGAAATTCTCTTTTCCGATATGAAAATAGACTGTATCAACAAACTGGAAAATATAATCCATCATCAGTTTTTTAATTTGTGGATTGATGCCTTTTCCCCAGGAGTTGGTTCCGTAAAAAGTATAGCCAATGAAAATGCTTTTTTTAGCTTCATCAAAATCGTAAAAACGCGTACTTCCCAAAATATTTCCGGTTGACTTTTCTACAATTTTAAAAGCGCCCTGACTTTCCATTGCACCTTTAAAAAAGTTTTCAAAAACTTCTCTTTTGTAGCGGTCTTTATTGGGATGTTGCTCCCAGACTTTCGGATTGGAAGCCACCTCATATAACAACTCAAAATCCCCTTGCAGCAAGGGGATTAATTGGTATTCTCCGTTTTCCAAAACAGGCTGTATAGAAAAATTCATCTTTAGAAATTTTATTCTTAACTTTTTGTTTTGGCAGCGTCGGCTTCTATTTTTTTAATTTCCTTTAATTTTTCAGCAATTTTAGTAACTGCATCAGGTTTTGCCGGCTTCAAAGCTACTTCAGCCTGAGCCATATCCCATTTAATAACAAGATTTCCCGAGTTTTCGTCTGTTGGATTAATGGTAATTTCAAACCACTCCTGTTTGTCAGCCAATTTATTTACAGGAACCGTCACATCCACCACATCGTTTTTAGCATCATACGTATACGCTCCCCATTGCTGGAAATCTTTATTTAAAATCACTTTCCAGTCTTTTTCCGTCGGTACGATGAACAATCCGTAAGTTCCTGCCGGAACCATTTTTCCGCCGAAATTCACTGCCTGACCGAAGGTGATTTTTGTAGATGAGTTCGCACCCGCTCTCCAAACCTGTCCGTAAGGAACCAGTTCTCCAAAGATTTTTCTCCCTTTCACGCCTGGTCTTCCATAATCAATACTGATTTTAGACATAGAAAACTGCTGTTCAACCTTCTGACGCGGACTGGCTGCCGGTACCGAATAATCCTGTGCAAAACTGAAAGCCGAAGCCGATATGCAAACTGCAAATAATAACTTTTTCACTTTATTTTAAATTTCGCTAAAATTACAAAATGGATAGGATAAATTGGTTTTTGAGTTTGATAAAATTTGTTAAATTAAGACTAGATGTTTTTTCAATGCTTTAAATTCTTTTAGCCTGCTCAATATGTCTCCAGTTATGATAAATAACAAAACGAAATGTATCTCCCAATTTTAATTTGATCAATTTCGAAATACTGATACTGGTCTTGACCTTGTTTAAGTCTATCTTATTGGCATCACTTAAAAAAGTTTTTATTTGTTTTTGCTGAGAGATAAACTCTTTAATAACACTTCTGTCAAGATTGCTTCCCATAGGATTCATTGACTTAAATGTTTTCATTATATTCAATTTTTCTTTTGGGAGCATAGATTCAGCAAAATAATTACCTAAAATACCGGAGATGAAAATATCTTTCGATTTTGTATTTGATTTTCGGATTCTTTCATCAATCTCGGGCAGATAAAATTTACCGTAAAGATTAAGATGTTCTAAACAGTCTAAAATACTCCAGCTTTTTTCAGATGCTCTGAAGTTGAGTTTTGCATCTGATTCATGTAGGAGTATTTCAGCAAATTCTAAATTTTCATCGGTGATTTTTTTTAAATCATTAAGCAATTGCTGGGACTGAATTTTCATAATTTTTATTGCAAATTTCCTGTTTTAAAAAATTATAAATCTTGATTGCAATCAAGATTTTTTAAGCCTTGACAAAGTTTCCGGACTCATGCGGAGATAATTGGCAATATATTTATTAGGAATTTCCTGAAAAAGTTGCGGACTTCTTTTTAAAACTCTCAAAAATCTTTCTTTTGGAGAATTAATCAATAAATCTTTTTCTCTTTCAATTTGTTGCAAAATCAAATCTTCCAAAATAATTGACCATAATTTTAAATTTTCGTCTGAAGAATTTATGAATTCATAGAAGTCTCTCTTTGATGCGATTTTTATTTCAGTCCTTTTAATTGCCTGAATACAAAAACTTGAGGGATTGCCCGACAAAAATGAATCCAGGCTTACAATAATATTTCCGGTGTATCCAAAACGAATTATTCGTTCTTCATACTCATCTCTGATAAATATCCTCAAGCTTCCTTTTTCTACAAAATAAATATTTGTATCAATATCATCTTCCAGACTTATAAAAGAATGTCTTTCAACTGTTTTTGTATTTTTAAATAGGTCTGCGTTAAGTAAGGTCTCAACAATATTCATTTCCTGTCATATTTTGTAAAAACCTTACAAGAAAAACTCATGAGGCTTTGATTATAGTTCAAAAAATTATTCCGGTCTGGCTTTCCACTTCAGCAGGATCTTTGAGTAGAAGTAGATAAAAATAAATCCTACTACTAAGAGAATGTAACTGAGCATATATTCAAGTGACTCTATAATAGATTGGCAATCTTCGTAAGCAACACCTCGATCAGGATCATAAACTGTTCCGCGACAAGCGTCTCTCTGATACATTGAAATCAGAATAAAGATCAGCAGAACAAACAGTACAAATCCATTCAGTGAAATATTGACAAAAATTGAGGTGATGAGCTTATTAAATTTAGTCATCATTGTTAGAGGAATCAGGAGAATAGCAGTTGATATAATTAAAGCTAAATATGTGGCAAAATACTCTTCGTGTCTTTGTACAGAAACGGAAAAAAGCGAGGTTGCTAATACCCCGACCAAAAGCAGAACTCCTGCACTGATAACACTGAACAGCAGTGATTTTAAGCCAGTAATTCTGAAACTTAAAATAAATGTCGATAAGAAAAACGCTATCCAAAGATAAATATGAATATTCCCGGAGAAGAAATCGTAAGATTTTACATAGTCTACACTTTTCAGAAAGTCCTTCAGGTTGTCGGTATAGTAATAATAATCTGTAGTGTTCTTCTTGAAATAATCTTCCGGTGAAATCTGCTCTATCATCGCTGGATTGAAATCTCTGATCAGAATACTGTCAGTCACGATCTCACCATCTTGATTAACGATGGCTGCATCAGCATCTAAAGCACTTACTTCGGAATCAACAGCAACTGTTTCGTAGTCTCCTTCGGCAGTATTAGGCCTGCTATTTACATCATATTGTTCACCAGGTGAAGGTTTATATTTTTTAGTGAAATATCGCACACTGAAATCTGTCGTTGCATAAACCATTTTTGTCCACTGCTTAGCATCCAGATTATTTTCAATGGCAAACTGATTGGATATTTTCAGGAATTGAGATAATAATTTTTCTACTTCAGCAGAACTTTTTTTATCTAAAAGTTCGGATGTCTTTTTATTAATAATTGCTCTCTTCCTTTTATACTCAATATTGTCAGGATTGTTATTATACAGACTATAGCTGTCTAAGAAAGTGTCACCATTAGATTTGTAATCATAAAACACTTCTGAAAAATTGTAGAAACTTAGACTAGTCGTTTTTATATAAGAAGAAACATCTACCACATCTTTTTTAAAGTAAAATGTCTCAGATGTATCGTTATCATTTCTTCTGTAGATCACTTCTTTATCTTCATCTCTTTCTGGTTGGGGAATGATAAAATTATTCTTTTTATCTTTCTGGTAAGATGTTTTCGAATACACCGAAAAGTACTGATAGACCCTGTTGTAATACACAAAATACTTCTTCGTACGGTCTACTTTTTTGATATCTGTTTCACAATACAAATCGTAAAAAGGTTTTGGTGAAAGCCTATTATCGAGAGTATATAATTCCAAGTTCTGACTGAGAAAAGCGTTCCCGAGGTTGATGGTTTCAATCTTCTGTTTCATCTCGGCATTAGGATATTTATTATTGATATACATCCTGAAACCAATCATGTACGAGAAATAAAAAGTGGTACAGACAAAAATAATTACAAAATACTGAACAAACTGAGAGAACAATTTTCCTTTAGAATTGGGATAAAAGTTTTTGAAAGCATTATTTTTAAACATCATAATCAGCCATCCTACGATCATCAGAATGGAAATGATCAGGTGAACAAAAATAATTCCGTCATGGTAATAATCATCAATCACTTCCGTTTTTTGCAGGGATTTCGGGTTGATGTGTGACACATAACCGATTATGAAAAATAAGATATGAACGATCATTCCCGCCAAAAGCATCCAGACAATTTTGGTATTCCAAATGGTCGGATATTTCTCAAGCAGATATTGATTGAATTGATTGATTTTTTGCATTGTAATTGAATTAATGAGGAATTAATTAACGAAAAACCTTCTGGTGGAAGATGAAATATTCCTGATGTAGACAATGTCGGTTTTAGCATTTCCAAGCGCTGACATCACATCATAAAACTCGGTATCTGCAGAGAAATATGCGACGTAAACTCCACCATTAAAGTTCAGTTTCTCAAGTTGAAAAGCTTTGAAAACTTCCAGCAGATTTTCTCTTGAACTTTGCGTGTCGATTTCTATAATTAAACCATCATTTTCGGAATTATTCAGTTCAGAATTATCTTTGTAATGACCGTTTTTCAGGAAAATAACTTTGTCTGAAACTTTTTCCACTTCATACAATTGTTGCGAACTCAAAATCAGAGCAATCGGATTGTTGACCGAGTTGGCAATCGATTTTAAATCTTCCAGAATAACCTGTTGTGCCAATACATCAAGGTTCGCCAGCGGCTCATCCAGGAGCAAAATTTCAGGTTGTCTGAGCAGTGTTCTTGCCAGTTCGAAACGCATTTTGTATCCGGACGAAAGTTCGCTCCATTTCAGATGTTTGTAATTCCAAAGTCCGAGGCGTGCGATCATCATCAGCGTTCGGGTTTCGTTTTCTTCGGGTTTCACACCATAATTTGAAAGCACAAATTTCAGATTATCCTTCAGACTTCCATACCATTTTTCCGTTCGCTGTGGGATGTAGACGAGTTTTGTACATAGGTCGAATTCATCTTTGGGTTCAGTATTAAACGAATAGTGGAGTTCGCCTTCATTAAAGGAAATTTCTTTCGCCAAAATTCTCAGCAACGTCGTTTTTCCGTTTCCGTTTTCGCCCACCAAACCGTAGACCTGCCCTTTGTTAATCTCCATCGAAACGGGACCGAGTGAAAATCGGTTGCTGCCATAGGATTTTAAAATATTTCTTGCACGAAGTACAGATTTTTCCACAGCATGTTCATGCACAGGGATTTTTTCAATTTTTTCGAGCAGAATTTTTGATTTTTCAATCAGTTCGTCGGTGTAGGTCGGAAATTTTTCTTTCCAGTCTGTAAGCTCGATGGCTTCCCTGTAAATATCCATGTTTTGCGTATCCATGGCGCAGTCGAGCAGTTTTCTGAAACCCAAAACGGTATCTTTATTATCGAAAAAATGCTGAACTTCGTTCACACGTCGTTGATGTTTCGTCATTTGGCTATTTTGGTTGAACTAATATAGATAAAATTTAAAAGCAAATTATATCCATTGAAAGAGAAATTTTATTGCAGCTTTTACACTAAAAAACGTAAAAAATATTAAATACCCATTCCCATCATCATCGACATATAATAATTAGCACAGTGGAGGGAAGTGAGAAGCAGGATATTTTTTTCATCGAATGTTTCAAAAAATTCAGAAGTATTGATGTGGTAATCGTATTTCATACTTCGCCACTGAATATTGGGTTTCATGACCAAAAGTTCCATTCCTTTTTCGTCGCTCAGCACAAATGATTCCCTGAGAAAACCTTTGTGGCTGAAGGTGTAATTTTTTTCAACATCACTAAAATAGATATTCATGACGATATTTCCGTCCCAGTTCATGGTGAATTTCAGTAAAACAGTTTTTCCGTCAAGAACTTCCACGGTGGTTCCCCAGAAACCTTTGGGCACAATATGATATTTTGAATTTAAAATTTCAATTTCGGCGTTGAAATTAAACCAGCTTTTATAGATCAACTGACCGATCTGCTTGTTATCTTTCGATATTTTGAAATGCGTAAATTTTTCTGAGGTAGCCTGATATTTCATTGTTGTGTTTTTTGAAATTAAATTTAAAAAAAATTACTATTGCAACAAAACAATAGAACTAATCAAAAAAAATCGGGTAGGGTATTACAATTTTTACGGTGACAAACTTTTAGAAAAAAAAGTAGAATATTTTTCAGCTTCAAAAATGCCTTTAAAAAAATGCACTAGCTATTCTTAAAAGATTTGTAATAAATCTTCGATTGTAATTATTTAGGCATCTTCGGGGGAACCGGTCTTGTCGTTGGTGTGCTGAGAGTTCCTAAAAATGCTTCCAGCTGTGCGATCTCTTCTTTTGTCAAATCTAAAAGTTTCAACAGGTGCGATTTTTCGGAATTCAGTACAGCGCCTTCATGAATGGTGGAGCGGTTTTTTGAAGATTCAGGATTTCCTTTGCTGTAAAATTCTATAACTTCAGTCAGAGTATTAAACGAGCCATTGTGCATCCATGGGCCTGTTTTTGCGACTTCTCTCAAAGAGGGAACTCTAAATTTTCCTACATCCGCAGTTTTCTTAGTAATCAGATACTGACCCAAATCCTCCTCATCTGAACTTAATAAAGAAGTTGCATCATTTTCAAATTGGTTATTGGAAAAATATCCGGAGTTGTGACAGTTCATGCACTGAGCCTTCGTTCTGAAAAGGTGAAGACCCATCACCTCATAGTCTGTAAATGCATCTTTATCACCATCAATAAATCGATCAAATTTACTTGCCGGGCTGATAACTGTTCTTTCGAAAGTAGCAATAGCTTTGGCAATGCGGTCTTTTGTAATTTTTTTGTCGCCGAAAGCTTTTTCAAAAAGCATTTCATAACCTTTTACTTTTACAATCTTTTCAGTAGCTATATCGATGTGCTCATGCATTTCCCTCGAGTCTTCAATGGGCATCTTAGCCTGATCTTCAAGCGTTGCAGCTCGTCCGTCCCAAAAAAGAGATGTTGCGAAAGCGCTGTTCATAATCGTCATTGCATTTCGAGATCCCAGTTGTCTGTCATGGCCGAAAGAAAATTTTCTATTGTCTGTCCATCCCAGTTCAGGATCGTGGCATGAAGCACAGGCAATTTGGTTGGAATTGGAAAGTCGTGGATCGTAAAAAAGGGTTCTTCCCAATGAAGCTCTATCCTCTGAATAGGGATTGTCTGCCGGAAATATAACTTTTGGTAAATAACCAATTTCGGAAAATAAAGGTTTTGATGGATCCAATATTGGTTTTGGCCATTTTGTAAGATCTCCTGAAGAATATGCAAGTCTTAACTGATCAACGAAAGACTGTTTTTCCCTGATTTCTTTGTAGGTCTTGGTCTGTAAGCAGTTATTGAGTAGGGTAATGGTTAAAAATAAAACCAAAGCCCAGCTTACTGCATTCTTCATTTTTAAATATAATTTCCACAAAAATAATCATTCTTGAATATTGATGTGGAAAATTATTGATTGGGATTATCTAAAATTATCTGATTACAAATAAATTATTTGTTCATTGATTTGAGAGCCCAGGCTACAAGCAGTGGTTGCATAAATAGTCTAGCCATTCTTCGGTTGTCAGTATCTAACACAAATGCGTCTTTTCTATTTTTATACTGAGATATATTTCCGGGGAAAACTGCTGTGAAAAATGCGGCTGTAATTTTTCCTAACAGACTTCTGTATTTTTTCGGGGTTGCAATAATACTTGCACCCAAAGCAATCTCAACTACACCGGAGTAGACTACGGTGTCATCTTTTTTTAAAGGAACCCAATCTGGAACCTGAGCCTGAAAATCTTTTCTTGCAAAAGTGAGATGTGCAATTCCTGCTGTTATCAGCATTGTGCCGAGAGCTATTCTTGAAATGTTCTTACTGTCCATAATAATATTTTATAAAACTGGTAAGACAAAATCCAGACCACTTAAGCCATGATATCTATTTTAAAACATCCAATATATTATGGGAAATTTTTGTGAACGGTGACTATATTATTCTGATAATGTGACTGTAATCATAATTATCTCGCTAAAATTTCGTATATTAGCAATCACTACCAAATCTAAAATTTATGGAACGAATTAAATTTTTTCTGGACGAAAAGCAGGTTCAGAAGACGAAAAAGACAGCTGTAATAGACAGCATTAAATTCAGTGAAATAAAAAGTTTTTTGTGTGAGGCTGATAATTACAGTTTTGATCAGATTCGGTTAAAAATAAAACCCAATCTCAACAAAATTGTAATCGACATTGCAACCGGAATAAGATATCCTGCATTTGATGATTTTATGAAAATAATTCAGCAGAGCAAGTACGGACCGTATTTCGATTTGAAAAACTAATTTTTTTTACTTATCAAAAGTTTAGAACATTTATATTAAAAGTGAGAACCTTCGAATCTTGAATTTAGATTCGGAGGTTTTTTTGTAAAAGATGTTTCGCTGGCGTATTTTTTGACAACAATTTTTGAAATTATAACTTATGTATCTCTCGGTTTTATTAAATTTTAACTGGAAAGAATTTTTTCTCGGCGGCGAAGAATGGATATTTTTGCTTGAAATCGTTTTGCGAACAGTCATTATGTTTCTTACCATCATTATCGGTTTACGTGTGCTGGGGAAGAGGGGAGTGAAGCAGCTTTCTGTTTTTGAACTGGTCGTCATTATCGGTTTAGGTTCTGCCGCGGGTGACCCGATGTTTTACAAAGATGTGGGAATTATGTCCTCAATCATGGTCTTCATCGTGATTATATTATTTTACAGTTTGCTAACATACTGTATAGGAAGATTTAAAAAAATCGAAATTATATTGGAAGGTAAACCGATCTGCCTGATCGAGAACGGAGTTTTTTCTATTGATAATTTTAAGAAAGAAAATCTGGGAAGCGACGAATTTTTTTCAGAACTGAGACTGAAAGGCGTTTCGCACCTTGGGCAGATAGAAACCGCCATCGAAGAAACTTCTGGCGACATCAGTATATTTTTCTATGAGGAACAGGATGTAAAATATGGTCTCCCCGTGATGCCGCACTCACTTGATCATCCGCTGCATTCCGTTAACCATAAGAGTCACTATTCATGCACTTTCTGTGGATATACAGAAGAAAAGTATCCGGGTGAGGCAGGAGTTTGTAAAAACTGTGGTAAGAAAAAGTGGGTTGAAGCCAGTAATAAAAGAAGAATAACTTAATGCTAAAAAAAGAAATCCTCAGCCAAAGCTGAGGATTTCTGTAATGAAGATATATATAATTTGAGTTGGTCAATTTAAGCAATTGCTTCGTTTTTAAAAATACTTTTCATAGAGATTCCTGTTTCTTTACCGAAAAGGCTTGAAAAAATATTCTGAAACTCGTGGATGTATTTACATTTAATGGTATTTCCATAAATCTTGAGGCCATCTACGATCTTTTTAGAACTTAAATCAATATCGTATTTTATAAATGTCTCAGGTCTCTCATAGCGAATTCTGTGATCTGAACTGTAAGTTCTCAAAAATCCAAATTTCACTAGCCAATCTTCATTTATAGTTATAGGGTTAATAGAATCTGCTGGTACAGCCAGACACTGATAATCGTTTTCAATCTTCACAGAATAATTACTGTTTTCATTCTGGAAAATTTCTGTAATTGTGAAAATCTGGCCTCTATAATCTACCAGATTTTTAATTTTTAAATCTGTAACGTTCATAATATTTGTGGTATAAGTGGTTTCTCCAAGAAGCGTTGCAAATACTATGCCTCGCATTGTTCATGTGGTATGAAATTGATTAAAAAAAAGAAAATTTTTTACTTTTTTTCAAAATGCTGATCCGTAGTAATTTCTTTGGATTTAAATAAACTAAAAAAAAACAGATTCCACAATATCATTTCATATCCGTAAACCGTATCTTCGATTGGAATAGTGAAAATTCGAAGCCCGATTATTTTGTTAGGATTATAATTGACAATAGGTGAATCGAGACCTGTTCCAGTTAAAATTCCATTTACTGCGAGAAAGCCTGGCATTAGAATTAAATAAATAAAAGATGCCTTACCTATCCATCGAACTTTTAAAATGAAATACAGAACAAAAAGACTGACTGCTGTTGTTAAAAATGTTACAAAAGGATAGATCTTCTGCTCGAAATAAACAGATAAGCAAAGCAGAAGAGTGATCGAGATAATTACAAATATTCTTTCTATATCTACTTTCCAGTCAAGTTTAAAAAATTTATCTAAGCAGAAATATGTAAAAACACATGAAAAAGGAATGCAGATAAAAAACATCAGCTCTTCAACAGGAAGCCCGAAAAGTCTTTTCCCAATTAAATATCTGTCGTTGAACCACCAAACTCCATTTTTAGTAAACCAAACATCCCAGGCAATAAAAAAGACAGCTACCAAAGTTGAAGCCATCAAAAATGCTTTAAAATGTCTGTGAAATTTTATCTTCGGATGAAATGAAAACAAAAAGCATATCATCACAGTGAAAAAGTTGATTGCGAGATAGGTGTACTGCCACATGGTTTTATTTCTTGTTTTTATTGAAATACATTCTGAAATATTTTATAGGCACCCATAAGAAACCAAAACATTCTCCCATTTCTTTTCCGGTATGTTTGTGATGTTGTTTATGAGCTCTTCTTATCGCAAGCAGATAAGGATTTTGAGTATCTCTTAAAAATTTAAAACGTTGATGGATAAAGATGTCATGTACAAAAAAATAGGCCATCCCGTAAAGAGTGATCCCTATAGAAATATAGAAGTATGCATTGAAATTATTCACCGTTCCGTAATACATTAGAGCAATTGTAGGAATAGCAAAAATGGCAAAGAAATAATCATTTCTTTCCATGTGCCCTTCATTGCTGTGGTCATGATGATCCCGGTGCAACGTCCATAGAAAACCATGCATAATATATTTGTGCACCATCCACGTAATTCCTTCCATGATAAAAAATGTAGCAACTACAATCAAAAAATTCATATTAGTTTTGTTTCTGGTTAAACATTTTTTCCAAAATATTGAAGCGGTAGCTGAAAATGTGTTCTACTTTATTTTTAACAAGAAGTTTGTGTGCAATTTCACCCAAAAATCCCAGTGGAAGTTCGTAGTCTACAGTGTCTTTTATCAGAACACCTTTTTCGTTGGGAATGAATTCATGAAAATGATTCCACAGTTTATATGGCCCTTTTTTCTGAAAATCGGTGAAACTTCTGTGGTGATTGACCTGTGTAATTTCTGTTTGCCAGTCCATTTTAATTCCAAAGAGTGGAGAAACATAATAATCGATAATCATTCCTTCATAAATTTCATCACTCTCCATTTTTGTTCGAACGATGAAGTTCATATCTTTTGGAGTGATTTTAGAAAGATTATTAGCTGCAGAAAAGAATTTCCAGGCAGTTTCTATATCGCAGTTTATCTGTTGTTCCCTTTTAAGCTGATGTACCATTTTAATGTTTTGAAGTAAATTTAAATTCTATAAAAAAGACATTTTGTATTGAACATAGCTGCTCATCATCAGAGAAAATTTTCTTCCGTTAGAAATTCTTATTCGTTGATTAATGATTTTTTTGGCAGGAGTTCTTTTAATTTTTCTGAATAAAGAAATGTAATATCGGTAAGCCAGGTAAACACCAAATCTTGCAGAGTTCGGAAGGTTTTTAATTCCTTCTAAAGCCTCTTTAAATTCCTGTTGAATATCATTTTCAATATGTTCTTTTACCGAATTGTCAAAGTAAGAAATGTCAACATTCGGGAAATAAGTTCTCCCCAAAACCTGATAATCGTCCTTCAGATCCCGGAGGAAATTTACTTTTTGAAAAGCTGAACCCAATTTCATAGCAGAAGGTTTTAAAATTTCATACTGTTCCTTGTTTCCATCAACAAAAATATGAAGACACATCAAACCTACAACTTCTGCAGAACCCAGGATGTACTGTTTGTATAAATCTGAATTGTAATCAATTTTCTGAAGGTCCATTTCCATGCTGTCCAGAAACTGATAAATTAATTTAACATCAATTTCGTAAAGGTGAATTGTTTCCTGAAAACACTGCATAATAGGGTTTAGAGAAATTTTTTCTTCAAGCGCCTGATTGGTCTGTTCTCTGAAACGGGAAAGTAGAGTAGAGCGGTCAAAATCGTGAAAGCTGTCTACAATTTCATCTGCCAGACGTACATATCCGTAGATAGCGTAAATTGAGTTTCTGATTTTTGGTGACAATGCCAAGATCCCTAATGAAAAACTTGTACTGTATTGTTTGGTAGTCTGTTTGCTGATCTTGTATGAGAGATCGTCATAAAGTGTTTTCATAGCATTCTTGGTTATTTGGTGGCTTCGATAGCTGCAATTTTTCCCGAAATAATCGCTGGCGGAACCCCGGGTCCCGGTACGGTCAGCTGTCCGGTATAAAATAAATTGCTTATTTTCTTATTTTTTAAAGAAGGTTTTAAAACTGCGGTTTGGGCAAGTGTATTGGCTAATCCGTAAGCGTTTCCTTCGTATGCATTATAATCTTCCTTGAAATCTTTAATGCAGTAGCTTTTCTTATAATCTAATTTTGATTTTAAATCTGAACTTTCTGTGTGTTTTTCGAGTCTCAGAATCATTTCGTCAAAATATTTCTCTCTTACTTCGTCGCTGTCTTCCAATCCAGTCGCAACCGGCATTAAAAGAAAAACATTTTCGCAGTTTTCAGGTGCAACGTTCAAGTCAGTTTTTGACGGACAACAGACATAAAACAGTGGTTTTGTAGGCCATTTTTTATCATCATAAATCTCTGTCGTATGCAGATCAAGATCATTTTCAAAAAACAAAGTGTGATGTTTGAGATTTGGAATTTTTTCTCTAAATCCTAAATAGTAAATCAAACAAGAAGGTGCAAAGATTCTTTTTTTCCAGTAGTCTTCGCTGTAGTTTCTGTATTCTTTTGGAATTAAGCTGTTTTCTGTATGATGATAATCTGACGATGCTATCACCGTGTCAAATTCAATATCTGTTCCATTGACAGAAACTGCCGTTGCTTTATTTTGATTGATTTTTATTGAATCTATATTGGAATTCAGATGAAATTTCACACCCTGATCTTTTGCAACTTCAGACATTGCATCGATGATTTTTGAAAATCCTCCCATTGGATACCATGTTCCAAGTTTGTAACCACCGTAATTCATCAAACTGTATAATGCAGGAATATCCTTTGGAGCGGCTCCCAAGAAGATCACCGGAAATTCCATCAGCATAATCAGTTTTGGATTCTTAAAATATTTTCTGACGAATTTATGGAAGTTTGAAAGTAGATCTAATTTTAAAGCACTCTTAGCAATCTTTGGAGAAACAAATTCAAACCATGAATGACAGGGTTTGTTGACAAAATCTTTCATGCCCACTTCATATTTGTACTGGGCATCTTTCATAAAGTCATCCAGCTTCTTTCCTGCACCCTTTTCAGTAATTTCAAAAAGAGTTTTCATCTCATCATAGTCATGCGGAATCTGCATTTTTCCATCAGAAAAAACCATTTCAAACTGAGGGTTCAGAGGAACTAATTCAAAAAAATCTGAAGTTCTTTTATTAAAGTCTGTAAAGAAATTCTCAATAATATCCGGCATCCAGTACCAGCTTGGACCCATATCGAAAGTATATCCGTTATCTGTAATTAATTTTCTGGCTCGACCTCCCAGACTGCCGTTTTTTTCAAATACATGTACCTCGTGACCTTTTTGCGCAGAATAAGCAGCAGCAGACAAACCTGAAAATCCTGATCCTATAATTGCTATCTTACTCATATTAATTATTTTCAAATGAAAAATCTCTGTAAACAGTCTCTATCAAATCTTTACTGTCAATATTCTTACTGTAAATGGGATGGTGAAAATTTTCCAACTTGTTCAAAATTCTGATCAATTCAGTCTTTTCAGATTGGGTAAGATTCCCCGAGACAATTTTAGTGGCCTTACGGATTTTATACATTTGTTTTTCGAGAGACTGGATACCTTTTTTGGTAATTTGAACTAACTTAATCCTTTTGTCAAAATCTGAGTTGTTCTGCTCAATCCAACCGTGCTTTAGGAGACGATTAATAATTAAATTTCCTACGGGTTTATCGTGGATATTTTTTTTAATTAAATCGGTCTTTGACATAGCACCGAAAGATTTAAGATTAATCAAATAAATAAAATCCTCCTGAGTTGAGAAGTCGGAATCTGAGATAGCAGATTTAGAATATGTTTTTGCGTAACGGTTTAGATGAACTAATAATGTGCTGATAACACTTTCTGCGCTTCGGCCATTTTCCTTGCCGTCCCAATGGAAATCTTGAATATGCACAGTATGCTTTGTTGATTCCTGATCGAAAATCCATGATTTAAAACCATCGATCGTAGAAGGATAATTTGAACTTTTATTAGTCAAATTAAATTCCTCCAATAATGTAAGCGTGTCTTTTACTAAATCAAAATCCATCTTATGAAATTAAATAGTTTATAAATAAACATTAATATTTACTATAAGTTTATTTATAAAATATTATTATCAAAAATGGTTCCATAATCTCTCTTTTTTTATAAAATGAGAATTATAAGATTTGATGGAAATTTTAGGATACTACAAATGAAAGCATCTTATCTATTAAGTTTCAGAATTGCTTAGCTATCGAAATTACGCAGTTATCTTGTAGAATAAATAACAATAATTTTATATTTGTATTAAATTTACTTCACTAAGTTCTTAAATAAATCCAAATTGCATTGTGTAATCATTCATAAAATGAGTCTGTTAGCTGTTAATATTTTATTATTTTAATGTTTTATATTAAATAATAGAAAAGACTCATATTAATGACTAACTTTATTTGGTATAATTTTAGTGACTCTCAAAAAATTATTTGAACATAAAAGATTTATATGTAAATTTACTTTACTTATTTTCCTGTCAATTAGGAATCAGAAAAATGTTAAATTTAATGATAACTATTTTTGATAACTTTGCAGATATAACATCAGGTAGATCACAATTTTTATGAAAAAATAATTTAGAGTTAAGCCAAATCCAAAACAATATTAATATCGTACTTATTATGAATCTTTTCAGGAAAGCAGGAAATCTGTGAATTTTTTTCTGTCTTTTTTATGAAAAGAATAATATTTAAAAAACAAAATCGATAGTTATCAGGTTTACTCTTGAATGACTATCAATTTTAAATTAAAATAATTAATTGCTTAATGCAATTTTAAATAATAGACGATGCCTAGAAAAGTTGTACAAGGTCCTATCAGGGATAAAGAGAAAACCAAACAGAAATTGCTTAACGCAGTTGGGAAAATTTTGAAAACCAAAGGTTATTCAGGATTAATGGTTAGTAAAATCGCGGCCGTTGCAGGTTTCGATAAAAAATTAATTTACGAATACTTCGGAAGTACAGATAAGCTTATTGACGAGTATATCAGATCTCAGGATTACTGGAGTAGAGTAGACGAGAAGGAGATGAATGTTGATCTTTCTGATGGTGGTAAAGAAATGTCTAAGATGGCGTTACTGAACCAGTATGAAAGTTTAAGAAAAAATAAAGAGCTTCAAAAGATCATTGTTTGGGAGCTTTCAGAGAACCGCCCGGTTCTTAAAAAATTATTTGAACAGCGTGAGGAAGTAGGAGAAGGTTTGTTTACAAACATCACAGATCCTCATTTTGGCGAAAAATCTGAAGAGTACAGAGCAATTACTGCATTGCTTGTTGCCGGAATTTATCATTTGAATTTATATACTGCACACAACGGAACTACGTTCTGCGGAATAGATACAAAAACTGAAGACGGCAGAAAGAAAATCGAGAAAGCTATCGTAGATATTATAGATTTCGCTTATCAGAAAAAATAATTACTTTCTAAAATTTAACTGCGCACCAATCTATATTTGAAAATTTATACTTTCAAATTAAAACAATATTTCTTACTTTTGGGCTATGGAAAACTTTATAGTATCTGCAAGAAAATATCGCCCCCAACAGTTTGATACGGTTGTTGGGCAATCACATATTACAGATACTTTAGAGCATGCAATTGAAGAAAATCAGTTAGCTCAGGCTTTGCTTTTCTGTGGCCCGCGTGGAGTAGGTAAGACGACTTGTGCGAGAATTTTAGCAAGAAAGATTAATGAAAAAGACGGTTCTGTTTCAGAAGACGGTTTTGCATATAATATATATGAATTAGATGCTGCATCAAACAACTCAGTTGATGACATTCGTGAACTGATTGATCAGGTTCGTTTTGCACCTCAGGTAGGTCAGTATAAAGTATATATTATTGACGAGGTTCATATGCTGTCATCAGCAGCATTCAATGCCTTTCTGAAAACTTTGGAAGAACCGCCGGCGCACGCAATCTTTATTCTTGCCACCACTGAGAAGCATAAAATTATCCCTACCATATTATCCCGTTGTCAGATTTATGATTTCAAAAGAATCACAATTCTTGACATTCAGGATCATTTGAAAGGTATTGCCGAAAAAGAAAATATTAAATATGAGGATGATGCTTTATATTTAATAGCCCAAAAGGCTGACGGAGCTTTAAGAGATGCACTTTCAATTTTTGACAGGCTGTCTACGTTTTCACAGAAAAATATTACTCTTGCCAAGGCTGCTGAAGTTCTTAATATTTTAGATTACGATCAATATCTCAAAATTGTAGATTTCGCTAAGGAAAATAAAATTCCGGAGGTGCTTTCTGCATTTAACGAAATTGTAAAAAGGGGATTTGATCCGCACATTTTTATCGCAGGTTTGGGAAATCACTTCAGAGATCTGATGATGGCTCAGAATGCTTCAACGATTGACTTGATTGAAGTGGGAGAGCAGACAAAATCAAAATTTGTAGAGCAGGCTCAGAAATGGAATGCTCAGCAGTTGATCGACGGAATTGAGATTTGCAATCATGCAGATATTAATTATAAGAATTCTAAAAATCCGAGACTTACAGTAGAAATTGCTTTAATGCAACTTGCTTCTTTAACAGCTGTTGGAGACGTTACTAAAAAAAAAAGTTCATAATATTAGCTCCCTTTCTTCATGAAAAGCAGGAAGTGCTATTGCCTTCCAAAGTTGATATTGTAGAAAAAAAAGTAGAAGTAACGCCCAAGCCGCCGGTTGCTGTCGAGACTCCGACGGATAATGTTGTTAAAACGGCTTCAAAACCACTTTCAAGACCAAAGACTTCATCAGGCTTCAGTATCAATTCGTTCATCAATAAAGAAGAGAAACAGGAAGTTGAAGAAATGGTTTCTGAAACTTCTGAAAATCTTCAGGAACATCACTTTACAGAAACAGATCTCCAGTCTGAGTGGAATCTTATGCTCATGCAGCTTCGCACCAAAGATCCTTTTGTATTTAATGCGATCAAATCTTTTAAGCTGGTGAAAATTGATGAAAAATTAGTTCAGGTTCTCTATCCTTCAGAGTCTGCAAGAGCAGAATTTGATAAGATTAGTGGCGAATTTTTTAATCATTTCAAAAGAAAAGTAAATAATTACGCAATCAAAATAGAATACAAACAGGATGTTCAAAATCTTAAAATTGAGGTACTTACGACAAAAAAGAAGTTTGAAAGATTTGTAGAAATTAATCCTTTGTTGAAAGATCTTGACGATTTAATGAAGTTTGATTTGACTTAATTTTATATCTTTGCTGAATATTAGTGTTGAAGATATCTTTTTTTTACCACTATTTATATTTAAAACTAGAAATAGACAACTCCTAAGATCAAAGTGGAAAAATTGTTATTCCCATATCTGTCTAATACTACAGCTGCTGAATTTTTTAGCAGTTATTTTAGTTTTACAACTGTTTATTATAGAAATTTTAGAAACTATTATCGATTTTATTGGTATAGCTAATTAAATTTCTTTCTCAAAAAATACAGGAAAATAATCATTTTCCATCTCCAATTTCATTACAATTTTGTACCGCGTTTTTTGAAAAGAATTATAAAGTAACTTTATAAGGCTTTGTCATTGAATGCATCATTTAAAAATAAATAATACTAACAATATGAACTTAACAGATTTAAAAAACGACTGGATCAAAGAGTTTCCTCAGCCGATGATGATCGCGGGACCTTGCAGTGCAGAGAGCGAAGCGCAAATGCTTGAAACAGCGAAGAGAATAAAAGACACGAACGCTAAGGTTCCCATTTTCCGTGCTGGAATATGGAAGCCTCGTACAAAACCAAACGGCTTTGAAGGCGTTGGAGTAATCGGATTAAATTGGTTAAAAAAAGTAAAACAGGAATATGGTTTTAAAACTGCAACAGAAGTTGCTAATGCGCATCACGTTGCAGCAGCATTAGAAGCAGATGTAGATATTCTTTGGATTGGCGCGAGATCAACAGTAAATCCTTTCACTGTTCAGGAAATCGCTGAAGCTTTAAAAGGAACTGAAAAAACAGTTTTAGTGAAAAATCCGGTGAATCCAGATTTAGCATTGTGGATTGGTGCTTTGGAAAGACTTTTAGGACAGGATATTAAAAATTTAGGCGTCATTCACAGAGGTTTTTCTACGTACCAAAAAACGAAGTACAGAAATAATCCCAATTGGCAGATTGCTTTAGACTTTAAAAGCCAATACCCGAATATTCCTATGTTAATCGATCCATCACACATTTGTGGAAACAGAACCGGTCTGGCAGATATTACACAGGAGGCATTAAATGTTGGTTACCAGGGTGCTATCATCGAGTCACATTCTAATCCGGATGAAGCGTGGAGTGATGCTTCGCAACAGATTACACCAGAAGTTTTGGCTGAATTGATTTCAAATTTAAAAGTCAGAAATTCAGGAATTGCTGGTTTTGATAATGAAATGGGAAGACACCGAACATTGATTTCAGATCTCGATTTCCAGATGATAGAACTTCTGTCTCAGCGAATGAAAATTTCTGAACAAATCGGAAAACTTAAAAAAGAAAATGACATTGCAATTTTTCAGCCTGAACGCTGGAAGGTTATTACTGAGTATGCAACTCAAAAAGCAAAAGAAACGGGTATGTCGCAGGATTTTATCGAGAAAGTTTTTAAAGCGATTCACGAAGAATCTATTGAAAAGCAAAATAATATAATGATCGACAGAAAATAAATAAGGACAAATGGTTTTAGGATTTAGAATTTAATAAGCTAGATATGCTCAAACTAAATCCTATTACCTAAATCCTAATTCCTTATATTTGCATTCAATATATGAAAGGAAAAATCATTAAATCTACAGGCAGCTGGTATCAGGTTTTAAAAATGGAAACCGGTAAAATTTTTGAGGCGAGAATTCGTGGAAAATTCAAGTTGATAAAAACCAGACTTACCAATCCTCTTGCCGTAGGCGATTTTGTCGAATTTCAGTTGGAGCAGGATGATATTGCATGGATCACGAAAATTGAACCGCGTAGAAATTATCTTATCAGGAAAGCCGTCAACCTTTCTAAAGAGGCGCATATTATTGCTTCCAATATTGACATTGCGTGCTTTATATTTACTTTAAAACATCCTGAAACATCTTTCGGTTTTCTAGACCGCTTTCTGGCATGTTGTGAAGCCTATAATATAAAACCATTAATTCTTTTCAACAAAATCGATGTTCTCAATGAAGAGGAAATTGAAATTGTTAAAGATATTCAGTTTCTCTATCAGGAAATTGGTTATGACAGTTTGGAAATCTCTTCTTATTCAAAATTAAACTTAGAAGAACTTCAAAATCTTCTTAAAGACCAAACTTCAGTATTTTTCGGTCATTCAGGTTGTGGAAAATCAACTCTTGTAAACGCATTGCAGCCAGATCTGAATCTGCGTACTTCTGAAATTTCAGATACTCATCTTAAAGGAAAACATACCACAACTTTTGCCCAGATGCATTTTTGGCATTTTGGAGGTAACGTGATTGATACTCCTGGTGTAAGAGAATTTGCGATGATTGATATTGAAAAAGAAGAAGTACAACATTATTTTCCTGAAATATTCAGAAAGAGGAAAGAATGTAAGTTCCATAACTGTATGCACATTAACGAACCAAAGTGTGCGGTTCTTGAATCTTTAGAGACAGGCGAAATTCAACATTCAAGATATTCCACTTATATAAAATTAATGGAAGAGGCTGAGGAGAATTCTCAAAACTAACCGTATTAAAAACAATTCTTAAAAACGAATTATTGTACTGATTTCATTTAAAGTAATCAATCTGTTATGTTTAAAAATTAGGTTGATTTTATCGCTGATTATTCAATAATAGACAGCTTTACTATACTAAAAAACCCAGCCGAAGCTGGGTAAAAACTAATAACCATGAAAACTCAAATTAAACATGAGAATCGGAATTATAATTGCAATTTGCATGCCATTTAGAGGTGCTTAATTTCTTAAAAAACGTTATATTGTGTTAAAGTTAATTTAAAATTATAATTTGGAAATTTTTCGTAATTTTGCGCCATCAAAAAAAATATACATTTATGTCTAACATTACATTCACTATGATTAAGCCTGATGCTGTTGCTGATGGGCACATCGGAGCTATTTTAGGGAAAATTTCAGAAGGAGGTTTCAAAATTAAAGCTTTAAAATTAACTCAGCTTACTGTGGCTGACGCAAAAAAATTCTACGAAGTACACGCTGAAAGACCATTTTACGGAGAGTTGGTTGATTTTATGAGTTCAGGTCCTATCGTTGCTGCAGTTTTGGAAAAAGACAACGCGGTTGAAGATTTCAGAACTTTAATAGGTTCTACTAATCCTGCTGATGCAGCTGAGGGAACAATCAGAAAAATGTTTGCTAGAAGCATTGGAGAGAACGCTGTACACGGTTCTGATTCTGATGAGAATGCTTTGATCGAAGCGCAATTCCATTTTGCAGGAAGAGAGATTTTTTAATTAAAACTCCTTTTATATATAAAAAAATCCGGAAATTTTTCCGGATTTTTTTGTTGATGGCTTTATATTTTACAAGACCTTATTTCGTAATACTGTTATAAACAAATTGATTCAGAATTTTCTTTATTAATTTAGTTGTAAAAACATAATATAATTGTCATTTCTAAATAATATTTGCTTTACGGTAAAAAGTTCCGTGTTTTTACGGATGTTTTTTTCTTAAAAAATGATCATCTTTACATCAGTAGAAACAGAGAGACAGGTTAATCTACGCTAAGCATTAAAACTAATAACCATAATACTTTCTCTTAAATTGAGAACAATGAGCAGCTTTCATCAGCTGCTTTTTTATTTACATTTTTAGAAGTTCAATAGTTCTTTCAGGGCTTTCAGAAGAGAACACGGCGTTTCCGGCAACCAGTACATCTGCTCCTGCTTCGAATAATTTTGAAGCGTTGTCAAGATTCACACCGCCATCAATCTCAATTAATGCAGTAGAATTATTACTTAAAATTAAATCTTTAGTTTCTGCAATCTTCTTGTACGTATTTTCAATAAATTTCTGACCTCCAAAACCTGGATTTACACTCATTAGTAAAACAAGATCTACATCAGCAATAATGTCTTCAAGCATTAAAACCGGCGTCGAAGGATTTAAAACCACACCCGCTTTAGCTCCTTTGCTTTGAATTAAATTGATCGTTCTGTGAAGGTGGGTACACGCTTCATAATGAATAGAAACTAAGTCGGCTCCGTGGTCAATGAATTCTTCCACATATTTGTCGGGTTCTACAATCATTAAATGTACATCAACAAATTTTTTCGCATGCTGCTGAATGGTCTTCATCACCGGAAAACCAAAAGATATGTTGGGAACAAATCTTCCGTCCATAACATCTACGTGCAGCCAGTCGGCCTGAGAATTATTGAGCATTTCAATGTCTCGTTGCAGATTCCCAAAGTCTGCTGATAATAGGGAAGGAGCGATGAGTTTAGTTTTCATTTTTACTATTTTTCTTTCTACTTTTCTACCTTTATTTTTAAAAATTAATGATACTTCAGTTTCATTTCCGGTTTTATGTTCAAAAGTGTTTCATAAATTAACTGAATTACATTTCCAACATCTTCTTTTGAAACCATTTCCACTGTTGTATGCATATATCTTAAAGGTAAAGAGATCAGTGCACTTGGTACACCTCCGTTTGAATGAGCAAAAGCATCAGTATCAGTTCCTGTCGCTCTGCTCGCTGCAGCTCTTTGGTAAGGAATTTCTTTATTTTTTGCGGTATCGATGATTAATTCTCTGATGATATGATGTACACTCGGGGCAAAGAAAACCACTGGGCCATCACCGCATTTCTGGTCACCTTCTTTTTTCTTCTCGATCATTGGTGTTGTGGTATCATGTGTCACATCTGTTACGATAGCGATATTTGGTTTAATCGTATCTGCAATCATATCTGCACCATATAAGCCTACTTCTTCCTGAACGGAATTAGTAATGTAAAGACCAAAAGGAAGCTGTTTTTTATTTTCCTTTAAAAGTCTGGCAACTTCAGCAATCATAAATCCACCAATTCTGTTATCTAAAGCTCTACAGACGAAGTAACGGTCGTTCATCTCGAAAAATTCATCTGGGTAAGTAATCATACATCCTACAAATATTCCCAGTTCTTCAACTTCCTGTTTGGTAGTTGCTCCGCAGTCGATAAAAATATTTTCAATTTTTGGAGTGGGTTCATTTTGATTTGCACTTCTGGTGTGAATCGCCGGCCAGCCAAATACGCCTTTTACAATTCCGTTTTCTCCGTGAATGTGAACAATTTTTGAAGGAGCAATTGTCTGATCTGAACCGCCATTTCTTATCACATAGATCAATCCGTCATCGGTAATATAATTTACATACCATGAAATTTCATCTGCGTGAGCTTCAATTACCACTTTAAATTCTGCCTCAGGATTAATAATTCCATAGCAAGTTCCGTAATGATCAACCTCAATTTTATCAACATACGGTGTGATGTAATTCATCCAAACTTCCTGACCTCTATGTTCATATCCTGTTGGTGATGAAGTATTTAAATATTTTTCTAAAAATTTCAATGATTTCTTCTCGAATTTCATATTTGAGGAATGATTTTTGTAGTTAAATTTCGTTGTAATACGTGTAAAAATAATGAAATTTCACAAAATCACCTTTCTTTTTCTCTTCTTTTTTAGTGCTGCTTTTTTTAGTCAGCAGCGTGATTCTATTATTGCTAAACCATTAAATCAGTATCCACAGGAATTATTAAAAACCGATGAATTTGGCAATCAATACTACTATGATGAAAGACAGAAAGCTAAAATCTACGAAATAAACGGAGAAACTGTAGTTGTGATGGATGAATTGGTTTTACTCAATAAGCCCAAGTTCAACAATCAGTTAGATAAAAATTATTATTTTTTCCTCAACAAAAAACTGTACCGTGTTTATCCTTTATTCTTAACAGCTCTTCAGCAATATAGAGATATTCAAAAGGAAATGACTGTCATGGATACAGCAGCAAAAAGAAAATACATTAAAGACAGACAGAACATGCTCGCTGACCAATATGAGAAACAGCTGAGAGATTTAACTACTACAGAAGGTCAGGTTTTTGCTAAATTAATGAACAGAGCTACAGGCAAAAATGTATTTGAGATTATTAAAGAAATGCGTGGAGGATGGAGTGCATTCTGGTGGAATGTAAAAGGCAAAATGGCAGATATTGATTTGAAAGACCGATATAATCCTTATAAAAACAGAACCGACGAGTTTTTAGAATCCTTGTTACAATCCAACTGGAATTCGGGTTATTTACAGCCTTATCCGGGAGCAAAAGATTTCAGAGCCTCTAAATAATATAAAATTCCTGTAAGTGATCTTACAGGAATTTTTCTTTTAATTTTTCAAAAACAATTATGTCAACCGGAAGTGTAAAAGGATTAACTTCAGTATTTATCGGAAGCCACTCTGTTTTTTCGATACATGGATCAAGTATCAGAAAATCTTCTTCATTGGTAATTTTTACCAGATAATATATAGTAAGAAGTTGCTCATTTTCTCTGAATCTTGAAACTAAGAAATCTTCCTGTGTATAAAGATGGTCTAAAACTTCAATCTTGACGTTGAGTTCTTCATCAAATTCACGGTGCAGACACTCTGTTAAACCTTCTCCAAATTCCAATCCTCCACCGGGAAATTTCAGCAAAGGCTGTCCGGCATATTCTTCAAAAAGCGTAAGAACTTTATTGTCTTTCACTGCACATGCATAGACCCTCACATTGATCTTGTCAATCATATTAAATATTTTGTATAGCTAAAATAAGGAAAAATATTTAAGGTAAATATTGAAAGCTCAAAGATTACAATGATGTAGTATTTAATAGTAGAAAAATATCTTCTCACTTACACAATATCCGGTTATAATTTTACAGCGTTAATCATTTCTCTTTTTCCTGGTGGCCCCTGTTTCTTTTCAACTTTAAAATTAAGCTCCTGTAGAATTCTTCTTACACTGCCTTTAGAAGAGTAGGTTGTTAACAATCCGTTTACACTCATTTTGTCAGAAACCATTTCAAATAAAGGCTTTTCCCAAAGGTCAGGCTGCACTCTTGCGCCAAAACAGTCGAAGTACACAAGATTAATCTTCGGTAAATCAATGTTTTTCAATTCAAAAAAGTCACACTGAATCTTTTTTAAATTAAAACCTTTAATAATTTCTTCGGATTTTTCCCAGTCCACCTGATGAATTTTCTGATAAATATTTTTTAATTCTGGGTTATCAAAATGATCGAAGTAGGCTAAATTTTCGATTTCTGATTCATTTATCGGGTATTTCTCAAGTGTAAAATAGTTGATTGTATGATTTTTGTCAGTTTTTAAATATTCATTAATTGTCACCAAAACGTTTAAACCTGTTCCAAAACCGAGTTCTAAAATGTTAATTTCGTAATCATTTATTAAAATTAATCCATTTTTGATAAACACGTGTTCGGCTTCCTGAAGCGCTCCGTGGTGTGAATGGTAATTCTCATTTAACTCATTGATAAATAGCGTTTTACTACCATCATTTGTGGTTCTTATTTCTCTTTCCAAAGTATTTTTTTTCAAATTTAATGTAAAATTTTTATATTTGAAAAATTATGTTAAATTTGTAGAACATCATAAAAATTTTAAGAAATGATAATTCAAAAAACAGAAAACTCTAGAATTTCTACTTTCGATCCCAATAATTTTTCGTTTGGAAATACTTTCAGTGATCACATGATCATCTGTGAATATGAAGACGGTAAATGGGGCGATGTGAAATTGGTTCCTTATGGTCCTTTGTTGTTTACGCCTGCGATGATGGGTGTAAATTATGGACAGGCTTGTTTTGAAGGCATGAAAGCTTACAAAGACAACGATGGACAGGTTTTCCTTTTCAGGCCCGAAAAGAATTTTGAGCGTATCAATAAATCTGCAAAACGTCTGGCAATGCCGGAAGTTACTGAAGAAATATTTTTGGATGGTCTTAAAGCTTTAGTCAATATTGACAGAGAGTGGATTCCTCAGGGTGAGGGTACTTCTTTATATATCAGACCGCTAATTTTTGCTACAGAAGAAGCTTTGAAAGCGAGAGTTGCCAATAAATATATGTTTGCAATTGTGGCAACACCTGCAAAAATGTATTACACAGAACCAGTATCAGTTAAAATTTCTGATCACTATTCAAGAGCGGCAAGTGGTGGAGTAGGTTCAGCAAAAGCAGCAGGAAACTACGCAGCTTCTTTCTATCCGACTCAGTTGGCAATCGAAGAAGGGTATGATCAAATTATCTGGACAGACGATGCTACTCACGAATACTTCGAAGAAAGTGGAACAATGAATGTTTTCGTAAGAATTAATGACACGATTTATACACCACCGACTTCTGAAAAAATCTTAGACGGAGTGACAAGAGACAGTTTTATTCAGCTGGCTGAGAAAAGAGGTTTTGAAGTAAAAGTAGAACCTATTAAAGTGAAAGATGTGGTAGAAGCTCAGAAAAACGGAACATTAAAAGAAGTTTGGGGCGTAGGTACAGCGGTAGTTACTACGGTTTTCCAAGCGCTAGGTTACAATGGTGAGAAATTGGAATTACCGAGACTTTCAGACGAAGAAAGCTTTGCAGTTACTCTGAAAAATGATTTGGTTAACTTACAGACTAACCATTCAGAAGATCCTTTCGGATGGAGAGTTTTGGTTGAAAAAGATGTTTTAGAAACAGCTTAATTTCAATTAAGTAAATAATATACACGAAGCCAGGATTTTTCCTGGCTTTGTCTGTTTCCAATTGAAGTTTAAATTAACATTCAACAGATCAAGTTGATCTGGAAGGTTTTTTTCAAACGTATCGATCAAGAAAATCTATAAAATCTGCGAGAGAGCAAAATACAAGTTTAAAATTCTCAAACTTTATTTTAATAAATTCATCAAGTTTTGTTAATCATTCCCGAAATGCGTATTTTCGCAAAAGTTTTTATGAAAAAATTACTTCTCATATCCGTACTGGGGCTCTTAAGCTGCAAAAGAACACAACCACAGGTGCATCCACCTGTAGGCGGAGTATTAAGCAAGAGTGATCTCGATGTTTCAAGAAACCGCATGAAAAATCTGAATTCTTTAGAAAGACAGCAGATTCAGGATTGGGTGAATAGTCAGGATATTAAATTTTATCCAACCCAGCTTAATTACTGGACGACGGTAGAAGGTTTTGACAAGAGACAGAGAAGACCTGATGATTCTCCAATCTCATATTCATACGATCTGTACGATTTCGATCAGACTAAGATTTACGATAAATCTATCCAGAGAAATGATGCAAGATTCGGTCATTTTGATGAGCTGAAAGCGGTAGAAAATGCACTGAGATATATGAATGATGGAGAAGAAGTAACGCTTCTGGTGCCGTCATCACTGGCATACGGAACTTTCGGAGATGAGAATAAAATAGATAACGATATTCCTTTAATTATAAAATTAAAAGTTCTATAAAATGAAATTGTTTAACAAAAATATAATTCTGGCAGCAGCAAGTGTTTCGCTGCTAAGTTGTACACCAATTTATAAGAAAATGAACGTAGACAAAGAAACTTACGAAGGGCTTAAAGACGGACTTTACGCCAATCTACAAACTACTCAAGGTAACCTGATCGTGAAGTTTGAAGACAAAAAATCACCAGTGACTGTGGCTAACTTTGTTGGTCTTGCAGAAGGTAAAATTGATAACAAAGCAAAGGCGAAAGGTGTTCCTTTTTATGACGGAACAATCTTCCATAGAGTGATCAAAGATTTCATGATTCAGGGAGGAGATCCTCAGGGAACAGGAATGGGAGATCCAGGATATAAATTCGAGGACGAGAAAAACGACCTTAAACATACAGGAAAAGGTATCCTTTCTATGGCTAACTCAGGACCAAATACCAACGGTTCTCAGTTCTTCATCACTGAAGTAGCAACACCTTGGTTAGACGGTAGACATACGATCTTTGGTGAAGTTGTAAAAGGAGATGATGTAATCGACAAAATTGCTAATGTTGAAAAAGGTGCTCAGGACAAACCAAAAACTGATATCGTACTTGAAAAAGTAAGCATTTTCAGTAAAGGTGACGAGTACAAAGGTTACGATGCTGCAAAAACTTTTAATGAAGGTAAATCTAAAATTGCTGCCAACAACAAGGCTGTGGCCGAGAAAGCTGAAGCTGATGCAAAGAAAGCGATCGAAGATCTTAAAGCTGGAATGCAGGTAACTGAATCTGGTCTTTACTACAAAATCACTAAGAAGACTGAAGGTAAAGCTCCTAAAGCTGGTGATAACATCTCTGTACATTATGCAGGGAAATTGACGAATGGAACTGAGTTCGATTCTTCATTTAAAAGAGGTGAGCCTCTTGAGTTTCCTGTAGGAACAGGTAGAGTGATCAAAGGATGGGACGAAGGAATTCTTTTGTTAAAAGAAGGTGAAACTGCTACCCTGTTGATTCCACCGGCTATGGCTTACGGAGAAAGAGGTGCAGGAGGAGTAATTCCGCCAAACGCTTGGTTGATTTTCGATGTGGAATTGGTAAAAGTTCCTTAATCGAATCTAATATAAAGAATGAAAGCCGTCTCTTATGAGACGGCTTTTTTATTGAAAAATTTTAGCATAACAATCATATTATGTTATCAACTCCCAAGAAGTTCAGTTCCGATATTTAATTTATACTTCAAATCATTTTTAAATACCAATTGTATATATTTAATCATTAATTACAGCATCGGATTAATTTCCTTTGCCCTGAGAACAAATTTTTTGTAGTTGATGAACACAAAAAAAGCGTTCCTGAGAACGCTTTTTCACTTTAATAATATTCAATTTGAATGAGATTTAAGGAGCCGGTGTAACTATTTTTCTTTCTCCGATCTGTTGTCTCCACATCGCATAGTACAATCCTTTTAAATCTAAAAGATTCTCGTGCGAACCCGTCTCAATCACTTTACCACGCTCGAGAACATAAATTCTATCTGCGTGCATAATGGTACTCAGTCTGTGAGCAATCAATACAGTGATCTGTTCTTTTTCTTCTGAAATTTCTTTAATCGTTGAAGTAATTTCCTCTTCTGTAATACTGTCTAAAGCGGATGTCGCTTCATCAAAAATCAACAGATTTGGTTTTCTCAGTAAAGCTCTGGCAATGGCGATTCTCTGTTTTTCACCACCGCTCAGTTTTAATCCGCCCTCGCCAATCACGGTATCAATTCCGTTTTCTGCTCTTTCAATTAATGCAGTTGCGCTGGATTTTTTTAAAGCCAAATCAAGATCCTCACCGGTAGCATTAGGATTCACAAACAGCAGGTTTTCTTTTATGGTTCCAGCAAAAAGTTGAGTATCCTGCGTTACGAATCCAATCTGATTTCTCAGTTCATCAAAATCAAACTCTTTTCCGTTAATTCCATTATAAAAAATCGAACCTTCTTTCGGTCTGTATAATCCGACTAATAATTTTACCAACGTACTTTTTCCAGATCCACTTGGGCCGACAAAGGCAATAGTTTCTCCATTCTTTACTTCGAAGGAGATATTGTTTAAAGCTTTATAAGAAGCGCTCTGATGTTGAAAAGCTACATGATTAAACTCTAATTTCTCAACCGCGCCAATCTGTTTCGGAGTGTGAGGCTTTTCCTCAACCTGTTTCTGCATGAGGGTATCAAAATTATGCAGTGACGCTTCCGCTTCACGATATGAGATGATGATGTTTCCTATTTCCTGCATTGGTCCGAAAATAAAGAATCCATAGAACATTAATGATAAGTACTGTCCCGGAGTAACGATATTTCTGAAAATTAAATACAGTAGAGTAAGTGTAATCAATTGCTGAAGAAAATTCACCATCGTTCCCTGAATAAAACTTAAAGAACGGATGCTCTTCACCTTTTTAAGTTCCAGTCCTAGGATTTTGTACGTATTGTTGTTCAGACGTTTCACTTCCTGTTTTGTTAAGCCCAAACTTTTTACAATCTCAATATTACGCAGACTTTCGGTGGTACTTCCTGCTAAGCCTGTAGTTTCGGTAACAATTGTTTTCTGGATATTTTTTATTCTTTTACTCAATAAATTCGTGATAAATGCAATCAGGAAAATTCCTACAACATAAACCGGCATAATCGACCAGTGCAGGCGAATGGCATACACCGAAACGAAGATAATGCTCACCAAAATTCCGAAAAATATATTGATAAAATTGGTGATGAATTTCACAGAATCTTCTCTTACTTTCGTTAAAACAGAAAGCGTTTCGCCACTTCGCTGATCTTCAAATTCCTGGTAAGGCAACGCCATCGAATGTTGAAGACCATCCGTGAAAATATTGGCTCCGAATTTTTGTGTGATTACACTCACCACATAATCCTGAAAAGCCTTTGCAATTCTGCTGATCATCGCTGTTCCGATTAACAAACCAAGAAAATAAAATGCACCATGATACAGATCAGTGCCATAAAAAAACTGATTCAAGTTTCTGGGTAACAATTTATTTTTATCAAAAAAATTAGGATGAGTTACCAGTTGATCCAGAATATTCCCGGTAATTGCCGGTGCAAATAAAGAAAATACCTGATTGATGGTTGCCAATACCAATGACAAAATCATCAACCATTTATGAGGTTTTAAATAACGTAATAATGTTTTCATTCTTAAAATAACTGCCTGCAAAATTACTGATATAAATCGGATAGAGAACCGTATAAATATAGATTTAGAGCATAAGAATTATGAGAATTTAAGGCGGAAAATTACATATATTTGAACACCGAATTTTTAAATCACATTGACAAAACATGATGAATAAAACCAGATTAATCGCAATACTACTCACTATATTTTCATCCATTGTTTTTGGTCAAACCAAAGGTAACCAAGACGAACAGGCAATCAGAAAGTCTGTAGTTTATTTTGCCAATACGATTAAGTACAAAAAATTAGATCAGACCATCAGCTGTATTTACCCTAAATTCTTCACTGTGGTTCCCAAAGATCAGGTCACGCAACTGCTGAACATGACCTATAACAATCCCTTTGTAAAAATAGATGTGCAGGATATGAAGTTTGCTTCAGTCGGAAAACCGGATTTGGTTGACGGTGAATATTTTTCTCTGACCAGTTATTATTTAAAACTGAAAGCAGACGTCAGCTCAATGAATGAGGATATGAAAAAAAAAATTGGTGAGATGTTGATTGCAAAATATGGTAAAGGGAATGCGGCTTATAATGCGAAAGAAGGTTCTTATCTCATTAATGCTCCCATGAAAGCTGTTGTGGTTTCAAAAGACAGAAAATCATGGAAGCTTGTACTTGCCGAAAAAGAATACAAATCTCAGCTGACGAAGATTCTGCCAAAAAAGATTTTGGATAAGATATAAATTTAAAAAAGCGATTCGTAAGAGTCGCTTTTTAAGTAATATTTTTAATAGGGCTGAATTAAAATCTCTGGAGATATATGCAGCTTTTCAGTAAGTTTTCTGATCATTTCCAGAGAAAGCTTTCTTTTTTTATTGAGAATTTCGCTTGCTCTGCTCTTTAATCCTATGATTTCAGCTAAATCATTTTGAGAATAATTAAGTTGCTCCATTCTGAATTTGATGGCTTCAATGGGATCAGGAAGTTCTATAGGAAAATTCTCGTTTTCATATTTTTCTATCAAGATTCCTAAAATTTCCAATTCGTCGCCTTCAGAAGTATCTGGCTCTGCATGGAAAATCATTTCCAGCCTTTCCAGAGCATCGTTATAATCGCTCTCAGTTTTCAAAGGTTTAATATTCATTTTGTTTAAATCTTGTTTGCATTAATTTTATCATATTCTGCGTGGGTTCCTATAAACCGTATCCAAATCATTTGATAATTGAAATTTATTTTCACAATTAATCTGTAGTGATTTCCTTTAATATTAAAACAAACACGGTGATCTTCCAGAATACTCGCACTGGGAAAATCAGATCGAAGTTCATTTATATTTTTCCAAACAGCAGCATCAGCTTCCTGATACCAGGATTTCAGTTGCTGCTCACAGTCCGCATGGATAAGCCAAAACTCCCGCAATATCCTTTTTGAAATTACTCGCATCTGTGTAATGATTTTACAAATATATAATTAATTCCCAAAATGGGAATTTTGATTGTCCTATACTTAAGTTAAAAAAAAACCGCCCCTCGTCGGGCGGCTTTCATTTAAGGCTTTTTCACATTGTTTTTACCGGCAGTTCTTCTTGCCAGCACTACATTTGAAAAATAAGTTCTTCCGTTATTAATGATTGCAAGAACATCTTTGTGGTATGCATCTTCTTTTACTGATGCAAGAGCTGATATGTAGGCAGTCATTTTTTTATAATCATCTGTGAGAGATTTTCTTAAGGCCTTAACATCAAAAACGACTTTCTGCGAAGTCTTGTAAGACCTTTGTGAAAACAGATTATTGAAAACCGTATTAGAATCTGCCAACTGAGTGACAAATTTTTCAATTCCCAATGCTGTAACACGAGCAGCATATTCTGTAGCCTGCAACCTGCTGATTAGGGAGTTAAGCTTGTTGGTTTCAGATTCGTATGATTCATGTTCCACATCTTTATACTCAGACAGAAGCAGATTCAGAGCTGTAAACGCATCTGTCTCAGCCTGATTTCTGGAGTTTCTGTAAGGTTTTAAAGAATAACGGAGCGCCTGCACATCCATATCCCTTGTATGGTCTAATGCTGCAATCTGTTTCGATTCTTCACTTGCTTTGACCTGATCCAGCGCAGCATTGTACGTCGGAATCTGCAATTGCAATGCGTCATAAAGCTTTTTAAAATCTAAATCAGCATTGACATCCAGCGATGAACTGCTGAAATCTTCAAAAAATCTTACGATCAACTGACCGAATTCTGCGTTTTGCAGTCCGTTCAAATGAAGACTGCTTAGTTTACTGTTATTCATAATTTATGTTTTAAGAAGTTTTAGAAATATTTCAATAAAAAAATAGGTGTGTTTTGGGAAAATCTGTTTCGGGGGAAGCTTTCCCAAATTGGGACGGGGTTAATTTTTTCAGAGGGAGACTTTCCCAAGTTGGGAAACTGAGAACTTGTTTGGGTTTTGATGTTCACAATTTGGGAAATGGCAAACCCAAAACAGGGGGAAGCAAAGTGGCATTTTTTTCATCGTATTTTGTTTTGTGTTATTCAAAAATATTAAAATTTTTAATTGGGAGTATATTTTTTTGGAAAAAATTAAAGTGAATTATACCTGAATTTATGTTGAGCTGAAATGCCTGAGAAAACTTAATTACTCACCTGGAATCGAGTTGATCTTTACATATTATTAAAAATTCCCTATTTTAGTGCAAAATAACACCATGAAGAAAAATCTGCTTCTCTTTTTTATATGTTACATTGCATCCGTTTCTGCGCAGGGAAAACGGTTTTTCGAAAGTGGGGAAGCGGTACTGAAAAATCCTGTCGAGAAGATCAACCTTACATTTGCCAACGAACTTCCTTTAATTAAAGTAAGCATTAACGGAAAACCTTATCAGTTTCTGTTTGATACAGGTGCGCCAACCGTCATTTCAAATGCGGTGTACAGCGAACTGAATCTTAAAGAAAAGCACAAAAGAAATGTAGGAGATTCTCAGAAAAATAAGCAGCAACAGGTCTTTACAGTACTTCCGGAAATGACTGTAGACCAAATTGTTTTTAAAAATATCGGCGCGGTGGTGGTTGATCTGGAGGGTCATGAATTCGGCTGTTTACAGATTGACGGCATCATCGGAGCCAATCAGATGGCGAAGCTTTTCTGGAGAATCAATTATTCTGAAAACCTGCTCGAGGCTACGAAAGATCTGAAGCAATTTCCAACAGAAGGCTATGAAACTGTTTTCTCTTTTAAACCAAAACCTCAAAAAACACCTATTATAGAATCTCAGATTTTAGATAAAAAAATCAATCTCACTTTCGATACAGGATTTACCGGAAGCATCAAAATTGCCGAAAATAATTACGATCCTAAAAATGGTAAAGTAAAATTCGTAGAAACGTACGGCGTTAATTCTGTAGGCGCTTTCGGAACCGGAAAACCACTGTCATCCTACCATTTCAGGGCTAATGACCTGATGCTTGCCGGACAGAAATTTGAAAACGAAATCATTATGACCGGTAATTCCAGTTTGGTTGGCAACGAATTTCTGAAGAAATTTAAATTTATTATCGATTGGGAAAATAACAAAGTATATCTCCACCGCATCAAAAACTCTCCTTCAAAAATGGAATCATTTGGTTTTGCATACCGTTTTATTGATTTAAAAGCGAAAGTGGTGCTGGTCTTTCAGGGCAATGATGTTCCATTAAAGATTGATGACGAAATTTTAAGCATCAACGACACCAGTTTTGAGAATTTAAATGAAGAATCTTCATGTCAGTATCTGCTGAACAGAGTAGAAAAAAGCACCGATTCAATTACCGTTAAAGTGAAAAGGGATGGGAAGGTTTTAGATTTTACGGTACTGAAGAAGGAGTATTTGAATTAAGGTTGTCAATAATTAATAGTCATATCAAACAAAACATGGTGAATAAAATTATTTTCGTTATTATATTATTATTGTCGTTTCAGTCTTTTGCACAAAAAATTTTAGTAAAAGGAATCGCACGAGATACTACAAAATTTAGGAATTATGTTCACATTACTGTAAATGATACATTAAGGAAACATCGTGAGATGGAAGCCAAAACAAAAAATTGGGACAATGATGATTATCTCAATCTTACGAAGAACAAGGAGTATGTAACACATGCAGACAGCCTTGGAAATTACAGCATAGTGGCGAAACTTACAGATACGCTGGTCTTTGCCAAGTATAAATATTATACGCAAAAATATCTTGTTTCGGATATTATTACAAAGAATATAAAAGTTCAATTGGTACCTGAACCCTGCGTTCCCTATGTAGCATGTGAGCAGAAAGTTCCCACTCAGTTTTATATATTTATCGGACAGAAAATAAAAATGAATTATGAATCCGATCCGTATTACTGTAATGTGATACCCTTAGATGGTGGCGGATTCGATTGTGTATACAGCGTAGATACTGAAGTTTATGGTAAATTTATAAATGACAGTATTAAATTTAAAGCTTATGATCATTACGGCACACCATCTTTTAGTAAATATCAGAATGTTCTGCTCTTTGTGGGAGAATATTGTGGCAAACTTTATCACTCGAAATATCAATATCTTGATATGTATAAAACAAAGGAAGGGAAATGGGCAAGCCCCGGTAATCCGTATAAATATGATCAATTTATCAAAAATAAAACGGTGCAGGCTGAGAGAATGGAATTTGATAAATCAGCGTGGATTGATATTTCAAAAATGGATACAAATCAAAAAAAGGAGTATCTGTCTCCATTTTATGAGATTCGTGATGGCATGGCGATTCCTGTAATGGGAACTTATATAACAGATTTAATAAAAGTTAAGAAAGAGAGTTCATTAAAAAACGTTAATCTTCAGTTTAATTGATTTATAAATGAACGGTAATTTTACTATTTACCTCCGTCAATTCGAGTAGGTTTTTGAAGAAAACCGTATCGAGAATTTTTGTGATTATTACCTTTTTTATTTTTCGAACCAAGGTTTTAAATTAACAGTAGGTTTTATTAATGATTTTATTTTTTTATTTTGAATTTTTCCTGTTTTAGAAAAAGTAAATAGCTTACTGTCCTTATGGAAAAGTTTTTTTGGAGGTAAATTGCGACTTTGACCTCCACCAGAAATTAAATTTAATGCATATTCATTACTGGTTATCTCATTTGATATTTTATCTGAAGACAAAACCATTTCAATTCTATTATCAGATTTTAAAGTATCTTTTATTTCATTAACCTTTAAATAAATGTTCTTACCTCCATCAATTTCCCAAGTGCCAATATTCCAGCTTGATGCAAGATCGAAGTTCCAATAGTATTCAAATGTGTAATTTGATTTCAAAATAAGTTTTTCGCCAAAATCATTATTATACTCTCCGAATATTTTCTCCTGAGCATTAAAATATGGGTTAAATAGAATAAAGATTAAAAAATATAAAGCTCTCATCAGATCGTAATTATCTGTTACCAGTTCTTATCAATCATATAAATCATCTGCGTCATCACCGTGGCACCGAGCAACAATTCTCTTCGGTTCACTTTCTCAAAAGTATCTTCTTCGGTGTGATGAATATCAAAATATCTTTGGGAATCGGGTGCCAATTCTGCCGTAGGAATTCCCATATCTTTCAACGGATAAATATCTGTCCCGGAATATCTGCCTTCGAAGTCGTAGGCTCCATAAGGCAGAAAGAGAGGTGACCAGCTTTTGATCTGATTTCTTTTGGCATCATCCATTTCCAGCGCAATACCTCTTGGAGAAAATCCTCCGGCATCAGACTCCAGGGCAAAAAGGTGTTTTTCAGCTTTCTCTTTAACGGTTTTTCCATATTGCTGTCCACCTTTTACGCCGTTTTCTTCATTGGCAAAACACACCACTCTTATGGTATGATTATTTTTTATGTTTAAATTTTTAAATGTTCTTAAAACTTCAATGCTCTGAACAATTCCCGCTCCGTCGTCATGCGCACCTTCGCCTACGTCCCATGAATCTAAATGGCCGCCCACAACAATAACGCTCTGATCTTTTTTACCCGTGATCTCACCGATGACAGAATGAGAAAGTTTTTCCCCTTTCATTCCACAGTTGGAATTGAGTTTTGCGGTGATTTTATTTGATTTTAAAAGACTTTCAAGTTCATCAGCGGTTGTATTTCCAATGGCTACGGCAGGAATCTTAGCAGTACCATCTTTGTATCTCATCCCGCCGGTATGTGGAACGTCATCAAATGCTGATGACAGTGATCTCACGATGGCAAACTTTCCGCCTTTCTCTGCGGTCAACATAGCTGCAGTTGAGCGGTAAGCAGACGCATCGCTGTATCCTTTAAACGTTTCGATGTACGACTGACTGAAAGGGTAGTTGAAGAAAACAATTTTATCTTTTACCTGATCTGAACTGAGTTTTTCGTATTCGGCAAAAGATTTTACCATAATGATTTCTCCAGAGACATCTTTTCCTTTTGTGCCTTCAGAATTTCCGAGGGAAAGCATTTTGAGTTTCGTCCATTTCCCATTGCCGCTTTTAATATGTAATGATTCTTTACCTCTTTCCCAAACCGGGATCATTACCTCCTGAAGCCATACTTTATCAGCGCCTGCTTCTTTCAGTTTTTGTTCAGCCCATTTCACCGATTTTTCATAAGCCACGGATCCGCTTAAACGGTGACCGATGTTTTTCGTTAAATCTCTAAGTTCGTTGTACGCCTTTCCTTTATTTAAAATTTCTGTTGAAATTCTGTTGAACTGTATGGAGTCTTCCCAGGTTTGCGAGAAAAGGTTTAGGCTTAGAAGTAAAGTGGCGGTTGCTAGAAGTTTTTTCATAAAATTAGGAATGGTTTACTTAATATTTTATTTCAACATCAATCTGTCTGCCTTCCTGCAGTGCTTTTTTATCCATTGATGTTCCTACGGCAACTCCAATCCCCAAACCAATAGGTAAACCGATGGCCAACAGACCCATATTTCCTGAAATTAGACCGAACAATGTTCCGATAGGAAGTCCGAAAGCAGACATTCCGACGGCCAGCCATAGATTCCTATAATAGTTTTTGGGAACAATCTTATATTCTTTTTCCAGGTGTTTGATTATGCTATTTTGTTTATCCTTTAATAATTTAAATAAAGCTGTATCACCTAAAGCTGTTGAATTTATCTGATCAATCTCTCCATTGATAAAGTATTTTGTCTGATCAGAAATTTTCTTTGGCTTAATTTTTTCCAAAAGCTCTTCAAACTGAGCGTAGATACTTTTAAGCTTCTCATTATTTATTTTATCTGAATTTAAATTTAATTGCTTGATTTCCATTTTTTTTTGGTGTTGAAAAAATAATAGAATGAAATTAAGATCCTTGATTTTTGCTACAACTTTAAAAGATGTTTAATAATTTAAGCAGTTCAAAGTTTGGTTTATTACTACTTAATCTACCAATTCTTATCAATCATAAAAACCATCTGCGTCATTACAACGGCTCCCAAAAGTAATTCTCTCTTGTTCACCTTATCGAAAGAATCTTTTTCTGAGTGATGGTAGTCAAAATATCTTTGGGTGTCGACTACCAGTTCCATCAATGGGATATCCAGTTTTTTCAAAGGGGCAATATCCTGAATGGCGTAGGTCTGGTCGAAATCGTAAACTCCGTAAGGCAGAAAATATTCTTTCCACGGGAAAATCAGACGGCGTCTCTGTGGCGACATATCAAGAGAAAAACCTCTTGGAGAATATCCTCCGGAATCTGAACCCAAAGCGATGATGTGCTTTTCCTCTTTCTTTTTAACCTGCGCAGCGTAGGTTTCACGGCCCTGTCCGCCATTTTCACTGTTGGCGTAGAGTACAACTCTTATGGTGTGATTATTATCGTAGCCTAAAGCTTTGAAAGCTCTTAAAACTTCCAGACACTGAACAACTCCCGAGCCGTCATCATGCGCACCTTCCGCAAAATCCCATGAGTCGAGCTGAGCACCCAGAACGATCACTTTTGCATCTTTTTTCCCAGGAATTTCACCGATAATATTGTGGTTGACGGTTTCGCCTTTTGACTCGGCGGTCATGTTCAATTTTGCTTTTACGGTTTGCTTTTTTAAAAGTTTTTCCAGTTCATCTGCAGATTTTACTCCAATGGTAACTGCCGGAATTTTCACTTTATCTTCAGGTTCATAATAAATCTGTTTTGCGTGTGGAATATCGTCTGAGGCAGTTGTCAGAGATCTGATAATTAAGCCTTTTGCGCCTTTTTTTCCGATCACTGAAGCAGAAAGCAGTTTAGATTTTGCGGCAATCAGATACGAGTCTACAGTACTGATCAATTTCTGGTCGATAGGATAGTTGACGAAAATAATTTTGTCCTTTACCTGTGCACTTGTCAGATTCACCAATTCCTGAACATCATTAACTAAAAGTATATCGTAAATCATATCTTTTCCGCCAGTCCCTTCAGAATTTCCAAAAGAAAGCATTCTGATGTTTTTCCATTCACCGTTTCCGGCTTTGATCTGTAAAGATTCCCGGCCTCTGATCCAAACGGGAACTCTCACTTCCTGTTTCCAAATGTTTTCTGCACCGGCTTCTTTAAGGTTTTTCTCTGCCCATTCTGTGGCTTTTGCATACCCCGGACTGGCACTGAAACGTGGGCCAACACCTTTCGTCAGTTCCCCAAGATTATCATAGGCAGTTCCGTTGACCATTATTTCATCTGAAATTTTCTTAAACTCATCGATGTAATTAAATTTCGGAATCGGCTTCGGCTTTTTTACGGGCTTCTTTTGAGAAAATAAAAATCCACTCAAAAAGAGTGGAAATATGATGAGCAGAATTTTTTTCATTGTACTGACCTTTTCTTTTCGGTGCATAAAAATAAAGAAAAATTAAGTAAGTATTTTAGATTTTGATCTTGGTTGTATATTTTAAGCCAAAGTTCGCAAAGATTTTTTTAATTACTAACTGTTTTAAAGTTTTATAAGGCGTTTTTACCTAGCAAAAACTTTAAGATTTTAATTTAAATAAAAATTTAGTGATAAAAAAAATCCTCAAAATCATTAATAATTTTGAGGAATATTATACATTAATTTTCCCTTCAATTGGAAAGCCATAAGCCAAATACCAATCGTGAGCAGCCAATTATTTCATGTCGTACATTAATAATGCAGTAACCAGTTTTGGTTCGATAAATGTGCATTTAGGAGGCATACGAAGTTTTAGGTCAGAGATTTTAATCATATCATTAAAACTCACAGGATAGATTCCAAATCCTACTTTACCTTCACCGCTGTCTACTTTTTCTTTTAAGAGTTTGATGCCTTCGATGTTTGAACTTCCTTTAATGTAAGAGATTTGATCTGAGCTGTCTGAATCTTCAATCTTCAGAATATTCTGAATGATATATTTATCCAAAAGATGATGATCTAAATTATCCAAAGACATCTCCTGAGAACGAAGATCGTGCTTTACGTGAAGAGAGTAGAACTTCCCATCGATGTACATAGAAATGTGGAATTTCTGCGACGGATAGTAAGGAGTTTCTTCTTTTTCGTGAATTAAGAAATACTTCTCAAGACTTTTCAGGAATTCCTCTGTAGTTAAATCTCCAATGCTGCTCACAATTCTGTTGTAATCGTGAATTTTAATCGACTGGTTAGATACAATAAAACTATACACAAAGTTATAGGCTTCAGTACCGTTATGTCTTTTATTTTTATCTTTAAGACGCTTCGCGTGAAGTGCCGTAGAACCAATTCTGTGGTGACCGTCAGCAATGTAGAAAGAATCGATCTGATCAATCACTTCTTTGAACTGCTGAAGCTTCAGACGGTTGTCGATTCTCCAGATTTTGTGTCTGATGCCCACAGTATCCACATGATTAAAAATGGGAACGTTTTTCTCTTCATGATTCATCAATAATTCAATCTTTGAATTGGAAGGATAGGTGAGCAATACAGGTTCTGCCTGAAGGTTTACTTTATCTAAATAGTGAGCCAATTTCTCTTTACGCTGAGGAATGGTACTTTCATGCCTCTTGATTTTTCCGCTCCAGAAGTCTTCAATACTTGCAAGACCCAGAAGTCCTCTGAAAACCTGTTTATTAGGGTAAATCTGCTCATATAAATAGTAAGACGAACTGTCCTGAACGAGTGTTTTATCATCCAAAAGTTCTTCAAACGTTGAACGTATCTTCCTTAAATTCCGGTCTACATCTTTAGATTTACTTACAACATAGGGTTTAATCATATTGATGTAAGTCTTTTCTTTTTGCGCTTTTTCTGTAATTTCAGCCTGAGTGAAATTATCTAAAGGATGAGTAGGAAATGTAGCCTCATGATCTTTATGAGGTCTAATTCCGCGGAAAGGTTTAAAAACTGGCATATATTATTTATAGTTTCTTTTTTATCTCAATAATCTGTTCGGCAAGCTCTACCCCGATTTTTTCCTGAGCATCTAAGGTGTTTCCACCAAGATGGGGTGTAAGAGACAGGTTAGGATTCATTAATAAAATCAGTTCAGGAGTCGGTTCAGTTTCAAAAACGTCCAGTGCTGCTCCGGCAACTCTTCCTGATTCAATATAATCAACAAGCGTTACTTCATTCAGCACACCGCCTCTTGCAGTGTTTACAATAAACACACCATCTTCCATTTTTTCAAATTCCGGAGTGTCAATGACGTATTCATTTGTTTTAGGCGTATTGATGCTGATAAAGTCTGTGTCTTTGTAGAAGGCATCAGTATCATTGGTAGATGTAACTTCGAAATCAACAGTCTGTCCGTCAAAAAAACTTAGACTGATGGTTTTTGTTTTTGGTTTTCTCGTCAGAACTTTTACTTTCATTCCTAAAGAAATTCCCATTTTCACCACCTCCTGACCAATACTTCCAAATCCTATCACTCCCAAAGTTTTACCTGAAAGTTCATACGCATTGTTGAAAGATTTTTTTAAAGCATTGAAATGAGTATCTCCTTCCAACGGCATTAATCTGTTCGATTCATGTAAAAATCTTGCTAAAGAAAAGAAATGTGCAAACACCAACTCGGCCACTGATCTTGAAGATGCGTTGGGAGTGTTGATAACGTACAAACCTTTTTCAATGGCATATTCCACATCGATATTGTCCATTCCGATACCGCCTCTTCCGACGATTTTCAGCGAAGGACAAGCATCAATTAAATCCTGTCTTACTTTGGTGGCACTTCTCACCAAAAGAACGTCTACGTTATTTTCATTAATGAAATTTATAACGTGATCCTGTGCAACTCTGTTGTCGAGCACTTCGATACCTGCTTCTTTTAAAGCAAGTTCTCCTGCTTTGGAAATTCCGTCGTTAGCTAAGACTTTCATATTTTTTTCAATTTAAGGATTTAAAGATTTAATTATTAAAAATTTCACTGATTTCACTTAATAATTTTAATCTTGTCATCTTTCAATTTTTGCGTTGCCTAATTTAAGTTATTTTATTGACTTCATCACATCTACCAAAACCTGCACGCTTTCAATAGGTAAGGCGTTATACATACTCGCTCTGTATCCCCCTAAACTTCTGTGACCGTTCAGTCCGCTGATGCCTGCAGCTTTCCACGCAGCATCAAATTCTTCTTTTTTGCTGTCGTCAACCAATTTAAATGAAACATTCATCAACGAGCGGTCTTCTTCAACGCAGAACGTTTCAAACAGTGGATTGCTGTCGATTTCGCTGTATAAAAGTTTTGCTTTTGCTTCGTTTCTTACTTCTGCAGCTGCAATTCCACCGTTGTTTTCTAAATGTTGTAAAGTCAGTAAAGATGCATACACAGGGAAAACCGGTGGCGTATTATACATTGACTCTTTTGAAATATGCTGAGAATAATCCAAGATTGAGAACATATTTTCTCTTCCTGTTTTACCTAAAATTTCTTTTTTGATCACCACTAAAGTCACTCCTGCAGGACCCATATTTTTCTGAGCTCCTGCGTAGATTAAATCAAATTTAGAAAAATCTAACTGTCTTGAGAAAATATCAGAACTCATATCGCAAACCATCAGTGTATCAACTTCAGGAAATGATTTCATTTGAGTTCCGTAGATCGTATTGTTTGAAGTACAGTGGAAATAATCGTATTCTGAACCCACTGTATAATCTTTAGGAATAAAAGAGTAGTTTTCGTCTTTTGAAGATCCTACAACATCTACTGTTCCAACTTTTTTAGCTTCTTTCACTGCTCCTGCAGCCCAGGTGCCTGTATCTAAATAAGCAGCTTTACCGCCCACTTTCATCAAATTGTAAGGAACCATCGCAAACTGCAGACTTGCGCCGCCTCCCAAATATAAAACTTCATAATCATCACCAAGATTCATCAGTCTTTTTACGATGGCACGAGCTTCATCCATCACCGCAACAAAATCTTTGCTTCGGTGCGAAATTTCAAGAAGAGATAAACCGATTCCGTTAAAATCTAAAATTGCTTCTGCTGATTTTTCGAATACTTCCTGAGGTAAGATACATGGTCCTGCGCTGAAATTGTGCTTTTTGCTCATATTTTTACTTTTTGTTTTGTTGAGATTTGCTGATTTCTCAATCTGCTATTTCTAAATAGATTTATTTAAATATAAAGTTAAAAAAACCGTCTCATGATGTATGAGACGGTGTATTTTTTATTCACCGTGTAAGAATGCTTTTTTATTTAGCAGTGCTTCATCAGATTCTACATGATCCTCATCCGGCACACAGCAGTCTACAGGGCAAACCGCTGCACACTGTGGCTCTTCATGAAAGCCTTTACATTCTGTACATTTATCTGTAACAATGAAATAAACATCGTCACTCACCGGTTCCTGAGGCGAATCCGCATCAACCGTTAAACCCGATGGTAATGTCACGGTACCTTTTAGCTCGGTACCTTCGGAAGCTTTCCAGTCTACTGCTCCTTCATATATTGCATTGTTGGGACATTCTGGTTCGCAGGCGCCGCAGTTAATGCATTCATCAGTTATTTTAATAGCCATCGCTAATTTTTTTTAAATTTGCACAAAATTACAAAATATTCCCCACTTTTACAGTAATTATGAATATCGAAAAACAAGTTTTAGGACTTATTAAATTAAGTGATTATATTAAGAGCTATTTAGCAGAAAATACTGAAGATTTTAACGAAAATGATTCTGAATTTGAATCAGTCGTGAAAAAATCTGAAATAGAAAATCCTTGGTTTACCATAGAGAATCAAAAATCTGCTTTAAAGCAATGGTCGGATTTGCTGACTGAAGAAAATTTGAATGCCTGGCTTACCAAATATTCAACCTCGAAAACTACAAAGAAAGTAGGATTAATTCTTGCGGGAAACATACCATTGGTAGGATGGCATGATGTGATCTCTGTGGTGCTGAGCAATCATATACCGTTGATCAAATTATCGTCAAAAGACAAACAGATGATTCCGTTTTTACTTAAAAAATGGAAAGAATTTTCGGATAACGAAATTGAATATGAGTTTGTTGAAAGACTCACAGATTTCGATGCTGTGATTGCTACCGGTAGTAATAATACTGCAAGATATCTGGAATATTATTTTAAAAATCATTTAAGCATTATCAGAAAAAACAGAACATCGGTCGCTGTCATAAAAGGTGATGAGACGGAAGAAGAACTGAAACTTTTGGCTCAGGATATTTTCCAGTATTTTGGTTTGGGCTGCAGAAATGTGACGAGACTTTTTATTCCTGAAGATTTTGTGATCGACAGGGTTTTTGAAAGTTTTATTGATTTTAAAGAAATTATTAATCATAATAAGTACGCCAACAATTACGACTACAATCGTGCGGTCTACCTTCTGAATCAGGATCAATTCTGGGATAACAATTTTGTCATGCTGAAAGAAGATGAGAAACTTTTCAGTCCGCTTTCTGTGATTCATTTCAGCAGATATTCTTCGTTGGAAGACGTGAAGAATTTTATTCAGGAAAATAATGAAGATATCCAGTGTGTGGTGGGCAAGAATAATTTGGGAATTGAAACAGTATATTTTGGTGAAGCTCAGAATCCAGGGCTCGATACTTACGCTGATAATGCAGATACAATGCAGTTTTTGGAGGTTATCTGATGTGTTCTTACAGATTTTCGGATTCGCAGAGCTGTAAAGAAAATAAAAATGAAATTTACCTTTTAAGAAACATTTCTCTCGCGAATTCAGCGGATTTAGCAGATTTATTTTAAGCAATAATTCCGTGAAATATGTGTAATCTACGGGATGAAAAAACGTTTTACGACTACAAGGATTTTTATAGGTAAGATTTAAAATGGTTTCATCAGATTGGATCACACAAAGTTTAATATGTTCTTTTAATTTTTTATTGCTAAATTTACCTATCAACGAAAAAATATTGAATGAAAAAAATAGCAATCATTTTGTCTCTTGTAGCTTTACAATTAAGTTTTGCTCAAAAGGTAAAAACAGCAGAGGTGATTAAAGATAATCGGACGACAGAGCAGAAGTTGGAGCTTGATAAGAAACAGAAAGAACTTTTCAATGGGAAGTTTGAGCAGTTTATCGCTGCTTTAAAAGCATCTGATAAAGTAGTTATGGCAAGTATGATTTCTGATAAAACAAAATCTAAAGTTACCGATAAGGTATATGACAAACTTGCGCAAGATATTAATTTTAACAGGAAATTAATGATTTATAAAACGGGTTATCAGTCTTTTATGACCGGTGAAAATTTTCCGATGATTCAATATAAATATGTAGATGATAAAACGAAACCTGATCCTAAAGAGGTAATCACAGCAATTTTCGAGGAAGATGGAAAAATTATGGGCATCAAGCCTTATAAACAGACAAAATAAATTTTAAAATAATAAAATATAATATAATGACAGATGTTTTAGTTGCGCATTCAACAGATGTTGACAAGGCAAGTTTTTACAAGAAAACCTATTTACATGTCGCGTTGGCAATTTTAGCTTTTGCGGGTGTTGAAACTGTTTTATTGCAGACTGTTCCTGCAGAACTTATTTACATGATGGTCGGGCAGAGGTACAGCTGGCTCTTGGTCTTAGGTGTATTTTGGTTAGGATCTTTTATGGCTTCAAAGTGGTCTTTATCTCAAAGCAGGTCTACTCAGTATGTTGGGTTAGGACTGTCAGTTTTGTTATATGCAGTAATCTTTCTACCAATGATTTCTGTGGCGTTACTTCAAGACGGGACTGGTAATCTTATCATGCAGGCTGCGTTATTAACCACTGCAATGTTTGCGGGGATTTCCGCAGTAGCATTTACTTCTAAAAGAGATTTTTCGTTCCTTAGAAATATTATTACCATCGGTGGTTTTATTGCTCTCGGACTGATCGTAGCCGGAATGATTTTCGGTTTTAACCTTGGGCTTTGGTTCTCTGTAGGAATGGTAATTTTAGCGTCAGCTTCAATTCTTTATGAAACAAGTAAACTGAAAGATACTTATGGAACACAGCAATACGTAGGGGCAGCTTTACAGCTTTTCGCTTCCATTATGCTACTATTCTGGTATATCTTAAGAATTTTAATGAGCAGAAGAAGCTAATTAAAATTGGAGACTGATATGTTTTCAGTAACAAATTTTCAAAACTTTTAAACCAAAAAAAATCCAGATGTTAATTCATCGGGATTTTTTTTGAATTGATCTTTTAAATATTTCAATTATTAAATCTTAAAATAATTAACTATTATTTGTCAATAGATCCTAAAACTTTTTGCGCGAAAGAATTTAAAGCATCTTTCTCGCTCATACCGTTCTGTACGTTGGTGTGAACTTCTAAAGCTCCGCAGATATTGGTGATCAATTCTCCGGCAACATTTAAATCTTCTTCACTTGTACCTCTGAATTCGCTGAAACTTTCCAAAACTTCTAAAGTTTTTTCAAGATTTTCAGGAGTTTGGTTTTGGTAAAACTGTCTTATTACAGGTAATTTCATGTGTAAATTTTTAAAAGTCAAAAATTTGCTCTAAGCAGATTCTTATGACAATTCGTTAAACAGATTAATTAAGCTCTCAGCCTGGTTAGACTGAACCTGATTTACCAATTCACCATTTTTGAAGATAGCGAAAGTTGGTAAATTATCAACCTTAGCTAATTTTCTGCTTTCAGGAAGTTTTTCTGCATCTACATATAAAAATGGAATTGCATCATTCTCTGAAGCCAGTTTTTTGAATTTTGGCTTCATGATTCTGCAGTTACCACACCATGTTGCTCCGTACTGTACCACAACTTTTTCGTTGTCACTTACAATATTCTGAAGCGTATCTTCTGTTAATTCTGTATACATAATTTCAATTTGAAAATTTGAAAATCTATTAATTTGAGAATGTCATTAAATAGAAAATGAGATAATTTTTAAATAATCATGCGACTAATTTTCAAATTATCTCATTTTCAAATTAACACATTATGTTAGTTCTTTGCCAAATACTCAGCAGTAGAAGTTCTGTCAGCTTTCATTGCATCTTTACCTTCTTCCCAGTTTGCAGGGCAAACTTCACCGTGCTTCTGAACGTGAGTATAAGCATCGATTAATCTTAAATATTCTTTTACGTTTCTTCCCAAAGGCATATCATTCACAGACTCGTGGAATACTTTTCCAGTTTCGTCGATCAAATAAGTTGCTCTGTAAGTTACGTTTGAACCTGTGAAATACTCATTTCCTTCTTCGTCAAATTCCAGATCCTGATCAACGATATCCAATAAATTCGCCAACTGTCTGTGAGTATCAGCTAAAAGTGGATAAGTAACTCCTTCAATACCACCGTTGTCTTTTGAAACGTTCAACCAAGCAAAGTGTACTTCGTTTGTATCGCAAGAAGCACCAATTACTTTAGTGTTTCTTTTTTCGAATTCACCTAAAGCCTCCTGAAAAGCATGTAGTTCAGTAGGGCAAACAAAAGTGAAATCTTTTGGGTACCAGAACAAAATTACTTTCTGTTGGTTTTTTGTAGTTTCTTCAAAGATGTTGATTTTAAGATCATCACCCATTTCAGACATTGCGTCAATCGTTACGTTTGGAAATTTTTTACCTACTAAAGACATATTTTCTTGTTTTATAATTAATATTTAATGGTGCAAATATACACAGTTTTGTCTATTGAAATAAGAGTAATCGATTAATAAAATCTATAATTGTTTTTGAGGGAAAATACTTTATGAAACTCGAATCTAATAACATTCAAGGTATTAGAAATTTATTTCTCGTTTATGTAAAGCTTTTATCTATGACAAAAAAATCAGATTTAAGATGCTTCTTAAATCTGATCAATATTTTAAAATATTTAAACTTTTAAACCGCTTTTTCCAAAACGTCTTTAATTCTTCTCATCGCTTCTCTCAACTCCTCCTCAGAAGCGGCATACGAGAATCTGATGCATTCAGGACTTCCGAATGATACACCGCCAACACAGCCTACGTGAGCGTGCTCTAGCAGGAACATGGCGAAGTCGTCTGCATCTTTAATATCTATACCATTAAGAGTTTTTCCAATGTAATAAGAAATATCAGGAAAGAAATAGAAAGCTGCCTTCGGTAAAAGAACTTTGAATCCCGGGATTTCTTTCATTAAATCAAACATGACATTTCTTCGTTGCTCGAAAGCGTCAATCATATATCTGTATTCAGAAGGATCAGTTTTTAATGCGACAATCGAAGCTCTCTGTGCTACTGTGTTTGCGCCGCTTGTCATTTGTCCCTGAACTTTCTCGCAAGCTTTTGCCAACCATTCCGGGCATGCAGAATATCCGATTCTCCAGCCAGTCATTGCAAATGCTTTAGACATTCCGTTGATTACTGCAGTCTGCTCATAAATCTCAGGAAACTGAGCAATAGATGTAGTTTTTGTCTCGTAATTGATGTACTCATAAATCTCATCGGAAATTACCGTCACATGCGGATATTTGGCGATAACTTTTGCTAAAGACTTCAATTCGTCGAATGTATAATATCCACCTGAAGGATTACATGGTGAGCTGAACAGAATTGCCTTTGTTTTATCGTTGATGGCTTCGTTCAGCTGTTCTGCTGTGATCTTAAAATCAGTAACATAAGAAGTGGGAAGCATTACCGATTCTCCACCCATCATTTTTACCATTTCATCATAGCTCACCCAATATGGAGTTGGAAGAATTACTTCATCCCCATCATTGATTATCGCCGCCAAAACATTGATGATTGCTTGCTTTGCACCGTTTGAAACACAAATTTGCGAAGGTTTATAATCCAGCTGATTGTCTCTTTGTAATTTATCTGAAATCGCCTGGCGAAGTTCCAAAAATCCGGGAACAGGCGAGTAGTGGCTGTAATTTTCATTGATTGCGTCAAATGCTGCCTGTTTGATGTTATCCGGAACATCAAAATCCGGTTCACCCAATGTTAAAGAAATGACGTCAATTCCGTTAGCCTTCATTTCTCTGGCCTTATTTGACATTACGAAAGTCTGAGAGTATCCTAATCTATTTACTCGGTCTGAAAGTTTATTCATGTATTCTTTTTGTCGTTTGTAACAAATATATATAAAAACTAAATGTTAAGGAAATGTGACTCGCTATATTTGGGAAATTAAGCATTGAAAAATACCTTTGCGTACATATTATCTCTAAAAAACATTATCTAAATATGAAATAAAACTTATTTTTGCCTTTTATATTACTTCGTATGTCAATAGCATTAATTCAGAAATATTTCCCGGAACTCTCCGAAAAACAAACCGAGCAATTTTTAAAATTGGAAAGCCTTTATGGTGAATGGAATGAGAAAATCAACGTTATTTCCAGAAAAGATATGGAATCGCTTTATGAAAAGCATATTCTTCATTCTTTAGGAGTGGCTAAAATAATGGAATTCGCTCCCGGTACTAAGGTTTTGGATATTGGAACAGGCGGTGGTTTCCCGGGAATTCCTCTGGCGATTCTGTTTCCTGAAACGAATTTTACTTTGATTGATTCGATTGGAAAGAAAATCACAGTGGTAAATGCAGTTGCAGAAGGAGTAGGCTTAACAAATGTTACAGCAATTCATGGAAGAGCTGAAAAAGTGAAAGAAAAATTTCATTTTGTGGTAAGCCGTGCTGTAACGCAGATGCCTGAATTTTTAAGATGGCTGAAAGGTAAATTCGAAAAAGAACAGTTCAATCCCAAACATAATGGAGTATTATATCTAAAGGGTGGAGATTTAGCGGAAGAATTAGCTGGACTTAAATGTGAGCTTTTTAACCTTAAGAATTATTTCGATGAAGATTTTTTTGATACCAAGAAAGTGGTTTATTTATCTAAAGGTAATTTTAATTCATAATTTTGTAGTTGAATGGAATAAATTTTAGTAATTTACGTTTAATAATTATAAATTTTTGCAATACTATGAAAGCGTTTTTAAACATTGGTCTGGCTGTTATTTTCGGAGGAATTTCATTAGTATCTTGTAAAGATGACGATGATTATGAAACTATTCAGTCAGTAGATAAAGTAAAGATTGACAGTGTAGCAATCGTTAATGACACCATGGATGTTTATTCTGTACAGAGTATCAGAACTTACTCTACTTATACATCAGGCTGTCAGGGATTTTACGGTTATGATTACATTCACACCGGAAATTTTGAAAGGGATGTTACTGCTTATCAGTTCAATACCAATGGAGTATGTACGCAATCGACTCACAAATCGGCCAATCAGTTTAATTTCAGTCCGCAACAGGCAGGAACGTATACTTTTAGATTTTGGAAAGGGGATAATAGTTGGATTACAAAAACAATTGTAGTAGAATAATGAGGAGTATATTATTAGCTTTTATTTTGATTTCTAATGTGTTATGGAGTCAGCGGGTGGAGTGGAAGGAAGACAGGAAATTAGTGTGGAGTAATTTTAAAAGTAAAACTAATAACCAGCACGGAAAAGATATTGTAGCCTACACTCATTGTGGTTGGGTGTATTCTGTTGTTAAATCTTCTAATCCGAAAGGAGCTGCAAAAGTAAATATAGAAACAATTTTTAACGAAGATAAATCCTGGAAGGACGAGAAAAGGATCAATGATTATGTTTTGAACCATGAGCAGAAACATTTTGATATTGCAGAAATTTACGCCAGGAAAATAAGAAAAGAGATTATCGCAAAAATAAAGACGACCAGCGATTACGATAAATATTTTCAGCCAATTTATAACCGAATCATTAAAGACTACAAAAATTTTCAGGCTTTGTATGACGGTGTTACAGAACATGGTATGAACAGAGAGAAGCAGTCGGAATATGATGTGATGATCAGTGATGAGCTCGAACAATTAAAAAACTACCAAAAACCTTGAAATTTCTTAATAAGATCATAGATGAATTGCTTTTGCAAAACATCGATCTGTCTCACTTTAATATCGTTTTGCCAGGTAAAAGACCTATCGTTTTTATACGGCAGATTTTAGAAGAAAATAATTATTCGGGATTTCTTCCCAACTTTTTTACTATCGAAGAACTGATTGGCGACATCGTTAATCAACAAACGATCCAAGGGATTGCTTTGTGGCTGTTTGCGTTCGATGTTTATAAAACTCTCAATCTTATTCCCAAAGATGATTTTGCGGATTTTTTGAAATGGTTTCCGACCTTGCAGAAGGACTGGGACGATATTCTGAAGTTTTCTGAGAGCGATGCTGCAGTTCTGCGGTATATGTTTGACGAGGAGCGTATAAAAGACTGGGCTCAGGATTTAGGTGATGAAGACGAAGTTCCGAGAAAAAAGTTTCTGAACTTCTGGAGAAATATGAATGTTTTTCTGCCTGTTTTGAAGCAGGAATTAAAAGAAAAAAACTGGGCAACTCCGGGGATGATTCATGAGTCTGCAAAAGCAAAAATAGTTGATTTTGCTAAAAACACAGATCAACACTTTATTTTTTGTGGTTTTAATGCATTCACACCCGTAGAAGAGAAGCTTGTGAGAAATCTGTTGCAGTGGGATAAGGCGCAGTGCTTTTTTCAGGCGGATCGCTACTATTTTGATGATGAAAGACAGGAAGCCGGTAAGTTTCTGAGAAGTCATAAACTGTGGAAAGAGTTCAATGACAACAGAGCCTTCAGTTGGATTGAGGATGACTTTAACCAGCCTAAAAGCATAAAAATCTACGAAGTATCTGGGAATGTTACACAGACGAAAGTGCTTCCCGATTTGTTTAAAGACATAGATAATAAGACATTCACTAATACAGCAGTAGTTCTGCTTGATGAAAATCTTTTACCTGCGAGTTTGGATGTGATGCACAGTGTTGAAAATCTTAACATTACTATGGGTTTTCCACTGAAAAACCTGTCATTTTCGAATGCGGTTAAACAGCTTTTTTATCTTCAGAAACAATTAGAAAAGAATAAATCATCGTACTATTACCGTGATATTTTCCCGATTTTGGAAGAGCTTCCGAAAACGGATGAAGATGAAAAGGTAATCAGTGATTTTAAATCTAAGATTGAAGAACGGAATATTGTTTACATTTCTGCGGGTTTATTTTCTGAATTGCTGAGTGATCTGTCATATTTTAATCTGTTACAAAAAGCGGACTCCGGATATCAGTTTTTAGATCAATTAATTGTGTATTGTCAACAAATTAAATGGATGGAACTTGATGATATACAGTATGAAAATGTTTCCCATTTCGAGAATTCATTTAGGGTCATCAAAAATCAGATAACTCCGTATAATTTTGAAATTAAAATGGAGACGCTGGAGATCTTGATTAATCAGCACATCAATTCAGAAAGTATCGATTTTCAGGGAGAGCCGTTGAAAGGACTTCAGGTGATGGGACTTTTGGAAACCCGTCTGCTAAATTTTGAAAATGTTATTTTGCTTTCTGTAAATGAAGGAAAATTACCACTCGGTAATTCGCAGAATACCTACATTCCATTTGATATCAGAAGGCATTTTGATCTTCATACTTTTCTTGAGAACGACAGTATTTATGCCTATCATTTTTACAGGTTAATTCAGGATGCAAAAAATATTCATCTGATGTTTAATGCATTGAGTTCAGGTGTCAATACAGGTGAAAAAAGCCGTTTTGTCACACAGATTGAAATGGAAAGTAATCATCATATTGAACATTTGATTGTTGAAAATACTTCGGAACCTATTTCGAGTCAGCCCATTGAAATTACAAAAACTGATATCGTTATTGAGCAACTTGAAAGTTGGAAAGAAAAAGTTTCGGCATCACATCTCACTAGCTACCTCTATAATCCTATTGATTTTTACCTGTCAAAAATTCTGAATACTTCTGAAACGGATGAGATTGAAGAAGAACTTTCAATCAGAAACTACGGGAATCTTGTACATTATTCACTTCAAGAAATATATGAAGTTATAAAAGGTAAAGTTTTAAAGTTAAATGATTTAGAGAAATCAATTAAACAGATTGATGAATATATAAACGTTGCAATTGAGAAGCTGAAGCACCAACCGGAGTTCTATGATAAGGGAATGAATTTCATCCACAGAGCAATTGCCAAAAAGGTAATTGAAAACATTCTCAATCATGATTTGGAATTAATTAAGCAGGGGAATTCATTAGAGATAATCGATATTGAAAGAAGATTCGAAAGCGTAGATTTTTATTTGGATGAAGCTAAAAAAGATAAAGTCTCATTTTTCGGTTTTATAGACCGAATCGACAGATTAAATGGAACCGTACGAATTATCGATTATAAAACAGCAAAAATTAAAAATTTAACAGTAAAAATAGATTCTGATAACATTGATAATTACTTTCATAAAGATGAAAGGAAACAGGCGTTACAGCTCTGTATCTATCAGTACGTGGTTCAAAGTTTACCGGAATTCTGGGGCTTCCCCATCGATACAGGAATCTGGAGTTTTGCTGACGCCAAGAAAGGAGTTGTATCTCTTGAATTTGCAGAAGGAAATCTTGATGATGCAATGAAATCAGTTCAAAGTCTGATTTTGGAAATTTTGAATCCCGATATTCATTTTACTGAAAAGATTAAGGTTTATAATTATTAAAAAAGGTGACTGATAATTTCAGCCACCTTAAGTTTTATTTTTTCGAAATTACTGTTTTTAAAAAGCGTTGAAACCTGTAATATCCAAACCTGTAATCAATAAATGAACATCATGTGTTCCTTCATAGGTAATCACCGATTCTAGGTTGGCTGCGTGTCTCATCATCGGGAATTCACCCATGATTCCCATTCCGCCCAGGATCTGACGGGATTCTCTTGCTATTTCAATTGCCATTTTTACATTATTTCTTTTGGCCATAGAAATTTGAGCAGGCGTAGCTTTGTGGTCATTTTTCAACATTCCTAACTGTAAACAAAGCAACTGAGCCTTAGTGATTTCAGTTAAAAACTCGGCTAATTTTTTCTGTTGCAGCTGAAATGCTCCAATTGGCTTACCGAACTGTTTTCTTTCTTTAGAATACTGCACAGCTGTACAGTAACAGTCGATTGCAGCTCCGATAACACCCCATGAAATACCGTATCTGGCAGAATTTAGACAAGATAATGGACCTTTTAATCCTGTAACTCCCGGAAGCAGATTTTCTTTAGGAACTTTTACATTATTAAAAACCAATTCTCCGGTTTTCGAAGCTCTTAAACTCCATTTGTTGTGAGTTTCAGGCGTTGTAAAACCTTCCATGCCCCGTTCTACAATCAGTCCCTGTACTTTTCCGTCTTCATTTTTAGCCCAAATCACAGCAATATCGCAAAGAGGCGAGTTGGTGATCCACATTTTGGCACCGTTCAAAAGATAATGATCTCCCATATCTTTAAACTGAGACTCCATAGAACTAGGATCTGAGCCGTGATTAGGCTCTGTCAAACCGAAAGAACCAATCATTTCACCTGAAGCTAACTTGGGTAAATATTTTCTTTTCTGTTCTTCAGAACCGAACTCATTAATAGGAAACATTACTAAAGAACTCTGTACTGAAGCAGCTGAACGTACTGCCGAATCTCCTCTTTCCAGTTCAAGCATTATCAGTCCATAGGAAATCTGATCAAGGCCTGAACCACCATACTCTTCAGGAATGTAAGGTCCCAAGGCTCCGATTTTCCCCAATTCTTTCATTAAACCAGGTAAATCTGTGTGGTCCTGGGCAGCCTGATCGATATTCGGCATTACAAAACTTTCTACCCAATCTCTTACTGACTGGCGGATAAGCTTGTGTTCTTCGGTAAGTAAAGCATCAATTCCGAAATAATCGGGAATGCTCGTAAGAGGATAATATGACATGTAGTTTAATTTTCCTAAAAATAATACTTTTCAATTGGTCTGCGAAAATTTTTTAAGAAAAATATAAAAACTACTTTTTGATAAATTTATAAAGAAAAGGTGCTTTGTTGGCTGAACCATCGAATAATTTCTCCATTCTTTCTAAAGAATTCATGCTCAGTATTTTACGCTGAAAATTATTTCGTCTGAATTTTTCACCTAAAATAGTTTCGTATAGAGACTGAAGATCTTTCATTGTGAATTTCTCCGGCAAAAGATTACTTGCAGCTATTTGAGTATCAATATTTTTACGTAGATATTCCAGGCCTTCAGCAATTACTCTGTCATGATCAAAAGCCATCGCTGGAAGTTTACTTACTTCAAACCATGCGCAGGTTTCGTTAAATGCATCGGGGAAAGTATTGGTAAGAGAAAAATCGATCAAACTGCAGTAACCTACTGTGATAAAACGCTGTAAAATCCAGTGATCTTTGGGAACATCAAGACCTTTATTCTGTATCAACGTTCGGTGAACATTATTTTCTGTACGGTCTAGTCTGCCAAATGTATGAAACTGCTCCAGAAACAAGCCTTTAAGATGTGTTCTTTCATACAAAACGCGATCTGCAGCTTCTCTGAGATCTTCATCGATAAACACAAAACCGCCGGGAAGGGACCAAAGATCGAGATCATGGTATTTGAGCAACAAAACTTTCAGAATGTTATCATGGAAACCAAATATCGTACAGTCTACGGATAGATTGGGAATAAAGTCTTTGCTCTCTACAAGTTCTTTAAGGGTTTCAATGTTTCTGTTATGGTCAGTTTTCATGCGGTAAAAATAAAATTATTTTTTAAATTTTATTCATGCTAATTTTAAAATAAGAATATGCTAACACAGAAACAAGTATTACTGCCCCCAAAATATACAGTGAATAATAGTTAAGTATCTGATTTTTAAATAATAATGAAATTGAAATAGAATTGATAGAACTGCTGACTGATGAAACAATTACGATTAAAGAAGTAAATGTATTAATTTTCTCTTTACCAATTTTTGCGATCATCTTTGAGTTAATCACCGGATAGAGAGGTGAGAGAAACAATCCGATAATCGGAAACAGGAATAACAGGATTTTGGAATTTTCTGTAAAACTGAACTGAATAACTGAAATAATTATCAGCAAAGAAATAATTATAAACAGACACATCATAAAATATCTTGCTAATGAAAATCTGTGAATAATTTTTGAAGTAATCGTTCTGCCAGTATATGAAAAAAGTGCGAGAAATGACGAGGCCTGCAGTGCGAAAAAAGAATTGACCTTCAAATGATCTTTATAAAATGACGGCAGCCAAGAATTAAAACTCTGTTCAATAAAAATTATGAAAAAGCTTACCGCAAAAAATAGAATGAAGGGAAGTTTTCCGAATCCTGATAAATCGGGGAGGACTCTGATATTTTTATTTTCCGGTTCGGCAATCTGAGATTTCATGAAAAGATAGACCGTAAAAAATGAAATGAGGGAAATCGACATAAATCCAAATTTCCAATACTCACCGAATTGACTGGAAATCAGCCATCCAAAACCCGTATTAACAACAAAAATACCGATCATAAACGATGCTTCAACGCTGTTCATCATTTTAGCTAAAGATTTTTCTTCGGTCATATTGTTTCTGATAATTCCGTATACGCAGATTTTTCCGATAGCAAAGCAGGTTCCGATGATCGCAAACCACAGCTTGAAAAACCAAAAAACTTCAACGAAAGGCAAAAACAGAGAGCAGACACCTACTAACATTAACGCAAAGATCAGCGATTTTTTTGTTCCAAATCTGCCGATAAAATTAACAGCGAATAAGGAGAAGACAGCAATGGGTATGTCTTTAAAAGATTCTAGAAATCCCAATTTGTCATAAGTGATATTTTGTTCCGAAAGCTGCAGTATCACGATCCCCATACAGTTTAGCACCATCGAAAAAATAAGGAAAGTAAGTTTCAAGGGAAGAGAAATATTGGGTTGCTTAACGCTCATTTGGGGATTTTTTTTAATGTTTTTTAGTCAATTTTAACTAATTATAACCATCTATTTATGCCTTTGAGACCCCAAAAATAGTGGAAATATTAAAATAATTATTAAATAAATGTTAATTAATCAAAAAAAAATATATTTTTATTGTCTCAATTTGAGAATTAAAAACTAACTGTATATGAATGTACAAATATCAAGAAGTTTAGGAATCATTGCCGCCCTTTATTTTACGGCAAATTTCAGTGCACAGACTACACCTACAGACACTGTTCAGAAGGAACAGAAAATCGAAGAAGTAGTTATGATTGGTTACGGAACTCAGAAAAAGAGTAATGTGACAGGAGCGATATCAAGTATTAAAGCTTCAGACATCGAGGATATCCCGGCGGGTAGACCAGAGCAGGTGTTACAAGGCAGAGCTGCGGGTGTTTCTGTAATATCGAATTCCGGTCAACCAGGATCTCCAGCAACTGTGAGAGTGCGTGGTATTACCAGTTTCGGGGCAGGAAGTAATGATCCACTATGGGTTGTAGATGGTATTGTGGTAGACAATATTGCCTGGCTTAACCAAGCTGACATCGAAGGGATGGAAATTCTGAAAGATGGTGCTTCAGCCGCAATATATGGGGTCTCAGCTGCAAAAGGCGTAATTCTTATTACCACAAAAAAAGGAGCTAAAGGAAGATTGAATTTTTCTTATAATGGTTTTTTCGGTGTTGGAAGTGCTGCTAAGAAATTAGATTTACTTGATGCTTCTCAATATGCAACAATCATGAATGAAGCTAATGTGAATGACGGACGGGATCCTTTATTTTCAAACCCTTCAGCATACGGTAAAGGAACAGATTGGCAGGATGTGATTTTTAATAGTGCTCAGCGTTCTTCTCATGATTTCAGTATTAGTGGTGGAAGTGATAAATCTACGTTCTATACTTCTTTTGGATTATACGAGCAACAAGGTATTGTAATGCGAGATATTTCTAATTACAAAAGATTGAATGCAAGAATCAACTCGACTCATAAAGTGTTTGACTATTTAACAATCGGACAAACTTTTGCATATACCCACACAAAATCTCAGGGAATTAATTCTAATGGGGAGTTTGGAGGACCTTTAAGTTCTGCGATTAACTTAGATCCTCTAACTCCTGTAACAGTTACCAATGGAATCTCTCAGCAGCCTTTTCCAAGTGATTATACAAATCCCTATATTGTCAGAGATGCATTAGGAAATCCTTATGGTATTTCACATTATGTGAATAAAGAAATGTCAAATCCATTAGCTTTTCAACAAACTCAGTTGGGAAGATACAATTGGTCAGACGATATGGTTGCCAATGTTTTTGCAGAATTAAAACCGATCAATCATATTACAGTAAAATCAAGCCTTAATGGAAAATTGTCTTATTGGGGAAATCAAGGTTTTACCCCTAAATTTTATTTAAGTCCTTCGGCTAAAAATGATTCATTTAATAACCTTTTTAGAGAGACCCAAAAGAAATTTGAGTGGAATATTGAAAATACAATAAATTATCAGAATAAATTTGGACTGCATAATTTAAATGTTTTATTAGGACAGGGATATTACGAGTATAATATTTCTTCCGGACAAAATGTAACGTACACTAATCTTCCTGTGGATAATTGGCAAGATGCTTCTTTCAATTTTGAGATTCCTCAAAAAGATAGAAGTACAAATGCTTGGGATGGCAAAGAAACTCACAAAACATCATATTTTGCAAGAGTTGTTTATGATTATGATAACAGATATCTTTTTACAGGGACAATGCGTAGAGATGGTTCTTCAAAATTTGCAAGAGCGTACCATTGGGGAAATTTTCCTGCAATGTCTTTAGGTTGGAATATATCGAACGAAAGTTTTTGGCCAGAAAATAATGTAGTGAATAGTTTTAAACTTAGAGGTGGTTACGGAGTTCTTGGAAATGACGCAATTGATGATTTTCAGTATGCGAATTTCTTAATTCCTGGAAGTAACTATTCTTTTGGTGATGATAATATTCACATTGGTTATGCACCGAGTACTTTAGAAAACCCTGAACTGAGATGGGAAAAAACTTCACAACTAAATATCGCAGCAGATTTAAAGCTATTTAAGAACTTTGATTTAACTGTTGATGTTTACAAGAAAAAATCTACGGATATTTTAAGAAGAATAAATCTTCCAGGATATTTAGGTTTAATCAATAACCCGTGGAGAAATATCGGGGATATGAACAACAATGGGATTGAAGTAAGCTTAGGTTATAAAAAGAATTGGGATGATTTTGGAATATCTGCTAATGGAAATTTAGGCTTTTTAAAGAATGAAATTACAAGATTAGAAGATGATAAAATATTTGAAAATTTTGCATCTTTTCAATCAATGGGTGCAGTTTCTAGATTGCAGGTTGGCTCTTCTTATGGTTCTTTCTATGGTTTTCAAAATGCCGGAATTTTCCAAACTCAGGCAGAGATTGATGCCTATAAAAATGCAAATGGAGGTTTAATTCAACCCAATGCAAAACCAGGAGACTTCAAAAGGACTGATGTGAATGGAGATGGCAGAATTAATGAAGATGACTACGTAAATTTAGGAAATTCTGTTCCAAAATATACTTTTGGATTTACACTGAACATGAACTATAAAAACTTTGATTTTATGCTTTTTGCTCAAGGGCAGGCAGGAAACAAAATTTTTCAAGGTTTGAGAAGATTAGATATTCAGGATGCTAATTACCAAACTGCAATTCTTGATCGTTGGACAGGTGCTGGTACTTCCAATACTATTGCGAGAGTTACGAGAGATGATCCTAATCAAAACTATACAAGAATGTCTGACTATTATTTGCAAAAAGGCGATTATTTACGTCTGAAATTAGTGCAGATTGGCTATACACTTCCAAAAAATATTTCTGAAACCATAGGTGCAAGTAAGGTGAGATTTTATGTAACTGGTGAAAATCTTGTGACATTTACAAAGTATACAGGTTATGACCCTGAAATTGCCGGAGGTGATACTTTTGGTATAGACAGAGCATATTATCCTCAGTCGAGAACTTTCCTTTTTGGTGCTAATGTTCAATTTTAATTTAAGAAAAAATGAAAAATAAAAGATTTATATATAAAAGTCTTACTGTTTTGTTACTAACTGGTTTCAGCTTTGGAGCCGTCTCTTGTAATAATTCAAATCTAGAAGATGTACAAAATACAGGAACTTTTGATTCTGAAAACTATTTCAAAAACGAAGAGCAAGCTTTTGGTGGTTTAGTTGCTGTTTATGATATGCTGAGAAAATATTCAGGAGGTTTTGAAAATAATGTAACTTTTTTTAACGCAGGATCTGATGATTTCTTTTCAGGTGGTGGTAGTTCGACTGATGGTGCTGGTATTCAGGGAATGTCAAATTTCACAATCAATCCTATCATCATGCCTGCAAGTTATTGGAAAGATTATTATCAGGGAATCGCAAAGGCAAACCTGCTTTTAGACAGAATTCCAAATGCTGATATGAATGATCAGACTCGAAAGAGATTTGTCGCTGAAACAAAAGTTTTAAGATCATTATATTATTTTGAGTTAGTAAGAATATTCGGTAAAGTACCTTTGATTCTAAAAACAATTAAGTATACGGATGATTATTATAATATCCCTCAGGCAACAGTTTCTGATATTTATACCCAGATAGAAACTGATATTTCTTCTTCAATTGCAGATCTTCCGATGACAGCTAATGGAGGAGAGAAAGGTCGAATTACACAAGGTACAGCTCGTGCTATTTTAGGTAAAATTTATTTGTACAATAAAAAATATAGCGACGCTGCAACTCAGTTCGAGATGGTCAATGGAACTCCGGGAGGTACAAGTCAATACGGATATAAACTGGTTACGAATTTTTCTGAGCTTTGGGTTGTTGATAATAAATTTAGTACAGAATCTGTCTTAGAGGTAATGCATACCAATAAAGGAAATTCAGATTGGGGATTTTGGGGCTCTGGTAAAGATGAAGGAAATTCTGTTAATCAAATGGTTGGAATTATTTCTTATGGACGTGTTGTGACGACTCCTCCTACAACACCTCCTAATAATGCACCAGATCTGGTTTCAGGATGGGGTTTTAATCCTGTTACTGAAGATTTATTTAATTTCATGCAGAATGATCCTCGTTTGGATGCGACTATTTTTAATGCTAAAAAATTCAAACAGGAAAATAAGATAACATACTCTGGAGGTTTCAGAGATACAGGATATTTCCTAAATAAATATCTACCTAAAACTGCGGATAAAACTACTTTACCGGGAGCCTCGGAGCTTAACTTCCGCCAAAATTACATTGCTATCAGATTGGCTGATACTTATTTAATGGAAGCAGAAGCATTAAACGGATCAGGAGCAAGAGCACAGGCATTGTTAGATGCTGTCAGAGCAAGAGTTGGCTTAGCATCTGTACCAGTTTCTTTGCAGGCGATCAAAGATGAAAGAAGGAGAGAATTAGCTGGCGAAGGTCACAGATTCTTTGATTTGGTAAGATGGGGTGATGCTCCGGCAAAATTAGGAGCGAGAGGATTTACTGCTGGTAAAAATGAAATTTTGCCAATTCCTTTTACCGAACTAACAAATACAGCATTAGTACAAAATCCTAATTATTAAATGTTAAGTAAAAAATCATATAGTTTCTTTTTAAAGAGTACTGCACTGCTATTTAGCGGTGTGGTACTTTTGCCTTTAACTTCTTGCAAATCTGCAATAAATACTAAAGATCAGGTTCAGTCTTGGCTTACAAAAGGAGATGAAAGCATAAAATTGCAGCAACAATTGCCCTTAGTTTTTGTAAACACATCCAATAATTTTCAGAATATTGAAATTGATGATTCTCAAAAGTTTCAATATGTTGACGGTTTCGGATATACATTAACTGGCGGAAGCGTTGAAGTAATCAACCGTCTCTCACCGGCAAAAAGAAAAGTATTACTGAACGAACTTTTCGGGAAAGATGAAAATTCGATTTCGATCAGCTATCTAAGATTAAGTATTGGCGCTTCTGATCTGGATGGCGAAGTTTTTTCTTACGATGATTTGCCTCAGGGACAGGCAGATCCCACTTTATCTAAATTCAGTCTGGCAAGAGATAAAGATTTAATTGCGATGTTAAAAGAAATTTTAGCAATCAATCCGAAAATCAAAATCATTGCAGCTCCCTGGTCGCCTCCTGTTTGGATGAAAGATAACGGTAAATCAATTGGCGGAAGCCTGAAACCTGAGTTTTATGATACTTATGCAAACTATTTTGTCAAATACATTCAGGGAATGGCTAAAGAAGGAATAACAATCGATGCTGTAACTCCACAAAACGAACCTTTGCATCCCGGAAACAATCCGAGTTTACTGATGGTTTCAGATCAGCAGAGATATTTTATCAAACAAAGTTTGGGACCCATTTTTAAGTCAAATAAAATTAAAACTAAAATTGTGGTTTACGATCACAATTGCAACAAACCGGAATACGCTATTAATATTTTAAACGATGCTGAAGCAAACCAATATATCGATGGTTCAGCTTTTCATTTGTACGAAGGCGATATTTCAGCTTTAAGTACTGTTTACAAATCTCATCCGAACAAAAATTTATACTTCACAGAACAATGGACTGGCTCAAAAGGAACCTTTGATGGAGATTTAAACTGGCACACAAAAAATGTAATTATCGGTTCGATGAGAAACTGGAGCAAAATTGCTTTGGAATGGAACCTGGCCAATGATGCTGAATTCAAACCTCACACTCCGGGAGGTTGTACAGAATGCAAAGGTGCCATCACGGTTTCAGATAGAGAAAACTTCACAAGAAATGTAGGATATTATATCATTGCACACGCTTCGAAATTTGTTCCTGCCAACTCACAAAGAATTTCTTCAACGCAGACAGATAACCTGTCCACAGTTGCTTTTAAAACTCCTGAAGGAAAAACGGTTTTGATTGTTCAAAATTACAGTAAAACAGACGGAAATTTTAATATTAAATATAACAACAAAACAGCTCCAGTAAACATTACAGCAAGTTCTGTTGCTACATATGTTTTTTAAATTTTAAAAATGACGAATTTAAAAAATTTTAGAATGAAAACTCTGTGTTTTTTGCTAAGTAGAACGCCTTAGCGAATTTAAAAATCAACAGAATTATTTGCTAAAAAATCTTAGTGGACTTTGCGTTAAAAATTAATTAAAGTTTCCAGCAGAAATTAAATTACAATGAAAAAACTTTATTTCATATTAACCTTTACAGCATTCGGATTCAACGTATTCGGACAGAAAACAATCGACCAGAAAGTCTCTGAGCTTCTCTCTAAAATGACTTTAGAAGAAAAAATAGGTCAGCTCGTTCAGTACAGTGGTTTTGAATATGCCACAGGTCCTCAGAATTCTAATTCTGCAAATGTTTTAAATGAAATTAAAATAGGGAAAGTCGGTTCTATGCTAAATGTGGCAGGAGCAGAGGAGACCAGAAAATTTCAGGAACTGGCGTTAAAATCACGATTAAAAATTCCGATGTTGTTCGGTCAGGACGTGATTCATGGTTACAGAACAACGTTTCCGGTGAATTTGGGTCAGGCGGCGAGTTGGGATTTAAATTTAATTGAAAAATCTGAAAGAATTGCCGCAACAGAAGCCTCCGCGTACGGAATTCACTGGACGTTTGCTCCGATGGTCGATATTGCAAGAGATCCGAGATGGGGTAGAGTGATGGAAGGTTCGGGCGAAGATACTTACTTGGGAACGCAGATTGGTTTGGCAAGAATCAGAGGTTTTCAGGGGAAAGGTCTTGGAAATCTTGATGCGATTATGGCTTGTGCAAAACATTTTGCAGCGTATGGAGCAGCAGTTGGCGGGAGAGATTATAATTCTGTTGACATGAGTTTAAGACAATTACATGAAACGTATCTGCCACCTTTTAAAGCAGCTGCGGAAGCTGGCGTGGCAACTTTTATGAACTCATTTAACGATATCAATGGAATTCCAGCCACTGCCAACAAATATATTTTAAGAGATATTTTAAAAGGTCAATGGAATTACAAAGGTTTTGTGGTTTCGGACTGGGGAAGCATCGGTGAAATGGTTCCTCACGGTTACGCCAAAGACAATAAAGAAGCTGCAGAAAAAGCCATCAACGCCGGAAGCGACATGGATATGGAAAGCCGTGCCTACATGGCCGAACTTCCGAAATTAGTTCAGGAAGGAAAAGTTGATCCAAAATTAATTGATGATGCAGCGCGAAGAATTTTAGTTAAGAAATTTGAGATGGGATTATTTGACGATCCTTACAGATTCAGCAGTGAGAAGAGACAGAAAGAACAGTTAAACAATCAGGAGCACAGAAAATTCGGAAGAGAATTTGGTTCGAAAAGTATTGTCTTGCTAAAAAATGAAAAGAATATTCTTCCGCTTTCAAAGTCGACAAAAACTGTAGCATTAATTGGACCTTTTGGAAAAGAGACGGTCGCCAATCACGGCTTTTGGTCGGTGGCTTTTAAAGATGATGACCAAAGAATTGTAACACAGTTTGATGGTATTAAAAATCAGTTAGACAAAAACTCGACATTATTGTATGCAAAAGGCGCTAACGTTGATGATCAGGACAGATCAATGTTTGCTGAAGCTTTGGAAACGGCAAAAAAAGCAGATGTTGTGATTATGACTTTAGGCGAAGGTCACGCCATGAGCGGTGAAGCAAAGAGCAGAAGCAATCTTCATTTTTCTGGTGTTCAGGAAGATTTACTGAAAGAAATTGCCAAGACTGGAAAACCGATTGTTTTAATGATTAACGCAGGAAGACCATTGGTTTTCGATTGGGCAGCAGACAATATCCCAACCATTGTTTACACCTGGTGGCTTGGAACAGAAGCAGGAAATTCAATTGCTGACGTACTTTTCGGCACTGTTAATCCGGGTGGCAAACTACCGATGACTTTTCCGAGAACGGTGGGTCAGGTTCCTATTTATTACAATCACTACAATACCGGAAGACCTGCGAAAAATAATACGGACAGAAATTATGTTTCCGCATACATCGATCTGGATAACGACCCGAAATTTCCATTTGGATATGGTTTAAGTTATACTCAGTTTAAATATACTGACATGAAATTAAGTTCGGCAAGTCTGAAAGGAAACCAAATTTTAAACATCAATGTTGCTGTTACCAACACCGGAAATTACGATGGGGAAGAAGTGGTGCAACTGTACATCAGAGATTTGGTGGGAAAAGTGGTAAGACCTGTGAAAGAATTGAAAGGCTTTCAAAAAGTTTTCATTAAAAAAGGAGAGAGCAAAACGGTCAATTTTACGTTGACTTCTGAAAATTTAAAATTCTATGATGATACTTTGAACTATGATTGGGAAGCCGGAGAATTTGACATTATGGTGGGAACCGATTCTCAAAATGTTCACACCAAAAGAATTACCTGGGAAAAATAAATATGATTTTATAAACTAAGAGCGGGATGAAACCCGCTTTTGGTGGTAGAAAACTGAGTGTTTTTTGAAAACTTTTAATTTTGAGTTTATCATTCTGAAATCTTAGGGTTCGACGCAGTCAAAGAATCTAAATAATCTTTGTAGAGATGCTTCCAGCATGACAAACTTTGAAAACATTAAAAAATAAACTTAAAATTTTGAAAATAAATATTCAACATATTTTCCATTTAATCATCGGAGGAACTTTAGTTTTTTCATCATTAAACTGTGCATCCCACAAACCCGATTCAAGCAGAAAATTAATCTGGAGCGACGAGTTTAATTACAAAGGCTTGCCTGATTCCACCAAATGGAACTATGATGTAGGTGGCGACGGTTACGGAAATAATGAAGCTCAGTTTTATACCAAAAACAGATTGGAAAACGCAAGAATAGAAAACGGAAATCTTGTGATCGAAGCCAAAAAAGAAAACTGGGAAAAGAATAAATATACATCGGCAAGACTTTTAACGAAAGGAAAATTTTCATTTCAATATGGAACAGTTGAAGTCCGCGCCAAACTTCCGAAAGGTCGGGGAACATGGCCTGCCATCTGGATGATGAGCGAAAATATGAAAGAATGGCCGGATGACGGTGAACTGGATATTATGGAACATGTGGGTTTCAACCAAGGATTTGTACATGCATCGGTTCACACTAAAAAGTATAATCATATCATCAATACCCAGAAGACAGACACTTTGTTTGTAAAAGATGCCAGCGAAAAGTTCCATGTCTACAAAGCGGATTGGACGCCTGAAAAAATTGATGTCTATATCGATGATCAGAAGTTTTTCACCTATGAAAATAAAGAAAAGACGTATGAATCATGGCCTTTTGATCAGCCTTATTTTATTATTCTAAATCTGGCCGTGGGCGGATTTTGGGGTGGAAAAGAAGGAATTGACGATTCTGTTTTTCCGCAGAAATATGAGATTGATTACGTAAGAGTGTACGAAAATTAATAGTGTAAGTAAATACAATTTCCTCTCTGGAGGGTGGATAAAGTTTCAAGAGAAAATTTAGACACGATGATTTAAATATATAAGAAAAGAAATAATGAAGAAATTAGTGGTAAGCTGTTTTGTTATAGGAATGGCTTTTAATGCAAACGCACAAAATTACTGGAAAAAAAATGCAGGAAAAACAGCAAAAGTAATTTTGACCAACTCTAAAACCAGTGAAAAAATGGTTGACAAGGGAGTTGTGAAATTTGAAAAAATGGCTCAGCCAAAAGAAACAGATGCCTGCATTTTTGTTGATCCTGATTTTAAATATCAGAAATTAATCGGAATCGGAGGTGCGATTACAGATGCTTCGGCAGAAACGTTTTATAAACTTCCAAAAAATAAGCAGAAAGAAATCATTGAAGCTTATTATGGGAAAGACGGTTTGGGATACACTGTCGTTCGTACCAATATGAATTCGTGTGACTTCTCCAGCGATTCTTACACATATGTGACTGAAAATGATAAAACTTTAAAATCATTCAACGTTGCGCATGATGAAAAGTTTAAAATTCCAATGATCAAAGAAGCTCAAAAGGCAATCGGGAACAATTTTACCTTTTACTTTTCACCTTGGAGTCCACCGTCGTGGATGAAATCTAATAAAAATATGCTGAAGGGGGGAAGATTGGAAAATCCGTTTTACCAAACCTGGGCAGATTATTATGTGAAATTTATTAAAGAATACGAAAAAAGAGGAATCAATGTTTGGGGTCTGACCATTCAGAATGAGCCAATGGCAACGCAGACTTGGGAATCTTGCATCTATACGGCTGAAGAAGAAGGAGAGTTTCTTAAAAATAATTTAGGACCTACGCTTTGGAAAAATGGTTTCAAAGATAAAAAAGTGATGATTTGGGATCACAACCGTGATTTGATTTACCAAAGAGCCACCACAACGTTAAGCGATCCTGAAACTTCAAAATACGCTCACGGAATCGGTTATCACTGGTACGAAACATGGAACAACAAAACTCAGCTGTTTGATAATTTATTGGAAACTCAAAGGGCTTTTCCGGATAAATTTTTAGCATTTACTGAAGGATGTAAAGAGCAGTTCGATTTAACCAAAATCTACGACGTAAGTTTAGGCGAACTGTATGGAAGAAATATGATCAACGATTTCAATAAAGGAACTGCTTTATGGACTGACTGGAACGTTCTTCTGGATGAAACAGGCGGACCCAATCATGTTGGAAATTTCTGTTTTGCCCCAATTATTGCCGATACCAAAACAGGAGAGGTTCACTATACCTATGAATATTATTATGTCGGTCACGTTTCTAAATACATTAAACCAAATGCGCAGAGAATCGGGACATCGTCAAACAGAGCCGCTTTAACCTCTACAACGTTTATGAATGAAAACGGACAGCTGGTAACAGTGATTATGAATGACTCTGAAACTGATATCGATACCAATCTCTGGATTGAAGGAATGTCTGCAAAATTATCTGCACCTGCCCATTCTATTCAGACTGTAATCTTATAACACACTTCATATTAACATTTTTATTAGGAATCGGCGGTACCTTTGGTGCCGCCGATTTTGCTTTTCTAAAAAGATAAGTTTTTTGAATCTGAAATTTTAAAACAAAAAAGCCAAAGTAAAATACTTTGGCTTTGCTTATTGTCATTAGAAATTTAATTTCTATTAAATATCATATTTTTCAACTACTTTCTGGGTAACTCCTGTGTTGCTGAATCCTCCGTCATGGAATAAATTCTGCATCGTTACTTTCTTCGTAAGATCTGAGAATAAGGTTACACAGTAGTCTGCACATTCAAGTGCTGAAGCATTCCCCAGTGGAGACATATCTTCCGCATATCCTAAGAAACCACCAAAACCTTTTACTCCGCTACCAGCAGTAGTAACAGTAGGTGACTGAGAAACCGTGTTTACACGTACTTTTCTGTCACCCCAGTAGTATCCGAAAGTTCTTGCGATACTTTCTAGATATGCTTTGTTGTCAGACATATCATTGTAATCCGGGAATGTTCTCTGAGCTGCAATATAAGTTAAAGCCAGGATGCTTCCCCACTCATTCATACAGTCTTTCGCCCAAGCCGTACGCATTACTTTATGGAAAGATACTGCTGAAATATCCCAGCCTTTCTCTGTCCAGTCGTAATTCATATCAGTATAATGTTTTCCTTTTCTTACATTCACGGACATTCCTATTGAGTGAAGGATAAAATCTATCTTCCCGAATTTTGCAATCGCAGCATCAAAAAGTTTATCAAGATCTTCAGTAGAAGTTGCATCTGCACCAATCACTTCAGAACCTGTTTTTTCTGCTAAACCATTCAATTCTCCCATTCTAAGTGCGATAGGAGCGTTTGATAATATAAATTCAGCGCCTTCTTCATGGCATCTCTCAGCAACTTTCCATGCGATAGATTGTTCATTAAGGGCTCCAAAAATAATTCCTTTCTTCCCTTTAAGTAAACCGTATGACATAATTTTTTAATGTTTAATATTTACAAATGTAGCAATAATTTATGTTTGGCACATAATAAAAAGCGGAGCCTTTGTAAAAAGACTCCGTTTTCTTTGAATATATTTAAAAGACTGAATTTTTCTAATTCGTTTTTTTGTTCCATTCTGCTTTCACATCTTCAGCAGCATCTTTTGTTTTTTCCCAGGCATCGCTCGCGCCATCTTTGATATCTTCCCATGTATCAGAAGCATTAGCTTTTACTCTGTCTAGCCAGTCTTCCTGTGTAGCTTCCTGGTCATTATCACGTTTTTCTTTGATATAATCTCTAGCTTTATCAGCCAGGTCACTTACTTTCCACTTTGCATCACTTGCTGTATCTCTTAATGCATTTTCTGTGTTATCTACTGCTTTTTCTGCTTTGTTGTAATCTTGATTGTCCATAATAATATAGTATTTAAGTGTTATATACTGTAGAATAAACAAGAACTATTCCTAAAGAAATTAAAGGTTGTTAAAGTTTTCATAAAATTTAAATTGGCGAATCATACCTAAGATATACACAGTCAAAAATTACGAAAGTGATGTTATCACCATTTTTCTGGTCGCAGGACTTACGTTTTTTATTACCCATGAATTGTAGTTTAAATAAAAATAATTAGTTAAAATTCCCAGATTAATAAAGAATAATCACAAGAATGATGTAAATGTCTCTATTTGTGGGAATTATGGTATTTAATCCCTACCTTTGCACCGAAACAAGATTTTAACTAAGAGATGAACCAAAAACTAATAACCATCTCCCTTCTATGTGCATGTATATTTTCAAAAATAAACGCACAAGTAGGGATAGGAACTTCTACGCCAGATAATTCTGCGATTCTACATCTGAATAATCCAAATAAAGGTCTTTTGCTTACAAGCATTGCCTTAACTTCTGTGAACGATGCTGTAACAATTCCATCGCCTGCTACAGGTTTAGTAATTTGGAATAATGGAACTGGGGGATTTACTCCGGCCGGAATGTATTTCTGGAGTAATAATCAGTGGAATGCATTATCTGCCAGCAGCAACAGTGGTAATAATACCAGTATCAATACAGGTGGATGGTCGACGACAGGAAACAATCCTGGAAACTACGGTGGAGCAAATACCAATCTTTCACTGGGTACTGTCAACTTTGACGACTTAGTATTTAAAGTAAATTCAGCAAACTTCGGCAGGTTAGGTACAAATGGTGGGGTAAGCTTTGGAACATCTTCCAGCACAGTAATGAATGGCGTAGCTTTAGGAAATAATGCTGTTACAACAGCTAATGAAAGTACTGCTATCGGAACCAATGCCAATGTTTCGGGACAAAGCTCTGTAGCTTTGGGAACGAATGCGCAGACTAATAAAAACGAGAGTGCAGCAATCGGTGCGAATTCAAAGGCTTTTGGTTTTCAGTCTATCGCCTTAGGTTTTAATTCTAAAACAAACTCTAATAGTGAAACAGCTTTAGGGTTTAATTCTCAAACAAACGGCGAAAATTCTACAGCCTTAGGATCTGGAGCAAATGCAACCGGTCAGTTTTCTACAGCCGTTGGCTATAACGCTACGACCAATCAGGCGAATGCAATCATTCTTGGTAACTCTATTGCTAATGTAGGGATCGGAACCAGTACTCCAAATGTGAATACTAAAATTGATGTCAGCGGGCAGTTTAAGTTGGGTACAAAGGGAAGTATTCAAAAAAATCAAATCAGTTTCGAAGCTTATACTGGCGGAACAAATATTTTAAATTCCGGGCAGACCACAGTTTATGATATCATTATTCCAGCCGGAAATGAACCTTCGTCTACAAGAGCGACCATAACGGTAACTCCGGCACCGGATTTTGTGGGCAACACAACCTTCTCGATTACGAATGCAAGACTGAGTTCTGCAACAAATGTTCAGATTAATTTGACAAATATCACGAGTGGCTCTGCTACGTTGACGCATGGCCATTTTTATGTAACGATTAATGAGTTTTAAATCAATTTTGACGTATAATTTTTTAATATTTTGCGTAAAATGCAAACATAGAAAAGCAGGATCTAAAAATCCTGCTTTTGTTCGTATTATTAAAATGATCAGCTTACAATAAAACTGAGTTTAATTAATTACCCGTTCCAAAACCCATTCAATCAGTCTTTTTTCAGAATTGTGATGATCTGCTGAGAACTCTCCACGTCTCCTGTTGGCGATCACGTTGTTCACGGTGATGGCTTTGTGACCTAAGAGTTTAGAGAAAGCATAGATGGCAGAAGTTTCCATTTCAAAGTTGGTGATGCCCAGGTCATTTAAAGTTTCAAGGAATTTGTCATCTAAGGCTTTTAAACGGAGCTCTCTTCCCTGTGGCGCATAAAATCCTGGAAAGGTTGCCGTGTTGCCATGGTATTTTGCATCTTTGAAAACTTCACCAAGATCTTCAGACCATTCAGAGAAATAGAGCATCGGCTTAATCTTTTCGTAAGGAAATTTTTCTAAAAAGTTTCTGGAAAATTCATTTTCAAAACTGTAATCATGATAGAAATGCATCAGTCCGTCTAGACCTACCACATTTTGGGTCACCAGCATATTATCGACCTGTACGTCGGGATTTACGCTGCCGCAGGTTCCCATTCTGAAAAGCTCGAGAGTTTTGTGGTCGGTTTTAAATTCTTTTTTCTGAAGATCAATATTCACCAGAGCATCAAGCTCATTCATAACGATGTCGATGTTTTCTGTTCCGATGCCGGTCGACATCACAGAAATTCTTTCACCACGCAGCGTTCCGGTGTGGGTGTAGAATTCTCTTTTGTTCTTTTTTATTTCTACGGTGTTGAAATATTTTGAAACCTTCGGAACACGGTCCGGATCTCCTACAAGGATTACTTTATCGGCAATATCTTCGGGTAAAAGATTCAGGTGGTAAACACTTCCGTCTTCATTCAGTACCAGTTCTGAGGCTGCTAGTTTATTGAGCATATTATTTAGATAGTTAGATTGAGATTTTGTATCCCGAATTTTTCAGGGATTTAAAATTACTGAAAATTAAATGAAGCAAAATATAAACATTATTTAATTTTTCGTTAAAACTGCGGTAACGTTTGGATGATAGTTTTGCGGATGAAAAATTTCGCACGTTTTTATCCTTTATTTATTCTTGTTACATTTATTGGCATTGCCGCAATGTCGTTCAATCCGGTTCACAAAGGATTTGGAAACGAAAAGACATTTGTTGCCCAGGGTTTATTCAGTTTTAAAAATCATCTTGAAAGTTTAAAAACCGACGTTTATCTTTTCAGAGAAGATAAAATAGATGCAGAACAGCTTCAGAACTCATTGAGAAAAACCCGGAATTCATACAAAGAAATCGAATTTTTTATCGCTTATCATTATCCCGAATTTTCTAAAACGCATCTCAACGCAGCACCATTATTCAGAATAGAAGCTGCCGGAACTACTGCCTACACACTTCCGCCTGAAGGCCTGCAGGTTTTGAATGAACTGATTTTTTCTGATGATGTAGCCGACCAGAAAAATAAAATCATTGAGATCACAGATTATTTATACAACAATTATAATAATTTTTATTTAAGCTCAATCACCAATGGTTTAAGTAAAGGTAATAACAAAACACTGCCGTTAAGAATCGAATTAATCAGAATCTATACTTTGGGATTAACAGGATTTGATACGCCGGGCTCGCTGAATATTTCCGAAGAAGCTGCTTCCGCTTTAAAAGGAATGAAAAAGTATATGGAGGATGATGCTTATTTTAAAAATTATAATTCTGATAAAGCTCAGCAACTTTTAGATGAAAGCATTGTTTATTTAAATAAAAACAGAGATTTTGAAACGTTTGACCGCATTGAATTTTATAAGAATTATCTGCAGCCATTGTATGAAGAATTGGGAAGCTGGGACGGAAATACGGACGATCTCAAAGAATTCTCGGGATGGAATGTAGCCAATAAAAACTTTTTCAGCAGTGATTTTCTCGATCCATACTTTTTTACCATTCTAAAAGATTCTGAAGACAATGATAACTTACGGGCACTGGGAAAAGAAATTTTCTACGATCAGAATCTCAGCGATAGCGGAAAAATGAGCTGTGCATCGTGCCATCTTCCTGAAAATGCATTTACCGATCTTAAAACCAAATCTTTGAGCAATGTGGAAGGAAAAACAGTTCTACGAAATTCACCGTCACTTTATAATGCTGTTTTTGCCAAGAGATTTTTCTACGATATGCGCGCTTTTTATCTTGAACAGCAGGCAGAGCATGTTATCTATAATAATGAGGAGTTTAATACAAGCTATGAAAGCATCGTCAGGAAGCTGAAAAATAAACCTGAGTATAAGAAAGCCTTCCGCAAGGCCTTTACAGAGGGAGAGGTTAGCAAACAGAATTTTTCTAAAGCTCTGAGTTCTTATGTGGCGTCTTTACATTCATTCGACAGTGATTTTGACCGTTTTATGAGAAATGAAAAAGAAATTTCAGAGGACGCTAAAAAAGGTTTTAATCTCTTCATGGGAAAAGCCAACTGTGCAACCTGCCATTTTGCTCCTCATTTTTCAGGGCTGGTTCCGCCGTTTTTTAATGAAAATGAATCTGAAGTTTTGGGAGTGACAAAAAATCCAATAAGGAAATCTCCGTTAGAAATTGATTCTGATCAGGGAAGAATAAAAAGCAATGTAAAAAAAGAAGATTCGTGGATCTACGAAAACTCATTTAAAACAATGACGGTAAGAAACATTACTCTAACGAAGCCTTACTTCCATAACGGCGCTTTCAGTACTCTTGAAGAAGTTTTGGATTTTTACAACGAAGGTGGGGCAGAAGGTTTAGGTTTAAGCATCAACAATCAGACTTTACCCGCAGATAAATTAAATCTGACTGAAACTGAAATCCAACAGATTATTGCATTCCTGAATTCACTGACGGATATCAGTAAAGCAAAAGAAAGATAATTTAAACGTTAGGCGATTTAACATAAAGTTAATCCACGTAACATAAGGTTTGAGATTAATTAATATTTGCATTGATTTAATTAAAACCTTATTAACAGAGGGCTGAGGATAATAAAATAGTTTTGCAACAGAAAAAATAAAGTATTAAAAAGTGAAAAGAAAACTACTTTCAGTTGCAGCACTTGTATTGACGACAGCATCAATAGTTCAGGCACAAACTACGATTTTTCCTTTGGGATCATCCTGGAAATTTAACGACAATGACATCGCTCTTGCCAGCACCTGGAAAGATGCAAATTATGACACATCATCGTGGGCATCCGGAAACGGACCTTTGGGTTACGGCGATCCTGTGACAACGGTTATTCATAATGGTGCTACTGGTTTGCTGACCGCTTATTTTACAAAAGATTTCACAGTAAACCTTGCTGATCTTACCAATACGATGGAATTTGGAATAAGAAGAGATGACGGAATTATCGTCTATCTCAACGGAGAAGAAGTCATCAGAGATAACATGCCTGCCGGAGTAGTGACGCACACTACTTTATCAAGCACAACAATAGATGGTGCTGCTGAAACAGCCATCAACATATTTTCTATTCCTAAAAATAAATTTGTACAGGGAGTTAACAGAATCTCAATAGAATTACATAACAGAAGCTCAGGAAGTTCAGACTTAACAGTTGATGCTTATTTAAAAAATTCTGCAGTAGTCACACCACCTGCAGCCTGTACAGGAACTCACATCAGCTGTTTTACTTCTATTGTGCCGACTACTCAGACTTCAAAACTGATTATTCCTTCCCAGCACAGATTTCAAATGATTTTAAAAGAAGGTGACGCCTACACAGAAGGTGGTGGACTCGTTGGCGGACTTAATGACTTTACAGGATATGTAGCTAAAAATGCAAGCAGTACAGACGGTTATCTTTCTGTAAATCATGAGACCAATCCCGGTGGAGTGACGATGGCTGAAATTAATTATAATTCTACTTCTAAACTTTGGGAGCTGACGAGATCAAGAGGAGTGACCTTCTCTGCCACAAGTTTGGTACAGACGATCAGAAACTGTTCAGGTGGCGTAACACCTTGGGGAACCATTATCACTGCTGAAGAATCGGTGACAGGTAATGACACTAATGGTGATGGTTACAAAGATTACGGATGGTTGGTGGAAATTGATCCTGTGACGGCTCAGGTAATGTCTCATAATCCGAATGGAACTAAAGATAAACTTTGGCAGATGGGAATTATGAATCACGAAAATGTGGTGATCAATAATGCCGGGACGGTAGCTTACTACGGTGAAGATGGCGGAACACACATGGTGTACAAGTACGTCATGGATACACCAAACGATCTTTCTTCAGGAAATTTATATGTACTAAAATTAGATCAAGGTCTTAGCAATGGTAATCCTGTAGCCACGACTGCAACGTGGGTTCAGATTCCTAATAAAACTCAGGCAGATCAAAACAATACGACAACCTTGGCGTCTTCACTGCTCGGAACGCAGTTTAATGGAATTGAAGATGTTGAAATCAGCCCTATTGACGGCAAAATATATTTTACTGCTAAAGGCCTAAGCAAAGTGTACCGTATGCAGGATAACGGAACCACTGCTTCTCAGGTAGAAACCTTTGTGGGAGGCTCTACTACACAATATTCTTTCAATACTTCAGACGGTATGAAAACTGAATCCTGGGGATCTGGAAATGACAATTTAACGTTTGATGAACTTGGAAATCTATGGGTTCTTCAGGATGGTGGCAAAAATTACATTTGGGTGGTTGCTCCAGATCACACGCAGGCAAATCCTAAAGTAAGACTGTTTGCTTCTATGCCTGCAGGTTCAGAACCAACGGGTCTTACTTTTACACCGGATCATAAATTTGGTTTCTTCTCTATTCAACATCCAAACTCTACCATTGCTACAGATATTGATGCTACCGGAAACGTTATCGACTACAAAGGAAAATCTGCGACTATGGTCGTTGCCTTACAACAGTTTTTAGGAACCAGTGCCGTTCTGGGAACAACAGAAACAGTAAAGGAAACGGAAGTTACAGTGTCACCAAATCCTACTTCAGGACTGGTAAAAATCAATTCTCCTAAGACTTTGAAAAATCTTCAGGTAACAGCTTACAGCATGGATGGGAAAATTGTTTACCAAAAGAAATTCACGGAAAACAGTTCATCTGTAAATTTAGATTTCACATCTCAACTTCAGGTTTCAAGAGTTTTGATGTTGAATATTGAAGCGGAAGGCTTCCAGAAAACTGTAAAAATTCTCAAAAAATAATTACTTACTTTCTTACTCAGCTGCCGGCAGTTTCTTTGTCGGTGGCTTTTTTTGTTTTTACAAATCGCTTTTAAATCATTTTAAAAAAAAATCCAATGAAAAGATTAGCTCTGATGATCATGCTCTTGTCTGCTTATCAATTGAAAGCACAGATAGATCCTTTAAAATATCCAACCTACACCAATATTGAAGACGCGTTGAAAAGTAAAAAGACAGTCTACAGTATGAGTTTCAGAGATAAAGGGATCTTCAATATTCCTCCTGATCTTGTTAAGATGGATTCTGTATTTTTTCTGAATCTGATGGGAAACAAACTGGAGAAAATGGACAAGGAAATCTTCAGTCTGAAAGAACTTGAAATACTCAATGTCAACGCCAACAGCATCAAATTTATTCCTGATGAAATTGGTGAGCTTACAAAACTGACCAGTTTTTCAATCAATCTAAACAGTCTTACAAAGATAAATCCTAATCTTGCAAAACTTCAATTCTTGAAAACAGTACACTTTGATGCCAATAGTCTCAATGTTTTTCCTGAAGCATTGCTTGAAATTCCTTCTCTAGAAGAAATCAATCTCAGCAGCAATCAAATAAGTTTTGTGTCAGAAAATTTAGATCAAATCAAAAATTTAAAATATTTAAATCTTTCATCCAACCAGATTAATGATTTCTCAGACGTGAGATTTCCCGGAAAAATAAAATATCTCGAACTTCAGCAAAATTCGATTGTCAAACTTCCTGATGATTTATTTAAATCTAAAAATTTAGAATTTTTGAATGTGAGCAATAATAATCTTAAAGATATTTCGTCTAAAGTAAAAGGCTTAAAAAATCTTGTGAGCATCAATTTGGCTAACAATCAACTGACGGATCTTCCGAAAGAATTTCAACAGCTTAAAAATTTGAAGACACTGATTTTAGTAGGGAACCCAATGGAAAAAGCAACAATTCAAGAGCTGAAGGAATCCCTGCCTCAAACGCAGATTTATTTTTAATATTATCCGCCGACTCTTTTTGTTTTAAAACCCATGTCCTTTAGAATCGTCATGATTTTATCACGGTTATCTCCCTGAATAATGATTGTTCCGTCTTTTTCAGAACCACCGATACCTAGTGTGGTTTTTATTTTTTTTGAAATCTTTTTCAGGTCATCCTCACTTCCTTCGTATCCTTCAACGATGGTTACCGGTTTCCCGTTTCTGCCTTTCTTTTCAAACTTGCAAACTAAAGGTTCTTTCTGCTTAAACTGTTCTTCAGGCATCTGAAATTCCTGCTCTTCATGCTCAGGAAAAAGGTTTTTGAGTTGATCACGTAAATCCATAGAGCAAAATTAATAAAATATTTAAAAAGTATATTATTTATCTAAAGCATAAAAAACTTCTTAAGAAATGATCTGTTCTGATTTGTACAGTCTGTGGAAAATAATCAATCTACGGATCGCATTTACTTCTACAGATAATTACTAAAAACAATTTATATTCTAAATGAGTTTGAAACATGAAGCTTTTTAATAAAAATTTAAGTTGTTCAAATTCTTCAATTCATTTCAAAATCGATAAATTTGTTTGTTAAAAAAATAAATTAAAATGTCAAAAAAAGCAATATTAGCAATACTTGACGGATGGGGTTTGGGTCAAAACCCTGAAGTTTCTGCATTAGCTCAGGCAAATACACCATTTATAGATAGCTGTTATCAAAAATATCCACATACAACATTAGAGGCAAGTGGCCTCGCAGTAGGACTTCCAGTAGGACAGATGGGGAATTCCGAAGTGGGACACATGAATTTGGGTGCCGGAAGAGTAGTGTATCAAAATTTGGTGAAACTCAACATGGCAGTGGAAAATGGAACGTTAGGCCACGAAGAGGTAATTCAGGAAGCATTTGCTTATGCCAAGGCAGAGAAGAAAAATGTACACTTTATCGGATTGGTTTCCAACGGAGGTGTGCATTCACATATCAACCATTTAAAAGGTTTACTAACAGCTGCCAGTGAATATGGCCTGCATGAAAATGTTTATGTACATGCATTTACAGACGGTAGAGACTGTGATCCGCACTCAGGATTAGGTTTTATTGAAGAACTTGAGGAGCACATGAGTACGACAACTGGAGCTTTGGCGTCAGTGATCGGAAGATATTATGCAATGGACAGAGACAGACGTTGGGAGCGTGTGAAATTAGCGTATGATGCAATGGTAAGTGGAATAGGAGAAAGAACGACCAACGCAGCCTCAATTATACAGAACTCTTATAATGAAGGAGTGACTGATGAATTTATCAAACCGATTATTTTAGTTAAAGATACTCAGATTGGAAATGAAGTTCCTGTAGGGAAGATCGTTGATAATGATGTGGTGATTTGCTTTAATTTCCGTACCGACAGAGGAAGAGAAATTACTGAAGTTCTTTGTCAGCATGATATGCCGGAATATTTTATGCGAAAATTAAATCTTCACTACGTTACCTTAACGAACTACGACAAAACTTATGAAAATGTAAAAGTAGTTTTCGATGAAGATGTTCTGCACGAAACGATGGGCGAGATTCTGGAAAGAAACGGAAAATCTCAGATTAGAATTGCAGAAACAGAAAAATATCCACACGTTACTTTTTTCTTTTCAGGAGGTCGTGAAGAAGAATTTCACGGTGAAAAAAGATTGTTGTGCCCGAGCCCGAAAGATGTGCCAACCTACGATCTAAAACCGGAAATGTCTGCTTACGAAATCACCAATTCTATCGTACCTGAACTTGAAAATGAAACTGCAGATTTTATCTGTCTGAATTTCGCAAATACAGATATGGTGGGTCACACAGGAGTTTTTGAAGCTGCTGTAAAAGCCGCAGAAACCGTAGATAAATGTATTGAAAAAGTAGCAACAACAGCTTATGAGCATGGTTATGCAGTATTTATTCTTGCTGATCACGGAAATTCTGATGTAATGATTAATGCAGATGGTTCGCCAAACACACAGCATTCAACCAATTTAGTACCTTTGATTGTAATGGATAAAGATCGCGAGTGGAATTTAAAACCAGGAAAACTGGGTGATATGGCTCCAACAATTTTATCGGTAATGGGCGTTGAAATTCCGGCGATAATGACTGGAGATATTTTAGTCAGCTAATTATATACGATTATAAATTTTATACCGTTGTCTGTAAAGATTGCGGTATTTTTTTTTGATTTAATCAAACATTTTATGACAGACATAGGATATTATGCTTTAAATAATAAAATATTAATATCTTTGTAAATTATAAACGTATTTAAGAATGTACAATAAGCTCGTAAGAAAAGAGGTAATGGGTATTTTGGAAAAGGAAGTAGGTTCTTTTCTGGATAAATTTTTGACGCCGATAGAAAAGATTTGGCAGCCATCAGACTATTTACCGGATCCTTCAAGTGAAGACTTTAGATACGATTTAGAAGAAATTCAGACTTTTGCACGGGAGATGCCTTATGATCTTTTTGTGACGTTAATTGGTGACTGTATTACTGAGGAAGCTTTACCTTCTTACGAATCTTGGTTAATGGGCGTAGATGGCGTAGACCAGGAAGAAAAAGTAGGCTGGGCAAACTGGGTAAGATCCTGGACCGGTGAAGAAAACCGTCACGGAGATTTACTAAACAAATATCTTTATCTGTGCGGAAGAGTGAATATGCGTGAGGTTGAAATTACAACACAGTATTTGATCAGCGATGGTTTTGATTTGGGAACTAGCATGGATCCTTACAGAAATTTTGTTTACACAAGTTTTCAGGAGACTGCAACCAATATTTCTCACAGAAGAGTAGGTACTTTAGCAAAACAGTCCGGTAACGGAAAATTAGCAAAAATGTGCGGCGTGATTGCAGCAGACGAAGCAAGACATGCAAAAGCTTACAAACATTTCGTAGCAAAAATTCTTGAATTAGATCCTTCAGAAATGATTCTTGCATTTGAAGATATGATGCGCAAAAAAATTGTAATGCCGGCTCACCTGATGAGACAGTCTGGGCAGAAAGCAGGTGAACTTTGGGGACATTTTTCAGATGCGGCGCAGAGATGTATGGTTTATACAGGTCAGGATTATATCAACATCATGAAAGATCTGTTAGACGAATGGAAAATCGAACACGTAACAGGTCTTACTGAAAAAGCTGAAAAGGCTCAGGAATATTTAATGAAACTTCCGTCAAGATTACAGAAAATCACAGACAGGGTTTCTACTCCGGACTTACAGTTTCAGTTCAGTTGGGTTAAACATTAATTTTATTTTTAACAATAAATTATAAATAAGAGTGCCGGATGTTTTTTCGGCACTCTTTTAATTATTTATTATCTTTGCCAAGCTAAAAAACAACAAAATGGTTAGTAATAAAAAAATTGCTGTAGATTTCGACGGAACAATCGTGGATGATGCATATCCCGGAATTGGGAAAGCTAAGATTTTTGCGTTTGAAACGTTGAAAAAATTGCAGTCTCAAGGGTATAGATTGATCCTTTGGACCTACAGACACGGCAAAACTCTTGATGAAGCTGTAGAATTCTGTAGAAAAAACGGAATTGAATTTTATGCGATCAATTCAAGTTTTGAAGGTGAAGTTTTTGATAGCGAAACACAGTCCAGAAAATTAGATGCAGATTGGTTTATCGATGACAGAAATATTGGAGGCTTTCCTGGATGGGGAGAGATCTATAATATTATTAACGAAAGAATAGAATTCCGTGTAGATGGCAAAGAGGTTTTAGCCTATTCAAAATTAAAAAAAGAAAAGAAAAAAGGTCTTTTCTGGTAATATCTTCAATGTAGCAGTTTATTATAACGATCTGGAAATCAACAATTGTTATACCCATATTCTGTTAGGTTGATACATTTTAAGTAAAAAAATGATTCAATTAAAAACAATAGACGAAATTCGTCTGATGAGAGAAAGTGCTCAGTTGGTTTCCAGAACATTAGGAATGTTGGCGAAAGAAATCAAACCAGGGATTACCACTTTATATTTAGATAAATTAGCACACGACTTTATTAAAGATCACGGTGCTGAACCTGCATTCTTAGGATATGGAGGTTTTCCGTATTCACTTTGTATTTCACCTAATGAGCAGGTTGTTCATGGTTTTCCAAGTAAGGAAGAAATTAAAGAAGGTGATGTGCTTTCTGTAGACTGCGGAGCCGTTCTCAATGGTTTTGTCGGTGATCACGCTTATACTTTTGAAATTGGTGAAGTAAAACCTGAGATCAAAAAATTACTTCAGGTTACCAAAGATTCTCTTTACAAAGGAATTGCACAGTGTGTAAGAGGGAAGAGAATTGGAGACATTTCTCATGCGATTCAGACCTACTGTGAGAGAGAAGGTTATGGTGTGGTTAAAGAATTGGTTGGCCACGGTTTAGGCAGAAAAATGCACGAAGATCCAAGTGTTCCGAACTACGGAAAACAGGGTAGCGGCAAAGTGATTAAAGACGGTTTGACGATTGCGATTGAACCGATGATTAATCTGGGAACTGAAAAAGTGAAATTTCACAATGATGGCTGGACGGTTACCACGCTTGATAATCAAACTTCAGCACATTTTGAACACGACGTTGCTGTGGTGAATGGCAAACCGGTTTTGCTTTCTACCTTTAAATATATTTATGAAGCTTTAGGCATCGAAAGCGATGAAGAAAAGCCATTCCAAATGGAATTTTAATGAAAAAGCTGACCAAGTTTTTACTCAATAAAATACCCCGTCCGATGCTTATTCAGATGAGTGTCTGGGCGCGTCCTTTAATTTATCAGTTCTTCAAAGGGGATCAGTTTTTTGATCCAATTGACGGAAGGTCATACCGGAAATTTCTACCGTACGGTTACGGAAAACAGCGGGAAAATGCTTTGTCGCCCGGAACTTTAAGCTTAGAAAGACACCGTCAGATGTGGCTGTATCTTCAGAATGAAACCGATTTTTTCATAAAAAACTGTAAAGTTTTACATATCGCTCCCGAACAGGAATTTCTAAGAAAATTCAAAAGAATGAGCAATCTCAATTACATTTCGGCAGATTTGTACTCACCGATTGTGGATGTAAAGGCCGATATATTAGATTTACCTTTTGAGAATGAAAGTTTTGATGTCATTTTCTGTAATCATGTTTTAGAGCATATAGAAGACGATGCAAAGGCGATGAGCGAACTCTACCGTGTTCTGAAACCGGGAGGCTGGGGAATTATTCAGGTTCCAATGAAAAATTCTTTGGAGAAAACTTACGAAGATTTTACCATTAAAGATCCGAAAGAACGTCAGAAACATTTTGGGCAGTACGATCACGTGCGTTGGTATGGGATGGATTATTTTGACCGTTTAAGAAATGCAGGTTTTGAAACTGAACCCAATTTCTACTCCAAACAATTCTCAGATGCAGAAATTTTAAAATACGGACTCAATCACAACGAGATTTTACCTGTGGTTTATAAAAAATAAAAAAACGTCTTCAATTATGAAGACGTTTTTGTTGATATTATCTCGGACTTTATATTTGTGAAATTTGTGAAAAAATTTATTTCAATTTGTATTAAATTTAATGAGAAACTGCTTTCAATCCGATTACCGATCCGATCAGTGTACAGATGAAAAATATTCTCGAGAAACTTACAGGATCTTTAAAAACTAAAATTCCCATTAGAACGGTTCCCACGGCGCCAATTCCTGTCCATACTGCATAAGCGGTTCCGATAGGTAAAGTTTCAGTTGCCTTAATCAAGAGAAGCATGCTGATTGTAAGACACGCTAAAAAACCACCAAACCAAAAGTACATTTCGTTTCCCGCTGTTTCTTTCACTTTTCCTAAACATGCTGTGAATCCAACTTCAAACAGTCCTGCAATAATTAAAATAATCCAATTCATGAGTAATAATTTAAAGCACAAAGTTGATGATTTAGTTTGGCTCTAAATTTTACATTTGTTAAAAAATAAATGAATCTTAGAGATAATCAAATTTTATTTAGAAAGAAATATTTAATTTAAATAGAAATGCCATCCCGAATATTTAGCAAATCAAGCAGATCAATTTTAAAAAAAACTATATCATCTACATATTCAGTGAATGTGAAAAAATCACCTTATTTCCGCACGGATTCTACTCAGGCTAGACTGGGTGATTCCCAGATAAGAAGCAATATGTCCCAACTGAACTCTCTGAATGAGATATGGTTTATCTCTGAGCAAATCCTTATACCGCTCCAGAGCTGTTTTGTACTGTCTTGAAATAATCAGTTCTTCAGTTTTTATCAGTTCCCGTTCAGCAAATTTTCGCCCCCAGTTGGCAATATGGATATCTTCGTTGTATAAAATTTTCAGCTTTGAAGTTTCCAGTCGATACAGTGTACAGTCTTCCAAAAGTTCAATACTTTCATATCCGGGTTTTTCTTCAACGTAACTTTTCATTGAAACCACAGGTTCGCCTTCTGCTCCAAACCAAAATGTGATGTCATTATTTTCTGACGGAGCGAATGCACGGACAATTCCTTTTTTCAAAAAATAAATATAAGGAACAACTTTATCAGATTCCATTAAAATAAAACCTTTTGGATGTGTTACCTCCGTGATATTTTGCTTCAATTTTTGCTTTGAAGTTGCAGGAAGCGGGAAGATATTATCAATTATTCCATCAATATTCATAAAGAAATTTAATCATGCAAAATAAGCATTTTACCTTTTGCAAGCTTTTAAAAATTTCTATTTTCTGTAAATCCTTTAGAATCTTTTGCGGTTAAATGTTTTGTTATTTTTTTATAATGTATCGAACAAAATAGACTTTTTTCAACATCTAATTTTAATATAGACCACAAGACCGATTTTGTTTTACTAACTTTGCGAATCGTAATAAAAGCGACTTAATTTTTTTATATGCATAAAGCAGGATTTGTAAATATTGTTGGAAAGCCAAACGCCGGAAAATCTACCCTTCTTAATCAATTGATGGGCGAAAAACTGGCAATCGTTACCCAAAAGGCACAGACAACCAGACATAGAATTTTTGGAATTTATAACGAAGAAGACCTACAGATCGTATTTTCTGATACTCCTGGAGTTTTAGATCCGAAATATGGTTTGCAGGAAAAAATGATGGATTTTGTGAAAGATTCTTTACAGGATGCTGACGTTTTCTTATTCATTGTGGACGTTACCGATAAAGCTGAACAGTCAGAATTTCTAATTGAAAAATTAAATAAGATTCCGGTACCGGTTTTATTATTATTAAATAAAATCGACCAGACCAACCAGGAAGGACTAGAAAAAATAGCTACTGAATGGCACGAAAGAATTCCTAAGGCAGAAATTCTTCCCATTTCAGCGCTAAATGCCTTTAATATTGATGTTATTTTGCCAAAATTGAAATCAATGTTACCGGAAAGTCCGGCGTACTATGATAAAGATATGTACACTGATAAGCCTGAAAGATTTTTCGTAAATGAAGCGATCAGAGAAAAAATTCTTTTGAATTACGACAAAGAAATTCCATATTCTGTAGAAGTGGTTACCGAAATGTTTAAAGAAAAAGAAGGAATTATCTTTATCGATTCGATTATTTATGTAGAAAGAGATACCCAAAAAGGAATTATCATCGGTCATAAAGGGGAAGCGATTAAAAAAGTAGGTACAGAAGCAAGAATAGATTTAGAGAAATTTTTCTCAAAAAAAATCCATTTGAATCTGTTTGTTAAGGTAAAAAAAGACTGGAGAAAGAACGACAGAGATTTGAAAAATTTCGGATACCGATAGACTAAAAAGTCAATATTCATCGTTGTATTAAAAGATTTTTATTACCTTTAAACTAAATTTTTAATTAATGAGCTATTCAAACTTAAAAACTAATCCCATATACATAGACATCGTTTTATTGATAGTAAGATTATTTATAGGTTTTGCGATGTTGTCTCATGGTTTCCCAAAACTTCAGACATTGCTGGATGGAGGTGCTTCTGAATTTAATTTTTTAGGTCTTGGTTTGAGAACAACATTATTTCTAACTGTTTTTGCGGAATTTGTCTGTTCAATTTTTTTCATTTTAGGACTGTTTACAAGAATCGCAGCGGGATTTTTGATGTTTACCATGATTATTGCAGGATTTGTAGTGCATGGTGGAGATCCATTTGCGAAAAGAGAACTTGCTCTGCTTTACCTGACTATATACACTTTTGTGGTTATACTGGGCGCTGGAAGATTCTCAATAGATGGAATGATTGAAAAAAGAAGAAGAGCCTCAGATTGGTAAGATGAACATTTAAAATATATAGAGCGGCAAATAAATTTGCCGCTTTTTTTTGTGTCAGTTTTTTAAGTAAAACGAAAATAAATCTTGTTAAAAAGTGTGTTTGGATTACGAATTTTTGTCTTTTAAAAATTTTAAACAGATTTATATGAACTACAGCATTTAAGTTTTCAATATAATTTGAAGCAACTTTTTTGGTTAAATACTTTTCATTAAATTCGTGCAAAATCAAAAAAGATAATGAAGATCAAACTAACCATCTGTTTGCTTGCGTTTCTCAACTTCTACGAGGCGCAGGAAAATATTTCTTACCAAAAACCTTCTGCAGAAATCCTTAAACTTGCAGATTACGACAGGCCGCCAAGTGTTTTGACCAACTCGAAAAAAGACTGGGTGGTTTTTGTATACAGACCGACCTACAAAACACTCGACGATCTCAATCAGCAGGAAATGAAACTGGGTGGTTTGAGAATTAATCCGGTAACAAATATTTCAAGTTCAACATCTTATTCTTACAATTTGAAAGTGAGAAAGATGAATGATAAAACGGAAGTTCAGGTCAAAGGTCTACCGACAAATCCTAAAATTACCAATACGTCATTCTCGCCCGACGAGAAAAAATTAGCTTTCACGAATACCACGGATAAAGGTGTTGAACTTTGGGTGGTTGACTTAGAAACTGCTACAGCGAAAAAGATTACCAAAGATAATTTGAATGCCAACTTAGGAAATCCGTACAGCTGGATGAAGGATTCTCAAAGTTTTCTGATTAAAGTTCTTCCAGAAAACAGACCAAAATTAACCGATTCTTCAAAAGATCTTCCAACAGGACCCATCGTTTCTACAGCGGACGGAAAAGTTTCGCAGAACAGAACCTATCAGGATTTGCTTAAAAATCCACAGGATGAAAAGAACTTTGAGATTCTCACTGCATCAGAATTATACAATGCAGATTTGAGTGGAAATCTAAAAAAGATAAAGGATCAGGATTTATTTGCCGGAATAAGTTATTCTCCGGATGGGAATTATCTGATGCTCACTACGCTTAAAAAGCCTTTTTCATATATCGTTCCGCTAAGCAGATTTCCAATGACGACAACTGTTTACGATACGAAAGGAAATGTAGTGAAGGTGGTGAATGAAGTTCCTTTAAATGAAATCATGCCGAAAGGTTTTTCTTCAGTAAGAGTAGGAAAAAGAGACATGAGCTGGAGAGCCGACCAGCCTGCAACTTTAGTTTTTGCCGAAGCTTTGGATGGTGGCGATCAGTCTAAGACCGTTGACTTCAGAGATGAAGTTTTCACCTGGGAAGCTCCGTTTACTGCACAGCCAAAGTCTTTCTTTAAAACAAAACAGAGATATGAAGGTACAAGCTGGACAAATAATCATTATGCGATCGTTTCTGAAGGTTGGTACGACACCAGAAATACAAAATCTTATCTGGTAGATTTAAATGACGGAAAATCTCAGGTGATTGAAGACCGAAATTACCAGGACGTCTACAGCGATCCGGGAAGTTTCAATACTACTAAAAATGATTTCGGTAGATACGTTTTAGACATGAAAGGTGATAAAGCTTATTTGATCGGTGCGGGATTCACCAAAGACGGACAGCATCCATTCATCGATGAAATGGACATGAAATCTTTAAAGAAGAAAAGACTCTACACATCAAATCTCAAAGGAGCCAAAGAAGAAATCATCGATATCATCAATCCTTCAAAAGGAGAGGTGTTGACAATTCAGCAGTCGGCAAGTCAGTATCCGAATTATTTTAAGAAAAATATCAAATCGAACAAATCTGAAGCAGTTACCAATTTTGCCAATCCTTTTGAAAGCATTAAAGATGTTTACAAAGAAGTAATCACGTACAAAAGAAACGATGGAGTGACTTTAACGGGAACTCTTTATTTACCTGCCAACTACGACAGAAAGGCGAAGAAAGAAAAACTTCCTTTATTGATTTGGGCTTATCCTACAGAATATAAAGACAAAAATACAGCCGGGCAAAACACACAGAACCCGAACGATTTTACGTTCCCATATTACGGTTCATTTGTATACTGGACGGCAAAAGGATATGCGGTCCTGGATGATGCTGCTTTCCCAATTATAGGGGAAGGAAAAACTGAACCCAACGATACCTTCATTCCTCAATTGGTTGCCAACGGAAAAGCTGCAATCGACGCTGTAGATCAGCTGGGATACATCGACAGAAATAAAGTGGCAGTCGGTGGACATTCGTACGGAGCGTTTATGACGGCCAACCTTCTGACACACTCTAAAGATTATGCATGTGGAATTGCCAGAAGCGGTGCTTACAACAGGACTTTAACGCCATTTGGTTTCCAGAGCGAACAGAGAAACTATTGGGATGTTCCGGAAATTTACAACACGATGTCACCGTTTATGAATGCAGATAAAATGAAAACGCCAATGTTGTTAATTCATGGTGATGCAGACAACAATCCGGGAACATTTACCTTACAGACCGAAAGATATTTTCAAGCTTTGAAAAATTTAGGAGCACCTGTGAAAATGGTTCTTCTGCCAAAAGAATCTCACGGCTATGCAGCAAAAGAAAATATTCTTCATTTGCTTTGGGAGCAGGATCAGTTTCTTGAGAAATGTCTGAAGAAATAAATGATAAAACCTCGCTCAATTGAGCGAGGTTTTTTTTAAAGTCGTTTGTCTCTTAGACTTACTAAACTATTTTAATCGCATTAATATAGGATTTTTGTCATTTTAAATATGCCAAAAAATTTAAAAAGCAAATTTCACTAATTATTACTTTTTAAAATTCGGTTGCTTATCTTTTTCAATAAAAATATATCTGCCTTTAATGCCATTTTGAAGCATTCCTTTTTTGCTGTTCAGTTCTTCTATGGATTCTATGTTTTCATTTTTAAAGTTGGCTTTACCTCCATTTTTTATGTTTTCAGAAAGCATTCTTGTAGGATTTAAGTATAAATCTTCCAAGTAAGCTTTAAATTTCTGATTGGTGACAGTAATGGCTTTTTTGCCAAAATGAGTTTCCACAAAATCATTCGTATCATATGTTTGCGGCAATATTACATTTTTTTAAGTTGATAGCTGAAGTTTTTTTCGGTATCTTCCAAAAGAAAAATAAGACCCGGAAGTCCACGGAATTTGTAAGGTCCTTCATTGATATCAACTTCCTTTGAAAACCATGCAGTCCAACTTCTGCCACCAAAATTGGTGACAGCTTTCTGTAATAAATAGCCGTTGTAGTTTTTGGTTTCCTGCATCACTTTCCACGCCATTTCATCATTGGTTTTCACAACAAAGTAGTCGAAAAAATCTCTGAACCAATTATTTTTATTAGAATTGATTTCTCTTGAGATAATCTGATCTGTTTTGGTGCTGTATTTTGATACGGTAGTCCCGGCGGCTTTGTTGATAGAATCATATTCAGCAAACGTCTGGTCATAAAACTTAACTGTTTTGGCGGAAATATCCAGATTCATCAGTGTCTTTCTGTAATCTTCAGTAGAATCTCTCCGGTATTGCAATTCGTATACAAATCTGTTAGTCTGTGAGTACGAAAAAAGGCTGGTTAAAAAGCCGATAAGAGTAAGGGATTTTCGCATTACGTTCATATAATTTTCTGGACAAATATATAAAATATCCCCTTCCCGTGGAAAATGTAAGACGATTCGCCCACTTGAATTTTTAATTTATTTTAATTCTTTTTTCATCATAAGATCAGTCTGATCTTCGTTTCCAAATTTGAAAATATGTTTGTCAAATTCTACAAAACCATTTTTCTTATAGAACTGAACCGCTCTGAGATTTTCTTCCCAAACACCCAGCCAGACATAATCTAAATTTTTTGTTTTGGCAATTTCCAATGCTTTGTCATAAAGAATCTGTCCTACTTTTTTCCCGTGAAAATCTTTTGAAACATAGATTCTTTCAATTTCTAGAGAGTTTTTATCCTGCAGTTCCGTTTGGGCATCTCCTAAATTCACTTTAAAATAACCAATCACTTCTTCTTTGGTTAATGCAAAGAAAAATTCTGAATTTTCATTTTGGATTTCTGAGGTTAACTTCTCAGTGGTAAAACCTGTAGCCATGTATTGAGCCATATTTTCCTCTGTATTGTGAGGCGAGAAAGTATCGTAAAAAGTTTCTTTTGCAATTTTTTGCAGCTCTTCAACATCGTCTGTCCCAATTTGTCTAAGTATAATATCTTGCATCATTTTACTGAATGATTTTTATTTTTAACTGAATAAACAGCACCGTCATGACCATCAAAATCAAAATCTCTTTCATATTGAAGTCCAATCTTCTCTAAGACTTTAATAGAAGCAATATTTTCCTTCATAGCTCTTCCGATGATTGTTTTTATATTTAATTCATTAAAACCATAATCGATACAGACCTTTGCGCTTTCAGTAACAAAACCTTGATTCCAGAAATGTTCAAAAAACCGGAAGCCAATATCTGTTTCATCCAGTTCCTCACTGTACTTCAATCCGCACCAACCGAGAAACTCTTGCGTTGATTTATTGATGACTGCCCATCTTCCAAAACCATTTCTTTGATAATCAGAATAGTTTTCCAGAAAAACTTTAGCTTCATCAATATCTTTAAACGCAGAATTTCCAGTGTATTTTATAACATTTGGATTCAAATTTAATTCGAAAAAACTTTCTGCATCGCTGATATCAAATTCTCTTAAGTACAATCGCTCAGTTTCAATTACATCTTTCATCGTTAATATTGAAATTTAAAGATAATCAAAAAAAAGTGATCCAAAGACCGCTTCAATATTATAATTTATTTGATTTAAGTCTTCGGGCAGACATATCCAGGAAACGTTTGACCAGCATAAATGCAGAGATCGTTAATCCCAATCCGAGTGCGATCCACATTCCAAAAGCGCCCATTTTTAAGGTGACACAAAGAAAATATCCTAAAGGAATGGTAATGAGCCAATACGCAATAAACGTAATTATTGACGGAATTTTCACATCCTGCAAACCTCTCAGCATTCCCAAAGCTGTTACTTGAATTCCATCAGATAGCTGAAACAATGCTGCGATAATCATCAGTTTAGAAGCCAGCATAATCACTTCTACTTCTTCAGGTTTTGTAAAAAATGTAGGCAGAATATTTCGTCCCAGAACGAAAATTAATCCGCAAATACACATAAAAAGAAAAGCAATTTTCAGATTGTTAATTCCTATTTTTCTTAGCTCTACAAAGTTTTGTTCACCGAGTTTTCTGCCAATCATTACTGTTGAAGCCACACTGAAACCAATGCATAAGTTAAAGGTAAAAGATGCCATGCTTAATGCAATCTGGTGCGAAGCGATATCATGCGAAGAAATTAGCCCGCAGATAAATGCTGCTGCCGCAAAAGCCGTCACTTCAAAGAACATCTGTAAGGCTGTCGGGAAACCTAATCTTACCATTTTCTCAAACATCTGCTTAGAAAAAACCTGCATTTTCAGTGAAAACTGTTTGATGTACAATCTTGTTTTCGGTTCTTTCATTAAAACAAAATAAAGGAAAACTACCATGAAAATTCTGGCAATTAAACTTGCCAATGCAGAACCTTTCACACCCATTTCAGGAAAAATCCAAAGTCCTTTGATGAACACGTAATTTAAAACGATATTAATAACATTCGCAATAATAGTCGCTTTGGTCACTCCAATTGTATAGGATAAACCTTCAGATACTTCTCTCAAAGTCTGAAATGCCATAAACGGAACAATACTGATCGCCATAATCCATAAAAAGTCTGCTGTATCCGGAATGATTTTCGCCGGCTGACCAGAATGGTAGAGTAGCGGTAATCCGGCAAACAAGACCAGCATCAGAATAATTCCGACAGTCATATTGATTACAAAACCGTGACTGAAAACCGAATTGATAGTCTTGCGGTCATTCTGAGAATGTGCCTCAGAAACCAAAGGCGGAATAGCAAAAGAAAATCCCAGTGCCAAAACAAACATGGAGAAAAACACTGCATTCCCCAAAGAGACAGATGCCAGTGCATCCGCACCTAACAATCTGCCGACGATGATATTGTCAAAAAGGTTTACAGAAACCTGCCCAACCTGGGTCAGCATTACTGGAAGTGCCAGAGTAAGGGCTTCTTTCGTGTAATTTTTATTTAAAAAACTCATGATATTTTACAAAAAAAATTTGCAGTATAGATACTGCAAATTTTTTATAATTTATTTTAATTAATAATTAAATTATTTTCTCACAAAACTTGCAACATCCTCTTCGGAAACTGTAGTTCCTCCAAGAATAATTAATCTTTCCACAACGTTTCTCAGCTCTCTGATATTTCCTGTCCACGACAGCGCTTTTAAAGCGTCAATAGCAGTCTCATCAAACTTTTTCAAAGCTGTACCGTGTTCATCAGAAATCAAAGTAGAAAAATGGTCTACCAACAATTTGATATCTTCTTTTCTCTCATCCAAAGGCGGAACGTAGATTTCGATAACCGATAATCTGTGATACAAATCTTCTCTGAATCTTCCAGCCTCGATTTCTTTCGCCATATTTTTGTTAGTTGCTGCAAGAACTCTTACATCAACTTTTATTTCTTTATCGCTTCCTACCGGAGAAACTTTGCTTTCCTGCAGTGCTCTTAAAACCTTTGCCTGAGCGATTAAACTCATATCACCGATCTCATCCAGGAAAATAGTACCACCATTAGCCTGTTCAAATTTCCCCTGCTTGTCTTTGATAGCACCTGTAAATGAACCTTTAACGTGACCGAAAAGTTCAGACTCAATCAATTCAGAAGGAATCGCAGCACAGTTTACTTCTACCATCGGGCCTCTCGCTCTTTCACTTAGATTGTGAATAGCGTGAGCCACCAGTTCTTTTCCGGCACCATTCGGACCGGTAATTAAAACTCTTGCATCAGAAACAGCCACTTTTTCAATCATCTCCTGAATTTTTTTCAACGGAGCAGATTCACCAATCATCTGGTATTTCTTGTTGACTTTTCTTTTCAGGGTTTTGTTTTCGGTCTGAAGATTTTTATTTTCTTTTTTTAAAGTTTCCTTTACTAAAGCATTTTTCACACTTGTAATCAATCGGTTGATGTCGATTGGTTTTGAGATAAAATCGTAAGCTCCATCCTTTAAGCAAGCTACCGCAGAATCGATATCGGCATGACCTGAAATCATAATAAACGTTGACTCAGGCTTTAACACTAAGCTTTGTTTCAAAAACTCAGTTCCTGACATTTTAGGCATTTTGATATCTGAAATTACTAAGGCAAAGTCTTCTTTCTCAACCTGTTTGTAGCCTTCAAGGCCGTCTTCAGCAATAACAAATTCGTATTCGGTCAATTCATCCGAAAGAATACTGTGAAGTACCCCGGAGATTGCTTTTTCGTCTTCTACAATAAGGATTTTTTGCATAGTCGCAAATTTAGGTATTTTTTGGTTGAGTATTAGCAAAAATCGTTCCCAAAAGTGTATTGCATTTCATTTTAAAGCCTAATTTTCTCAATGATATAAATAATATTAACGGTTTTACTGAAAATCAGTTTTTAAAGTTCTTGAATAGTATACAGATTTAAAAGATCTTCGACAAGAGTTCACGCGATAGAATAAAACCTTTACAACTTCAATGTTCTGAAATGCGGTACTCAATGGGAAAATTAATGCAGCCTGAACTGTTGAAATAGATATTTAGATCGAATAATCTCGTCTTCCGAATATCGCTGAGCCCACACGTACAGAATTGGCTCCGCACTCAATAGCGATAGGGAAGTCGTCACTCATTCCCATCGAAAGTGTTTGCAACGGCCTGATTGTATTTAAATGATCAAAAAGACTCTTTAATTTTTGAAATTCCTTTCTTACCTGACTTTCATCTTCCGTAAAAGTTGCCATTCCCATCAATCCTGTGATTTCTACATTTGGAAATTCACCGTTTACAAATTTTTCAAATAGGTTTTTGGCTTCTTCAATTTCCAATCCAAATTTTGTATCTTCTTCGGCAATCTTTACCTGAAGTAAAATGTTGATTTTTCGGCTGTACTTGCCTGCTTCTTTGTTGATTTCGTGTAAGAGCTTCTCAGAATCTACACTTTGAATAGTATCAATGAATTCGGCAATGTATTTTACTTTGTTGGTCTGAAGATGCCCAATTAAGTGCCACTGAATATCTTTTGGAAGCTGAGGATATTTCTCAACCAGTTCCTGCACTTTATTTTCACCAAAAACTTTCTGACCCAGATCATACACTTCCTGAATCGCCGAAACGGGATGTGTTTTCGAAACCGCCACCAATCCAACTTCAGAAGGAAGTTGATTTTTTATCTTGTTGTAATTTTCCTGAATACTCATACCTGCAAATTTCTGAAATTTAGAAAAGAAAAACTATTAAATAATGGAATTACTTTTAGATTTTAAATTTATATGCAAAATTATCCCACGGATCACACAGATTTTCACAGATATGTATGTGACATTGTAATTAAACGCAATCATCTGTGAAAATCCGTGAGATCTGTGGGAGATTAAATTAATTTAAAACTTCATTAATTTTAGGATATTCCGAGATTTTTCTGAATACAAAACGATTTGTTTTCTGGAGTTTTTCTATAAACAAATCGAGTTCGTTAACAGAATCCGCATCGGTCAAATATTGATCATGAGTAAGAAAAACTAAATGTCTTGACGTCTTTTCAAGATCATTGAAAAAAATACTGTCTACTCTTTTGAGCATCACCTGATGATTATCTTTAAGCTGCATTCTGTTTGTGGGTTTCCATTCAAGATCCCAGCCGATTACTTTGTAACCGGCAAGCTTTAATTTGTCTGCAGCTTCTTTTGAACTTTTAATGTCAGTGCAGGTAATATTGTTGAGTCTCCAGATGTTTCTTCCCGGTGTTCTGGCGATTTTATTTTTTAATTTTAAACTGTCTTTTGCTGTATCGAAATCGTGAACGACTAATGCGGGATTTCGATAAAAGTCCGTATATCTATTGTGAGCGTGCGTATGACTGTGATTAGACAATTCAATTAATCTGTCCTTTCTGAGAGATTCAAGATCCTGTTTTTGGCTTATACTCCCGTTAGCATGTTCACCAACCAAAAATGCTGTGGCTGAAACATTCCGTTTATGAAGAATTTTAAGAAGGTTTTCTGTCCCACGATTGGGACCGTCATCAAATGTGAGATAAATAACTCTTTTATCTGAAATGATTTCATCATCATCAATTTTCAAAACTTGCTTTGCGACGGGAGGTTTTTTAGAAATCACCGTTTCAGATTCTTTCTTGTCTTTTTTCTGATTACAACCTGTAAACAAAATTGAAGTTGCACCGAATACTGCAACCATCCCTAGAAAAGTCCTGTTGAAAGACTTTTCCACAAAAGTTTTATTCATGGAAATTGATGGATATTAAATTGTTAAAAAATGTTAATTTTCAAGTTTTAAATTTAGCAATTGTAATACCAATAATGGTGAAAAAATTTAAGATTTAATTTAATTTTAATAAAAATTATTGAGTCAATATTTGCCGAAGATAGAGCCCGTTTTTTACAGCCGAAATTCCCCAGGTATTATTGAAAAAAATAAATGATTTTAGTTTTGAATCTTTAATTTTATGTGCAAGATCATTTAAAAAATCTTCAGAATATTCCGACTTGTAAAGGACCGGTTTTCCGTGGAGACGGTAGTAAAGTACATCTTGAGAGTTAATTATAACATCTTCTGACAGCTTTGTCGGAAAACTTACGCCGGAAAATATAATTTTATGTTCCTGTAGAATTTTAAAAATTTCACTGTCCCACCAGGATTCATGGCGGAACTCAATAACGTTTAAAAACTGATCATCAATATTCTCTAAAATAAGATTCAAATTTTCCTCAGTGTTCTTAAATGAAGGTGGAAATTGATAAAGAAATCCTGCAAGTTTTTCGTTTAAATTTGTCTGAATATGTGTGCAGAATTCACCGATGTCTTCTCTGCAGTTTTCCAATCTTTTTTCATGAGAGATAGTCTTCGGAATTTTAATGAAAAATTTAAAATTTTCCGGAGTTTCATCAAACCATTTTTGAAGCGTTTTGGCAGTCGGTTTTCTGTAAAATGTAGAATTGATTTCAACTGCATTGAACTGCTGAGCATATAAACTTAAATAATCTTTACTTTTTGCTTCTTCCGGATACAGAGTTCCCTTCCAATCATTGTTGTAAAATCCTGAGCAACCGATGTAAAGGTTTTTTTCTTGCATTGTAAAAGATCAATAGTTAATAAACTCTCTGAGATCGAAATGACTCTGTTTTTAAAGTGCCTTATTAATATTTGTGGTCTGCAAAAATCTGCTTTATTTCATATCTTTTTGAGCAATTTTCAGAATATTCAAAAAGATTTATTTCACATTTAAATCAACAGAATTTAATCTCAGCGAATTTAAAATCACAGATAAAGAACTGATGCTCATCGCTGCCGCTGCAATCATTGGTGACAGTAATATTCCGAAAAAAGGATACAACAATCCTGCCGCGATAGGAATCCCCAAAACATTGTAAATAAAGGCAAAGAATAAATTTTCTTTAATGTTTTTAAGCAGTTTTTCACTTAAAATTTTCGCTTTGGCAACTCCTATTAAATCACCTTTCAATAAAGTAATTTCTGCACTTTCAATTGCGACATCGGTTCCGGTTCCCATAGCAATCCCGATATTTGCTTGAGCTAAGGCAGGAGAATCATTGATTCCGTCGCCAGTCATAGCAACTATTTTTCCCTGCTGCTGGAGTTTTTTTACTTCATTTAATTTGTCTTCCGGAAGAGAGTTGGCTTTAAAATTTTTGATACCAAGAGCATCTGCAACGGCTTTTGCGGTGTGTTCGTTATCACCGGTCATCATGATGACATCTATTCCGTCATTGAGAAGTAATTCGACTGCTCGTCGCGAACTTTCTTTGATTTTATCTGTAAAACTGATCAATCCTAAAACTTCATTTTCCCGGGCAACATAAGAAATCGTATACGCTTTTGACTGAATTTCTACAGCTTTCTGTTTTAAACTTTCGGGAATTTGAATTTTATTTGAAATCAAAAGATTTTCATTTCCTAAGTAAACGGTTTTCCCACTGATATTTCCTTTCACACCTTTCCCGGAAATATTTTCAAAATCACTTACTTTTTCCGCCGAAATATTTTCTTCTTGAGCTTTCTTTATCACGGCATTTGACAGTGGATGTTCTGAATTTTGGTTTAATGAATAAGCTAATTTTAAAAGTAAATGGACGTCATTATTTAAAGTTTCAATGTGCTCAACCGAAGGTTTTCCTTCAGTTAAAGTTCCTGTTTTATCGGTAATTAAAACGTTTACTTTATTCATCTGTTCAAGTGCCTCGGCGTTTTTAATTAAGATGCCATTCTTTGCACCTTTACCAATTCCAACCATCAGAGACATCGGCGTTGCCAATCCTAAAGCACACGGACAGGCAACGATAAGAACGGCCACTGCGTTTACAAAAGCAAACAGAGTTTTTTTGCCTTCAGGGCCAAAAAATTGCCATAAAACAAACGTTAAGACTGCAATTAAAATCACAACCGGAACAAAAACTTTCGCTACTTTATCGGTCAGTTTCTGAATCGGAGCTCGGCTTCTGCTTGCATCATTGACCATTTTAATAATTTTTGAAAGCAAGGTTTCATCACCCACTTTTTCAGCTTTCATCATGAAAACCTGATTGCCATTGATCGTTCCAGAGGTCACCTTATCCTCTAAATTTTTCTCAACAGGAATAGGTTCGCCGGTAATCATACTTTCGTCAACTACAGAATTTCCTTCGATGATTTTTCCGTCAACAGGAATTTTTTCTCCGGGTTTTACTTTTAGTAGATCTCCAATTTTTATTTCTGATAATGGGACTTTTCTTTCTTCGCCATTTACTATCAGATTAGCTTCATCCGGTGAAAGATTCATCAATTCTTTTATAGCGTTTCCTGTTCTTTTGTGAGCAGCAGCTTCCATCAATTGCCCTAAAATAACCAGAGTAATAATCACACAAACTGCCTCAAAATACAGTGGTATTTCATGACCATGACCACGGATTTCATGTGGGATCAGATCAGGGAAAATGAGAGATATAATGCTGAAAATAAATGCCGCAGAAACGCCTAAAGCAATTAAACTGAACATATTTAAGTTCCATGTTTTAAATGAAACAAAACCTCTCTTCATTAAAAACCATCCGGAATAAAACAGGACAGGAAGCGTTAATATCAGTTCAATATACCCTTGAATCTGATGTGAAAACGGAAAATTGATCAACATTCCACCCATGGATAAAATGAAAACCGGAATTGTAAATGCCAATGATGTGATAAATTTTCTTTTCAAAATATTGAAAGTTTCATCTTCGCCGCCATCTCCATTTTTATCGGGATATTTTACCAAATCCATTCCGCAGACAGGGCAACCTACATTGGAATCATACGTTTTATCTCCTTCACAAAACATAGGACAGTAATATTTTCCTGCCATATCATCTGTAACTTTCGGAGCTTCCTGATGTTGACTTTGTGAGTGAGAATGGTGATTTGAAACTGAATTTTTTACCATATCCTCGGTGATTTCTTCCAGATGCATATGGCAAACCGGGCAGTCGCCTTTTTCATCATAAATTTGATCGCCCTCGCAGAACATCGGACAGTAATAATCTCCTATGTGGTCTTTGAAATTTTTGGGTAGGTTCGTTTTAGAAAAAACAGGCTTAAAATTAGGATCTTTTGCCAGTTTTTCTTCAATAGGAACTAAAAACATATTGCAAACCGGACATCTACCACCTTGTTTGAAGTACACTTTCTCGCCTTCGCATTCCATCGGGCAGTAATAAACCGATGATGGTGAAACCCTGTCCTGAGGTTTTTGTAAAGCTTTTTCCGGATTGTCTGGGTCTTCAAGCTGATAATTTCCTATTTCGTCTAAGGCATTATTTAATTCATTTAAATCAATTTCTTGATCAGATTTAATGACTGCCGTATTATTTTGGAGGTTAATGTCAGCTTCTATATGTTCCAAACTGTTGAGTTTTTCGGAAATTATCTTTTGACAACCTGAACAGGTCATTCCCAAAACTTTATATTCCTTTTGCATAATCCTAGATTTATTTTACAAATTTCCAAAATGAAAATGGAAGACTGTTATAATTTTAAGGATAATAGTTATAGAATTGGGGATTTTTTAGGTAGAAGGGTGCTCGCTCTGTAGTGTTTGAGTGTCTTAAGAATAATATTGAGAAATTAAAGTTGAATAATGGATCTGTCACACTTAAACTTTTTACAAAATTCTAAAGTTACAGCACACCGACAAAATCCAGCGGTTTTCTGTCAAGTACTTTCAGTTTTTTAAATTCAGTAGGAGTGTGGCCGGTTGTAGCCTTAAACTGGGTTGAAAGATGTTGTACACTTTTATAGCCCATGTGTCCGGCGATTTCGGTTAAAGTAAAATCATTATTAAACAAAAGTTCTTTGACTTTTTCAATTTTCTGAAGTATATAATATTGCTCTAACGTAGTTTTTTCATTTTGAGAAAATACTTTAGATAAAGAACTGTAATCTCTATGTAATGCATCACTTAAAAAATTTGAAAGAACAAAATTTTCATCTGTATCTAATCGGCCTATTTTTAAGATGATCAGATTTTTAACATTTTCAATAAGTTGCTGGGAAGGAGATTTTATAATTTCAAAGCCAATTTCTTCAAGATTACTTTGCAATTGGTTGAGATCACTTTCTGAGACTTCAGAAGCAGTTTCAACTTCTCCCAGTTGAATCGTGCTAAATTGAATCTCAGATTTTTCAAAAATATTTGCAACCGCTGTAATACAACGGTTACATACCATATTTTTTATGAAGATTTTCATGACTGATTACTTAACCTGTCTTTTACAAACTCGACTTTAGTTTTTCCGTGTGGAGAAGGATTGCCATCTTCATCGAGGTTTACCATTACGATTCTGTCAACAGTGATAATGGTTTGGTGAGTCATTTTGTTTCTCACCGCACATCTTAAAGTTAGAGAAGTGGAACCAAATGCTGAAACTTCAATTCCAATTTCAATAATATCACCCTGTTTTGCAGAACTTACAAAATTGATTTCTGAAATGTATTTGGTGACTACTTTTTTATTTTCAAGCTGTATTACAGCATACAAAGCGGCTTCTTCATCGATCCACTGTAATAATTTTCCTCCAAAAAGTGATTGGTTAGGATTTAAATCTTCAGGTTTTACCCATTTTCTCGTGTGGTAATTCATGTAATTGCTATTTGCAGTACAAATTTAATGTTTAAAACTGAAATATTGCTTTCTACAGAATTTATTAAGGTTATTTCGTAGATATATGATCTCAATAAAGTGATTAAACCGGTCTGAAATCAACTGTAACAAAAGTTTTTCAGTTCTATAAACTGTTGATATGGTAAGCTTTATGTTAATTTAATATTAAATTAATTACATTTGTTGAAATAGTTTAAAAAAAGTTTTGATTTATTTAATTTAATTGTATCTTGCAATCGTTTATATCAGGAATCAATATTATGTTCATTATTATGTTGCTTTTCTTTTATACCAGAATTTATATTAATTTTTAATTTTTTTTTTACAATGAACATTTTTGTTTCAAACATCAATTACGCAACTAAAGAATATGAGTTGCACGATTTATTCGCAGAATTTGGCGATGTATCATCTGCTAAAATTGTTACAGACAGAGAAACTGGTCGTTCTAGAGGTTTCGGTTTCGTAGAAATGGGTGACGAAGAAGGAGCTCAAGCTATCGAAGCTCTTAATCAAAAAGAACTTAACGGTAAGATTCTTAACGTGTCTGAGGCTAAGCCAAGAGAAGAAAAACCAAGAAGAAGTTTTGATAATAACAGAAGCGGAGGTGGAAGTTATGGTAACAACCGTGGAGGAGGTAACTCTGGAGGTGGTTACGGAAACAACAACAACCGTGGAGGTAACGGAGGCGGCGGAAGTCGTTGGTAAAAAATTGAAGCGGCTTTTAAGCCGCTTTTTTTATGTCTTTACTTGAGGGAAAATAAATTGTTGTTCTATTACAGTTAGATTACTGTGTAACAGGCATCCATAATAAAATGCAATCCATTAAGTATTAATCTTTTTTCTTCTTCTTTTTCTTATCCTTTTCTTTTCCTTTTTTGTCTTTCTTAGGATTCAGAATTTCTTCTGCGAATTCTAAGGTAGGCGCTTTTACTTTTACAGGCTTCATTTCAATCTTAAGATCGAAATATTCTTTGAGGTCATTTTGAGAAACCAGATTTTCTTTAAATAAAAATTCTAAAATTTCTTTTCCTGAATTGTTGAAAAAATTCTGAGTAAGCTCCCTCAAAATAAACTTTTTGTATTCGTCGAAAGGCACGATAACACTGTACTTGAAAATTCTTCCTTCCTTTTCTGTCGACAGATAACCTTTTTCAACCAATATTTTAAGATAAGTGGAAACTGTATTCTGATGTGGTTTTGGTTCTTGATGTTTTTCCATAACATCCTTTAGATAGAATGAATTTAAGTCCCAAAAAAGCTTCATTAAGTTTTCTTCTGCTGAAGTAAGATGATTTATTTTCATATTTGAACTGAAATTTATAAGTAATAAAGTATCCTTTTAACACGGAAACTTTTATTTGATTGTTGTTTCCACAGGTATCACCTCAGTAGGTAAATCATTGCGCTGATACTTATTGTTGCAATAAAGATAAAGAAAAGAAACTAAAACAGAGATGCCTGCACCCATAAAAACTTCTTTTACAGTGTGTCTTTTAAGAATAACTCTTGTAATTCCTACCAAAATTGCAATTGCCAGCCAGGCAAAACCAATTTTCACGTCAAAGGCAAAGAACAGTGCGGAAACAAACACGTTGAATGCAGTATGCATCGAACTTTTAATATATAAATTGCTGAATTGTAACGCAAAAAGAAGTACCAAAATAAAAAGCATTACGAAGTCTATAAATCCATTCTTAATATAATTAAATGTCAGATAGGAAATAATACACACTGCAATGAATATATATAATGTTTTTCTCTGTACTCTGTTTGAAACATCCATATTGGTATATCGTCCGGTTTTTACATTCCAGACAATCCAAATTATTACCGGAAGAATAGTCATCAGTAAGATAGGAAGAAAATGGGTAAATGATTCTTTAAACGTATAATTCTGAATACTGAAATACACAAAATAGATAACCAAAGAGACTAAAGGATTAAAAAAATCGGAGATAATTCTTGAAACAATGTATAGTAAAGAGGTCTTTTTTTCTTCCATAGTGAACTTTGTGATGTAAATATAACATTATAACTAAAAAAACAATTGCTCTATATATAATAAAAACAAAGTTTTTTTTATATTTTTGCTCAACTATTTCATAATAAATAAGCAAGAAGCTAGCACATGAAAGAATTTTCTAAAGAGGTATACCTGAAATGGTATGAAGATATGACAATGTGGAGAAGGTTTGAAGACAAATGCCGTTCTCTTTATCTAAAACAAAAAATCAGAGGTTTTTTACATTTGTACAACGGTCAGGAAGCTATTCCGGCTGGTTTTACGCATGCAATGGATTTAACTAAAGACAGCATGATCACTGCTTACAGATGTCACATCCATCCGATGGCAATGGGAGTAGACCCAAAAAGAATTATGGCAGAACTTTGTGGTAAAGCTACGGGTACTTCCGGAGGTATGGGCGGATCTATGCACATTTTCAGTAAAGAACACCGTTTTTACGGAGGACACGGTATTGTAGGAGGACAAATTCCTTTGGGTGCAGGTATTGCTTTTGCAGACAAATACTTCGACAGAAAAGCAGTAAACATCTGTTTCTTCGGAGATGGTGCTTCAAGACAGGGATCTCTTCACGAAACTTTCAACATGGCAATGAACTGGAAACTTCCTGTAGTATTTGTGGTTGAAAACAATCAGTATGCAATGGGAACTTCTGTAAAAAGAACTGCTAACCATGAAGATATCTACAAATTAGGATTAGGTTACGAAATGCCTTGTTTAGCTGTTGATGCAATGGATCCTGAGAAAGTGGCTGAAGCTGCTTATGAGGCTATTGAGAGAGCTAGAAGAGGAGACGGACCAACTTTCATCGAAGCAAGAACTTACCGTTTCAGAGGTCACTCTATGTCTGATGCAGAACCTTACAGATCTAAGGATGAAGTTGCGATTGCTAAAAAAGATGATCCTATTGAATTAATCAAAGCGAGAATCTTAGAAAACAACTGGGCAACTGAAGAAGAATTAGAAGCTACAGATAACAAATCTAGAGATTTCGTAGAAGAGTGCATCGAGTTTATGGAAAATTCTCCGTACCCGACTGCAGAGAAAATCTATGAGTACGTTTACGCTCAGGAAGATTATCCATTCTTAGACCAATTAGAAAACTAAACGATAATTAAGTTAATTTGAAAATTTGAAAATGAGTTCGTAAATACATCCTTTTTTAATTTTCAAATTCCCAAATTTTCAAATTAAAAAAAATATGGCAGAAGTTATTACAATGCCACGTCTTTCCGACACTATGACGGAAGGTAAAGTGGCGAAATGGCATAAAAAAGTAGGAGATAAAATAAAGGAAGGAGATATTTTAGCTGAAATTGAAACGGATAAAGCGGTTCAGGATTTCGAATCTGAAATTGAAGGAACTCTTTTATTTGTAGGAGTAGAAGAAGGTTCTGCAGCGGCAGTTGATTCTATTCTGGCAATTATCGGTAAAGAAGGTGAAGATATTTCTTCTTTAAAAGGAGGTAGTGCTCCTGCAGCAGAAGGTGGTTCTGAAGAAAAAAAGTCTGAAGAAGAATCTAAAACTGAAAATGAATCTACCAGCGTTGAGCAAACTTCAGCAGAAGTTCCTGCAGGTGTAGAGGTAATTACAATGCCAAGACTTTCTGATACAATGACAGAAGGTAAAGTAGCTAAGTGGCACAAAAATGTTGGAGATACAGTGAAAGAAGGAGATCTTCTAGCTGAGATCGAAACAGATAAAGCTGTTCAGGACTTCGAATCTGAATTCAACGGCGTTCTTTTGAAGCAAGGTGTTGAAGAAGGTGGAGCTGCACCCGTTGACAGCGTTTTAGCAATTATCGGTCCTGAAGGAACTGATGTTTCTGGAGTAGGTGCCGCAAAACCGGCATCAAAATCTGAAGATCAACCAGCTGAACAGAAATCTGAAGCGAAAGCTGAAGAGAAATCGGTTGCACAAACTACTGATGCATCATCGTCTGACAGAGTGGCAATCTCTCCTTTAGCTAAAAAAATGGCTCAGGATAAAGGTGTTGATATCCATAGCGTACAGGGTTCTGGTGAAAACGGAAGAATTGTGAAAAAAGATATTGAAAACTATCAGCCTTCACAAAAAACTGAAGTTGCTACGGCTCAACAAAGTAATGCAGCAGCGCAGGTTGCTTTAAGCTTTGTGCAGGGAGAAGATACAGAAACTCCAAACTCTCAGGTAAGAAATATTATTGCGAAACGTCTTTCTGAAAGTAAATTCTCTGCTCCTCATTATTATCTGATGGTTGAAATCAACATGGATAAAGCGATTGAAGCGAGAAAAGAAATCAACTCATTGCCAGATACTAAAATTTCATTCAATGACATGGTGATTAAAGCGACAGCTGTTGCTTTAAGAAAACATCCACAGGTGAACTCAAGCTGGGCAGGAGATAAAGTAATTCACAGAGGAAACATCAATGTCGGAGTAGCAGTTGCAATTCCTGACGGATTGGTGGTTCCGGTTCTGAAAAATACAGATCAGATGAATTACACTCAGATTTCTGCTGCTGTGAAAGATATGGCCGGAAGAGCAAAATCTAAAGGTCTTAAAGCAAACGAAATGGAAGGTTCTACATTCTCTATCTCAAACTTAGGAATGTTCGGAATTGAAACTTTCACAAGTATCATCAACCAACCAAACGCTGCAATTCTTTCTGTAGGTGCAATTATCGAGAAACCGATCGTAAAGAACGGTCAGATCGTAGTAGGAAATATTATGAAGCTTTCATTGGCATGTGATCACAGAGTGGTAGACGGTTCTACGGGAGCTCAGTTCTTACAGACTTTAAAAACATATTTAGAAAGCCCACTAACTTTGTTACTGTAATTTTCTTTTTATATTATACTAAAACCTCTCATTTCGGGAGGTTTTTTTGTTTAAAATTTATAAAATCATACATCTTATTCTCTAATTTTGCCCTAAACCCTAAACCCTAAAGCATTGTCTTTTAAAAATAATATCCTATTTTAGTGAAAAAAAATTCTATGAAGAGAATCATTATTGGAATACTGTCTTTTTTAAGCATCTCATCTTACGCACAGAATCAGCGTTTTTCTTATGAGTATAAATTTGTCATCGATTCTACAGAAAAAGATAAAACAGCAACAGAAATCATGCTTTTAGAAGTTTTTCCTCACGGCTCAAAGTTCTACAGCAGAGAAGTGTTTGAATCTGATTCAATGATGGATGCAGAGATTAAAAAACAGTCGAGAGGTTTCGATAATCATATTAATTTAAAGGGATTTAAAAGCAAGGGAAAAATAAGATATCAGATCGAAAAAAACTATCCAGACTACTCTGTAAAATATTTTACACGCTTAGGTTCTTCGGAATATATGATCCAGGAATCCAGAAAAATAGACTGGAAAATATTGCCGGAAAATGAAAAGGTGGGTGAGTTTACCACTCAGAAAGCAACTTGCAACTATGTCGGTAGAGTCTGGACTGCTTGGTTTACTGCAGATATTCCCATTCAGGATGGACCGTATAAATTTCATGGTCTGCCGGGCTTAATTGTAAAACTGGAAGACAGAACAAAATCACATACTTTTGAATTAAAAGGTGTGGCTAAATTTGGGAATGAAAAAGAATGGAAAAGTTTAAAGGATATAGAACGATATGAACCCCTTATTGTTTTAAACGATAAAAAATATAAAAAAGCATATCTGGATAACAGGGCAGATCCAAATAAAGGACTTCGTGGACTTTTAGCAGAAGGCGGAAAAATTGAAATGAAAGATCCTTCGGGAAAAATTATCGATACCAATGAAATGATGAAAAGAAGAGAAAAACAACAGTTAGAAGCCAATAAGAAGAACAACAATCTGTTGGAATTAGACTTATTACAATAATTTAGAACATCCAAATGAAAACATTACTTATCACATTTTTGTCATTTTTCAGTTTACAATTTACCGCACAAAACCAGCGTTTCCTTTATGAGTATAAATTTGTAAAAGATTCTACTGAAAAAAGTAAATCTGAAACTGAACTCATGGTTTTAGATGCCATTAAAACAGGTTCTAAATTTTACAGTTTGAAAAAAAGCATAGCAGATTCCATACATCAGGACAGATTGAAAAAAAATGCGAGAGATTTTTCAGGATTAGATTATGGATTGGTGCATTATGTAGTTGAAAAAACATATCCCGATTTCCAAATTGAGTTCTTCAACGTTTTTGAAATGGATAAGTACAAGGTTACCGAAAAGAGAAAATTAGCCTGGAAAATACTGCCCGATAAAGAGAAAATAGGTGAATTGAATACTCAGAAAGCTTCCGTTAATTTTGCAGGAAGAATCTGGACGGCGTGGTTTGCAACTGATGTGCCGATTCAGGATGGACCTTATAAATTTCATGGTCTTCCGGGGTTAATTGTAAAATTGGAGGATAAAACCCAATCGCATTCTTTTGTATTAAAAGAAATCAAAAAACTTCCTATAGATTATCAATGGGAAAGTGACAATAAAATAAAGAGTTTCAATGCAACAATTTCACTTGATGAGATCAAATATAAAAAACAGTTTCTTGATTTTAGAAATAATCCGGCTAAAAGTTTAAGACAGATAGTTTCAAGTAATCAAAAAATAAATATAATTGATGAGTCTGGAAAACCTCTGGATATTGAAAAATTAATTAAAGACAAAGAAAGAGCAGCCAAGGAAAATAATGCCAGAGACAATAATGTATTAGAATTGGACTTATTAAAATAATTTTAAAGTACTGATGAAAAACCTATTACTTACAATTTTTACTTTTTCAGGTATTCTTTTGTATGCACAAAATCAAAGATTCAGCTATGAATACAAATTTGTGACCGATTCTACAGCAAAAGACAGATCTATAACTGAACTGATGTATCTTGATATTTCAAAAAACGGTTCGAAATTTTACAGCCGGGACAAGGTTTTGGCAGATTCACTCATGAGAGAAATAGATAAAAGAGGTAGCAACGATTTTCAGGGGATAACGTTTGGAAGTGTTCAGCATATCGTAGAAAAAACATATCCGGATTATAAAATTCAGTTCTTTAACCGAATTGATATGGATGAGTATAAAGTTTCTGATGGTCGAAAAATTGACTGGAAAATTCTTCCTGATCAACAAAAAGTAGGAGAGTTTAATGCTCAGAAGGCTGTGGGGAATTTTGCCGGCAGACAATGGATAGCCTGGTTTACCACAGAAATTCCTATTCAGGATGGCCCGTATAAATTCAATGGTTTACCGGGATTGATTGTAAAAATTGAAGACAGAACAAATTCACATTCATTTGTTTTAAAAGAAGTAAAGAGACTGAAGGCAGAAGACGTATGGATAAGCGACGATAATCGCAAAAGATACGACCCTTTAATTATTCTCAGTCAGGACAAATATAAAAAACAGTTTATAGACGCAAGAAATAATCCCACAAAAGGGATGAGACAGCTGATGTCTAGAGGTGGCAGCGTTAAATTTACAGACAGCAATGGAAAAGAGCTCGATGCTGAAAAAATGATGCGTGATCAGGAGAAAAGAGCAAAAGAAAATAATGCAAAAGACAATAATCTGTCGGAACTCGATTTGCTACAGTAAAAAACGCCCGAAACCTTAGTTTCGGGCGTTCATATTTTAAACTTAATTTTAAGCTAATTTCTGAGAATCTGAGATAAACTGAGCCAATCCGCTGTCTGTTAACGGGTGTTTCAATAAACTCAAGATCGGAGGAAGTGGCGAAGTGATCACATCTGCACCAATCTTTGCACAGTCGATAATATGCATTGAATGACGGATAGATGCTGCCAAAATTTCAGTTTCATACATGTAGTTATCAAATACCAATCTGATTTCTTCAATTAGATTCAAACCGTCAGTAGAAATATCATCTAATCTTCCAAGGAAAGGAGAAACGTAAGATGCACCTGCTTTAGCAGCTAAAAGCGCCTGTCCAACAGAGAAAATCAAAGTACAGTTGGTTCTGATTCCTTTGTCAGAAAAATATTTTAATGCTTTGATACCATCTTTAATCATTGGAATTTTCACCACGATGTTTGGGTGAATTGCAGCCAACTCATCGCCTTCTTTGATCATTTCTTCGTAAGTAGTAGAAAGCACTTCAGCAGAAATATCTCCGTCTACGATCTCACAAATAGCTTTATAATGATCTTTAATTGCTTCAGCACCTCTGATGCCTTCTTTTGCCATCAATGATGGATTTGTGGTTACACCATCCAAAATACCAAGGTCTTTAGCTTCTTTAATTTGCTCTAAATTAGCAGTGTCAATAAAAAATTTCATATGATAGATTTATTCTTACAAAGATAATGAATACTTCTTAATTAAAGATTGATCAGATGTTACGAAATGTGTTACTATCAAAGCCATCAAATATATTGTCCATCTCACATCCTTTTCACTGAATAGAATAATTTTACATTCATCATCTTTAATATAAGAAAAAATCCGGAGATGTTTCCGGATTTTACTATACTATGAATTTAAGGCCTTGCTGAGTTTTACAGCGTCCTGATTGCTCGGATCATACTGCAGTGACTTCGCAATATATTCTTTTGCCTTATTAGGATTTGTCTGCTGCTCTGCAAAGGCAATATACAGATAGGCGTATGCCAGACTTTTTTTATTCTGTTCAAGTTCTTCTGGTTTTACAGTCGAAATATACTTCTCGTATGCAATTTTTGCATTGGCATCATCTTTAGCAGATTGATACGCATATCCCTGGCTGTAGTAAGATGGTGCCCAATCTGGCAATAAAACAGATATTTTTTTCCAGGTATCGACTGCATTTGGCCAGTCAGAAGCGTCCTGATATGCTGTAGCTAGTTTTGACAACGACTCTGCATCTTTCGGATTTGTTTCTACTTGTTTTTTGAGTGCATCAATAGTCGGGTTAGTTTGAGCCGGACTCGTTGTTGCTGTATTTGCTGTTTCCGTAGTAGTCTGTGCGTTCACAAAACCTGCAGTTCCAGCAAGCATTAAACCTAAAAAAAGATTTCTAACATTACTTTTAATCATTTTCATAATCTTACATTTTTTAAAATTCTAATTTAAATGTTCAATTATAATTCCATAAAACCAGAAATTTTAGAAGGTTTAAGTTTTTTTAGAAATTATTAATATCAGGAATTATTTTTTAACTAAATTTTTGAATCGTTATCTTTTGAACTTATCTTTGTCACAGAACGTTTTGTCACAATTTATTTACAATCTGTCATGAATATCATCTTAGCTTCAACTTCCACACTCTTCGGTGGAGCGTATTTAGAATATTTAAAAGAAGAATTAATTAATTTATATCACGGAATTGATGAAATTATTTTTATTCCTTTTGCCAGACCCGGCGGAATCTCTCATGATGATTATACAGAAAAAGCAAGGTCTTTTTTTGAGACGATTAATATAAAGGTGAAAGGTCTTCATGAATTTGATAATAAAACTGAAGCCATTAACGAAGCAGAAGGATATTTTACGGGAGGCGGAAATACATTTTTATTGGTAAAAAACCTGCATGAGGAAAATTTGATGAAAATATTAAAACAAAATATTGAAAGCGGAAAACCATATCTCGGTTGCAGTGCAGGCAGTAATATTGGCGGTCAAACTATGAAAACAACGAATGATATGCCCATTGTTTATCCGCCAAGTTTTGACTGTATGGGATTGGTTCCTTTTAACATCAATCCACATTATTTAGATCCAAATCCTGAACTTAGACATAACGGTGAAACGAGAGAAACCAGAATAAAAGAATTTTTGACACAAAATGATATGAAGGTTGTCGGCTTGCGCGAAGGTAACTGGATCAGAAGAATTAATGATACAATAACCGTAGAAGGTAATGAGTTGACAAGAATTTTTGAGAAAGATAAAGAACCTTACGAAATTGAATCTGGCAGTCAGCTGTAATTTTATTTCATAATTTTTATATTTGAATAAACATCACAATAATGAAAAGATCGTTTGCCATTCTTACTTTTTCCGCACAAATTTTATTCAGCCAAAACATCACCCAAAAACTGGATGATGCAACCAAAAAACTGATGAATTCCAGTACGGCAATTTCGTCTAACCTGTCATTTTATGTTGCTGATGAAAGCGGAAATGCTGTTTATGATTATCAGGGAAGTAAAGGACTTTCAACTGCTTCTACACAGAAAATTTTCACTGCTGCAGCTGCTTTAGAAACTTTAGGCAAAAATTTCACTTACAAAACAAGTTCGGCATATTCTGGTACAATTTCAAATGGGAATTTAAATGGGAACCTCTTTATTACTTCTAATGGTGATCCAACTTTAGGAAGCTGGAGATATGATGGCTACAAACCTGAAAATTTTAAACAAAAATTATTAGATGCGATTAAAAAATCAGGAATTAAAAAAATATCCGGAGATTTGATTGTTGACGATTCATATTTTGATCATCAGACCATTCCTGGAGGTTGGCCGTATGACGATTTCGGAAATTACTACGGAGCCGGAGTCTGGGGAATTAACTGGAGAGAAAATCAATTTGACATCAACATCAGCGGAACAGATTTTAAAAGTTTTTCGTATCCGTTAGCGGGAATTAAATGGTTAAATGACCTGAAAGCAGCCGGAAGTTCTGATCAGAGTCTGATTTTTACTTCCCCTTATTCTGACGTCGCATTGATTAACGGAAATTTACCTGCAGGAAAAATCACTACGGTTTCAGGTTCTGTGCCTAATCCTCCTTTACAGCTGGGTTTAGAAGTTCAGCAGTGGCTAAAAGATTCAGGAATTGAATTTTCAGGAAAAGTAATGACCAGTACTCAGATTGAAATTGAAGGAAAGAAAATCTTAGAATTCCCCAAAAGCAATATTATTTTCACTTATGAATCACCAACTCTAGACAAAATAGTCTATTGGTTCCTGAGAAAATCTGTCAATATGTACGGAGAAAATTTAATCAAGACTTTAGGGAAGGAGAAGAAAGGAAATTCAAGTTTCAAAAGTGGAGTCGCTTATCTGAAAGAATTTTGGAAATCGAAAGAAATAATTTCAAACATGATTAATTTCGCTGACGGTAGCGGACTTTCGCCACAAAATTATGTTTCCGCTAAGGCAGAAGTTCAGGCCTTACTATACGCGAAAAAGCAAACCTGGTTCGATTCTTACTATGAAGGATTTCCCACTCAGGATAACGGAATGAAAATGAAAAGCGGAACGATGAGAGATACAAAATCTTACGCAGGATATCACAGTGCAAAAGACGGTAAAAAATATGTTTATTCAATCATTATTAACAATTATGAAGGAAGCGGAAGTACTGAGCTGCAGAAGATTTTAAATGTTTTAAAATAATTAATTTGAAAAAAAGATCCATATTTTCGAGATTCAACAACTGGTTTATTTTTTCTCTGATGACGCTCGTTGTGATTGCTATTGTGATTGCTTCAACGTTGGTCATTAATTATTTAAGAAGAGAAGAAGTGCGGAGAGTTGATATTTTGGTAAGTGCCATAAAATTTCAGCAGGAAGCAACATCTTCCAGTTTGGAAGTTCAGTCACTGCTTCTCACTATTTACAGTTCAAATACTACAATCCCTGTTATTATTTTAGACAAAAATGATCAGGTGATAGAGCATAAAAACATCTCGAAAGAATACGAAAACAGCAATCAGGAAATTGTTGACTTGGCTAAACGGATGGCAAAAAAATATCCGCCTATTGAACTCGAATTTTCTAACGGTAATAATCAGTTTCTTTATTATGACAATTCAAAAATTCTGAACAATTTACAGTATTCACCTTTCCTTTTAGGATTTTTTGTATTATGCTATTTCTTATTTTCATTCTGGTTTTTACGGACTGTCAAAAAAACGGATGAAGGTTATCTTTGGGCTGGTCTGGCGAAAGAAACTGCCCATCAAATTGGAACTCCTCTGTCTTCAATGATGGGATGGATGGAAATTATGAAACTGGAAAACCCTGAGTCAGACGGCGTACACGAGATTGAAAAAGATATTGAAAGGCTGAGAACAATCTCAGAAAGATTTTCTAAAATTGGTTCGGTCCCGGAATTAAATGACATGAACTTTAATGAAACCATTCAGGAAAATTATGACTATCTGAAAACAAGAATTTCTAAAAAAATCAACTTTACTCTTTTACTGCCAACGTATAATATTCTCGTTCCGCACAATAAAATCCTGATGAGTTGGGTGATTGAGAACTTAGTTAAGAATGCCGTTGATGCGATGAAAGGACAGGGAATTTTACAAATGTCAGTTTTTGAACGAAACAAAAATATTTTGATAGAAGTAAAAGACAATGGCAGCGGGATGACAAAGTACCAAGCGCAAAATGCTTTCAAGCCGGGATATTCTACAAAAAAGCGCGGTTGGGGATTGGGTTTAAGCTTAGCCAAAAGAGTAGTGCAGGAATACCACAACGGGGATATAAAAATTTCACAGACTGAAGTTGGAAAAGGAACAACCTTCAGAATCATTATTAAAAAAGGATAATTTTTTAACAAATGAAGGATGCTAAAACCTTATTTCAAAAAAGCCAAAAGCGAAAAAAAATCACTATTTTTGAAGCATGATTAGAGCAAGTAATATCCATAAATCTTATGGTAGTCTGGAAGTTTTAAAGGGAGTTGATCTTCACATCAAAGCGGGTGAAGTTGTTTCGATTGTTGGGGAATCCGGAGCAGGAAAATCTACTCTTTTACAGATTTTAGGAACATTAGACAGTCCCTCTAGTCCAAAAAACTATAACACTGAAATCGAACTCAATGGCGAATCATTTATCAACATGAGTGATAAGCAGATATCAAAATTCAGAAATCAGAATATAGGTTTTGTATTTCAGTTCCATCAGCTGCTTCCGGAATTTACTGCGCTGGAGAATGTTTTAATTCCGACAAAAATTGCTGGAGCCAATGAAAAAGAAGCTGTAGAAAAAGCTTACGATCTATTTGAAGATTTGAAAATCGCACAGCGATTACATCATAAGCCCAATCAGCTATCAGGTGGGGAGGCGCAGAGAGTTGCGGTAGCCAGAGCGCTGATCAATTCTCCTAAAATCATTTATGCTGACGAGCCTACGGGAAATTTAGATTCGAAAAACGCTGATGATCTTCACAGATTGTTTTTTGATCTTAGAGATAAGTACAACCAGACTTTTGTCATCGTAACTCATAACCCGAATTTGGCGGAGATTACAGACAGAAAACTGGTGATGAAAGACGGGCTGATTATTGAATAATTTGCTGTTTGCGGTAAGCTTGTGCTGATAACTTTTAGTAGTACAATTTTAAAAACACTTTTGATGAAACAACTTCTTTACCTGTTTCTTTTTGTTTTTTCGTGTTCAGAAACACAATCTCAGCAAAGTCAGTTGGTTTTGCCTGCATCAAAAGTTTCTGAAATCAGAGATTTTCTGAAAGGGAAAAATTACAATCAGGATATTGCAGTTTTTATTAATTTTAAAACGCATTCCGGGAAATACAGATATTTCGTCTACGATCTGAAAAATGATAAAATTTTGCAGAAGGCAGTCGTTTCTCACGGTTCGGGTTCTGTTATTTCTAAATCAAATGACCTCAGATTTTCAAACGTAGAGGGTTCTTATCAGTCTTCATTAGGAAAGTATGAAATCCGTGAAAATTATGTCGGCAAGTTTGGAAAAGCATATCGGTTACAAGGTTTAGATTCTACCAACAGCAATGCGATGCAGCGTGCGATTGTTCTTCATTCTTATCACTGTATTCCAAACCGGGAATCAGAGAATTTGGCCTGTTTAAGTTTGGGCTGTCCCATGCTCTCAAAAACTGCATTTGATCAAACAGCCAAGTATATCGACAGGTCGCAAAAACCAATTATTTTATACGCATTCTATTAAATTAATTTTCAAGTAATTCGCACAATATGTCTATTAAATTTCTTGCCGAAGACGACAGACCTAGAGAGAAATTTTTGCTGAAAGGTAAAAATTCACTTTCTGATTCTGAACTTCTGGCGATCATTATGGGAAGCGGCAGTAGAGATGAAACAGCAGTGGAACTTGCAAGAAAAATTTTAGCTTCGGTCAACAACAATTGGCACCAACTGAGTTTACTGACGATCAAAGATCTGATGAAATTTAAAGGAGTTGGCGAGGTAAAGGCAATTTCTATAGCAACAGCTCTGGAGATTGGTAGACGGAGAGCAGCACAGGAAATTCCTGAAAAACCTCAAATTTCCAGCAGTAAAGATGCTTATCAAATTTTTAAGCTTCATTTGGCTGATCTTAGAACAGAGGAATTCTGGGCAGTATCTTTAAATCAAAGCAACAAGGTCATTCATGTTGCACAGCTAACTCAGGGTGGAATTAACCAATCAATTGTTGATCTCCGCATTGTTTTTAAAACAGCTCTAGAACACTTTGCCACAGGAATTATCATTTCGCACAATCACCCTTCAGGAAATCTAAAACCAAGCGCCGAAGACATCAGCATCACCAAAAAAGTAAAAGAAGCCGGAAATCTTATGAATATCCAGCTTCTTGATCATCTCATCATTACCCAAAATTCTTATTTAAGTTTCGCCGACGAAGGAATATTATGATCAGAAGATTAAAATACGCAGAAATTGATTTTGCGAAATATACCAAATGCTTAGAAAGTTCTGAACAAAGGAAATATTCTGCAGCAAGTAATTTTCTGGATATCACTTCGGATAAACAGTGGGAATTATTAATCTATAATGATTATGAAGCAGTAATGCCCATACCTTTTGTGTATAAATTTGGACTTAAAATTGTTCACAATCCTATGCTTTGTCAGCAAGTGGGAATTTTTTCAGCCAAAGATTCTGTTGAAATTAATGAACAGTTTCTCTCTTACTTAGAAAAAAATTATCTTATCAGAATTTATCCATTTAATGATGCGAATAATTTTCATTCAGATTTAAAAAAGAAAAAAAATTACATCATTTATCCTGATTCTTATGCAAGTATCTACTCAAAATATTCTCCGAAAAGAAAACGCAAACTGCGTTCGGAGCCTGAAATTCTTGCTGATTCAACAGTGAAAACAATCAGTTTTAAAGATGCGCAGGAATTTATTCAATCTCATTTAATTGGTGCAGATAAAGAAGGGGATACCGTTCGTTTTATTAAAATTTTCGAAGATTTATTTCACTCTGGATTTGTCCATTTTTATGCTTATTACTATCAAAGCGCGATTATCAATGTCATCGCAGTGTATTCAGACGACAAAACAAATGCTTTGCTGGGAACATTCAATGATAAAAATTATGTGAAACTTTCCGGAGCTTCCATTCTTATCGATCAGGTGATTAAAGAAAATATCAATCAGAAGATTTTTGATTTTGAAGGAAGTGAATTACCGAATGTTGAAGAATTTTTCAGAGGTTTCCGCCCCGAACTGAAACCATTTCCTGTTATTGAGTCTACTAAAAAGGAGTTATTATTTAAATGGTTAAGCCCGAAATACCTTTTCAGATTTTTGAATAAATAAAGATTCTAGTTTAGATTAATTCTAAATATTATTCTTAAATTTATACAGTAATTATCAATGTAATCCAGAGATGCTCAATAAAATCAGAACTTATAAATTTCCTTATATCGTTTACAATTTTTTTAACAAGAAAAAACTGAAACATAATATTCCGCTTTATAAAAAGTTCGGACTGGATAAAAGTTATTTTTCGAGTATCTCAAGCAAAGATTTTTCAAATCTTCCTGCCAATGAAAGGAAGGTTGATTATTCAAAATTGTTGGAAACGGATCTTTACAAAAATCTAAGTCATGAAAATCAAAATTCTGTTCTCGAATTTGATGATAAAGGCTTTTTGGTACTGAGAAATTTTCTGACTGAAAAAATTGCTGATCAGATCAACAGCGAAATTGATAAGCTGATATCTGATGGAACAGTGAAATTCCGATATGGTGGTAAATTAATGTTCGTCATTCATCACTCGGAAATCGTAAAAAATATCGGAAATGACAAACAGCTGTTAGAATTTCTCTCAGTACTAATAGACGGTCAGGCAAAGCTCTTTCAAAGTATCAATTTCATCAACGGAAGTCAGCAGAAAACTCATTCAGACAGTATTCATATGACGACTTATCCGCTCGGCGGTCTGCTGGGAGTTTGGATAGCACTTGAAGATGTTGATGAAAGCAACGGTGCGCTACATTATATCCCTGGAAGTCATAAGCTACCATATTTTTTAAATTCTGACTATGATAATGAAGGTTCAACCTTCAAAATAGGGAAGAAGAGTTACAAGGCCTATGAAGAATTCCTGGAAGGCAAAGTAAAAGAATTGGGGTTGAAAAAAGAAGTTTTCAGAGGTAAAAAGGGTGATTTACTTATCTGGCATGCCAATATTTTGCACGGAGGAGAGCCACATCTGGACAAATCAAAAACCAGAAAAAGTCTTGTTTATCATTACTTTGATGAAAAGAGTGTCTGTTATCATGAGGTTACGCAGCGACCTGCACTTTTTGAGTTGTAAATCACTAGTCTTTTGTCAGCGTCAGAACAGAATCTTCATTTCGTTTGATACTGAATCCAAATGGCATTAGATTTTTATTTAAATCTGACGAAGTATAAGGATGATGAATTTCTATAATGATATTGTCAACTTCTGAAAGCCATGAATTATTCCTGTTCAGTAAATCAATTTCTCCACCTTCAATATCTATTTTCATAAGATCAATATGGGGAATTTCAAAATTCTTTTGCAAAGTTTCTATTGAGATCGCTTTAGTAGACACTCCCGTTTCTGAAATTTTCTGATTGTACGAAAGTTCATCATTGCTGAAATTCACAAAGCCGTCTTCAAAATACGCAGCAGCATTTACACAGATGATATTTTTAAATGAGCCTGTGTTTACTTTTAGCAGTTCGAAATTTTCCAGTGAGGCTTCAACCGCATATATTTTTGAATCGGGATATTTCAATGATAAATAGATGGAAGTCATCCCGATATGTGCTCCCAAATCAACAATGATTTTCGGATTTGTTTTTAAAAGAGACAGATGCTGTGCATATGTTTTCATCCAAAATATCTCGTAAAAAACACCGATATCTCCCTTAAATGTTCTCAGGAAAAGATCGAATTTTTTAGATCCACTTTTTAAATGATAAATAAAAGTTTCATTGTCTTTAAGATCCAAAGTGTTTTCCTTTAATCTAGAGCTGTATCTTTTTGAGTTTACTATGAGAGAAACCCACGATTTAAAACTGTGACTTATCTTTGAGCTAAAAAGAAATTTTGAAACGTAATTTTTAAGAGACATGCTTGATTTTGGGGATTTCGGTGGCGTAAAATTACTTTAAATTTCATTGAAAATAACTGAGTTTTGACGATTTATTATCTTCTCTAATTACTTGTGGGCAAAGCTTTTATTAAAACTTGTTAAAATAACGATTAAATAACAAATATTTAGTAATTTTGCTTCCTCAAATTATGACAGATTTTTCAGACTATTTACCGTACGCTTTTGCATTGATTGTGGCGATTCCTTTTTTGGTTTTGCTGAGACAGTTTGTCTATACCTATATTAATTTAAAAAATCAGGAAATCAAATTACTTTCTGTAAAATCTAATTCTGAAAATAAAACGCATTCTTATGAAAGAATGACTCTGTTTTTAGAAAGAATCAAACCTTCCAATCTTATCCAGAAATTTGATAAAGATCTGGCAGCTCATGAATTTGTATTTCTTACGGAAAGAACGATTAATGAAGAGTTTGAGTATAATTCTTCTCAACAGTTATACTTAACAAAAAATGCATGGCAGAATATTGTTGATTCAAAAAATGCTGTGATAGACCTTCTTCACAAAACTTACGAAAGTCTGAATAACAATGCAAATCTAAACGAATTTAAGACCGTTCTCATCATGAATTACATGAATGAAGATGACTACATCGGAGCGACTATTGAAGATTTGCGAAGAGAGATTTTAATAATTGCGTAAACTATAAAAATAAAGATAAATAAATGATTCCAAATTTTAAAGCACATCCGTGGCATGGGATTTCTGCAGGAGAAGATGCGCCAAACGTGGTTAACGTTTTCGTGGAAATTGTTCCTTCAGATACTATTAAATACGAAATTGACAAAGCTACAGGATATTTGAAGGTTGACAGACCTCAGAAATTCTCAAACATTATTCCCGCGTTATACGGATTTGTTCCAAGAACATACTGTAATGAAGAAGTAATGAAACTGGCTGTAGAAAGTGGAGCAAATGACGTTACAATGGGAGATCATGATCCATTGGATATCTGTGTTTTAAGTTCTCACAATATTCATTCTGGAGGTTTATTGATGGAGGCTATTCCAATCGGCGGTTTCAAAATGATTGATGATGGTGAAGCTGATGATAAAATCGTTGCTGTAATGGTGAGTGACCACGCTTTCGGACATTTCAGAGATATTGCTGAACTTCCAGAAGCTGAAGTTAAAAGACTGATGCACTACTTTTTAACGTATAAAAATCTTCCGGATGAGCCTGCAAAATGTAGAATTCAGGAAGTTTACGGCGCTGAGCACGCTAGAAAAGTAATTGTAGCTTCTCAAAACGATTACGCAAGCAAGTTCGGAGGATAAAAATCTCTCCATAAAAAATATAAAGAGTAAATGAATTTTCATTTGCTCTTTTTTATTGAAGATCAACGATCTACTAATTGTTGGGATTACCATTATTCAGAAGCTTTTAAGACATTAAAACATTTTCCATTGCAAATAAAATAATTTGGTATATTTATTAATGTATTACCAAACAAATATTAAACTATGGAATTATTTTATTTAGTACCCATTTTTGGTGTCATCGCATTACTCTATACATTCCTTCAAAGCAATTGGGTGACCAAGCAAAATGCAGGTAATGAAAAGATGAAAGTAATCAGCGGACACATTGCTGACGGAGCTATGGCTTTCCTAAAAGCAGAATACAAAATCTTAACTTATTTTGTTGTCATCGTCGCCATTCTACTTGCCGTTATGGGAACCACGAATTCAAATTCGCACTGGAGCATCAGTATTGCTTTCGTAATTGGCGCCGTTTTTTCTGCTTTGGCAGGATTTATCGGAATGAAAATCGCCACTAAAGCGAACGTTCGAACTGCTGAAGCTGCAAGAACTTCATTGGCTAAGGCGTTAAAAGTTTCTTTTGCAGGAGGTTCTGTAATGGGAATGGGCGTTGCCGGACTGGCTGTGCTAGGTCTGGGAGCTTTGTATTTAATTATCAAACAGATCTTCGCTGCGGACGCTCCTGTCGACTCTCATGAAATGGAAAGAACTATTGAAATTCTTACAGGATTTTCTCTAGGAGCCGAATCAATTGCATTATTTGCAAGAGTAGGTGGTGGAATTTACACCAAAGCTGCCGATGTGGGAGCTGATTTGGTAGGAAAAGTAGAAGCGGGAATTCCCGAAGACGACCCCCGAAACCCAGCGACTATCGCAGATAACGTGGGTGATAATGTAGGCGATGTTGCAGGAATGGGTGCCGATTTGTTCGGTTCTTACGTTGCGACAGTATTAGCTACCATGGTTTTGGGACGCGAAACGATTTCTGATGACTCGTTTGGAGGCTTTGCACCAATTCTATTACCCATGTTAATTGCAGGAACAGGGATTATATTTTCAATGATCGGAACGTTGTTCGTCAAAATTAATGACGACGATGATTCATCCACTTCAAGTGTTCAGAATGCATTAAACCTCGGAAACTGGGGAAGTATCGTCATCACGGCAATATTATCATATTTTCTGGTAAATTATTTATTGCCGGAAACCATGGTGTTACGCGGAATAGAATTTACCAAGATGGGTGTTTTCGGAGCAATCATGGTTGGTTTAGTTGTGGGAACTTTAATGAGTATCATTACAGAATACTACACTGCGATGGGCAAAAGACCCGTTAAAAGCATTGTAAAACAGTCTTCAACAGGTCATGCAACCAATATCATTGGTGGCCTTTCTGTAGGGATGGAGTCTACCTTTTTACCGATCATAGTTTTGGCCGGAGGTATTTACGGTTCGTACTTATGTGCCGGACTTTATGGAGTTGCCATTGCAGCAGCGGGAATGATGGCGACAACAGCCATGCAGCTGGCAATTGACGCATTCGGACCGATTGCCGATAACGCTGGGGGAATTGCAGAAATGAGCGAGCTTCCAAAAGAAGTGCGTGAGAAGACAGATATTTTGGATGCTGTGGGAAATACAACTGCCGCAACCGGAAAAGGTTTTGCAATTGCCTCAGCAGCTTTGACAGCTTTAGCATTGTTTGCAGCGTTTGTAGGTATTGCAGGAATAGACGGTATTGATATTTACAGAGCAGATGTTCTCGCAGGATTATTTGTCGGCGGAATGATTCCGTTTATCTTTTCTTCATTGGCAATTACAGCGGTAGGACAGGCTGCCATGGCAATGGTGGAAGAAGTAAGAAGACAGTTCAGAGAGATCCCTGGAATTTTAGAAGGAAAAGCAGAACCCGAATATGAAAAGTGCGTTGCCATTTCTACAGAGGCATCACTAAGAAAGATGATGCTGCCGGGAGCAATTGCGATTATATCACCTCTTTTAATAGGTTTTATTTTCGGACCTGAAGTTTTGGGTGGGTTTTTAGCGGGAGCGACCGTTTGCGGAGTATTGATGGGAATGTTCCAGAATAACGCAGGTGGAGCTTGGGATAATGCTAAAAAATCTTTTGAGAAAGGAGCAAAAATCAACGGAGAAACGTATTTTAAAGGTTCAGAACCGCACAAAGCTTCTGTTACCGGAGATACAGTGGGAGATCCGTTTAAAGATACTTCAGGACCATCAATGAATATTTTAATTAAATTAATGTCTATTGTTTCATTGGTTATCGCACCGACTTTAGCTGTGATGCACAAAGATAAAATTGATGCCAACAGACAGGCGAAAATTGCAAGCTTAACTGGAATGGCTGGAGTTCATTCAGCTGATCAGAATGCAGCTGGTGCAAATACTATAGTTGTTCCGCAGGAAATCATGGGTCAAATGAATGAAGATGGTGATTTTGTATACGATACAGGAAATGTGCAGGAAATTAAACTGAAAGGAGGAAAGACGATCTCATTGGGAAATCAAAGCGAACTTTATGTAATGTACGATCACATCAAAAGAAATGATCAGCAGGTCTTAGATCCCAATGCATGGTTCACGATAGAGAATCTTTACTTTCAAACAGCGTCAAGTGACTTAAAAGATGGATCAGAAACACAGCTGATGAATTTAGCCGAGATTCTGAACGCATATCCTAATGTTAAAATTAAGGTGGGTGGTTATACAGATAATTTAGGAAGTGAAGAAGCCAACAGACAGCTTTCTAACCTACGAGCGCAGACAACTAAACTAAAACTGTTAGAATTGGGTATTGCAGGAGACAGGATAGAAGCTGAAGGTTATGGCTCACAGCATCCTGTTTGTGCAGCTAATGATACGGATGAGTGTATGGCAAAAAACAGAAGAATCGACGTCAGAGTTCTTTCTTTGTAAGAAAATCTAAACTTTCATTTAAAAATAAAACACCGCAAGAAAATGCGGTGTTTTTATCTTTGAAAATCTGCGTGAGTTGCGAGAAGTCCTATAAATTTTTCTTCAGATGTTCCAAAGCCTGTATGATCACATCATCTCTCTTAGCAAAACTAAATCTAATATAATCTGAATCCTGTCTGGAATTGTAAAATGCAGAAAGCGGCAGACAGGAAACTTTTTTCTCAACCGTGAGCCATTTAGAAAACTCAACATCGGTCATGGTTTTAGAAACATTTCTGAAATTCACCAACTGAAAAAATCCACCTTCCGCTTTTTCTTCGATTTGCAGTGGAGTATCTTTAATCATTTCATTAAAAATATTCCTCTTGTCCTGCATTATTTTCTGATTGTCTGCAGGATCAAAAACTTCAAGATACTTAGCAATCGCATATTGGCAGGGTGCATTTGAACTGTATGAGATGTACTGCTGATGACTTCTGAAATTATCCAGCAATTCTTCTGAAGCTAAGAGATAGCTCACCTTCCAACCTGTGGCATGGAACATTTTACCAAAAGAGAAAATAGAAAACGTTCTCTTTTTAAGTTCAGGATGCAGAAACGGACTGTAATGTGAAATACCGTCGTAGCAATAAATATCATAGATTTCTTCTGAAATTAGATAAATCTCCTGATTTTTAATCATCTGATACAGTTGCTCCCAATCTGAAGCGGTCCACATTTTTCCTGTCGGGTTTTGCGGAGAGTTGATGATAATCGCTTTGGTTTTATCAGAGATGCAGTTTTGAAGTTTCTCCCAATCTATTTCAAAATCATGATCAAGATTATAATACACAGGAACACCGCCATTTAAAACAATAGAGGGAGCATAAGTATAGTAAGACGGCTGAATGATAACCACTTCATCACCAAATTCCAAAATAGATTTCAATGAAGTGTAGAGCGCAAAAGTAGAGCACGGAACAATATTGACTTCCTCTCTTTTTAATTCTAATCTGTTCGTTCTTTTCAGATTAAACTGAAGAATATTCTCAATCAGCAAAGGATTGCCGGCGAGCGATTCGTAACTGTGAGTGATGACATCTGCAGACTCTTTCAGGTAGTGCCGCAGTCGAGGATCAATCTCAAAATCAGGAAGACCTAATGACAAATCAAAGCTGTGATGTCTTGAAGCAAGTTCAGACATTTCAGTGAAAAATTTAAAATCATTAAATCCGTAATTCTTTTTCATAGTGCTTATCAAATATATAAAAAAAAAGATACCGCACGCAGTTAAATTATTTTCATTAATTTTAAACCAATAATTATAACTAAAATTGCCCTTACAACTGTAATTGAATAATCATACATGGCGGTATTATGGACTTTTAAAAAATAAAATTTATCTATGAAAAAAATTCTTATTCCTATATTTTCTCTGGTCATTTTGACGAGTTGCGGAACCTCAAAAGTTGCTGTGAATGATAAAAGTTCTTCAACTGCATCAGGTTCAAGCGTATTTAAAAGTGATAAAGGTTTTCAATCTGCTTATCAAACAATTAAGCTGGAGGATTTGAAGAAAAATCTCTACGTGATTGCAGCAGATGATATGGAAGGTCGTGACACGGGAAGCCCTGGACAAAAGAAAGCTGGAGTTTACATGACTAATTATTATAAAAGTATTGGAGTTTCTTTTCCGAAGACTTTAGGTTCTTACTACCAAAAAGTGTCCGCTGAATATATGAAACAGAGAGGTGCAAGAAATCTACCTGATTCAGAAAATATATTAGCTTTTATTGAAGGGAGCGAAAAACCTGAAGAGATTGTCGTAATTTCGGCTCATTACGATCACGTAGGAACACGAAATGGAGTAGTGTACAACGGAGCAGATGACGATGGAAGCGGAACAGTAGCGGTGATGGAAATTGCCAAAGCATTTCAAAGCGCCAAAAAAGCTGGGAACGGACCAAAAAGATCGATCTTATTCCTTCATGTTACCGGTGAGGAACATGGATTATTTGGTTCTGAATACTATTCAGATAATCCAGTTTTTCCTTTAGCGAACACAGTTGTGGATTTAAATATCGACATGATCGGTCGCGATGATCCCGAAAACAGAGGTAAAAATTATGTTTACGTTATTGGGTCAGAAATGTTGAGTTCTGAACTGAAAGTGATTAATGAAGCTGCCAACAAAAAAACAGTTAATATGGAACTGAATTATAAATACGACGATCCTAAAGATCCTGAAAGATTGTATTACAGATCAGATCATTATAATTTTGCTAAAAATAATATTCCTGTTGCATTTTTCTTTGACGGAATTCATGAAGATTACCACAAACCGACGGATGACGTTGAAAAAATCGACTATTCGATGTTGCAGAAAAGAACACAATTGGTTTTTGCGACGGCTTGGGAAATTGCCAACAGAGAAGCAAGAATTGTAGTTGATAAAAAATAAGTTACTGTCCGGGCCTACAGAATTTTCCTGTAGGTTTTTTTTTATTTAAATAAATATGAAGCAAAAAATTAAATCTATCCGCCCTTTTGTAGGAGCTAAAAATTTTGAAGAAAGCAGAGCATTTTACAGAGATTTAGGTTTTGAGGAAACTGTGCTTGAACACAATTTTTCTGTCTTTAAAAAAGATGATATTGCATTTTATCTACAGGATTATTATGCAAAAGAATGGATTGAAAATACGATGATTTTTATTGAAGTTGAGGATACTGAAGAGTATTATCTTGAGTTATCCGCTCTCAATCTTCCACAAAAATATCCATCTGCAAAGCTCAGCCCGGTCAAAACGATGGATTGGGGTAAAGAATGTTTTCTCCACGATCCTTCAGGAATTCTTTGGCATTTTGGAGAATTTTTCGATAAGTAATCCAGCATGATCTACGCTTTTGATACTTATTATCTGAACGATATTGCCAAAACTGTCTGCATTGCATTTGAAGACTGGGATTCAGATATTGAGAAAGAAATATTTACCGAAAAAATTTCAGTCGCAGCACAATACGAAAGTGGTGCGTTTTATAAAAGAGAGCTGCCATGTATCTTAAGTTTACTGTCAAAAATTAATTTGAAAGAAAATGACATTATCATTGTTGACGGTTATGTAAGTTTAAATGATGATGGAAAAATGGGATTGGGCGGCTATCTTTACGAAGCATTAGATAAAAACTTTCCCATTGTAGGAATCGCAAAGAATGAGTTTTCAGCTGCGGATTCTCAAAGGCGGTCGGTTTATCGCGGAGTAAGCAAAACGCCACTATTCGTAACCGCCATCGGAATTGATGTGGATGAAGTACAAAAGAAGATTGAAAAAATGCACGGTAGTTTTAGATTTCCAACACTGCTAAAAAAACTGGATCAGCTGACGAGAGAATGATTTTCGTTGTCATATTTTAAACTGACAAAAGTCAGTTTAATTTTATTTAGATCAATTCTAAATAATTATATATTTGTATATCGATTAAAACAAATCAAAGGAATAACAGAGTTCATATCCATATTAATTTTTCATTTTTCAAGAGACTGGCGAAATATTTTCTGCCAGTTTTTTATTTAAAATCCTTAAATAAAAAGGGCTTTGATGTAAATCAAAGCCCTTTCATTCTTAATTATCCAAATTCAGTTTGAAAGCTAGACCTTTATTTTGAAATCCAATGGCTCGCTGACTCTATTTGATGATCTACTTCAGAATTTTTTGATGGCTCAACAAATTCATCGGGCTGTATTTTACCTGTGTAGTTTTTCCCTGTTCTGTCCATTTCATAAGAACTTGCCAAAAGAAGCATCTTCCCATCGCTGAGTTTGAATCCGTCGTTGGCGCTGGTCAGTCCTGCAGAAGGAGTTCCAAATGTTTTCACATTGGTTTTCCCGATAAAAGAGATGGCCGTAGCTTCACCACTGCTTGCTGTGTATGGACCAATTAAAACTGCAATTCGATTATTTTCATTTTTAAGATGATAAGGTTTGCTGACTTTGGTATAACTGGCTTTTCCATTTTTATATTTCCATGCAGTTTTCTTTTTTCCATCTGTAAAATATCCCAGAGTACCATCGCCGATCAATGGTCCTAAACCTGCAATCATGGGATACATATTTCCTCCTGTATTGGTTCTCAGATCGACAATCCAACCTTTGATATTATTTTCGCTGTCCAGTTTTTCAATCATTTGCTGAATTTTATCTGCAAAAGAATTGCCGACTGTTTTGTTTACAGATGAAAATCCGGGAACCATAATATAGCCGATATTGCCACTTAAAATTTTGCTTTCCGGTTCTTTAGCGACAGGATTAGATGTGTTTTTTTTATCAACAGTATTTTTAGATTCAATAAAAGAATGCGAATCGCCTGCTTCCCGCAATGTTTTCATCATGTACTGCAAGGCTGGTGCTGTGTCTTCAATACTTTCCATTCCTTTAGAAACTTTCTGCAGATTGGTTTCCATTGTAGTCCAATCAATTTTCTCTCTAAAAATTGAATTTTTCTGAATGATTTTTTTAAATTCATTAACATATCTCAAAGCCTCTGCAGATGCCGGTTTGTCAGAAAAAGGAATTTCAGTTACGCTGAAATCATCAAACCAAACTTTTCCACCTTTCGATAAATAGCCGCCGAGCAAGAAATTATCTGCTTTATCATCCACCATAAATTCCAAAGAATACTTTTTCCAATCAGCATTAGGAACGACATTCTTTCCCTGAGATATTGAATTTCCAAAATCGATCATAGTATCCTCTTTATCTCTCACCTGTGTCCACATTGCAATATCTCCTGCAGTGTTTTCAGATTTTATATAAGCGCTTATTTCAATCGTACGCAAACCTTTTCCGGGGATTTTTATTACCTGAGAAAATGGCTGAAAGCCAACTGCATCAGTTTTTGAGCATTGTAACAGCAAAGAATTGTTCCCTGAGTGCTTGACATTTTGATCGACCTTTATTTCGTAAGGGTCAACCGTTTTTGCTTTCCAATCTGTGGGAGCAGCATCTGCAAGATTTTCGAAACCCGGGTTTTTCAGTTGCGCCTGCGCAAAAACGCCTGCAAGGACAAGCAGGCTGAATAAGTTTTTCTTCATAGTTTTTAGATTCGGTCAAAAATAACAAAGATGATCAACATAACTATTTTATTTATGAAATTTTAACGAAAGAATCCGCTCTTTAGAAGCGGATTCAATAGATAAATACATCTCATTTTTTAATTAAACAACAACAAAAAAGCACAGCCGACGATGCTGTGCTTAAATTTTTATTTCAAATTTAATTGCAATTCCGAAAACGAAGAGAGCAAAAAATGATTTCATTTCAGTTTTATTACATAGTAAATGTAAGAATATTTTTAATACGCAATATCAATTTAATGTTAAAATTAACAGGTTATCCACATTTTTTTGTGGATAAGTCCAATTTTTATTTTTTAAGAAAATTGATTTAACATAATATGATTATTTAGTATATTGTGAGTGAATTAATACCACCTACCATGATCACAAAATTATTTTCTTTATTATCAATTATCTGTATTGGAAAGCTTTACCATGCCCAAAATAATTTTCCTTATGAAAGAGAATGGGGAACTTATGTAGGCGGCACTGGTACTTATTTGTCAGAATTCTCTGTAACAGGGACATCTCTTTTTAAAGATTCACAGAACAATTTTTATGTACCGGGAACAACTTCATTCGCTAACGGATATAATGCATCATATTATAATCAATTTGTTGCAGGAGGTGGAAACACAATTTTTCCGGGAACATCAAATTATTACAATGCCCAATTTTCAAGTGGCGGTCAGCTTTTAAAAGGAAGCTACTATAGTAATGCAAATTTCGAACGTATTCTTGGTATTGATGCATTAGATAATGTGTACACTATGAAAAGAATGCCGGGACAAATTCAGAACCTCGCAACATCTGGAGCATGGCTTACACAGGGCACTAACGCTGCAGGGACTTTTACCATAATTCTTTCGAAGCGTGATGCCAATAATAATTTACTGTGGACTACTTACCTTCCAAACAATGGTGGTTCACAATACTTTACATTAAGATTTGATGATCAGCAGAATGTATATTTGTTGGGTAATACTCATGAAGATATTCCAGGATTGGGAACAGCAGGTGTATTTCAGCAAAACTTCGTCCCTTATTCAGTTTCAAATATTCAACATGATAATTCTTATCTGGTAAAACTTAGTCCTTCAGGACAGAAAATTTGGGGAACATTCAGTGTGACCGGAATTTTTGATTTTAAATTTTATAATAATGAACTGTATCTTGTGTCTCAGTATTTCCCGGCTATGCCAGGAAATTTCACTGACCCAGGCACGTTCCAACCGATTGTACCTGCATCAAATATTATTATGAAATGGAATGCGAATACAGGTCAAAAAGTGTGGGGTACATTTTATGGAACTCCTCTCAACCCGCAATTGTATACTGGTTCGGGGATCAGTGTTATTCAAGTTAATTCGACCGGTATCTATGTAAGTGGTCAAAACGAAGATGATGATTATCCCACTTATTTTGCAACGCCTGGCGCATTTAAAGGTCAAATGACTGGTGGAGATCTTTTTCTTAGCAAATTTGATTTGACAGGAAATCGTGTCTGGAGCACCTATTTTGGCGGCATTGGCTATGATATAATTAATGGATCCGACAACCTTACAGTTTTAGACAACAGAATCATTATTACAGGATCTCAAAATGGTTCGGCGAGTAATATTTCAACTCCCGGAGCATTTCTCACGACCGTTCCAAATCCTTCGGGTTCCAGCAATATGTATTTTGCGGAATTCGATCATTTAGGAAATAGAAAATGGGCTTCTTACTACGGTGGTCTGGGCGGAAACTTCTTTGGAGAACACCTCAATGCTAAATTCCTGAATAATGGTTCTTTTGTATTGTGGGGACTAACGGGGTCACCGACCGGTATAGGCACAGAAGGTGCAGCGCATCAGAATATGACGAATCCTTATCCTGGAAATCCGTTTGGCTTCATTGCTAGATTTAATTTGAAAAATGAATTGTTGACATCAGATTTAGTTAAAGATAATGGCCTGCAACTGTACGACAATCCTAATAACGGTAGTTTCACTATTTCAGGAGGCATTTTAGAAAAACAGAAAACAAGTCTCTCGATTTTTGATATGTCCGGGAAGTTAATTTATCAGACTGCATGTGAGAAGAAGAAAATCAATCAATTTGATTTAAATAATAAATTGATTAAAGGAAATTATCTACTTGAAGTGGTTTCTGAAAAAGGTGAAAAACTAAAAATTTTTAAAATGACTGTGAAGTAATAAAAAGGAAGCAATTTTGCTTCCTTTTTTATGATTGACTGCGAAGAGCTTTCTTTTCAAAAGGTGCTATTATTCTTACAGTATATGAGTGATAGCCTAAACTGTCGATGTCTTATAATAACCTGTAAATATCTAAATTCTTAATCGTATCACTTTTAAATGAAAACGATAAAGTTTGAAGTCTACCTTGATGATCTTTCATATTCTTCTCAAAAGATTTATCCTTTAGTAATGAGTAAATTTGATTATTATCGATTTGATGTAAACTGTCTTTACTAAGTTTTCTGTTGATTATATCATTGTCATCTACATGCCAACCACACCAATTCCATATCGATTCTTCATTATAAAAATATACTTTACCGCTATTTAAAATGATAAAATTCACCGCTCCTTTAGAAAAATCATATGACTTATCCTCCTTAATGGTCGATAACTCTGGATTTTTGGCAAACGCTTCTTGAGTCCGCTTTTAAATAATATTATTATTATATTTTGAAACGGAGAAAACTTTCTTTTCAACAATTTTCTGCTCATCATTTTTGCATGATGAAAAAAGCTAGCATAATAAATAATAAAGTTAAAACTTTCAATACTGATGTAAGTATAAGACTACAGACACTAAAGTATCAAAAGCCAATAACAATAAGCCAACCGCCAAAAGCCACTTACAGTTTCTCCGCAATATACTTCGCTGTATGAGACTTCTTATTTTTTGCCAAATCTTCTGGCGTACCCGCAAAAACTACTTCTCCACCATACTTTCCGGCTTCCGGGCCGATATCGATAATGTGATCAGCAGATTTCATAATATCGGGTTGATGTTCAATCACAATTACTGAATGTCCAAGGTCGATTAAAGCCTGAAGTGACTTTAACAACTTTTGAATATCATGGAAATGCAAACCTGTTGATGGTTCATCAAAAATAAATAATGTTTTATCTGTAGTCACACCTTTTACAAGAAATGATGCCAGTTTCACACGCTGCGCTTCACCGCCGGAAAGTGTAGAAGAGCTTTGCCCCAACTGCAGATATCCCAAACCAACTTCCTGAAGCGGAGTCAGTTTTGTAACAATTTTATCTTCTTTATTATCTTTAAAAAATGTCAAAGCTTCGTCAACGGTCATGTGAAGAATATCCGAAATATTTTTTTCGTCAAATCTTACTTCAAGAATCTCGTTTTTGAAACGTGTTCCTTTACACACTTCACATTCCAGTTCTATATCAGCCATAAACTGCATCGAAACATTGATGACTCCTTCACCTTTACATTCATCGCATCTTCCGCCATCAACGTTGAAAGAAAAATGTTTTGGCTTATAACCCATCATTTTCGAAACCTTCTGTTTAGAATATAGATCTCTGATGTCGTCATACGCTTTCAAATACGTAACAGGATTTGAACGGGATGATTTTCCGATGGGGTTTTGATCGATTAATTCAATATGCTTCACCAGTTTCTTAGGAAATTCCACAGAATCGTAATCACCTTTTTTACCGCCCATTCCCAGCTGAATCTGAATGTCATTGGTCAAAATTTCTTTCATCAAAGTAGATTTTCCACTTCCGGAAACTCCTGAAATTACTACCAAACTTTCCAAAGGAACATCAACGTCAATATTTTTAAGATTGTTTGTTCTTGCCCCTTTGATATGAATAAATTCTTTTGCTTTTCTACGCTTTTCAGGAACTTTTATTTCAAGTCTTCCTGTCAGATACTTCGACGTCAGTGTATCCGCATCTTTTAATTCTTTATAATCTCCGGCGAAAACCAATTCACCACCTAAATAACCCGCTTCCGGACCAATATCAATGATGTAGTCTGCGGCTCTCATCACGTCTTCATCGTGCTCAACGACGATAACTGTGTTTCCTAAATCTCTGAGATTCTTTAAAACGCCAATCAGATTTTCAGTATCACGAGAGTGCAATCCAATCGACGGTTCATCTAAAATATAAATAGAACCTACCAGAGAACTTCCCAAACTCGTTGCCAGATTAATTCTCTGACTTTCTCCACCTGAAAGCGTGTTGGATGTTCTGTTGATCGATAAATATCCTAATCCTACTTTCAGTAAAAACTCCAGTCGGGTAGTAATTTCGTATAACAACCTCTTGGCAATATCTTTATCATGCTGAGACAATTTTAAACCATGAATCATTGGCGAAAGTTCATCCAGAGGAAGCTCAATCATCGACTGAATATTGTGACCGTCAATTTTCACCCAAGTTGTTTCTTCTCGCAAACGCAAACCTTCACAGGTCGGGCAAAGTGTTTTCCCACGATAACGGGACAGCATCACACGGTATTGAATTTTATATAAATTTTCCTCAAGCATGTTGAAGAAATTATTCAAAGACGGAAAAGATTTACTTCCGTCACCTTTCCATAAATAATTTTTCTGTTCCTTGGTTAATTGATGATAAGGCTTATGAATTGGGAAGTCTTTCGCTTTTTTAATAAAATCTTTCTTCCATTCGCTCATGGTTTCTCCTTTCCATGATGCGATGGCATCTTCAAAAACAGATAATGCTTTGTTCGGAATCACCAAATCTTCATCAATACCAATCACTTTACCGTAACCTTCACACGTAGGACAGGCTCCGTATGGATTATTAAAACTGAAGAAATGAACATTGGGTTCAAGAAATTCCAGTCCGTCAAGCTCAAATTTATTAGAGAAATCTCTAGTTTCTGCGGTCTCAATATTCTTTAATGAACAGTATCCACGACCTTCATAGAAAGCCATTTGAATAGAATCTGCCAAACGCTGAAGAAAACTCTCATCATCTTCATAAGAAAAACGGTCGATAACCAGATTGATCACCATACCTTTCCCAGGTGCAAACCCGAAACTTTCAAGATCTTCAATGCCGGCAACATTTCCGTTTACTTCCAGTCTTGTAAAACCGGCAAGCTTTAAAATATTTAGATTTTCTGTAAAATTTTCAATATCATATTCAAGCGGGGCAGTTAAGAGAAATGAAGTATCTTTTTTTGCTGATTTAATATAATCTATCACATCAGAAACAGAATCTTTTTTCACTTCATCACCAGAAACCGGAGAAAAAGTGCGTCCGATTCTTGCAAAAAGAAGCTTCATGTAATCGTAAATCTCAGTTGAAGTTCCCACCGTAGAACGTGGATTTGAAGAAATTACTTTCTGCTGAATCGCAATTGAAGGCGCTAAACCTTTGATATCGTCAACTTTAGGTTTTTCAAGCTTGCCTAAAAACTGACGTGCGTACGAACTCAAACTTTCCACATAACGTCTCTGTCCTTCTGCATAAATAGTGTCAAACGCCAAAGAAGATTTTCCGCTTCCGGAAACTCCTGTGATGACGATCAATTTATTCTTAGGAATTAAAACATCGATGTGTTTCAGGTTGTTAAGATGTGCATTCTTAACGAAAACCTGTTTTTTTATATCTATTTCTGTAATTGGAGCCATAGTAAAATTAAGACCTACAAAAATACGAAATTTTGACGGATTTAATTAAAATAAATCCACTGCGAAACAAGGATATTTAGCAGGTGGAATTTAAAAATTTAAGATTAAAAAATACTTAGCAAAATATTAATTTCTCAATATGATATTTTTAGTATTGATCATATCCGGTAATTATTTCAGAAAGATTTATATTGAAAATTTTATCAAAAAGTAATTAAAAATGAAACGAATTGTTATAAATTTTCATAGAAATATTTACAGAGAAAAAAGTTATCCAACACTCAAGATTTCCTTTAAATAAGCACTCTGCGACAATATTTTTTTATGATATGTATCATTTTTTGTTTGTGAAAAAGTCTTCTAATTTTGGAAGCTTCAAACTAAACTAAAAAGTACAATGAACAAACAGCTACTCGCAGCTTTTCTTCTTGCAGGAATTTGCAGTATCAAGGCGCAGGAAAAAACTGCAGAAATTGATTCTATAGAAATTCAGGGGAAATTTATTTCTACACCTTATAAAAATGCCAACCAAAACATTTCTGTCATTACAAAAACAGATATTTTAAATTCACCGGCAACAAGCATTGACGAAATTTTACAGCAAATTCCCGGGATGGATATCAGAAGAAGAGGAGCCAACGGTGTACAGAGTGATATCGGTTTTCGCGGTAGTTCTTTTGAGCAGGTTCTTTTGCTTCTTAACGGTATAAGAATGAATGACTCGCAAACCGGTCACAATTCGCTGAATGTTCCTGTAGATTTGGAAGATGTTGAAAGAATTGAAATCATTAAAGGTCCTGCGGCAAGACGTTTTGGGCAGAATGCGTATGCGGGAGCGATTAATATTATCACCAAAGCCAATCCTGGAAAAAGAGTGAAAATTCGGGCAGAGGGTGGCGATTACGAAACGTACGGACTTGGTTTAAATGCCAATTTTGGGAACGAAAAATTTTCAAATCTGTTACAGGCAAACTCAAATTCTTCGCAAGGATACAGACATAATACAGATTTTGAGATGAAAAATGTGTTCTATCAGAATCAGTTAAAAATAAAAGATGGAAGCATCAGATTGCAGGCAGGTATTTCTGAGAAAAAATTCGGGGCAAACGGTTTTTATTCATCGCCTGCTGCGACTGAGCAGTATGAAGAACTTCAGGCATCCATCGTAAGTTTGGCTTATCAGCAAAACTTTGGAAAGTTAAAATTAAATTCAAATGTGTATTGGCGAAGAGGGCAGGATATGTACCTTTTCAATAGAGAAAAGCCTGAGATTTACAGAAATATGCACATTGGAAATAATGTGGGTGGAGAAGTCAACTCAACATACACTTCAAATTTGGGAACAACAGGATTGGGTGTAGAATTACGTAAAGAATTTCTGGCCAGTAATAATTTAGGACACAGAGAGCGATTTGTTTCGCAGGTATTTTTTGAACACCATATTTCACTGCTGGACAAAAAATTAAATATCACACCCGGAATTTCCTGGGCCAACTATTCCAACGAAGGAAACTTTTTTTACCCGGGATTGGATGTAGGATATTCATTTTATGAAAATAATAAAATCTATGGAAACATCTCCAAAGTGCATCGTGTACCTACTTTCACAGATTTGTATTATACCAGTAAAACCGAGCAGGGCAATGAAAATTTAGTCCCTGAAAGCGCTGTGTATGCAGAGATTGGATATCAATATCAGACTAAAAATATTTTAGGAAAAGTAAGTGGTTTCTACAGAGGCTCATCAGATGCGATCGACTGGGTTAAAAGTTCTTTGCAGGATCCTGTCTGGTATGCAAAGAATGTTGGTGATACCGAAATAAAAGGTATTGAAGCTGAATTGAGTCATCAGGTTTTCGACTGGATGAAATATACGGTTGGTTATACGTACTTAGACAATAAGTTTAAAGAGTTCAGCGGTGGGTATTCAAGATATGTTTTGGATAATCTGAAACATCAGTTTGTAGCAAAATTAAATACAAAGTTTTTAAAATATTTCACCAATGAATTGGTTTACAGATATAATGACCGCGTGAATCTTGGAAGTTACAATCTTCTGGATGAAAAATTAAGTTTTAATAAAAATGATTTTTCTGTTTACGTTTTGGTAAACAATGTAACAGATTCTGATTATACAGAAACTTTTGGAGTTCCTATGCCGCAAAGATGGTTTCACATAGGCTTTACTTACAATATTAATATTAAGTAAACTTAACATTACTTAATTGTTAAATCATTTACTTTTGCAAAAATTTTTTGGATGAAACTTATTACAAGTCTTGGTTTTGTTTTGATGATGAGTCTTTTGAGTGCTCAGGAACATATTTCCGCTTTTAATGCGCTGACTGTAACTTATAAGTTTCATCCAAAATTTTTCCTGTATGCCGAAGGTCAGTCGAGAGGTATCGAGGAATATACTTATCCCGATTACTACGAGATCAAAGGAGGTTTAGGATATAATTTGACCAAAAATCACAAGCCATTTATCGGATTAGGGAGATACGCAACGTACAAAGATCATGCGATTAATAGAGAGGAATTTCGTGTATGGCTGCAGGATGTCATCGATTTTAAAAGCGGAGTGGTAAAGTTTGAAAACAGGTTCCGTGCAGAAAAATCATGGTTTTATGAGCCACAGACAGACAAAAGATCTGAGAGAATGCGTTACCGTTACCGTCTGAATATTTCTGTTCCTTTAAATGCTAAAAAAATTGCACCGGGGACATTATTTGCAAACGTTTATGATGAAATTTTCATTGTATCACCAATAAAACCTGCATTTGCAAGAAATAGAGTGTATGGTGGTCTTGGTTATCAGATTGATGATAACTTTGGTGTTCTGGGCGGATATTTGTGGCAGAGAGAATTTGATGCAAAAGGAAATAAAAATGTACACTTCATTTATTTAGCCTTAAACATAAATATCGACGGAACGAAAGGCCATGAGCCCAAAACCTATCATTTTCCGGGAGCAGATTAATATTTCTCAGACAGATAGCGATATGCTTTCAGATATTTGTTGAATCTTGTGATATCCTTCGCAGTCAGTTCTCGGTTAACTCTTCTCAAATCCATATTATCGCGAAGATCATTGAGTTTTACAGCAACTGCAAGCGGAGAACGTTCTGTTCTCTTCACAAAATCATCGTAAATCTCATCCGGATCATATTTGGTCAGACAGCTGACTGCATAGAGAATATATTCTGGAAATCCTTCATTTCGTAAAAATTCAATACTGAAATCCTGCGGATTGTCTTCTACCACATCGTGCAATACTCCCACAATTTTCTCGTCCAAAGTTTTACCATATTCCATGACCCTCATTACATGAGCAATATAAGGTGCGTGGTATTTATCTTTTTGACCTTTATGTGCTTTATCAGCGATTCTAATAGCTTTATGTAGAAGTTCCTCTTTTGTCATCTTATAAAAATAGACTACAAAAATATAAAACAGCCTTTATAAATTCTATATTTTTCAAATTAATTTTAGAAGATGTTATCAACAATGAAGGGCATCAGAATTTATTTATTTGCCAGTTTTTTTGTTTTTTTTGAATTTTTAGAATCAAAAGAATTTAAGATTTTAAAATGATCATTATTTTTTACCGGCGCTTTTAAAATCGTGTACATTTCAGGGTTTACAGGTTTAGCATTCGGCATTTTATAAAGTTTTGCAATTGCGCTGTCAGCAGATGCCTGTTCAGTTTCTTTTACAATAGGAGAATTGAACTTGTGAAGATCTAAACTGTCACTCTTTAATGGCTCGACAAGCGTCGTCTGAGCAGAAAATATACCTGAAAATATTAAAAATGAACCTACGATGATTTTCATAAATTTTGTTTGATTTAAAATTATAAAAAATATTTCATTTTTAAATGAATTGCTTTTAAATTCTCACGAAATATCTCCCTAACATTATTTAACTCTCTAAACAATGCCTATCTTTGAGATCTCAATTTTCAACCTTTTAAAATGAATGACAAAAGAGAAAATATCCTTTCCGCTTCGATAGAATTGCTTGTATCTAAAGGATTGCACGCAATTACCGTTGCTGAAATTGCAGCCAAAGCGCAAGTGGGAATTGGTACTTTTTACAAGCATTTTAAAGACAAGGAAGATCTGGTACAGCAAATCTGGATTTGGCAGAAAAAAAAGGAAGCCGATTATATATTTAATAATTATTCTGCGGATAATCTTTCTGTCAGAGAGCAGTATTTTGTTCTTTGGGAGAGGGTAGTTCGGTATTTCGTTGAGCATCCTACTGAGTATTATTTCTCTTACCAATTCGCTTCTTCCAATATATTAAATGAAGAGATCAACAGTATTGCGATGGAGAGATTTTTGGTCTTTGATGAATTTTATGAGGAGGGTCTTAAGCAAAAACTTTTTAAACCTTTGAAAGCCAATCACCTCAGGTTGTTCACTTTCAGTACAATCAATGGCTGGATTCTTTGGGCAAAAGATGAACAAATTCCATTTACTGATGCAACAATTCAACTTTTTTTAACGATGTCTTGGGACTCTATAAAAAATTAAATTTTTTTAACCTAAAACTGACTGAATATTCATTCAGTTTTCTTAGTTTTGCAGAACAAATTTTAAACACATACACAAATGTCAAGAAACGACTTACACGGAAAAGTAGTATTAATAGCAGGTGGAGCAAAAAACCTAGGAGGCTTATTAAGCCGTAATTTTGCGCAGAAAGGAGCAAAAGTTGCCATTCATTACAACAGCGACAGCACAAAAGAAGATGCCGAAAAAACATTAGGTGATATTACCAGTGCAGGCGGAGAAGCCTTTATTTTTCAAGCAGATTTAACCAAAGTAGAAAATATCGCGAAACTTTTCGAAGCTGCAAAACAAAAATTCGGTGGTATCGATATTGCGATCAACACTGTTGGTATGGTCTTGAAAAAGCCGTTTTTAGAAACTACAGAAGCCGATTACGACACCATGTTCGATATTAATTCAAAAGTAGCTTATTTTTTCATTCAGGAAGCTGGAAAACATTTAAACAATAATGGAAAAATCAACACTATTGTAACATCATTGTTAGCAGCGTACACAGGTTTGTATTCTACTTATGCGGGTGCAAAAGCGCCAGTTGAGCATTTTACAAGAATGGCTTCAAAAGAATTTGGAGAAAGAGGAATTTCAGTTTCAGCAGTAGCTCCTGGACCAATGGATACGCCATTTTTCTATGGACAGGAAGCTCCGGAAGCAGTTGCTTATCACAAGTCAGCTTCAGCCTTAGGCGGATTAACCGATATTAAAGACATCGCACCACTAGTAGAGTTTTTGGTAACCGACGGATGGTGGATCACAGGACAGACCATCTTCGCAAACGGAGGTTATACCACAAGATAATTTAATAAATTTGTACATTATAATGAGTCATTGAAATTTTTTGGTGGCTCATTTTTAATTTATGATTTCATTAGTGCTCATTAATAAAAACAAACATTTTCATTTTTGATTATCAATACAGGATAAAGATGTAAGCATTTTTATGACAGCTTAAACCAAATTAATTTATACTTAATAGCTAAAAACAGAAAAACAACAAATATGAATTTAAATAATATCACCAACGAAACCGTAAAAAAAGCCGTCGAAGCTTTGCAAGATAATGATAAAACACTTTGGTACTCGTACTTTACAAAAGATGCGATTCTTACTGATGATGGGAATCAATTAGATTTAAAATCATTTTTCGACAACGCTTTTAATCATCAAGAAAAATTTCTCAGCATTGACAAAGTAGAAAACGACGGAAAAAATCTTGAAGGAAATTTCTTCGCCGGACAATGGGGAACTTTCAGAACGTATTTTAATTTTCATACTGATGAGAATGACAATATCATCAGATTGGACATCGGGCAAGCAAAATAATTTTGCTTATCAATCTAGATTCATTAGTTTTTAGTTTGTTACAGATTTTTCGTTAAATTTAAACAAACTAAAAACTTATAAAATGAAAAAAATAATCCTGTTTATCTCCATTGCTTTGGCGAGCGGTGTGCTGTTTACGAATGTTTTTAACTCGATGGTAATATCAGAAGCAGCTAAAAGTGATATTCCGAAGTCGATAATGGCGGCAAGAGAATATTTTAAAACGGTAAATCCCGGAAATTTTTTTCAATTTTTTTCACCGGCAACCCAAATCTTCACATTGCTGTCTCTGATTGTATTTTGGAAAACCGAAAAATCAGTTAGGTTATTTCTCGGCATTGCATTGCTATGTTCTATTGCAGGAGATATTTTCGCATTTACTTACTTCCATCCACGAAGTGATCTTATGTTTGTTTCTCAACCCGTTCCTGATATTGAAACGTTGAAAAAATTATCATCAGAATGGAGTTTTATGAACTGGGTAAGGTCTTTCCTTCTTTTGATTGGCGTTATCAGTTTATTTACAGCAGTTCATAAAATTTATTCTAGGAAATCAAATTCCGAACTTTCGTAGAAAAATTATTTTTGTTTTTTAATCATTCCTTTACAATCAGTGAATTACTTTCATTAAATTTATTCGAGTTGATTTTTCGTTTAGAAAATAGGATGAAATACTTTTAATTAGAACTTTCACTAACTGATTCAAATTGCAACTATGAAAAATATTTTAAGCATTACCTTCATTATAATCTATGCAACATTCTCTTTCGGTCAGGAAAAAGGTTCGAGTTATACAGAAAAGAAAATCGAAAGTGGAAGTACTTATAAAAAGTATAAGAACGGAAAACTGGACAGTGTTGTAGTGTCTATGTTTGCAGTCAATTATGCAAATGCTCTGATCTTCTCAAAATCTAATGATGAAATTCATATGATTAATTCTGCAGATACAGAAGCAGTCGTTACGATTAAGTTACAAGGCAAAAAGCAAGTGAAAACTTTTCTCTATCAAAACAAACCGGTAGTTATTCAGGAAAGTATTGATTTTGATATTAAAAATTTACCGAAAAACACAATGGTTACCAGTGCAATCTATAATGAGAACGTAATAACTTATAATATTTCAACTGATTATGAAGTTTTAGGAGACGACAGTCATGATAAAATATTTAAAGTCTTTAACCGACTCAATATTCAGCCAAATTTAGATAGTCTGGATGAAATATTTGAAAATATAGCAGATTTTTTCAGTGAAGATGATGCACTTTTGAAAATCTTTTATGGAAGCTATGCCGAAAAATTTGAGCCACAACCTTTGGCTTATCTTCAAACAGATTCTTTGGGAAAGATTAAAGAAGGAATTTTTTTAGATTTTAAAAACAGAAAACTCAATGACACGAATGAATATCATATATATAAAGATGGAAAAATAATTAAATCCGAAAATGTAAGTTTAGATAAATTTCAAAAAATAATTATGACTTATCTGGAGAAATTAGATATCAACTAATCTTTTTGTGTATCGTAGACTTTTGTTTTTACACAGGAAACATTTGTTATTTTCAAAGATTTCCCTGTTTTTTTGAGCAATCCGGTGACAGGATTTCTTTTAAAAGTGACAACTCTGTTGCTTCCAGTATTGGCTACGATAACAAATTTTCCGGTTTCATCTATAATAAAAGTTCTTGGATGTTTTCCGTATGTTTTCTGATAGCCAAGCGTTTCCAAAGTTCCATCTGACTGAATTTTAAAGATGGCAATATTGTTTTCTCTTCCTCTGTTGCTGGCATATAAAAATTTTCCATCGGGAGAAATATGAAGATCTGAACTTTCAAACCCATCCTTAATTTTTGCAGGATGCGTAGGGATCTTCTGAATCTCTCTGAGTGTGTTTTCTGTAAAATCATATACAGAAATTTCGCCCGCCATTTCTTCAATACTATAGGCCCATTTTCCGTTTTTACTTAAAATAAAATGTCTTGGTCCACTTCCCGGTTTTGTCTTGATGAAACGGCTTTTTTCTACATTTAATGGTTTTAAATCACCATTATCAAACGGATATATTCGAATTTTATCAGCTCCTAAATCGGTAAAAAATATAGTTTTAAAATCAGGTGAAAACACCGCAGAATGAATATGGGCTTCTGCCTGTCTATCCGGATTTATACTTCCTTCGGAAAATTTTAGTAACTGTGATATTGAATCTATTCTTCCATCTTCCAATATTGGATAAACTGAAACACTTGCATATGTATAATTTCCGTTGACCAACCATTTTCCATTCTTATGAACGCTTACATAAACAGGATTTTCGCCGCCACTTTTCTGACTGTTCAATAACTTCAGGATTTTTTCTTCTTTATTAAAACGAAAAGAACTGACCGTTCCGCCATTTTTAATTTTACTCTCTGAAGATGCATAAATATATTTTCCGTCCTCAGAAATTGTAATATATGACGGGTTAATAACATCTTTTATTGAAGTGATTTTTGTAAGTTTCCCGGTCTCATTTTCTAATTGATAAACATAAATCCCTTCTGAATTATTCTCCCAGTTATAAGAACCGAAAAACACAAACTGTTGCTGAGAATAAACGTTTGCAAAGATGAGTATAGTTAGAAGTTTGAGACAGTTTTGCATTCAGGAAATTTTTGAATTTATTCATGTGAGTCGTTTATCAGTATAATAAATTGCTAATTTTATCAAGATCATGAGAATTAATATGCAGAAAAATATTATTTTTGAGTCTAACAATTAAAAACTTAAACATGAAATGGTATTTAAAAGTACTGAAACAGTACGCAGATTTTAACGGAAGGGCAAGAAGAACAGAATACTGGATGTATCTCTTATTCAATATTATTTTTGCAATCGCAGCCGCAGTTTTAGATAACCTCTTAGGACTGAAATTTGCTCCTGAAGTTCCTTATGGATTTATCTATTTGATCTATGGTTTGGCAACATTTATTCCAGGTTTGGCAGTTTCTGTACGGAGATTACACGATGTTGACAAAAGCGGTTGGTTTATACTAATCTCTCTGATTCCAATCATAGGTGGAATTTGGTTATTGATTTTAAATGCTACTGAAGGAACTCCTGGAAGAAATCAGTACGGTGTAAACCCAAAAGAAAATTTCAATGAGATCAATGAGATCGGTCAAAAAGAAATTTAATCAATAAAAAGATCCCGAAATTGTCCGGGATCTTTTTTTTATATTTAGGAGCGTTTTTGTACTAATGCTAATTATTAATAATGCCCTTTTGCAATATAATGCGCCGCAACTTTCTCAGTCAACGCCACCACGTTCGGGTTATTTGTATATTTCGTAAATCTTCTCAAACCAGAAAGCATCATTCTCTGTTCGTCGCCTTCTGCGAAAGAAATAATTCCTTCCTTGGCGGCAACGATGATTTTTTCTACGGCTTTGTAAAGATTCAGCTGAGCCATCGCAACTTCTACAGAATCGGCAGCGAAATGTTTTTCAGCTCTAAGAATTGTAGATTCTGCCATGTAGATTTGATTTAAAATTTCTGAAGCATTCAACAGTAAATGTTGCTGTTTCTCAATATCCATCATGAATTTTTGAAGTGCAGCTCCGGAAACCATCAAGAAAACTTTTTTCAGATTGGCAATAATCGCTTTTTCCTCACTCATCAATTCAGAATAATCAGGAACTTCAAAACTTGGAATTCCCATCAATTCTTTAGAAATTGCCATCGCTGGAGAAAGTAGGTCTAATTCTCCTTTCATGGCTCTCTTAATCAACATTCCAACTGCCAGAAGTCTGTTGATTTCGTTAGTTCCTTCGTAAATTCTGCCGATTCTTGCATCTCTCCATGCAGCTTCCATCGGAGTGTCTTCTGAGAAGCCCATTCCTCCATAGATCTGAATCCCTTCGTCAGCAGTGTTTTGGGTTAAATCTGAAACATAAACTTTAAGAATAGATGCTTCAACTGCAAATTCCTCAACACCTTTCAGTTCAGCCTGTTGATGATCCATTCCGCCTGAAACTAATTCTGCAATTTTATCTTCAACATTTTTTGCCAAACGGTATGATCCTGCTTCACTTACAAAAACTCCTGTCGCCATTTCAGCAATTTTCTTTCTGATGGCTCCGAAAGTTGAGATAGAAACCCCAAACTGTTTTCTCTCGTTTGAATATTGAATAGAATGATTTAAAATTCTTCTCTGTCCGTCAAGGTTGGCGGCAGCGAGTTTAATTCTGCCTACATTTAATGCATTCAAAGCGATTTTAAAACCGTTGTTTCTCTCACCCAACATATTTTCTACAGGAACTTTCATATCATTGAAAAAAACCTGACGCGTAGATGATGAACGGATTCCCAGTTTGTGCTCTTCCTCACCAAAAGACAGACTTTCAGGGTTTTCGAGTTCAGAACGGTTGATGACGAAACCTGTAATATTTTTGTCGTCATCGATCTTGGCGAATAAAGTGAAAGTATCTGCAAAACCGGCATTTGAAATCCACATTTTCTGTCCGTTGATGATGTAATGTTTTCCGTCCTCAGACAGTCTCGCTCTTGTTTTTCCCGAATTGGCATCAGAACCTGCATCCGGCTCAGTAAGACAGTAAGCTCCGAATTTTGTTCCGGTTGCTAAATCCGGAAGATATTTCTTTTTTAATTCTTCACTTCCGTAAAGCAGAGTAGGAAGTGTTCCGATTCCTGTGTGAGCTCCGTAAGCTGTAGCCAATGATCCATTTCCTCCCGAAACATAGTCACAAGCCAGCATCGTGCTTACGAATCCCATTCCCATACCGCCATATTCTTCAGGAACTGTAATTCCCAGAAGTCCCATTTCACCAAGTTTACGCATTGTTTCTTCCGTCAAAGCATAATCTTTTTTCTCAAAACGCTCATGATGAGGAATCACTTCTCTGTCGATAAATTCTTTCGCAGAATCACGGAGCATTTTTTGCTCCTCTGAAAGTTCTTCGAGACTAAAAATCTCGTTTGCAGGAATTTCTTTAATCAGAAATTCTCCGCCTTTTAAATTTGACATATGATTTATTTTTTTTAATTTTTTATTATATGGGCAGCTTTGAACTTCGTTCGTAAATTTCGATAAAGAATTCGCTTTTTCTCATTTATGCCTTCCATTCCCGCTCGTACCTCCTCACAAAAAGAGCTCCGTTCAAGTCGGGCTGCAAATGTCAACACGCCACAGACAGTCGGAAAGTTTTATAACTTTATTGATTATCATTAAATTCATCAAATTCAGTTTTCAAAGCTTCTAAAATTTGATTCTCCGTGGGCAAATACAATTGATATTTACTTGCCAAAACACTTTTGTTATCCTCGGGCAAAGTAAATTTCACCAGAGAATTATTTTTGTCGGCACACAGTAATATCCCGATTGTTTTATTTTCATGCTCTAGTTTCTCTTTTCTATCGTAATAATTTACGTACATCTGCAACTGTCCCAAATCTTCATGTGTGAGCTTGTGAGTTTTGATTTCAAAGATTACAAAACACTGCATCAGTCGATTATAGAATACCAAGTCAATAAAAAAATCGTCCCCATCCAAATGGATTCTTTTTTGCCTTGAAACGAATGAGAAACCATTCCCAAGTTCCAGCAAAAAATCTTGTAAGTGTGTAATAATCGCCTGTTCAAAATCTTTTTCGTAGTACGCTGATTCCTTTTTCAATCCTAAAAATTCTAAAACCATAGGATCTTTAATAATTTGAGATGGTTCGTTGGGAATCAATTCACCTTTTGCAATGGCTAAAACACTTTCTTTATCATTGCTCAGCAACAACCGTTCATAGAGACTGCTGTTGATTTGTCTTTCCATCTGTCTGGCCGACCAATTATTTTTGACAGATTCTGCGATGTAATATTCCCTTTTATGCTCGTCATCAATGGATATAAGTAGCTTATACTGAGTCCAGTTCAATTGCGTCCGCAGTGCGGACGCAATTGGGAAGACCCTGTAAAACTGTCTGTATTTTTCAAGCTGACGACGAGAAAAACCACTTCCGAATTCAGGTTGAAGCTGTTCTGATAAATACTTTATAAGATAAGTTCCATATTCAGCACGCTCTTTTCCGTTTTGCTCTTCTTCAAAAATTCTTTGTCCGATATGCCAATACATCAATGTTCGCTGATAATCTACCGAACGAATCGCCTGATCTCTCGATTGAGAAATGATGCTTTTAATTTCAGAAATTAATGACGAATTGGTTAACATATTTAGTTTAAAAAAATTTCTCTGAGTTTATTTACAAAAGCTCAAATATTGAAGCCGCACCTTGTCCGGTTCCCACGCACATCGAAACCATTCCATATTTATTTCCGCGTTTTCTCATTTCGTCAAGAAGCTGAACGGTCAATTTTGTTCCGGTGCAGCCAAGCGGATGTCCGAGAGCGATTGCTCCACCGTTTACGTTTAAGATATCTGGATTTAAGTTCAGTTCTTTTTTAATAGCAACCGATTGAGAAGCAAAGGCTTCATTTAACTCAATCAATTCAATATCTTTCAACTCCAAACCTGCCTGCTTTAAAGCTTTTGGAATCGCATAAACAGGACCCATACCCATAATTCTCGGTTCCAGACCTGCTGCAGCATAAGCAACTAATCTTGCTTCTGGCTCCAATCCTAATTCCTTGACCATTTCTTCAGACATTACGATAACGAAAGCTGCACCATCACTCATCTGAGAAGAGTTTCCTGCAGTTACGCTTCCACCGTTAGCGAATACTGGTTTCAATTTAGCCAAACCTTCCAGAGAGGTATCTAATCTCGGACCTTCATCTACAGAAAAATCGAATTTCTTAGTCTGCATTTTCTGGTTTTCATCCAAAAAATTATATTCTACAGGAATGGATGCAATTTGGTTTGCAAAACGACCTTCCTGATTTGCTTTCAGAGCTTTTTGATGCGATTCAAAAGCAAACTGATCCTGCTCTTCACGGGTAATATTAAATTGTTTTGCAACTTCTTCCGCAGTATATCCCATTCCCCAATAATAATCGGGATTGGTTTTTGCTATTTCAGTTTCAGGAACTGGTTTGTAACCACCCATCGGAATGTATGACATTGATTCTGTACCGCCTGCAATAATACAATCAGCCATTCCAGCCTGAATTTTTGCCGAAGCAATCGCAATCGCTTCACTTCCAGAAGCGCAATATCTGTTCACAGTCACTCCTGGAACCTTGTCGGTGTTCAATCCCATCAAAGAAATTAAACGTGCCACATTTAAGCCCTGTTCAGCTTCTGGCATTGCGTTTCCAACGATTAAATCATCGATTCTGTCTTTATCTAATTGCGGAACGGCTGCCATGAGTTTCTCGATGACGGTTGCTGCCATTACGTCGGGACGCGTAAATCTTAAACTACCTTTTGGCGCTTTTCCAACGGCAGTTCTGAACCCTTTTATGATGTATGCTTGTTTCATAATTGTAATATGTATTTATGTATAAAGTACAATGTATTTTTAAAAGTTTTAACTTGAATAAACTTGTTTCAGTTTAATAATCATATTTTGTATATGCTGAATTTCAGTAAGAACAATTTCGAATTTTTCCTGTGGAAAAAATTCACATTCATTTACAATAATTATCTGTGTTTCGAACTCAAAAGAAGAACCTAAAGCAATATTTAAAAAATGTGAAAACTGAGCATTTGTATCTCTTCCAGCTCCTTCAGCAATATTCGATGGGATCGAATACAATGATCTTCTGGATTGAGATGTGAGACCAAATAATTCATCTTTCGGAAATTCTTTTGAAAAGAAATAATACGTTTTACAGAGTTGAATAGATTTTTTCCAAACTTCTAAATGTCTGAAATTGTGCATAGCAAATACATTTTACGTTAATACTTTTTACTTTGTACAAAAAATTAATTTCTCAACGGCTTTCCTTTCTGCAACATAAACTGAATTCTCTCCAAAGTTTTTCTCTCTCCACAAAGCTGTAAGAAAGTTTCTCTCTCAAGATTCAATAAATACTGTTCGGTCACAACTGTTGGTTCGGAAAGATTTCCACCTACTAATACGTTGGCTAATTTATCTGCGATTTTCTTGTCGTGTTCGGAGATGAAATTACCGGTCAACATCTGATCAGTCCCGACATAGAACATTCCTAAAGCATCTTTTCCAAGAACTTTTACAGTCTGTTCGATCGGTTGCGTGTAGCCGTGCTCTGCCAAACTTTTCGCCATCATTTTTGCGGTCATGATCTGCGTTCTTTTGTCAACAACTACGATGTCTTTTCCTTTTTCAAGAATTCCCATATCGTAAGCTTCGTATGCCGAAGTGGCAACTTTTCCCATTGCAATATTCATGAAAGCTTCACGCAGACGGTTGTTTTTCACATCATCGCTGTGAAATTCTCTGGAAGTTCTCAAAGCAAATTCTTTCGTTCCGCCACCGCCAGGAATTACACCGACTCCGGTTTCTACCAATCCGATGTAAGTTTCTGCAGCTGCAACAACACGGTCTGCGTGCATCGTCATTTCGCAACCACCGCCTAAAGTCATTCCGTGAGGAGCGACTACGACAGGTATTGAAGAATAACGAACTCTCATCATTGATTTCTGGAAATATGCAATTGCCATATTTAAATCATCCCAATCCTGCTCGATGGCCATCATTAAAATCATTGCTAAATTGGCTCCAACAGAGAAATTCGTTCCCTGGTTTCCGATCACCAATCCGTCGTATTCTCTTTCGGCTAAATCGATGGCCCGGTTTAATCCATCCAGAACTTCACCACCTAAAGAATTCATTTTAGAGCGGATTTCAAAGTTGATAATTCCGTCTCCCAAATCTTCAATCGAAGAACCTGAGTTGCTCCACAGCGTCTTGTTTTTTCTGATATTATCTAAAATGATAAATGATTCCTGACCCGGAATATTATTGTAGTTTCCTGAGTTTTTATCGAAGAAAATGCTTTGTCCATCCTCGTTTATTTTGTAGAATGATTCCACATTTTTCACCCAATCCGAAACTTCGTAACCGGCTTCTTTTGCCAGTTCGATTCCTTTTTCAACGCCGACTGCATCCCAGATTTCGAAAGGACCATTTTCCCAACCGAAACCAGCTCTCATTGCATCGTCGATTTTGTAAACTTCATCAGAAATTTCAGGAACTTTGTGAGAAACGTACGCAAACAAGGCACCTAAAGACTTTCTGTAAAGCTCGCCGGCTTTATCTTTTCCACCAATTAAAACTTTGAAACGGTCAATCGGTTTGTCTATATTTTTCGTTAATTCTAAAGTTGGAAAAGAAGATTTGCCCTGAAGTTCATACTCTAAAGTATCAAGATTTAATCCGTGAATTTCAGATTTTCCATCGGCACCTTTCACTTTTTTGTAGAAGCCTTGCTCGGTTTTCGAACCCAGCCATTTGTTATCTACCATTTTCTGAATGTACTCAGGAAGGGCGAAAACATTATTGAAATCATTTGCTTCAGCGCCACTTTGACGAACGCCATTCGCAACCATCACCAAAGTATCCAGACCAACAACATCAGCAGTTCTGAAAGTTGCAGATTTCGGGCGGCCGATAACCGGACCGGTCAATTTATCAACATCAGATACATTTAAACCTAATTTCTGAACATTGTGCAGCAAATCCATCATTGAAAATACTCCGATTCGGTTGGCGATAAATGCAGGAGTATCTTTTGCTAAAACAGTAGTTTTTCCTAAGAATTTAGCTCCGTAATTCATGTAGAATTCGGCAATTTCCGGATCTGTTTCTTTCGTTGGAATTACTTCTAACAATGGTAAATATCTTACCGGATTGAAAAAGTGAGTTCCTGCAAAATATTTTTTGAAATCATCGCTTCGTCCTTCCACCAACATATTGATTGGAATTCCGGATGTATTGGATGAAACCAAAGTTCCCGGTTTTCTAAACTGTTCGATTTTTTCGTAAACAGATTTTTTGATGTCGAGTTTTTCAACGACAACCTCAATAATCCAGTCGGTATCTTTAATTTTCTGTAAATCATCATCAAAATTTCCAACTTTAATTCTCTCCGCAAATTTCGGAGAATAGAGTAGTGCCGGACTTGCTTTTTTCAGTTTTTCAAAGTTTTCGGAAGCAATTCTGTTTCGAACAGCTTTGTCTTCTTTCGTCAAACCTTTTTTCTGTTCGGTTTCATTTAATTCAAACGGAACAATGTCAAGCAGTGAAACCTGCACGCCAATATTGGCAAAGTGCGCAGCGATACCGCTTCCCATAATTCCGGAACCTAAAACCGTTACGTGTTTGATTCGTCTTTTCATTTAGATATTATTTATTATTTTTTGTGAAATGGAACCTTTCGGTTTCATTTATATTTGATTTTATATGTATAATTTCAAAAAACCTCTCGGTTTCATTTTATTTTCTGTTGTTTAAATCTGCAGCAATTTTCATAATTTCAGTCATAACTTCCTTAAAAGTTTCTAATTTCTCAGGTGCAATCTTTTCCATCACTTTCTTGTTGAAATTAACTACCACTTCTTTAGACATATTTCTTGAACTTAAACCTTTATCAGTAAGCTTAATAATTACCTCGCGTTTATCGGTTGTCGTTTTTTCTTTATAGATATACCCATTATCTTCGAGAAGTTTAATGATTCTGGTAAGAGAAGTAGGCTCGATTGCCATTTTGGGACCGAGATTAGTGCTTCTGGTTCCTTCTTTAGGATCAATTTTAAGAAGTGTAAGTGCCTGAACTGCTGTAGAATCATGCTCCTGTGCAAGCTCAGTATACATTTTTGAAACAGCTAACCAGGTCTGCTTCAAAATAAGATCAACATTTTCTGTTTTTTCTTTATTATTATCCATCATATTTTTGTTAATCGGCTTTATTCAAATGTAGCAAATATTATGCATGCATAGTATTATTGATTGTTAAAATTTATTAACAATTTGATTTACAATTAATTAAAATGTATGATTAGCATAATACTATGCATGCATAGTATATGGAATAGATAAATAAAATACTGATTTAATGAAGCTTTGAGATTAATTTAACAATTTCTTCAAAAGATTCACATTTATACAATTTTTGCTCGTGAAAAATCTCCCAAGTTGAATCATTGAGAGCAAAATTAAAAGATGACAAATCCCTCTGAAAGTTTTTCTGCAATAAGGAGCATAACATTTCTTTTTGTAGCTGCGGAGATTTGATGGATGGGGCAACAAAATTTTCATTGACCTGAAACAGAGAAACATTGGTTAATTCGTCGTGCTGAAGTAAAACATCTTCCACGATTCCTGAAAATAGATTCTTATCTTTAATATACCAGATTTTGTCTGCAAATTCCTTAGCCAAACGCCAGTCATGTGAAGAAAAGAGGATCAGTTTATTCTGCTCCTTAGCCAATTTTCTAAGAGTTTTAAGAATGATAATTTTATTTTTTTCATCTAAATGAGTTGTTGGCTCATCCAGAATTATCATGGACGAATTTTGTGTCAAAGCTCTTCCTATGAAAGCTTTTTGAAGATTACCGTCAGATAGATTTCTGAGCGGTGTATTTTTGTATTGTGTTAAATCTAAGTCATCAATAATGTTCGAAACTTCTTTTCTGTCTGCATTGTTTAACTCAAAATAAAAAGGATAATAAATATATTTCCCTAAAGAAATCAAATCTTCAACGGTATAATTCTGCGGAATAGTTGCTTTGGAAAAAACGATGGCTACATTTTCGGCAATTTCTTTTACAGACAGATCTTTTACGTTCTTATCCTTAATAAAAATTTCTCCTTCCAGCAAAGCATTCTGATGCAGAATTGATTTGATTAAAGTAGTTTTTCCTACACCATTATTTCCGATCAGCAGGCAAACGTCACCCAGTTTCAAGGATGCGTTGGCATTTGAAATAAGGATTTTGTCGTAGCCAATAGTGGCTTGGTTGATTTGTAGGTGCATGGGTTAAATAGAAATAAAAGTAACAAATAAAATAAGAGGGACAAGACTAAAAGTAAAGTACAAAAATTTATGTTCTTTAATATCAACTAAACTTAAAATCCCTAAAATTAATGATCCCAAAAATGCTGCAGGTATTCCAATCATAAACCACCAACTATGACCAAAGGAGTAAATCCAATGCTTATCCATGCTCATTCTGAACAGTTTTGAATATTCCAGAAATGCCACGCTAAATGCGAACAAAAGTATATTAGCAATAAATAATTTCTTATATATTATTCTGGCATTCATCTGCTTATTATCTTGTCATAATGAAAATCTCTTCGTAAAATTACTTTACATTTCTACGGAAAGACAATGTGCACGTATTTTTCAGAAATTAAATTAAAATATTTCAAACAGATACATCATCTGCAAAATCTGCAGGAGATTTAAAAAATTCACTATTGACTCGTTAACAATTCACTTTCAAATTTTATTCTGCCTCAAAAGCATCATTAAAATTACAGGAATTCCAAACACTGAACTGATGACATTCAAAGGAATTTGACTTTTTTCAGCAGCAATTGAAAACAGCAACATCATTAACATTCCCAAAAACATATTTAAGATCCACTGTTGCCACAGCTTTGCCGGATTATAAATCAATCTGCAAAAGTGTGGAACGATAATTCCAATAAATAAAATAGGCCCTAAAAAAGCTGTAATGGATGCTGAAAGTAGGGAAGAGGTCACAATAATCAGCAGTTTTAAATGGTTCAGATTCACCCCTAAACTTTGAGCATAAGAGTTTCCCAGTGAGTTTCCAATCAAAGGTTTTATCGTTTTAAAACAAAATAAAATTCCAATAAAAACTAAAATTGAAAGTACTATAATTTGATTTCTTGAAACCATATTATTGGCTCCGAAAGACCATAAAATATAATTTTTCAGACTTTGATTTTCTGCATAGAACTGCAACAGAGAAACAATTGCTCCGGCAAAAGCGGAAATTAAAAACCCAAAAATGATTAAATATGATTTGTCCTGAAATTTATTTGACATCGACAGCAACACGAGCATTAAAAGTAAACTTCCGACAATTGCGGATAAACTTAAAAAACTGTTCTGCAAAAATTCCGGAAGCAGAATGCTGTGTGAAAAGAAAATGTAAAATGCAACAGACAAACTGGCAACCGATGTAATCCCTAAAATATCTGGTCCTGCAAGCGGATTCTGAAAATATTCCTGCATTAGAAATCCAGAAGTCGGAATTGATATTCCTGCCAGAAGCATGACCAAAACACGGTTTACTCTGATTTCAGCGATTTGGCCGTTTTCAGAGTTAAAAAAAAAGTCGTTCAGATTTAAACTTAAAAATCCTGTGTTCAGATTAATCACCGCTGTTAATACAATTGCGATAATTAATAGTAAACACAGAATCTTAAATTTTTTTGACATGAGTGAAACGAATTCCGAAGAGAATTATTTAATGAAAGAATTTATTTTTGAATTCAAAAGATCTGATGTCATCATTCCTAAATATTCATCTGTTTTTTCGCCTTTTCTCATGTACGTAAATGGAATTGCGTCACCTTTCCATTCTTTAAAATTATTTTTAAAAAATGTTTGGTCAAGCTCATCGCCATCTAATAAGATTGTATTATTTCTGATATCCTGTTTATCTACAAAAGCTGGAACTTCAGAATTCCATACCTTTTTTGAATCTAGGCTAATAAATGTGATTTTCACGGGCTGTCCTTTCAATTCTGCTATTTTATCTTTAAAATGAGGAATTTCACGAACGCAAGGGCCACACCAAGTTGCAAAGAAGTTAGTTACATATAAAGTATCGTTTTTAGTCTGCAGAAAGTCGGTGGTTTGCTGAGGACTTAAAGCTTTTAGAGATGCCGTTATGGGAGCGGGATCAGGTGTTGGTTTTGCTGTCGAATCGTTTACAACAGTAGTATTATCATCCGTTTTTTCTGCTTCCTTCTTACAGCTGATAAGAGTTGCTGCTAAAAGTGTTGACAAAAGTATCTTTTTCATAAGTAAATTTATTTTTTAAATGATCGCTGGTTTTTGTTTTCTCACGAAGTTTTTAAGACGGCGAATTCATCAGGATAATATCTTAAACGAAAATATACGATGGTTATTCAGTACCGGTTTTATTTGCAAGAAAATACCATCAATGTAATTTCGTATTTATTTTTTATCTATTTTTGAATTGAAGAATGGAACAACTAATCTATAAAGGAAAACTAACGCAGTTTCACCGCCTAAAAATAGCTAAAAAGGAAGACCTGACCAAAAATACTTTTTCGCTGGAGTTTGAAATTCCTGCTAATTTAAAGGATACTTTTAAGTTTGAAGCAGGCCAGTATGTCAGCATAAATTTCAAATCTCATGGTGAAGATGTGATCAATGATTATTCTATGACCTCTGCGCCATATGAGGAAAAAATATCTTTAGGGTTAAAGGTTGCATCTTCAAACGGAGCGACATCTCAATTGTACGAGAATTACAATCCTGGTGATGAACTTCTGGTAAGTGAACCGAGCGGAAGATTTACATTGGTTTCTAAGCCCAGTGAATTCAGAACGATAGTTGGATTTGCCGGTGGAATAGGGATCACACCTATTTTAAGCCATTTCAAAAATATTTTACATAAAGAACCCAGAACGAGACTTTACCTGTTTTTAGGAAATAAAAGTTCGGAAGAGCTTATGTATCGGGGACTTCTGAATGATCTTATTCAGCAATATGGTAACAGACTGCAGATTTTCTATTTTTATTCTCAGGAAAAAACTTCAGATCATTTTTTTTATGGAAGACTTGATGAAAAAAAATTAAATTTAATCATCAATCAGATCCTGCACTTAGACGACACCGACGAAGAATCTACGATTTGGGATGCTGTAGACGAGGTTTTGATTTGTGGCAAGGGAGAAATGATCAAAACTCTGGCAAATGCCTGTTATCACCACGGAATTCCAAAAAAAAATATTCATTTTGAACTTTTTGAAGAGTTTAATGATGATATTTATCCTGTAGAAAAAGAATTTCCTCTGATACAAAATGTACAGGTAGATTTTAAGATGTTTGGCAAAGAATATCATACTGAACTTCCTGACAACCGTGAAAAAATTCTTCAGCAATTATTGGTTCAGAATTTTTCTGTTCCCTATTCATGCAAATCAGGTATCTGTGGGAGCTGCGAATGTACTTTGGAGGAAGGAGAGGTTGAACTTTTAGAAAATGAATATCTTACCGAAAAAGAAGAGTTACAGGGTAAAATTTTGGCTTGCATGTCAATAGCAAAAACTAAGAAAATAAAGCTTAACTTTGATTTCAATTGAGAATCATCCGAAACATATTTAAACTGATAATATCATCAATAGAACTGGTCTTTCTGTTGATATGTCTTTGTAATATCTGGGTTTTTGGGCTGACTAACGGTAGAACCTACAATAAGATTTCAAAAATTCCTCCCCGCGAAATTGCCTTGGTTCTGGGGACTTCCCCGAGAATGAGATCAGGAGTTTCCAATCCGTATTTTACAAAAAGAATGGACGCCACAGCTTTACTGTATCATCACGGAAAAATCAAAAAAATTATTGTCAGTGGTGAGAAAAGCAAAGGCTATAACGAGCCCGCTGCGATGAAAAATTATCTCATTTATCAGGAAGGTGTTCCGGAAGATATTATTATTGAAGACCCAAAAGGTTTTAATACGTATAAAAGCATTCTACGCTGCAAAGATGTTTACAGGAAGAAAAATGTAATTATCGTTTCGCAGGGTTTCCATAATCTCCGGGCATTGTTCTTTGCCAGAAATAACAATATGAATGCTTTAGGTTTCGATGCACAGGATGTCAACAAACCTGAAAGTTTCTACAGAAACCAGTCGAGAGAAATTCTTGCCCGCGTGGTTGCTGTAGTCTATTTCGTTCTGGGAATCTCTCCGGATTAAAACGGATATCCGAAGGCAATATTTAAAGTGGGTTTTAAAGGCTGAATTTTATCAAATCTCCATCTTTCACCATCAGGTTTATTGGGATCGTAAATTTTGTAGGCGAGATCGACTCTTAAAGTTATATAGGCAACATTTACCCTTAAGCCAAATCCACTTCCTACACCCATTTCTCTGATGAATCTGTTAAACTTAAACTGATCACCAAAACCACTGTTATCTGTATTCCAAATGTTTCCGATATCAGTGAAAATTGCACCTTCGTACATATCATTAAAAGGAATTCTGTATTCTAAATTGGTTGTAAGTTTAATATTACCCATAAGATATGTTCTCACTCTTTCGTCAACCTGAGAACCTCCCGGTCCCAAACCACCAAACGCAACCCATGCACGGATATCATTAGACCCTCCGTTGAAATAAGATCTAACAAATGGCATTGAAGATGAATTCCCATAAGGAACTCCAATACCGATGAACTGACGTAGTGCTAAAGTCTGATTACCGTTAAACTTAAAATATTTTCTTACATCAAAATCAAATTTCACAAACTGTGCGTAAGGTATTCCAAAAATAGTTCGCTCCGGGCTTCTAAGAATTCCACCACCATCATCTCTTTTCTGATTAAAAATACTTGGAATGTTACCCGCCAATTCTACTTTTCCATTAAAATAAAATGCGTTGGGATATTCTTTTTTCCCGATTTCATTATAAATAAAATTATAGATCATTGATGAAATAATAACATCCTGCGTCTGTCTGTCTTTGTTGACAAGCGTCCCCAAAAATGGCAGAAGCATCTTATCGGCTTTCTCAGGCGTAAGACTGGCTGCATATTCCTGGTCGTTGATAATCTGTTCTGACACCTGATCTCTCGTAAGAGCACCGGAATCAAAAAGTTGCTTTGTTGCAGGGCTGTATCCAAAATAATCATTAAAAATATCTTCTCTGATGATATTGTCATTCAGGAAGAAATCGTAATAACTGTCTTTATTTTTGGTTAAACTGAAGAGAGTATTGAACAAAGTCAATCTGTGAGACGACTGATCATTTACGTTGGCAAAGTAGTTTAATCCCGTATTGAAATTCACTCTTCCCAAACCAATGTTATTCTGTATGGAAGTTCCGAGCACTATAGAAGATGTAGGCGTGTATCGCTTAGGAATCAGCTTATAATAATTAAATGGAAGTAAGAGACGTGGAAAACTCAATGATGCCTGCGCAGAGATTTCGTAAGCTAAAATTCTCTTATCTAAATTTTTAGGATTTCGGATCGAACCAAACGTTCCGGAAAGGCTTGTAGATAGGTTTTCAGCACCTCTGAATACGTTTCTGGTCGTCAGGTCCACAGATGGTGAAATTCCCAGATTCAGAAGCTGAGAATAATTAATATCTGTACCCACTTTCACTTCATATTTAGGAAGTGGTTTTAATAAATAAAGAACATCGATAATACTGTCATTCGGTGCAATTGCTCCGCCCTGTCTTAATGAATCTTTAGCTTTAAGAATACTGAAATTATTCATCGCCAAAAGATTTCTCTTCGTAAGATCCAGCGTTTTCTGATCATATACAGTCTTACTGTCGACAATGATGGCTCTCCACAGTGAGTTGGTCTTGTAGTTCTCATTCATCTTGTGAAATCGGATTCTCCTAAGACTGTCTTTTACCGTTTTTCTGCCAAAATCTCCTGGCTCATCTACGATTGCAACATCAATATTTCCGAAAGTGGAAACCTTGTACGGAGTGTCTGCAGAATCTTTATGAATTTCCAGTGTCAGCGGAACATTTTTTCTGTCCTTTAATGAATCTGCAACGAAGAAAACCTCATTATTACCATTATTAAAACGGTAATAACCATTTTCTCTCATCACGTCATTAATTCTTGTAACTTCTTTTTCAAGAACGGTCTGATCGAGAACTTTACGCGATTTTACAAGCGTTTCATGTATCTTCTGCTGATATAGACCTTTAATCCCCAAATCAGGAATATTGTAGTAATATTCTTTGATCATCGTGGGACTGTTATGGTTAATGAAATAAGTAACAGCCGCTTTTTTTGCCGTAGAATCTATGTCATGCTTAAATTTTACTTCAGAATCCCAATATCCTCTGTACGTCATCCTTTTTTCGATAGACTCAGCACTTTTCTCGGTCCTCGTCTGATCAAGAATAGAAGGGGGAGTTCCCCAGTTGTGAAGAATTCTGTCCATCAAAAGACTTTTCCCAACACTGCTCTGCATATTGTATTTTATAAACAGTGAATCCCTCAGCTTCTGATTTCTCATCTCACTGGGGTAGGTCATATATTCAGTAAAAACAGTATCATATTTAGGATTGGCAGCATTGTACAGAAGAAGACTTAAGGGCATAAACAAAAACTGTTTTTTATTCGGCTTTTGCTGCACATAATCCTTCAGTTCTTCATCAAAGAATTCTTTCTTATCCTCAAACTCAAATCTGTTTTTTGTCAGCAAAAACTCTCCTTCGGGAACTTTTTTTGTTGTACTACAAGCATACAGTAAACCAACAGCTGTTGCGAATGATATAATTTTGTAATATTTTTGAGGAGAATTCTTATAATGCTTACAGCTCATACAATAAAAGTTTTACAGTCTTTGGATAAAAAGAAGTTCAGGCAAAAATACAATTTGTTTTTGGTTGAAGGGAATAAAATAATTTCCGAACTTCCCAATTCTAACTTTAAAATTAAAGAAATATTTTCTACAAATCCTCAAAATTTAAATTTTCAGGACACAATTATTCATCAAATAACTGAAAATGAACTAAAAAAAATCAGTTTTCTACAAAATCCTAAAGATTCTGTCGCAGTGTGTGAACTGAAACATGAGTTAAAATGGGAAGATCAGAATATTCAGTTGATTTTAGATGGAATTCAGGATCCTGGAAATCTTGGGACTATTATTCGTCTTGCTGACTGGTTTGGGATCGAACAGATTATTTGCAGTGATGACACAGTAGATTTTTATAATCCAAAAGTGATACAGGCAAGTATGGGATCGTTTACAAGAGTAAATATGGTGTACTGTAACCTGACCGAATATCTGGCTGAAACAGGGAATACAAATGTAGGAACAGATATGGATGGAGAAAATATCTATTCTTTTCAAAAGCCTAAAAAGCTTAATTTGATTTTAGGAAATGAAGGAAAAGGTATGCGTGACGAAACAGAAAAATTACTTCACCAGAAAATTTCAATTCCGAGATTCGGAAAATCGCAGTCGACAGAAAGTCTGAACGTATCAATGGCGGCCGGAATTATTTTGGGACAACTTTTCAGTACAGAAGAGTGATAGAGTTTTAGATTTGGACTAATTAGTTTTATTATTTATTCTAAAATTTTCCAATTCTAAAACTCCATAAACTCATATAAGTTGTTCCATACTGGATACACTTTTACTTTTTTGATAGGCTTCCAGTTTTGTTCTCACGAATTTTAAAGCCATCGGAGCGACGTATATCAATACGGCTCCTAAAATTTTCTTTTTCCAGTTTGAACTGCGCATATTTTTCTTTGCGTAATTGGCAACAAAGGCAGTAACTGCAAGCTTTACAACGGTATCCATTGCATCGCCTTTAAAAGCGCTTCCGGCAATCCCCATCGCAGTATTTTTGTTCAGAAACAAATCTTTAACTTCGGAAGTCAGTTGTTTAGCAATAACATCGCCTCGCAGAACTGTTTTTTCTTCGCCGTCTTCATCTATTTTTTCTTTCAGATACTGATCAGTAAGACCATTGGTAAATGCGCTTAAGCTTTCTTTGGTATTTTTGAATGTCAATAAACCCTCCAAATCTTCAATCTCACCTTTCAAAAGCTTTTTCTTTCTTCTCAGCTCTTCCAAACTACTGTAATTTCTGCTCATAATTAGTGATTTAAAAATTCGATTACTTTATTTGCGATAACATTTATAATGCGTTTTTTAAAGGTAACAACTATTAAAGTTATCAGCAAATAAAATGCAGCGACGATCAGAAATCCGTACGAAGTATTATTTAAGAGTTTACCAATAAAAAATGCAAGTCCAAAATTAAAGAGGATAATAAAAAAAGCAAAAGCAACTAATAAAATAACCAGATAAGCGACAACTCCGGCAGAAATTGATGATTTTTCTGTTGCCTGAATTTTCAGCAAATCTATTCGCTTTGATGCATATTCTTTTATAGTTTCTATCATTGTTTTTTTTTAGAAGTTACAAAAAAAGGAACTTCAATTTGGTCAAAGTTCCTTTTATCATTTTATTTAAAATGAGTTTATCTTTTTAGATCATTCAATCCTGTCTCAACATCTTTTACAATGTCAGTAGTTTTAGATACAATCTGATCTTTATACTTATCGTAACCATCTTTTACAGTATGAGCTACGTTGCTAGCTGTTTCTTTGAAAGTAGAAGAGATGTTTCCATACTGATCTTTTACTTTTTCAGAAACTTCTCCGTATTTGTTTTTAGCTTCTTCCTTAAGGTCGTTAGCTTTTGTTTTGATTTTTTTTCTGGTTTCTTTACCTTCTTCAGGAGCATATAACATTCCTAAAATTACTCCTGCTGCTGCACCTGCAAGAAGTCCCGCTAAAATACCTGCTGTATTATTCTCTTTTCTAGCCATTCCTTGTTTTTTTTAAATTATTAATAAATATTTTTATAGTTCAAATGTTACAATTAATATACCAAATGGTGATTTTGACGCATAAAATTGTTAATTTTTTAAATGTGTCAGTATGCTTTCTATTGTCTCTTTCTTAGTAAGCATCGTATTATCAATCACAATTGCATCTTCTGCCCGCTTTAAAGGCGCAATTTCCCTTTCGCTGTCAATTTTGTCTCTGGCAACAAGGTTTTGTTTAACCTGTTTCTCGTCAGCCTCAATTCCTAAACTTAACAGTTCCTGATATCTTCTTTTGGTTCTTTCTTCGATGCTGGCAGTCAGAAAAAATTTAAAGTCAGCATTTGGCAGAACCACTGTGCCAATATCTCTGCCATCCATGATAATTCCTCCTTTCTCTGCCAGATTGCGTTGCGACTGTAAAAGAAAATCTCTTACTTCCTTCTGTTTTGCAATCAGACTTACATTGTCGGAAACCTCATTAGAACGGATTTCTTTTGAGATGTTAATATGATTAAGAAAAAGAACAAGTTCACCATTGTCGTTCTTAAATTCAAGTTCAATCAGTGAAAATGAGTCAAATAACTGTTCAAGATTTATCGTTTGATCTTCATTGAGGCAGTTCTGAAGTGCAAACCAGGTGATGCCACGGTATAAAGCTCCGGTATCTAAATGTACAATTCCTAATTTCTCGGCAATAATTTTTGAAATAGAGCTTTTTCCTGTAGAAGAGAATCCGTCAATCGCTATCACTGGTTTTTTCATACTACAAATGTGAAAAAAAATTCTGAAAAATTCAACAAAAATCTAAGATTAAAACCTGGAAATTACAATTTTTTAATGGTGATATTTAAGACGAAGTTGCAAGCGAAATGAAATCAAAACCGACAATTATTCACAGAGTATAAACTTCGAAGAAGTTTAAATTTCACGCAATAAAATTAATATTAAAGATATGAGGTTAAAGTCTGGATATAAACTATTCTCCTCTGTGACTGCTAAGATCTACCGAGATTCCAATTTGATTGACGTTTGAGGAATTGTGATATCTCACATGTGCATAATCGATTCGGAATTTTGAAACCTTAAGTCCGAAACCTGCAGATAATCCGGAGAAATTTCTTTGATCGGCAACGGCCAATTCGTTTCCTCTTCTTACATTGTAACCAATTCTGAAGTTGAAATTTTTTTCGGGGAAAAGTTCTGCGCCCAAAGAAAAATGATCTGCGATTTTACGCCCGACATTCACTTCCTGTCCGTTTACATTTAATTCTGAAGAAATATCAAATTCCTGCAAATCGTGAACAGTTATGGTAATAGCTAAAGGAAAGGCTTTTAAAATTTTTGTGTACCCCAAATCGATTCTGAACGGAAGGTTTTCTCTTTCGCCGTTGAATGATTTAAATTGATAACCGAAGTTTCTTAATACAACTGAAACTACTTCTTTGCTCTGTTTCGGATGGTAGGTTACCCCAAGAGTTCCAGCTAATGCAGAAGATGTGTAAGTATCTATTTTTGAGGTGATAAAATTTAAACCACCACCGATAGTCCAATCTTCTTCAAACTGATAAGCATATCCACCGCCAACTGCAACATCTGACGCTGAGAATTCTCCCATTTCAAAACCACTGTCATCTGTTCTCGGAATATTTCCGTAGCTCATATAGCGGGCATTCACTGTTACCATATGGCCATTCTCAAGATCTTTGGCAAAAGCGATGGTACCGTATTTCGAATCTGCCAAATAAGCAGTTGCGTTTACAGAAAGCTGTTTGTCAGACTCCTTATTCAATAAAGCAGGGTTGGCAATGGCGAAAGAAACATCATGATCTCTCATGGTAATCGCATCACCGCCTAAAGCAGCTTGTCTTGCAGAAACCGGAATATTTAGAAACGGATATACATTTGTTCCAGTTTGTGCAAATGAAACAATTCCCGAAAGAAATAGTGAAAAAATTAGAACTTTCTTCAAATCAGTAGTTAATTAATGCAAAAATAATCCTTTTTCGTACTTATCAAAATATTTAGAACATTATTTACTATTAAATATTTTTCTTTTTTCAATATTTTTAATGATTATATTTGCAAAGTTAATTTCTGAGGAAATTAATTCTCAAAAACTATTATAAATTTAAAGATGAAATATAAAAGAATCCTTCTAAAACTGAGTGGTGAAGCACTGATGGGGAACAGACAGTACGGTATTGATCCCGAAAGACTGATGGACTATGCTCAGGAAATTAAAAAAGTAGTTGATCTAGGCTGCGAAATTGCGATCGTAATTGGAGGAGGAAATATTTTCCGTGGTGTAGCAGGAGCTGCAGCGGGAATGGATAGAGTACAGGGCGACTATATGGGAATGCTTGCCACTGTAATTAACGGTATGGCATTACAGGGAGCTTTGGAAGATGCAGGAATCAAAACCAGACTGCAATCTGCTATCGAAATGGATAAAGTAGCTGAACCTTTCATCAAAAGAAGAGCCGTAAGACACCTTGAAAAGGGTAGAGTTGTGATCTTTGGAGCAGGAACAGGAAATCCTTATTTTACAACTGATACAGCAGCAACTTTAAGAGCGATCGAAATTGATGCCGATGTTATCTTAAAAGGAACAAGAGTAGACGGAATCTACGACAGCGATCCTGAGAAAAACGAAAATGCTGTAAAATATAACTCACTGTCATTCGACGAAGTTTTCGAAAAAAATCTAAAAGTAATGGATATGACGGCTTTCACATTAAGCCATGAAAATAAATTGCCAATCATCGTTTTTGATATGAATAAAGATGGTAATTTGGTGAAGATTGTGGAAGGAGAATCTGTTGGAACTTTAGTGAATATTTAAAAAAATAAAAAGATAATAAGCAAAAAGTAAAAGTGTTACTTTTTGCTGATATTTATTCATGTGTAACTTATCAAATTTTTATTATATAATGGAAGAATTAGATCTTATTGTAGAATCTGTAAAACATGATATGGAAGCAGCTATAAAGCACTTGGATCATGCATTTCAAAGAATCAGAGCAGGCCGTGCATCTACAAACATGGTGCAGGATGTAATGGTAGAATATTATGGTGCTCCGACTCCTCTTAATCAGGTTGCTAACGTCTCTGTGCCCGATGCAATGACAATTTCTATTCAACCTTGGGATAGAACTGCCATTGGAGCGATAGAAAAAGCAATTATTAATTCAAATTTAGGCTTTGCCCCATCTAATAATGGTGAAAATATCATTCTAAACGTACCACCTTTAACAGAAGACAGACGTAGAGAACTGGCTAAACAGGCTAGAGGAGAAACTGAAGATACAAAAATCGTTGTAAGAAACGCCAGACAAAACGGTATCAAAGAACTGAAGAAACTGGAAGGTGTTTCTGAAGACGCGATCAAAGGTGTAGAAGAAGAAATTCAGGCGCTTACCGACAAGCACGTGAAATTGTGCGATGATCATCTTAAGACGAAAGAAGCTGAAATTATGAAAGTATAATTTTCAGTTTTTAAACTATAAAAAAAGAGGCTTCGATTATTTCGAAGCCACTTTTTTATTTAAAGACATTTTGTGCTGCCTTTCTTATCTTTATTTTTAATCAGTAATGCAAAAGTATCCTGAACTTCTTTCAAAGAACAATTCTTATTTTCTTTATTAGGAATAGTGTCAGGATTTGGTCTGTTTGCAGCGCTAGATTTTATCGTAAACTTCTTTTCTAAACACTGGATGATTTTGTTGTCTGAAAGATAAATACGCTGCTGTGTAACATCATCTTTTGTTTCAGGTTTTTCTGGTGAACCACCATCAAAACTCCAGACTGTCTCATCTTTGAATACAAAATATGGCTGATCATCACTAATGAAATATTTTTCTACCGAAGAAAAATGACTGTCAGCCGTGAAATATTTGATTGCTTTTAAAATTCCTTTTTCAGAATAATAAACAACATTACCGGATCTTTCATCGCATTCAAACTTAAAACTGGCAGAATCTAATATCTTTGCAGTGAGTTTTGAATTGACAAGACCGTATTCTTTTTTTATTCCGTCAATTGAACTTAGATTATTTTTTGAACGTAGAGAATCTACATTTGAATGTATGTTTAAACTGTCTTCCGGAAAAGAATTTCCGACAGTCTTTTGTTGATTTTCTTTTTTACAGGAAATAATCATTATGAAACCTGAAATTAAAAATAGTTTTTTCATTGTTGCCATTTTGAGATTAGGCTTTTGCTACAACAAAAAATGTGCAAGTGAATTTTCTTGATTTAAAATTTAGCTTCAAATCCTGTTTTTAAAGCTTTTCTTTCAGCTTCTGTTAAACTTCTTTTATTGATCTCTTCCCAAAGCTTAGCAGCCTGATCAAATGATTCGACACCCACTGTTCTTACATTCGCAGCCCAAATTAATACGGTAAAATCTTTTTTATTGTACAAAGTCTCACCGAATTTGATGAAAGGCGCATCACTATATTTCTCTTCAATTCTCTTTGAGAAATCCAGCTTGCCACCGATGCTTTCTTTTTTGATATAAGCTTCTTTATCTGCTTGCTGAGCAAATGTGAAAATACCTGTTGAGATGAAAATAATGAATAATAGCTTCTTCATGGCTGGAAGATTTTAGATTAAATTAATTTAAAGATATGAAATTCTACAATCTTACCGTTAACCATTCTCAACTTTATCAAAAAATAAAAATGCAGCTAAAATTAACTGCACAAAATGTAATTTGAATCTTTAATTATTCGGTTCGGCTAAAATTCTATATCCATAAAACTGAGCCGGATTGTTCTTAGAATATTCTTTCATTAAAGCAATTTTATTCTTGGGACTTATCCAAATACTGACAGGAATATCATTGTTGATTGATTTTTTAAAATTCTCTAAGTACACATTCTTTAAGTTGGCTGTATTTGATTCAGAATACTGGGGCGCTGAATACAGTTTAACCAGGTAATTATATAGAAAATCTCTGTCCATCTGGTTGATCTGATCTGAGCTGTAGTTGGATGAATTATTCCACGAATTTCTTACAAAAATATAGGGATAATTTCCCTCAAATGCTGAATAAACTGACAGGTTATTTTTCAGTAACGCATTGATGTAACCTACTGAATTTCCGCTGGCCTGAAAATTATTCCAATTGATGGTTAAAAAGTCATTCTTGTCGGTCACTTTCAAAGTAATCTGATCTTTGTAAATAACCTTACCTTTCTTATATCCCAAGATGCCAGCGCTGTATTCTCCGGGAAAATAAAAATGATGATTAAATGTGGTAACACCTACATTACCATTTTCTAACTTCTGAAAAAGCTTTTTTGTGACATGGCTGTCAGACATTTTAAAGACCAGCGAATCTAAATGATACTCAAGCTCTCCAAAGTAGGTAGACTGGCTGTTCTGATCAAGTTTAAACTGAAAACTTTCAAAGATATTGCCTTGTGATTTGTCTGCAGTAATTTTAATGCCCAGTTTTGTCAGATTTTCATCATTAACAATTATTTCTTCCTTCTTAAGATCATCAATCAGCTCATCTGTCCCAGAACAGGAGAGTAGTACAAATCCGAAGACAGAAACTTTTAAAATGTTTTTAAGCATAGTATTTTTTTTGATTAAATAATCACTTAATCTTGAATAAATTTATTTTGCAAATATAATGTTTATGGCACTTTTAACAAATTTACAGTGAGAATATTTATAAAAAAAAAGCAACTACATACGCAGTTGCTTGATTAATTTTTAAGGATAAAGATTACTTACAGTTTTCATTATAATCTAGAATTACTTCGTCAACAATCTGAGGAACATTAGACATTACGTCATCAATCTGATTTTTAATAAATTTTCCCAGGCCTGATCTTTTCTTCTCATCTTCTTTCAGCGATGCATACGCGCCACTACCGATTTTTTCTTTCACATAGCTGCAGTCTGCCGTAATGATTTTAGATTCTTTCAAAGTCAGTTCCTTCAGTTTACTTCCTTTTTTAGTATAAATGAAAGAAGGATTTTTCCTCATTCTTTCGGTTTCTTTATCGGCTTCGTTGATCTGATTCTGTCCTGCAGAGAAAGTCGTAGGATAACCGTATAGTTTGTATACTTTAATTTTTCCGTCTGTCACCACTTCCGCAAACTGATTGCTTTTGGTAAGATTATTAAAGGCTTTGATGTTACCGCTCAATCCACCGGTTGCTGTGTTAAAACCTTCTTTGGTGTTAGTGTATTTCACAACTTCAAAATGCCTCTCAACATTACTGTCATCATAAGCAACATATTCTTTGAGATCATCAGAATCCATTGTTTTGAATTTCTGTTTTTTCTTTGACTTGTCGATATCAGCAGCAGAAATAAACTTTACTTTTTTCTGATTTACCCAAGGACTCATATCGTTGCCCGCCAACCTTACAATTCCTTCAATTTTATTTCCGCTTTTATCGATGACATATCCAAATTTTTTTTCGTCAGCCTTTAGTTCGTAATCTGTATTTTCTTCTTGAGCATAGACACTCGTAGTCATTAAACTGAACAGCCCAAACAGTAAAATTTTTCTCATTATTTATTTCATTTAAATTAGGTTATAAATATGAGATTTTTTTTTGAAATGTCAATATTCTATAATTTTTGAGAAAGATTATGCCGGAAACCTTCATTAAATAACAAAAAAAACCGGAGGCAGGCTCCGGAATTAATACTATTGATATCTCTTATGCTCTTTATTTTTTACAAATAATTTGGTTAGAGGTTTGAAAAACGTTTTATATTTTTCAGAATCAAATAACTGTGAGTCTGTCAGAGCTTTATATGTCATTAAAACTCCGAAAGGAAACAGAATAATATTGGGCAGCCAGGCAGCCAGATAAGGACTCATTTTACCGGACCAGGCTACGTTTTCAAAACCGACATTTATCACGTAAAATATAATGAAAATGACAATCGCTACAATTACCGGAACTCCCATTCCTCCTTTTCTAATAATGGAACCTAAACTTGCACCGATCATAAAGAAAATGATACATGTAAAAGAGTAGGAGATAATTCGCTGCTGATAGATAACTACTTTGCTGAAATATTTTACACTCGGATCAAGTTCCTGTTCTTTAGAAGTCAGTGTTGATTTGAGATTTTCTAACCTTGTATATGCATTAGAAATTAATTCGAGCTTTTTATCACTTTTTATTGTATCCAGTTTATACTGCTGCTTTACGGGAGCTTTAGATTTATTTTTATCCATGTAGCTTACCACTGAGCTGGTTTGCGATATAAGCTCATTGCTGATATTTGTAGTCAGCTTGGCGTTATCTTTTCTTGTTTTATCAATGGTTGTGTTTAACTCACTGAATGTCTGAAAACGGTAATCATCCGTAATTCTTTCCTGCTCAATCGCTTTATTAATGATTTCACTTACGTCAAAATGCGATACCAGAGTGTCAAATTTTATCGCCTGATCCGGTTGTTTCAAACGCACATTTTCAGCTTTTCCGGCATAGCTGTCTTCAAAAACATAACCGTCAAATAAGACTAACTGTAAATAATTTTTGTTGCGGGGCGTGACAAATTTTCCTTTTTTTGCAACAATGGACTGTTGATTTTCAAAAGTACTTGCTTTTTTATGAATGAAAATTCCTTCCAGATCTCGGCCTTCTTCACCCTCGATTTTATCGAATTTGACCATATAACCTGGAATCTGATCGATGAACTGACCCGGCGTGAAATTTAATGCAGGTTTAGTCTGTGCAATGTTGAAGAGCATATTCTTTGCCTTTCTCTGAAAATCAGGAATTATATTATTGGAAAAGAAATAAAGCATGACGGCCAGAATCGCTGCAACGCCAAAAAGTGGTAACATGACGCGGGTAAGAGAAATTCCTGCAGCTTTCATAGCCGCAAGCTCATACCGTTCGCCCAGTTCACCAAAAGACATGATACTCGCTAAAAGTATCGTTAAAGGCAATACCATACTTACAACGCTGACTCCTAAATAGAAAAGCAGCTTCATAATCTGAAATGTAGTAAGACCTTTTCCTAAAAACTGCCCGAGCTGAATCCAGATAATGTTTACAATGAAAATGAAAAACAGTACGCTGAAGATAAATAAAAACGGACCAAAAAAGGTTTTAATAATATATCGGTCTAATAATTTAAACATTCGCCAAAATTAATGAAAAAGCCACAAAGTTTCTTTTGTGACTTTAAATTTTAATATATATTTAGAATTATAATTCTGTAACAAGATAATTTTTAAACTTGTTCTTGTCAAAAACGAACATATTAGGATCCAATTGCTGATTTTCTTTATACTCTTTAATTGAGATTACCGCAATATCCTTGTTGTTTCCGTGCTGCTCAAGTTTCAGCATTTGTTTTTTTGCTCCGTCAATATAAATGTAGATAGACTTTAATCCGTTTGCTTTAACAGGAGTCAGTGTAATGAAATCTGCGCTCACACCATCAACTGTTTTTTTACCACTGTAAGTTACATTATAGTCTTTTCGGTATGATGTAAGATAGTTAATAGGGGAGAACATCGTAGAACTTTCGTTGGGCTTTGCTACAGTAACTTCTTTATCTTCTGTATTGATATTGTATATTTTACTGCCATCGAAAATCTGTTCTGTTTCCATGATTTTCAATTTGTATTTATCTCCGGCAGTGTAGTAGATTCCAGGTTCGTTTTTACTTACCGTTCCGTTTACGCCACTTCCGAAAGCAAATTTGAAATAAGAATTCTTTTTAGATTTGTAATTTGCCGTTACATCGTCCAATATTTTCTTTGCTTTAGCATCAATTTTCTGAGCCTGAACAAATGCAATACTTCCAAATACAAAACTTCCGAATACTATTTTTGAAATTAATTTTTTCATCTTTCTATTTATAATTTTCTACTACTTCTTAGACAACGTCGTCTGTCAAAAGTTAAATAGTCCTGTTTTAATTTCGCAGATCTTCCAAAAACTGTTCCAAAGAATTCAGATCACTGATCAGAACTTCTCTTGCTTTTGCACCGTTAAATCCTCCAACAATTCCGCTAGCTTCCAGCTGATCCATAATTCTTCCCGCTCTGTTGTATCCCAGTTTCAAATGTCTCTGCAGCATTGAAGTGGAACCCTGCTGTGTAGAAACAATAATTCTTGCTGCGTCGTCAAACAGTTGATCTTTTTCGTTAGGATCAAAAGCTCCTACAGAACTTGTCGCCTCTTCATTTACATATTCAGGAAGCATAAAGGCTGAAGCATATCCTTTTTGTTCACCAATAAATTCAGCCAGTCGTTCAACTTCCGGAGTGTCAACAAATGCACACTGAAGTCTTAAAATTTCATTCCCGTTAAAATAAAGCATATCTCCTTTTCCAATAAGCTGATCAGCTCCCGGAGAATCCAGAATCGTTCTTGAATCTACACTTGATATTACCCTGAATGCCGCTCTTGCCGGGAAGTTTGCTTTAATCATCCCCGTGATAACGTTAACAGAAGGTCTCTGAGTTGCAACAATTAAGTGAATTCCAACCGCTCTTGCCAACTGCGCCAATCTTGCGATAGGAAGTTCCACCTCTTTTCCTGCGGTCATAATTAAATCTGCAAATTCGTCCACAACCAAAACGATATAAGGCAAATATCGGTGTCCGTTTTCAGGATTCAGTTTTCTTTCAGAGAATTTTTTGTTGTATTCTTTTAAATTTTTACAGAAAGCATTTTTAAGCAAATCGTAACGCTGATCCATCTCAACACAAAGAGAATTCAATGTATTAATAACCTTATGAGTATCTGTGATAATGGCATCATCAGAATCAGGAAGTTTCGCCAGATAATGTCTTTCAATTTTTGAATATAAAGAAAGCTCTACTTTTTTAGGATCCACCATTACGAATTTCAATTCGCTTGGATGTTTTTTGTAGAGTAGGGAAGTCAGAATTGCATTAATACCCACCGATTTTCCCTGTCCTGTAGAACCCGCCATCAGAAGGTGAGGCATTTTTGATAAATCGGCCATGAAAACTTCATTCGAAATTGTTTTTCCAAAAACAACCGGAAGATCCATGTCTGTATTCTGAAATTTCTGTGAAGCGATTACCGAACGCATAGAAACCATGGTAGGATTTTTTCTAGGCACTTCAATTCCTATTGTTCCTTTTCCTGGCATCGGTGCGATAATTCTGATACCAAGAGCTGAAAGGTTCAGCGCAATATCATCCTGCAGTTTTTTAATTGCAGAAACTCTGATTCCTGCTTCCGGTACAATTTCGTACAAAGTAACGGTTGGTCCGATCGTAGCTTTAATTTCAGCAATTCCTACATTAAAGTTCTTCAGTAAACCAACGATTTTATTTTTATTTTCTTCTAATTCTTCTTTGTTAACCGAGATTTCTTCATTTCCGTAGTCTTTCAACAGATCTAAAGGTGGCATCTGAAATTTAGCCAAATCTAAACGGTGATCATACAAACCGTGTTTTTCAACCAGATCATTAGACTGTTGATCGGCATCTGTAATAATCTCTACAGCTGGCGCAACTTCTACGTTAAATTTGATTCCGTCTGATGATGGCGTTGAAATCGGTGAAGGTTTGATATCAAAAGCTTCCTCAGGTTTTGCAACTGGAATTACCGGTTTTGTATTTAAATCTAAACTTACGGTTGGTGAAGATTCTTTCTTAATTTCTTCAAACGAAGTCTGATTGGGAGTAACGATAGTCTGTACCTGTACCGGTGGTTCAACAGTTGAAACTTTCACAGGTTTTTCTACCTCCTGAATCTTTCCATTGTTTGAAACATCAGTCACTGTAATATTTGAATCAGAATCCTGAATTTCATTTTCAAGTTCTTCATCAGCTTCAAAGTTTTCGCTCGAATTCGGCATCATTGATTTTACTCTGCCGATCGTACTTTCGTTGATTTCGTTGAATTTTGATTTGATTGAGCTCGGTCTGAGATTGAATTCCAGAATGAAATAAAGAGCAATGCTTACTACTAAAACCAGCCAAAGACCCACACTTCCAATAATAGCATTCATAGAATCCATAATTTGGTAACCGTAGACTCCGCTGAGAACTCCAGCATTTCCCTGGCCCTTTGTGATGGCTCCGAAAAAGATAGGCAGCCAACAGATAAAGAATAAAGAATGCCCGAAAGTCATCCATGGTTTAAAGATCTTTTTCTTCAGAATCATCGTCCCGAAAACCACAAAAAGGAAAGCAACAATAAATGATGCTACACCAATGCTTTCAAAGATGAAAATATTGCCCAGCCAGTCACCCAATTTCCCAAAAATATTAGAAGACTGTATGCTTTTATCAAGCATGGTTCCAGCTTGGCTTTGGTCTGACTTCCAATTCATTAAATACGAAATGAAAGAAAGTGCTAGAACTCCCGAAAAAACGATAAACGTTAATCCGAAAAAGATGCGTGGCTTCGATAAGATTTTGCCTTTTTCAGGCGATTCGGTCTGTGGTTTTTGTGTTTTCTTTTCCATAATGTCAATCCCGGCAAATTTAGTGTTTTTTTAATATTGTGCTTATTTTTTTTCACTAAAACGAAGTCCCATTTCTATACTGATTCACAGATAATTTAGATTTTTAATAAAGATTTAAACACTATTAAGAATCATTCAAAATAACGGTTTCATCGGCTTCTAATGACAAAAAACAGCTTTTTTCCTCTGCCTTTCGTTTTATCATCCTTATTTTTGCATGTCAAGTAAAAAAAATCATGAAGAAGATCCAGGATATTCTTATTTCAACCAGAACAATGGCTGTTCTGTTGCTTGTTTATGCCTTTTCTATGGCCTACGCAACATTCTTAGAAAACGACTATGGAACGCCCACAGCGAAAGCATTAATTTACGAAGCAAAATGGTTTGAACTGATCATGATTGTTTTGATATTAAATTTCGTTGGAAACATATCGCGTTACCGTCTTTGGAAAAGAGAAAAGTGGCCGGTTTTGGTATTTCACCTTGCATTTATTTTAATTTTTATTGGTGGAGCAATCACAAGATATGTCAGTTTTGAGGGTCAGATGGTTATCAGAGAAGGAGAGACTTCCAATGAAATTGTCACCGATAAACATTTCTTTAAAATCCAGATTGAGAATAAAGGTGATGTATTAAATTATCAGGATGTTCCTTACTTAATGTCGCCATTACATAAAAACTTTAATGCGACATATGATTTCCACGGAAAAGAGATTAAAGTGAAGACTTTAGATTATGTTCAGAGAAAGAAAGACAGCTTAATTGCTGATCCTAACGGGGCGGAATATCTTCATCTTGTTTCTACAGCCGAAACCGGGAGACAGAATATCTACATCAAACCGGGAGAAACCAAATCTATTAATGGAACTTTGGTAACGTTCAACAGAGCTATTGAAGGTGCGGTTGAATTTAAAAAAGAAAACGGACAGATTTTAATTAAAACTCCTGTTGACGCTAACTTCATGACGATGGCAACTCAGGCTACCGGAACGACCGTGAAAGATCAGTTTCAGCCTTTAGTTTTGAGAAGTCTTTATACGATTAACGAATTAAAATTAGTAGTACCTGAAGGTCTTAGAAAAGGTAAATTACTCGCATTTGAAGGAGACAGAAAGAAAGATCAGAATGTTCCTGATGTAATGACTATCGAACTTCAAGGCCCAAAAACAAAACAGATTGTCGATCTGTCTGTTGAAAGAGGAAATCCAAATGCTTACAAGCAGGTTTCTATTGATAATCTGAATATTATGGTAGGTTTCGGACCGAAAATTTACAACACTCCTTTCGCTTTGAAATTAGATGATTTCGTGATGGAAACGTATCCTGGAAGTTCATCTCCAAGTGCCTACGAGAGTCATGTGAAAATTATTGATCAGGGTAAACAGACCGCGTATAAAATTTATATGAATAATGTTTTAAATTATAAAGGGTACCGTTTCTTCCAGTCGAGTTTTTCACCGGACAGAATGGGAACCGTTTTATCTGTAAATCATGATTTCTGGGGAACTTTGATTTCGTATATCGGATATGCATTTTTGTTCGGGGGAATGTTTGTAATGTTCTTCTGGAAAGGAACCCACTTCTGGAAATTAAACAAAATGCTGAAAGACATTAACAAAAAAAGAGCAGCTGCGATTTTACTTTTATTCTTAAGTTTCGGTTTAAACGCTCAAAAAATTGAGACTCACGGGACTACAGATGGAAGCAGAGAACATGTGCATGTGGAAGGCGATGGTCATACACATGAAGCAACTCCGCAGTCAGTACAGCCACAGGCGAGCCCACAGCAGAATTCTGTAGCAGTACCTTTAACGAAAATGAAAATGATTTCTCCTGACGAGATCATTGCAAGAAATAAAATCAGCAAAGAACACGCAGATAAATTCGGATATCTTTTAGTTCAGAACATTGAAGGAAGAATAGTTCCGATCAATACACAGGCTTTAGATGTTTTAAGAAAACTGTATCAAAAAGATGCTTTCAGAGGAACTGACGGAAAATATCTTACCGCAAACCAATGGTTTTTATCTGTCAATACAGACACTCCAAGCTGGACGATGGTTCCAATGATTAAAATTGATGCAAAAGGAGGTAAAGAACTTTTAAGAAAAACGAAAGCAAATGAAGATGGTTATACTTCTCTGATGAGTCTTTTCCCGGCAGATGCTAACGGAAACCTGACTTACATCTTAGATGAAGACTACAATCTCGCTTTCCGTAAAAAAGCCTCAGAACAGAATGAGTATGACAAGCAAGTCATTAAAATAAACGAAAGAGTACAAATTTTCAATGAGTTTTTCAGCGGACAGTTTATGAGAATTGTTCCTGTAAAAAACGATCCGAATCACACCTGGCATTCTTGGCTTGATCAGAAAATGGAACCGGATCAGGAATCTCAACAGGTAATGGGACCTTATTTCGCAGAAGCTCTTCAGGCTCAGAAAACAGGAGACTGGAGCAAAGCTGATGCTGAACTGGCTAAGCTCTCAGAATATCAGCAGAAATGGGGCAAAAGCGTAGTTCCTTCTAAAACTAAAGTTGATCTGGAGGTTTTCATGAATGAAGTGAATCTTAACTTCAAACTTTTAATTTTCTATACAATCATCGGAAGTCTACTGTTGATCTTAGGTTTTGTTGAATTGTTTAAGCCTAATAAACTTTTAAACAGAATCATTAAAATAATTATTTACTCAGGAGTTGTAGGATATTTCTTTCATTTCTTAGGTCTTGTTGCAAGATGGTTTATTTCCGGTCACGCTCCGTGGAGTAACGGATATGAAGCAATTATCTTCATTTCATGGATCGGAATTTCTGCCGGATTAATGTTCTACTTTGGATTTGGGAAACCAAATTTGGAGCAGAAAGCTGCTTTGGCCAGTATGAGATTAGTGAGTAAAGGAAATACTTCTAATGCTTTAATTCCCGCAGCTGGATTTATGGTGGCTGTAATTATGATGGGATTTGCTCACGGAGGTTCAGCCCTTGATCCTCAGATTACACCATTGGTTCCTGTTTTGAAATCGTACTGGTTGATTGTGCACGTTGCCATTATTACTTCGAGCTATGGCTTCTTTGGCCTGTCGATGATTATCGCGGTGATTTCTCTGGTATTTTATATTATTTCAAATAAAAATGCATTTAAAGTTCATAACGATACAACGTTGAAAGAACTGGCAATTGTTTCTGAAATGTCTTTAACAATGGGTCTTTTTGCGCTTACAGTAGGAAACTTTTTAGGCGGAATCTGGGCCAATGAATCATGGGGAAGATACTGGAGCTGGGATCCAAAAGAAACCTGGGCGTTCATTTCAATTATGGTTTACGCATTTGTACTACACATGAGATTGGTTCCGGGACTGAGAAGCAGATGGGCATTCCACGTTGCGACGATGTTTGCATTCTGTTCAATGGTCATGACTTATTTTGGAGTTAACTATTATTTAAGCGGACTGCATTCTTACGCAGCAGGTGACCCAGTTCCTGTACCGGCTTGGGTTTACATCGGCTTAGCATCAATGCTAATTTTAGCTGTAATTTCTTACTTTAAATTTGCAGCTTTAAAGAAAAATTAAATTCTTTTTCATTAATATTTAAGAATCCCGAAAATTCACTTTTCGGGATTTTTTATATTTAAAATTAAAGGATACAATGAAAAATGATTTGAATTACTGAAAAAGAATTATCAATATTTAAAAAACGGAAATGTTAGTTTGAGAGCAAGAAGTACTCATACATTTGATGAGTCAAAATATACGGAAGTCATACTTTAAATAAAATAATGAATAGTAGGAAAACAACTTGAATTATAACAGTTGTTCCAAAGAATTTCATATCCCGAAACTTAGGGATTTAATTTTATTGACAAATAATAGATCTGCTGAATCAGCTAAAAAAGCGAGATAAAAATAATCAGAATTAAGAAAATGAAATTCCGAAAACCATAAAAAAGAAATAATTTACCATCAGAAATGATGAATCAATTTACAAGTTTATTGAAAAACAATCAAATGTTGACCAAAGAATTGAGGTAGTAAGATTGGAATATTAACAAAATAAAATTTGATAAATTCGAAAGAAAAAAATTGTTATTTAAAACGAAAAACAGTTGATAAATCTTTTGCTTTTTTATTGAAAAATCCCTGAGAAGTAACTGCTGATTACAGTCCAGAAATTTTTTCCAAGAAAATAAATCAGCGTAGAAGTGATAATCCCTTTCACTGTAAAAAAGATAATTCCACCAATCCCGAATTTCTTCAGCATCTTTTTCCAGCGGGAATTTTTCTCTTCTGCAGGTTCATTTACAGATTTATTGGTTTCCATTTACACAAAAATTTATCATGCAAATATAAAGATGTTTATAATCATTCCAAATAAAAACAGCTTTAAAATCATTAAAGTTTCATCAGTCTCAGAAATATTTTTATCTTTAGACAAAACGAAAAGTAACATTTATGTCAAAAAAAGTCAAAGATTTCGGAATTGAAAAATCTTTAAAAAATCTCGGAATAAAAGATGAAAATAAAGGAACTTCTACAGGAGGTAAATTTTTCGCTTCCGGGAAAACCATTGAAAGTTATTCGCCGTCAGACGGAAGATTAATTGGAAAAATTAAGACTTCTGCAGAAAAAGATTACGATAAGGTAATTGAAACTGCACAAACTGCTTTCAAAGAATTCAGAATGATCCCGGCTCCTAAGAGAGGAGAATTTGTAAGACAACTGGGTCAGAAATTAAGAGAGTATAAAGACGATTTGGGTAAACTTGTTTCTTATGAAATGGGGAAATCTCTACAGGAAGGTCTTGGTGAAGTTCAGGAAATGATCGACATCTGTGATTTTGCAGTTGGCCTTTCAAGACAGCTTCACGGTTACACCATGCATTCTGAAAGACCAGGTCACAGAATGTACGAACAATATCATCCGCTTGGAATTGTAGGAGTAATTACCGCTTTTAACTTTCCTGTTGCTGTTTGGGCATGGAACACGGCTTTAGCGTGGATTTGTGGAAATGTTACGATTTGGAAACCGTCAGAAAAAACTCCTTTCTGCGCCATAGCCTGTCAGAATATTATGATGGAAGTTTTAAAGGAAAACAATCTTCCCGAAGGTATTTCGAGTGTCTTGGTTTCAGATCATGAGATCGGACAAAAATTAGTGGATGACAAACGGGTTTCATTAATTTCATTCACCGGTTCAACCAAAGTAGGAAGAATGGTATCATCAAAAGTGGCAGAGAGATTCGGAAAATCAATTCTTGAACTGGGTGGAAACAACGCCATTATCATTTCTAAAGATGCCGATCTGGATATGTCAATCATCGGAGCGGTATTCGGAGCGGTAGGTACTGCAGGACAAAGATGTACTTCGACTAGAAGATTAATTATTCACGAGGATGTTTATGATGAAGTGAAAAACCGTTTGGTTAAGGCTTACGGACAGTTGAAAATTGGAAATCCTTTAGATGAAAATATGCACGTTGGACCGCTTATCGATGTTCATGCTGTCAATCAATATGAAATGGCCATTGAAAACTGTATTCAGGAAGGTGGTAAATTTGTTGTGGAAGGTGGAGTTCTGGAAGGAAAAGATTACGAATCGGGATGCTACGTAAAACCGTGTATCGCTGAAGTAGAAAATTCTTTTGAAATTGTACAGCACGAAACTTTTGCACCTATTCTATATTTAATTAAATACAAAACATTAGAAGAAGCAATCGCAATCCAGAATGATGTTCCTCAGGGACTGTCTTCAGCAATTATGACTCAGAATTTGAGAGAAGCTGAATTATTCCTTTCTCAGGCTGGCTCAGATTGTGGAATTGCGAACGTCAATATCGGAACTTCAGGTGCTGAAATCGGTGGTGCTTTCGGTGGAGAAAAAGAAACCGGCGGAGGTAGAGAATCTGGCTCTGATGTATGGAAATACTATATGAGAAGACAAACCAACACCATCAATTATACCGCAAATCTTCCACTAGCACAGGGAATTAAATTTGATTTATAAAATATTTAATTAAAATATTCAAGATGTTTAGAGATTTAAAAAAGCAACATTTACAATTTTTAAATCTTTAAATATTTTTAATTATTCAATCACAACAATATGGAACACACAGTAGAAACAAAAATAAATAAAGTAAAAGAAACCGTAGGTAAGCACGTTCTGGCAGACGGTTTTGATTTCGTCATGGATATTGAAAACTCTCACGGATCATGGATTCATGATTCGATCACAGGTAAAAATTATCTGGATATGTTTTCGATGTTTGGTTCAGCTTCAATTGGCTATAATCATCCTTATCTGGTTGAAAAATCAGACTGGCTGGGGAAAATGGCAATTAACAAACCGACTTTGGCAGACGTTTACTCTAAAGAATATGCAGACTTTTTAGATACTTTTGAAAGAGTTGTAATGCCACAGGAACTTCAGTATGCATTCTTTATTGAAGGCGGAACCTTGGGTGTTGAAAACGCGATGAAGGCTTGCTTCGATTGGAAAACAAGAAAAAATTTCGACAAAGGTCTTGATATTGAAGCAGGGATCTGTATTCATTTCAGACAGGCATTTCATGGACGAAGCGGTTATACTTTAAGTTTAACAAATACTTCAGATCCTAGAAAATATCAGTATTTCCCAATGTTTGAATGGCCAAGAATTTTAAATCCGAAATTGACCTTCCCGATCACTGAAGAAAATCTGGAGGAAACAATTAATAATGAAAGATTGGCATTGTTAAACATCGGAGAGGCGATCTTATCAAATCCTGACAAAGTTGCCTGTATCATTATTGAGCCAATTCAGGCAGAAGGTGGTGACAATCATTTCAGAGATGAGTTTTTTGTTGAATTAAGAAAACTGTGTGACGAGCATGAAGTTTTACTCATCTTTGACGAAGTGCAGACCGGAATCGGAATCACAGGAAAGATGTGGTCTTTTGAACATTTCAGTGTAAGACCTGATATTATTGCCTTTGGTAAAAAAACTCAGGTTTGTGGAGTTTTAGCAAACAGAGAGAAATTTGATGAAGTTCCGAATAATGTATTCAGAGAAAGTTCAAGAATCAATTCAACATTCGGAGGTAACTTTATCGACATGCTGCGTTTCCAATTGGTGATGGAGGTGATTGAAAAAGAAAAGTTAGTTGAAAATGCTAAAGTGGTCGGAGACTATCTATTGGATGGCCTAAAAAATTTAGCACAAAAACATCCTGAAAAAATTTCCAATGCGAGAGGAAGAGGATTGATGTGTGCGATCGATTTGCCTACACATGAACAGAGAAATCATTTAAGAGAAATCCTGTTTGAAGAGGGTTTAATCATACTTTCCTGTGGTGACCAGTCGTTACGTTTCAGACCGCATTTGAACGTTACTAAGGAAGAAATTCAGATTGCTTTAGATAAAATTGAAAGTAATATTAATAAAATTTAAAATTTCAAAATTTGGAATTGTAAAAAAAACGTCCTATATTTAGATACTCAAAATGTAATTTATATGGAACGTAACACGAGAGTATCAGTTTTTGAAAGCGATAAACCTTCAGAAATTCAGTTGATCAAGTCTAAATTAGAGGATGCGCAAATTACCAATGCCGTAGAAAATAATTATCTTACTTTCACGACAACACCTACCGCAACTTCGCTGAAGGTAATGGTAGATTTGCAGGATGAGAAGAAAGCATTTGATGTGATTGATGCATATCTTCAACAAAATCAGAATCAATAAAAATCAATTTCATAATTTTAAATTTTACTACTTCGGAACCGAAAATTAATTCAAATTAGTTTTCGGTTTTTTTTGTCAATTTTTAAAAGGCATGTTACAGATTATCAAATAATAAATCATTACAGATAAAAATTTTTAAATATTTAAATCTAAAACTTTAAAAAAAATAAACTTAATGACTCAAAATAATACCATTGTATTTAGGAAAGCAGAAATTGTAGACAAAGATGTTATCTGGAAAATTATACAGCAGGCAATAGAGCGAAGAAGATTGGATGGAAGTACACAGTGGCAAAACGGGTATCCAAATGAACAGACTGTAGAGAGCGATATTGCAAAAAATTTCGGATTTGTTCTGACGGTTGGTGAGAAGATTGCCGTGTATGTTGCTCTGATCTTTAATGATGAACCTGCGTACAGTACGATTGACGGAGCATGGCTAACAACCGGAGAATTTGTTGTCATTCACCGGGTTGCGGTATCAGAAGATTTTGCCGGACAGGGCTTAGTGAAAAAACTTTTTGACAGTATTGAAGAATTTGTAAAATCAAAGAATGTCGCAAGCATAAAAGTGGATACCAATTTTGATAATACAGCAATGCTGAAAATTCTTGAGGCCAAAGGCTATACTTACTGTGGCGAGGTGTTGCTGAATTCCGGGATGAGGAAGGCGTTCGAGAAAGTATTGATTTAAAAAACAGCTAAAAGTTAAATCTATTTTAATTGATTCTTTAAGAAACTATATATTCATAAACTCTATTAAGTTTGTTCGTTTAGTTCCGAACTAAGTTTTACATTTGTTCCGAATTAATATGCTATGAATTGTATCTGGCAAAAGTTTTGGTTCACCCAATACTTTTTAACAATGAAGTAGCTTACTTATATATAATCTATGAATAAAAGTATAGAAATTGATGAGAAGATTTTTCAGGATGCTGTTAAATTTTACAGTACCATGTTTAATCTGCCTCCATTGGCTTCTAAAATCTATTCCTACCTTATTTTCGATTTTGAAAAGGTAGGAATTACTTTTGATGAATTCGTTGAAGTTTTCTCGGCAAGTAAAAGTTCCGTCTCCACCAATATTACACTTCTATTAAATTCACAGTTGATTGTTGATGTTAATAAAATGGATGAGAGGAAGAGGTATTTTTTCGCCAATGAAGATTACAAAAAAATCAGGTTTGAGAAAATTGTTCAGAAAATGCAGGATGAAATTAAACTTTTAGACGATCTCAATCAATTCAGAAAAGTAAAAGACGAAGATTATGACCAAAAAATTGAGGTCTATAAATCTCTTTTAAACAAAAACATCGTAAATATTCAGGAATCTCTTAATAAACTATAAAAATGACAAACAAGCTTATACTATTTTCTGTAGCAGCATTTTCTCTTACTGCCTGCAAAAAAGAAGCTCCGAAACAGGAAGGCCCAAAACCATATCCTGTAGTCTCGGTAGAAAATAAAAATATAACGGGATACGATATTTTCCCTGCAAGTATTGAAGGTAGAGTAAACAATGATGTGAGAGCAAAAATATCAGGTTACATTACTCAGGTTCTTGTGGATGAAGGTCAGTATGTGACCAAAGGGCAACCTCTATTCCGTCTGGAGACCAATACTTTAAATGAAACTGCAGCAGCAGCCAAAGCAGGAGTCGGTGCCGCACAGTCGAATATCGCCGCAGCGCAGGCAGCAGTAAATGCCGCTCAGGTTGAAGTTAATAAGCTTAAGCCTTTGGTTGAAAAAAACATCATCAGTAATATTCAGCTTCAGACAGCTCAGGCAAATCTTTCTCAGGCTCAGGCTCAGGTTCAGCAGGCAATCGCTGCAAGACAGCAGGCTAATGCCAACTATAAAGGAGCTGCCGCTAATGTTGATTACTCAATTATCCGTGCGCCTATATCCGGTGTTATTGGTAAACTGCCTTTAAAAGTCGGAAGTTTAGTTGGTCCAACAGACCAGTCAGCTTTAACGACTATTTCTGATACTTCAGAAGTGTTCGCTTACTTTTCAATGAATGAGAAAGAATATTTTGACTTCCTTGAAAAATCTGTAGGAGCAACTGTTCCGGAAAAAATCAAAAATCTTCCTATGGTTGAGTTACAGCTTGCCAACGGAAGTTTATATCCTGAAAAAGGAAGAATTGAAGCCATCACAGGTTCTATTGATGCAACAACAGGAACGATTCAGTTCAGAGTTGCCTTCAAAAATGCACAGAAACTTTTAAGTAACGGAAACAGTGGAAGTATTAGATTCCCTAAATCTTACGATAACGTTTTGGTAGTTCCGGAAAGTGCAACTTACGAACAGCAAGGTATTGTCTACGTTTATAAGGTTGAAAAAGATACGGCAAGAAATACGGTTGTTGAAGTAATCGAAAGAATCGACAATTTAGCATTAATAAAATCCGGAATTAAAAAAGGTGAAGTAATCATTGCAGCAGGAACAGGAAATATCAAACCCGGTACAGCTGTAAAACCTAAAAAAGTCAGCATGGATAGCCTTGTACAATCAGTAAAACCGAAATTCTAATGATAAAGAACTTTATTAACAGACCGGTTTTATCCACTGTAATTTCCATTATGATCCTTATTTTAGGGGTTTTAGGACTTACAGCGCTTCCGGTTACACAGTATCCTGACATTGCACCGGCAACGGTGAGTGTTCGGGCAAATTATACCGGAGCCAACGCTGAAACCGTAATGAAGAGTGTGGTTGTACCTTTGGAAGAGCAGATCAACGGGGTTGAAGGTATGGATTATATTACTTCCACAGCAGGTAACGATGGTTCAGCACAAATTCAGGTATTTTTCAAACAGGGAGTAGATGCAGATATTGCTGCAGTAAACGTACAGAACCGTGTTTCGAGAGCTTCCCCATTGTTACCAAGTGAGGTTACAAGAGCGGGGGTGGTAACTCAGAAACAGCAGACCAGTGCTTTGATGTACCTATCTTTCTATTCTGAGAACAAAAATATTGATGACGTTTATCTTCAAAACTTTTTGAATATCAACGTAATTCCAGATCTTCAGAGGATTAATGGAGTAGGTGAAGCCAACGTTTTTGGTGGTAAAAACTACTCAATGAGAATCTGGCTGGATCCTGCAAAACTGGCAGCGTACGGAATTACACCTACAGAAGTAACCAACGCGATCAATGATCAGAGTAGAGAAGCAGCTGCGGGATCTTTAGGACAGAACAGTGGAAGTTCTTTTGAATACATCATTAAATATGTCGGAAAATTCAGCGAAAAAGAACAGTACGATGACATTATCATAAAGTCGCTTCCGGACGGGCAGAATTTAATGTTGAAAGATGTTGCCAAAGTTGAACTGGGAGGTCTTTCTTATTCAGGAGTAGGTGAAAATGGAAACTATCCGTCGATCAGTATGGGGGTTTTCCAGACTCCGGGATCAAATGCTCAGGAAATTATTGAAAACATTAAAAAACAGCTTAAAGATAACGAAAGTTCATATCCAGAAGGCGTAAAATATACGTTCAACTTTGATACGAATGAATTCCTGGATGCGTCCATTGAAAAAGTAATTCATACTTTGATCGAAGCATTTATCCTTGTATTTATTGTAGTGTATATTTTCTTACAGGATTTCAGATCGACATTGATTCCTGCAATAGCAGTTCCGGTATCAATTGTGGGTACATTCTTCTTCCTGAATTTATTTGGATATTCATTAAACCTTTTAACGCTTTTCGCATTGGTATTAGCGATTGGAATTGTGGTGGATGATGCAATTGTCGTCGTAGAGGCGGTACACGCGAAGATGGAAAACGGTATTTCGAATGCGAAAAAAGCCACGATTGAGGCAATGGATGAAATTACAGGAGCGATTATCTCTATTACTTTGGTAATGGCGGCGGTATTTATTCCGGTAACATTTATTACAGGTCCTACGGGTGTATTTTATCAGCAGTTTGGGATTACCCTGATTATTGCGATTATTATTTCAGCGGTTAATGCATTGACATTGAGTCCGGTTTTATGTTCATTATTCTTAAAACCACACGAAGATCACCACGAAGATTATAAAAATAAAAATTTCATTCAGAAGTTCTTTTATAAATTCAATATCGGCTTCAAAACGGCGACTGACCGTTACGGAAGAGGATTTAATTTCCTAATTAAACATAAGTGGGTAACGTTGGTTATTCTAGTTGTTACAGGAGGAATTATCTACTGGGCCAACGGAAGTATGAAAAAAGGTTTCGTACCGACAGAAGACAGAGGAATTATCTTTACTGATGTACAGCTTCCTCCGGGAGCATCAATGGAAAGAACCTACAACGTTCTGAAAACATTACAGAAAGATGCTATGCAGATTCCCGGAATTCAGAATGTCACTATCTCAACAGGTAGAGGATTATTATCCGGAAACGGAAGTAATAACGGTCTAGCCTTTATTAAACTTAAACCGTTTGACGACAGAAAAGGTGACGGTTTATCATCTGAAGAAATTTCTAAAAGATTATTTGGTCTTGCCGGGAAGGTGCCTGACGCAAAAGTAGTATTCTTTCAGCCGCCAAGTGTACCTGGATTTGGTAACAGTGCAGGTTTTGAAATGGTACTTTTAGATAAATCGGGTGGTGACTTTGCCGCTTTGGATGCAAAAACCAATGAGTTCATCGGAAATCTGATGCAGAGACCGGAAATTGAATTTGCTCAAACCTCATTCAATACAAAATATCCGCAGTACATGATGGAAATCAATGTTCCATTAGCTAAGCAGAAAGGAGTTTCTGTGAATGATATTTTGGCGACTATGCAGGGATATATCGGTGGAATTTACGGTGCTGATTTTACGAAATACGGGAAACAGTTCAGAGTAATGATTCAGGCACTTCCTGATGACAGAGCCAATGCAGAAAATCTTAATCAGTACTATATTAAGACGAGTTCTGGCGAAATGTCTCCAATTTCACAGTTTGTAACATTAACGAAAACGTACGGGCCTCAGTCTGTAGGCCGTTACAATTTATTTACCTCTGTGAAAATTACAGGAGCCAACAAAGCTGGCTTCAGTTCGGGTGACGCTATTACTGCTGTACAGGCAGTTGCCAAAGAGACCTTGGATCAGAATTATGATGTTGAATTTACAGGTCTTACTAGAGAAGAATTGAATTCGGGATCTCAGACTTTATTGATCTTTGCTTTAAGTTTAGTATTTGTTTATTTCATCCTTTCTGCTCAGTATGAAAGTTATATTCTGCCTCTGGTAGTAGTAATTTCACTTCCTCTTGGGGTAATGGGTGCTTATTTTGGACAGAAAATAATGGGACTTGAGAACAACATTTACTTCCAGATTGCATTAATTATGTTGGTCGGATTGTTGGCGAAAAACGCGATTTTGATTATCGAATTTGCGGTTCAGAGAAGACATCATGGTGAGACAATTGTAGAGTCAGCTATCAATGCAGCGAAAGCGAGATTACGACCGATTTTAATGACGTCATTGGCGTTTATCTTTGGTCTCTTACCATTGGTTTTAGCGAGTGGAATCGGTGCAGTAGGTAACAGATCAATTGCAACCGGAGCTTCCATAGGACTATTGATAGGTACCATCCTGGGAGTATTCGTAATTCCAGTGTTGTACGTGGTTTTCCAGACTATACAGGAGAAAATCAAACCGATCAAACAGGAAGACATCAATTTAGCTGAATAAGAAATCTTTAAGATTTAAATAATGAAAAATTTATCAATAATAAAAGGAACAGCTTTTTCAGTGCTTACCGCTTTGGTTATTACTTCTTGTCACGTAAGACAGGAGTATGAAAGACCTGCTGCGGTAGTAGATGAAAAACTCTTCCGGACAGATATGCTTCCTCAGGATAGCACGAGTACCGCAAATGTTTCATGGAAAGAAATATTTACTGATCCTGTCCTTCAGAAACATATTTCAAAAGCTTTAGAAAACAACTTAGATATAAGAATTGCTCTGCAGAATATCAGATCTGCAGAAGCGTACTTGAGACAGAGTAAAGCGGCATACCAACCAACGTTAACTGTTGGTCCTGGTTATACTTTTCAGACTCAGTCACTGAATACTCAGTTTGGACAGATCATTGGAGAAAGAAGATATGTCAATCAGTTTGACATTACAGGAAGCATCGCTTGGGAAGCTGACTTATGGGGGAAATTAAAAGCTCAGGAAAAAGCTCAGCTGGCTACATATTTAGGTAATGTTGCAGCACATCAGGCTGTGAAAAGTGATTTGGTTGCATCAATCGCATCAAGCTATTATCAGCTGTTGACTTTAGATGATCAGAAAAAAATTATTCAGGAAACAATAAAGATCCGTGAGAATAATCTTGAAACGACAAAGGCTTTAAAGGTTGCCGGAACGTTGACGGAAGTTGCAGTTCAACAAAGTCAGGCCTTGGTGTATAATGCGCAGTCGTTGCTAATCGATATCGATACTCAGATTCAGCAACTTGAAAATACCATGAGTCTGCTGATGGGAGAGCCATCACAATCAATAGAGAGATCGACTTTGGAAAGTCAGAGACTTCCGGAAAACTTTGCGTTAGGTTATCCTGCGAATTTATTGGCAAACCGTCCGGATGTGATGCAGGCTGAATTTAATCTGATGAATGCATTTGAACTCACCAATTCTGCAAAAGCACAGTTCTATCCGACATTAAAGCTGACGGGAAGCGGTGGATTACAATCCGTTGATATTGACCATTTGTTCAGTGTGAATTCGCTTTTTGCGAGTTTAATTGGAGGATTGGCTCAGCCTATTTTAAACAAAAGACAGATTAAGACTAATTACGAAGTTAGTTTGGCGAATAAAGAAACTGCTTACCTGAACTTTAGAAAAACGGTACTTACTGCAGGAAAAGAAGTTTCTGACGCAATCAGAGTATTTTCTGTACAGGACTCTTTTATAGCTTTAAAACAGAAAGAACTGGATTCTTATCAAAAATCAGTTGACTATTCTCAGGAATTGGTTAATTATGGTATGGCGAATTATCTTGAAGTTTTAAATGCAAGTGTAAACTCACTGAATGCAGAACTTAATATTTCGAATGCAGAATACAGTAAAATGAAAGCTGCAGTAGATTTATATAGAGCTTTAGGAGGTGGCTGGAAATAATTAAAATTATTAATATAAATTCTCTTTAAAACGTGTGCTGTCTTCAGTACACGTTTTATTTTAAATTAAAGTTAAATAATTATTTGTTTATACGTAGTTAACTACGTAGTTTTGTACTTAAATAAATGTTGTGGTAGAAATTCAGCCAATTGGCAATGCATATTCAGAATCAGTTATTGATTTAATTTTAAATATTCAGCAGAAGGAATTCAACGTTCCGATCACCATAGAAGACCAGCCGGACCTTTTAGAGATTGAAGATTTTTATTTGGCAAGTGGAGGAAACTTTTGGGGCGCCTTCATAAACGGTGAGCTTGCAGGAACGATCGCCTTAGTCAAGTTTGATGAAAAAGCAGGTGCGATACGGAAAATGTTTGTCAAAAGTGAATACAGAGGAAAAGAATACAGTATTGCACAAAAACTTTTAGAAAAGTTGATTTCTTACTGTAATGAAAATGGAATGACTGAAATTTACTTGGGCACTGTTTCGATCCTTAAAGCTGCATTACGGTTTTATGAAAGAAATCATTTTATCATTATTGAAAAAGAAAACCTGCCTGCTAAATTTCCTTTGATGAACGCTGATAATGTTTTCTGTTTTCTCAATTTAAAATCTAAGTTATGAATATCATCAACGAGTCAGGAATTTTAGCCTTGTCCACGAGATTACAGAGACTCAGTGAACAGCTGCGCAAAGACGGAGCTTTAATCTACAAAGAATTCGGAATCGATTTTGAACCAAAATGGTTTCCCGTAATTCTGACTTTACATCATAAAAAAACAGCGAGTGTTGTTGAGATTGCGAATGAAATAGGGTACAGTCATCCTTCTACCATCAGCCTGTTAAAAGAACTTGAAAAGCAACAGTTGATCATTTCTAAAAAAGATAAAAAAGATGAGCGTAAACGCCTTGTCGAACTTACAGAAAAGGGATTGGATTTAGTTGAAAAAATGCAGCCTGTCTGGAAACTGATGTCTGTAGTCTTGGGTGATATCTCAGACAGTAAGAATAATCTGCTGAATGCTATTGAGGAGGTGGAAGAAAATTTGTCAACGCAATCATTTATTCAGCGTGCAAAACAAATGATAAACAACAAATAGTCTTTTTAATTTTGTCATTTTCTTAAAGAATTTTCAAAAAATAGAAATTGTCTTTAGATTAAAGCTTTTTCTTAAATAAAATTTAACAAATTATTTGCAAATATGGTTTAATTACTTACTTTTGTACCGCTTCGTGTGAAAACACAAAGATCAAGGGGAATTAGCTCATCTGGCTAGAGCGTTAGACTGGCAGTCTAAAGGTGACGGGTTCGATCCCCGTATTCTCCACTGAAATAAAACTTTATCAAACCATATTAAAAGCTATGAAGAAACTTTTTTTACTTTTAGTGACCACATTTTCATTAATCGGATGTACCGCTGATGACGAAACAATCTATGATTATATCGGAACTTGGTCTGGAACATATACAGGAAGCGATAAAGGAGTGTGGAATTTTGTAGTGGCTGATAACGGTAATGTTACAGGAACCATGCATTCTGAAACAAATAACGAAAACTATAATATCTCTGGTCATCTGGATGATTCAGGACAGTTAACTGCAGATCTGGGACTGCCGGCTGACGGTCAGTTCACAGGTACTTTGACCCGTGATAAAAAAGGCGACGGAAACTGGACCAATGCAGTGCCTACACCTACAAGAAGCGGTGCCTGGACTGGCGAAAAAAATAAATAATTTTTACAATTAGAATAGGAAAAACCTGTAAACGATGTTTACAGGTTTTTTTTTGTTTTGTAGCGTTTTTGAGTTTGAAAAAATCTGAGCGACCGTAGAATGAATTCAATTATTTAAACAAATCCCATTTTGATAATCTGATCATCTTTTTTTAAGATCAAAAAATGAAATTTCAATTCGTCATCTGAAAAATGTTTTTGAAAAACATATTCAGCGAGAGGTTTTTCTATAGAAATCATTTCATTAAAATGTTCTGACTGATACTCCTCAAAATTAACAGATATCGTTTCCATAATAATGTCATCTACACTGATATTTTTATCTAAAACAGTACTGTAATCCCACAAACCTGCAGAAATCGATACACTATTACCAAGGGGCTGAACGTCACCAAACTGAAAGCTTTTGAGCATTTGAAATCCAGCTTCTGTACTAATTCCCTGCTTTACAGTTCTTTTTCCTTTTTCTGAAATAGCATCTAAATCCTTAATTTCTGTCATCAGCTTCGCAAACTTCTGATAGAGTAGGGGATCACTGCATTCTTTAATATAAGGTTCTAAACACTGCCTGAAAATTTTTCCAATTTTAGAACAATGACCAAACTCTGAACTGTTCTGCCGTACTTTCTCATATGATGGACTCTTCTTAAAAGCATTCTTATTAAAACCGCTCTTCTTCCTAACCACATTTTTACCATTCAGATTGTAAAAAACCAAATCTCCTACAGTACCGTTAAGTTTAATGAGGCTTTCGTATGTTGCCATTCTCCTTTTTAAATTTCAAATATACTAATAAAATTTTTATTATATACCTTTATTACATATTTAAAGTATAGTTGTAGTATAGTTGTTATATATTTAAATTTTATTTTATATATTTGTTTACTATAATAAAATTGTCTTAAAATCAACACAGTATGAATTTCAGAATATTAAAGCTTCAGTCGTGTGTAAAAACGTTTGCGATTCTGGGTATTTCTGCATCTGTAGCCGTTTCATGTGGAAGTTCGAAGAGTGTTTCAAAGTCAAAAGGTTCGACCACGAAATCAACTGCTAAATCTGAAAATCTCAGAAAATTAGATTCTAAATTTGATGGATCAATCTCAGGATCAATGAAGAATATTCTGAAGGATGCGGAACGGTATTTAGGAGCCCCTTACAAATTTGGCGGAAATTCATCTTCAGGATTTGACTGTTCAGGATTAACCACTAAAGTCTTTGATGAAAACGGATTAAAATTACCCAGAAGATCAGCAGATCAGGCAAATACAGGGAAAAATATTGATGTCAAAGAAGCGAAACCGGGCGATCTCTTATTTTTTGCAACCGCAGGAGGAAGCAAAGTTTCTCACGTGGGAATTGTACATACTATTGAAAATGACGGCGAGGTGAAATTCATTCATGCATCCACTTCAAAAGGAGTGATCATTTCATCGCTTAACGAGAAATACTGGAACAAGGCCTATCTCCATACACAGAGGGTTCTGTAATGTTTTATTAATCATTTTCTTCTGTTATTATTCAAATAAATCATTTACTGAAAAGATCATTTTCAAAGGCTTTTGCACAACTTTTTTGTATATTTGGCGTCATAATTTATAAACAGATTTAAACTTAAAACATGTCGTTACAACAAACTATCGAAAATATTTGGGACAATAGAGATTTATTACAAAATGAAGACAGCAAATCCACTATCAGAGAAGTTATTGCTCTTTTAGATTCAGGAAAACTTCGTGTTGCTGAGCCTACAGAAAACGGATGGCAGGTGAATGAATGGGTGAAGAAAGCTGTAGTTATGTATTTCCCGATTCAAAAAATGGAAACTATTGAAGTAGGCCCTTTTGAATTTCACGATAAAATGCCTTTGAAAAGAAATTATGCTGAAAAAGGTGTAAGAGTTGTACCTCATGCCGTTGCCAGAGAAGGATCTTTTATTGCTTCAGGAGTTATTTTAATGCCTTCTTATGTAAATATCGGAGCTTACGTGGATTCAGGAACGATGGTTGATACCTGGGCAACAGTTGGAAGCTGCGCTCAGATCGGTAAAAACGTTCACTTAAGCGGTGGAGTTGGTATCGGTGGAGTTTTAGAACCACTCCAGGCAGCGCCGGTAATTATTGAGGATGACTGTTTTATCGGTTCAAGATGTATCGTTGTAGAGGGAGTTCATGTTGAAAAAGAAGCAGTTTTGGGAGCGAATGTTGTATTGACCGCTTCAACTAAAATTATCGATGTTACTGGAGACACACCTATTGAAATAAAAGGTAGAGTTCCTGCCCGTTCTGTGGTAATCCCGGGAAGCTATACCAAGCAATATCCTGCCGGAGAATATCAGGTTCCTTGTGCTTTGATTATTGGTCAGAGAAAAGAGTCTACAGATAAAAAAACATCTCTTAACGATGCTTTGAGAGAAAATAATGTAGCAGTCTAAACATTCTACAATGGCAATTCCTAAGCAAATATTCCAGACTTTTAAAACCAGTAAATTACCTTGGATTACAAGGTTTTACATTAAAAGAATGCTCAGAAAAAACCCTGAATATCAGTATCATTTTTATGATGATGAAAGAATTCAGAGTTTTTTTAAAGAAGAGTTTCCGCCGGAATATTTTAAAGCTTATAACAGATTAACTATCGGAGCGGCCAAAGCAGATTTTTTCAGATATGCCATTTTGTATAGAAAAGGTGGTGTTTATCTGGATGTAGACAGCGGAATCAATATCCCATTACGAAAGCTCATCCGTGAAGATGATGTGGCTTTGGTGACCGATGAAATTCCGCCAACTTATTACGTACAATGGGGTCTGGTTTATGAAGCCGGACACCCATTTTTACTGAGAACACTGGAGAATATATTGGAGAATATCAAAAATAATCCATATCCCCATAACGTTCATAAAACAACTGGTCCTACTGTTTATACAGACTCCATCAAGCAATGTCTTGCAGAAAATCCGGACATTCCGCATCGCTTTTTAGCGCCGCATTACGACAACAAGATGCAGTTTAAATATAAAATGGGTAAGTTTTTTCTGTACAGTGACAAATCCGAACATTGGAAGAGAAAACAAATGACTCAAAATATTATAAAACCTGAAAATGAAGATAGCATTTGATGCCAAACGTTTCTTTCACAATACATCCGGTCTGGGCAACTATTCCCGGGATTTGGTCAGGATTTTATCGCATTATTTTCCGGAAAACGAGTATTTTTTACTTAATAAAAACAAGTCTGAAAGAGGAAGTGAAATTGTAGAACAAAATAATGTTCATTTCATTGAATCTTCAAAAGGTAAATTTTCCCGTCAGTTTAAAATGGGAAAAGATGCACAGGCTCAGAACGCAGACATATTTCATGGGTTGTCAGGCGAATTGCCTCTAAAATGGGATAAATCTCCAATCAAAAAAGTGGTCACAATTCATGACCTGATTTTTATGAGATATCCGCAATATTATTCTTTTTTTGACCGCAAAATTCATTTCTGGAAGTTTAAAAAAGCGGCTGAATCGGCAGATAAAATTATTGCGATTTCTGAACAGACTAAGCAGGATATTATCAGTTATTTGAAAGTTCCCGAAGATAAAATCGAAGTGATTTATCAGGGCTGTCATCATACTTTCAAGGAAAATCAATCTGCAGAATTTATCCAAAAAACGAAAGAAAAATTCAATTTACCGGAAAGATTCATCTTAAATGTCGGAACAATTGAAGAAAGAAAAAACCTTTTAAATATCGTTCAAGCAATCGACAAAACGGAAATTCCTTTAGTCGTTGTCGGAAGAAAAACAAAATATTTCAAAAAAGTCCAGGGATTTATCAGAAAAAATAAAATGGAAAAACAAATCCATTTTTTGGAAGGCGTTTCGATGGACGAATTAGCAGTTATTTATAAGCTGGCCGATATTTTTGTTTATCCAAGTTTTTTTGAAGGCTTTGGAATTCCCGTGATTGAAGCATTATTTTCAAAAACGGTTGCAATTACCAGTAACATAAGCTGTCTTCCGGAAGCCGGAGGTCCCGATTCTGTATATATTGATCCAAAAAATCATCTCGACATTCAGGCGAAAATTAAGTTTCTGTGGGAAAATGAATCTGAGCGTAAACGCCGTGCTGATAAGGGTTTTGACTTTGTTCAAAAGTTTAATGACGAGCCGATTGCCAATGAGCTGATGAATCTTTATCAAAAAATTATGTCATAAATTTCTTGGAAGTTTAAAAATAAGTTCTACATTTGTACCACAATATTTCAAAAAAATGAAACCGAATTTCTCAACACTACATCATTATCATCATCTCAGCTAAGGCGGAAGTGATTGATATTTTGTGTTGAATTCATAAAAATAAATTAAAAACCGTCTGAGTAAGGACGGTTTTTTTGTTTCCATATTTCTGTGAAATTTCCATAAATCAACTTCATTTACTCAGACCAAAACTTATAAAAAAGTAATGAGTAAATTAAAAATTGCTATTCAGAAAAACGGTCGGTTGTATGAAGAATCGCTTCAGCTTCTTAAAGATTGCGGTATTTCTGTTAACAACGGCAAAGACCAGCTGAAGGTTTTGGTAGATAATTTTCCTTTGGAAATTATGTATCTCAGAAACTCCGATATTCCGCAATATCTCGAGGATGGAGTAGTTGACATCGCCATCGTTGGAGAAAATCTTTTGGAGGAAAAACAAAAGCAAAATGAAATTGTACAGAAATTAGGTTTCTCAAAATGCCGGGTTTCCCTGGCCATTCCAAAAGATATTGACAGCGATTCGCCACAGTATTTCCAGGGAAAGAAAATTGCCACATCTTATCCGAACACGCTTCAAAAATATTTAAACGATAATAATATTCAGGCCGATATTCACGTGATTTCAGGTTCTGTTGAAATTGCTCCCAACATTGGACTGGCTGACGGGATCTGTGATATCGTGAGCTCGGGAAGCACCTTATTTAAAAACGGACTGCGTGAAACGGTTACTCTTTTAAAGTCAGAAGCTGTGCTTGCTAAAAACATCAATCTGAATGATGCACAGGAAGAAATTCTAGAAAAACTACTTTTCCGAATCAAAGCGGTTTTAAAAGCGAAGAATTCAAAATACATTCTGATGAATGTTCCGAATGATCAAATTTCAGAAATCTCAAATGTACTTCCTGTTTTAAAAAGTCCGACGGTTATTCCGCTTGCTGAAAAGGGCTGGAGCAGTATCCACTCAGTCATTGATGAAGAAAGGTTTTGGGACGTCATCGATGAATTAAAACTGAAAGGTGCACAGGATATTTTAATCATTCCAATCGATAAAATGGTAATTTAAGATGAATATTTATAAAAATCCTAAACGGGAAACATGGTCTGAACTTACAAAAAGACCTGTTTTTAAAAAGCAGGAAATTGCTCAAACCATCAAAGAAATTTTCGCTGAAGTTGAGAAAAACGGTGATGAAGCGTTATTCCGTTACACAGAAAAATTCGACTCAGCAAAGATCGATCAGCTGCAGGTGACTGCAAAAGAAATCAGTGAAGCGAAAGATTTAATTTCAGAAGAATTAAAATCAGCGATTCAGACTGCTAAAGAAAATATTACGAAATTCCACGCTTCACAACTGGTTGAAACTGAAAAAATCGAAACAACGAAGGGTGTGATTTGCTGGAGACAAAACCGCGCTATTGAAAAGGTTGGAATTTATATTCCCGGCGGAACGGCTCCTCTGTTTTCTACCGTTTTAATGCTTGCCATTCCTGCTCAGTTAGCCGGTTGTCAGGAGATTATTCTGTGTACGCCTCCTGATAAAAAAGGGAATGTCAATCCGGCGATTCTGTATACAGCACAGCTTTGTGGAGTTTCAAAGATATTCAAAGTTGGCGGAGCGCAGGCAGTTGCGGCCATGACTTTTGGGACAGAAACCATTCCGAATGTGTACAAAATTTTTGGTCCCGGAAATCAGTTTGTCGTGGCGGCAAAAGATTTTGCTCAAGATTATGATGTGGCGATTGATATGCCTGCAGGACCGAGTGAAGTTTTGGTGATCGCTGATGAAAACGCTGTTCCTGAGTTTTGTGCGGCAGATTTACTGTCTCAGGCGGAGCATGGAAGCGACAGTCAGGTGATTTTTATTTCAACGGATTTGAAAGTTTTAAACGAAACCATTAATGAAGTTAAAAAACAGATCAAAGAACTTCCCAGAAACGAATTTGCACAGCAATCATTGAATAACAGCCATTTTGTTTTATTGGATTCTGTCGAAAAGGCTTTGGATTTCAGCAATCTGTACGCTCCGGAACATTTAATTTTAGCAGTTCAGGATTTCGAAAAATATATTGAACAAATTCAAAATGCAGGTTCAGTTTTTCTAGGAAATTATTCATGCGAAAGTGCCGGAGATTACGCCAGCGGCACCAATCACACACTTCCCACAAACGGTTTTGCGAAAAATTACAGCGGCGTTTCCTTAGACAGTTTTGTGAAAAAAATTACGTTTCAGAATTTATCTAAAGAAGGCCTGCAGAATTTAGGAAAAACGATTGAAATCATGGCGGAAGCAGAAGGTCTTCTCGCTCATAAAAATGCAGTATCCATAAGGTTAAAATAAGATAATGACAACAATAAATATTCAAAATTTAGTTAGAAAAAATATTTTGGAACTGAAACCATACATCAGTTTCAGAGATAACAGTCAGTTTGAAAATCCTTTGCTGATGGATGCCAACGAAAGTCCGTTTGGAGAATTCAACCGCTATCCGGATTCCACGCACAGAAATTTAAGAGAAAAAATTTCGGCTTTTAAAAATATTTCAGCCAATCAGATTGCAATTGGAAATGGAAGTGATGAACTGATCGATTTGATTATAAAAATCTTTTGCAAGCCTAAAAAAGATTCTGTGTTGGTAACGAATCCTTCATTTGCGATGTATGGATTTTATGCTTCAATCAATGAAAATGAAGTTTTGCAGCTCAACCTGAATGATAATTTCGAAATTGTAAAAGAAGAGTTTTTAAATATCATTAAAGAAAATCAACCAAAAATTTTATTTCTCTGTTCACCCAATAATCCAACCGGAAACTCAATTGATGATATTGAATTTTACATACAGAATTTTGATGGAATTGTTGTGGTTGACGAAGCTTATATTGAGTTTTCAGAACAGAAATCCTGTATTGAACTGATTAATGAATACCCAAATCTCATCGTGCTGCAGACGTTCTCCAAAGCATGGGGATTGGCCGGTGCGAGAGTTGGAACTGCATTTTCTATAGAAGAAATTATCAACCTGATTTATACTGTAAAATCACCTTACAATGTCAATGTTTTAAGCCAGAATTTAGTTTTGGAAAAATTAAATCAGGTCGAAAATTTTCAAAATAATTTAAATGACATTTTGAAAGAAAGAGATTGGCTGAAAAATCAACTTGAAGATTTAGAATGTATTTCAAAAGTATTTCCTACCGATGCTAATTTCTTTCTGATTGAATTTAAAAATGCGGAAAGAGTATATTCTACATTCATCGAATGTGAAATTCTGACCAGCAAAAGATTTCCTCAGATTCCCAACTGTATCCGAATTAATGTTGGAAGCAAAAAGGAAAATGAAAAACTAATCAACATTCTAAAAAATATTTAAAATGAAAAAAGTACTATTCATCGACCGCGACGGAACATTGATTTTGGAACCGCCAATAGATTTTCAGGTTGACTCTTTGGAAAAACTTGAATTTTATCCTGGAGTTTTTCAAAATTTAGCCAGAATTGTAAAGGAATTGGACTACGAACTGGTGATAGTGACCAACCAGGATGGTTTGGGAACGGAGAGTTTTCCTTTCGAAGATTTCATAAAACCACAGGAAAAGATGTTGAAAGCTTTTGAAAATGAAGGAATTATTTTCGACGATATCCTGATTGATAAAAGTTTCGGACATGAAAATTCTCCCAACCGAAAACCTGAAATCGGAATGTTGGGAAAATACATTTACGGCAATTATGATCTTGAAAATTCCTACGTTATCGGAGACCGTTTGACTGATGTTCAGCTGGCTAAAAATTTAGGTACAAAAAGTATTTTCATTAATGATTCCAAAAATAAAAATGCAGATTTAAGCACAAAAAGTTGGGCAGAAATCTATCAGTTTCTGAAACAGATTGCAAGAAAATCAAAAGTTTACAGAAAGACCAATGAGACTGAAATTGAAATTGAAGTTAATCTGGATGGAAGCGGAAATTCAGAAATTTCAACGGGTCTTCATTTTTTTGACCACATGCTCGAGCAGATTTCAAAGCATGGAAATTTAGATTTAAAAATTAAAGTCAACGGAGACTTACAGGTCGACGAACATCATACAGTTGAAGATACCGGAATTGTCTTTGGAGAAGCAGTATTACAGGCTTTAGGAAAGAAAAAAGGCATTGAAAGATATGGTTTTCTGCTTCCTATGGACGACTGTCTTTCGCAGGTTGCAATTGATTTTGGCGGACGGCCATGGTTGGTTTGGAATGCTGATTTCAAACGGGAAAAGATCGGGGATGTCCCGACGGAAATGTTTTACCACTTTTTCAAGTCGTTTACGGACGCTGCGAAATGCAATTTAAATATTAAATCTGAAGGGGAAAACGAACACCACAAGATAGAATCGATCTTTAAAGCTTTTGCGAAAGCTATTAAAATGGCTGTTAATCAGACGGATCAGAATTACAATTTACCCACAACAAAAGGAAGTTTATAAATGATTGCGATTATAAAATACAACGGCGGAAACGTAAATTCTGTGCAGAATGCTTTACAAAGACTAAACTTTGATTCAATTATTACAGATGATTTCCAACTGATAAAGAATGCTGAAAAAGTAATCTTTCCGGGAGTTGGCGAGGCTTCTTCGACCATGAAAGTCCTGAAAGAAAAAGGTTTGGATCAGTTAATTCCAGGTTTAACCCAGCCAGTTTTGGGAATTTGTCTCGGAATGCAGCTGATGTGTAAAAATAATGAAGAAGGAGATACCGTAGGAATGGGAATTTTTAATTGTAATGTCAGAAAGTTTCCTCCTCTTGACCTCGTTCCGCACATGGGTTGGAACAGCGTTTCGGATTTAAAATCTCCTCTGTTTTCAGAAATTTCGGATGAAAATGATCTGTATTTTGTCCATAGTTATTATTGTGAATTGTCAGAAAACACGACTTCAGTTTGTGATTATATTTTGCCGTTCAGTGCCAGCTTACAGAAAGATAATTTTTTCGCCACGCAGTTTCACCCAGAGAAATCGGGAAAATTTGGGAATCAATTGCTTCAGAACTTTTTAAAACTTTAATTCTGAAATCGCAATGACTGGAAATGGAAAATCCATGAAAAAAGGCGATTGCATTACCTGTTCCGACTATTCGGGATGCCTTATTAAAACAATGAAAATTTACATATGAAAATAATTCCTGCCATAGATATCATCGACGGAAAGTGTGTGCGACTGTCAAAAGGTGATTACAATACCAAAAAAATATACAATGAAAATCCGCTTGAAGCCGCCAAAGAATTTGAAAGTTTTGGAATACAGTTTCTCCATTTGGTGGATCTGGATGGCGCAAAATCAAAACATATAGTTAATCAAAAAGTGTTGGAAAAAATTGCGAAAGAAACTTCACTTCACATCGATTTTGGAGGCGGACTGAAAACTGAAAAGGATATTGAAACAGCATTTAATTCAGGAGCAAAACAAATTACGATTGGCAGCATCGCAGTTCAGAATCCTGAATTTTGTTTTCGATTGATTGAAAAATACGGAGGTGATAAAATAATTCTCGGAGCCGACTGTCAAAATAAAATAATAAAAACTTCCGGCTGGCTGGAGGATAGCGATCAGGATGTGATTGATTTTATTCTAAATTATCAGAAAAAAGGCATTCGAAATGTGATTTGTACCGACATTTTAAAAGACGGAATGCTGGAAGGTGCTTCCACAGAATTGTATCAGGAAATTTTAGAGAAAACATCAGTAAAATTAGTCGCAAGCGGTGGAATTTCATGTATTGAAGATGTTTTTCTGATGAAAAAAATCGGGTGTGCAGGAACAATAATCGGTAAGGCAATTTATGAAGGTAAAATTACTCTGAAAGAATTGCAGAAATTTATTGAAAACTAAATTTGGATTTCTTTAAACTAAATTCATTCAAGTCACTATAAAGTTTTTAGAAGAACACATCAGCTTGAAAACTTACATCAAAAAGTCCCAACGGGACGCTTAAACAAAGGATGGGATTAAATCCTATCAACATTAAACATGACAAATAAGAGAAAATGCTCAAAAAAAGAATAATCCCATGCCTCGACATCAAAGACGGAACCACCGTAAAAGGAGTGAACTTTGAAGGTCTCCGAAATGCCGGGAATCCAATTGATTTAGCCAAAAAATATGAAAGCGAGGGAGCTGACGAGCTGGTTTTTCTGGACATTACGGCAACTATAGAAGAACGAAAAACTTTCGTAGAATTAGTGAAAAATATTGCCAGAGAACTGAGCATTCCATTTACTGTAGGAGGCGGAATATCTTCCGTAGAAGACGTAAGAAAAATGTTGGAAGCCGGAGCGGATAAAATCAGCATCAATTCATCAGCAGTGAAAAATCCATATCTCATTTCTGAACTGGCAAAAGAGTTTGGAAGTCAGTGTATCGTTGTTGCGGTTGATACAAAATTTGTAAATGATGAAGACTGGGTTTTTATAAAAGGTGGAAGAGAAATGACTCCGCTGAAAACCTTAGATTGGGCAAAAAAAGTAGAGGAATTGGGAGCCGGCGAAATTCTATTAACCTCAATGAATGGTGACGGAACAAAAAACGGTTTTGACTTGAGACTGACGAAACTCATTTCAGCAAATGTAAATCTTCCTGTGATTGCTTCAGGTGGAGCAGGAAAAATTGGAGATTTTGAAGATGTTTTTAATCTTACAAAAGCAACCGGAGCTTTAGCCGCAAGCGTTTTCCATTTTGGGGAAATTGGAATTAATGAATTAAAAAACGAACTGAAAAACAGAAATATCAACGTACGATGAAAATAGATTTTAAAAAAACCAACGGACTGGTTCCGGTAATTATTCAGGACGTCAGAACTTTGCAGGTTCTGATGTTGGGCTATATGAACGAAGAAGCTTTTAACAAAACAAAAGACGAAGGTATAGTTACTTTTTTCAGCCGTTCAAAAAACAGATTATGGACAAAAGGCGAGGAGTCGGGGAACTTTTTAAAAGTAAAAAATATCCAGATCGATTGCGATCAGGATACGGTATTAATTAAAGTCATTCCAAAAAATACCGTTTGCCACACCGGAAGTTTCAGCTGTTTTGGTGAGAAAGAGTCCAAAGGTTTTCTGTATGAACTGGAAAGTAAAATAGCTCAGAGAATTGACGACAGAGTGGATGGATCTTACACGTATTCGCTGTTTCAGAAAGGAATTAATAAGGTGGCTCAGAAAGTGGGCGAGGAAGCTGTGGAATTGGTCATAGAAGCTAAGGATGACGATGCTGACTTATTCAAAAATGAAGCGGCTGATTTGCTGTATCACTTTCTAATCTTACTGAAAGCAAAAAATTTCACTTTAAATGAAATTGAAGAAATTCTGCTGGACAGAAATCAATAAAAAATCCTGCAGACATGCAGGTTCCCGTAAAGTATATTTAAATTATTTTTTCTCGTTGTCCACGGTTGATGCCTGTGCAAAATGTTGCAATGCGCCAAGGGTTGCTTTTCCGATATTGAAGACATACCGAACATCAGTATTGGCAAACGTATCATCTTTTGTATGCGGAAGGTCGCTTCTCAGATACTCGAAGAATCCTGTGATTACTTCACCTTTTTTCTCAAAAGAAATATAGTCGCTGTGTTCTGCAGGATCAATCTGAGCTTTAAGCGGAGAATACAGTGTTGTACATGCTATCAGTTCTTTTGTTGCCTGCTTTGATGCGGCGTTGTTTTTTGAACTTCCTCCCTGATCTTCGTCGCAGAAAACGGTGTCATTAAACATTCCTTTTTTGCCGCCGACCTGATCGAGATTCAATACCATTTTAACATCTATCTGTCTTATTTTTTTCTGGTAAACCACGTCGTCTACATAATGCTTACTGCCGTACAGTCCCTGCTCTTCACCAGAGAAATGTATAAATTTGATAGAATATTCTGTAGGAACATCCTTTAAAATTTTTGCGGCTTCAAGAATAATCGAAGTTCCACTGCCGTTATCGTTTACTCCCGGTCCGTTGATACTGTCGAAATGGCCGCAGATGATAATATACTGATCAGCATGAACAGTTCCTTTCTTCGTGATGATAAGATTTTTAGATTTAAGCTTACCTATGGAAAACGGATCTTCTGAAATTTCATCTTCAGAATATCCAAAAGAAAGATATTTATTTTTGATCCACAGCAGGGCGTTGTCATTTTCCTGAGAACCCGTTGTTTTAACTCCAAGCTTCTCAAATTCTTTTAAATTCGACGTAATATTTTCCAAATTCAATTGATCTACACGATCCTGATATGTTTGGATGAAACTTTGTGACTTAAGTTCTGTAGTAAGAATGCCTAAGAATAAAACGGCTAAAATCTTTTTCATATTTGTTGAAATAAATTTGAAATTATCTTATTTTTTTGATGATTAAATTTATTTTTTAATAATAATCTTCTTTGAAATTTTCTCATCATTGAGACTGATCGTCACCATATAATTTCCAGACTCAACACCTGAAATATTAATCTCATTCTTATTTTTAGATTCTAAAACCAACTTCCCTGTCATATCGGATATTTCAACATTGAAATCCTTACTGTACTTAGGCAATTCAATATTTAAAACATTTTTAGCAGGATTAGGATAAATTTTGACAGCTTCTAAAGTATTAACTTGATTTTCGTTGGTACTCAAATTAGCCGTACTCGCAACCGCAAAATGCTGAAGTGCACCTACCGCAGCCTTTCCAACATTATAAACGTACGTTGGATTTACATTGGCAAAAGTGTCATTTGTAGTATGCTCATTCATGCTCTGCGGAATTTCGTAGAAACCGGTAATTATATCTCCCTTCGCTTCAAACGGAATATAGTCTGAAGCATAAGTATTTGACATAACTGTTTGTAACGGAGAATAAAGCGTTGTACAATTTGCCAGCTGCTGTGTGAAAACTAAAGACTGCGCATTATTAGATGCTAATCCGCTCTGATCACTCTCACATTTAACAGCACTGTTCGGGTTTCCCAACTGTCCACCAACCTGATCAATATTAAAAACAACTTTCAGATTTAACTGACGGACGTTGTTCTGAAAAACTACATTGTTGACGTAATGTGTGCTCCCTTTCAAACCTTGCTCCTCACCGGAAAAATGGATAAACTTAATTGAATATTCAGTCGGAATATCTTTTAAAATTCTCGCAGCTTCCAGCAAAATAGAGGTTCCACTTCCGTTATCGCTGACTCCCGGACCTGTGATGGTATCGTAATGTCCGCAGATAATCACGTAGATGTTTGGATAAACGGTTCCTGTTTTTGTTATAATTAAATTCTTCGACGTCACATTTCCAAAAGTAAAAGTATCTTCTACGATCTGATTTGCATCGTAACCATAAGTCTGATATTTAGCCTTAAGCCAGTTCAATGTACTGGTGTTGGCTGGTGAACCGGTAGTTTTCACACCTAATGCTGCAAACTCCTGAAGAAGAGTAGTAATATTGGTTTGCGTAATCTGGTTGACTCTGTTTTGGTAAGCTTGAATAAAACTTTGAGCCTGCGCATTGTACATTGCTAAAGAAAGGAGTAGAAGAGTGGATAATTTTTTCACTGTAAACGTCAATTTTATACTTGGAAGTAATTTTAAACAAATGTAGATAATAAAAAAATCCCGAGCAAAAAACTCAGGATTTTATATTGATAACAAAAAATTTTACATTATTTTACTTGATCTACAACTGCTTTGAATGCTTCAGGATAGTTCATCGCTAAGTCAGCTAAAACTTTTCTGTTCAATTCAATGTTGTTCTTTTTAAGAGCTCCCATAAACTGAGAGTAAGACATTCCGTGCTCTCTAGCTCCTGCATTGATACGCATGATCCAAAGTGATCTGAAGTTTCTCTTTTTCTCTTTTCTTCCACGGTAAGCATATTGCATTGCTTTTTGTACCGCGTTTTTAGCAACAGTCCAAACGTTCTTTCTTCTACCGAAAAAACCTTTAGCTTGTTTCATTAATTTTTTTCTGCGAGCTCTAGAAGCTACGGCATTTACTGATCTTGGCATAATTTAAATTGTTTTTTTGAAAAGGGCGGTAAACTGTTTCATTACACTTATCTGCACCGTTTCAGGGTTAAAATGTTGAATTGTTATTCTTATAAACCGAAAAATGATTTATAAAAACTACTTAATTGCTAATTGACGTTTAACGCCTTTCTCATCCACTTTCGCAACATAAGAAGTAGTAGTAAGATTTCTCTTCTGCTTAGTTTCTTTTTTAGTTAAGATGTGGCTTTTGAAAGCATTTTTTCTTTTAATCTTACCAGTTCCGGTAAGTTTAAAACGCTTCTTAGCACCTGATTTCGTTTTTAATTTTGGCATTGTTTGCTTTTTTATGTTTTTGTTATCAATACTATTTTCAAGTGTAACAATATGTCAGTTTACCAGTGTGTCAATGACAAAATCAATTGTTACATTGTTAGACTTCTAGATTGTTACATTATTTGGGCGTGTCCCTTACTCGTTCATTCCGCTGCACTTCATTCTCTCATTCGGGTCAGGCTATCCATTTCAAGTCCTCGCGCCATTGCTTTGCCGGCTCCTGCTGTGGGCTTTCCATTTCTATCCTTCACGCAGATATTCGGTTTGCAAAATTACGAAAAATTATCATACAAAAAGAGACTTTCATTAGAAAATCTCTCAATGTATATTTCCGTAGGATAATGAGTCATAAACTCATCATCGTATTGTCAAATTATTTAGCTGGTTTTTTAGGACTCATCATCATAATCATTCTTTTACCTTCAAGTTTAGGAAGCTGATCTACTTTCCCAACGTGCTCTAATTCCTGAGCCAGTTTAAGAAGTAAAATTTCACCCTGATCTTTAAAGATAATAGAACGTCCTTTGAAAAATACGTAGGTTTTCAATTTTGAACCTTCTTCCAAAAACTTTTCAGCATGTTTTTTCTTAAAATCATAATCGTGCTCGTCAGTCTGAGGTCCGAAACGGATCTCCTTTACAACCACTTTGATTTGTTTTGCTTTAAGCTCTTTTGTTTTCTTCTTTTGCTCGTATAAAAACTTTTTATAGTCTAATATTCTTGCAATGAAAGGTTCAGCTTTGTCTGAAATCACGACCAAATCTAATTCCTGCTCTTTGGCAATTTGTCTCGCTTTGTCAATCGGGAAAATTCCCGCTTCTACGTTGTCGCCCACTAAACGAAGTTCTCTTACGCGAATCTTATCGTTTATCATGTGTAAGTCCTCCTGAGGTGGACGTCTTTGTGGGCCTCTGTTGTTAAATCGTTGTGCTATTGCTTTATAATTTTATTGGTTAATAACTAATTTTGAATTGAAAAATTTAATGATTAAAAATTTAAAAATTGCTTTTTGCAAATTAATCTCTAAATAAGTTTAATATTTAAATCATTAAATCTTCAACTATATTGTTGCTTCTTTTTTGAAGTATGCTGCGAATTCATCCATCGTCATCACTCCAAGATCGCCTTCTCCACGTCTACGTACAGAAATTGTGCCATCTCTTTCTTCATTTTCTCCTACCACAAGCATGAAAGGAATCTTTTTCAATTCCGCATCACGGATCTTTTTCCCTGTTTTTTCGTTTCGCTCGTCAATCAATCCGCTAATATCGTTAATTTCTAAAAATTCTGAAACTTTTTTAGCATAATCTACATATTTTTCGCTGATCGGCAATATCGTAAACTGATCCGGGCTCAACCACAATGGAAAATCTCCCGCAGTGTTTTCTAATAAGATGGCGATAAAACGCTCCATAGAACCAAACGGTGCTCTGTGAATCATTACCGGTCTGTGCTTCTCATTATCGCTTCCGATGTAAGTAAGGTCAAATCTTTCCGGTAAATTATAGTCTACCTGAATAGTTCCCAACTGCCACTTTCTACCTAAAGCATCTTTCACCATGAAATCTAATTTAGGACCGTAGAATGCAGCTTCGCCATATTCAATCACCGTTCTCAAACCTTTCTTTTCCGCAGCCTGAATGATTGCACTTTCTGCTTTCTCCCAATTCTCATCAGAACCGATATATTTTTGTTTGTTTTCAGGATCTCTCAACGAAACCTGAGTAACAAAATCTTCAAATCCTAAAGATTTAAAAACGTATAACGTTAAATCAATTACCTTTTCAAATTCCTCCAACAGCTGATCAGGAGTACAGAAAAGGTGAGCATCATCCTGAGTAAATCCGCGAACACGGGTTAAGCCGTGAAGCTCACCACTTTGCTCATATCGGTAAACAGTTCCGAATTCTGCATATCTTTTTGGCAAATCTCTGTAGCTCCATTGTGAAGTTTTATAAATCTCACAGTGATGCGGACAGTTCATTGGTTTCAGTAAAAATTCTTCTCCTTCGTTTGGAGTTTTAATCGGCTGGAAGCTGTCTTCACCATATTTATCCCAGTGACCAGAAGTTACATACAATTCTTTCGAACCGATGTGTGGAGACATTACAAACTCGTAACCTCCTTTTTTCTGAGCAGCAGAAAGGAAATTTTCTAATTTTTTTCTTAAAGCTGTACCTTTTGGTAACCAAAGTGGTAAACCTGCACCTACTTTTTCAGAAAAAGCAAAAATTCCTAATTCCTTACCTAATTTTCTGTGATCTCTTCTTTTAGCCTCTTCTAATAACTCAAGATATTCAGTCAGTTCTTTCTGTTTCGGGAAAGAAATTCCGTACACTCTGGTTAACTGAGGATTTTTTTCATTTCCTCTCCAGTAAGCACCTGCAGCATTCAGAATTTTCACTGCTTTCACAATTCCTGTATTTGGAATGTGACCACCACGACAAAGATCTGTGAAGTTATCGTGCGTTACAAAAGTGATTTCACCATCATTAAGATTAGAAATCAATTCCACTTTATAAGGATTGTCAGCATACGTTTCCAAAGCTTCAGCTTTAGAAACTGGGTATAGTGAGAACGTTGAAGCTTTTTTGGCGTTTTCTAAAACTTTCTTTTCAATTTTCTCAAAATCTTTTTCAGACAGAACTTCGTCACCGAAATCTACATCATAATAGAATCCGCTTTCAATTGCCGGGCCGATAGTTAATTGAGCATTAGGATAAAATTCAAGGATAGCCTGCGCCAAAAGGTGGGCAGAAGAATGCCAGAAGGCTTTCTTACCAAGATCATCATTCCACGTCAAAAGCTGTACCGTAGAATCTGTGGTAATAGGCGTGGTAACCTCGACTTGTGTGCCGTTTACAACTGCGGAAATGGTATTTCTAGCCAATCCCTCGCTTATAGATTTTGCCACATCCAACGGAGTGACTTCTCCCTCAAATTCTCTGACGCTATTGTCTGGAAGTGTAATTTTTATCATTGTTTACTAAGAAATTTTAAGTTGCAAAAATACGCATTTTTTACATCTTTATGAAATCGTAGCATGATAATTCACAAAAAATACAATTTATTTTAAATTTTGACGTTATGGAAATTTTCTACCGCAGATTTTTATTGATAAACCAGCAAAAAAAATACTAAGCTTTCACTTAGTATTATCTGTTTTACCTGATTTGTCTTCTGAAGATTTTTTAACATCTTCTTTATCTACATCTGGCGGATTCTGTTTTTTTGATGAAGCAGGAATATTTTGAAAATCCTCGTTTTGCTTCTTCGTCTCTGCAGAGTTTGCAGATTCATTCTTTTTGTTATCGTCTTTTGAGTCCATTGTTTTGAATTTTTAAAGTCCAAGAACACCGAGCTGTCCGGTTTTATCTTCTATGGTATAATTCAAAGCCTTTGCCAAAACAAATATATTATTCAAGTTTTCCATTAATTGTTGCTTACCTTCACTTCGGAGCTTATTTTGATCAATAGATTTTACAGCCGTCTGTTTTGCTTTTTCCTGTACATTTTTAATGTCCTTTTCAGAAATCCTGTTGATAAAAGAATCATCCATTGACTGAATTTCTACACTGGGGGTAATTCTTATGTCTGCATTGGGAAGTTCTGTAATAATCAGTTTTTTATTGACAGAATCTACCTCCATTTTCATTTTATTCAAATCATAGGAAACCTGTGCATTCGTCTTAGTATAGGTAATAATGCTGTTGCTTGTCATTTCCCGTCCAAAAAATTCGTATCCCATTTTGGTTTTCTGCATAGATGAGATATCCTGCTCCAAAACGACCATTTTATTCATTTTGGAAATTTGATTGGTTAAAATATAGTAATCAGACTTTTCGGTTTTCTCGCTGATATTAAAGCAAGATCTGAAACTGAAAAACAGAATCAGCATCAGAAGAATTCCTGCCGCGAATGGAAGAGCAAGTTTTAAATTTCTCAATTTTCTTTTTTAAATATTTCTTTAATTACCGACTGATCATCTTTCTTTAAAATTTCTACAAGATCTCTTTCGATGTATCCTGTGGTCGGCATTTCAATAATTCTTCCAATTTCCTTGCCATATTTTTCAACAATAATCGTTGGAACTTTGCTTACATTATACTTAGACTCGTCGCCAGTCGGAGATTCCTTCTTACGGTTTACTGCGATAATCGTCAGTCTACTGTCCGGAAACTTTACTTCCTGTAAAATTTTCATCAGTCGGGGAAAATCTCTATGACTGTCTTCACACCACGTTCCGATGAAAACAACCAGATTGTAAGAATTGATTTTGTTTTTCTTTAATTCTCCTACAGCTTTTTCATCTAAAGCATATTCGTTGAATTCTTTTGTATACCATTCCGCGTAAGGTTCTTTTAGAAACTGTTCTTTGAGCTGGTTTCCCAAAAGCATTTTGCCGTCATTCGTAGTTTCAACTTCACGATTCACCACAACTTTCTGAGCGTTAAATCCCTGAACCGCCAATGAAAGCATTGAAATTGCAAGTATTTTGGTAATAATTTTTTTCATCTTAATTTTCGATTATTGTTTTTAAATCGGCAGGGGAGTAGTATTTGTTTTTTAATACTTTATGATCTGCTTTTCTGTATACATTGAATTTTTTTCCGGATTTTTCGTAAAATGATTCAACATCTTTTGCTGCATAAAATTCAACCGTTTCATTTGCCTGGTCTTCATTATCACAGGCTTTAGACATATTTGAACGCTGAACTTCATTGAACAACTCAACAAATTTGTCACCTAATCCAAATTCTAAAACAGCACCGCTTAAAACATACTGCAAATCACATAATGCATCTGCAATTTCCACTAAATTTTTATCTTCAATCGCCTGTTTCAGCTCATTCAGTTCTTCCTGCAAAAGTTCAACTCTCAGATTACATCTTTCCTGAGAAGGAATCTGTGGAGCCTCCAGAATAGGAGCTTTAAACGTGGTGTGGAATTCTGCTACTTGGTTCAGGCTGTCAATTTTTTCCATGAAATTTTTAAATTTAAAGCAAATATAGTGATTTTAGGAAATTGGTGGAATGTTTGATGTAGGATGCGCGATGTTGGGTGCTATAAGGTAGAAGCTGGGAGCGATAATACTTATTACAGATTTTTTACTGCAAAAAAAAGACCGCCATTTTCAGGCAGTCTCTTGAGGTTTAATTGGTTAAATGGTTAATTTTTAATAAATCGTTTAGAGATTTCTCCAATCTGAATCGTGTAAGCACCAATAGTAAGGTTACTTACATTCACAGTACCTCTTTCGAGTTTTCCTGAATTAATTAGTTTTCCACCCATATCGAAAATTTTAAAATCCTCTGTCGCAGTATTTGAAATATTTAAAATATCTCTTACCGGGTTTGGATATAATTTAATATCTGTCATTAGATTTTCAACATTGAAATCTTCACCTCTTCCTGATGATACAATATTTAAAGTATAATCTTCAACCTGTCCGTACGTGTAAGATCCGCAAGATGATGATGGAACAGAATTATACTGCATCATCACACGCATTCTGGTGCTTCCCAGAGTTGCTGCTGACGGAATTGTAATGGATCCTGTAACTGGAGTAGTCTGGGAACCCGTTTTGGTCCACGCTAACTCTCCGCTGTCCGTGAAATCACCGTCTTTATTGTAATCAATGTAAACCGCATAAGCTTCATTATATTTAGTCGATGTCCATACCGGAGTAATGGAAATCGTATTGGCAGTTCCACGCGTTACATTGGTAGAAACAGAAGTGAAGTTTTCGTAACCTGCACTGCCTGTCGATGTATTATTAATGGTTCCGAATTTGACATTTCCAATTCTTTCATCCGAGGTGTTTGTGGCAGATGCCGAACAGTATGTAACAGTGCTTCCTGCAAGGGTAGTAACTGTCGCCGTATTACTTGCTGTTGAAATATTTCCGGCTGCATCTTTTGCCTTAACCGTGAAGCTGTATGTTGTTGAAGGATTCAGGCTGGTAACAGTGTATGTTGTCGATGCAGTATTTCCAATTAGCGATGAACCTTGATAAACATCATAGCCAGTGACACCGACAGCATCTGTTGCGCCACTCCACGAAAGATTGGTGTTTGTAGAAGTTGTACCTGAAGCCGAAAGAGTAGGAGCGGTAGGCGCAACTGTATCTGTACTTCCGGATCCTGCATTTACTGAGATGTTAGCGTTATTTACATCAAAGAAAATATGATTGCTTCCTTTCACCATAATTCTCCCTGTTGTTGTTGTCACATTCGGAATGACTACTGATTGTGAACCGTCATTCGGAGTTCCGGCCAGCAAAGTCGTCCACGTTGTCCCGGAATTTGTCGACCAGAGGATATCAACATTCGCTGCGTTTACACCGTTTGCCGTTGTTCCCGCAACATTCCAGGTTACATTCTGAGAACTTCCACCAGCATATGTTGTAGCTGTACCCTGAGATGTGATAATGTACGGTCCTGCGGTAGCATTTACCGTTACTTTAGCATCATCAGAATTATTTCCAGAACCTCCGGCTCTGTTATCACGAACCGTAAATCTGAAATTCAAAGTTCTAGCTACAGAAGAAAGTGCTTCAACATTAATTTCTGAACCTGCTGTGGTAGTCGCCCCCGTTAAAACCGATGCCATTCTTGGGAAATATCTTACGGGAATTGCCGTCGGCGTCCAGGATCTAAAAGTTGGTCCTGTAGTCTTCGTTGCACTTGCAGCAGAACTGGCTCCCGTTTGAGAAGACGAAGCATTGTCAACCTGCTCCCATATGTAAGTCAGCGAATCACCATTGGCATCAGTACCCGTTCCGGTCAACATAAACGGTGTACTTTTAGGAATGGTATAATCGAGACCTGCATCCGCGGTAGGAATTGAATTCCCGGTAGAAGTACTTACCGGACAGGTCTTAGCTTTAATATTATTTGTGATCTGCTGAATAGTGATCGCATGGAAAAAAGAATCTGAATGCGGCTGGATATCCTGAGCAGTAATTCCTGCATAGCCCATAATGGTTGAGCCTGAGCCAGGTTCCATATTTACACCGGTTCCTTCGTTGCTCATAGAGAAGGTATGATTTCCACCAAATTGATGTCCTAATTCATGAGCTACGTAATCAATATCGAAATTGTCTCCCGATGGAATTCCATCTGCAGGAGAGGTGTATCCGCTACCTTTCGAACCGTTTACACAAACACAACCGATACACCCAGCATTTCCGCCACCTCCCGAAGCACCGAATAAATGCCCTACATCATAATTGGCTTCACCAATGACCGAAGTTAAAGTTGATTGCAGTTGGGAATTCCAGTTGCTCATCTGTGCAGCCGCAGAATACGGATCAGAAGATGCACTGGTATAAATAACCGCATCATTATTGGCAATTAAAACCATTCTTGCAGCAAAATCTTTTTCGAAAACGCCGTTCACGCGCGTCATGGTGTTATTCATTGCCGCCAAAGCAAGTGCTTTTGTCCCTCCGAAGTAGGTGGTATATTCTCCGGTAGATGAAAGCGCCAAACGGAAAGTTCTCAGTTTAGCATCATCAGCATTGGGTCTTGCCGATAAATCAGTTGAACTGATTCCTTTTTGAGCGACGTCAATTACGGTACATTCAAATGTGCTTAAATTATCTTTCTTGTCGGACTTCTTATAAACTACGTATGACGAAAGATCCTTTGTATAAGGCTCGATGAAAACGGCAGATTTATCACCGTAAATCTCCATCGAAGATAATCCCAAAGGTGAAATACTGAAATACACTGTTGACGTAGGATCATCAAGACCTTCACCAACATAAGATTTGATGTCCGGATATTTTGCCGCCAGTTGAGGATCAAAGTTAGAATTCTCTTTTACTTTAAAGTTTTCCAGTTTTCCATCAGAATTTGGAAATGAAATAATGATCTGTGATTTTTCTCCCACAGCTAATCTTTTAGGAGCTCTGGCTAAAGCATTTTTGAGTCCATTCATATCCAGCTGATAAATTTTGGGATTGAGAATGTTTGTTTTGTTTTCTAAAACTTCAGAATTTGTTTTTGCAGAACCTTCAGACCATAGCCGATCAGTCTGAGCGAATGAAATGCCTGATAGAAAAAGCATTCCAATCACCAATAGTTGTTTTTTCATATAAATAACATTTTGATTGTGGAATATCAAAGCTAATAAAATTTATATTACGAAAAACAAATTTTTTTAAGAAAATTTTAGACATTTAACACAAATCATTATGCAATACATTAAATATTCAGTAATATTTCCCTATTAAATGAAAATAGCATATGCGAAATGCATATGCTATCTGTTATTATAAGGTATCAGTAATCTGGAATGAAACTATTTTGTAATTTCTCTTCCGATAACTAATCTCTGAATTTCAGAAGTTCCTTCGCCAATTGTACAAAGCTTAGAATCTCTGTAGAATTTTTCAGCAGGGAAGTCCTTGGTGTAACCGTAACCTCCAAAAACCTGAACCGCGTTGTTAGAAATTCTTACACAAGCCTCAGAAGCATACAGTTTTGCCATTGCACCTTCTTTGGTCATTTTTTGCTTGGCGTTTTTCAAAGTAGAAGCTCTCTGAATTAGCAATTCTGCAGCATCGATTTCTGTAGCCATATCTGCCAACATAAAATTGATAGCCTGAAATTCAGAAATTGCCTTTCCGAACTGTTTTCTTTCCTGAGCATATTTCAAAGCAGCTTTGTAAGCTCCTCTTGCTGTTCCTAAACTTAGTGCAGCGATAGAAATTCTACCACCATCTAATATTTTCATTGCCTGCTTGAAACCTTCACCAACTTCTCCTAAACGGTGAGAGTCTGGTACACGAACATTATCAAAAATAAGTTCTGCAGTTTCAGAAGCACGCATTCCTAATTTATTCTCTTTTTTTCCTGAACTAAAACCAGCCATACCTTTTTCTAGAACGAAAGCGGTCGAATTATTCTTAGCACCAATTTCTCCAGTTCTGGTCATCACCACAGCAATATCTCCTGAAATGGCGTGAGTAATAAAGTTTTTCGCTCCGTTAATTACCCATTCGTCACCGTCCTTTACAGCCGTAGTTGACATACCGCCTGAATCAGATCCTGTATTGTGCTCAGTAAGTCCCCAAGCTCCGATTACTTTACCGGTAGCTAGCTGAGGAAGCCATTTGTTTCTCTGCTCTTCGTTTCCGAATTCGTAAATATGATTGGTACACAATGAATTGTGAGCTGCAACAGAAAGTCCAATTGAAGGATCTACCTGAGAAATTTCATCCAATATCGTTACATACTCATGATATCCCAAACCAGAACCACCATACTGCTCAGGAATTACGATTCCCATGAAACCCATATCTCCTAATTGATGAAACAATTCTTTAGGAAAAGTTTGACTTTCGTCCCATTCCATAATATTGGGTCTGATATTTTTCTCAGCAAATTCTTTTGCTGTTTCAGCTATCATTTTAATGTTGTTGATAGTTTCTGTATTCATATTAGATAATAGTTAGTGCCCAAAGATACTTAAATTGACGAAATACAAAAAAAAATTATCAACCGGATTACACTTTTCTCTTAATAATTTAATTGTCAATATTTTAAATTTAAAATTTCATTGTATTAGTGAGAAAATTGATACGATAGAGAGATGAAATTTTCACATTCACTGATATATGGTAAACATTTAAAATTTTAACATCTATGATCAATATCTGGAATTTATTTAATTATAATTTAATATTGATATAAGCAGATTCACTAATAATCAATATCTATAAGTGTATCTCCTTATAATTTTCACATATAAGTATTTATGCTTATATTTGCAAAATGATAGCGGTCATCACCGGTGATATTATAAATTCGCAACATGCAGACACTGAAGTTTGGATTACCAAACTAAAAAATCTTCTTGAAAAGTGGGGAAGTGCTCCACAGACGTGGGAAATCTACAGAGGAGATGAGTTTCAGTTCAAATGCAGTATAGATGATGTTTTCTGGCGTTTTCTAGCCATTAAATCTCTTATCAGAAGTCAGGAAAATTTAGACGTAAGAATAGCCATTGGCATCGGTGAGGAAAATTTCTCATCCGAAAAAATTACCGAATCCAACGGTACTGCCTATGTCAACTCTGGTAGATTATTAAATGATCTTAAAAGTGACGGTCACACGGTTTCTATTAAAACTTCCAACGATTCTCTGGATAGAGATCTCAATATTTTACTTAAATGGTCTTCGAAAGATTTTGATAGCTGGACGATGGCTACTGCCGAAATCATCCATGAGATGATTATGAATAATGATATTACCCAGGAAGATCTGGCCAAGAAATTTACTATCTCACAATCATCGGTAAGCCAAAGACTCAAGCGTGCAAACTACGATCTTATCGTAGAAACCAATCAATATTTTAGAAAGAAAATTTCAGAACTGTAACATGATTTTTATATTACTCATATTGGCACATCTACTCGGAGACTTTGTTCTCCAGCCAAACGCTTGGGTTGTTGATAAAGAAAGTAAAAAACTGAAAAGCAAATATTTGTATCTTCATGTTCTGATTCATACTGTTTTAAGTTTTATTTTTCTCTGGAATCTGGAACTGTGGTGGGTTGCGGCTTTGGTTGGAATAAGCCACTTCATCATTGACGCTGCTAAACTCAGTTTTCAGAATATTAAGACTAAAAAGAGATGGTTTTTTATCGATCAGATTCTTCATATTGGAGTAATTGCAGGAGTATCTTTTTATTTTAATGAGTTTAATTTTGAATTTTTAAAAACTCAGAACTTCCTAAAAATAGTGATGGCGATAGTGTTTTTGTCATCTCCATCATCCATTATCATTAAAACATTACTGTCTTCCTGGACACCTGCTCCGGAGACGCAGACCGGAATACAAACTGAATCTTTATCCAGTGCCGGAAAATATATAGGAATTTTAGAACGTTTGCTGGTTTTCACTTTTATTACCGTGAATCACTGGGAAGGCGTTGGTTTTATGGTCGCTGCAAAATCTGTTTTCAGATTCAGCGATCTTGCACAGGCAAAACAGAGAAAGCTGACAGAATATGTGCTCATCGGCACATTACTTAGCTTTGGAATGGCCGTTTTAACAGGAATTTTAATTAAATAATATAAATAAATCTAACTAATAAGACATTTAGAAAATGGAAAAGAAAGAAATGTTGTACGAAGGGAAAGCAAAACAAGTATTTGCTACCGATGATCCTGATCAAGTAGTCGTTCGTTTCAAAGATGACGCTACAGCATTTAATGCTCAAAAAAGAGGATCTGTAGATTTGAAAGGTGAAATGAACAACGCCATCACCACTCTTATTTTTGAATATTTAAATGAAAAAGGGATTAAAACTCATTTCATTAAACAATTGGACGAGAGAGAGCAATTGGTAAAAAAAGTATCTATCATTCCTTTGGAAATGGTGGTAAGAAACTATTCTGCGGGAAGTATGGCTCAAAGATTAGGAGTGGAAGAAGGAATTAAATCTCCGGTAACAATCTTCGACATCTGCTACAAAAAAGACGAATTGGGAGATCCACTTATCAACGATCACCATGCAGTTTTCTTAGGTGCAGCTACCTACGAAGAGCTTGATGAAATGTATGAACTAACTTCTGATATCAATGAAATTTTGATCGATTTATTCGATAAAATGAATATTATTTTAGTTGATTTCAAAATCGAACTGGGTAAAACTTCTGACGGTGAAATCATCCTGGCAGACGAAATTTCTCCGGATACCTGCAGACTTTGGGACAAGGATACGATGAAGAAACTGGATAAAGACAGATTCAGAAGAGATCTTGGTGAAGTAACAGAAGCTTACGTTGAGATCTACAACAGATTGAAAACTTTACTTAACAAGTAACTATGCTGGGTGTTGGATGTTGAAGGTGTGATGATTTTCACCCAACACCCGACATCTGACATCCAACAAATTTAGAAAAATAGAAATGAAAAGTTTAGACATTCATAAAAGTGAATATTTAAAACAGTTTGAGACTCAAACCTACGGACGTAATCTTTTCAGAACGCAGGAAGAAGAAAGGCTGGATGCTCCCAATGAGGAGTGCGGTATCTTCGGAATGTACTCAGACAATGATCTCGATACGTTTTCTCTTTCACAGTTCGGGCTTTTTGCATTGCAGCACAGAGGTCAGGAAGCTTGTGGTATTTCTGTTCTTAAAGACGGAAAAATCACCAATATGAAAGATGAAGGATTGGTTTTAGACGTTTATAAAGAGATCCCAGATCCTGAAACTTTTATGGGAAATTCTGCAATCGGTCACACCCGTTACACGACTGCAGGAGACAAAAAGAAATATAATTTTCAGCCATTTTTTGCCAAAAACGAATATGACCAGATTATACTTTCTATCGCTCACAACGGTAACTTAACCAATGCGAGAGAATTAAAAACAGAATTGGAAGCTGAAGGTGTAGTTTTCAGAGCTACTTCAGATTCTGAGGTTATTTTGAGATTAATTCAAAAAAATCTTGATTTAGGTCTTCGTGGAGCCATTAAAGCAACCATGGAAAAAATTGAAGGAGCATATTCTGTAGTTGGTATGACGAGAAATAAATTCTTCGCATTCCGAGATTTCAACGGAATCAGACCTCTGGTTTTGGGTGCAGTGGACGAAAAAACTTATGTGGTAGCTTCGGAATCTGTAGCGTTAGACGCTGTTGGAGCTCAATATGTGCGTGACATTCTTCCGGGAGAAATTATTTACACCAACGAAAATGAGCCCGGAAAACTGAATTCATACATGGTAAATGAAGAAAAAGGAAAGCAGAGAATCTGTTCATTTGAATATATCTACTTCGCAAGACCCGATTCTACACTAGAAAACATCAACGTGTACGAAATCAGAGAAAAATCTGGTGAGAAAATCTGGGAACAGGCTCCTGTAGAAGCTGATATTGTGATTGGCGTTCCGGATTCTGGAGTTCCGGCTGCGATTGGTTTTTCTAAAGCTTCGGGAATTCCTTTCCGTCCTGTTTTGATTAAAAACAGATATATTGGAAGAAGTTTCATCGTTCCGACTCAGGAAATGAGAGAAAGAGTGGTTAACCTTAAACTGAACCCGATTATTTCCGAGATCAAAGGTAAGAGAGTTGTTATTATCGACGATTCAATCGTTCGTGGAACAACTTCTAAACGTTTGGTTAAAATTTTGAAAGAAGCGGGTGTAAAGGAAATTCACTTCAGAAGTGTTTCTCCACCGATCATTGCACCATGTTACTTAGGAATTGATACACCGTCAAAAGACGATTTGATATCCGCAAATATGTCTACTGAACAGCTGAGAGATTATCTTGGTGTAGATTCATTAGAATTTTTGAGCACAGAAAATTTAAAGGTAATCTTAGGTTCTTCTAATCATTGTTTCGGATGCTTCACAGAAGAATATCCTGTTGCAAAAGGCGAAGAGATTGAATTATTCAGCTAAATTTTTAATAAATTAAAAATAAAAAAGGTCAGGCTTACATTAAGTCTGACCTTTTTATATGAAAGCGTTAGGGAATATTTAAATTTAAAAATAAACACACTGTAAACTTTTACAAAATTTTTAACCAATCTACCACGATTAAAAAAATAAGAATGTCTTTAAATAAAAATGTCAGACTTAATTGCTAAGTCTGACATTTCTTATTGAAATAAAATTTGTTTAAAATTCTTAGAATTTATAAGCTAAACCTACTTGGAAAACATTGTTTCTAATAGCGTCAGAACCATTTGGTCTGTCTTTAGCAATATCGGTAACACCGGCAACATATCTTGCAGTAAGACCTAAATTATCCGTGAAGTAATATCCTGCACCTAAACCTATACCCACATTGAAGGTATTCAATTGATCTTTATAATCTCCCGTAGTATTTAAAGGATCATTGTTGCTTTCGTTTTTCAATTTATTTTTAGCACTAACTAGGAAACCGAATTCTGGACCTGCCTCCACATATAAATTAGGAATAAAATTATATTGGAACATTACAGGAACTGCAACATAATCTAAATGTCTAGCGTAAGAAATTCTATCGTTTGAAATTGGAGCTCTGTAATCGTACTTGTCACCATACTGTGTATAAATAACCTCCGGCTGGATGCTGAACGATTCAGCTACTGGAATAGTTGCAAACACACCTGCGTTAAAACCAATTTTTGAACCTTGATCTTCTAATGATCCATCATCTGATAATGAAGATACGTTCATACCACCTTTAATACCGAATCTTACATCTGATGAGGACATTGATCTAGTTGTAGTAGTGGTCGTTGTTGTCTGAGCGAATGCTAATGAACCTGCAGTTACTGCTAGTCCTAAAATTAACTTTTTCATAACTTTAAATTTTTAATATTTACTATTTTTCTATTTTAAATTTCTGTCAATTTTCATTTTGACGAGTGGTATCTTTCAAATTGTCTGCCAAAACTCAAATTATAGGTTACTGATCAATATGACAGATATCATTAAATAGAAAATATAATATTAAATTACTGAAATACAACGCTTTATATTGTAGATATAAATAATATGCAACAAATAGCATTTGCATAAAAATGATCTAAAAATTACTCAGATTTTTATAATAATTTAAAGCTTTTTGAATGTTTTCTGTGGTGCACTGGTGATCAAAAATACAGGAACCAATTCCTGAAAGTAGGGAAAAATTGATTTTTGCATCTTCATTTTTCTTATCATTGAGTAATAAGGTAAAAATTTCTTCATCATTAAACTCAGTCAGATCAATGAATGAATAATATTTTTGAATGTTTTCTACAATTACTTCTGAATCTTCTTTCGAAATCAAACCTTCTAAATAAGATAAGTGACTTTCGCAAATCATTCCCAGCGCCACAGCTTCACCGTGAAGTATAGGATTTTCTTTTTCCAAACATAAACTTTCTATGGCATGGCCAATAGTATGACCAAAGTTCAGGGTTTTTCTTACATTTTTCTCATGAAAATCAAGATCTACAACCTGCTGTTTGATATCCATTGAGGTTTGAATGTGTGGTAAAACACCAACCACATCCAATTTCTGTAACTGAATTAAATTTTCCCAATGACCTTTGTCTGCAATCAGGCCATGTTTCAGCATTTCGGCAAAACCACTGCGAAGTTCTTTATAAGGAAGTGTCTCTAAAAACTGAGGATATACAAATATCTGCTCCGGAAAACTGAATGTACCCACCATATTTTTATAATGCATCAGATCGATCCCTGTTTTACCACCAATAGAAGCATCACACATCGATAGAAGAGTAGTTGGAATATTAATGAACTGAATTCCTCTCTTATAAGTGGAAGCAATAAAACCACCCATATCGGTAATAACGCCTCCGCCAAGATTGATGATCAGAGCTTTCCTGTCAGCCTGCATCTCGGTTAAAATTTCCCATAAATGATTGACCGTCTGAATATTTTTCATTTCCTCACCAGGCTCAACTTCCAGAATTTCGAAACTTATTTCAGTTTCTAAATTTCCCAAAAGTACAGGAAGACAATATTCATGAGTGTTTTCGTCGACAAGAATAAAGATTTTGCTGAATGTATTTTCGGTGAGAAAAGTATTGAGTTGAGAAAAATTTTGGTCTAAAAAAGTAATCATTTTTTGATTTTAAATTAAATTATTAAGCAAACAATTGTACAAAGTTATGATTCTTAATTTCTAACTCGTAACTAAATCACTATCTTTGCAAAAATATTTAGAATGAGCAGAGACAATAATAATTCAGGAAGACCTAAAAAACCGAGATCTTCAACAAGAAATTCGGACAGTCCTCGCTCTCCTAAATCTGGAAATTCTTCAGATTCAAAATCATTTAAAAAGCCATTTTCTAAAACTGGCGGAAGAAGTTTTGAGCCAAAAGATAGAAATGAAAACGGCCCATCAAAATTTGAGAAAAAGCCATTCAGCAGAAGTGATAGAGATACAGACAGCTCTAAACCTTTTTCGAAACCTGATTCTAGGAGATCTGATACCAGCTATGAGAGTCGAATGGAAAAAAAATATTCAAAAGCTGAGAAAGAACCATTTGTATCCCATGAAAGTGAAGAAAGATCAACTTTCAAAAAGACCAACTTCAAAAGAGGTGGTGATGGAAAAAACTTTGATACAAGAGGAAAATACGAAAGAGGAAGCTTAAAATACGGAAGAAGACCTGGCAGCGAAACTGACAGAGATGACGACAGAGCAAGATCTTTTGTACAGAAAAGAAGATTCAAGAAGGTTGAAAAAGATGTTCATAAAGATACAATTCGTCTTAATAAATACATCGCAAACTCAGGAATTTGCAGCAGGAGAGAAGCGGATGACTTGATCGTCCAAGGTTTGGTTGAAGTAAACGGAACCGTGGTTACCGAAATGGGTTACCAGGTTCAGAAAACGGATAAAGTAGTATTTGACGGACAGGGTATTACACCTGAGAAGCCTGTTTATGTACTTTTAAACAAGCCAAAAGGATATATTTCTACAACGAAAGATGACAAAGCAAGAAAAACCGTAATGGATTTGGTTGCCAATGCATCGCCATACAGACTTTTCCCGGTTGGAAGATTAGACCGTTCCACTACTGGAGTGATTCTTTTGACGAATGACGGTCACATGACCAAGAAGTTGACACATCCATCTTTTGATGCTAAAAAAATCTATCACGTAACTTTGGATAAGAAATTAACCAACGAAGACATGAAACTGATTATTGAAGGTATCCGTCTGGAAGAAGGTATTGCTGTTGTAGATCAGATTTCTTTCATTGAAGGGAAACCGAGAAATGAGATTGGAATGGAAATCCATATCGGTTGGAACCGGGTGATCAGAAGAATTTTCCAAAGATTAGGATACGAGGTTGAGGCATTAGACAGAGTAATGTTTGCAGGAATGACTAAGAAAAATATTAAAAGAGGACACTGGAGAATCCTTACAGATTTGGAGGTGAATAATCTAAAAATGCTTTAGAAAAAGCTTTTAGTTAAAACAAAAAGACGCAAAATAAATTTTTGCGTCTTTTTTATTGCATTGAAATTTATTTTAATTTGCTGATTAATAAAGAGGAAAGTTCTTTTTCAGAAATGTTTTTCGCGACAATATTACCATCTTTATCCAGCAAGTAGTTGGTAGGGAAGGAAGTGATTGTCCAGTCAGAAGATTGTTTTCCATCCTCGTCCCAATAGTTGTTCCATGGGATTTTAAATTTCTGAATAGTGATTTGAAGGTTGTTTTTATATTTCTTTTGATCAGTTGCAATTCCTACAATTTCAAAACCTTTTGATTTGTACTCAGAATAGAGTTGAACATAATTCGGCATTTGCTCAAGACACGGTTTACAGCTGCTGAACCAAAAATCTACCAGCGTATATTCAGCTTTCGGAAGTATAAATTCTGATGCAGGATTTTTAATATTTTTTATTTTTGAACCGGGGAATTTTTTGCCGATTTGAAAAACGCTTGCTTCTTTAATTGCCAGTCGCAGCGTTTCAGCCGTAGGTTTTGATTTTAAATCTGAGGATAAACGACTGAATATTTCATCATAAATTTTTGAGTAGCCATTTCTCTCAAATTTTTCTACCAATTTCCAAAGTGATACAAAAGAATTTGGATTGATCCTGACGAAGTTTAAAAGAATTGAATCTTCCTTTACACTTAGCTTATTCTCTGAACTTGTATATTGATCCCAAAACTCCTGAGGAACTTTTTCTTTATCGGGAATTTGCTCATATTCTTTCTGAGAGGCTTTCATAAAAGCATCCTTTTCCTTATTGTGGTTTTCGAAATACTTTTGAAATTTTAAAACTTCAGTTTTAATCAAGGTTTCATCATTAGTGACTTCGAAATTCTGAGGTAGGTTTTCTTTACCGACAACAATATTTTTAGTCTTAGAATTAATGAAAAAAGTATCACTGTTATAAAAAGAATTTTCAGTAATTCTATCCGCAAAAATATAAGCATAAGGAATATCTGCAGTTTGACTGGGAATGACAAACTCAAACTTTCCGCTGTCTACCGCTGCAGAATCTCTCATTTGATTTCCATTGTAGTATTTATTATTAAAAGCATTGACCATCAAAAGTTTGTACTTCATCGGTCTGTAGCTTTTTCCTGAAACTTTTATATTTTGACCGAAACAGATCACGTTGAGCAGAACAAAACTAGACAGGAGAATTTTTTTCACAGGTTTACGATTTAGTAAAATCAAATTTAAAAGTATTTTTGATTTCGTAATCACCAAAAAATTATAATTTTTTCACAAAAAAAGTTTTGAGCCCAAAAGATCCAAAACTTAATATTGAAAGTTAATTTTTAAGGTTACCCAAGGACAGTAACACCTTTCTGAATCATTTCATAAACAGCATCTTTACCGTTATCCGGTTTTACATTGACAGCTCGGGTTCCGTTGAAGTGAAGACAGGTAATATAACCATTAGCGACTGCGTCCGTTGCCGTAAATTTTACACAGTAGTCCATGGCCAAACCTACGATTTCAACCAGCTGGATATCGTGATATTTTAAGAAATCATCTAAGCCTGTTTTCATAAAATGATTGTTATCCTGAAAACCACTGTATGCATCAATTTCAGTATTTTTTCCTTTCTGTATAATGTGCGTCACCTTATCTCTGTTCAGATCTTTATGAAATTCTGCCCCGAAACTTCCTTCCACACAGTGATCTGGCCACATAAACTGTGGAACACCGTTTAAAATAATGCTTTCGCCAACTTTTCTGTTATTATTGCTTGCAAAACTTTTATGGTTGGCAGGGTGCCAGTCCTGAGTCAGAACAATTTGGTCATATTCATTTTCTTCCATCAGAGAATTGATGTAGGGAATTATTTCGTTTGCCTGTGGAACTGCCAAAGCTCCACCTTCGCAAAAATCATTCTGTACATCGACAATTATTAATGCTTTTTTCATATGTATTATTATGATTGAATTTTTATTCTTAATTAAAATCTAATACTCAAAAAATTATCCAAATCTTAAATATCGGACAAAACGGCATTCGCATGATGCTCCCGAAATTCGTTGGTTAAACTCTGATAGGCCATAATTTTGAAACAACTTCTTCGCTGTCACGATTTAGCAAAAGATAAATTTAAAATTTTTAAATATAAAACACTGCTGAAAATCTGTCGTTTTATTACAGCTTTAAGATAATTTAAACAGTAAAAACATGAGTACTTGGGTTCAACAACAATCAAGAATTTAAATTTAATAGATCTTCGGAACATTATACCAAATGTCAATAGCTTATCTTTGCAACAAATCAATATTTTATGTCATTTGAGTCGCTAGGATTATCAAGCAATATTATTCACTCCGTTAAAAAATTGGGTTATCTGAAGCCTTTTCCTATTCAGGAGCAGGCAATCCCTGTTATTCTTCAGGGAAAAGATTTGGTAGGAATCGCACAGACAGGTTCGGGAAAAACAGCCTGTTTTGTCATGCCAATTTTAGAAAAACTTCAGAATGCGGAACTTAAAAAAGACCGTAATGTTCAGGTTTTGGTATTGGTTCCTACGAGAGAATTGGCGATTCAGATCGATGAAGTTTTCAGAGCTTTTACAGAAAATCTGAAACGTGAAATTCGTACAATGGCTGTTTATGGTGGTGTTTCTATCAATCCTCAGATGAAAGGAATGTTCGGGGTAGAAGTTCTCATCGCAACACCCGGCCGTCTATTAGATTTAATTGACCACAATGCCTTGAGTATTTCCGGAATACAGCACTTGGTAATTGATGAAGCAGACAAAATGTTTCAGCTGGGCTTCGGGGATGAGATGAATAAAATTTTCGGGATGATGCCTGTCATGAAGCAGACGACATTATTTTCTGCGACTCTGGACGCTCAGGTTTCTGAAATGAAGAAACGTGTTTCCATGAATCCGGTGCTTATTGAAATTAAAAAAGAAGAAGTTGAAATTGATCACATTGAGCAGGTAGCTTATCACGTTGCTCCGGAAAATAAAGGTCCGTTTTTAAGATATTTAATCAAAGAAAAGATGATTGAGAAAGCATTAATCTTTGTTTCATCAACAAAATCTGCCGATAATTTAGTTGAAAAACTTAAAAAAAATAAAATCAAGGCAGTCGCTATTCACAGTCAGAAATCTCAGGGTGCCAGAAGAAATAATTTAGAAGAATTTAAAGTAAACGGTGCTCAGATTTTGGTGGCTACTGATCTAATAGGACGTGGTATTCACATTGAATCTTTACCCTGTGTGATTAATTATGAATTGCCACGCTCGCCTTTAGATTACATTCACAGAATTGGTAGAACAGGTCGTGCCGGTGAAAAAGGAACCGCCATTAATATTTTGACGGATGACGAATTACAGCATTTTCGGGTGATCCAGAAGAAAATGGGAAAGAAAGTGACTTTACAGAGAACGGAAGGTTTAGATCTTCACGGATACTAGCAATTTTTTTAAGAAATCAAAGCTTCAAATTTATCGATGAGAAGCTTTTTTTATGTTTGAATTTCTCGATTTTTTGATAAATTTACAAGCATTAAAACTGATAAAATTCAGCTGATCCACATATCTCAGAATTTGATACTCATGAAAGAATTTACCATTGTCCGTGGATTGTTAGATAACAGAAAACGACAGTTGATCTTAGATAAAAACTTTATTCAATTTGAAAATAAGAATCGAAAGAATGACCTTTTTACAATTATTAAAAAAGAAGATATTGTCGGAGTACGATATGGAATTCAGTTTATCAATGGGTATAGGTTTTATATTGGAAGAGAGTATCTGATCTATATTAAAACCATATCACAGGGAGAGATAAAGATTAATTTTAAACTTTTTTACGGGAGAAAACTCAATGAAAAACATCAGCTTTTTTGCGACCTTGTCGATGAATTATGGTATTGTTATCTCAATGATCTGTCACAAGATTATCTTGACAAAATCAACCGAGCTGAGAATTTTGAACTGTGCGGAGTTCAGTTTTTAACAGGTAAAATAAAATTAAACAATAAAGAATTATTATTTGAAAATATTGAAATCGAGGCTTACAAACATTACTATGTGATTTATTCTAAGCAAGACCGATATCATAATAAGATGCTTTATTATTTGAAAGATGAAAATGCTGTAATTCTATCAGACCTCATAAACATCATAAAAAGCCATGAATAATACAGACACTCATAAATTTCCTATTGGAGATTTTCAGGAAAGTGACACCGGTTGCGACGTTGAACTGGACAGCCATATCAAAGTCATTAAAAACTTTCCCGAAAAATTAAAAAAGCTCATTGAAGATTTTTCTGATGATCAGTTAGATACTCCTTACTGGGAAGGAGGCTGGACAGTAAGACAGCTTGTCAATCATTTGGCAGACAGCCATGCAAACAGCTTTATCCGTTTTAAATTAGCCTTAACCGAAGAGAACCCAACGATCAAACCGTATGATGAAGCTAAGTGGGCCGAACTTCAGGACAGTCTGAATATGCCTGTAAAACCAGCCATGAGGATGCTGAAAGGGATTCATCAAAGATGGTATGTTTTACTGAAAACACTCACCAACAAACAGTTTGAAAGAACGTTTCGTCATCCCGAAAAAAATAACGACCACAATTTGAGATATTATTTGGCACTGTATTCGTGGCATTGTAATCATCATTATGCACATATACAAAACTTAAAGAAACTAAAAGGTTGGTAAAAAAAAGTCTTCACAACAGAAAAGATTTTGACGAAATTCTCTTAAGAATTTCTAATCTTTCAGAAAACTCCCAGAGAAAATGGGGTAAGATGGATGTCGCCCAAATGCTGACACACTGTGAACTAATTTTACAGGTACCTTTAAAAAAAATCTTTCTTCCTAAAACCAATTTCCTGGTCCGTGCGATAGGAGTGATGACTAAAAAAGAAATTCAGCTTTTTAATAATGGAATTCCACCAAATATGCCGAGTTTTCAAAAAGTAATCGTTAATTTTGACTGTAACTTTGTGGTAGCGAAAAGCAATCTTCAAAAGACCCTTAGCGACTATGTTCAGGCGTATGAGAAGCATGATTTGCCCGGTGATCACGCACTTTTTGGCAAGATGACAGAACAGGATTGGGGATTTTTAGAGTACAAGCACCTCAATCATCATTTGAAACAATTTAATGTATGAGTTTTTTTGATAAAATATTTGGCGGAAAACAGGAAGAAACTGAGTCAAAATCTTTTTGGAACTTAATAGAGTCTGAAAAAGATCTGGAGGAAGCAATAAAAAAATCGCATTCTGGAAAGGTTGCAATTTTTAAACATTCTACGAGCTGTTTTATCAGTAAAACAGTTTTGAGAAATTTCGAAAAAGAGATCGCTGAAGCTGAAGAAACCGGAGCTACATTTTATTTTTTAGATCTTTTAGCACACAGAGATATTTCCAATAAAATTGCTGAAGATTTCGGTATAAGACATGAGAGTCCACAACTGATTGTAATCGAAAACGGAAATGAGATCAATAATGCATCACATCAGGATATCACTTTAAGCCAGATCACCTTATGAGCAATATGACCAATTATTTAGCAAAAGTTTTTGAAGTTCCTGCGGAAAGATTAAGCCTTTGCACTGTACAGTATGAGACAAAAAAAGTTTCTAAGGGTGAGCTCCTGTTGCAATATGGTGAAGTGTGTCGAAATACTTTTTTTGTGGAAAGGGGACTTTTAAGAATGTTTTCGATTGATAAGAATGGTAAGGAACATATTATTCAGTTTGCCCCTGAAAACTGGCTGATTGGTGACCGAAGCAGTTTGTACTTCAGTGAAAAATCAAATTATTATATTGAAGCGGTAGAAGACTCTGAGGTTTCAGTTTTGCAGCGTGATTTTTTCAATAAGCTTTTGGAAGAATTCCCCAACAGTATCGAAAAGAACGATTTGATTCTTCAAAAGCACGTAAAGAGCTTGCAGGATCGCATCAATTCTTTACTGGGAGAAACGGCCGAAGAAAGATATTTAAAATTCATTAAAATGTACCCTGACCTGTTACTCAGAGTACCTCAATGGATGGTTGCATCGTACCTAGGAATTACACCAGAAAGTCTGAGCCGTGTAAGAAAAGAATTGGCGAGGAAGAATTTTATTACAGATAAATAATTGATCAGTCAATCTGCATTTAAAATATTCACAAGCCTGTTTAGATATTCCTGTTCCATCATCACTTTTTCAAACGATTTTTTTGCAAAAACAGGGCAGACCTGTTTATTTGAGTTGTGATGGAGATTGATGTCATTTTCTACAAAACCATCAAAATTCAACGCATATTCTTTGATAAATTTATCAATAGTATTTCTCTTAATCTCACAGAGTGTACTATTCTGAATTTTTTGCAGAGAAGTCAGAATGAAAGATTTATCACCCGTAAAATTGATGATATTGGTGATGAACTTTAAGTTTTCGTATGGCATGCTGCTCATCTCCTGGCGAACAGCATGCGGTTGGTCTTCAAAAATCATAGCTTCATAGTTTTTTATGGTTTATTAATTTAGATGGAAGCTGTACCCTCAACTCCGTCTGAATTATCGGTTTTATTACCGGTAACTGCTGCAGCAACAAAACTTAGCATACTTACTAATTTTCCTGCTTTAGTATCCCAATAATAGCTTTCCTTAGGCTCAACTCTAATGATTGAAACGTTAGGATCGTCCTTCCCATCAAACCATGCATTTGCCATAGCAGACCATTTTTCTTCAATGGTAGATTTATCTTTATAAATTGAAGCTTCCCCGAAAATTGAAAGATATTCTGAATCACTGTTGTTCATAAAAAACAGCTGAACTCTACGGTCATCTTTAATTTCAAAGTTTTTATTACTTGCCTCGCTGCTGATAAACCAAAGATTCCCTTCATCATCCGTTTCCTGAAGTCCCATTGGTCTTGAAGTAATCGGCAATGTCTCAAGGTCTGTAGCAAACATACAGATACTTGCTTTTTCTGAAAGTTCTTTGATTTTTTTAATAGCCTCGCTGTGCGTTAAATTCTCTGTTGACATAATATTAATATTTAAGTGTGATTGTAATAAAAAAAGAGAAGTGGTCATTTCTCTTGGTGCAGAAAATATTCTGTTAGAAATTCAACTTCAAAAACCTAACCAAAAATTTAAAAACACTTTAAAAATAAAAAAAAATTAAATAATTTAGAAAATACAATATAGATTACAAAATAATTACTAAATTATGATTCCAATCACAAAATAAAAACATTTTTATTTTGATGATATGTCAAATATTTTAAATTTCATTGGGGTTCCATGTAACAGAAAGAATACACATACCTTTTTGAAGTGAGGACTCTGCTGGAACAGCATTTGGCATAAATTGTGTCATAAAATTCGAATAAAACTATTAAAAATGATATGAAAACTATTAGCTGCACAAAACTAGATGAAGATCTCTTAAAATCTTTTGGAGGTGAAATAAAAGCGTTCAAAGAAGGTGACAAAATTTTTCAACAGGGCGAAGTTCCGATGTTTTATTTTCAAATCATCGAGGGCAAAGTAAAAGAAAATAATCAGGATACGGAAGGAAGAGAATTTATACATAATATTTTGGGCTCAGGCCAGAGTTTTGGAGATTCTATGCTATTTATTGATAAGAGATATCCCATCAATGCCGAAGCCATCACCGACTGCAGAGTTATAAGACTTCCCAAACCGAATTTCCTTAATCTTTTAGAAAAACACCCGGAAACATCTGTTCAAATCAACTCGTGTATGTCACAAAGAATGCATTATCAATTTATAATGATGCAGAATCTGGCTTCCAACGATCCGGCTGTAAGACTTACCGGATTACTGGAATATCTTAAGAGTTTTCACAGCGACGACGTTCCGTTATCTTTTCAGGTACAGCTTACGAGACAACAGATCGCAAATCTTACCGGTCTTCGTGTAGAGACCGTAATCAGAACCATCAAAAAGATGGAGAAAGACCATACAGTAAAAATTAATAACAGGAAAATTTTCTTTTGATTAATAAAAAAATAAAAGCGTAGAATAATGCAGTTAGAAAACAAATCAGTGCTCATCACAGGAGCAGACAGTGGTATAGGGAAGGCGGTAGCATTACTTTTCGCTAAAGAAGGTGCCAACATTGCAATTGCTTACCACAGTGATGAAGATGGTGCGAAAAAAGTAATGAATGAAATTATTGCGAAGGGTAGAAAATCGATCATCGTACAGGGAGACGTCAATGATTCAAATTTCTGTAAAGAGGCAGTGGAAAAAACTGTATCAACCTTCGGGAACCTTGATATTTTGATTAACAATGCAGGAACTCAGTTTCCTTCAGATAATATTGAAAATCTGGATGAAGAGAATATAAGAACGACCTTCAATTCAAATATCATCGGGATGATCTTAATGACAAAAGCAGCATTTCCTCATTTAAAAATGGGAGGTTCTGTTCTCAACACAACGTCTGCAACTGCTTACCAAGGTCATGAAGAGCTTTTAGATTATTCAGCAACCAAGGGAGCGATTGTTTCATTTACAAGATCTTTGGCATTACAGGCTAAACCGAAAGGAATACGTGTGAATGCGGTCGCACCAGGACCTGTAGCAACGCCATTGACAGAAAAAACTTTTGGTGATGAGGAAGAAGATGATTCGAAGCCACCTTTGGAGCGCAATGCAACTGAAGAAGAAATCGCGCCAAGTTATTTATTTTTGGTTTCCGAACAGGCTGCGCAAATAACCGGGCAGGTTTTGCATCCCAATGGCGGAATCATTATTAGTGGTTAATAGGCAACATATTCTAAAAATAAATCAGAACAGAAAGATTTGATTAATATAAAATCTTTCTGTTCTCTATTCTAAGGATCTCATTTTTCTCCATATTTTTTATAACACGGATAACTGTTTCAACACTCAATCCTGCTAATGAAGCCAATTGCTGTCAAGTGAAAGGTATCTGATAGGAATACGGACTGTGATTCTGATGATTTCCTTTAAGATAATTCATAATTGTGATCAGCCTGTTTTCGGGACTTTGAAACGACATGGTCTGCATCATAATATAATTATAATGCATATTTTCTGAAATAAAAGGAAGTACCTTTTCGTAAAGCTCCGGATTTTGTTTTAACAGATTGAAATAACTTTTCTTCGGTAGGCGAAGCACTCTGCACTCTTCAAATGCAACCGCATTTACAGGATAAGGTTTGTCGGTAAAAAGCGCGGTGACGACGGGACTTCCACCGGTATCTACAATTCCCTGAATAAATTCTTTTCCCTGATCATTATAATTATTGATCTTTATTTTTCCCTCCACAATCTGAAAATAGTAAGATGGTGTGTCTCCTTCTGCAAATAGTAACTGATTGGTTTCGAAATTTTTATAATCTGCACCACAGGAAAGCAGAACATCTTCAATAATCATAGATTTAAATAGATAAAATTTTAATAATAGATCCTTCCCACCTTTTCAAAACAGCTTTAAACAGGGTAGTTTTAATCAGATGTAAAGAAAAAATAATTTTTATTAAAAGTGAATTAATATGCTACCACACGGATACCACATTATTGAGCACTAAACGAAAGATATTTTAGCGTAAAATGATTACAATCATAAAAAGTCACTGTTTTAATCTAATATATTTGATAAAAGTTTCAATGCCTACCTGCGAAAAATCAGGTAAAGAATTGAGAGACAGTGCCTCATGCAACATTGTTTTCAAAAAGAATAATCATCTATGAGGACATTTGATAATAAAAATTTAATAGCACAAGAATATGAAGAATATAGCAGAAGATGAAATTATAAGATTAGCAAAAGAAAATTCTCCGCGTCTTTTGAGCAAATTTAAAATTTTATATCCTGAATTTTTTGAGAAATTGGCGCAGATACAGTCAAATCTTCAGAATTCTGAGCTAATCTTCTGTATCTATTTGAAATTAAATTTAACAACAAAAGAAATTGCGACTTACACTTTTGTTACTCCAAAAGCTGTTCAGAACAGAAAAAACAGGATTAGAAAAAAGCTCAATATTGCATCGACAGTTGATATTTACAAATGGTTTGATGAAAATTTATAGGGTTTAAATCTCATAAATATCAGAATCTGTAAAGACAAAGTACATCCCTTTTTTAGGGATGTTTTTTGTATCAAGACCTGTGAATTCGCTAAATGCAGGTAGCAATAACTGTTTTGAAGTCTGGGCGAAACAGGGGAGTTTTATTCTTTTTACAGGAGAATTAATAACAAAACCCGGATGAATATGTCCCGTAATCTGAAATTTAGGGTTCGAACGGTCAAAGTCGTGGACAAAAGCAATGTCATCAATTTCCAAAGAAGCACTTCTCGAATCCAAACATAATTTCTTCTCTAAAGTTTTCGAAATCCTGTCGTGATTGCCTTCTACGAGACAGAACTTAATCTCTGGATATTGATTTTGCCACGCGCAAAATTCATCAACATCCGAATTATTTCCGGCGTGCAATAAATCGCCAACGATAATAAATTTATCGGGCTGAAAATTTTCAATTAAAATAGATAAACGCTCCAAATCATTTTTCATAATATGATTCGCCAAAGCAATTCCGTTTTTACGAAAATGAGCGGTTTTTCCGATATGTAAATCTGAAAAAATTAAGGCTTTTTCTTTTTCCCAGTATAGCGCGCGTTGATTAGTTAAGGTAAAAATTTCGTTATGTATCGTAATATCTTTAGTCGCTATATTCATTTAAATTTATCATTTTTCATTCTGCAATAACTTAATTTTTTAATATCGGCAACGTTGAAATTCCTTTGGAATGACAACTTTACGGATATCTTTCGACTCAATCGCCTTTAATATTTCTACCGGATTGCTTAATTAATTTTTGAATTCTCGCATCGAGATTTTCACTCGTCAAAGTCTGCCTTAAACTGTCGACCTTTATTGGGAAACTCAAAGGTGTAAATTTATTGGAATATTTTAAAATAAACTTCGATTTTTCAATCCTTTTAAAAGCTTCCACCAATCTCTGCTCTTGCAACTGCATATTAAAAACTTCCGTGTAGGCCTGTCTCACGAGAAAATGATTCGGGTCGTAATCTTCGAGCACTTTGAAAATCAATCCGGCTGAACTCTGCAAAGCTTTATTGGAACGTTGCTGTCCGGGGAAATTCTGCACAACCATTCCCGAAATCACCGCAATATCTCTGAATTTACGGCTTGCCATTTCCGCTGAATTGATACTTGAAATTACATCAACCATCAGATTATCTCTGGTCAGAATTCTATCTAAATTATCTTCAGTGATTGGAATTTCTTTGTCGCTGAACAGTTCAAAACCGTAGTCATTCATCGCCATTGAAAAAGAAATCGGAGCAAGTTTGGAAATTCGGTAGGCAATCAACGCTGCCATCACTTCGTGCACCAAACGTCCTTCGAAAGGGTACATAAACAAATGATATCCTTCGCGGTTTTTAATTAATTCAATCAAAAATTCATCTTCTCTTGGAATATGAGACCGTTTTTCCTGATTCGCCAAAAGTGGATGCAGAAATTTCAGTTCCTTCTCAGACGCTTTTGGGTTTAATGCACCGGATAGTTTTTCTCTTAAAAAATGTCCTAAATTTGAACTTAAAGGAAGTCTTCCGCCCAGATAACTCGGAGCCTGCGCTTTTCCTTTGGAAGCCCGAACGAAAACCGTCATATCTTTAATCATCGCCACTTCCAAAACACGACCGGCCAGAATAAATTTCTCTTCTTTTTTTAATCTCGAAATAAAATATTCCTCAACCATCCCAATGTAACCGCCTGAAATAAATTTCACTTTCAGCATCGCATCGCTGACAATCGCTCCCATATTCATCCGGTGAAGCATTGCAATTTTTCTGGAAGTCACTTTGTGCAAACCGTTTTCCATCACGACGACCTTGTGATACTCTTCATAGCTTTTTAAAGCACTTCCACCAATCGTGAGGAAATCAATCATCGCTTTCCATTCCTCCTCTCTGATTTCCTGAAAAGTATAGACTTTTTTAATTCTTTCGTAAACTTCGTTTGGTAAAAATCCATCACCAATCGCCAACGTCATCAGAAACTGAACCAAGACATCGAAACATAAAACCACAGGTTCTCGAGGCTCAATCACTTTCTGTTTTACAGCTTCTTTTAAAGCCGCAACTTCAATCAGTTCCAAAGAGTGTGTTGGAACACAGAAAATTTTTGACGTTTCAAAAGGGGAGTGGCCACTTCGTCCCGCACGTTGCAGAAATCTCGCAACGCCTTTCGCAGAGCCGATTTGAATGACTGTATCGACAGGCTTAAAGTCAATTCCCAAATCCAAAGATGACGTGGAAACGACGGCTTTCAGTTTTCCTGAACTTAAATTTTCTTCAATCCAGATTCTCAGATGCGCATCAATCGAACTGTGGTGAATGGCGATTTGTCCGGCAAAATCCGGATATGCGTTCAGCAGAAGCTGATACCACATTTCACTCTGACTTCGGGTATTTGTAAACACGATGGTCGATTTTGATTCCAAAATAATCGGAACCACTTTATCGGCTAATTTTTGTCCGAGATGCCCAGCCCAAGGCAAAAGTTCAACTTCATCTGGAAAAACCGAAATGATATCGATTTTCTTCAGTTCTTTCGCAGTAATTTTTGTTTTCTTAATGTCATAAGGAATCAAAACATCCTGCGCTTCTTCGAGGTTTCCGATGGTTGCCGTGATTCCCCAGATTTTAAGTTTAGGAACATAATGAAAGAGCTGTGAAATTCCCAATTCGACCATCACGCCCCGTTTTGAACCGAGCAATTCGTGCCACTCATCCACTGCAACGCAATGCATATTGGTAAAGAATTGCTGATGATTTTTTTGTCCTAAAAGTAAATGGAGACTTTCGGGTGTGACCACCAGAATTTCAGGCATATTTTTAACCTGCTGTAGACGTACTTTTGGGTCGGTATCACCGTTTCTTACGCCAACTGCCCAATCTAAACCAATCTCATCAATTGCTTCCTGCATTGCCTTGGCGATGTCTTTGGAAAGAGAACGAAGAGGCGTAATCCAAATCATTTTAAGCCCCTTTTTGTACTTGTCAGGATTTGTCAGAAAATCTGAAACCAAAGCTAAAAATACCGAAAACGTTTTCCCAAAACCCGTCGGAGCTACCACCATTCCGCTGTAGCCACTGCCAAATTTCTTCCAGGTATCGACCTGAAATTTAAATGGCGAGTTGCCCTTTTCCATCATCCAGTTCTGAATGATTTTAAAGCCTTCGGTATTTTCGTAGTTGCTCATTTTTACCACATAATTTTTCTTACTTTAACCACAAAAGTCACAAAAGATTTGTTTTGATTATATCTATTTCAAGTTCAAAAAAGGAAGATGCTTAATTTTTTACTTTCTTATTTTTACCACAAAAGTCACAAAAGATTTGTTTTTTTAAAGTTCAAAAAAGGCTTTGCCATCAGCTTTTTTGAACTTCTGATTCTCATTAATCAAAACTATTACAAAAACTTTTGTGACTTTTGTGGTTAAAATCAAATCTACTGTATCAATTTCTTAATCTCTTCAATATCATCAATATCATTTACCGTTTTGTCTTTCCGCCATCTTAAAATTCGTGGGAAACGTAACGCAACACCACTTTTGTGTCGGTTGCTGAAGCCAATACCTTCAAATGCAATTTCGAAAACCAGTTCAGCTTTCACGGTTCGGACGGGACCGAATTTTTCAATCGCATTTTTATTCACAAACTTGCTGACTTCCATTATTTCCTTATCCGTCAATCCTGAATAGGCTTTGGCAATGGTAACCAATTTATCGCCACTTTTCACGGCAAAACTGTAATCGGTGTAGTAGGCGCTTCTTCGTCCGCTACCTTTTTGGGCGTAAATCAGAACTGCATCAATCGTCAACGGACTGATTTTCCATTTCCACCAGTCGCCTTTTTTCCGTCCGGAATGGTAGTGTGAATTTTTCTGTTTCAGCATCAAACCTTCACTGTTGATTTCCCTTGAATTTTCCCGGATTAAATCTAATTTGCTCCAGTCTTCAAAATCAATGGCCTGAGAAATTTTAATGTTTCCCTGCTCTTCATTTAATAATAATTCTTCCAACATTGCTCTTCTGGCGGAGATAGGTTTTTCCCTTAAATCAGTTCCTTCCAGTTCCAGAATATCATATGCAAAAACTTCAATCGGAATTTCAGCGAGCATTTTTTTAGTTAAAGTTTTACGGTTCAAACGTTTCTGTAATTCATTAAAATTTAAAACATTACCTTCCATCACCGCAAGTATTTCTCCATCTATCACAAAGTTGCCTTTCATCGCTTTCACGGTCTTGGCAATTTCGGGAAACTGCTCAGTGACCAATTCTTCACCACGCGACCAGATAAAAACTTCACCGTTTCGTCTGATAATTTGTCCACGGATGCCGTCCCACTTATATTCAATGAGCCATTCTTCAGGTTTTCCCAAATCTTCCAGCTCTTTTTCAAGCTGATAAGCCAGACAGAAAGGGTAGGGTTTTGAATTGTCGGGATTGATATTTTCAGCCGAAATCAATTCCTGAAATGAAACTTCATCCGGTTGCCATTTCCCCATTAAACTGTGCATCAGCGTACTCGCTTCCTGTCCGGAAAACTTCGTAAGAGAATTAATTAAAGTCTTTGAGGAAACTCCAATTCTGAAACTTCCACCCAGTAATTTATTGAAAATCAATCGTTCCGTGTAATCCAAACCGTTCCAGGAATTAAGAACAAATTCTTTTTTCTCAGCTTCGGTTTTCGTTTTAAGTCCGATGATTTCGGTCATCCATTCAGATAAAGTTTTCTCTATTTTTTCAGTTGGTGGCGGAAGAATCAAGGATATCGTTTCACCCAAATCGCCGACTGAAGAGTAACTTTCCTGAAAGAGCCAGAATGGCAGTTGGGTAATTTCCAATGCCCATTCTTTCATATAGTTGGTGTTCACATTTCGCTTGGGTCTTTTTCCCGTAAACAGGGCGATGAACCACAATTTATCATCATCAGGCGCACGCTCAAGATAATCTATGATGGCATCGATTTTAGCATTGGTTTTATTCGTGCTTTCGAGGGCGTTGATGAGTTCTGCGAAATTTTTCATTGCTTATCTTTTGTTTAATTTGGGCAGCTGTATCCGCCTTCCGTTCTCAATCTTTTTTTGCAAGAAGTTTTGTCTTTAATTGAAGTTTCATTTTATGCAAAAAAAGGATTTCCACTCAAGTCGGGCTGCGAGCAATTCGATGTTTAAAAATTAATAGGTCACTCCTAAGGAGCTCTTATAATTCTTATTCTATTCTGTTATTAGCAGTTCGCTCGTACGGAGCTGTTAAATAATATTCAACATTTTTCAATGTGATATCTGTTTTTGAAGTTTGCTATCAACCTTGTCAAGGTTATTTAGAATCAATCATCATCTTTTACAACTTCTTTTTCAGTTACCTCTTCATCATCGTCACCATACAAAGTTTCCACAACATCAGATTTAATTCCCAATTCATTTAAATATTTAGAAAAAACTTCGGTTTGTCCGTGCGTTACGTGAACGATTTCTGCTTCAGTTGCTTTGATGGCCTGCAATAATCCTTTCCAGTCGGCGTGGTCGCTCATCGGAAAACCTGCATCCATACTTCGCCACCTTCTCGCACCGCGAACCTGCATCCAACCGGAGCAAATTGCGGTTGCTGCATCAGGAATTTTCTTGATGACATTGCTGTCTAACAATGCCGGCGGAACAATTACGATATCGCCTGCAACGTGTTTGATGCTTTCCCTGAAATCGGGAACTTCATAATCGGGAAGCACGATTCCAACTTCTTCAAAGGCTTTATTAAGTTTTCCAATCGAGTAGTGAACGTGAATTTTCCCCATTCCTTCTACGGCTTTCATAATGCGTTGCGCTTTACCCAAAGAATATCCGATGAACACAGAAGTCTTCTGATTTTCCTGATTTCTTAAAACCCAATTCTGCAGTCTTTTATTTAAATCCGGAACTTCGAGCCAGTTGTAAATGGGAAGCCCGAATGTACTTTCCGTCACAAATTCATTGCATTTTACCAACTCAAACGGTGTACTCAAACCATCATCCTGAACTTTATAGTCACCTGAAATCACACTTACGTAACCTTTATATTCCAAGCGAATTTGTGCCGAGCCAATGATATGACCAGCCGGATGCATCGAAAGTTTGACACCATTAATGTCTAAAACCTCGCCGTATTGCAAGGTCTGACATTCTATGTCCGGAGAAATTCTTTGATGTAAAATAGGTTTTGTGAAATGATGACAAAGGTATTTTTTCATTCCCCAACGCGCGTGGTCGGCGTGTCCGTGCGTGATAACCGCATAGTCTACAGGTCGCCACGGGTCAATGTAAAATTTACCCTGCGGACAGTAAATACCTTTGTTTGTGAATGTGATGAGTTTCAAAAGCGTGATGATTAGTGTGCTTCTGAATATTCAAAAATCTAACCAAATTACTTTTGTTCCAAACTTTTCTGCAAATCACTCCAGGCACCGCCGTTGTAGACTTTTTTAAATCCTTTTTCCTTTAAGATAGATTCCACTTTTACACTTCGCAAACCGTGAGAACAGACTGTGATGTAGGTTTTGTCTGGATCGAGTTCGGTGTACCTTTCTCTGATATTTCCTAAAGAAATATTCTGTGAACCAGCGATATGTCCGGTTTCAAATTCTCTTTCTGTTCTTACATCTAAAATTACGGCTCCGTTTTTAATCAGTTTGTCTAGACCATCGTCCAAAGTCTGATATTGATAAACTCTGTATACAACGTAAATCAACAAGATTACTCCGCAGAAAATCAGAAGGTTTTTCATAGTTTGCTCAGGATTTTTTTATCGATATAAAATGTTCCGAACGGAATGATGCACGCTAAAAGAACTTTCCAGGTTGTTTCTTTAAACTTCCAGTTTTGTTCGACGCCAACACTTAAAGTATTGAATAAAAAAAGCAGAAATAATGAACCGTGAATCGGTCCCATCATTTTGACGAAAGCAGGATTATCAAATCCATATTTTAAGGGAACAGCAATGAATACTAAGGTTAATAACGAAATTCCTTCAAGAATAGCCATGATTCTTAGGCGTCCGATTTTAGTTTTAAATAAATCAATCATAATTATCTGAAATAAGGTCTGTTGGCGAGCGGTGAAAATGGCCACGGAATAGCGATGAAAATTATCACTAAAGCGATAACGAAGTAAATTAATATTGTCTTAAATTTCTCCCTGTCATCGGTCTTTCTTTTTGAAATGGAGGAACCAATGGTAATTAGAATAATGGAAATAAGCATCAGTGAAATGTGAATCAATCCGAAAAAAAATAAGTCAAAAGATTCTCGGGCTTCGGTGAAATTCTTCCAAAAATATTTGATAATGGGACTTTGAGAATAGAAGGTGATTCCCAAAACCAGTTGAATATGTGTAATGGTCGCCGTCCAGTGTCTGACGGAATCGTCTGTTTTTGAAAAGATTTTATCGGAAAAGTAACCTTGATAAGCTCTGAAAATCGAGTAGAGCAAACTCAGTAAAACCAGCCAGCGAAATATGGAATGGAGAAATGTAAGTGTTTGATACATTGTTATAAATTTCAATGCAGCAAAGATAAATCAAAAACATACTAATTAGTATGTTTTTAAGAAAAAAATTATTTCAGGCTTTCAAAATAATTCTTAAGTCCTTTTAAATAAATAAGATATACAGATTTTGAATTTTCAAGTTTACCTAAATTCCGTACACCCCAATATCCCGATATTACAAAAACAGCAACCTCTTTCGCATTCACATCAGATTTTAAAACTCCGTCCTTCTTGGCTTTTTCAATGGAGTCAATCATTGTTTTTTCCCAGTCGAGGGAGAGGTTATTTAAAGCTTTTGTAAAATCAATATTCCACGGCGCCATTTCCTGAGTAAAATTGGAGGCCGGACAGCCGTATTCCACTTTCAAATCTACACTTTTCATCAGTAAATAATGAAGTAAATTATAAATCGTGTCCAAAGGATTTCCCTCAGTTTGAAAAGGCTGGATGAAGTTGTTTTTAAAATTGGGGATCATCAGTTCATTGAGAATCGCCAGACCCATTTCATCTTTGGTTTTAAAGTGATAATAAAAGGCACCTTTCGTAACCTGAGTTGTAGCGATAATTTCATCAACACTTGTTGTCTGATACCCTTTTTGGTAAATCAGTTCAAAAGCTTTCTGAAGAATATTTAAGCGGGTTTCCTGAGATTTTTTCATAAGATACCAACGAATCTGTTTCACAAAGGAACAAATTTTATCAAACAAAAAAAAGAGCTGTTATAAAACAACTCTTCTTCAAATTTTAAGGAATAATCTTTTCTTCTTTTAATTTTTTAAATAAGTCAAAGAAAGATTCTTCGGTATTCTGAAATTCTCTGAATCCTGCCTTTCGGCTGTTGGTCATGTCTGTCATTACTTCAAGAGGTCTTCCTAAATCCAAATCGGTGTGCCATGCGGAAGATAATCTTTCGATATTTACTTCTTTTAATTCATATTTCTCTACAATTTTGCTCCAGATTTCCTGATCGTTCTGCATCTCTTTTTCGAGAGGTCTGATTTCATTCTCAAAACCTACTGCTTCAACGCCAAAATATGCTGCCAGTCTGTACCACAACCATTTCCAGCGGAAAATATCTCCGTTGGTGATATTGAATGCTGTGTTTTTAGCAGATTCTGTTGTAGATGCCCAAACCAGTTGTTTTGCTAAAATTCTCGCGTCGGTTACATCGGAAATTCCATTCCACTGTGCGGATGAACCGGGCCAGATGAATTTTCTGCCAGTCTCTTTGCAGATGCTTGCGTACACTGCCAAAGTCGTTCCCAGATTCATGGCATTTCCCACTGCATAACCGATTACGGTATGCGGTCTATGAATGCTCCAGCTGAAACCATCCCTGTCGGCCGCTGCATAAACTTCATCTTCCTGAGCGTAATAAAAGTTGGGAAGGGGAAGTCGTGGCTGTTCTTCTCTCAAAGGCGTTTCCGGAAGTTTTCCTTCTTTTGCGTAGGCTTCAAACGGTCCAAGGTAATGTTTTAAACCTGTAACCAGAGCAACATGCTGAATTGATTTTTTAGGAGATAAAACGTTTAAAAGATTTCTTACCAAAGCACTGTTGACACGGATGTTTTCTTCTTCGGTGTCATTCCGCATCCAGGTTGTAAAAAATACGTGAGTGGGAGCGATGTTTTCTAAAGCATTTTCTAAACTTTCGATATTTAAAAGATCAGCTTTAACGGAAATTAATCCTTCGATATTATTGTTGGGATTTCTGGAGATTCCGTATGCTGTCCAGCCCTGAGAAATAAGCTCGTTGGCGAGGTTGCTTCCGGTAATTCCGGTAGCACCAACAACTAAGGCGATATTTTTATTGTTTTCCATTTGTAAAATTTCTCCTACAAAGTTACCGCGATCATTGGTTAAAGCACTTGATCTGGGTCATGAGTTTCACTCAATTCAAAATTTAAAATTTAAGATTCAAGGTTTAGAATTCAAGGTTCTTAAGTTCAAAATTACAGCTTTTTTAATAGAAGTTTCCTGCGGATTCTGCTCACGGTTTCCGGAGCTAAACCTAAAAATGAAGCAATAAGATTGTGCGGAATTCTTTTGATTATTTCAGGATTTTTTTTGGAAAACTCAAGGTATTTCTCTTCGGCGGTATAACTGTTTGATGCAATTAAACGATAATCTTTCGTCACCAAACTGTTCTGATACAAAATTCTGAAATAACGGTCCATCACGGGAATTTCTAACGTCAGTTTTTCGTAATCTTCAAGACTGATCATCAGCAATTCTGTTTCTTCAACGGCATCAATATTCAAGACGGCTTTTTCCTGACTGATAAAACTTTTAAAATCTGAAATCCACCATCCTTCGAAAGCAAACATATTAATATTCTCTCCTCCTTTTTCATCCACAAAATACGATTTAAGCAAACCTTCACCCACAAAAGAAAGATGAGTGCAAATGTCTCCTTCTTTCAAAAGAAACTGTTTTTTCTTCAGTTTTTTAACCGAAAAGAAAGACTGTAATTCAGTTTTTTCTTCGTTGGTTAAATTTACTTTGTTTTGAATATGTGAAATGAGAATATCAAACATGAAGAGAAATATACGTCAAAATTAAGGTTTATCGTTCGACTTTTCAAAATCATAAAGATTGATTCCAATATCCTCATTTTTAGTTTTAAAAACGGGAATTGCCATTGGATAGAAAAAAAATTCTCCTGCTCCGCGAATTTTTGCATCCTGTAAATGTCCCGCAATTGCCGAATAATCCTGCCTTCCCAAAGTAATATGTAGATGGAGTAGTGGTTTATTTTCTGTTACGGAAACGTTGCCCGAGATATTGGTCACTTCCATTTGTTCGTTAAACTTTTTGTCTACATAATCTTTCGTAGAAAAGTCAAAAAATCTTAAAGTTGCTTCACTCACGGCACCAATTCCGGTGACCTGACCGGATTTAATGTTCTGATTTAATACAAAATCTTTCAGAGCCTGCACAATGCTCGACTGATCTTTAATACTGACGATATAATTATTTTCAATTTTTTTGGCGGTCCATAATTCGCCTTCTAAAATCCGTTCTTTCATATTGTTATATTATGGGTTGATGTTCTTCTGAACTGTATCTTAAATAAAACCACAAAAGTGCAAACAGATACAGTGAGTGGAGCAGCTGTGCTTCAATGGCTGACCAGTTTTCAACGGAACTGCTTCCAAAAATAAGGATGCTCATTAATGCAAGTGATGCATAAATGGTTAATTTTGGTTTAAAACCAATCAACAAAGCTATTCCGACAATCGCTTCTAAAAATGGGAGCAGATATCCGAAAGGTGTAATCAACACTTCAGGAATTGCAGATTTATCCATAGATTTTACCATGCCTTCGGTAAAAGCCTGCAGTTTTGGAATTCGTACCAAGCCGTGACCCGCCAGTGAAATGGCGATTGGAAGTCTCAGGAAGAAGAATAAGATTTTGAAGTCTTTCATAGTTTTTGTTTTTGGTTGGATGTCAGTTGGTGGTTGATAGAAATTTATCTTCTCAAGTTCATTACATTTATTTCTGGTCTTGGTTCTTTTTTAAATAATTGATAATTCCAATCACATCGTCTTTCCCGAAGCCATCGTTTTGAGCGGACTGATAAGTTTCAATTAAAGTTTGAGAAAGAGGAAAATCTGCACCGGCATCTTTTGCGAGCAGAATATCTTTCAACATTAAATCTAAAGAAAATGCAGGCTGATAATTGTCTTCAACCAAAAGAGGCGTTTTAACTTTGGTCGCACCGCTTCCGCTTGCACTTTCGTTGATAATGTCGAGCATATCTTTTCTTTCAATTCCCAACTGATCTGAGAACAGAATTGTTTCTGCCAAACCCTGATAAAGCGTTGAAATAAAGTAATTGACCGACAGTTTTGCCGCCAGACCTTTTCCGTTTTTGCCTAAATGTTTGATCTGTTTACCAAGTTTTTCTAAATACGGTTTTGCTCTTTCCACATCATTCCCATCTCCACCGACCATGAAAATTAAAGTGCCTTCGGCAGCTGGTTTTGTACTTCCCGCAACCGGAGCATCAAGGAACGACGCTTCTTTTATTTTAACGGCATCTGCAAGTTTTGTACTCGCTTCAGGTGAGATTGTACTCATATCGACGAACAGTTTTTCTGAAATATTCAGTTCTAAAATCTGTCTGTAAACATCTTTTGCTGCTTCATCATTGGTCAGCATTGTGAAAATAATATCACTGTTTTCCACCAGTTCTTTCACGTCATCAGCAACTTCTGACTTAGCTTTAAATTCTTCCGCTTTCCCCGCAGTTCTGTTGTAAACAGTTAATGGAAATCCTGCTTTCTCCAGATTTTTCGCCATCGGATGTCCCATATTTCCCAAACCGATAAAGCCTATTTTTTCTGTGCTCATATTTTACTATCTAAATTAATAACTTTTAAGTTTTTTCATGAATTCTGAAATTGCCGGACTTAAATCTTCAAACAGCGGGTGATTTTTATTTTTAATTAAAACTTCTGTAAATAATTTCAAACCTAATGTAAATTCAAGAGACGTTTTTTCATCTTCAAAGAGATTTTTAGTTTTTATTAAATAGAAAATTTTAAAAAGATCATCATGGTTTTCAAACTCAAAAGAAAGATTCTTTCCGGCTATCGAGCCATCTTTTAATTCTAATTCTTTCAGATCAATATGGTATCTGTTATTTCTTTTTTCCATAATTAAGCTTTTGGTGTTGGAGCATTTTCTTCAATTAATTTTTCCTTTTTCAGTTCTGCCCAGAATCCTGCAGGAATTTTCGTTTTAAACGATGCCGCATTTTCTTCAGACTGTTTTACCGTGTGAGCCCCCGGAATTACTCCGGAAACCACATCCGGAGCTGCCGCAAACTGAAGCGCAGCCGTTCTCAGATCTACTTTATGATTATTTGCAACACGTTGCAGTGCCACCAGTTTTTCTTTCACCCCAGCCGGAAAATCGCCATTGTATAAATACCGGTCTTTACCTGACAGAAAACCTGCACACAAAGGCGCTCCCACAACAATTGAAATTTCTTTTTCAGCTGCTTTCGGGAATACTTTATTCAGATCGTCTTTGTGATCAATCAATGAATACTGACACGCTGAAAGGAAAATATCAGGATCAGAAACTTCGATGGCTTTTAAAATAGGTTCGATGGTGTTGACTCCAAATCCCCAGCCTTTAATAAGACCTTCTTCACGCATTTTTATCAGCTCGGGCATGGCGCCTTTGGCAGCAATATCAAAATATTTTACCCAATCCCCCTTCATATCTTTGTTATCCGGCGACAAATCGTGGATGAAAACGATGTCTAATGAGGCAACTCCCAATCTGTTCAGACTGTCTTCTACACTTTTTCTGGCGCCGGCAGCTGTGTAATCGTACTCATAAGAAAAGTTGAGTTTTCCTTTCCATAAACCATCCAGTTTAAAATCGTCATGTGGTTTAAGTATTCTTCCCATCTTTGTGGAAATCGTAAACTCATCGCGTTTTTTGTCTTTCAGAAACAAGCCCATTCTGTGTTCGCTGAGTCCCAAACCGTACCATGGAGAAGTATCGAAATAACGAACTCCCGCATTCCAGGCCGCTTCAATGGATTGTAAACATTCGATATCGGGATTTAAGTTGAACCCATTTCCTAAGGCGACACCGCCAAATCCTGATTTATATTTGGGTCTGAATCTTTTTCCCAGTTCTTTATTTTCAAATTGTTCCATAAAATTTTCTTTAAGTAGTTGTGATGCAAACGCAGGTACGGCAGATGAAGCCATCAATCCTGCTGCGGCAAGCCCGCTGTTTTTAATGAATGTTCTTCTTTCCATATTTAATATTTTATTGGTGTGATTCTATTTATCTAAAAGCATTGCCAGACAATATTTTTAACAAACACATCGCTTTTAAGCTTAAAAAATGCAGCTTAATTTATTTAAGAAACAAACCTGTATTTCATTCTTAAGTGAAACGCCGTTGTTTATCTTCATCTGTAGTAGAATAAAATTCCTTGTCTAACCTTGCGTTTAAAATTTAGTCAAACAAATTTCTCTATCAAATCAGATCAGTCAGATTATCCAAGCAATGGATTTAATTTAAAACGCATTCACCAAATCATCAATTGTTTTCAGTTCCTCTTTGCTTATTTTAATTTCGATTGCTTTTGCATTTTGCACAGCCTGTTCTGCATTTCTTGCTCCTGCTAATGCAATTGTGATGCCTGGTCTTTCAATCGTCCATTTTAAAACCAGTTGGCCCAGAGATGCACTGTGCTGTTCTGCAATCGGTTTTATTTGATCTAAAAGCTTATTTGTCTTCTCAATAAAATCTGGCTGGAAATGAGGATGACCCGCTCTGTGATCGCCGTCCTGAAATTTGTAATCTGAAGTGATTTTTCCCGTCAGCAAACCTCTTTCCAACGGACTGTATGCTAAGATAGATTTGCTGTTTTCAATGCAGTAAGGAACCGTTTCCTCTTCAACTCCACGATTCACCATACTGAAAGGAATCTGATTGGAGACCAATTTCAAAGTCTTCTCAGCCTCAGCCATTTGAGCAGCATCATAATTACACACGCCTGCAAAACGAACTTTCCCCTGCTCAATTAATTTTGAAACCGCTTCAAAAGTTTCGTCAATCGGCGTAGTAGAATCCGGCCAGTGAATCTGATACAGATCAATATAATCTGTGCCTAATCTTTTTAAACTCTGTTCACATTCGTAGATAATGCTTTCTTTTCCGGCATATTTGTACACGTCGATATCCTGACCCTCGTTATTTTTACTGTGCATGGCAAGATTTCCTTTTGCCAGATCCCACCGCATCCCGAATTTGGTTAAGATCTGAACTTTATCTCTGGAGTACCCTTTGACAGCTTCACCAACAATTTCCTCACTAACGCCCTGACCATAGATTGGAGCTGTGTCAATCGAAGTTACGCCGACATCATAAGAAGCTTTGATCGCATCAATCGCCTCGTTTCTGTCTGTGCTTCCCCACATCCATCCGCCGGCAGCCCAGGCTCCGAAAGTGATTGCTGAAACTTCTAAATTGCTGTGTCCTAATTTTCTGTATTCCATAATTTTTATTGTATAAAGTGTAATGTTATATTTATTACTGTTCTGTTTTAATTTTAACGACTAAGTAAGGCGGTTTCCTTAAATCTTTTCCATCATTAAATCCGGGAAGTCGATTCCACTGTCCGAGAGTGACGTAAACATATCCATTTCTGTACGCAAGGCCATCCGGCCAGACATAATTTTCTCTGTCGTATGAAATCTGAGAAAATTCTCCTGCCGAATTTCTTTTCACGATAGACTGTTGTTCAAATGCTCCAAAGTAAATGTTTCCTTTTTCATCTTCTGCCAAACCATCGCAGGCTGGTCTTTCACCTTCAAATTTTACTGCATTTTCAATTTCCTGTTCCGTCGAATCAAGATTGCTCAGAAGATCTGTTGAGATACTGTATAATTTTCTACTGCTGATAGCCGTCCAGTACAATGTTTTCTCATCCGGACTTATTGCAATTCCATCTGCACCGCCTAAAGGAAATTTTTGTTTTTTGAAATCATACTTCAATGGTTTTCCTTCCAAAAATGCTACAAAACTCTGATCAGGAGAAGTGGAATAGTGGTTCAGGAGAACTTCTTTCGCTTTTCCTGTAGCAACATCCAAAACAACCAGAGAAAACCGTTCACCAAATCCTGAATTTGCAATGTAGACAGTGCCTTTCGAGCCATGAGACAAATCCACGCGGAGATCGTTGTAATGGGCATCATCCGACAAAACCGGTTTGGGAATAATGATCGTATGAATAATTTTTTTCGTATAGATGTCAATTCCCACTACCTTGGCTGCACCTTCAGGAATTTCTTTCTGTCCGGAACGTTTTCCGTCATCTAGAACCCATAAAACATCATTTTTATCGATGTACATTCCGTGTGGTGAAACTAACCAGTTTTTGTAATCCTTAGTGCCCGGATAAACATATTCTTTATTGGGAAAAGGAATTAATTTACCGTCGACCACTTCTGCCAGAGCCAATTCTTTATGATTGTCTGCATGACGTGGAAATCCCAGAAATACCCGGTCGTTTGAGCTCACTGCGATTCCTGAAGGATCCGGATTGGGTGGTGAAATTTTAGTTACCAATTCATAATTCGACTGTGCATTTGCTAATAGAGAAATTCCAACAAAACATATACTCAATATCAACTTTTTCATACCTTCTATTTTGCAATTGGACCTTTACTGACTTCTTTTCCGGCTTTATACACCAAAAAGATGTCTCTCGTGTTTTTAATATTTTTTGAAGGATCTGAATTTAAGATGATAAAATCTGCCGTTTTCCCAGTCTCAATCGTCCCAAAATCCTTATCTATTTTTAAAGCTTTCGCCGAATTTTTCGTCGCCACGGTAATTGCCTGAAGCGGAGTTAATCCCGATTCTGTCATCAACTGTAATTCCAGATGTTCAGAAAATCCCTGAGCTCTCAAAGGCATTGCACCGCTGTCTGTTCCCATTGCCACAGGAATTCCTGCATCGAAAACTTTTTTCAGATTCTGTTTTGCGATTTCAAAAGCTTTCATATTCTTGGCAAAGGCAGGAGAATTTTTAAGTTCATTCTGATACTTTTCTGAGGTGATCATCTCAAAAACGCCTTGCTCGAGTGACTTTTTGAAGAATTCATCATTAATCCATTCCGGTTTTTTAGCGTAGACGTACGCGAACTCATCCAGAGAAAGGGTAGGAATGTAGATGATGTTTTTTGCTTTCATCTGAACTAAAGTCGCATCATCAATCACTTCGCTTCTAACGCTGTGACCGATCACATCAATTCCATCCTTCACCAATTGTTTTAAATCGGATAAATAATAAACGTGCGCTGCAACACGCAGATCCCGCTTGTGTGCCTCAGTAATAATGGCTTTATAAATTTCCGGACTGATTTTCTTTTTAAATTTTCCGTTAAAATCATCCACCCAGATTTTCACCAGCTCAGCATTAATCTTTTTTAAACTGTCCATATGCACCGGAATTTCCTTCACAGTTTTCGGTCTGAACACTTTATCCATTGCAAAATCGAGTGGTGGAGCACCGTCAGTAACGCCGAAGCCATATCCTGCAGAATGAATTCTTGCTCCGTCAATTTCTCCTTTCGCAGATTTTTCTCTTAAACCACTTTCAAACAGTAAAGGTCGGTCAGTTCCCATCGACATGACATTGAGCACGCCATAATCCTGATATTTCTTCAGTTGAGAACGAATATTTTCTTCCGTATAATTTTCAGGAACTGTGGTCGTTCCCTTTAAAGTTCCGACATGCGAATGGGCAGAAATCAAAGCCGGAATCAGTATTTTTCCTTTTAAATCAATCTTCTCAGCGCTGTCATCCGAAATATTGTTTCCAATAGCAGCAATCTTTCCGTTTTTTACCAGCACTTTAGTATTCTGAATGGGCTGACCGCCGTTGCCATCGATGAGCATTACATTCTCAAAAAGAATGTTTTTATTCTCAGTATTGGAACTTTCTTTTTTATTTTGACTGCACGAAAAAAGAACGGTCGCAGCCACCAGAATCCCTGATAGTTTTTTAATAAAATTCATATATAATATTTTTAATTGATGTGTCTGAAAAGTCTTTATCTCGCTTTAAAAAATCTATTTTAAACCTTGATCATCAAGACTTCCTACAAAGTTTGTCAATAAAAACAGGTTTTTGCTTGTATAAATCGTTTAACAAGTTGTAAATTTAAACTATGAAACGAAAACAGTTTGAACCTTTGGAGATTGATACTTTCGAAGCAAAAGTGTACCCTTTTCCGAGGCACAGTCATACCTACTACGAATTGGTGTACATTTCAAAAGGTTCCGGCAATCATCATATCAATCAGATTGTCATTCCTTATAAAGCTGGAGATTTATACCTCATTTCTCCCGATGACGAGCATTTCTTTGAAATCAAAAAATCGACCACCTTCTATTTTATTAAGTTTAATGATGCTTATTTTAAAGGAAATAAACATCTGTCTCCGGATCATCTCGTCATAGCAACTCCAACAGAAATTATGAGAAATCATTTGCTGAAAGAAGAAAAACTGATCTTTGATGAACCTTGTAAAACGATTCTTCGAAAGACTGTTGAAAATATATTTCAGTACAGTGATTATCACAGGATTTCAGATTCGCCGATTGTGTTTTTTCAGGTGCTTTCACTTTTCGGCTTGATTCGGGAAGCATCATTAAAACTGAACATCAGAATTGATAACGGAGCACCGCAAAAAGATGATCTGATTTCCTATATTCATCAGCATATTTATACGCCTGAAAAAATCAGAATCAATACTATTTCTGAACATTTTAATATTTCAAAAACCTATTTCAGTGCTTATTTTAAAAGAAATTTTGACGTAACCTACCGAAATTACATTACGGATTACAAACTGAAATTAATCGAAAGAAGAATTCAGTCTGGACAGATGACGATGAAGCAGATTGCTTTTGAATTCGGCTTTACGGATGAAAGTCACTTAACCAATTACTTCAAAAATTTAAATAAGATGAATCCTTCTGAATTTAAAATGAAAAATACTGCATAAAAAAGCAGTTCCGAAATGAAACTGCTTTTATCTAACTATTAAAATTGAATTAATATAATACGCCAAGACTCTCAGCTGAAAAATCTGAAATTTCTTCGGTTCTTCCTTCTTTCACTTTCTGTACCCATTGAGGATCTGTTAATAATGCTCTTCCGACAGCGACCAAATCAAAATCCTGACGCTCGAATCTGCGTAACAATTCAGAAAGATCAGTTTTCTCACTGTTTTCACCAGCAAATGCTCCCATAAAATCTCCGCTTAATCCAACAGAACCTACCGTGATTGTCGGCTGCCCCGTGATCTTCTTTGCCCAACCTGCAAAATTCAGATTAGAACCTTCAAATTCAGGTTCCCAAAAACGTCGTTGTGAACAGTGGAAAATATCTACTCCGGCATCTTTCAACGGTAAAAGCCAGTCTTCCATTTCAGCAGGACTAGTCGCCAGCCTGCTTTTGTAATCCTGCTGCTTCCATTGAGAAAGTCTGATAATAATAGTGAAATCTTCACCTACCGCAGCTCTGATCGCTTTTACTACATCTACCGCAAAACGGCTTCTCTCTTTAATATTTTTTCCACCATATACGTCTGTTCTTGTATTGGTCACTTCCCAAAAAAACTGATCGATCAGGTAACCGTGAGCGCCGTGAATTTCAAGACAGTCAAATCCCAAATCCTTTGCTGATTTTGCAGAAGCTGCAAACTGAGCGATAGTATCTTTGATGTCTTCCAAAGTCATCGTTGATGCTTTCTCCATCGGAACTTCAGGATAAATTTCTGAACTTCTTGTGTCACCAACGTGCCAAATCTGAGGTCCCATTTTACCACCGTTATGATGAACGGCATCAATGACATTTTTCCATCCCTGCAGAGCTTCTGTTCCGTAAAAATCTGGAATATTCTGTATATTTTTCGAAGCAGGACGATTGATTACGGTACCTTCAGATAAAATTAAGCCCACATTAGAGGCAGCTCTTCTCGCATAGTATTCTTCAATTGCTTTGGTAGGCACTCCATTATCAGACTGTGCTCTCGTCATTGGAGCCATTACGAGTCTGTTTTTTATATTTAAATTCTTATATTGGAATGGGGTGAATAACGCGTCTATATTCATTTTTTTAAAATTAATTTAATGATTAAATTCTTTATTGTTACACAAAGTAACTAATAATAGTTTGCTTTTGTATCAAATTCTAAAAAAAAACTAGTAACTTAGCAGTAACTAATAGCTAAATTTAACATAAATTGAGACAGGAAAAGATTAAACAGTGCAGCTGCCCGCTCGGAAAAGCGATGTCAGCCTTAGGCAGCAAGTGGAAACCCATTATTGTGCTGGTCATTAAAGACCGTACATTAAGATTTGGGGAAATTGCAGCGCGGATATCCGTCATTTCCCGTAAAGTTCTTACTGATCAGTTGCGGGAAATGGAAGAAGACAGATTGCTGACCAGACAGGAATTTAAAGAACTGCCACCAAGAGTGGAGTATCATCTTACTGAAAAAGGTCTGGCACTTTTACCCATTTTACATTTATTGGAAGAATGGGAAAATGAATTTGATTTTTCAGAGAAAAAACTCGATGTCACCGTTTAATGTTAATCGGATAAAAAGATTTGCTGAGATTGAAATGAAAGAAATAGATATCGAAAACTGGAACAGAAAAGAACATTTTGAATTTTTCTCCAAAATGAAAAGTCCGTTTTTCGGATTTACTTCTGAGGTCGATTGTACAAAAGCTTATGATAATGCAAAAGAGCATGGTCATTCGTTCTACGCATTGTATCTTTATAAGTCGATGGTTGCGATTAATACAGTAGATGAACTGAAACTCCGAATCGTTGATGGCAAAGTGATTTTATATGATGAAGTGCACGTTGGAGGTACCATTGGCAGACCAGACGGAACTTTCGGATTTTCATTTTTTCATTATTCTGAGAACTTTGAAATCTTTAATGAAAATTTACAAAAGGAAGTGAAGTCTGTTCAAAACTCTACAGGTTTGGGAATCAGCAATGATGTATTGCCGATTAATCATATCAGGCATACTACCATTCCGTGGAGGTCATTTTCAGCCATGCTTCATCCCACCAATTTTGATCCTAAAGAGTCAATACCAAAAATTACATTTGGAAAATTCAGTATCCGTGATGGCAGAAAATATTTACCCGTTTCTATCGAAGCCCATCACGGTTTGGCAGACGGATTACATCTGGCAAAGTATTTTGCAGAATTTGAAAGACAGTTGAGTTTATAACAAAAAAAATCCTGATTTACTCAGGATTTTTTGATTACCAGTTATTCAAACCGTTTTCTAAAGCTTTTTTATAATTTTCTTCGTCAAAAGAGTATAGGTCTGGAGATTTGTGAGCTCCACCACGACGTTGCTCGTCTAACTTTCTGAGAATTCCCAAATTCTTGATTTTTCTGTAGAAATTTCCTCTGTTGAGCTCTTTACCCAAAATCGTTTCATACAATTTCTGCAATTCTGAAAGAGTAAATTTTTCAGGCAAAAGATTATAACCGATTGGTTTATAAGAAATTCTTTCTCTTAAAGCCAGTAAGGCTTTTTCTATAATCTCGCGGTGATCCATTGCCAGTTCAATCTCATTGAGCTGACTTAGATAGATCCACTCACATTTATCACTGTACTCATCAATGATAAGATCGGCATTATCCGGATTGTACAGAGCATAATATCCTATTGATACGAAACGTTGTTTGTGCCAGAGAGAATCATCAAAGTCTTCAAAATAAAATTCACTTCTTTTGTTCTTTCCAAAAACAGCAAATTCTTCCAAATAGACATCAGAAATACCGGCTCTGTCTCTCAAAACTCTTTTTGCGGCATCATCTAGATCTTCATCTTTTTTCACATAACCACCTGGTAACAGCCACTGCTTGCGGTAAGTCATTTGCAGAAGCAGAACTTTAAGCTCACTTTTATCAAAACCAAAAACGACAGGGTCGGCCGACAGATGTGGAAGGTAAATGTCTTTTGCCTCTTCAGATTTCCTTAAAAATTGTTGTTGTGAATCCATATGCTTATTTGTGAGTGTCTAATATGACAAATTTAACATTAAAATATTAAGAATTTCTGAAAAAATACGTAGAGAACGTGATTTTGGGGAATATTTTAATTGATTTTTATCATAGTTTCGCTATGAAACAATGAGAAATTATTGAATATGTATAATTTAAACATCTATAAATCAAATAATTAAATTTAAGATTAAGTTTTATTAACATTTTTCTTTGCAGATTCATCTAAAGCATGTATAATTGTAATGTTTCATATAGAAGCAATAAAAACACACTGCTCGATAAAATTTATTTCAAGATATTTTTGTTTGAATATGTTAGACTACAAGACAGTGAAATTCATTTTCATTGAAGGTCTAAATACAATTTGGAATTAGATAGAATTTTAAATGCATCTACAAGTATTTAATATGATCCAACTGATCAAAAAGCAGGTTACCTAAAATTCCAAAAATTTTTAATGATATAGAAATCACCCAAAAATTGGGTGCAGGAAATGTTGTGCCTTACAACAAGTGATAGAAAAAATAAAGAAAGAGAAAAGACAAACTATATAATAAAACATGAGAAAATCTACACTTAAAATTTCAGCTCTCGGACTGATACTTTCCTTCGCCACAGTTTTTGGACAAGAAAAGACTGACAGTCTTGCAGTGAAAAGCGCTATCAATGCTGCTGCAAAAAATGAAGAAGGCGTAAAAACTGTGACCACGTCTTCCAAAGAAGATAACAATAGAAACGTAATGTTGAACGCAGCCAACAACACGAGTCCAAGAGACGTGAACATCGGTTTGCCATCAACAGTTGGTGGAATTACCATCCTTGAAAACGATTTGCCTGCCGTTTATTTCTTCTGGCCTGAACTTCCCAACAAAACCTGGAGACAGAGTGTAGGCTTGGAAAAAACCGGACTATTGAAAATGGACCAACTAGCCAACACAATGGGTGACCTTGGTTTTGCAGTCAACTCTTATTCTCAAACCGGAACCAAAGATTTTAAATTAAAAGGAAAGTTTACAACGAGTACTTTCGGTTGGCTACAGGGTGACGTGAATGTTTCCGGACCGATTTCTAAAAATGGCTGGACGTACACCGTTGGCGCTTTTGCCAACTTCGACCCGAGCACTTATAAATTGGGATTCACGAGAAATGTAGATGAAACGAAGATTTTCAGAGCAGGTGTTACCAAATATTTTAATGATGATAAAGGAAAAATCTCGATTCAATACAAATACGCAGATTCTTATAGCATTACCAATTACGCCGTTTTCCAATACGGACCGGAAGGTAAAGTAACCGAGCTAGACAATTTCAGAATTGGTAGAGATTCTTACGTGGTGAGAGACGGGCAAATCAAAATGAAAGACATCTTTTCCGGACAAACCTATTGGGCAAATATGGATGGAAATGACAGCAGAAATACTTCTCACAACATCGATATTTTCGGTAATTATTTATTAAACAACGGCTGGAATTTTAAGTTTTCAACGAGAGCACACTTTGCTACCGCGAAATCTTCCAACATCATTCCTTTAAGTATTTTCAATGCTGATGCGGCTTCAGGTTACACGATTGCTTCAACAGGTCAGGCTTACACCGGAGCAGTGGGAACTCAGCTGGCAATGCACACGCCTTCAACACCAATTACCAATATCGCAGGACGTTTTTCATTAAACAAACAATTGGGAAATCACAATGTGACGGTTGGAGTTTTAGAACAATATTATAATATCGATAAATTCACTTCGAACAGGTCGTTTTTCTTCCAGACAACGGAACCACAACCTCAGAGACTGATTGGCCCGACAACGGATGCAGACGGATTTTATAATTACAATGCAGGAGGAGAATTCCACAGTGGAACGGAAAATAAACTTTCAGTGTATGGAACCGACGAGTGGAAAGTTTCTGATAATTTCAATTTAAGCTATGGTTTGCATTTGAAAAACCACATCTTAGACGGAGAATATTCTTTAACGCCGAGAACAGTTGGTTTTAACTTTACAGACCCAAGCCAGTTTAATCAAATCAATCAAAGTTTTTACCAGATTGGAGGTAGTTTGAATGCGACGTACAACATCAGCAAAAACTTCGGTGTTATCGCAAACGCTTTATATACTGAAGAAAACAGAAGACTGGAAAGTTATTCTCAGGCTTTCGAACCGAATACCAACAAAATCAAAAGTCCATTGGGAGCGTTGGGGATTTTCTGGAATACAGATTACATTCAGTTGATTTCTCAGGCGACTTATCTTAAAAAGAACAACAACCTGAACAGATATAACTTGGTCAACCCAGCGAATACGACTCAGGCACAAAACGTTACGGTTTACTATGATATTCAGACCATTGGATGGACAACCGATTTTGTGGTAAAACCTTTCAAAGGATTTAACCTGCATTATCTATTGACTTTGCAGAATCCTGTTTACAAGAAATTCAATTTCAATGCTTTCGGAACGGCTTACGATTACAACGACAACAATGTTTTGGGGGTAGCTAAAGTGTTGATGGAAATCGACCCAAGTTATACGATTGACAAATGGAGATTCTGGGCAAGTTTTAGATATTTCTCAAAACAATATGCGAATCTTACGAACGCTTTATACTTCGCTCCAAGATGGGAAACTTTCGGTGGGGTTAGTTATACGGTAAACAAAAACATCAACCTTGGCGCAACGGTTATCAACTTCTTAAACCAAAGGGGAGCCAGCGGAACCATCAACGGTGCCGAACTGATTACCGATGCCAATCCATATTACGGAAAACTGTTGACGGGAACGTACATTATGCCATTGACAGGTCAGTTTTCTGTAAGCTTTAATTTCTAAAATTTTAATAATGAAAAAAACAGTTTTAAATGTTGCCGCATTATTTTTAGGACTAACAGCGTTTGCACAAAACATTCAAACCGTAACCAATTCCAAAGGTCCGGTTTTAGGATATTCTGCAGATTCAGGCGTGAAAATCCTGACGATTGCAGGAAATAAATTCAAAGATTTAAACAAAAACGGAAAGCTGGATATATACGAAGACTGGAGACTTCCGGTTGACGAAAGAGCAAAAGATTTAGCTTCAAAAATGTCAGTGGAACAGATTGCAGGATTGATGTTGTACAGCGGTCACCAATCTGTTCCTGCTCCTGCAGAAGGTTTCAGGGCAGGAAAGTACAACGGAATGTTCTACAAAGAAAGTGGCGCCAAAGCTTTTGACTTAACAGACCAGCAGAAGAAATTTCTGAAGGACGATAATCTTCGTCACGTCTTGGTAACGACAGTGGAATCTCCGGAAATTGCAGCAAAGTGGAGCAATAATATCCAAGCTTACATCGAAGGTTTAGGATTGGGAATTCCTGCCAACAACAGTACAGACCCGAGACATTCGGCAACGGTAACGGCAGAATTCAATGAAGGAGCTGGCGGACAAATCTCTCTTTGGCCGGACGGTTTGGCAATGGGCGCAACTTTCGACCCGGAGTTGGTGAAGAAATTCGGAAACATCGCCGCGCAGGAATATAGAGCGTTAGGAATTTCAACGGCTTTATCGCCTCAAATCGACCTGGGAACAGAACCCCGTTGGTACCGAATAGCTTATGTTTTCTCGGAAAGTCCCGAATTGACCGCAGATTTGGGAAGAGGTTACATCGACGGTTTCCAGACAACCATCGGAAGTAAAAACGGTTGGGGGAACAAAAGTGTCAATGCAATGGTCAAACATTGGCCAGGTGGCGGACCTGAAGAAGGTGGACGTGACGGTCACTGGGCAATGGGAAAATACGCCGTTTATCCAGGAAATAATTTCCACAACCACGTAAAACCTTTTACTGAAGGTGCTTTTAAACTCAACGGCGGAACCAAAGAAGCTTCTGCGGTAATGCCTTACTACACGATTAGTTTCAATCAGGATACGAAAAACGGAGAAAACGTTGGAAACGGTTACAGCAAGTACTTAATCACCGATTTACTGCGTGGAAAATACAAATACGACGGCGTAGTGTGCACCGATTGGTTGATTACAGCAGACGAACCGAAATCTCCTGGTGGATTTGCCGGAAAACCTTGGGGTGCAGAGAAATTATCCATCGCAGAACGTCATTACAAAGTTTTAGAAGCGGGCGTTGACCAATTTGGAGGAAACAACGACAAAGCCCCTGTTCTAGAAGCCTATCAAATGGGTGTAAAAGAACACGGCGAAAAGGCATATCGTGCAAAATTTGAGCAGTCAGCCGTTCGTCTGTTGAGAAATTTCTTCAGAACCGGATTGTTTGAAAACCCTTACGTAAACACGGAAGAAACCAAGAAAATCGTTGGTAATCCAGAATTTATGAAAGCAGGTTACGAAGCTCAGGTAAAATCCATCGTAATGCTGAAAAACAAAGCCAATATTCTTCCGATAAAAGAAAGAAAAACGGCTTACATTCCAAAGCGATATTCTCCGGCAACGTTCAACTGGTGGGGAATTTACACCGGACCGTCTTTGGAATATCCTGTGGATATCGAAAAAGTGAAACAGCATTTTAATGTGACCGATGACCCTGCGAAAGCTGATTTTGCCTTGGTTTTTGTGAAAAGTCCGCACAGTGAAGAAGGCGGTTACAGCGATGTTGATGCCAAAGAGGGCGGAAACGGTTACGTCCCGATTTCTCTTCAATACCAGACGTACACGGCAACCGAAGCCCGTGAAAAAAGTATCGCAGCGGGAGACCCTGTTCTTGCACCCAACGTACACGACAGAACCTTCAAAAACAAAACTTCTACAGCGACCAATTTCACAGATTTGCTAGCGATAGAAAATGCGTACAAAGCAATGAACGGAAAACCTGTCATCGTTTCTATCACCGCTTCCAAGCCGATGGTTTTTAATGAATTCGAAAAACACGCAGACGCAATTCTGATGAATTTCAACGTGTCAAATCAGGCAGTTGTGGATATTGTGACCGGAAAATACGAACCTTCAGGATTGCTTCCGCTTCAGATGCCTGCGAATATGGCGACGGTTGAAAAGCAGAAAGAAGACGTTCCTTACGATATGGAAACGCACAAAGATTCCGAAGGTCACAACTACGATTTCGGGTATGGAATGAACTGGTCTGGTGTGATTAAAGATACTAGAACTCAAAAATATCATAAGCAATAGTTCATCATAAATAGGTTAATTGATGTCTTGAGACCGGGCATTATGTTCGGTCTCATTTCTTTTTACTAGAATATTTTGGGCAGCTTTTCCGCCTTCCGTTCCCGCTTTTTTGTCATTGCGAAGAAACTGAGTCAACAAGTTGAACTTTTCAGCAATCGCAATAACAAAAAGAGCTCCACTCAAGTCGGGCTGCGTGAGATTCACTGTTAAAATTATTGAGATAAGTCCACGGCATTTTTGTCATTCCGTAGGAATCTCAACAATGCTATTAAATCCTTTGTCTAGATTCCTACGGAATGACAAACAAACTGTTATCTAATTGTTTGTCTTTGCTAAGTGAAACGCCTTTGCGAACTTAAAAACAGTTTAATAATCAAAAAAACCTTAGTCCCGAAACTTCGGGATTAAAAATTAATATCAAATCAAAATGAAAAAATTAATCATAGCAAGTATATTTCTTTTAGGATTAAGCACCATCAATGCTCAAAAATCAATTCCATTATACAAAGGAAAAGCACCAGGAACAGAAAACTGGACGCAGAAAGAAGCACAGCAATTCAATGAATTGTTCAAAACCGAAGTCGTTTTCAATGTAGCGCAACCTTCAATGTTATTGTTCGAAGCGGATAAATCAAAGGCGAACGGAACTGTCATCGTTGTTGCTCCAGGCGGAGGCTTCCAAAGTTTATCCATCAACCGGGAAGGAATTGATGTTGCCAAAAAATTAGCTGAAAACGGAATCACGGCAGTCGTTTTAAAATACAGATTGCTGGAAACAAAATCCAATGACCCGGCCAAAGAAATGATGGAAAACATCAAAGACCGAAAAGCATTTGATGCAAATACAGCTCCTATCAAAGTGATGGCAGGAGAGGATATCAAAACTGCAATTACTTATATCAGAACTCACGCAAAAGAACTGAACATCAATCCTGAAAAATTGGGCGTCATAGGATTTTCAGCGGGTGCAAGTGTAATTTTGGAAAGCGTTCTTCACAGCAAAGATGCTTCAACCTTACCGAATTTCGCAGCTTCGATTTATGGCGGACCAAGTCAGGAAATTTTAGATACTGAAATTCCAAAATCATCGCTTCCAATGTTTATTTGTGCTGCAAGTGATGACCAGTTGAAACTCGCTCCGAAATCAGTTTTGTTGTACAACAAATGGCTGGAAGCAGGACAACCCACCGAACTTCACATCTACGAAAAAGGCGGTCACGGTTTCGGAATGGGAAAACAGAATCTGCCTATTGACAAATGGTCTGATGTGTATTTAGACTGGCTGAAATTCCACAAGTATTTATAAACCTTAAAATTTTACCACAAATCGAAGATTCGACGAAGTCAAAAGTCACAAAAGCTTTTTTGATTGTAAAGTTTGAACACTAAACTTTTTAAAGAGCATAAAAGCTTTTGAAAATCTTTGATTTTCAGCTAATGTGTTCTTTTATTTTCAAAGTTTTAAAACTTAAATCTGATGTGACTAATGTGTCAAAAACTTTTGTGCCTTTTGTGGTTCAACCTAAAACAATGAAATCATTTTTTAATATCGTTTCTTTTTTCGCGGCAATGGCTGTGTCCGCGCAGTCGTCTCCCGTGATTTCAGAAATGGATAAATACGTAAAACCCCGCTATCGTGTCATCGTCGACAACGATTTCGGTGGAGATCCGGACGGACTTTTTCAGCTCGTTCATCAAATCCTTTCGCCTTCTACAGAAATCAAAGGAATTATCTGTTCTCATCTGAAACCAGGCGACCCATTTGATAAATCTAATGTTACCGCTGAAAATGCCGTGAAGAAAGTCAACGAAACGTTGGAGGTAATGAATTTGAAAAACAGATTCAATGTTTTACAAGGTTCCAATGACCCATTGAAAGACTTGAAAACACCCAATATTTCCGAAGGTGCAAAAGCTATCGTTGCAGAGGCGATGAAGGCAGATGTTAAGAATCCGTTGTTCGTCGTTTGCGGCGCAGGCTTGACGGAAGTGGCGAGTGCTTATTTAATCGAACCAAAAATCGCTGACAAAATTGTTGTCGTTTGGATTGGAGGTCCGGAATATCAAGATTTGGCAACGCCACCTCCTGGTTATACGCCTTTAGAATACAATCTTGGAATCGATATCAAAGCAGCGCAGGTTGTATTCAATGAATCCAATTTAAATATTTGGCAAATTCCGAGGAATGCCTACCGACAGACTTTGATGTCTTACTCAGAACTCGTAATGAAAGTAAAACCGGAAGGAAATACCGGTGCTTATTTAACCAAAAAGATTGAAGATTTAATGGAAATGGTTCAGAAATTCAATCTGAAAATCGGGGAGACTTACATAATGGGAGATTCACCGTTGGTTTTGCTGACAGCTTTACAATCATCATTTGAAGCCGACCCGTCATCAAGTTCTTATGTCATTAAAAATGCTCCTAAAATCAATGATAGCGGACTTTACGAAGACAATCCGAAAGGAAGAAAAATCAGAGTTTACACACAACTCGATACCCGATTGATGTTCGAAGATTTCTACTCAAAACTAAAATTATTCAATAACAAAAAGTAAAAAATATAGAATTATGCAGAAGAATATATCAACGCTGATAGGACTTTCTCAGAAAGCAAAATATTCAGGATTATTCCTGGCTTTATTGGCTGCATCGCCGTTTGCGAATGCTCAGACTAAAAATGCAACGGTAACCGTTGACGGAAAAACATTTAAAGATTCCAACAAAAACGGAAAATTGGATGTTTGGGAAGACACAAGACTTTCTGTTGACAAAAGAATCGACGCCATCATCAAGCAAATGACCAACGAAGAAAAGGTTAATCTTTTAATCGGAACCGGAATGCCCGGAATCGAAGTGCTGACAGGTCCTGTTGGTGATTCAAAACAAGGCTTGGTTCCCGGAGCTGCCGGTGGAACAGATTCTTTTGACAGATTCGGAATTCCTGCGACGATTGTTGCAGATGGTCCGGCTGGTTTGAGAATTCAGCCAACCAGAGATAATGATTCAAAAACCTATTATGCTACAGCATTTCCTGTGGGAACTGCTCTGGCATCGACCTGGAATAAAGATTTGCTGGAAAAAGTTGGAAAAGCAATGGGAAATGAAGTGAAGGAGTATGGAGTAGATGTGCTTTTGGCTCCGGCTCTGAACATTCAGAGAAATCCATTGAACGGAAGAAATTTCGAATATTATTCTGAAGACCCATTAATTTCAGGAAAAACTGCGGCTGCGATTGTGAACGGAATTCAGTCGCAAGGTGTTGGAACTTCCATCAAACATTTTGCTGCGAATAACGAGGAAACCAACCGTTTGACCATCAATGCCCACGTTTCCGAAAGAGCAATGCGAGAACTGTATCTGAGAAATTTTGAAATTACGGTGAAAGAATCTCAGCCCTGGACGGTAATGTCGTCTTACAACAAACTGAACGGCGTTTACACGTCAGATTCTAAAGATTTACTGACTCAGGTTTTAAGAAATGAATGGGGTTTCAAAGGAATCGTAATGACCGACTGGTTCGGAGGTTTCCCGGGATTTGAATCGATTAAAGATGGCGGACTTTCTGATGTTGTCAAACAAATGAATGCAGGAAATGACCTGTTAATGCCGGGAATTCCAGCGCAGAAAAAAGTATTGCTGGAAGCTTTAAATACCGGCAAATTGTCTCAGGAAGTAGCCAATTTAAATGCGAAAAGAATTTTGGAATATATTTTCAAAACACCAACTTTCGCACATTACAAATACAGCGACAAACCTAACTTAACTCAAAATGCAGAAGTGACCAGAAATGCTGCAGCAGAAGGAATGGTTTTGCTTAAAAATGAAAAAAATGCATTGCCATTTGCCGATAAACAAAAGGAAGTTTCATTATTCGGAGTGACTTCTTATGCCTGGATTACAGGCGGAACAGGAAGTGGAAGTGTGAACAACAAACACACGGTTTCTTTGTTAGAAGGTTTAAATTCCGCAGGCTACCAATTGGATAAGGAACTGGTTGATTTATATAAACCATTTGCAGAAAAAGAGTCAACTGCCGAAAAAGAAAGCCGAAAAGCAAGAGGCATTTTAGCACTTCCGGGAAGACTGGCTGAAATGAAAATGGACGACGCTTTCCTGGCTAAAAAAGCAGAAACTTCTGAAATCGCTTTTGTAACTTTAGGAAGAAACTCAGGAGAAGGCGGCGATAGAGTGGTGAACGAAGATTTCAATCTGGCAACGGAAGAAATCGAAATGCTGGACAAAATCTCCAAAGCGTTCCACGCAAAAGGAAAAAAAGTGGTGGTAATTTTAAATATTGGTGGTGTTATTGAAACTGCGTCCTGGAAAGACAAAGTCGATGCGATTCTTTTGGCTTGGCAACCAGGTCAGGAAGGCGGACATTCCGTAGCTGACGTCGTTTCCGGAAAAGTAAATCCTTCAGGAAAACTGACGATGACTTTCCCCGTCAATTATTTAGACCACGCATCAGCAAAGAATTTCCCTGGAATTCCTGCGGATAATCCTAAAGAAGTGACGTATGAAGAAGGCGTTTATGTTGGATACCGTTATTTCAATACCTTCAATGTAAAACCTTCTTATGAATTTGGTTTCGGTAAATCTTATACCGACTTTGCTTACAGTAATTTAAAACTGAATTCTAAAACGTTCAATAGTAAATTAGAAGTAACGGTTGAAGTGAAAAACACCGGAAAAGTCACCGGAAAAGAAGTCGTTGAACTATATCTTTCTGCACCTAACCAATCCATCGACAAACCAAAATCTGAATTGAAAGCTTATGCCAAAACCAAAGATTTGAAACCGGGAGAATCTCAAACCATCACTCTGACTTTGAATCCGAAAGATTTGGCTTCTTATATCACCGCAAAATCCGCTTGGGTTGCGGAAGCAGGAAATTATAAAGTGTCTGTGGGAGCGTCTTCGTTAGACATTAAACAAACTGCTGATTTCTCGCTACCAAAAGAACTCGTGGTTGAAAAAGTACAGCACGTTTTCCCTGCGGATAAACAGTTTAAGGATTTAAGACCTTAAATTTTCAGGAGAATTTTCTTTACCCCAACCCTAAAGGGAGGAAAATTCTCATTAAAATTACACCCTTTAGGGAAGGGGAAAATAATTTAATGGAATTTTGAAAACAAATGTTCAATTTTTAATGACAAATTTATTGTCTCAAAATAAGCAATTATCAACAAAAGAGGCTATCTTTAGCCTCTTTATTTTTAAACTGAATGATTATGACGAATGACGCACAATCGAAGAGGAACTATACCATCCCTTTGATTACCATTACGCTTTTATTTTTTATGTGGGGATTCATCACGTGTATGAATGACATCCTGATTCCTTACCTGAAACAGCTTTTCAATCTGACCTTCTTCCAGTCGATGTTGGTACAGTTCTGTTTCTTTGGCGCTTACTTTATAGGCTCGTTAATTTACTTTTTAATTTCAACCACGCAGGGTGACCCCATCGATAAAGTAGGGTACAAAAAAGGAATTCTATTCGGAATTTTTCTTGCAGCTTTTGGTTGCGTTTTGTTTTATCCGGCGGCGAGTTTATCATCCTATCCGTTGTTCTTAGGCGCTTTGTTTATCTTAGGCCTGGGTTTCACGGTATTGCAGATTACGGCTAATGCTTACGTTTCACTGTTGGGTCCGGAAGATTCCGCGTCCAGCCGACTGAATATGACGCAGGCTTTCAACGCATTCGGGACAACCATTGCACCGGTTTTGGGCGGACATTTAATTTTCGAATTATTCTCCGCACCTGATGGTTCTTTCTCCGCAGCAGCAACAAAAATTCCATATCTGATCTTTGCCGGAATCCTGTTGTTGGTCGCTTTGTTGATCTCAAGAGTGAAGCTACCTGATTTTCAGGTGAAAGGAGATGAAATCGTCAAAGGATTGGGGGCATTGCAGTATAATCATCTTATATTCGGAGTCTTTGCGATGTTCTGTTATGTTGGTGGAGAAGTTGCCGTGGGAAGTTTTATTATCAGTTTCCTTGAGCAGCCACAGGTGATGAATCTGTCTGAGGTTGTAAGCAAAAATTACCTTTCTCTGTACTGGGGCGGTGCGATGATTGGGCGTTTCCTGGGAGCGATTTCCTTAAATCATTCCATCAGCCAAAGCAAAAAAGCCATCTATATGTTGGGTGCGGCAACTGCAGTATTTTTAGTAATCTTCAGTATTGTGGATCTGACGTTTTCACAGATCAGTTTCTTCCTCGTATTTATTGCTTTAAATTTCGTTGCGTTCTTCATCGGGAAATCTGCTCCGGCAAGAACCCTTTCTATCTTTGCAGGGATCAACGTTCTGCTATTAATCTCAGCGATGCTGAACCACGGCGAACTTGCGATGTACAGCATTTTGGGAATCGGGATCTTCAACTCGATTATGTTCTCTAATATCTACACATTGGCGATTTCCGGTCTAGGAAAATACACGAGCCAAGGTTCTTCTTTGGTCGTAATGGCCATTTTAGGAGGTGCGATCGTTCCGATTTTCCAGGGATACTTAGCAGATATTTTCGGAGTTCAGCATTCATTTATAATTCCTGTGTTCTGTTATATATTTATTCTGATTTTTGGGGCTTATTGCACCAAATATCTGGGACATGTAAAGCAGGATGCTGATGCTAAGTCTGGACATTAAGATGTTTGAATTTTAAAATATAAAACCTGCTGGAGAGCAGGTTTTTTTGGTTAATACATCGATGGTCGCTCGCGCTAACGATTAAAGCTGTTATTTGAAGCTGGCGCGAGCGTCCCGCTCGTGTCCAAACTTATAAATTCACATCAATTGTAAGAATTTCATCAAAATCATCGCAGTAATTTTTTGCACTACTATATTTCCATTCTCTTGCTAGAGACACGAGCTTGAAGCTTGCGCCAGCGAAAGGCTAAGTCTGGGTATTAAGATCTTTACAATTAAATATAAAAACCTGCTGTGGAGCAGTTTTTTTTTGGTTCATACATCGATGGTCACTTGCGCTAACAATTAAAGTTTTGAAGCTGGCGCGAGCGTCCCGCTCGTGTCCAAACTTATAAATTCACATCAATTGTAAGAATTTCATCAAAATCATCGCAGTAATTTTTTGCACTACTATATTTCCATTCTCTTGCTAAAGACACGAGCTTGAAGCTCGCGCCAGCGAAAGGCTAAGTCTGGGCATTAAAATCTTTACATTTGAATATAAAAACCTACTGTTGAGCAGGTTTTTTCGGTTAATATATTGATGGTCGCTCGCGCTAACGATTAAAGTTTTGAAGCTGGCGCGAGCGTCCCGCTCGTGTCCAAACTTATAAATTCACATCAATTGTAAGAACTTCATCAAAATCATCGCAGTAATTTTTTGCACTACTATATTTCCATTCCCAAGGTTCTATAACAAAACCACTTTCTACAGGGTTTTGATGGATATAATTTAACTTCTGTTCGAATACTTTTAATGACCAAATTTCTATAGGTTGATTATTCTGTTGCCAAAATTGATATTCTTTAACATTAGAATTTTTGTCCCCAGCTTTTTTGAACATCCATAACATCCATTCTTTTCTGCTTTCCTGATTATTTTCCTGAATGGCTTTTATTAAATTTCTTGAAGTAAATCCTTTAAAATCCCTGATTAATTCTGAAGGTTTTCCATCATCAGAGCGAAAAATCAAATGTATATGACTTGGCATAATGCAGTAGCCGAAGATGATCATTCCTTTATTCTTTCTACAGTAATCTAAAGAATTAATAATGATGTCAAAATATTCTGTTCTTGTAAAAACATCTATCCAGAATACAGTTGCAAAACTTATGAAATAAGCACCATCTTTCTCCTTGAATTTATATTTTCTACTCATCATTTTGTGTTTACAGTAAAACTACAAAATTTAATGATATACTGACGTGAGATTTGTAATTGCTAGAGACACGAGCTTGAAGCTCGCGCCAGCGGTGGTAGTAATATGCTAACGTGAGACTGCTAAAGACACGAGCTTGAAGCTCGCGCCAGCGCAAGGCTAAGTCTGGGTATTAAGATCTTTACATTTAATATAAAAAACTGCTGTTGAGCAGGTTTTTTCGGTTAATATATTGATGGTCGGTCACACTAACGATTAAAGTTTTGAAGCTGGCGCGAGCGTCCCGCTCGTGTCCAAACTTATAAATTCACATCAATTGTAAGAACTTCATCAAAATCATCGCAGTAATTTATTGCACTACTATATTTTCTGCTAGAGACACGAGCTTGAAGCTCGCGCCAGCGGAGGAACTGATGTCAAATATCAAAAATGACTTGATCCACATATTCGTATTTCAACAGAAATTAAAATCAAAAACTATCAAACCCCCAAACACCCCGTTTAAACCAAACCTCAACTCTCATTTTCTCCAAACAACTCGTTTAAACCAAAACACAAAATGTTTTTCGTCCAAACAACTTGTTTAAACAAAACCTCAACCTGTTTTTTCTCTAAACAGGTTGTTTAAACTCAAACACAAAATATTTTCAGTCTAAACAGATTGTTTTGCCAGAAATCAAAAAAATAATATATTTAAAAACGGAATTCATTAAATAAATTATTAATAAAAACACATTTGATTTATGAAAATCACATTAAGAAAGCTAAGCACAAAAGACTTGGCGACGCTCGCGCAGAGAACAATCAACACTTCCGATTCAGGAAATTATCCAGTGATCGATGCGCATCCGCTTCTAGCGGAACTGAAGGTGAAGTATGCCGAGTATGATGCCGTTTATACCAAAATGACCTTCAGCGGAAAAGGAAATGATGTTGCCCATGCGGACCGGGAAAGAGACATGGCTTACACCACATTGAAGACCTTCCTCAACAGCTACCGAAAAATGGTCACACTGCCTGGCTATCAGTCTGCAGAAGACCTCTATCAGATCTTCAAGCAGTTTGGTCTGGATCTCGACCGTATGAGCTACTCGTCCCAAACCGCCCAGATGAAAAAGCTTATCGATGAATTGGATAAGAGTGAGAATATGCAGAAGCTTACTGCACTGTCCCTCACCGCAGCTTTCGACGATATGAAAGGTAAGCAGACGGCCTTTGAAGAAATCTTTGCAGAGCAGGCCGGTGCCAACGCTGACCTTCGCCAACAGAAGAGTGCCTCTGCCATCCGTAACGATCTAGAGGAAACCCTGAAATCTTTTTTTGGACTCCTGACAGCCATGAAAGACGTCGCAGACTGGAAACTTTTTTACAATGATGTAAATGAACTGGTAAAAGCGGCGAAGAATTCCAAGCTGCCACCAGTGGTCAACAAAGGCGGGAACATTCCACAATAAAAAGCAATAAAACAACCTCATCAGGTTGTTTTTATTTTTGACAGATGTGATCAGAATTTTGGCAGTCTGAATACCTACAACAAAAAGGAAGCTTGTAGAGAGTGGAGTTTTATTGATGTTTTTTCTTCCACACATTACAAGGAAAACTGATCTGCAAAAAAACTGCTGAGCAAGAATGTTCAACGAAGCCGAACAGTTTTCTTAACCTTGTCAATGATTTGCCAATATTTATTAGTATTACTCAAAAAATACCACAAAAGGGTAATTTCTTTGGATGGACATAATTCCTACTTTTGAGTAGAAATTTATTAATAAAAACTAATACCCATGAAAACTTATCTTACACTGGCTCTACTTTTAATGAGCACTTTTATTTTTGCACAAAGCGAAAAGTTTAAAAAAATTGAAACGACCCTGAATGAACAGCTGCAAGGTTCTTACATGCTGAGAGGGATTTATGATCCGCCTTCTTATTCGTTTGTTTCGCTGAAGATTGCAGAGAATGGTGACATAACAGTTACCGGAGACGAGAAGCCTTTTAGCGAAACCTATTCTATTAAAAATGCTTCAATATCATCAGACAGAATGAAAGTAAGGATCTATCAGGGCGAGCCAAGAGTCAATATTACTTTCTACGTGAAATCAGAACAGGAGCTTTTAAAATCTTTTCTTGAACTGCAGAAACTCTTAAATAAATAGTTTTACAGTTGATACAAAACAATAAACCCCGACAATAGATCGGGGTTTAATTATTTTAAAATTTAATTTTAATTATTCTGCTGCATCTTTATTACTGCGGGAACTTCTTGACGTGAAAAACATATACGCCAATCCTAAGGTAACACCGGCAACCATAGCCAGTTTTGTTTTCTTACTTGGCACCGGAAGAGAGGTTTCTCCATAAATCTGATGTGGTTCCGGCGATGATTCCAAAACATTTCCTGAAGTGGGTTCACCGTTTTTCAGCTTCATCATCATTCTCATTCCAGCAGATGCTGTATTGATGATGGCTTTCGGGAACATTCCATAAACGTTCACCAGGAGCCTTGATGTAATATCCGGAAATAAATCTTTTTTCGGCTGTTTTGCGAGCTCTACAATCTTAGCCGCCGTATCACGGGGATCAGCTGCAAAAGGAGGAACTTTAAAATCAAGACCTGAATACTTTGCTGAATGTGCATTTCCCGTAGAACGCTGAATCTGCGGATACAGATTGGCAATATGAATATCTGTAAAATCTGAAATTTCTCCCTGAAGACATTCCATCATTCCACGGATACCGAATTTTGTAGCAGAGTACACAGCGCTGTAAGGAGCAGGCATAAACCCACCAATGGATACATTATTAATCAGAATACCTTCATTCTGTTCCTTGAAAATCGGCAGTACACTGTAGGCTCCGTGCATATATCCGAAAAGATTGGTTTTAATAACCTGCTCGTGAAGCGTCATCGGAATTTCTTCAAATTTACCGCTTGCCATTACTCCTGCGTTGTTTACCCAGATATCTATTCTTCCAAATTCAAGGATGGCTCTTTTAACTAAATTATCCACTTCTTCTGCTTTTGAAACATCGGTAGCAACAGCAATCGCTTTTACTTCAAGTTCTCTGCAGAGATTTAAAGTTTCGTCCAAAGCTTCCTGTCCGCGGGCTGCAATAACGATATTACATCCTTCCAAAGCAAATGCTTCTACGGTAGCTCTTCCGACTCCGCTGCTTCCGCCTGTGACTACAACGGTTTTACCTTGGAGGCTTCTCTTTTCTAAGTTGTTTTCTGATTTCATATTGTGATGGTTTTGAATACGTAGTATTGATACTTACAACCTATCTATTTTTACACCAAAAGAGTAGGAATGAGGATTTATTTTGAAGAAAACTTTCGAATAAAAAAAAATGCAAAGCCATTTAGACTTTGCATAGCGTTGTATTTTACAAATTGAGGTTATTTTTTCACTTCATAAAATCCCTCATTATTCCAACTCAGTTTTTTTTGATTCTCGTTCCAGAAATTGAGCCACCACTTTGCGGTCTTTGTTTCATCTCTTGTTTTGTCTCCAAACAACATTGCTAAATATGCATAAGTGTAAGTATCAGGACTGCAGAATTTCGCAGGAGACTCTTTTGATGTAGGCAATTCATCTAAATTATAGATCTGTTTAAGACATTTTTTTGTGATCTGCTCTTTTACAGAATTGTCCTGTAAAGAAATTATTAATGCATGAACTGCATTTAAACCGCTGATCTCAGCAATTTTTGCATTTTTAAACTCTGCAGGTTTAAATTCTTCTACGGGTTTGCCGTTCAGATAGTCGAGCCATTTCTCTCTTAATGATTCCAGTTCTTTTTTAGTGGAAGATGATGTTACAAAACCAAAGTTTTTTCTGGTAACGCTCTGTAAAACCTGATTGGCTCTTCCATTTATCAGGAAAAGATCATTTTCAACAACTAAACCTTTTCCTTCAAAAATAATATCTCCACTTACAATTCTGTCCCAAATAATAAGACGGCTGGTTCCTTTTATTTTTGTTTCTTTCGTATCTGTAATTTGTCTTGCCAGATTTTTCAGATATTCTTTATCATTCTCGTAGTTATTGACAGAGGCGTTCATCGTTAAAAATACTTCACTCCAGTAAGCGGCATTTTTATTCTTTTCTAAAAGCTGTTCAGGAGACAGTTTTTGAGCTTCATTATACATGTCTTCCGTATAATTTTCAATATTCTGCTGGCTCCAGGACACCAAAAGTTTTTGTGAAAATGAAAATTGGAAACACAACAGTACTACAAAAAGAGCAGTTTTTTTCATGGTTATCGGATTTTAGTTTTTGATTTTCTCAAATATATGAAAAGTTTTCTTCCAGATATCAATTAAAAACCCTGCCTGAGTTCCAGTGGCGACATCTTTGTTTTCTTTTTGAATAATATGTTGAAAGACTGAGGGGATTGTAATAGTCATTCTTGTTTCCAAATCGGGGAGAGGTGCGTCCCAATTCAGTTTATTTCATTTTAAATCCTACCGGAGCCATGGTTTTTTCTTTATCGTACATATTGAGATAAATAGTAACCGTGTCTTTTTTTCCTTCATAGGTTACGGCGTAACGGTCAAGCAATGCCATACCAAACGGACTGTTTTTAGATTTAAATTCACAGCAGCTTCCATGTCTTTCGAAAGAAACTTTTTCACCGTTGGGACCCGTAAGCGCATTCAGATAATTTCTTTCATTCATCGGGCCGTTTCCAACTCCGCCAACTTTCACCGCATTTCTTTCGGTGTAACCGTATGTGGAATCTGCAGTTGATGAATCTGCAGAAATTTCGGCTGTAGATTTTGCTGTTCCACAAGATAACAAAAGGATGACTATCGAAGTGCTTAGTAGTAGTTTTTTCATGGTTTGTTTAAGTTTTTATTATTTAGTTTACTGATAAGACAAATCCCGACAATTGTTCTGTCTTTGTAGATTTTAGGACGAAAAGGTTGAGGAATTATTTTTCTCAATATCCTTCGGATCTGCCGTATAATTAATAAGAATACGGCGATCAATATATCCGTGAATAACAGGGATTCTCATGTTATATGTTTATTGTATAAACGTTTGGCAGAGCGCGGTTACTTTAATTTTATTTTAATTTTTCTGCTAAAAACAAATACTGCTGCGGAAGATGATGCTGCCATATGTTTGGATTATCAGATTCATTACTGAAAAGCTTAAAATATTCTTCGTCTGCGTAAAGCACAACCGTGTTTCCGGTTCGTACATAATAATTGCTCTGGAAATACTCTGGAGTATTGAAGTTGGGAATCTGTTTCTTCACGGCCTTCGAAACCATCTTCCCGAGATATTTTTCGTAGTTTTTCTGCGCTTTGAAGCTTGGTTTGCTCAGTTGATTATAAGCATATTTCAACGCAACATTTGCAGGGAATTTTTGCTTTTTAATCATTGCCTTTGCACCCTGAAAAGGATTAACCGCTGTAAAATCATTCACGGTCTGCACAGAAAAAGGAACATCAGGAACCCAGTCAGCAGTATTGACTACATTGTATGCCCAGCCTCCCGCAGTTATATGCTCATAATCGTATGCAAAGAAGAGATTGCCGGGTTTAGGGCCTGCACTGCAGTACGTTTTAAAACTGATATCCTGGGGAAGTTTTTTAGAGAGTTTTAAATTTTCCAGATAAGCATTCAGCATAAAGGTTATTCCGCCACCCTGGCTGTGACCGGTCAGAATAAAATCTTTAATTCCTGCTTTATAACAGGAATCAATCTTTGCCTCAATGGTTTTTGACAGGTATGCCATCGCAACAAACCAACCTACCTGAACAGCAGCTCTCGGATTTTCTGCCAGTTTGTATTTAAATAGAAACTGATCATCCAATTGAAGTTCACCTTGAGCCGGGATCATCGCTGCATAAAGATTTGCTAAAAAACTGGCTTCCGTCTGAACACTTCCCTGCACGGCAATTACAGCTATCTTTTCGCTTTTATGAATCCATAGATCCCAGATATTATCGAAGGCAACAACAGGTGACCGATATACAAAATTAAAATTTTCAGGACTGGAAAGTGTCTTATTTTTATCCCATTCACTGACAGGAATATGCGCTTTGTAATTGATTTTTAATGTTTGGATATATTCAGATTTATCAAAACCAGGCTTCAGTAGCTGAGCAGACATATGACATGACAGCACAATGAAGAATAAGAAAAAAGCTCTATTCATATGATTAATTTTTTGTGATTAAATTATTCTAAAGCTTTCTTCCTTATCAGTCACAGTACCAAGAATAATCTTCTATAAAATTACAGTGTTTTCTTTAAAATTGTAAGTAATAAACTCGCTTTCTTTTTTTTGTGGCTTTGTAAGAGCATTAACACTGATAATTTTTAAATTTTTCGGATTATAAATTTTTATGACATTGGTATTTTTATGCAAAATTACTTGATCAGCTTTTTCGAATGACAAAGATTTACACTGTAAAGAAACATTACCTTTAAAAACAATCGTGTTATCTTTTACATTTTTAGTGCTGGTTTCGCCATTTAAAAATAATTCGTTTGCTTCTTGAGCTATACTTGCTTTTTCCTGTGAGAAAACATTCTGAGAGACAAAGAGGAGCACAAAAACTCCGATAGTTGTTACTATTTTTTTCATTATTTAAATTTTTAACGGTACAGATTCAGATTCAGATAATTATTTTCCTTTTTTAAGTTCTCTTTGGCTTCTTTTTCCAGCTCTTTCATCATTTCTTCCTGAGAAAGTTTTTTTCCACCGTATGATAGTACAGCTGAAATCGTTGCTGAACCGCCGGCAGATGAAGTTCTTTGCCTGTAATCTTTTACAGGATCGTTCTTATATTCCTGCCAAATTTTATTGAACTTGTCTTCGGTTACAGCAATTTCTCTTGCCTTTTTCTCGAGACCAATGGTCTGCGCACCGTTTATTTTTCTGCTGCCGACCAAGGTAAAGGAGTGATCGCCTTTTGAATCTTCAATTTTCACAATCAATCCCGGAAGTCCGTAGAAATCATACGGACCGTCCTGTACCGGAATTTCCGGAGCGAACCAAGCAACCCATTTTCTTCCGTTCATATTGGCAGTGGCTTTCTGTACCTGATATCCTAAAACTGTGTCTTTATCTGAGGTGATTTTCCAGTTGATTTTCTTATTGTTTTCGATTAACAGTTGAGTTGTTGCTAATCTGGTTCGAAGCTTTGTCTGATAATCAGGATAGGTCTTCAGAACCTCGTCATTCACTTTCGCAGGCTTTAATGAAGTAAAATCAAACTGTTTATTCTGAATCATTTTGGCATTTTTAAAAGTTGCATCCATTGTAGAATCATAGACCGCTTTCACCTGACTGTAGAACTTTGATCCGTTTGGGGAGGTTTCCAAAATCATTATTTCGGTATCAGATTTATTACGGTTAAGAGAATCGAGTTTAAATTTATATTCGTACATAAACTGATTAGACTGGGCATTTATCTGGTGTGTAGCTGCGATGACGAACATTAAGAAAAGAGTGGTAATTTTTTTCATCTATAATTTAATTTTAAAAATTAAAAATAATAAAAGAAATCACTGTGTTTTGATAAACAGATGTTAATGTTTTAATAAAGTTTTAAACTTTACTGATGAGATGCAGATTTCGAAAAAAAATTCATGACGATAACACCACAAATTATCAGAATAATCCCTAAAATCGAAGGCAAATCTAGATTTTGTTTAAATATAAAAACCAAAGCATAACTTTTTTACAACGCAATTTAAGTTTGATGAAGCATCATTTTTTTAAAATAAAAAAGTCCTCACAAGTGAAGACTTTCTAAATAGTATTTATGAAAGAAAGCTTATTTCTTAATAATTTTTTCAGTGGATACATTTCCTTTTGCATCAACAATTTTCAATACATAAATTCCTGCTGATAAACCGGTAAGATTGATTTTGCTTTTTTGATCTGTCATTCTGGAAACCAGTTTTCCGCTCATTTCATAAACTGCTGCTTCTCTGATTTTTTCATCGCCCTGAATATTGATAAAATCTGCTGTAGGATTCGGGTAGATACTGAATTTTGGTTTTGCCTTTGTATCTGACGTTGCCAAAGTAGCATCGTTGATAATCACCAGTTTGTTTCCGTTTGTATTAAATGCGTAACAGCCGTTTCCACAGGTGATAATGCTTTTTACAGTCCCAAAAGCAATAGAGATCGGTAAGCTGTCGGTAAGCAAGAATGTATTCGGATTATATCTTTTAAAAGTGATATTTCCTGAAAAATCATAACTTGCAAAAGCAACTTTATTGTAATAGGTGTCGTATACAACTGGACCGCTCACATTGGTAAACTGACCCATCACAAAAGGAGCTGTGGTAATATCAACAACTTTCCCGTCGGTTGAAAACATTCGGTTGTCATGATATTTAAAATCAAGAGAAAAACTCGACAGCACACTTTGAGTTACACCCAAATTGCTAACTCCCGAGCTATTTACTGATAATCTTCTGATTCCGAATTCTGTAGTTTCATTATTATATCCAATCAAAGAGCTGGCACCTGTAAATTCTATTTTATTACTCCCGGTATGATCTGGAGTTGTGGTAGGACGCATTATGTTGTTGTCGTAAATTGCGACACCTTCATGCCTTGGTGAATATCCGATATTTCTTCTAGAGATCGCAATAGTGTTGGGCTGTCCCGGCATTACTTCCAGATCTTCAACATAAAAAGATCCTGTTGTAGAATCTGCACCTAAACTGAACTGCAGTCCTGCAGTTTGTGTAGCCACATCAAATCTTCTCACAATGGAAGCACCTGTAAAACCGGAATAGATATACTGACCATTGTCTGAGATCGCAAGAACAGAAGGCTCGCTTCCTATAAAGACCGTATTTTCCAGGACTCTCGTAACAGGATTGATCACACCGATACTGTTTCCATTAGAACCGTTTGCACTGGGGATAGATGCGTAGATTTTGTTGGTATTCGCATCGTACACCAAATCGTTGACGGTGATATCCAGTGAATTTACCTGCAGTTGCGCAAAAGAGAAAAGACTTCCTCCTAAAAATAAAACCGATAAAAAATTTTTCATATATGTAGTTTAGTATTAATTTCTCAAATATAATTAATTTTAAAATCACATAATAGGGAGACGCGTTAAAATTGTGTACATATTTGATAATCTCGTCTGATCCGAAAATAAAGCGTTTTCTATTCCTAAAGTTAGGTATCATGATTGTATTTTATTTTTCTACTACTAATTGACCGTCCTCATTGAGAATTTGGTTATCATTTTCTTCTACAGAAAGACTGATTTCCAGAGTATCGTTTGCTCCGATATGAAACCTGTAAACGATATATTTTAAAGTTTCCTTTTTTAAAAGTAATGGTATGATTTCCTCCGCTTCCGCTGAATTTTAATATTCCGTTGGTTAAAATGATGTCTGGTTTTGCAGACCAAAGTTATTTTAGATTTTGCAATCTCATCAATAACGTTTTGATCAAATACGTCATTAAATCTTTTAATCAATTCCTGCTTAGTTTTTAGATATTTAAAAGGATAATCTCTACTCAACGGATAGTTGACAATTGCAGAAAATTCCTTTGATATTTTTAGTTTTAAATAAATGAATTACAGTTTGAATTTTATCTACTTTATCCTTACTAAGCCTGTCATCTTGGGTTTACAATAAGTTTGAAACAAAGACTTTGATGATTAAAAGTAAATTTCTCATTAAATTTTAATTGTATTGCGAAAGAAAATTTTAAAGCTTTAATAATCATCAAAATAATAATTTTTCATTATAACCATTTGAAATTAATTCAAGAGGATAGCTGTGATTTGGCTACAACAATCATTGATTCAGTCACACAACAAATTTGATTGTTTCTCAACTTTGTACTGTAAAAATTAATCAATTAAAAATAAAAAAATGGACACACAAAAAGTATGGTTCGTGACAGGAGCTTCAAAAGGTTTAGGATTAACTTTAGTCAAAAAATTATTGGCAGAAGGTCATTCTGTGGCATCAACTTCGAGAAATATTGCTGAACTTCAGAAAGCAGTCAGTGAAGAAAATGCATCATTTCTTCCGCTGGAAGTTGATTTGATTAACGAAAACTCCGTTGAAGCAGCGGTTTCAAAAGTGATAGAGAAATTCGGGAAACTTGATGTTGTGGTGAATAATGCCGGTTACGGACAGTTGGGAACTTTAGAAGAAATTTCAGACTTGGAAAGTCGTCAGAATTTTGACACGAATGTTTTCGGTTCTTTAAATATCATCAGAAAGACAATGCCTTATTTAAGAAAACAGAAAAGTGGATTCATTATCAACATTGCTTCCATTGGTGGATTGACAGGAGAATTTGCAGGTTGGGGAATTTATTGTGCTACCAAGTTTGCAGTGGTAGGATTTACAGAAGCTTTGGCTGCAGAAGTGAAAGAATTCGGAGTGAACGCAACCGTCGTTTATCCAGGCTATTTCAGAACTGATTTCTTAACGGGTGGCTCACTCAGAACACCGAAAACTGAAATGGAAGAATACACGGTAGCAAGACAACTGCAGACGGCACACGAAAAAGATATCAATGGAAATCAACCCGGCGACCCTGAAAAAGCAGCTGTAGCATTGATGGAATTGGTAGCATTGGAAAATCCGCCTGTACATTTGGTTTTAGGCACTGATGCATTCGGCATTGCCGGAAATAAATTAAATGCACTTCAAAACGAAATTTCTGAGTTTAAAACGCTAAGTACATCTACAGATTATTAAATTTGTAAAGGCAACAGTTTCTTGCTGTTGCCTTTAATTTTAAAGTTATGCATAACAGAAAATTATACACCATCGATACCATTTCTGAATTTCACAGAATTTCAGGATTGCCCAAACCTCAGCATCCGCTCATCAGTCTGGTAGATTACAGTTTGGTAGAGTATCAAATCGAGGAATCCGAAATAAGCTGGGTTCAGGATTTGTATTTTATGGGTTTCAAAAGAGATATTCAGGGGAAACTTCACTACGGTCAGGGTCAGTATGATTTTGATGAAGGTTTAATGTGTTTTATTGCGCCGAGACAGGTGGTCAAAATGGTTATCAGCAAATACGAAACGAAACCTTCAGGATATCTTTTGGCTTTTCATCCAGATTTTATTTGGAATACACCTTTGGCAAAAACCATTAATAACTACAAATTTTTCGGTTATGATGTGAACGAAGCATTATTCCTATCTGAAAAGGAAGAAGAGACGTTAATTGGACTTTTCAAAGGAATCGAAAAAGAATACCAATCGGGAATTGACCAGTTTACGCAAAGTATTATTATCTCTCAGATTGAAGTGATTTTAAATTACTGCGAAAGATTTTACCAAAGACAGTTTATTACCCGAAAAAAGACCAATCATCAGGTTTTAGATAAATTAGAAATCATTTTGGAAGATTATTTTAATGAAAATGTAATGGATAAAGGCTTACCAACCGCCAATTTCATCGCGGAGCAACTGAATATCTCCACCAATTATCTTGGAAGCTTATTAAAACAACTGACCGGACAAACCACACAACAGCACATCCATGAAAAGCTGATTGAGAAAGCCAAAGAAAAACTCTCGACTACCGAACTTTCCGTAAGTGAAATTGCATATGAATTAGGCTTTGAACATTCGCAGTCTTTCAATAAACTGTTTAAAGCTAAAACGGATATTTCGCCTTTGGAGTTTCGGAGGTCTTTTAATTAAATTTTTAGGCTACAAGAAAATACTTTTCGGCTACAAGAGTACGACAGCGAAATCTGAACTTTGCTTCATTAAAATATATCAAAATGAAAGTATTTGTTACAGGCGCTACAGGTTTCGTGGGAACTGCCGTAGTACAGGAATTATTAGCCAATGGTCACCAGGTTTTAGGATTGGCGCGTTCAGAGGAATCGGCAAACAAACTTATTGCGGCCGGCGCAGAAGCGCACCGAGGAGATTTAAATGATTTTGAAAGTCTGAAATCCGGAGCTGAAGTTTCAGATGCCGTGATTCACCTAGGATTTGTTCACGATTTTACAAGATTTGCTGAAATGTGTGAATTGGATGGAAAAGTCATCGAAACCATTGGTGAAGCATTGTTGGGAACCGAAAAACCTTTTCTCATTACTTCAGGGACGGCACTTTTTTCAAAAGACGGACTTACTGTAGAAACAGACCGCTCAGTAAATCCACATCCCAGAATTGCAACAGAAAATGCTGCCGATGCTGTATCCGCGAAAGGTGTGAAAGTGGCGGTTATAAGATTGTCGCCGTCAGTTCACGGTAAAGGAGATGTCATTGGTTTTGTCCCTACACTGATTCGGATTGCAAAAGAAAAAGGCAAATCTGCTGTAATTAATGATGGTAATAATTTCTGGCCGGCCGTTCACAAATTAGATGTTGCAAAATTATACAGATTAGCTTTGGAAAAACCCTTTGACAGCGGAACAAGATATCATGCCGTTGCAGAACAGGGAATTCCGTTTAAAGATATTGCCACATTTATCGCAGAAAGATTGCAGGTTCCTGTTGTTTCTCTCAACAGTAATGAAGCAACCGAACATTTTGGTTGGTTTGCGCATTTTGCTAAGCTTAATAATTTAACTTCAAGCGAAGAAACCAAATCAGCTTTAGGTTGGGAACCTCAACATCCAACTCTGATGGAAGATTTGCAAAGTGATGTTTATTTCTCTGAAGCACAATAATCTGTACCTTTAGATTCATTAAATTTGATTAAATATTAAACCGATGTTTGACTCGCCGATAAGAATAAAAACCATTTCCCAATTTCATACGTTGAGAGGATTGCCAAAGCCGAAACATCCGCTTATCAGTGTAATTAATTTTCAGGATATGGCACCCGCTTTGGAAAGCGGAAAACAGAGTTTGATATTCGATTTTTATATGATTTCTGTCAAACGCGATATGAATCATAAATACAGATACGGCCAGCAGGATTATGATTTTGACGAAGGTGTGATGTTCTGTATGGCGCCGCATCAGATTCTGAGCGTCATCAGAGAAGAGCACGGCAAAAATCCTTCCGGATGGATGATGATGATTCATCCGGATTTTCTCTGGAATACGCCATTGGCAACTGCCATCAAAAAATATGAATTCTTTGATTATTCTGTGAATGAAGCCCTGTTTTTATCCGAAGATGAGGAAATAAAAATCCAGCAAATCACTGAAAATATTAAGCAGGAATATCAGGCGAATATTGATAAATTCAGTCAGAATATAATTATCTCTCAGCTGGAAACACTTCTGAATTATTCAGAAAGATTCTATCAAAGACAATTTTTAACCCGGCACAAAGCACATCATCAGTTCTTAGAAAAATTAGAGGTTTTGCTTAATGATTATTTTGAAAGAGATGATTTTAAAGAAAAGGGATTGCCTAGCGTTCAGTTTCTGTCAGACGAATTAAATATGTCGCCACAATATATGCGCAGTCTTCTGAAAACTTTGACCGGACAAACGACGCAACAGATTATCCACGAAAAACTCATTGAAAAAGCCAAAGAAAAACTCTCCACCACCGAACTTTCCGTAAGTGAAATTGCATATGAATTAGGCTTTGAACATTCGCAGTCTTTCAATAAACTGTTTAAAGCTAAAACGGATATTTCGCCTTTGGAGTTTCGGAGGTTGTTTAACTAATTTTTGATTCCTTTTTCAATTCATAATTCCTTTTCGCCCACATTTTACAGGGTTTTAACCATTCATCCGAAGCGGTGTATAAAAATCCGTGCTTTAAACCGGTATTGAGTTCAACTTCTTTAAAGTGAGGGATAGGAAGTTTTGATAACTGTTTTCTTTTTATGGCTGAAACACCATAGATGTCAGATTTTTCATAAATGGTTAAAATATTTCCGCAAAATTCAATCTCCGGAATTTCTTCAATATCGCTGTTTTGATAAGAGCCAATAAAAACAAAGTTTAAATCCTGGTTTTTGGCAATAGTAGAAACGTATTGAGCGATGTATCCGCCTTTCGAAGTACCGACAATGGTGATGTGGTTGGCTTTTACACCTTTCGATAGTAAACTGTCTATATTAGATTTTGTTTTTTCGGCATAATCAATCCAGTTTGTATTTGGTTTTCTCTTTTCACTCAATACCACAAACCCATCGTTCCTCAAAGACTGTAAAATTTCGCGGTATTCGCCTTTAACACCATATTCTGCAGAAAAAGATCCATCAGGATTGTCTTCTAAAAATTTATTATGCAGGAAGAAGATGTAATTGTCAGTGACAGAATTTTTTGCTTCTTTACTTGAATGACAGTTAAAAAGAAGCAAAATTGGAATCAGTAAGAATGTCTTTTTCATTTATTTAAAAGTTGAGAGTCCATCACGATTTTTCTTACTTCTTGCTCAAAATAATAGGCAATATCAAAGTTTTCATTGGCAACATTTTCCATAATGATAACGCTGGTCTTGGTTTTCGGATAGTATAAATTTACCGCCGTGAAACCTTCGGAAGGATGAAAACCTGTATGCCCAATTTCATAGATATCCGCTTTATCATTGATTCTTAAACCATATCCATATCCGATAGGCTTTTCACTGAAAACCTGATGCGTATCAGTTACAGAATAGCCGGTCATCAGCTTGTATGTTTCCGGCTTTAATAATTGACCATTATGTAGACTTTCATTCCATTTCGCTAAATCTGGTGCGGTCACTATCAAATGACTTCCAAAGTAATTATCAGCTACAAAATCCGACCTGTCATTAACTTCAAAACTTCCGTCTTTCCGGATAGTGTGACCTTTCGCGAGCAACTGACTGTTTGTTTCAGTAGGATAGGAGCTGTCGTTCATCTGACATTTTTTGAATAAAGCCGTCACCAACACGTTAAAAGTTTTGCCACTCTGTTTTTCAAGAACCATTCCTGCCACCGAATAACCAACATTAGAATAACCGAAAGCGGTCCCTGTTTTAAATTTTAACTGAGATTTCAGTTCGTCACTGTACAGTCCGGAAGTATGATTCAGTAAATGATGAACAGTGACAGTGTCTGCCCAAGCATATTTGAAATCGGGTAAATACTGTCGGATGGGTTTATGTAAATCGATAGTTCCTTTTTCAACCTCCTGTAAAATGAGAGTAGCTGTAATCTGTTTTGCAATGGACATCGTAGAAAATCGGTCTGTGATTTTCAGTGGTGCTTTTTTATTGAAATCAACATAGCCATACGCTCTTTCATATTTTCTCTCTCCATTTTGTTGAATGAAAACTACACCGTTAAAAGTTCTGGGATTCTGTACTTTAACCAGGCTGTCGATTTTTGAAGAATAATGGTTTTTCTGCTTCACATCTGCGGTGCATGAAGTAAATACAGTTGCAAGGGCAATACCTGTTATTGCGAAGAAATGTTTCATATGTGTTTTAAATATTTATGATTAATTATTTTATCCACTCAATAATGCTGTCGATAAAAATCTGCTGTTGATCTACAAACATATAATGTGAACAGTTTTCGATCATTTTAAAATTCTTTTTGGTGACTATTGTCTGCAGATCACTCAATTGTTTTTCAGAAAATATTTTATCCTGCTGTCCATAGATTGCAAATAATTTCACTTTTTTCTTTATGTTTTTTAGGGTGGGTTTAGTGTCAATGTTCTTCCTGCTTTCATTTTGATAAAAAAGAATAGGTGCCTGAGCATTCCGAATGTTATTCGTGTAGAAATCACTCAGTTCATAATTCTTCCTAAGCAGAGTTGCTTCATCTGTCGGATACGGCATTTTAAAATAATTATTTTGACCTGCCAGTTCAAAGCACTGCTTTCTGTACGCCGCTGAATTTTTATCTAAGCCTTCAATTTCAGTAATTTTAGAAAGCATCAAACTGTCATTTTGTTTAAGGTAAATTTCTTTGGTTGTATTTAAAATATGATCATACGTTTCCTGCTGTGAAAACAAGGCGCCGGCAAGAATCAATGCACTGACTTTTCTACGATTCTGTTCAGTAAATAATGTTCCCACTAAGCCACCAAAACTGTGTGCAATTAAATTCGCTTTTTGAATGTTGTAAAGCCTGTAAATCTTGTTCAGATCACTAATCGCTTCGTCATAAGTAAATGTTGCGGTACTGTCCACCGAACGCCCCTCGCCACGACGGTCGTAAGCAATTACAAAGAAACCTCTGTCTGCAAGTTTCTGTGCTGTCGTTGCCTCAAAAAGTGTTGCATTTCCACTCGGTCCACCATGAATAAAAATGATGGCCGGATTTGTATTTTTCCCGTAAGCTTTTGAATAAATTGTAGAGGTTTGCGCGTTAACTTGGACGAAAAACAGCGCAAAAAGAAATAGAATAATTCGGTTCATCTTTTAAATTTTCTTAATCTTTTTTTTAACATGGGATAGAGTAGATCATCATTGATTGAAACACGATGATTTTCAGTTCCTATAATGGAAATTCCAACCTGAGCTTTCTTATATAAAATGATCTTCTGGAGCGTGTTTTTAAGTCGTACATTCTCACTGGTCTGAGCAAAACTAGTTAGACATACAAAGGCAAAAAGAAGGATGAGAATTTTATTTTTCAGGATCATTTGTGAAGATTTAATTAGAAAATTTGTGTCAGCCAAATATACAGGATTATCATCATTAATAGAAAATCAGAATCTGAAATATTGAGAATTATTCATCATGTGGAACAGAGAAATCAGTTGTTAATCCTTATCTTTACTAAGAATTTCAGAATTATTTTTTTCAATTTAAATTTCACATACAGGTGCAAAACCCTACTCATATTTCTAAAACCGTCGTCTGGCTTATGGCTGTAATTTCCGGACTGGTGGTTGCCAATAATTATTATAATCAGCCTCTGCTTGGATTAATTGCTAAAGATTTCGACATTTCCGAAACAGCGGCCGGAAAAATTTCAGTTCTCACCCAGCTGGGATATGCATTCGGATTACTTCTGATTGTTCCTCTGGGAGACAAGTTTTTCCGTAAAAAATTAATCTTAACCGATCTGCTTTTGGTTTTCGGAGCTTTATTATGGATGACCTTTGCTACAGATGTTTGGATGCTCTACGCTGCCAGTTTACTGATAGGGATCACCTCTGTAATTCCACAACTTTTCGTTCCCATCGCTGCTGAATTATCCTCAGAAGAACAAAAATCAGGAAATATAGGCTTGGTGGTTTCAGGTTTATTGCTGGGAATTCTACTTTCAAGATTTGTAGGCGGAATTGTAGGCGAACTTTGGGGATGGCGTACTATGTATGGCATCGCGGCAGGACTGATGCTGGTAGTCTGGCTGTTTGTCTATAAAATGCTTCCCGTTTTACAGCCCAATTTTAAAGGAACGTATATCGAACTGATGAGGTCCGTTGCATATTTGGCAAAAACTCAGCCTGTTTTACAACTGGCCTCTTTCCGTGGTGCGATGGCTTTCGGATCCATGTGTGCACTCTTCACCACGTTGGTTTTCCATATGGAAAGACCTCCGTTTGAGGTGGGTGCCTCGGTGGTGGGAAGTTTCGGTCTTGCCGGAGCAGTGGGCGCATTGGCTGCCGCAAAAGTTGGGAAGCTGGAGAATAAAATTTCTTTAAATAGAATAATTTTATACGCCCTCTTGATTTTAATCGGAAGCTGGGGCTTTACCTATTTCGCAGGAAATACCTATTGGGGATTAATTGTCGGCGTGATTCTGATTGATTTGGGTGTACAGTCGAGCCACATTATGAACCAGACCAATTACTTTTTACTCAAGACCACCGCGGTCAACCGTCTGAATACCGTTTACATGGTTTCCTATTTTATCGGCGGTTCACTGGGAACCTGGCTGGCTTCAGTGGCCTGGCAATATGCACAGTGGGAAGGTGTCTGCACGGTGGGAGTTGTTATGGGACTGCTTGCTTTAACTGCACATATTCTCTTCAGTAAAAAAGTAATTTCAAATTAATATATTTAACCTTAGAATAAAATTCATGAAAATAGAAATCTGGTCAGACGTGATGTGTCCGTTCTGTTATATCGGGAAGAAAAATTTTGAGCAGGCATTAGATCAACTGCCATTTAAAGATGAAGTAGAAGTAGAGTGGAAGAGCTTTCAGCTTGATCCTACTTTGCAGGCTGGTGAGACCAAAACCACTGCTGAATATTTCAGAGAAAAGAAAGGTTTTCCTGAAGAACAGGCAAAGCAGATGACAGCACAGGTGGTACAGATGGGAAAAGCTTTAGGCATTGATTTTAATTTCGAAAAAGCTCTGATTACCAATACGTTTCCGGCACATAAAATTCTTCATTTGGCTAAAAAGCACGGGAAATCTTCAGAGATGGAAGAGGAATTATTTAGAGCTCATTTCCTGAATGGTGAAAATGTAGGAAACACAGAATTACTATCCAGTATCGCCGAAAAATTAGGCATCACTAAAGACGAAGCATTGCAGACACTCAGTTCTGAGGAATTTGATTACGATGTAAATCAGGATATTATGGAAGGCCGCAACAATGGCGTTACCGGAGTTCCGTATTTCATCTTAAACGGAAAATACGCAGTCTCCGGAGCACAGCCGGCAGCATTGTTTGTGGAAGCTCTTACTCAGACGTATAACGAAAGGGTGGAACCTTTTAAAAGCGCAAAGGGTAGCGATTTATCTTGTGATACAGACGGTTGCAGTATTTAATTTAAGCTTTTTTTATATTTAAAATGATCAAGATCAATAACCAAACGGCGTTTACGGTAGAAGATACTTTGTTTGTTTTCGCATTGGATTCTGAAGCCGGAAAAGCTTTCGACCACACGCAAAAACTCATCACCGGAATCGGAAAAGTAAGTGCAGCCATTGAACTGACCAAACAAATTATCAGACGAAAACCAAAACTGATTGTCAACCTCGGATCCGCGGGTGGAGTAGGTTTTCATAAAGGAGAGATTATTTGCTGCACAAAGTTTATCCAGCGTGATATGGATGCTCGGGGCTTAGGTTTTAAAAAATTTGAAACTCCCTTATCCAACATCCCAATCGTTCTGGAAAACGGATTAAAAATGGATGACGTGGAAGAAGGAATCTGTGGCAGCGGCGACAGTTTTGAGATGAATCACATCAACACCGAATACAACGTTATCGACATGGAAGCATATCCGCTGGCACTAATTGCTATGCAGGAGAATATTCCCTTTTTATGCTTAAAATATATTTCTGATGATGCCGGAAGCGAAGCGGCTGATGACTGGTCAGTACAGGTTCTTTTGGCTTCTGAGGCATTTAGAAAACTTTTGTTTGATTAAAAATTAAAAAAGTTACATAGTTTTACAGCCCAAAATAAATACAAATGCTGAATGAAAAATATTGATGAATTAATTACCCATTTTAATTTTACGCAAACCAGAAAATCCAAAAAATATCTCAACTTATTTTTTAATAAAAAATCTTTCGACCTAAAACATACTTTGTATGTTCAGGAGAAGCTAAAGATGTTCGTAGAGAATTTTCAGCTTCTGGAAACTTTTCAAGTGAACGAAAATAAAGTTTCTTACATCCAGAAGTTTTTGGATGAGAATAATGCCAATCAATACACGTTGTTAAGCAGTATTAGATATCTTGAGTATTATAGAGAGACCAATAACAATATAAGTTTATTTATAGAATTTTTCTACCGTTTCGGTCTGCTTCTCAGAAATTTTCAAAAAACTGATCTTCAGTTAGATTATTGTAAAGAAATAGACAACACCATTTCATTCATCAATTCGTTGTCAGTAAATGAATACTATGGTAAGATATTAGATTTTAATCAGAGAAAAGCTCTCCTAACCAAATTAGAAAAGGAAACGAAAGACAAGAATAATAGATTTGTTTCATTTTGGGACTTCTTTTATATGTTCGATGTCTATTCCAGCATATCAAAAGGGATTAGAGTTCATGACTTAAAATTCCCTGATTTTAATACCGAAAATAAATTTACGGTTATAGATTTTTATCATTTAGATTTAAAAAAATCCGTCAAAAACAACTTGGAGGTAAAGAATCAAAATACCGTTGTTTTCACCGGAGCGAATATGTCTGGAAAGTCTACGGCGATGAAGTCTCTAAGTACAATCGTATTGCTTGCTCATTTAGGAATTGCAGTTCCGTCGGCACATTGCAATATTCCATTTTATGAAAGTATCTTTTTGCATTTTTCGGTAAATGATAATCTGAAAGAAGGATACAGCCTGTTTGCTCAGGAAATTATTAATCTTAAAAAAGTCCTTCTTGAACTAAAATCAAAAACCTGTTTTGCGGTTTTCGATGAAATATTCAGCGGAACTAATATCAATGATGCCTCGAAAATAACAGTGAAAACTATTGCAGGTTTATCAAAATTTGAGAAATCAATGTTTATTTTTTCAACGCATTTAAATGGTATAGAAGCCAATCTTACCAAATATAATAATATAAAAGTTTCGCATTTAGAGTGCTTCTTAGAGCAAAGAGAGCTGAAATTTACCTATCAATTAAAAGAAGGTTGGTCTAAACTCGAGGTGGGAAATGTATTATTCGAACAATACGGTTTGAACGAACTTTTAGAAGGTTGATTTAAACTATATTCTTATATAAACTCATTTTTCACAAGCAACTCAATTTAAACTTCGGTACTCCAAAGGTGACACACCAACTTTCTGCTTAAACAGTCTCGTAAAATGCTGCGGATATTTAAATCCCAAATCATAAGCCACCTGACTGATCGATTTGTCGCCGTCAAAAATCTTTTCTTTGGCTACATCAATCACTTTTGCCTGAATGTATTCCTGAGCAGTTTTTCCGGTTTCTTTTTTAATCAAATCTCCAAAATAATTGGCAGATAAATGGAGCTCGTCTGCACACCACGAAACAGATGGCAAACCAATATTTTGTGGTTTGTCTGAGGAAAAATAATCATTCATCAGCTCCTCGAATTTTTCCAGAACTCCTTTATTGACATTGTCTCTTGTAATAAACTGACGGTCATAAAAACGGATGCAGTAATTCAGAAAGAGTTCAATATTTGAAGTAATCAGCATTTTGCTGTGTTTATCAATGGATTGTTGCAGTTCGTAAGATATTTTTTCAAAACATTCAATCACCAGTTTTTTCTCTTTGTCAGAGAGATGTAGTGCCTCACTGGTATGATAAGAGAAGAATCCGAATTCCTGCATTCTCTTTCCTAAAGGTGTATTCAGTAGTAAATCAGGATGAAAAACCAAAGCCAGACCTGTCGGCTGATAAACTTCTTCACTGATCACTTCCACAATCTGGCCGGGCGCAAAAAACACAAGCGTTCCGTCCTGATAATCGTACGTGTTGTTTCCGTACCGTAGATCGCCACACTGGGTCTGCTTCAGCACGACACAATAAACATCAAATGTCATTTTATGAGCAGCCCGTGGATCAGACTGAGATAAATCCACCACACTCACCAATGGGTGAAGTGTATTATTTTTATTGAACTGATTATAGTCGCTCACCGTATTAAAATGCACAACTTGATTCATCTTTAGGCTTATTTATACCGCAAAATTATGCATTCTGAAGCAACCGTTTACCGAATGCCACCCAAATCAGTAATAATGGTAAGAGAAACCGTAATCTGTATCATTTTATAGTGGCGGGTAATGATTTTACGATTTGCTAATGAGACCTTATAGACGGAAACTTCATCTTTTTTTATTACTTTAGCTCTCCTTAAACTTTGCTGATTTTTTTTGTTTTACAAACCAATAACATCAGGCAAAAACAGATTATCACTCAACTTCTTTCCACTAAAATGCAGGAACACAGGAATCAATATATTTTCGATCAGATCAACCTCTCAGGCTTTTCTATTTTTGATCTGCAAAAGCACTGTTCCGAAAGGGTTGGTATTGAAAAAGAAAATTTAAAAGACATTCAGCCTTATTTTATTGAAATCAATTCCGGTGTGTTTTTCAAACCTTCAGCTAACCTTGATTTTCCGAGCGTTGCGGTAAATATCATTGGAAGTTCGCTGATTTTAGACTGTCCATGCGATGCTCTGAAAACCAGAATGTGTACACACCAGGCTCAGGTTTTATATACAATTATTGAGCGTCAGGATCTGCGTATTTTCTTCGATGTAAAACTCCGGCGAAGGAAATTACAAGACTTCGCAAAAGATTACGGCCTGGAAAATGAACCCAGTCTTGACGACTTCTTTCAGTTGGAACACGTCAATCAATCTCTACGCATTGAGCCTAAAATAAAAGAGCTGATCAAACTGAATGCTGATGATTTAAAGCAAAAATTATTGCCAAAAAATACACAGAACTTTCACGAAATTAAAACTGATCATCACTCACAGAAAATGTTTCTGCTGATTAAAAAACATAAATACGATGAACGGTTCAGCATTGAACTTTTTGAATCAGAAAGCACTCAATCCGGAAAAATAAAAAACCCGGTAACCGCAATCGACCCTTCAGGTTTAATCTGGAAAGCTGAAACTGTTGACGATGCAAAATTCTTTACCGCAGTTTCAAAATTTGAAAATAATCTGAACGGAGAAAAAAATGAAGCCGATCTTGAAGCTTTAAAAATCGTGGTGAAAAATCCTCTCAATCTGCCCACTTTTTATCATGATAAAAATATTTCAGAAAATGTTTCTGCTAAATCTATTGTGCCGGTTGATGTAAAACTGTTGAATGCCGATATCGAGCTTTCAGTTTTCAAAAAAGAACCCTTTTTTGAAATCACCGGCGGACTGTGGCTGAATGATGTTTTGCAACCATTCAGGAATCTTAAAATTCAGTTTCAGTACTTTCTTTTCCACGAAAACACTTTACACCTGATCACCAATCTGGATATGCTCCGTGTACTTGAGTTTTTCAAATCCAACAGAGAAATTTTGCTGGTGCATTCATCAAAATTTGAAGAATTTAAAGAGAACATTCTTTCCAGTCTGGAAAAGCAGATTAAAATCAATTACTCTTACATAAAACCCGCTACCAAAAAGCAACTGGAAGAAAAATCCTTTGATGAAAAGGTTGAAAAGATTATCTATCTGGCGGATCAGAATGATTATATTTCAATCACGCCTGTGATAAAATATGGTCAGGTGGAAGTACCTGTTTTCTCAAGAAAACAGATTTTTGATGCCGATCAGAACGGTAATATTTTTAAGGTTGAAAGAGACGACAGAAAAGAAATAAAATTCACGGCAGCCATCATGCAGCAGCATCCCGAATTTGCCGAACAGATCGAGCAATACGAGTATTTTTATCTGCATAAAAACAAATTTCTGGATGAAGAATGGTTTTTGGAAACTTTTGAAAAATGGCGGAATGAGGGAATCATTATTTTAGGTTTCAATGATTTAAAAAAGAATAAACTCAATCCCAATAAAGCTGTTGTTTCCATCCAGGTTGTAAGCGGAATCAACTGGTTTAATGCTGTAGTCAATGTGAAATTCGGGAATCAAACGGCATCACTGAAACAATTGCATAAATCCATCCGGAATAAAAACAAATTTATACAACTCGACGACGGAACCAACGGGATTTTGCCTGAAGAATGGATGAAAAAACTGAACCGTTATTTTCAGTCAGGTGAAATTTATGACGAACTTCTGCGGTTGCCAAAAAGTAATTTTTCTGATATCAAAAACCTTTTTGAGGAGGACGTTTTGAGCAAAGAAGTTACTGAAGAAATTGATTCGTACAACAAAGCATTTTCTGAAGATCAAAACATTCCCGAAACAGAAGTTCCGGCAGAATTAAAAGCGAACCTGCGCGACTACCAAAAACAGGGACTTGACTGGCTGAATCATTTGGATAATTTCAATTTTGGAGGTTGTCTAGCCGACGATATGGGATTGGGAAAGACTTTGCAGATTATCGCATTTATTCTTTCACAAAATGAAAAACGTTCTGAAAACACCAATCTTATTGTGGTGCCAACTTCTTTACTGTTCAACTGGCAGGCGGAAGTAGAAAAATTTGCTCCTTCACTCAACATGATGACGCATTACGGAGCTAACAGAATTAAAAACACAAGTCAGTTTGCAGGTCACGAAATTGTGCTGACTACTTACGGAATGCTGCTTTCCGATATTCGGTTCTTAAAAGAATTCAGTTTCAATTATATTTTTCTGGATGAATCTCAGGCCATTAAAAACCCAAACTCTGAAAGGTACAGAGCTGCAAGATTATTAAAATCACGAAACAAAATCGTTCTCACAGGTACACCGATTGAAAATAATACTTTTGATCTTTACGGACAACTATCCTTTGCCATTCCTGGTTTATTGGGCAGCAAGGAATATTTCAGAGATATTTATTCAATACCCATTGATAAATTTGAATACACCAAAAGAGCAACCGATTTACAGCAAAAAATAAAACCATTCATTCTCAGAAGGACGAAAAAGCAGGTTGCAACAGAGCTTCCCGACAAAACGGAAATGGTGATTTACTGTGAAATGGGAGAGGAACAAAGGCGGATTTACGATGCGTACGAAAAGGAACTGCGCGAATATATTTCGGCAAAAGATGAAGAGGAAATCGCCAAAGACAGCATGCACGTTCTGACTGGACTGACCAAACTGAGACAGATTTGTGATTCTCCTGTATTGCTCAAGGATGAAGAACAGTTTGGTGACAGTTCGGCAAAAATCGAAGTTCTGATGGAGCAGATTGAAAACAAATCTGCTCAGCACAAAATTCTGGTTTTCTCTCAATTTGTCTCTATGCTCGATTTAATAAAAGCGGAACTTTTAGAACGAAACATTTCATTTGAATACCTTACCGGACAGACAAAAAACAGAGCCGCCAAAGTCAATGAATTTCAGGAAAATGAAAATGTCAGGGTATTTTTAATAAGTCTGAAAGCGGGCGGAACAGGTTTGAACTTAACGGAAGCCGACTACGTTTACCTAGTCGATCCATGGTGGAATCCGGCAGTTGAAAATCAGGCGATAGACCGCTGTTACCGCATCGGACAGAAGAAAAACGTCATTGCTGTACGGTTGATCTGTCCGAACACAGTGGAAGAAAAAATTATGAAACTTCAGCAGTCTAAAAAAGAATTAGCGAATGATTTGATTATGACAGATCATTCTGTGTTCAGAAATTTGTCAAAGCAGGATCTGCTGGAAATGTTGTAAATCAGAGAAAAACGTTTCATGAAAAAAATTCACGAATTCAAAATAAATTCGTGCATTTTTTGTTTGACAGACAATTTTAAATCAATTATTTTGCATCTTTCCACCATTGTTTAAACACCTGAGAACCGTTGTCCAGCAACACTTTTTCTCCAATCATCGGGGTTGCCAGTCTGTAAGGTTTTCCGGCTGAGAGTTTTGTCATTTTTTCCAACGGTTCTTTCCACGGATGTCGAGCCAAGGTAAATTTGGAATGATGCACGGGCAGGAGGTTTTTTGCTTTTAATTCTGTGGTTGCCAAAGCCATTTCTTCGGGCAGCTCGTGTACCGATTGCCATGCTTTGTTGTACTGTCCGCATTCCATAATAGCCCAGTCTATCGCCGGATATTTTGCTGCAACCGTTTTGAAGCGGTCACTGTAACCGCCATCGCCACTGTAATAAATATTCATCTTGGGAGACTGAATGTAGAATGACAGCCACAATGCTTTATCAGGTGAAAATCCACGACCGCCACCGTGATGTGTATTTTCTGCAATAATATTGAAATCCGGTTTTACGGCTACAGTTTCACCCCAGTCTTTTTCCAGAATCTGTTTTTGTGTGTAGCCCCATTTTTCATAATGCGCTCCTGCTCCAAGACCACAAATTACAAATTTCACTTTCGGCTGTAATGCTTTTACGGTTTCATAATCCAAATGGTCATAATGATCGTGTGAGAGCAGCATGTAATCGATTTCGGGCATGTCGTCCGCAGAATAAATGTCGCTGCCTTTGTACGCTTTCACGCCCCATGGAGTTGGCGATGCTTTACCGCTGAAAATCGGATCAACCAGAATTTTTACACCATCCAACTGCAAAAAGAAAGAAGAATGCCCAAACCAGACCAACACATTTTCGTCTGGCGGAATTGATTTTAAATCGGTCTTAACCGAAGGCAGAGCAGTGGTTGGTTCAGTATCAGGATAGGTCTTAGTTAATGAATTCCAGCCTTCAGTCCACATGCTGTATCCCTTTGTGATGGTCGGTTTTTCTACAAGATTATGAAAGGTTCCATCTCTGAAATTTTTTGATTTCTTCATCAATTCAAGTCGTTCACCTTCCGGTAAAGCGCCGAACTGAGGCTGTTTCATATAAAAATAAGTGGTGATGATGAGAAGGATGATTAATGACAGTAAAACGATGACCGTCCACTTTAATATTTTTAGAAATCGCTTCATTATTTTGATAATTCTTTAATGTCTTTTGCCTCCAAAATTTGTTTTGAATATCCTTTCAATACTGCATTAATCATTGCTTTCCCTACTTCTGAAAGTTTTAATGTAGGTGCAGAAAAAAATGGTGACAACAGTGGAATCAATATTTTAAAAATAAACTTGATGTTTTTCTGACCTTTGCTTCCCGTCATAACCGCCGGCCGGAAGTTGTACTGACCTTTGAAAGGCAGTTTCATCAGCGCATTTTCTGTACGTCCCTTCACTCTTGCCCACATTATTTTTCCTTTTTCGCTGCTGTCGGTACCGCTTCCTGAAACATAAATAAAAGTCATTTCGGGTTTAATTTCTGAGAGCGAAGCTGCAAATGGAACTACAAAATCGTACGTTTTTCTGGTAAAACTTTCTTCATTTTCGCCTACCGAACTGATACCTGCACAAAAGAAACAGCCATCATATTTTTCCAGTAAATCTGAATGCTTTTTGATTTCGGAAAAATCTTTTACAATGAGTTCTTTCAGTTTGGAATGTGACAGTTCGTAAGTTCTTCTGCCGATGATCAGCACTTCATTTACTTTCGGATTTTCAAGGCATTCAAATAAAACACCTTCGCCTACCATTCCTGTTGCTCCTGTGATTATGATTTTCATGTTATGTTTTTTTTACGCTGTAAATATCGCAAATAAAAAGAGAATTTTATTTAAATGAAATTGTAAGTAGATAATAAGCTCAATTTACTATAAATAAATAATTGATTTCTATTTAATGAAAAAGGTTTAGGATTGATTAAATTTTATAAAAACATATTGGTTCCATTATAGAAAATTTGGTGATGCTATTAAATTTTTAGGTCTGGATTTAACTGTTTAGTTGTGGTCGATTTGGCAGTTTTCACCAAATATCGGAATTGATACAGCAATTGAAATCCGGTAATCAGTAAACTTCATTCGTTTCCGTATCTTAGAATTTGATAAGTTTGCAAAATGAAAATTTATAAAGACTTCGCTACCTACAATCAGGAAATTGGTTTATCTAGACCTTTGGATAATGATATCGATGTCGGTTATTACGATGCTCCGAAAATAAAGATTGCCTGTGAAGCTGTTGTCGTAGATTTCTACAGAATTTCAATTAAAATTAAATATAAAAGAAAATCTACTCCGGATGTTGCGCCTGTCTCCGCTGTTTTCTTTAATACTCCTAATTTAATTATAGAACCTGGCTGGGATGCTGAGCCCGATTTTACGGGAATGTATCTGCAACTCTCCAAAAAAATAATTGAGGAAAACCGGTTTTTGTTCAAGACTTATTTAGATTACGGACAGCATGAGGCATTATATTTAACCGATGAAGAAGTGGAAGAGGTAAGTGCAGTTTTTAAATTGATGATGAAATATTATGAAAGTGAAAAAAGAAATTTCAATGTGCTTCTCTCGTATGTCAATGTGCTTGTTTCTTTGGTAGAGGCATTCTATAAACGTCAGTTTTCTACTGATCCTAAGCAGTACAATCACGTGGTTACCGATTTTCAGCAGAGCCTTATTGATTATTACAACCGACCTGTACAGCAACTTCCCAATGTGCAGTACTTTGCAGATCAACTGGGATTGACGGCGAACTACCTGGGAGATATTGTAAAACATTTTACGCAGAAGTCAGCCTTAGAAAACATCCATGATTTTGTGATTAAAAAAGCAAAAGAGTTATTGATGGAAAATCATCAGATGAATACAACCGAAGTGGCGTACGAACTGGGTTTTGAATATCCGAATTACTTTTCAAAATTTTTCAAAAAACAAGTTGGATTGAGTCCGAAAGAATTTCGTCAGGAACTGATTAAATAATCAAACAGATGTCTTCAGGAGAAGGCATTTTCTGTGATCCGTAATTTGTCTCTTTTTTTGTAGTAATCTGTTTACATAGATTGAAAATCAAGATTTTAATTTTGTCTTATCATTTTAAAGCAAAAATATGAAGACCAAAATTATCCTGATAATCATTTTAACAATGATTTCATTCGGAACAAAAATCAGTGCTCAAAATAATTCTTCAAAGCAACAGACTGTTTTACTTATCAACGCGCATCTTACTTATCCTGGCTTATCAGAAGGAAAACTGAACAAGGCGTTTTACGATAAAGCCAGAGAATTTTTCGTGGCAAAAAACTTCAAAATTTTAGAAACGAAAATTGAAAGTGGTTACAGTATTGAAGAAGAAGTGGAAAAACACATGCAAGCTGACATTATCGTTTTGCAGACACCTATCAATTGGGAAAACGCACCATGGATCTATAAAAAATATGTAGACGATATTTTCACCAGTGCGATGAAAAGCCAAAAGTTTCTTTCCGGCGACGGCCGCTCAGCAACGGATCCTACCAAACAATATGGAACAGGCGGGAAAATGCAGGGTAAAAAATTCCTGCTTTCAGCAACCTGGAATGCTCCGGAAGAAAGTTTTAATAATCCTAAAAATCAACTTTGGAAAGGAAAAAGCGCTGATGATGCATTGGCGAACATCGGTGCAAATTATTCTTTTGTTGGGTACACTGTACTTCCAGGCCACTACTGTTATGATGTTTTTCACAATAAGCACATCAAAGAGGATCTGGAAAACTACCCTAAATATCTGAAAAAAGTTTTCGGTTTTTAAAATTAAACTCAATTAAAAAAAATATTAGAAATAAAATGAATTCAACAAAAAAGGTACTCATAATTAATACTCATTTAACGTATCCAAACTGGTCAGAAGGTCTTTTAAATGATGCATTTCATCAGAAAGCGAAAGAGTCTTTCCTGTCAAAAGGATTTGAAATCTTAGAAACCAAAGTCGAAGACGGCTACGACGCCGCAAAAGAAGTCGAAAAACACGTTGAAGCCGATATTATCATCTTACAAACACCTATCAACTGGTTCGGAGCACCCTGGATTTACAAAAAATATGTAGATGAAGTCTTCAACAGTGGTTTACACAGCGCCCAATTCCTTTCCGGAGACGGCAGAACAAGAGAAGATGCTACGAAACAGTATGGAACGGGAGGAAAAATGCAAAGCAAAAAATTTATGGTTTGCGCCACCTGGAATGCTCCAAAAGCCAGTTTCAATGATTCAGCTCAGCTATTGTTTGAAGGAAGAAGTACTGCAGATGTTCTTATTCAGATTACAAGTAATTACCGTTTCTGTGGTGCAGATATCGTAGCAGATTATAACTGTTTTGATATTTTCAAAGACGGAGATATTGTTGCAGATCTGGAAAACTATCCAAAGCATTTGGAGAAAGTTTTTGAATTATAAGAACCTTAAATATCGTTATGAAAAGCCAAAGTTGATACTTTGGCTTTTTTCTATTATTCAGATTTAAATACTTTTTTCGAAATAAATAATCTTTAATTTTAATTTCTGATTATTAAAATGAAAGCAATGACAGTAAAAATAATTAGCAAAATTAAACATGAACTCGATTGTGGCTGAAAGTTTTTCTTCACAAAATAATCTACATATACTGACGCTTCCAGATGACTTAAAAGTTAATTTATCGAAGGTGAATTTTGCGAAGAATCACGATAAGAATTAATTAAAACAATCACTTAAAAATTGATAAATGAGATTCGTTCTATTTTTTAAAATATTGGGAATATTTTTTGAAATGATCAACCTTAAGCAAGTTCTCAAACAAAAATTGTCTTGAGCTTTGGAAAGAGCAAAACCATTTCGTAATTTTAGATTTATTTTATATCAGGATATGAGTGTTTGCACAATTCATATCCGCTAAATCATAAATAAAAAGAGAATTTGAAAAAAATCAATTGTAAGAATTGACCATATCAGATGACAAACACAAAAACACAATTCATGAAAAAAATACCAATCCTTATTCTTTTACTTCTTTCGCTGCAAAATTTCTTCTCTCAACAATTTCCGAAACAGGCGTCATTGATAGAAGATTTCGTACCCAAGGGATGGAAAGTTCTCTATCATGTACAGGGTGATCTCAACAAAGATAAGGTTGATGATCACGCTGTCATTATTGAAAATACAGATCCTGGAAATTTCAAAAAAAATGAAGGCTTAGGTACAGATCGACTTAATCTCAATCCAAGAATTTTATTGGTTTTCTTTAAAAATCAGAAAGGATATGCACTTGCCGCTGTGAATAATAAAGGATTTATACAAGCTGAAAACAGCGAAGACAATCCCTGCCTCGCAGATCCAATTTCAGAGACTCAGGGAATTTCTATAGAAAAAGGTTTGCTGAAAGTCGCTTTTAACTATTGGCTCAGTTGCGGTTCCTGGTATGTAAATGACGCCATCTACACTTTCCGTTTTCAGAATGACCATTTTGATCTGATAGGTTTTGATCATTCAGAATATCACCGCGCAAATGGTGAAAAATCTTCTACGAGCATTAATTTTTCAACAAAAAAGAAAAGTACAACAACCGGCGGAAATATGTCCGATGAAGATTCTTCACGAGAAAAAACTGTATGGACTACCTTCAGAACTAAGAAGTCGTATGATCTCCAAACTATTGATGAAAAAGCATATTTTGAAATTTCAGAAAATAATGAAGATTGATAATGAAGAAAAAAATAATCGTAATTTTAGTCGGACTGATTGTTATTTTTTCTGCAAATTGGGCTGTTAAAAAGTTCAATCTAAACAGCAATTATAAGGTCGGACAGAAACTGGACAGTTTTAATGGAGTAGTGGTCTACTATAATGGGGGAGTCAATCATGTTGAGGGAAGAAATAAGACCGTTGATGGATATAATCTCGGTTTGAAATATCAATGTGTGGAGTTTGTGAAGAGATATTATTATGAATATTACCATCATAAAATGCCTGACAGCTATGGACATGCCAAAGATTTTTTTGATCAGAATTTAAAAGACGGCGAGAAAAATAAGAAAAAAGGCCTGTTACAGTTTAAGAATAAAAGCTGTTTAAAACCTGAAGAAAATGATTTGATTATCTTCAGCTCAAACCTATTCAATCGTTTTGGTCATGTAGCTATTATCTCAAAAGTCTCTGATAAAGAAATTGAAATTATCCAACAAAATCCGGGACCTTTTAGTACATCTCGGGAAAGTTTCCCTTTAGAATTTAAAGATAGAAAATGGCAGATTAAAAATAAAAGAATTCTGGGTTGGCTGAGAAAAGAAAAAACGGATATTTTACAAAACACAATAGATTCAATTAATTAATTTTTAAAAATGGAGTGGACACAGGAGCAGAAAAACATCATTAATTCTACCGGAAATATCAAGATCAACGCCGTTGCTGGCTCAGGAAAAACTACGACCGTTATTGAATATGCGAGAACGAGACCTGAAAACAGCAGGATTCTTTATCTGGCATTTAATAAGTCGGTAAAACTGGAAGCTGCGAAAAAATTTCAGGAAAAAAGACTTCACAATGTGACTGTTGAGACGGCTCATTCTTTAGCCTATAAAAATGTTGTCTTTCAAAGCAATTATAAAATCAAAGCGCTGGGTTACAAAACCAATGAAATCGTTGAACTCCTCAATCTGCAGGGTAATGGTGAAAAACACACCGAGTATATTATTGCAAATCACATCAACAAATTCATCACCTATTTCTGCAACAGTGATAAACTGAAAGTTCAGGATCTAAATTATCTTGATACCATTACAGATCCCAATGCGAGAATTTTCGTCAGTACATTTTACCAGTATATTCTCACGCAGACCCGAATGTTGTTGAGTAAAATGGATAAAGGCGAAATTGAAATCACCCATGATTTTTATCTTAAAAAATTTCAGATTTTAAATCCGAAACTGCCTTTTGATTATATTCTTTTTGATGAAGGTCAGGATGCTTCGTCGGCGATGTTGGATGTATTTCTAAAACAAAATGCAACCAAAGTAATTGTAGGAGATACACATCAGCAGATTTACGGGTGGCGTTATGCAGTCAACTCTCTGCAAAAGGCTGATTTTGAAACGTATCATCTTTCAACAAGTTTCCGCTTCGGTCAGGATATTGCGAATCTGGCCATGGAAGTTTTAAAATTTAAAAAACACATCAATCAGCATCAAACCATAACGATAACTGGTAACGGACGGGTTGAAGAAATAAAAACCAAAGCTATTCTTGCAAGAACCAATCTTGGATTATTGTTAAAAGCCATCGAATACGTTACTGAGAAAAAGAATGTTAAACATATCTACTTTGAGGGAAATATCAATTCTTACACGTATGCAGATGAGGGAGCTTCTTTATATGATGTTTTAAATTTAAAGAATGACAAACGGACGTTCATTAAAGATAAACTCATCAAAGCGATGAAAAATATGAAAGAACTTGAAGATTACATAAGCAAAACAGAAGATCTTCAACTTGGGATGATGGTCGAAATTGTAAAAGAATACGGGAATAAAATTCCGAATATCATTAAAACCATCAAGGACAAACACGTCGACGGCGATCAGAAAGAAAAAGCAGAGATGATCTTTTCTACCGTTCACCGCTGCAAGGGAATGGAGTATGACAGTGTGCGGCTGGTGAATGATTTTATTTCTGAAGAAAAACTGGAGAAACAGACGAAGGAAATAAAGGGCCAGGAAATCAACGCTACAAAACTCAATCAAGAAATCAATCTTCTGTATGTGGCGGTAACACGAACCAAAAATAAGCTACACATTCCCGAATCTTTGATGCCTGTCGGTTTTTATGAGTCTTCACAAATCCAAATTATTAAAGACATTCCGAAGGACGGGAAGAAAACTGAAAAATCATATACAGTCGACCAGGTACGGGAAAAACATAAAGGCGCGTACCAACCCTGGACATCAGAACTTGATCAGGAACTGATGGAACTTTATTCAGAAGGCATCAGCGGAAATGATCTGGCGAAACATTTCGGTCGTACAAAAGGAGCTATAGCTTCACGGATAAAGAAATTAGAGATGGATGATTTTTCATAACAGAAAATTATAGGGTAATCGCCCGTCATTTTGGATACAATGAAACTCAATTTGGCAACATTTCCGGCCACGTATCTGCAGACATTTGTATTATAAAATTTAAAGAAAATTTACAATGCAAAAAACAATTTTTATCACAGGCGCATCATCAGGATTGGGAAAAGCTACGGCAAAATTATTTCAGTCGAAAGGCTGGAACGTCATCGCAACGATGCGGAATCCACAAAATGAAACTGAGCTTTCGGCGCTGGAAAATGTAACACTTCTTCCTTTGGATGTTACCAATTTACAGCAGATTCAGGAAACCGTAAAAAAGGCAATTGAACTTCATCCCATTGATGTGGTTTTCAACAATGCAGGTTATGGTTTGATTGGTGCTTTGGAAGCGTTGACAGACAAACAAATCGTAAAACAGCTGGACACCAATTTACTGGGCGTGATTCGTGTAACTCAGGCTTTCATTCCTTATTTCAGAAAAAACAGAAATGGATTATTTATTACCACAACCTCCATTGGAGGATTATTGACTTTCCCTCTGGATTCGCTTTACCACGCCACAAAATGGGCTTTAGAAGGCTGGAGCGAAAGTATGTCGTTTGAATTAGCGTTGCATAATGTTGGCATCAAAACTATTGCGCCGGGCGGAATTAAAACTAATTTTGCAGGAGAATCATTAGCCGTTGCCAGTCATCCGGCTTATGAAGAGGGTATGAAGAAATTATTTGAACTGATGAACCCTGATAATTTTGAACCGGTAGAGTGGATAGCTGATGTGGTCTACGAAGCTGCGACGGATGGGAAGAATCAATTGCGATATGTGACAGGCGAATTTGCCAATCAGCTGTACAACCGTCGTTTAGAAATCGGTTTCGAAGCTGCCGTTCAGGAAATGAAACAGATGGCATTTGGTGATTTAATCAATTAAAAAATTAAGAAATGAATAATCCGATAAAAGTAGATTCTATCTCAAGACTTCACGAGATGTTGGGTTTCGGAAAGCCTGTTCATCCTTTGATAAGCCTCACTGACAATACCATATGATTGTGGAAAGTGACTTATTGAATCAACATTTTCTTTTCAATTTCTATAAAATTTCTTACAAAAAAACAAGGAAAGGCAAGATTGGATATGGACAAGGTTATTATGATTTCGACGAAGGCGGAATGGTTTTTACCGCGCCCAATCAGCTGATTTCCACGAGTGCCGATGATATGGAATACGAGGGTTTGACTTTGCTGATTCATCCTGATTTTTTCAGAAATTATTCATTGGCAACCCGTATTAAAAGCTTTGGCTTCTTTTCATATTCTGCCAACGAAGCCTTATTTTTATCGGACAAAGAAAAGCAAACGACATTTTCAGTTTTTGAGAATATTAAGGAAGAATTGAATAATACGATTGACGATTTCAGTCAGGATGTTATCATTTCTCACGTCGAGGTTTTGCTCAATTACAGCAACCGTTTTTACAAGCGCCAGTTCATTACCAGAAAAGCAGTGAATAGTGATTTACTTTCGAAAATTGAAGAACTTTTAAATGTCTATTTTGAAAAAGAAGACGGCTTGAATCAAGGTTTGCCAACCGTTGAGTTTCTCGCAACCGAGCTCAGTCTTTCACCACGGTATTTAAGTGATATGCTTAGGTCTTTGACAGGGCAGAATGCACAACAGCTCATTCACGAAAAACTGATTGAAAAAGCAAAAGATTATCTTACAACAACCCAACTTTCGGTTGCAGAAATCGCTTATCAGCTTGGTTTTGAGCATCCGCAGTCTTTGAATAAATTATTTAAAAATAAAACCAATCAGACCCCTGTGCAATTTAAGCAAGGTTTTTATCGTAACTAAATTTAAAATGAATATAGAAACATTTATCAAAGAATGGATTGCAGTCGGCAACAGTTACAACACCGAAAAATATCTTGAGTTTTACAATCAAAACGCTGTTTTGGATGACCCTTCAGTTGGAAGAAAGTTCATTGGTCACAGCGGAATCAAGGATTATTTTGTGAGTTATTTTATCGGTTTTAAAACTCAGACTGAATTGAGGAAATTGGAAATCAAAGAAGATTCGGCTTATCTGGAAGTAGAATTTACTGGAGATTTTCCTGAAGGTAAAATCGGTGGTAGTTTTGATTTTGTTTTTAAAAATAATAAAATAGAATTTGTAAAAGCTGATTTGATTCATTAAAAAGGACGGAAAAATTAAAAGCAGGAAAAATCTTTTATTTATGATATTTTCAATAAACAAAAAGATATAATAAAAATGTTGAAAAATGTTTTTGGCATTTATAAAAGCTGATTTAATTTATTAGATGTGACAGAAAATCGAAAGTAGAAAAGTCTTAGATATAAAATTTTGGGTTATTAAATTGCACTTACAGAGGAATAAGAAAAGTTGCAACATTTAAAAATTTAAATTTTCCGATTCGCTATAAATCAATCAATTACATTTCATAGAACAAATTCAATTTAACATAATATAAATTATAGGACTTTTTAATAGCGCTATATTTAGCCATTTAACTACCACTAAAATTTTAGACTATGTCATTTTACAAATTATGATTTTTCACACTGGCTCCTAATTTTTAAAATTATTTAAGTAAACTGTTGCTTTTTATCAAAGAAATTTTTTGACAGATTATGCGTGTGAAATTTTTGACTGTACCAGATACATATTTAAAGATAAAAATCCAGGCGATTCTCAGCGATTAGAAAATTTTTCACTTTTAACGATTTCTTCATTAAGATCCTTTTCAGTCATTTCGATAATAAAAATTTTTAACCTTAGTGCTTTTGAAAACTTTTAGTTTGTACCGAATAAATATTTGTAAAAGAAAATTCAGACAATTCTTAGCAATTAGGAAATTTTTCAGTTTAAAGATTTCTTCATTTAAGATCCTTCTTATTCATTTCGATAATAAATTTTTAACCGTAATGCTTTTGAAAACATTTAGATTGTACGAAATAAATATTTGTAAAACAAAATTCAGACAATTCTCAACAATTAGGGACTTTTAATTTGGAAGATTTTTTGCTTCGTTCTTTACAGTCAAGATCAAATTGACCTACAGATTATTTTAAAATATTATTTCCCAAACTAATCGTTTGATTGTAGATGACAATCGTTATTTTAGCAGAACAAAATCAATTTAACATAATAATATTCGGTTATGAAAAAGTACATTCTTTTAGGTTCGTTATCATTTTTTCTAATGAACTGTAATAAAAAAACAGAATCGCCTGCAACTAATGCAAACAGTGATTCGATTAGTGATTCCACGACTGCAGTAGTTGATACTTTAGGTGCTAAATCCTTTTGTTATGTAGGCGTTACCGGAAAAGACAGCGTTTTTGTAAGCATAGATGACAATTTGGGCACTGTGACTGGAAAAATGAGATATAAAAACAGTGAAAAAGACAGTTCAAAAGGTGAACTTGTGGGTTCCAAATCAGGTGATACCCTGAAACTTACTTATGAATTTGCATCTGAAGGCACGACCAGTAAAAGAGATATCTTTTTCATCCAAAAAGACGGAAATCTTCTGGAAGGAATTGGTAATCAGAAAGATGAAAATGGGGCGATGAAATATGCTGACGAAAAGAAAATTGCGTATAAAGACGGACAAAAATTAGAAACTGCAGACTGTGCAATGGTTTCGGAAGCTCTAAAATAAAATTACTAAAAAAGTGCAACTCAAATGAGTTGCACTTTTTATTTTAAGTGATCGTTGATAATTTGTATAAAATCATTTACCGCGTCTTCATTCGTATTCCATGACGTAATCAAACGGATGGCCGAAGAATTTTCATCAATATTTTTCCAGATATAGAATTCAAATTTTTCTGATAATAACTCAATTAGCTCATGATTTACAATTGGGAAAATCTGATTGGTATAAGTATCTGAAAGAAACGGAATCTCTTTTTTCAACAGAGCATTTTTAATCTTCATCGCCTGCTGATTGGCATGTTTTGCCAAATCGAAATACAGATTATTCTGCATCAGTTCCAGAAACTGAATTCCAAGCAGCCTGCCCTTTGCCAGTAAAGCACCTTTTTGCTTAATATTAAATGCAAAATCTTCCTGTAATAATTGGTTGTTGATGATGATGGCCTCTCCTATCAGAGCTCCGTTTTTGGTTCCGCCTAAATAGAAAATATCCGTTAAGTTAGTAAGATCTTCTAAACTTAAATCATTGCTTTCCGACGTCAATGCATGTCCCAATCTCGCTCCATCCATGAATAAGTAAAGACTGTTTTCCCTGCAAAAGACTGAAAGATCTTCCAGTTCTTTTTTAGAGTAAATGGTTCCAAGCTCTGTAGAATTTGAAATGTAAACCAGCTTAGGCATTACCTGATGCGGAACATTTTTGTGATTCTCTAAAACAGGAATGATATCCGAAGGCGATAATTTTCCTTCTTCTTTTTCAATACTCAAAATTTTATGTCCGGTTGCTTCGATTGCGCCAGTTTCATTATTTAGAATATGTCCTGTTGATGCAGAAATTACGCATTGATAAGGTTTTAAAACTGAAGAAATTACAATAAGATTTGCCTGAGTTCCTCCCGAAACAAAATAAATTCCGGCATTCTGATTATTAATTTTTTCTTTGATTAATTCTTTAGCTTTTATTGAATATAAATCTTCTCCGTAACCAGCCTGCTGATCGAGATTGTAACGTATAAGTGCTTCAAGAATGTTAGGATGACAACCCTCAGAATAGTCGTTTTTAAAAGAAAATTTCATGATGTAAAATTAAAAAAACTTAAAATAACAAGCCTGAATTTTAAATATTATTTTGTTAGATTTGTAATGAAAATCATCTAACATTTTGAAAACAACATTAACCGAAGAAAATTATCTGAAGGCTTTGTTTCATTTAGTTGACAATGAAGGTAAAGTAACGATTAACGAACTCAGCAAATTTCTCAACGTAAAAATGCCGAGCGTTAATAATATGATGAAGAAATTTTCAGAAAAAAAATGGGTCATTTACGAAACCTATAAACCACTGAGAGTTACTGAAAAAGGACGCCGTGAAGCCGCATTAGTGGTAAGGAAGCACAGACTTACCGAAATGTTTCTGGTTAAAAAAATGAACTTTGGTTGGGAAAACGTTCATGAAATTGCCGAACAGCTGGAACACGTACATTCTAAAATATTTTTTGACAAAATGGATGAAATATTAGATCATCCGAAATTCGATCCGCACGGAGAACCTATTCCTGACAAAGACGGAAATATTATCTCGATGGATTTGCGTAAACTTAGTGACTGCAAGGTTAATGAAAATGTAGTTTTTGCCTCTGTAACCCTTTCTGATGATGCATTTCTAAACTATTTAACGGAAAGAAAACTTCTCCTGAATACAAAAATTAAGATCATTAAAATCGAAGATTTTGATAAATCGGTAACGGTAGAAGTTGATGGAAAGCAGGAAGTGTTGAGCAAAAAAGCTACAGAGAAAATTTTGGTTAAAAAATAGAATTGTCATTTCTAAAATCTAAATAAGAAATCCCAAACTGTAAAAGTTTGGGATTTTATTTATACTAAAAATTAGAAGTGATTAATCTAAAACGCTCCAACCTCTTTTCGGATTGGTGTTTGAAGAAACTTCCTGTTCGTTGACGATGATATTTTCTTTTCTCTGCCCGATGTAATCCAGTTCGCTCAGTTTAGAGAAAATAATTTCCAAACTTCTTAGCATCTGCTGAATATATAAAAGCGGTTCGCCACAGTTATGATGGTCATAATTGGTTTCTGCAACGGTAGATAACTGATTTAATAAAGTATGAGGCGCAATTTCGCTCCATTCCAAGCTGTAATTGAGCATTTCCTCCAGTTCTGCAGGCACCAAAACCTGTGTGGCATTGTACATTCTTAATGCAAGTTTTGCAAAAGATTCAATCAAGAAAACCGGTGCCTGATAAGGAATGATGTTTCTGAACTGGAAATACATGTCCCCAAAAGTAGTCACCAAAACTGTACATAAAGATTTTACGTTCAAGGCCAACGCAGTATTTTGATTTTTGTGTGAAGCTTTCTGAATGATTTTAAAAGCATACTGCTGCAGATTTCCAATTGATTTTGCATAGCTGTTATAGTAATCAATTAACGTAGGATGACTTTGCACAGAGGTACATGGCGGAATAAAATTAGAATTTACCTGAGTGATATTTCCTTTAAAATCAACTTTACCTACAACCAAATAATTTCCTCCCGAATAACTGCTGTTCAGTGATGAAACCGGCAACAATTCGATATGATAATTGGCATGCGCATTCGGATGTCTTGGTGGAATCTCCTCAGGATCAATATCTCCAAAAGGAACTTTATCAAAAGGATTCACCGAAATGAGGATATAATATTCACCGTCGATATTATCTTCTTCCATGTTCATCGACTTTGCAAGAGATTTTACGCTCACTCTCCTATCTCTCAGTTCAATTCTGTAACCAGCCAGTGTAACGGCACTGCAGTGTTTGATTACAAGCTGTACATCGTTGGTTGCCGTATTGTGAACATCAAAAATTGTTTTATCGGTAAAGTCATTCGGAATTGGCAACAGTCCGTAGTTGTATGTTGTAATGGCCAATGAATTGGCATCTCTGATGGTATCAATTAAAAAATTATCCTGATCATTCAGGTGTCTTTGGGAAACCTTCATCCCATCGACCCAGTTGATTGCAAAATGTTTGATTGGCTGTATCATAGTAATACTTTTTTAAAATTTGTGATTATGCTTTTCTTTTTCCTTCTTCTTCATGCTGAATGACCCTTTTACAGATCACAACTTCGTTCTCTGATATACCGTTGGTGTTGATATCCTGATCAAAATCGATATATTTTCTGAAACTGAAAAAAGATTTTTTAGTGTAAAATATCCAGTAGTAAGATTCTCTGCTCTCGTCTGACAGGTGGATTATCGATTTTGGATTTTTATGATTGTAATCGTCTACCACACGGAAAAACCAGTCTCCAAATGTAACTCCTGTAGGTAAAGTTTTTGCTTTAATTCTGAAACGGTTGGCATCTTCAAGATTCTTGCTCAGCTCTACATTTAAAACCATTAAACGGTCAAAATCTGCACCTTCAAAATCCGGTGGTTTCTGATCCGGAGAATATCTCCATGTTTTATAGATATCTACCGGGATACTGATAAACTGAATATAGCAATAATGAAAGACCATCGGTACAAAAAATATCAAAGCACTGGTCGCTGACATTACCGGATATCCCTGATCTTTACTGATCCACCTGAAAATAAGCACAAATAAGTACGCACCCAATAGAACACAGGTAATTGAAAGTACAGATTCAAACAAAACACTCAAGCCAAATGACTGAATGTGTTTACGGAAAAACCGGTGCATTAAATTAACGTGAAAAATTCCAAGTAAAAGGTAGATAGCCTGTGAAATCAAGTACCAATATGGGTTGAAAAGATTTCCTGAAAAGCCGAAAAATCCAGGAATTGCCAGACACAAACTGCACAGCAAAACGTAGATAATGATCACCTTGATTTTTATTGCAGGCTGATTTCTTCTGATGACACCCATGATGCCCATCATAATTACCGCCAGCAACGGCACTAATATAAATCTTAAAAATACACCTTTGACTGATGAAAATTCCATTTAATTCAATTAATAATGATTGTGATTGATGATTGTAAATATAACAAAATATTTTACAGAAAAGTAGAGAAACCTAGCCGGTTAGAATTTCTTTCGTCGTCTTCCAGCATGAATGAATATTCTTTCTTTTCTGTGATAAAATTTTCCTCTATATCGACATGTACCGGAAGACAGTAATCGTACAGAGCCTGTAAAACCTTTCTGAAAGGATTTCCCGGAATATACTTTTTCATTTCGTTGTACGGAATCGGGCCAACATTGACCACCCAATTTCTTTCTCCATCCATGTGTTTACCGCTTGGGATATACGTAACGCCGAGTTTCGAGTTTCCTAAAAGTATAGAGTCATCCTCTTCCTCAATTCTGTCGATAACATTTGGTGTAAAAGAAATTTCTACCGGAACCTGCAAAAAAGAAGTCATACAGCGCTCGAACCATTTTTTATCACCTCTTATCTGATGGAAAAATGGCAGAATATGAATAAAAATATAGGCATTCTTTTTATCCAGCATCTTGACAATCGGCCACAGTTCTGAAAATACCGTCAAAAGTGAGTCGGTATCACTTGCGAGATCGAAGTCATATTCTTTAAGCAAGGCACCTATTTCTGTAAAGAAAATTTCAAGTTCAAAAGGCATGAAAAATTTCCTTGCATCTTCTTCTACTCTTTTTTGCTTTCTGATTTCGTTCACCACACTTTCCACATTTTTTCTTGAAGTGTTGAGTGATGGCGGATGAAAAAGTCCTTCAGGTAAATAATCGTAAATACCTTCTCTGTAGGTTTTTATACTCAAAACTTCTTCGTCAAAACCAAGATACTGGCTGGAAATACTTTTAATATCTTTTAAATAAGCCCTGTCATTAATCCCAATCCTGTCGATGAAAATATTGCTGACTGCCCGATGGTATTTCAGGAGGTTGACGGCAACTGCTTCAGCTTTGAAATCTGTCTGCAGTTTGTTATAATGCATATCTACAATGCTATTGTCGTACATACTTTGTGTTTCGTGATTGTGGTTGTTAATGTAAAGATAATATATCTCTCAAATTTGAAAAGTATTTTCTCTACAATTTTTTTCAAATATTTTCTTTATCCAATTTAGCAATAATTTTACAATCCACTGAGTAAAAATTTGAGAATTTTTAAAATGTAGAGCGGAAATTAAATTTATTTAACACTCGATAAATATCATAAGAAAACATTGCCAAATTTCTCTGATTATAAAAACTCTACCCTATCTTTGCCCTTTAAAAAATATTATTAAAAAAATGAAAAGTATTTATTCTAAAATGCTGCTTTTAATGATGATCTCCAGCTCAATATATGCTTTTGCGTGGGGATTGACGGGACATCGAGTGATTGCAGAGATTGCAGAAAATCATCTGTCGGGAAAAGCAAAAAGAGAAATTAGAAAAATGATGGGACAGGAACGTTTGGCATACTGGGCAAACTGGCCAGATTTCATCAAATCTGATACTACAGGAGTTTGGAAGCAGACTTCGGTTTGGCATTATGTGAATATAGATCCACAGACTGATTTTACATCCTTTGAAAAAAACCTGAAAGCCCAGTCTGGCCCAAGCCTCTACTCTCAGATTAAAACTTTATCGTCGCAGATAAAAGACGAAAAAACTTCTGAAAAAGACAGAAAAATAGCTTTGATCTTTCTGATTCACATGATGGGAGATCTTTCTCAGCCGATGCATACGGGAAGATCTGAAGATTTAGGCGGTAATAAAATCAATGTTACTTATTTTGGTGACAAAACAAATTTACACTCAGTTTGGGACGGAAAATTAGTAGATTCTCAAAAATACAGCTATACAGAATATGCTAAACTTTTGGATATTAAATCTAAGGAAGAGGTAAAGCAAATTCAGTCTGGAACGCTTGAAAACTGGCTATACGATTCTCATCAGATTGCAAATAAAATCTATGCACAAACTCCTAACGATTCTAAATTATCTTACGATTATCAGTATAAATTTAATGATACCATGGAGAGACAGCTTCTTTATGGAGGCTTAAGACTGGCAAAAGTATTGAATGATCTATTCTAAGATGAATTGTGAATAAGTGAATTTTAAAAGTCAATTTTCAATTCTACATATATAAAGTGAAACTTCGGTTTCACTTTTTTTTATTCCGTAAGTGTACGTGTTTTTCGAAATGAAACGGAGAAAAATCTATCGAGAATCCTTGAACTTCTTACAAACTCTGTCTTAATCAAAGACTTCCCACCACGCTTTCCTGTACGCTATTTCGTGAGACCTAGCTGAAAATTCTTTCAAAAAAATTTTGATGCGACATCTTCATTAATTAAAAACAATATCGATAATTTACAACTAAAAATCCGTCTTTATTTTAATTAAATGAAAAATAATTAAAAAAAGTGTAACCTTTTGTTAGTTTCAAACGTATAATATACAGTAACTCTATTTTTGAGAATAAAAATAAATGAGACAATTAAAAATAACCAAGCAGGTTACCAACAGGGAAACCGCTTCACTAGACAAGTATTTGCAGGAAATTGGTAAAGTAGAACTGATTACCGCAGACGAAGAAGTTGATTTGGCACAAAAGATCCGCGCCGGCGACAGAGTCGCGTTGGAGAAACTGATCAAAGCCAACCTTCGTTTCGTAGTTTCAGTATCTAAGCAGTACCAAAACCAAGGTCTATCTCTTCCCGATTTGATCAATGAAGGAAATTTAGGATTGATGAAGGCTGCAAAAAGATATGACGAAACAAGAGGTTTTAAATTTATCTCTTACGCCGTATGGTGGATTCGTCAGTCGATTTTGCAGGCTTTGGCTGAGCAGTCAAGAATTGTAAGATTACCGCTGAACAAAATTGGTTCGATCAACAAAATCAATAAAGCATACGCTCACCTTGAACAGGAAAATGAAAGACCACCTTCTCCGGAAGAATTGGCTGAAGTTCTTGACATGAGTGAAGAAGACATCAAAGAATCAATGAAAAACTCTGGAAGACACCTGTCTATGGATGCACCATTGGTGGAAGGTGAAGATTCTAACCTGTATGACGTATTGCGTTCTGGAGAATCTCCAAGCCCAGATAAAGATTTGATGCTTGAATCTCTTCAGATTGAAATTGAAAGAGCATTGAACACGTTGACTCCAAGAGAGGCAGATTTGGTAAGATTATATTTCGGACTGAACGGTAAACATCCAATGACTTTGGAAGAAATCGGTGAAACTTTTGACCTTACAAGAGAAAGAGTTCGTCAGATTAAAGAAAAAGCAATTAAAAGACTGAAACACAATACCAGAAGTAAGATTTTGAAGTCTTATTTAGGTAAATAATTTTAGTTTAAATAATTTATTAAGCGGAGTTTGAATTTTTCAGGCTCCGTTTTTTTTACATTTGAATATGGAAATATATTTAGCTTTTGGAACACTAATTTTCCTCTTTATTCTAGGGAATCTAGCATTTCACAATTATAATAAGAATAAGCATGAAAAGTTTTTAGCATCTTTATCCGGAAAAGGATTTATCAAACTTAATAGTATAAATACTGATATTGATATATCAAGTAGTAACTCTATTTATAATTATCAGATTAATAAATCTACTATCATTCTTTTGAATGACCATATTTTTTTACTTATCAAAAGTAAAATTTTTAACGTAGCTCAACCTATCCTGCAAATAAGCAGGATTGAAAATAGAGAAAATTTTGCTTACATTTGGGAGAAAATCAATTATATTTCAAAACAGAAGGCTGATGATAAAATTAGGATTAAAGGCTATTCAAAAAGAGGATTAGCAAAGATCGATTACAGAATCATTTTAGATTTTAGCGGAAAAAAATGTGATTTAATTTATTTTAAATTTTAAAAATTTTAAATGAATCCAATCTCAATTATAGGAGCCGGAATTGGCGGACTGACCTTAGGAAATATTCTAAAGCAACAGAATTTAGATTTTACCATTTATGACTCTGCGACAGAAATAAAACCTGTCGGAGCGGGAATTATGATGGCAGTTAATGCAATGCAGATTTTTGAGAAATTAGGCTTAAAAGAAAAAATTGAAAATGCCGGAAACAAAATCCATGGTATTTCGATCACGGATGAAAAATTGAAAACCATTACCACGACAGATGTTTTGGCCTTAGAAAAGAAATTTAATTCCTGCAATGTTGCGATTCACAGAGCAGATTTACAGAATATTTTGGCCGAAAATCTAGGTTTTGAAAACATCATACTCAATCATAGTTTACGAACGATTAAGAAGAAAGAAAACTATCATTTACACTTTGAAAACGGAAACGGAATTGAAAGTAAAATCGTTTTCGGAGCTGACGGAATCCATTCAAAAGTAAGAAATCAAATTTTTAAGACAGGAACTATCAGAAATGCCCAACAAAAATGTTGGCGCGGACTGACAAATTTCAATCTTCCTGAACAATATTTTCATCATGCTTTGGAAATCTGGGGAAAGGGAAAACGTTTTGGTTTTGTGAAACTTTCTGATAATAAAGTCTATTGGTACGCTTTAATCAACGAAAATAAGTTTACAGAAAATATTGATTTAATGAATACCTTCAGAGATTTCAATCCTTTAGTATTACAGATTCTGGAAGCTACAAAACCGGAAAACATTATTTTAAATGACATTATTGATCTCGCTCCCCTTCCAAAATGGTATGCAGATAATCTTTGTCTGATTGGTGATGCGGCTCACGCAACCACTCCAAATATGGGACAAGGCGCCTGTCAGTCGATTGAAGATGCTTATGTGATCGGGAAATTACTGGAAGCCAACCAAGATTATCATTCGGTATTCGAAGAATTCCAAAAGATCAGAAGAATTAAAGTCGATTACATTGTCAATACCAGCTGGAAAATCGGCCGGATTTCTCAGTGGGAAAAAGGAAATATTCTACGGAACTTTGTGATGCGCATGATTCCTGAAAGTATCAATCAAAAAATGATTGAGAAAATTCTACAGCTGGAAATGTAAAAAGAAACCCCAACAGAGTTTCTTTTTACAATTATATTTAATAAAAAATTACTTAATCTCAGATTTCACAGAACCGCAATCCAACATAGATTTTCCATAATATGGGTTGACGATTTGTTTTTCATTGCTCAGCCAACTTCCTTTAGCCATCGGACAGTACTGAACAAACACAGTTTTATCAGACAGTTTATTTTCCTTCGCCAAACCGATCATTACATCAGACAATCTGTAAAAGGTTTTTCTTTGGGCATCAATAGTTTTTGCCTGAGCTATATTTTTTGCATCTGACTGCAGTGAAACCAATTGACTTTGTGGAATCATTTTCGAATTGACTGTTTTTGCAGTTTTCAAAAATTCTCCAGCTGCCATCGACGTTTTTTTAATATCGTCAGAAGCTAGTGATGACTTTATCGAAATATAATTCTGGTATAGTTCCGTAAACTGTGCACTTGATTTTTTCTGCGCATTAGCATAGACAAAAGCCAGCACTGAAAACAGAAAGGTGATGATATGTTTTTTCATTTTATTTTATCTTGAATTCCAATTTCACATTAAAGAATCTTCCCGTCAACCGTACCGGAACCGGATACATTAAACTGGTGTTTGCATCTGTAATCCACTGATTGGCAACTGTATTATTAATATTAAAAGCATTGAAAACCTGAACTCCTAAAATCAGCTCTTCAAAATTACCCCAAAAACCGTAGGTCTTTTTGTTGTCTTTTCTGTCGATAAAAACTTTCGAAAGTCCAATATCCACTCGCTTGTACGAAGGCAAAGTTTTTTGGTACTGATAAGGGTCTGTGAAAACCGGCGCTCCGTTTGGCAATCCCATTGCATACGTCAAAGTTAAATTGACACGCATTGAAGGAAATTTAGGCATATAATCCTGGTAAAACATAGAAAATCTAAACCGCTGATCTGTCGATCTTGGAATATCTCCTCTCCCATCAATATTTTCATACGTTCTGGCATAACTGGCAGACAGCCAAGAATCTATTCCGGGAACAAATTCACCAAATAATCTTGTGTCAATTCCGTAAGCGTAACCTGTAGCATTATTTTTTCCTGAATACCGAATTCTCACATTATCCATATAATATGGAATCAGATGATCCATCTTCTTATAATACAATTCTGTAGTCAGTTTAAACGGACGGTCTTCAAACTCGAACTCATAATCATTCGCAAGAATTGCCTGAATAGATCTTTGAGATTTTATATTTGGATTAAAGTTTCCATTTAAATCTTTAATTTCTTTATAAAAAGGTGCCTGATAGTAAATCCCACCCGATATTCTGAATAACATATCAGTATCCCACTCTGGTTTTATGGCAAACTGAGCTCTCGGTGAAAATATGGTTTCATCATTAAAACTCCAGTGTGCAACTCTCGCACCTGCGTTTACAAAAACTTTGCTTGAGCCCCAATAAAACTTCTGAGAATACTGTGCATAAGCAGATAATCTTGTCGGCTCAATGTGATTATTTCCCTGAATACTGTAAAATAAGTCAAGATCTGAAGCATTGGGAAATCTGGGATCATCAACAGGATGCGGTATGCTGTACCCTGATGAATCTACCAGTTTATATTCATTGGTAAGATCACGTAAATTTTCTTTTTCAAATTTAAAACCAACTTCGATATCCGTATTTATATTAGGTGAAAAACGGGTTCTGAACTGAGTTCCATAAGTTCTTACGAAAAGATCATTTCGTGCATGTTCGATCTGTCCTCCAACATCATATGAGGTGATTGGATTTCCGGTAATTGGATCAAAGGTCTGCAAAATATAGCTTGAAGCAATGGTATAGTATTCCTTCTCTCTGTTTTGATAAGAAAAACTATCCAGAGTAAATCTCCATTTATCTGATGGTTTATAGTTCATGGAGAATGTTCCCATCATATTTTTATACTGGTCATTTTCTTTACCGTTATAAAAAACAGACAGATTGATAGGTTTCTGCAAAGACCCAAAGTCTACAGACCGTTCTTTGGGAATCATATCATATTCATTCTTCGAGTAATATCCTATAAAAGACATCGTGAACTTATCGCTAAAATGGTAGTTCAGATAAGTCTGGAAATCGTAATAGGTTGGGTTAAAATCAGTATCTTCATTCAAAGTATTTAAAACCAAATTGGTATTTCTATATCTTCCTGAAAATAAAGCGGTTAATTTATTATTTTTTGAAGCTAAACCTGTCGTTAATCTACCACCAATTAAACTTGCCTCTCCTGAAAGTTCAAATTTTTCCGGCTCACGGTAATAGATATTTAAAGCTGAAGACATTTTATCCCCATATCTCGGTTCAAAACCTCCGGCAGAGAAGTTTACTGTCGAAACCATATCAGGGTTGATAATACTTAAACCTTCCTGCTGAGAATTTCTAATGAGAAACGGTCTGTAGATCTCGATATCGTTGATATAGATAAGGTTTTCATCATAGTTTCCACCACGTACCATGTATTGCGAAGATAGTTCTGTATTGCTGTTGACGTAAGGTAAAGTTTTGATAATAGCTTCAATACCTCCAGAAACACTGGCAACGTTCTGAGCATCTTTTGCAGATATTTTCACGGTCGTGAGGTCATTCGTGCTTCCTGTGACTTTTTTCTGGAAAACGACTTCCTCAATATCTGTTGTTCTTGTTGTATCTCTTTTTTTAGTTTGGGAGAATACTAACATGGGAACCATGAGGCTCAGTGGTAAAACTAGTTTTTTCAAAAGAAATTATTTAGAATTCTAAAATTAATGATTTTTTAACAATTACAAAATGGATTCTCTAACTCTTGTAAGTTTTTGTAATAAATCTTCTAATAAATCCAGTCTAAGCATGTTGGCACCATCAGATAATGCAGTTTCTGGTGTAGGATGAGTTTCTATAAAAATTCCGTCTGCACCTACTGCAATTCCTGCTTTGGCAACGGTTTCTATTAAGTCTGGTCTTCCTCCTGTTACACCAGAACTTTGATTGGGTTGCTGAAGTGAATGGGTAACATCTAAAATAACAGGAGCATACGCTCTCATTGTAGGAATTCCTCTGTAATCAACGATCAGGTCGGTATATCCAAAAGAATTTCCTCTTTCGATAATGGCAACTTTCTGATTGTCAGAATCTGTCACTTTCTGTACTGCAAACTTCATCGATTCCGGAGAAAGAAACTGTCCCTTCTTTAGTGATACACATTTTCCGGTTTTTGCTGCAGCGATTAATAAGTCGGTCTGACGAACCAGGAATGCAGGAATCTGTAAAACATCTACATACTGCGCCGCCAAAGCTGCATGCTCGTTTTCGTGGATATCTGTCGTCACAGGAACGTTAAATGTTTCCCCAACTTTTTTCAGAATTTCCAAAGATTTTTCTTCGCCAATCGAAGTGAAAGAATCTACTCTGCTTCTGTTAGCTTTTTTAAAACTTCCTTTAAAAATATAAGGAATATTGTATTTATTGGTCAGTTCAATTACTTTTTCAGCAATTCTTAAAGCCATATCTTCACCTTCGATGATGCATGGCCCTGCAATTAAAAAAAAGTTTTTTGAATCTTTGTGTTGTATGTTATCTAAGTACTGAATCATAGGATTTTACTTTGTTTTTCTTTAATTATACTTTCTAATTGTTGGATGTTTTTCTGGTAGCGGTCAATATTGGGTTCAGATTTTAATTCTTTCATCCATTTCTCTGCTACTGTTAAATTTCCTTTGTGAGCGCTTACTGCAATTGTATTGATAATCGCCTCTATTTTATTATTTTGAGTCTTGAAGGAAGAGATATTTTTTGATAAAAAATCATCCGCTTCTTTCACTTTATCCTGATGGACGAGTGAATAAATATATTCTTTCTTTACTAAATCGTCGGCTTTTTTATTATTCAAAGCTTCCAGGGAAATCTTTTCACCCTCTGCAAATTTACCTAAAGCATTGTACGAAAATGCTAATTCAAAATATAACGACTCTGTTTTAAAATTATTTTTATACAATTCTAAAAGTTTTGGCAACGCCAGCTGCGCATTGTTTGCACCGTTAAGCTTGCTGGCTCTGTTTAATATTTTTTCATTCTCCGGTTTAGAACTTTTATAGATTTCAAGCCATTTGGGTGGTGATTCCAAATTAAGTTTCTTTACTACATCATCATTGAGTCTGGCTGTTTTCAGGTTAAAGTTTCCGATTCTTGAAATCATCATGGATGACTGATGAAACTGATCTGTGACCACTTTCAGTTTTCCGTTTTCAACAACCAAATCACCCAAACTTCGGAAGGAATATCCTGCCATTTCGTCAAAGTAGATAAACCCGTACCCATATTTTTGGTCCGTTTCTTTTTTAGGTAAAACAACATATGAATTTTCAGAATCAATAACGCCGGAGTCAAACTTAAGATCCGAAACTGTTTGTGAAAACATCGAAATACTTAAGACCAGTGATGATGTAATAAATATTTTTTTCATGCCTGTATTTTTTTCAAAATTTTCTCAAATGTATTGATATTTCTGCTCGTAAACTGATCTTTCAGACTTTTCTTGCCTAAAATTTTTCCGAATGTAGACTCTAATGTATTTCCTTTCGGAACCTGCCAGTAAAAATTATGATGAATGATTTTCGCCTCTTCATTTTCTGTTTTAGAAGCATTTTCAAACTCCTTCATCAGTACTTTTTCAACGTCATGATGACCGATAAAAGCGTAGACATGTAAGTTTTCGTTTTTGTCGAATGGATTTAAATTCCAAAAACTTTCTATTTCTTCCTGAGATCTGACAAATAAAAAAGCCTCATAACTGAAATGCTCAGACATTGCTTTTTCCAGAATTGATTTCAAATCTTCAGCTTTCTTATCGGACGAGAAAACAATATTTCCTGAAGCCAAAACTGAAACTACATCAAGCATTCCGGCACTTTTGAAAACTTCGCAGACTTCCGCCATTTTCATGTTGGTTCCTTTTACATTGACGCCACGGAGGAAAGCACAGTATTTCATGGTTTTATATTTAGGTTTAGATTGAAAATGATGAGTTACTGATCTTTCATTCTTTCGTATAGATTATAATCTGTACCGGAAGGCTTCAGTTTATAAATTTTCTCTAAAAGCTTGTTGTCACTCTGCAGATGATTCTTCACACGAAATTCATTTAATAATTTGTAATGCGTTTTGTAAAAATAGGCATCTTTTCCTTCAAATAAATTACTGTAGGACAGCAGATACTTTGGCTTTCTTTTTTTAACAGTATTAATCCAATAATGAGGCTTATCTTTTTTGATCTCTTCCTGAATCTGTTTGTCGACCAATCCAACTTCATCGATTGTTTTTAAACCAGAAAAATAGGGAATATAGCCAGCCGGTTCAAGTAAAATCCATTGTTTTTTGTCTTTTTCGTACATATTAAGGAACAGTCCGATAGATCTTCTGTAATTCCATTCACCATTGCCGGTTGCGATAGAATGTATCGTTTGGAAAGCAAGCATGGGTACAATATAAAAGACAATCAATGCTGAAAGCCACCAGTTTCTTTTTATTTTCTGTTCTAAAACGAAGATTAGAACGGGAACGAAAAGCAGAATCTGAGGAACCCAGTAGTACCAATCGAAAAGGCTTTTTTGAGAAAGAAAAATAATCTGTTTCGTCCATGCAAAAATGAAAATAATCCAAAGGAAATAGTTTCTTTGATCTCGCTGTCTGATTAAGAGGATAAAACACAGCAGTTCAAAAACAGCAATTACAATCGTAAATGGGTTAAAATCTCCCGGAATTTTTAACATTCCCCAGAAGTTTCCGTAATTTAATCTAAAATATTCGATATGCTGATTGAGAGTGTAGACCCTGTCATAAGCCAGTTTTTTGGCAACAATCGTATTGTTAACAATTTCTCCAAAATACAGCCAGTTGAAAGCCACGGCAGCAGATACTCCTAAAATCCCACCTATAATATAAGGCCATCTTATTTTTTTCTTCCAAAAAATATCAACTAAAAATACGATTCCAAGGAAAATAACGGTATCAATTCTGGTAAATAAGATTAAAACCGGAAAGACAACCAGTGCCCATTTTTTCTCTTTTTTAAAACCATAATAGAGCAAAGCCATTTCAAGAAAAAACAAAATTCCATACTCCATTCCGAGAATTGAAATCTTTATGGAAGGCGGTAAAAGCCCAAAAAGAAAGATGAAAATTGCTTTATGCCAGGGGTTTTTTAACAGTAAATGAGACAGAAATAAACTTCCGATAGTGAAAAGAACAGTATTCAGAATCAAAAGCGGTTCGATGAAGTTTTCTTTTCCAAAAATCAGATTAAAAAAGTAAGAAACAAAAACATACAGATGTGTTGTGGAAGCCGAAATTTTGACGTCACCGTTGAAACCGATCACACCATAATCCAACAAATTCTGGGCAACCCGCCAGGTGATAAACGCATCTTCCTGAATGTGGTGTGTCAATAAAAAATAAAGTTTGGCAATCACTGCAAAAATTACAGCATACAACGGGAGATTCTTACTGGTGTTTTCGGCCATCGCGTTTTTTTGATGTACAAATATAATTCTATTATTCTTGAATATCAACATAAAAAAAACGGAACCGAAGTCCCGTTTTAAAGTATTTACAATATTGATTTTTTACTGTGTCGCTTTGATAATTGCTGAAGTAATCTGATCTTCTTTTTCTTTTGAATAGGTAGAATCAAAAGGTTCCATCACATCAAACAGATATTGATAAAAAGGTGTAATTCTCTGTACATTTTCAGATTCTTTCATTGCCTTTTCTTTGCCCATCTGCTGAAGATCTTTGATGAATACATTGAATTTCTTGTCAATCGGCTCAATAGATTTCACCAGGTAAGAATATGCTTTATCATTCTGTCCGATCTTCTTGTAAGCATCTGTAACTGCTGATACTACCAGAGAATATTCCATAGGTTTTGATCTCATCTGTCTTCCTACAAACCTTTGGTCAGCTTTGCTTAAAGTTAAATAATAATCATACTCTTCGAAAATTCCTTTCTTCAGAATTTCTGCTAATTTCAATGCTTTCTGTTCTTGTCCGGCAACGATATAACCATACACCATTGAGCTTAAAGAACGTGGATCATTATATTTTTCTGCAGGAATTTCTCTCGCAGCAATATCCAGTACTTCCAGAGCTTTTGCTTTCTGACCAGATAAGGCTAAAGCCGCTGCTGCTCTGCTTGCAGAACTTCTGTAGCTCATAATATTTGAAGTTGCCGTTTCATCAAAATGCACATTTAAATCTTTAAAATTACCCCATTTAAAGTTTTTCACAACGTTATAAAGTGAGTTGGCATCTACTCTACCCATTTCTCCGTCACTGCTTCGTGGCGTACGGATCGGAACCAATCTGTAACTGAACCCATCAAACTGAAGATATTCATCTAAGAAGAAAATATTTTCACTGTCATACACTCCACCTGAAGAGAAGTTGATTGGTCTTTTCCAGTCGAAGTTTGCCAGGATATCAAACATCATCAGATTGTTTTTGTATAAAGTACCGGATTTATAAGTGATCATAATCTGATCTTCCGCTTTCGACAAATCTGAAGCGTTGATTATTCCAGATTTTACTGCATTCTGCTTGTTGACAGGTAAAATGAATTTGTTAACCGGTAAGAAGTTATACTTTTCATAACGCGCTTCACCAAAGATCATTTTTAAAACTTCATCTTTTTCAGGGGATTTTATTTTCAGGAAGTTTACCGCTTCTTTTAAAGTCATAGAATCATGAACGATATATTTTTCGAATGGTTTAAGCATCTGTTCAGGAGCACCAGCATCCCTTAAATTACTTAAAACTCCCTGCCAATCTTCTTTTTTCATCAGATAAATCTGATCATTAACACCATCTCTGTAATCATCGTGTGTCAACTGACTTGGAATCGGGCTGGCGTTATACGTTTTTCTTTTAACCTGATCAATGTTCCACGGTGTTGACAGAAGGGTAAAATTCACCACCTTCACATCATCACGGAATCTCTCAGTTTCCTGCATTGCCCAAACTGGGTAGGTATCATTATCACCGTACACAAAGAGAATATCATCTTTAGGTAATGATTTTAACATTGAATGTGAATAATCATAAGCTGTATATCTTCCGCTTCTGTCATGAACATTATAATTCTGGAAGCCCATCATCAAAGGAATAGCCAATAATACAACTCCAAAACCGATGTTTGCAGCATTTGATTTTACTTTAGACTGCAGATACCAGAGAATTGCACCTGCACCCAGACCTATCCAAATGGCAAAGGCATAGAAGGAACCAACTACGGCATAATCTCTTTCTCTCGGTTCAAATGGTTTCATTCCGGTGTAGAAAACAATTCCAACACTGGTTAATATAAACAATGAAAGAAGTGCATAAAATCTACCAAAATCTCTCATAAACTGGAAATAACATCCTATGATTCCCAACAGTAATGGTAAGAAAAAGAAAACAACTGTGCTTTCATTTTTAAATTTTGCAGGCATCGCATCCTGATTTCCAAGTAACGTGTTATCAATAAATGAAATTCCTGAAATCCAGTTTCCTCTTGTATTTTCACTGCTTCCTTCAAGATCATTCTGTCTTCCTGCGAAGTTCCATAACAGATATCTGATGAAATAATATCCGTTTTGGAAAGTGATGAAATAATCCATATTCTGAGCCAAAGAAGGTCTCTGAACGGTGATCAGTTCATATGGTTTCACTTTTAAATAATCTGCTGGAGTAATCGTTTTATCTTCGTATTTGCCTCTTAATTCCTCAAAAATTTCTTTAGCCTGAGGATCATCAGCAATATTTTCGTTAGCATAATTAAATTGAAAATCGGGTGCGCCATACATTGACATATAGTTCGCCATCACATCCTTATCTTCACTGAACATTCTCGGCATCAGACTCACGTGCGCAGGATTGAACACATAATTGAAACGGTCACTTGTTTTTAAATAAGTTCCTGTCTTTTCATCTTTTTCAAAAACTTCACCGGTTTTTGTTGTTTTAAAACTTCCATCTTCATTCTTCTCAATTCCGCTGTTATCTAAAAATGCGGTATAGTTCTGACCGTACATTGTTGGCCAGTCACCATACTGTTCTCTGTTATAATAATCAAGCATCCCAATGGCAGTATCCGGATCATTTAAGTTCATTGGCGGATTTGCGTTTGCTCTGATCGGAATTACCATCCAGCAAGAGAAACCAATCATCATATAAACCACAGATAAAGCAATCGTCTGATAAATGTTCTTTTTTGCCTTTCTTGCATATTTTAAGATAAAATAGCAAAGTGCAACCAGGATAATAAAGCCTGCAATCGTTCCTGAATGGTACGGCATATATAAACCATTCACAAAGAAGATTTCAAGTTTTCCGAACAAAGACATAATTACAGGGAAAATAATCTTGAAAACAATAATTAAAATCCCAAGTGTAATTGCATTTGCCCAAAGAAAGTTTTTCCAGGTAAATTCATAGTTTCTTGCATAATATACCAGACACACGGCCGGAATTGCCAACATACACATCATGTGCACACCTACAGAAAGACCTACAATAAAGAAGATTAAAATAATCCATCGTTCATTATCAGATTCTTTGTATTCGTTTTCCCACTTTGTAATCAGCCAAACTAAAATTGCAATAAACAGCGAAGCCATTGAGTAAACCTCTCCTTCTACCGCCGAAAACCAAAAAGTATCTGACCAGGTAAAGCAGAGAGAACCAATAACACCTGCGAAAAGAATAGCGATCTCCTGATGTTTGGTAACTTCCTCAAAATCTTTATTTAGAAGTCGTCTTACAAAATGAGTAATCGTCCAGAACAGAAACAAAATCGTAAATGCGCTGAATAATGCAGACATTGCATTAATGACCACAGAATAATTTTCACCCTGTCCAAACGCAAAAATGGCAGCAACAGCACCTACAATCTGGAACAAGGCTGCTCCCGGTGCGTGCGTTACTTCTAATTTTACGGCTGAAGAAATGTACTCACCACAATCCCAAAAACTGAAGTTGGGTTCTATTGTTGACAGGTACGTGAAAAATGCAATGACGAAAATCACCCATCCGAGAAGGGTGTTCCATTGCCTAAAAGTCCAGTTTTTCATAGTATAAAATCAATTAGTGCGAAAATAAGGTTTTTAGATTAGTTTATATTCGATTTTAACAAAATTTAAAAAATTGGCGTACTTTTTGTCAACGTTTCGAGTCTGTAATCAAAAGCTTAAAAGAGATAATTATACTTTCAACACTTATAATTTCTGAAAAGTTTAAAAATTATTTATTTTTTTGTATTTTTGCGGTCAGATTTTATTTGAAAAAAATAACAAATAATGAGTAATGTTTACGATAATATTCTTGGCTTGATTGGGAACACCCCTTTAGTGAAACTTAATACAGTAACTAAAGACATTCCTGCTAAAGTTTATGCCAAGTTAGAATCATATAATCCTGGACATTCCACTAAAGATAGAATCGCACTTCATATTATTGAAAACGCTGAGAAAAAAGGTTTATTAAAGGAAGATTCTGTAGTTGTAGAGACGACTTCCGGAAATACAGGTTTTTCACTTGCTATGGTTTGTATCATTAAAGGATACAAATGTATTTTAGCAGTAAGTGACAAAACAAAAGCTGAAAAAATAGCTTATCTGAAAGCTCTTGGTGCTACAGTATATATATGTCCTGCGAATGTACCTGCGAATGACCCGAGATCTTATTATGAAGTAGCAAAAAGAATTGCTGCCGAAACCCCAAATTCTGTTTATATCAATCAGTATTTTAATGAATTGAATGTTGATGCCCACTATCAGACCACAGGTCCTGAGATTTGGGAACAGACGGAAGGGAAAATTACTCACCTTTTTGCGTGTACAGGAACTGGCGGAACATTGTCCGGTTCTGCAAAATTCTTAAAAGAGAAAAATCCAAATATAAAAATCATCGGTGTAGATGCTGACGGATCTATTTTGAAAAGTTACCACGAAACCGGAGAAATTCATAAAGAAGACGTTCATCCTTACCAAATTGAAGGAATGGGAAAAAATTTAATTCCTTCTGCCCTTCTTTTCGATAAAGTGGATGAGTTTGTAAGAGTCAACGACGAAATGTCTGCGTACAGAACCCGTGAGATTGCTTTAAAAGAAGCAATTATGGGTGGTTACACTACCGGAGCTGTTACTCAAGGATTGATGCAGTATGCACAGTCTCACGAACTGACTGAAAATGATTTCGTTGTAATGATTTATCCTGATCACGGTTCACGTTACATTACAAAAGTGTACAGCGACAAATGGATGGAGGAGCAGGGATTTATCAACAACTGTTTCCACAACTATGATGAAGTTTTCAAAACAGAATTCATCAAATAAGAAAAATATAGCAATACAAATCAAGCCTTTTAGTACAATACAAAAGGCTTTTTTACATAAAACATACTCATACAATGGTAGATATTTTTGACAGAATAAAACAAAATCCCGGACCTCTTGGTCAGTTTGCAGATTACGCAGAAGGATATTTTGTATTCCCAAAATTGGAAGGTCCGATTGGTCCGAGAATGAAATTTCAAGGTAAAGATGTAATTTTCTGGAGTGCCAATGACTATTTAGGATTGTGTAACCACCCGGAAGTTTTGGAGGCTGATGCAAAAGCTGCTGCAGAATTCGGAATGTTCTATCCGATGGGCGCAAGAGCCATGTCTGGAGAAACTCAACAGCACCAGCAACTTGAAAAAGAATTGGCAGAGTTCACTCAAAAAGACGCTGCTTATCTTTTGAATTTCGGTTACCAGGGAATGGTTTCTTGTATCGATGCATTGGTGACAAGACATGACGTTATCGTTTATGATGCAGATTCTCATGCTTGTATCGTTGACGGAGTACGTCTTCACATGGGAAAAAGTTTTACTTTCAAACATAACGACATTGAAAGTTTAGAGAAAAACCTAGCTAGAGCAACAAAAGTTGCTGAAGAAAACGGTGGAGGAATCTTAGTGATTACTGAAGGTGTTTTCGGAATGAGAGGAATGCAGGGTAAACTGAAAGAAATTTGCGATTTAAAATCTAAATTCAATTTCAGACTTTTGGTTGATGATGCACACGGATTCGGAACTTTAGGTAAAACAGGAGCCGGAGCTGGTGAAGAGCAAGGATGTCAGGATCAGATTGATGTGTACTTCTCAACTTTTGCCAAATCAATGGCTGGTTTCGGAGCTTTTCTTTCAGGAGATGAAACGATTATCAGATTCTTAAAATACAATCTTCGTTCTCAGATTTTCGCTAAATCTTTGACAATGCCAATGGTAATCGGAGGTTTGAAAAGATTGGAGCTATTGAGAACTCGTCCCGAAATTAAAGATAAATTGTGGGAAAACGTAAATAAACTTCAAAACGGATTAAAAGAAAGAGGTTTCAACCTTGGAAACACCAATACGTGTGTGACACCGGTTTTCATTCAGGGAACTACAATTGAAGCTACACTTTTAGCGAAAGATTTGAGAGAAAATTACGGAGTATTCACCTCTGTTGTTGTATATCCTGTAATTCCAAAAGGAATGATTTTATTGAGATTAATTCCTACCGCTTCTCATACAGATTCAGAAATTAATGAAACTTTGGCGGCTTTCGAAGGCATTAAAGAGAAATTAGAATCCGGAGCTTACGCAGAAATGGAAAAGCAAATGAATATCGAGTACAAGCAAATGTAAATTGCTGATCACTTTTGGCTAGCTGCTAAAGACTCAATATTATAAATTTAAAACCGTTAGAATTTTCTGGCGGTTTTTCTTGTTATTTATCAGAAGAATAATAGTAGAAACCTATTTTCTATTTGCACAATACTTCTCAACGATATCTTTGTCATTCCGCAGGAATCTAAGTTTTGATTTTCTTTGTTGAGATTCCTACGGAATGACAAACAAAGTTTAGAATATTATTTATTCAAAAAATATAATTTTTTTAAATCAGTCAAAAACTTTCTTCTTTTCCATTTAAACCCATAAATTTGCAAAAAATTACTTTTGAAAGATCTTCTTCTTATAACTCCACCTTTCACGCAACTTAACACTCCATATCCGGCGACCGCATATATCAAAGGTTTTTTAAATACCAAAAATATATCAAGCTATCAGATCGATTTGGGGATTGAAGTGATTTTGGAATTATTTTCAAAAGAAGGAATTCAAAAGATTTTTGCAAAATCAATTGACCTAAAAAATACTTCCGAAAACTCTCAGCGAATTTTTGCTTTGAGAGATGAATATATCAAAACCATCGATCAGGTTATTCTTTTTTTACAAAATAGAAATCCCACTTTGGCGAGGCAGATTTGTTCGATGAACTTTTTGCCCGAAGCTTCCCGTTTCAATCAGCTCGACGATATGGAATTTGCTTTCGGAAATATGGGTTTACAGGATAAAGCTAAACACCTGGCTACTTTATATTTAGAAGATTTATCTGATTATATAGTTGAACACGTTGATTCTGATTTTGGCTTCAGCAGATATGCAGAAAGATTGGGAAAATCCGCTAATTCTTTTGACGAACTGTATGCGAAATTAAATTCAGATCAGACTTTTATTGATGATATTACTTTAAAAATTCTTCACGAAAAACTGGAACTAGTTCAGCCAAAACTGGTTTGTTTTTCCGTACCGTTTCCGGGAAATTTATATTCTGCTTTTCGATCTGCGAAATTTATTAAAGAAAATTATCCACAGATTAAAATTGCGATGGGTGGTGGTTTTCCGAATACTGAACTTCGGGAAGTTAAAGACAAAAGAGTTTTTGAGTTTTTTGATTTTATCACTTTGGATGACGGTGAAGTTCCTCTTGAATTGATTTATGAAAATATAACTAGTTCGGTAGCTGTGCCAGTCGAAGCTAAAAGAACTTTTTTACTTGAAAACGATGAAGTTATTTACAAAAATAATTCACCGAAACACGATTACAAACAGGCCCAAGTAGGAACTCCTGATTATACAGATTTGAAGCTGGATCAGTATATTTCTGTTATTGAAATTGCTAATCCTATGCACAGTTTATGGAGCGACGGACGGTGGAACAAACTCACGATGGCCCACGGCTGCTATTGGGGAAAATGTACTTTCTGTGATATTTCTTTAGATTATATTAAAATTTACGAACCCATTTCAGCCAAAATTTTGGTTGACAGAATGGAAGAACTGATTGCAACAACTGGTGAAACCGGATTCCATTTTGTGGATGAAGCGGCTCCTCCGGCTTTGATGCGCGAAGTGGCTCTGGAAATTTTACGGAGAAATCTCGTAGTAACCTGGTGGACGAATATCAGATTTGAAAAAAGCTTTACCAAAGATTTATGTTTTCTCTTAAAACTTTCCGGCTGCGTTGCAGTTTCTGGTGGACTGGAAGTTGCGAGTGACCGCTTGCTGAAATTAATTGATAAGGGAATTTCTGTTGAACAGGTTGCTCAGGTAACAAGAAATTTCACTGAAGCCGGAGTCATGATTCATGCATATCTGATGTACGGCTACCCGACCCAGACGATTCAGGAAACCGTCGATTCTCTTGAAATGGTTCGCCAGCTTTTTGAAATGGGAATTCTTCAAAGTGCATTTTGGCATCAGTTTGCGATGACCGCCCATTCACCTGTCGGATTAAATCCTGAGGAATTTGGAGTCACTCCACTCAAGCAGGAAATTTTGTTCGCCAATAACGATATCGATTTCACAGACAGAACCGGAATCGATCACAGCAAATTTAGTTTTGGATTAAAAAAATCTCTTTTCAATTATATGCACGGAATTAATTTTGAATTACCGCTGCAGAACTGGTTTGATTTTAAAATTCCGAAAACAACGATTCATCCCGATTACATTCACGATTCACTACTGGAAGAAGAGAATTTCACATTCAAACCTAATTCAAAAATTGTTTTTCTGGAAAAAAACGTAATCGCTGAGAATTACATAAAAACAAAAAAACAAAACTCATGGCCGTACACGAGAATTACGTTCCATTTAAAAACCAATATCGTTTCTTTAGATTTTGAGCAGGAAAAAGGAGAATGGCTGACCAAAATTTTGCAGGAAAACACTTTTGAGAATCCGAAACGGATTACTTTACAACAATTGAAAACTGATTTTGAAAATGATTTTGAAGATTTTGAACTGTTTTGGTTTTCGAAGCCGATGCAACAGTTGAAAGAGAATGGAGTGATTTTGAGTTTGTGAGGTTTAAGGTTTAAGGTTTAAGGTTTAAGGTTTAAGGTTTAAGGTTTAAGGTTTAAAATTATCAATTTTGTTTGTCATTCCGTAGGAATCTCAACAGTTATTTTATTATAAAAAGTTTAGATTCCTACGGAATGACAAAAATGCCGTCAATAAAAATATATATAAATTAAAAATCCTGAGAAATAAGTTCTCAGGATTTTTTAAGTTTTGGCTAAAGCCAATAGAATTCATTTTTTTGATAAACGGACTTTCTTCGACACGCTAATGATGACAAACAAGTTCCTATTGAATAAAATCTTCATTAAAAATTTGTTTGAAAAATCACTTTTTATCTTTTTCAACTCCATCTTTAACTACGTCACCGACAATCACTTTCTCCTGAATTTTTATAAAATTTGGATCCAGTATAGCCATGCGTTCGGCAATTGCTTTGTAAGTAGGATATTTTAAAATGGAAGCTCTTCCTGACATTTCTCTGTACAAAGTAAAAGTTTTTCCTCCGGCAGTTTTGATCTGTTTGGTGGTTGTGATGTACTTTCCGATGTATTTACTTTTTGCATCATAAATTTCGATGTCCACAAAATTTTTGTCTGTAATCTGATCATCCGAACCAAAACTTACAGGCAAATTGGTAAAATATCCTACCGGTACACCATTGCTCAAAATCTCACCGACACTGTTGACTTCAAGATTTAATTTATCGATTTTTGTCCTCGTGGTGTATGCTTCTTTCGTCTTATTATCAAGTTTACGTTTGGGCATATTTTTAAAAAGCTCATCTAAATTTTTAATGTTGATTCCTCTTTCATCAATAATTTTTAAACCTTTAATGCATGTGTAGACGGCAGATTTCTCATCACCCGAAAATGCAGAGGGCGAAATGTAATCTAAATCTAAAGTTTTCTCACGGTTGTACACCCGATTAATTTTCACATAACTGTCGCGTACTGAATCCACCACACTTTTGTCGACAAATTCGACTGTGAAAATCGGGGTTTCTTTTAAATCCATAAAAGTATATTCATTGGATTTATTAGTAATTTTGGCTACGTGAGTTCCGTCGAGACTTACAATTCCTCTTTTGGTTTTGATAATTTGAGCATTGCATATAAAACTCAGAACTGTAAAGAATAAGATTAAACTTTTCTGCATGAATCAGATTTTTATAAAGCATAAAAAAAGTGTAACAAAGTTACACTTTCTTGAAAATATATTTAGCTTATAATTTAATTATTCGCAAAGGATAATTCCTTTATCATTATTAAATTCTATCACACCGCTTTTTATAGGATAAGAAAAAACAGAGTCTTTTTCATTTTCTTTGGTAAAGTTTTTAGCAAAAGATTCGTTGATAGAATTTGCGTACAATTTTACTTTACCGCCAACTAATGAAGAAACGATTCCTGCGTGGTTTTTCATGATGTGGAATTCACCATTTTTCCCAGGCAACAATACTGAGTCTACCTCTCCTTCAAAAACTACGTATTCTGGTGTTAAAATTTTTATATTCATTTTAAATTGCTTTTGGCTTTTGGCTAATAGCTATTGGCTATCAGCAATTAGCATTATTATGCGTTATCAGCTAACATTTTTTGTCCAGCTTCGATCGCTTCTTCGATAGTTCCTTTCAAGTTGAAAGCAGCTTCCGGTAAGTGATCTAATTCACCGTCCATAATCATGTTGAATCCTTTGATAGTATCTTTGATGTCTACCAATGATCCCGGAATACCTGTAAACTGTTCTGCTACGTGGAAAGGCTGAGATAAGAATCTCTGAACTTTTCTAGCTCTGTAAACTACAGATTTATCTTCTTCAGAAAGTTCTTCCATACCTAAGATTGCGATGATATCCTGAAGAGCTTTGTATCTCTGAAGAATTTCTTTCACTCTCTGAGCACAGTTATAATGTTCTTCACCGATAATTTCCGGAGCCAAGATTCTTGACGTAGAAGCCAATGGATCTACTGCAGGATAAATACCTAATGAAGCAATTTTTCTGTCAAGTACAGTTGTTGCATCTAAGTGAGCAAACGTTGTAGCAGGAGCCGGGTCAGTTAAATCATCCGCAGGTACGTAAACCGCCTGTACTGAAGTAATTGAACCATTTTTAGTTGAAGTAATTCTTTCCTGCATCGCACCCATTTCAGATGCCAATGTTGGTTGGTAACCTACCGCAGATGGCATACGACCAAGAAGTGCAGATACCTCAGAACCAGCCTGTGTAAAACGGAAGATGTTGTCTACGAAAAACAATACATCTCTACCCTGTCCGCTTTCACCACCGTCTCTGTAGTACTCAGCTAATGTAAGACCAGAAAGCGCTACTCTGGCTCTTGCTCCCGGCGGCTCATTCATCTGTCCGAAAACGAATGCAGCTTTTGAATCTTTCATAACCTCTAGGTCAACTTTAGAAAGATCCCAACCACCGTTTTCCATAGAGTGCATAAAGTCATCTCCGTATTTAATAATACCTGACTCTAGCATCTCTCTCAAAAGGTCATTTCCTTCTCTCGTTCTTTCACCTACTCCGGCGAAAACAGAAAGACCTCCGTGTCCTTTTGCAATATTGTTAATCAACTCCTGAATCAATACTGTTTTACCTACACCGGCACCACCGAACAATCCAATTTTACCTCCTTTCGCGTAAGGCTCAACTAAGTCGATTACTTTAATACCTGTGAATAAAACTTCTGCAGAAGTTGAAAGTTGATCAAATTTCGGAGCTGGTCTGTGAATTGGAAGACCACCTTCTTTAGAAATATTTTGAAGCCCATCGATAGCATCCCCAACAACGTTGAATAGTCTTCCGTTTACAGCTTCACCAATTGGCATCATGATAGGATTACCATATCCTATAACTTCCTGCCCTCTTTGAAGACCGTCTGTAGCATCCATTGCGATACATCTTACTGTATCTTCACCAATATGTTGTTCTACCTCTAAGACTACTTTTTCACCGTTCCCTTTGATAATCTCTAACGCGTCATAAATACTTGGAATTGCTTCCACATTATTAAAAACTACGTCGATTACAGGACCAATAATTTGAGAAATTTTTCCTTTAATTTGGTTTGCCATTGCTAAATTTTTTCTTGGTGCAAATATAATCAATCTTCACAAACCTGCAATTGGTAAAAAAAAGATTTTTATCATGCTTTTTTAAAGAATTGAGCAATATAACAGTCTACCATTTTACCAATAATGACTTAGTAAAATAAGTATTTTACTGGTAAATTATTACATTGGTAGTTTGTTACATTAATAATGTTACATTATACTTATATTTGCAGTCAAAATTTTTCCGTTTTGAATATCTTCAAAAATTTTAAAGATTACCAGTCAGAAAAGCCTTTAGCGTTGTCTCTAGGCATGTTTGACGGGGTTCATCTTGGCCATAAATACATTATCGACGAACTGAAAAAGGTAGGTTCTGAGAATGATTTAGAAACGGCAATCCTTACCTTCTGGCCACATCCCAGATTTGTTTTTAATCCAAATGAAGATTTAAAACTTCTCAACACCATCGAGGAAAAGAAATTTCTGATGGAAAAATATAACATCCATAATTTATTTGTAAAAGAATTTGATGATGAATTCAGAAATCTTACAGGAGAAGAATTTGTTCGTCAGATTTTAATAGATCAACTGAATGTAAAATATCTGATCATCGGTTACGATCATTCTTTCGGAAAAAACAAAAGCGGAAATTTTGAACTGCTTCAAAAACTGTCAGCAGAACTGGATTTTGAGGTCGAACAAATGGAAGCTATCAACATTCACGAAAATAACATCAGCTCTACCAAAATAAGAAATGCTCTTTTAGAAGGAAATATAAAAGATGCCAATGAGATGTTAGGCTACTCCTACTCGATTTCAGGAACGGTGGTTCATGGTAAGAAATTGGGAAGAACCATAGGATACCCAACCGCTAATATTGAAACAGAATCGATCAAGCTTTTACCTAAAAAAGGTGCTTACATTGTTGAAGTTTTTGTAAAAGGTCAACAATACAAAGGAATGCTGAGTGTGGGAACCAACCCAACCGTAAACGGAGAAAAATTAACTGTTGAAGTGTATATTCTCGATTTTGAAGGCGATATTTACGATGAAACGATTACAGTAAAGTTCAGAGATTTCCTGCATGAGGAAATTAAATTTGAAGGCTTAGAAAAACTCGTCGAAAAACTGGATGACGATAAAAGATTAACTGAAGAATTTCAGTTTTAGAAAATAAAAAAAATGCTTACAGATTCTGTAAGCATTTTCGTTTTATTTATAACCTAATATCTGATTTTCTGAATTAATTGCGTCTTCCACAAACTTCTTAAATTCAGGATACTGTTCTTTTTTAATATTATCCCAAGGAGTGTTCGCAGTTCTGGTAATCTTTAATTTATTATTTTTCTGCAAATCATAATTAATGGTATAGCTGAAGTTTTGATAAGCCAGCGTTTTATTCTCAGGAATCTCAATAAACTTCATAGTTTCCGGAATATTCAGATATACTTCTTCGTTATATTCATTCTGTTTCTCATATTTCGTATACAGAATATCAGTATTTCTATTTTCGGTGGCAACAATACTTTTGGTGAAAGGCTTCGTCACAAAAGGAATTTTCATGATTTTCAAGCTTCCTACAGATTGCGGTTTATCGTTAATATTAAACTGAACTTCGTACGCAAGCGGTTTAGCAGAAAGATCTTTTCCTTCAATTAATTTCACCGATTTTACATTGATTACTTTATCTAAAATAGACCCAAATTCTTCCTCTACATTTTTCTTTCTGTAATCATCCGTCTGCTCATCTTGGAAAAAATTATTGTAATAACTTTTGGTTTCCCCCATCACATACTGTTTCGTGAAAAAATTCTGATCATCACCATTAATATTCACTTCGCTGATGGTTCTAAATAAGTTTTTGGTATTGTTTTCTGTAGAAATTTCAATTAAATCTTTTTGACTCGCTCCAGACTTTTCGATGTCTACGAGAAGTGCTTTTGCCTTATAATTGGTTAATACTGCAGAATTGAAAGGTAAATATTTATCTGTCATTTCCAGATAACTTTCTTTTCCGTCGAGCTTCACTTTTACGATGCAGTGATTGAAGCTCAGGTTCGGCAGAAGCAGTCTTTGCGGTGAGTTGTTATTGGTTTGTACAAGAACCAGATTAGATTTTAAGCCCGCCTGATTTCCTAAAATAACAAAGAGCGTAGACAAATCTTTGCAATCTCCCAGTTTGGTCACCAAAGTTTTGGAAGGCTTCTGCGGAATCTGACCACTCTGACGGAAATCCAGAGAACTGTACGTTACATTTTTTTCAATGTAGTTGTAAATCTTTTCAGCTTTTTCTGTTTCATTCATACTGGCAAAGCCACTTGGGAAAATTTCCTTGAAAGCTTTATCCACTATTTTATCTGACACCAGACTTTTTCTGGCAACATCCGCATACCAGTTTGAAATTTCATTCCATGTTTTAATGGAGTTCGCTGTTACAGAAATTGTTGCATCGTAATAGCTCGGTCCGTAACTTTCATCAAGATTAATTTCTGCAAGCTCATTGAGCTTCCAGGTCTGAGACACTTTGTTTCCTACTTTTTTCTTTGTAGATGCCACTTCCCGGTTCAGACTTTTCACCTGATAATCCATATTTTCTGGAGTGATAACGGTAAAAATTGATTCTGTCACAGGATATTCTGAGTTGAAATAAGAACTTACATTAAAATCTTTATTAAATCTTCCATTATTACGCTCGATATTTTCTTTCTGAATCAATACGACATCACCGATTGCAAGACTGGTAAAGACAATCTGATCATCAGACTTTTCTCCCGGAATAATACTTCCATTTTCTTTAATAATTTCAGATTTCAGAACTTTGTCGTAATAATTGATATAGTATTCCTTTATTTCTTCAATCCCTTTATCTGAAGTAATTTCATACGCATAGGTACTTCTTTTCTTGATTCCTCCTTCCGGATATACATCAACGATGTATTCGTCAAGCAAAGTTGTCACTCCCTTTTTACCTTTTACGCCTTTGTTTCTGCGCTCAGCAACCAATTTATATAAATCTTTAATTGCGACTTGGTCGATAGCGTCCGGTGTGTTATCAAGATCACGTATCAGCTGATGCATCTGATCATTTTGGGTGTTGTGTGAAAGGGACAGCTTTGCAAATTTTACCGCTTCAGCCTTTTTATTCTGCTTGGCAAGAATTTCTGCTTTTGTAGCGAGTAAAGTATATGAATACGGAAAATTCCCTAATGCATTGTCTATCTCCTGCATCACTTCCGGATTTTGAACATCTTCATCAATCAGACTGATGTACTGGCTTCTCATCGAATTGATTGAAGGATAAAGCTCCAGATATTTTTTCAGAAGTTTCTTCTGATCTTCAATTCTGTTTGCTTTTTCATAATATGCATACAGCATATTCATGACTTCCGGACTGCTTTTTACAGTCAAAGCATTTTCAAACTTCTTAATCGTAGAACTTTGATCTTTTTTCTCAGAATCTTCCAACGCGGTAAATACGGCAAATAGTTTCTCGTTATTGGCAAAACTCTTTTTAAGATTCGTAATGTGTTTTTGTGCCGTCACCATGTCTCTGTTTCTCATGGCGATAAGCACATCAAAAAACTCAGCCATATTTTTGGCTTTGGTTTTAGCCAGAGTCTCTCTGTATTTTTCAATATCTTTTATCGGAGTGTTTTCATACATGTCCCGATCCATCATTTTCAGAAACGGAATTAAAAAATATTCAGAATCAACAATTTCAATATTTTTAAATACTTCTGCAACCTTTTCAGAATCTTCGAGATTATCATAATATCTTGAAACCAATCCCTGAACAAGCGACGATTTAGGGTAAGCCTTTACAAAACCATCAATCAGTTCTTTAGCCTGTTCGTTTTGTGAATTGTTTAGATATCCTGATGCCAGCAAGTATTTGTAAAAGAAACTTTTCGGATTTGTTTTGATCTTTTCTTTAAGAAGCGTTTCGAACCGTAAAGGCATTTCTTTGGGTTGAAGCTGGCTTAGACTTGATTTTTGGTAATCCTTGTAAACATCAAAATATTTGAGGTCAGTAATCTTCTGATATTTATGATCCATAGGTACAACCATAAATGCATTTTTCGAATCTTTAGCATCAAATTTAAACAGAAGTCTGTTCATTCCTTTCGGCATATTGACTTCGACTAAATGGGAGCCTAAGTTGGTGTATCCTTCGCTGGTGCTTGATAAAATTTCAGTATCGTTTAAAAACAATCTAAACTCAGAGTTGGTATCTACTTCCAGAAACATTCTTCTCTCTGCAGGATTTTCGATGAAAGATTGTGAGTATACGATTCCGCGACCATACTCCAGTTCATTCATAAAAAACTCAAAACCGTCATTGGATGGGAATTTTCTGTTGTACCAGCCAACATTTCCAAAACTGTCTGCATTGAAAAGCTTGTCATTTTTGGCATAATGCTCCGGCTCATATTCATTGTAGAGACCACTGCCATTTAAATTTTCGAAGACACCGGCAAATTGCCACTTATCAATTCTTCCCATTTTCTTAATGGTATTATCTGCCTGTTCGGATCTGTTTCGGATTCTGTCTAATGTCGCTTTCACCTCCAGAACAGTGGTCATATCGCTGTAAACTGGTGCGTTTGCAAGAAGGTCAGTACGTGAATATGAATAATCATCTAATGATGCATCGCTTTCACCAAAAACAAATCTTCTGTGCGAAATCGGATAGAAATACGCCGGGTCAGGATTAAGAACAATCAGGTTTTTAATGAATGAATCATCAAAAACTATTTCGCCCATCTCCTCATCGATAACGGCGTCCAGAAAAAGGTTTTCAAAGTCCTTAAGCTGATCTTTCTTCAGATTTTTATCATAAAAAGTTCTGGCATCCAGTCTTTTATTTTCGAGTAGAAGTTCCCATGTTTTCGTCTGTTCTTTGGTCTGCGCAATTGCATTTACAGACAGAAAGAAGACTGCAGAAATAAATATTTTCCTCATATTTTATATTTCTTTAAGAATTAATGATGGTATTTTGAATTTTCTTGGTTAGAGATTTAAAAACAAGGTCATACGAATGATCAATTAATTTAATAATCAGTTCTTTTTTCAGACCGTCCAGAGAAACAGAATTCCAGTGAGTTTTGTTCATATGATAAGCTCCTGTGATTTGTGGATGCTGTTCACGAAGTTCCGCACTCCATTCCGGATCGGTTTTTACGGCAATCGTTAAAGGCTGTTTATCTAATGACATAAGGAGAAACATTTTTGTTCCCACTTTCATCACAAGCGTTTCCTGATCAAAAGGAAATGTTTCTGTCACACCTTTTTGAGCCAGGCAGTAGTCTAAAATTTCGTTTGCATCCATGAGTGATCAAGTAAAAAATGATTGGTAGTGATTAATTAATAATTTTTTAACCTTTGGTCTAAAATTAGTAAATTTAATGGAGAAAATTATATATCTCACATCATCTAATCAAAATTATTATGAAAGCTTTGGTCATCGGTGCAACAGGCGCTACAGGAAAAGATTTGGTTAAACAGTTATTAAATGACAAAGACTTTGAGCAGGTAGACGTTTTTGTAAGAAAACCGTTAAACATAGAAAACGAAAAATTAAAAACTCATGTTGTCGATTTTGAAAAACCTGAAGACTGGAAAGATTCTGTAAAGGGTGATGTTGCTTTTTCATGCTTGGGAACTACACTAAAAGATGCGGGAAGTAAGGAAGCACAAAGAAAAGTAGATTACGAGTATCAGTTTCAGTTTGCAAAAGCTGCCAAAGAAAACAATGTGGAAGACTATATTTTGGTTTCCGCTTACGGAGCCAATCCGCAGTCTAAAATTTTCTATTCTAAAATGAAGGGAGAGCTGGAGGATGCCGTGAGAAAGCTTCATTTCAATAAAATCACTATTTTCAAACCCGGAATGCTCGAAAGAAAAGATTCTGAAAGATCCGGTGAAGTGTTGGGAAGCAGAATCATCAAATTCGCCAACAAACTTGGCCTTCTCGAAAGCCAAAAACCTTTGCCAACGGATGTTTTGGCTAAAGCAATGATCAATTCAAGCAAAATAAAAAGTAACGGTTACTCGAGTATTAAACTGGGGAATATTTTTGGTTTTGCGGAGAAAACTAATGAATAGTTAAGCGGTAAACTCGGTAAAAAGATTCGTAAGTTCAGATTGCTGTAAAACTAATCCTTTGTAGGCAATCTTTGTTGGGCACGGTCTGTCAATGAACTTTAATATATTATTATGAAAAATATTCTTTGAGTTTATTTTTCAAATCGTCAGGAATCGTATTTTTATTTTTTATCTTATCGTAGTTCTTTCTTGCTTTATTTTTCAACTTTTCATCATTGGTTTCTACTGCAACTTTCATCTGCGTCAAAACATAGGTTGCTAAATAACCGTCATCTTTTTTATACGTTGAGAAAACATCATCTAAGTAAGGCAATGCCGTCTTATACTCTTCTTTAAAAGTATACAAAATTCCAAAGAGATATTTAACGTCCTTTTTAACACCACCTTGATTCTGATACAATTTTTCTGCGGTCTTCAGGTTGCTCAGTCCGTTATCAAAATCCCCAATGACGATCGCCGTATTTGCAATTCCATAATAACCTTCGGGGTTTTCAGGAAAATGGGTTATCATCTGCTGGTATTTTTTACGCGATAAATCCACAGCGCCTAACCGAAATGCAGAAACAGCTAAATTCATTTTGAAAATTGGTGCTTTGTTCTGCGCTAAACTGTCTGCCATGTAGTACATTGTGACCGCTTCCTTCTGCATATCCTGAAGTCTGAAAAGATATCCTGCCATAAAATAGGCATCACAGTATTCTTTGTCTTCTTCAATAGTTTTCATCAGCATCTTTGTTGCACCCGCATAATATTTTGGAAACTGCAAAGCTAAAATTGCTGCATCAAACTGTTTTTTAGATTCCGCTTTCTTTGGAGTGCAATAATTTGTCTTACCTAAAAAATAAGGATCCTGCGAAAAAGCACTCACAGAAAAGACAAAATACAAAATGGTCAGTAGTTTTTTCATATTTAAAAATAACAAAAGTGGATTAAAAAATCCACTTTTTAAATATAATCAATTATTTTAGATCTACTTCAAATATTTCGTAATCGACTCATCAGTAGGTTTCGTAGTACTGATAAATGAATCTACTAACTTACCGTTTTCATCCACCAAAAATTTGGTAAAATTCCAAAGGATGCTTGTGTTTTTTACTCCGTTGAGTTCTTTTTCAGTCAGATATTTGAAAATCGGTGCCGTGTCGTCACCTTTTACAGAAACTTTTGCTGCCAATGGGAAGGTTACGCCATAATTCTTCTGACAGAAAGCTCCGATTTCAACGTTTGAACCGGGCTCCTGTCCGCCAAAATTGTTTGCTGGAAATCCTATCACCACCAATTTGTCTTTATATTCGTTTGATAATTTTTCAAGGTCAGCATACTGCGGAGTAAAACCACATTCTGAAGCCGTATTGACAATAAGAATTTTCTTTCCTTTAAAATCTGCAAAGTTGATTTCTTTCCCTTCTTCGAGAGCTTCTACCTTGTAATCGTATATTGTTTTTCCCATAAGTTCTTTACTTTTAGCTTTAGAAACATTGGTCTTTTTCTGAGCGCAGCTGTTGAAGAATGCTACGAAAGAAAGTAATATTAAAAAGATCTTTTTCATTTTTATTTATTTTACAGCTCTGCTGCGATGTTTATTTAATTATTAAAATTTAAAAATATTGGCAGGAAATACTTTGTTAATTTCCACTTTGTTCAGAAGTATAACGTAATCTCCGTCTTTTTTTGCACTGGCAGATTCTATTCTGAACGGCATGACCAAGTTACCTATTTTCTTGTAATCTGAATAAATTAATGTTTCCTCTTTTTTCACTTCCTTTAAAAGCATAAAAGATTTGGTATCAAAATAATATAAATTTTTATTTACATTTTTGGTAAGTTCCACTTTGTGACAGTAGATATCTCCCACTTTTTCTTTACCTAGATATTTTGCTTCAAAACCTTTATTTTCCCAATCAATAAAATCATTATCAAAACTTTCAGGAACATATTCTGCATAAACCTGAAGCTTGTTGGTGGCATAATTCATTGCATAGCCTTTGGTTCCGTCATAGCCTTCGATTGCGGTGTCTTTTCCGCTGATGGTTAAAACTGTTTTGGTTAAATTAGGTCTTTGTTGATAAATTTTAATAGGATACTCATCTTTAATTCCCAAGATTACTTTCCCTTGAAGCAGTACTGAATTCAGAAGTTTCCAACTTGTCAATCCTCCGGATAATTCGATGTTTTTATCAATGATTTCTTTAGCCGTCTGAGCGAAAGATAGTTGCGAAAATATAAGGACGAATATTAAAAGTAATTTCTTCATTCAATCAATTTTATCAAGTCAAATATAAGGTTTTTTTAATTTGAAAATTTCAAAACGAGGCAATTTGAAAATGAAGGACGATAACAAAACAATTTCAAATTATCTAATTAATACAGTTTCAAATTAATTTTTTCGCCTTCTCCAAATCCTCCGGCGTATCGATTCCAACTCCAATGAAATTTGTTTCTATCAGCTTGATTTTCATACCATACTCAAGATAACGGATGCATTCTATTTTTTCTGAAATTTCCAAAGGTTTCATTTCGAGTTTTGAAAACTGAAGCAGAGCATGTTTTCTGAAAGCATAGACTCCGATATGTTTGAAATAATCAACATCATTAGAAATCTCACGGTGAAAAGGAATCACAGAACGGCTGAAGTACAGCGCAAAACCGTTGTTATCGGTAATTACTTTTACATTATTGGGGTTTTCGATTTCTTCTTTTTCGTGAAGTTTTATTTTTAATGATGCTAAAGAAATTTCCTGATTATCATCTTCTTTAAAAACCTGAATCAGTTGTTGTAAAGGTTCTAATTTTAAAAACGGTTCGTCTCCCTGAACATTGATGACAATATCACAGTCGATATTCTGTACAGCTTCTGCAATACGGTCGCTCCCCGTTTCATGCTGTCCGGTCATTACTGCTTTTCCGCCATGATTTTGAATTTCATTAAAGATCAGTTCAGAATCTGTTGCTACAAAAACTTCATCGAAAAGTCCGGTTTCTACAACATTTTGGTAGGTGGTTGTAATAACTGTCTTTTCACCCAAAATCTGCATCAGCTTTCCGGGAAAACGGCTGGCTTCATAACGCGCAGGAATAACAGCGATAATTTTCATTGTATTGATTTCTTTTTTATCTAATTAATTGGGTTGTTCAACGTTGAATATCGCACAGCTTAACTTACGCGGAACTTTTTTTATCAGGTAGCTTCGAGATCCTCAGCTTCCTGATAAAAAACTAAAGCGGAAAAAGTATAGCTGCCAAAAAAAAGCCGAAGTACAAACCTTCGGCAATTTAATATGATTTTTCTTAAAACTCAAATTCTCCAATCAGAATTTTGCTGTCACTCTCCCGTTTATTTTCCTTTTGACTTTGGAAAACGGCAATTTTTCTTTCCTGTCTTCCGTCTGAATAATACAGATAAACTTCTGCCATCACTGTAGCTGGCCCGGAAAGTATATTCTGTCTCTCGCCAAAGAAATTGGTTTTGATTTTATATTTTCCTTTCACTGCTTTCTTCAGCAAAAACTGTTCTGGCCCGAATCCCTGAGTAAAATCGTTGCTCAGTCTTCCACCGATTTGTGTAGATTTGTGACCATACGAACAGTCCTCTCCTTTCGGATCGGTAACCCAGAGATCGATGTCGGTGTTGTCTTTATTCCAGTTAATCACCACACGGATGTCGACCGGAAGATCAGCTTTCAGGCGGTCATCAATTTTGCTTCCGTCAACATTTTTATTTTGTTTCAGAATATTATTGATTTCCATAATCAGGATTTCTTCAATTCCGTTGTCCCTCATAGAAATTTCGTCTGTAAATTCCTGATATAAAAGTGATTTGTAAATATTTAAAGCTTCCTGAGGTCTTTTGTTGTCAATTAAAGCCAAAGCATGATCCCGGTGACTCTGCGCATCAAAAGGTCTCCATTCCAAAATTTTCTGTGTAATCCACAGTTCTTTATCGTAATGACCTCTCTGTTTCAGAAGATAATAAATGGTTTTGTAGAGTTCTTCATTTTCTAAATCCAATTCAGCCAGTGTACTTAAAACCTTTAATGATAGTTCTTTATTTCCTTTTTTGAACAGCAATTTAGAAATATCAAAATAATAGGTTACCTGCTTCTCATGTTTCGACCGGTTTTCTAAATATTTCTGGTAAATTGCGTCTGCAGACTGCAAATTCTGAAAATCTTTCATGTATTCTGCGGTACTTTCTACATCAACAAGCGTGATTTTGCCCTTTGGTCTAGCTTCAGTTTCTTCCAATTTCGCAGAATTAGATGCTACCATGTCATAATTAGCTACTGGGGATGCCTGAACTTCCCTCACTGCATTTGGTGGTGCAGGTGCATCAACTCTAGATTGATTTGAAACTCTTGGATATTCTTTTTTTTCTACAGGTTTAAATTCAGTATTCCACCAGGTTTTTAATTCTCTGGTTTTATCGAACGCTTTGGATAAAAGATTTTTCCTTTCTTCTAAAACTCTTCCTTTATTCTGAGAAACAATTTTTTGATAATCAGCCAATAATTCCTGTGGTGGCGTAATTCTGTAGCGCACATAATCATTGATGTCATCCAGGACAATGAGACTTGTATTCTTACTCACCACGCCAAACTGCTCACTGATATTTTTAATTTCCTGACGGTTTCGAGTGGAATTTAATTCCAGTTCATTGATTTTTCTCTGTGCCCAAAACTGAGCAATCTGCCAGTTTTCGAGTTGTTGTGCTTGAGAAAAATCGACAGGTGTTTCAAATCTATCGTTCCCGACTGAAAAAACTGCCGTCAGTTTTCCGACATTTCCTGATGAAATTCCAAAAATATTAACCGGCTCACTGATTACCGAACCAATATTGGGAAACAATTCCTGCATGTTCGGGTTTTCTTTAAATCCTAAAAAACGCACGGGCAATCTTTTGTAAGTTTTTAAAGCAGACTGCGTATCCTGTTCATTTAAATTAATAAAATTTCCACCAGACTGATTCGCCAATAATTTAAGAAGATTAAAATCTGAAGTCGGCGTGCTGGTAATACTGTTTAATGGCTTTTTAAATTTCATCGTTAAATCTCCAAAATTGGAAATTCCGTCCGAGAATAAAAGATATTCCTCTACTCCATTGATTTCCTTTAAAGCTCCGAAATCTGTTCCGCCATCGTATTTTAAGTTGAGAATTCTATTTTTTAATTCGCTCCAGTTTCCTTGTGACACATTGAATTCCTGAGCATTTTCAAAAGCATTATTCAGAAGATAAAGTGAAACTGAAACATTTTTATTGTCTGCAAAATATGCGTCTAAAAACTGTAATTCCTTGTCTCGGTTTCGTTTTGAGCCACTGTAAGAATTATCCCAGATAATCGCAATTTTTTGAGATTTCGGTTTTTCCTTCACAGGAAAATCAAGTCCTACATTCGCAGCGAAATAGAATTTATCTCCTGAAGCTTTCTGTAAAACGACATTCGATGAATTTTGATTTTTAGGAACCGTTACTTTAAGACTTTCATTGGGTCTGAAATCAGTTTTATTAATTTCTGCAATCCATTGATTTCCCTGCTTCTGAAAAGCAAAACTTCCATCTGGATTTTCTAAAATTTTAGGAACATTTACTGTTTCGCTGATCCACACTTTTAGATTAAACTTCGGAATCGTGGTTGCATTCGCAAAACTTAAAAAATACTGATAATCGGAAGCAACGTTCTTCAATTCCTGATGATAGGTAATCTGAATGGTTCTGTTGCCTTTTTCGGGTAACGGATAAATTCTTGTTCTGAAATTATTTCCTTCCACTTTTTCGATGATTCCGGGATCTACATTTCTTTTTTCAATGCTTTCGAAAACCTCTTTGGCTCTTTCCTTCGGTACGGGAACTGCATTTCTCAGCTTTCCATTGATATCTAAAGCATATCCACTCACAGAAACACCCTCCGGTAGCGGAAAAGTAAGCGTTCCCTCTAAAATTCTGTTGCTGGGATTATAAAATGTATACGTCGCTGTGGTCGTAGCAAGATTTCCTAAGATCTTAGTATCAATTTTTACATCCTGAAGAATAACGGGATGCTTTTTCTGATTTTCAACTTCCAGTGTAGGAATTTGCGCCAATGCAAAACTGAATGCCAGTGTTGCCATTAGACTGATTATTTTTTTCATAGGGAAATGTGTTTTAATGATTTTAATTGATGTGGTCCACTTTTACTTCTGATGCTAAAAAAGGATATACTGAATTAATCTGTCGGGCAATAATTCCAAAATTGTAACCCTGTATTTGTTCAACGCCACTAAAATTTACCGCGATGAGCTGTCCGCAGTTATTAAAAATCGGTGAGCCGCTTGCTCCATGGGTAGAAGTGACGCTGTACTGAATTTTTGTACCGTCAGATTCTTTACTGATCTGCCCATTGTACAACTGAACTTTAATTCCCGAAATAGTCTGCGCCAAATCTTCTCCTAAAGGATAACCTATCATTACCGCCTTTTCACCCGGACGTAATGTCTGATCGTCGGTAACTGCATTTTGCAGATCGATGATATTAACCACAGTATTAGGTGTTTCTTTACTTGTTAACTGTAAAACACCCAAATCAACCGATGAATCCTCAGAGATTTTCTCAATGGTTGAAGGAAGCCATTCGTCAGACGAATTGTGCACTGCCACAGAAATATCAACCGTTTTCATATACACTTCGATCTCATCTTCAGAAATATAATTCTTCTGAGGAATCGAGGCTGCAATATCAACTGCTGTAGAAGCAGTATCTACCGACGAATCAGTTGACTCCACAAATTCTTCGCCATTTCTTTCTCCGCTTTCTCCTTCGTCATAGTCAACATCTTCATGATATTCTGAGGATGCATTTTCCCAATGGGATGCGATAAAAGTTTCATAACCGTCTTCTGATATATCAGTAGTCAGGATAGAAGCAATTTTTCTACGGATATTTCCAGCATCTGTGTTTATCTTATCTGTTGTTTCAGGTGAATTCCACGGTTGCAAAACATGGTTGTTGGAGATCATATTCCCTTGTTTATCCACAAAAAAAGCTGTCCCGTAAAGAGTTTGTTCTGACGCTTCGGGAATATTTAGCACAACTTCTTTTCCTTTGATTTTTGCAAAAAAAGCGTATCGGTGTTTTACCATGACCACTGCATCTTTATAGGCATCATAAATCTTGGTATCGGTATCCAGGCATACATTTTCAAGAACCGGCTCTACCTGATGATCTTTGTAATATTGATAACCGAAATAAGAAGCTCCGCCTACCAGAATAATTCCACCTAAGCTGAAAAAAGCAATTTTATAAGGATTTCGTTTCTTTTTTTCGGCCACAGGCAAGCTTTCACTTGTTCGTTGCTGTGTAGGTTTTTCTTGAATGCGATAGGAGGAATTTTCAGAAATTACATTTTCTGACTGAGATTTTTGCTGATCTGAAAAGTCATCAGAAGGCGAATTAATTTCCTGATTTGAATTTTCATCCAACTCACCGTTGGTTTCATTTTTTTCATCGTTCATTTTGTGTCAAGTTTTTGGTTAAAAAAAAATGTTGATTCTAAGAGAATCAACATTTTATAAATTTAAAAAATATTTTTAAACTATTTCAGTTTATTTAAAGAATTTTCAAGCTTCGGCATCATCGCCTCAATTTCGCGGATGTCTAAACCACCTACAGAAGCTCTGAACCAAGGCTCTGATTTTGCTTCACCAAATGCAGAGAAAGGAACTAAAGCAACTCCCGCATCATTGATTAAATAAAATACTAAATCTGAAGAATTTTCGATAACCGTTCCGTCTGGTTTTGTTTTTCCGATGTAATCAATTTTAATCGTTAAGTACAGTGCACCCATTGGCTCGATGCTTTCCACTGCTAAGCCTTTTCCTTTCAAATCCTGAATTCCGTTGTGAAGAACTTTCAGGCTTGCTTCAAGCTTTCCTTTAAATTCATTAACGAAAGTATCTACATTATCAGCGTTTTCATAATATTTTGCGGTTGCTTCCTGCTCCGGCTTGGGTGCCCAGGCTCCAACGTGAGTCAACAGTGCTTTCATCTTGTCGATGATATTTGTAGGTCCAAATCCCCAACCAACACGAACTCCTGTTGCTGCTAAACATTTAGAAATCCCATCGATATAGATTGTAAATTCTCTCATTTCAGGGAAAAGAGATACAGGATCAACGTGTTTTGCCCCAAATGTAAGATTAGAATAAATCTGATCATACATTAAGTACAATGGCTTTTCATCTGCTCCTCTTTTACTGTTTTCCTCCAAAATCATCTCACAGATTTCTCTCAATTGAGATTCTGTAAACATAGTTCCGGTTGGGTTTAGTGGCGAACAAAGCGCCAGTAGAACAGCTCCGTCCAAATGAGGTCTTAACTCATCTGCCGTAGGAAGGAAGTTGTTTTCAGGAGTTGTTTTAACTTCGACCGCATCAGCGGAGGTTAAATATGCATAATGGTTATTGTTCCAAGACGGTGTTGGGTAAATTACTTTATCACCTTCATCAACAATTACTTTGTATACTGCGTAAATCAATGGCCTAGAACCAGCTGTGATCAAAACATCATTAGCATCATAGTCTAGATTCCATCTTCTTTTAAAGTCTTTAGAAACCTCTTTTCTTAAAGATAAAAGTCCGTTTGCAGGCGGATAATTTGTTAAATTATTCTGATACGCTTTCTGAATTTCTTCCTTCAATTCTGCCGGAATCGGATATAGATTAGAATTCAGGTCGCCAATGGTAAGGTTGGCTATTTCTGCTCCTTTTGCCTTAAGATCATTTACTTCATTACCAATTTTTACAATTTCAGAACCAATCAGGTTCGCCGCTAATTTTGAAACTTTCACTTTTATTTACTTTTAAGATATTATATTGAGGTAGCAGAAACAAGGCTGTAGATTGTAGAAAAACCTTTATCTAAAACCTAGTCCCTGCTCCCTTATTTTAATTTAACTGAAGATCTTTTCTTACCTCCTCTATTTTTTGTTCTAAAGATTTTAAAGTTGATTCAAAATCTTCTTTTGAGTTTAAATCTTGTTTTACAGAAACGTAAAACTTAATTTTAGGCTCTGTTCCTGAAGGTCTTACGCAAACTTTGGTTCCGTCCTGCGTGTAATAGATTAAAACATTCGATTTTGGAATTTCATCCATCACCTGTTTTTCATTTTGAGAAACTACGAAATTAGTCTGTTCTTTGAAATCTTTCACTTCTTCTACTAAAGATCCAGCCAATGATTTTGGAGGATTTTCACGGAAGTTCTTCATCATATTCTGAATTTCTTCTGCACCTTCTCTTCCTTTTTTAGTCACATTGATCAAACCTTCATAATACATTCCGGTTTCCTGATAAATCTCGATCAGGTATTCATACATTGTTTTTCCGTTGGCCTTGCACCAGGCAGCGATTTCGCAGGCTAAAACAATACTTCCACAAGAATCTTTGTCACGAACGAAATCTCCCGTCATAAAACCAAAACTTTCTTCACCACCGCAGATAAATTTTTCCTGACCTTCAAAATCACGGATCATTTTTCCGATCCATTTGAAACCTGTCAATCCAACTTTACAGTCAACACCGAACTTTTTAGCAATATCAAAGAATATATCTGAAGTTACAATTGTAGAACCTATAAATTCTTTTCCGGTGATTTTACCCTGCTTCTTCCATTGGTCTAAAATGTAATACGTTAAAATGGTATTACACTGATTCCCATTTAATAACTGAATTTCGCCTTCCAGATTTCTCACTGCAATTCCCAATCTGTCGCCATCCGGATCTGTTCCGATTACGATATCCGCGTTGGTGATTTTTGCTAAATCCATTGCCATTTCCAAAGCTGCAGGCTCTTCCGGGTTCGGAGAATCTACTGTTGGGAAATTTCCACTCGGGATCATCTGCTCCCTAACCAAATCAATTTTCTTGAAACCGGCCTTTTCCAAAGCCTGAGGAACCGTTGTATAGGTAGTTCCGTGGATTGAGGTGAAAACGATATTTAAATTTCCCTTTTCAACATCTTGGTAGGTCGAATTTTCAATACATGCATCGATGTAAACTTCATCCTGCTCCTCGCCGATCCATTCGATAAGATCATCATTTCCGTTAAATTTAATTTCTTCAAATTTTACAGAATACACTTCATTGATAATCGCTTCGTCATGAGGCGGAACGATCTGTGCACCGTCATTCCAGTACACTTTGTAACCGTTGTACTCCGGCGGATTGTGTGAAGCCGTCAATACAATTCCTCCATTACATTTTCTGTCACGAACGGTGAAAGACAGTTCAGGAGTCGGTCTGTGGTTTTTAAATAAAAGTACTTTGATTCCGTTTGCCGTTAAAACATCCGCAACCAATTTTCCAAATTCTTTTGAGTTATTTCTTACGTCATAAGCAATCGCAACGCTGATTTCCTCACCAGCAAACTGCTGTAACATATAATTTGCAAGTCCTTGTGTTGCTTGACCTAACGTGTACTTATTTAAACGGTTAGTTCCAACACCCATAATTCCTCTCATTCCTCCTGTACCGAACTCTAATTCTCTGTAAAAAGAATCTTCCAGGTCCGGAGAATTGCTGTCGATTAGTGTTTGAACAGCGTCTTTTGTTTCTTTATCGAAGGTGTCACTTAACCAAAGTTTTGCTTTTTCTAAAGTTGTCATATTGTATTTTGTAGCTTTATAATTTATATAGTTTGATTTTTAATTTAGGTAATTTTTCTTTTAATAAATTTAACTTCGAATGTAAATCATTGAATTCAAAAATTAAGTTACCAAAAATATTGGGACTAATTTCAAAATTAATTGTTGTTGAATTTTTTGAAATTTCATCTTTTATCATTTCTTTAAAAACTGTTTGTCCTTTTTCGAAAACAAAGTGTGCTTGCTGTTTATTAAAAACAGTGATTAATTCACATTTTTCTGAAACAGCATTTATAGCAGTCATTCCTACGTGGCAAAATTCATCACCAACTTTCAAATGTTTTTTTTCATTACTGCAGGCGCCCATTTTCGTCATAATACACTCTGCTTTAGTTAAATCCCAAGATTTTTCCAAAGACATTCCTACATTGTATTTTACGTTGAAAAATTTTTCACCAAAACTGATAATAATTTCATCACAGGCTTCGTCGAAATATTCATCGATAGCATGGCAAAGACCGCCAAATACGAGAGAATTTAAATTATTTTCTTTAAAACATTCTTTAAAATATAATTGAGGACGTAATCTTACATGCTCCATTCCGTCCAAACTTTGAATATTTTCTGCTGTATACTTTTTCTCGTCCATTTTTTAGCACTTAGCGAAGTATTTTATTTTCTACTTTCGTAGTTTTATCAACTTTAAAAGCTCTTATCGGATCGTTATAATATAAAAATTTAGCTGTGTTTTGTATGTTTCCTTTTAATGAATCTTTTACATTAACTTCTGCATAATTTCCATTTTTAGATTCAATATTTAAATTAACTATTTTCCAATAAGGAGCAATTAAACTTGCTGTGTCTGCGATTTTTATAACGGCATTTTCAGTTTCGCCTAAAAAATTGGCACGGCTCCTGTTCAGCATTTCAACTTCTGCTCTTCTTGTATTCACAGAACCCATAAAAGTAGCATTATTTTTTAAATTGAGTCTAAAATTATCCGTTTTAATTTCGCTCGAAATATTCATTTCAACAGAATCTGAAAGAGAAACTTTTTCCAGATTATATTTAGAATAAATCGTGACATTATAGAAATCTACACCTTTAGTCCCTCTGCCTTCTTTGATAGAAAGTGTTTTTTCATCTACGTCAACATCCAGATTATCAGCGATATTCGGATAGGTTTCAATTTCAACAAAATTCTTCGGACCTCTTGCATAAAATACACGGAATTTTCCGTCTAAATCTAAATTGACAAATTCTTCAACATCAATTTCTTTTTTCTCTAAATTCCCTTTTGGAGATATTTTTCCGCAGGAAACTATAGCTAAAAATGGAATTACATAAAAAAACTTTCTCATCTTATATCACTTCATCAATATTATAATTCTTATGCTCTCTGTTGGTTCTGATAATCATTTCGCCCAAGAAGCCTGCAATGAAAAGCAAAGTTCCCATCAGCATCATCGTCAGTGCAATAAAAAACCAGGGATTATTGGTAATTAAATGTCCATAAATTCCTCTTGCAACATCTATCAGTTTTGAAACTCCTAACCAGAAAGCGGACAGAAAACCTACGATAAACATTAACGTTCCAACAGCTCCAAAGAAATGCATCGGTCTTCCGCCAAAACGGCTTACAAACCAGAGAGTTACCAAATCTAAAAATCCGCGAACGAATCTTTCAGTTCCGAATTTTGAGGTACCGTAAGGTCTTGCCTGATGCGGAACCTCTTTTTCCGTAATTCTTCTGAAGCCAGCATTGGCAGCTAAAACGGGAATATAACGGTGCATATCTCCGTACACATCGATTGATTTTACGACCTGTTTTTTATATGCTTTCAAACCACAGTTAAAGTCGTGCAGATATACTCCAGAAACTTTTCTCGCCGCAGCATTGAATAGTTTTGAAGGCACATTTTTGGTCATCACGTTATCAAAACGTTTCTTCTTCCAGCCGGATACGATATCATAATTATCCTCAATCACCATTCTGTACAGCTCAGGAATCTCTTCCGGAAAATCCTGCAGATCGGCATCCATAGTAATAATCACATCACCGTTTGTTCTTGCAAAAGCAGCGTGTAAAGCCTGGGATTTTCCGTAATTTTTGGAAAATTTTATTCCGTGAATCTGTGGATGCTGCACTTTCAAATTCTCAATAATGCTCCACGATAGATCTGTACTTCCGTCGTCAATAAACCAAACTTCATAAGATAAGTTACTGACTGTGCATACGTTATCAATTCTCGTAAAAAGCTCTTCGAGAGATTCTTCCTCGTTCAGCAACGGAATAACTATAGATAAATTCATTTAATTTTAATAAAAATTATTCTTCAATGATTTCTTCAGGCATTGTTTTCTTTCTGAAAAACGCCCCGAAAAATACAGACAAAACTACGTAAAATATAAGAATTGCGGCAAAATATCCTGAAAAATGACTTGCCGTCAACATATCTTTTCCCTTAATGGTTTTAGGATCAAACCTCTGCAGACCTTCCTGATATTTCTGCTCAAGTTCGTCGATGTCTTTTTGGTGTTTCAAAATCTTTTTGGCAGACAGATATTCTTTATCCAGTTCAGATTTCTGTCTCTGTACATACTGGTAGTTCAGCAGATCTTTTGCATCAGTATCAATGAAATTTAAGAAAGAAAAAATACTTACAACCGATAAAATTCCGCCAACAAACATTGGAACAAATGCTCTTTTGAATGCTTCTCTGAAACCCATTCTGTGTGTATTCCAACGTGATTTCACAGACCAGAATGCTGCTAATGCGTAAAATATGGGTAATATGAAAGCGTTGACTTTCAATGAAGTATCGAAATACTCAACACCTGAAAAGAGAAAATAGACTACAAAAAAGATCAACATTGTAGCGGCATAAAGCAAAATTCCTAAGGTTACTGGACTTTTCGTCATAATTCTGATTTTTAGAAAATTTCTTAAAAAATATTGATCTAAATTTCAGCGGTTTAGCTGTCATAAAGGGTTTTTCTAAGATTTTTTCTTTAATAATATTTTAAAGTTTACAATTAATTCCTATCTTTGCAACGGCAAGTCCTAAACAACCAGCTCCTGAGAATCCTCCAGGGTGGGAACGCAGCAAAGGTAATTGGTCGTAGCGGTGTGATTTAGGTAGCTTGCCATTTTTTATTTTTTTAAATTAAGAGATTAAGATGATTTTATTTAAATTACTTAATCTCTTAATTTTTTTTGTTATATATCGAAAGTTTCGCCCAGTTTCGGAAGAATCAGTTCAACATTTTTTTCCTTAAATTCACTCATGGCATTTTCATGATCAATCTCAATCGCCGGGAAGGTATCAAAGTGACATCCGATTACTCTAGGAGTTTTCAATAATTCTGATGCTGCAAAAGCCGCTTTTCTTGCACACATTGTGTAGTGACCGCCAACAGGAAGAATGGAAAGATCCAAATGACCATACAAAGCTGGAAACAGCTGCATATCAGCCATTACTCCTGTATCACCAGCCAGATACACATTTTTACCTTCAGGAAGTCTGAAAATATAACCTGCAGGAACGCCTCCATAGCTTCCGTCCGGGAATGAACTTGTATGATGAGCCGGAACCATAGAGATTTTTAAATCACTGATTTTCGCTGACCCTCCTAAGTTTACATCATTTTTATTTTTCGCGTCTTTGAAGTATGCACAGATTTCTGGCTGACCAATCAGGACCGCTTCAGGATAATGTTGCAAAACCTCGCCTACATCGGCAATGTGATCGCCATGTGCGTGAGTGATCAGGATGTAATCTATTTTCTGAGCCGAAATATCAAATCCTGACTCAGCTTTTTTATAATTATAAAAAGGATCGCAAAGGATTGTTATTTCTTTGTAAGTGAACAGAAAACAGTTCTGTCCCAGGTATTGTATCTTCATTTTTTATTTATTTTATTAAATTAATTTCAAAAATCTTCTCACGAATAGCACTGCTTTTTGATTGTAAAAGAAATCAAAAATTGATTGTTCTACCTGAAAAAATTAAGTCCGAAAGCGGTCATCACTGCCATCATGAAAGTAAGAATTCCCACCTGCTTCAAAAATGGATCAAGTTGTCTCGGTTCTTTTACTTCCATTATTTTTCTTCTCAATTTAGCGAATGGAATAATGAGAATCATGACGATAAAAACATAGTAGTTCTGGGACTGCAAAAATCCGTTTAACGCTAAAAAAATAAGTATTAAGATTAACGGAAACTGCAGTAAAACCATTTCATAAATCATGGCATTTTTAAAACCAATTCTTAAAGCAAAACTGTTTTTCCCAGACAGCCGGTCACTTTCGATGTCTCTCATATTGTTAAGATTAAGAACCGCCATACTCATCATTCCCACTGCTGTTCCCGGCAAAAGCATATCCCAGCTGAATGTTTTGGTGAAGAGAAAATAACTTCCGCAAACCGACACCAAACCAAAAAACACAAACACAAAAAGATCTCCCAATCCCATATATCCATAAGGTTTTTTGCCGACAGTATAGCCAATTGCCGCCAGAATACTCGCTACACCCAATCCGATGAAAATGTAGAATTCAGTAATATAATCCGGGATAAAAGCCAGATATAGAAGTGCTACGGTTGCGATCAGAGATATAACTGAGAACAGGATCACTGCATTTCTCATCTGCTTCGCAGTGATTTTTCCCGATGCTACAGCTCTTGCTTCGGCTTCAGATGCTCTTTTTGCATCAGTACCTTTGATTCCGTCACCATAATCATTCGCATAGTTTGATAAAACCTGATACAGTAAAGTCACCAGTAGAGCCAGGACAAATATTTTCCAGTCCCATGTTCCACCTTCGCCCCAAAGTCTCCATTTTGCGATAAATGACCCCATGATAATTCCGCTCAGGGAAAGCGGTAATGTTCTAAGCCTTGCAGCTTTTATCCAATCTGACATTAAATTTTTATTTAATTATTCTTAGAATTTTCAATTTTGTAGATACAGTAGTTCAGCAGTTTTTTCAGTTTTAAAAAGTCTAAGGCGACGATTTTGAACCGCCCTGCAGACGTGTAAAAAGTGATACTTCCTAAGTTTGTTTTTCTTTGCCAAAAATACTGAGAAATTTTTACAGTCTGAAGCTTTTCTACCTCAAAAGTTTTATGATTTATATCCCAAATTCCCGATTTTAATCTGATAAATCTTTCGCTATAAAACAATTTTAAATTGCGGAATGAAATAAAAATAAGCAATTCTACTAAAACGATATAGATAAGTACTAAAAACCAATAGTTTATAAAAATGTCTTTCTCTATCAGGAATACCAAAATCAAAGGCACACAAATCCACTCAAAAGTATTGACCAGTACTAGTCTGAAATTTGGTTTTAAAAAATTTGCAAAAGTGGGATTTTCTTCCCAGATAGCTGAGAGCAGCTGTACTTTTTCAGAATTAGAAATTCCAGGAACAGCAGCTACATTTTTTTCATCTTGCTCCTCATTCTTTCCAATCTGAAGAAATTTCACGTAAGAAATATTTAATTTCTTCTGAATCCAGTTTTGTGTTTCATTGATGACCTGCACCTTCGATTTGTTAACAATTGAATTGCGTGTATTAAACAAACCATACTCGAAAGAAAAACTCTGCCTATTTTCAGTGATTGTAAAGTTGAAAAATTTGATAAGTGTACGGACAGCATTAATTATTATACCCACAATAATGACTATCAAAACCAATCCTAAAATCATCGGTACAGAGAATGCCAAAAACTGAGATTCTACCGTGTCATAATCTAATTGAGTTTTAAATTCTACTTTTTTGAGCAGATTACTGAGTTCAGAAAAACCATAAATCACCAAACTGACCAACGCAAAAAAACTCTGAACATAATTGGCTGTAACTCCATATTTTAAGATATTTGCGGTGGAGATTTTGACCGGATGCTGTTCTTTATTTTCTTTGATTTCTATGAGTTCATCAGCCTGCTCAGGATCGTTTTCTATTTGTTTCTCCGTCAGCAGATATTCTTTAAGATCTACCGCATTCTGTTTGGTCAAAGCAGAAATTTTCACTTCTTTTTCAGAACTTCCGGGTGTGTCAATTTCAAGTTTGTAAATATTAAAAAACCGATGAACAAAAGGTTGTGAAATATTAACCTCCTGAATATTTTCTCTTTTAATTTTGGTAACTGAAGTATTTATAATTCCCTGATGAATGACAAATTCATCATTTTCATCATCGATGTAATATTTAAAATGATAATACTGTAGAATTGCAGAAACAATGAGAATCAATAAAACTGCGATCACAGAAATGATGATCATCCAGAGTTCTATATCTTTATTTTTAACAAAATAAAATATGATGAAAACCCATAAGTTTTTAACGACCAATCCTACATTGTATAAGAAAAGCAATACAATGCCCGTTTTCGACTGTCGTTGAGGCTGAAAAAAAGAATTAAGCTTCTCCTCCATTGTCTGTTTTTTCCTTCGAAATACTTTCACGGATCAAATTATTGATTCCTTCTGCAATATCTTCAGGCAGGCCATTAATCGTGATATCACCGCCGCTCACTCCAGCTGTATAAACTGCAACTGATTTTAGATTTAAGATCTTAGAAAACCAACCCTGCTCTACTTTGATATGCTGAATTCTTTTGAAGGGAACAATCATTAAAGTTCGCTTAAACCAGCCATGCTGATACACCAAATCTTTTTCACGGATCGCATATTTTCTGAATTTAAAACCAATCACAGCATTTAAAAACAGAAAAACAATCAGCAGAAAAATTCCAACTACAATTGCCCATATCTCCAGTGAACTTAGATTAAAGTAAAAAAAATAAAAAGCTACACCCATCACTCCGATTAAGAAAACCGAGAATAATACAATATTCAGCAAAATAATCTGCAGATATTTTGGCGATATGGACACGAGTTTTAAATCACCAAAATCAGGGATTTTGAGATCGAAAACCTGAAAATTTTGAAAGTTGTTTTCCATAATTTATTTTCCGCACATTTTGCAGATGAGGAAGATTTATTTCTGTTATTTTAGAAACTTTTATAATCTGAGAATATATTGAGCACAAAATAATAGGTAATGAAATTACTCATTACCTATTGCTCATTATTTATATTTTAAGAAATCCACTGATCTTTTCCGAAGTCCGGTTTTCTCTTTTCAAGAAATGCATTTCTGCCTTCTTTCGCTTCTTCAGTCATATAAGCCAGTCGCGTTGCTTCACCTGCGAAAACCTGTTGCCCCACCATTCCATCGTCGGTGAGGTTCATAGCAAATTTCAGCATTCTGATGGACGTCGGAGATTTAGCTAAAATTTCCTGAGCCCAATTGTAAGCTGTATCTTCAAGCTCGTCATGAGGAATCACCGCGTTGACCATTCCCATATCGAAAGCTTCCTGTGCCGAATAATTTCTTCCCAAAAAGAAAATCTCACGCGCTTTTTTCTGTCCGACCATTTTGGCCAAATAAGCTGAACCGTAACCACCGTCAAAACTCGTAACATCCGCATCCGTCTGTTTGAAAATTGCGTGTTCTTTACTCGCTAAAGTTAAATCACAAACAACATGAAGTGAATGACCGCCACCTACAGCCCAACCAGGAACTACTGCAATCACAGCCTTCGGCATAAAACGGATTAAACGCTGAACTTCCAAAATATTTAAACGGTGTCTTCCATCTTCACCTACATAGCCCTGCTGACCTCTCGCCTTCTGATCACCTCCACTGCAGAATGCCCAAACTCCATCTTTAGAACTTGGCCCTTCTCCTGAAAGTAACACGACACCAATTGACGGATCTTCTGAAGCATCATAAAATGCATCATACAGCTCTGAAGTTGTTTTGGGTCTGAATGCATTTCGGATTTCCGGTCTGTTGAAGGCAATTCTTGCCACACCGTTGCATTTTTTATAAGTAATATCTTCGTATTCCTTTACGGTTTTCCACTCGATCATTCTGTAAAAATTTTTCTCAAAGATACGGAATTGAAGAGAAATTTAACATTGATTTTGAAGGATAATTCTGAGATGTACGAATGTATTATCAGTGCGAATTAATCACTTCTGACTATGAACATATAATTCTAAAATCATTATAGAATTTCAATTATTTAAAATAAAAAAACCGGAACAAAAATGTTCCGGTTTATATCAAATTCAATTTAATGAATATTATTTCGGTTGCTTTGCCTGAAGTGCAGCCTCTTTAGCTTTCATTTCATTAGCTTTTGCCTGATTTTTTGTAATTCCGTAGATTTCTCTCAACGTTGTCACTGCATCTAAGCTTTCAGGATTTGTCTGATGCCATTTTTCTGCATATGGTAATGCCTTGTTGAATCTCTCTTTTCTTGCTTCAATCAATGTTGTCGCTTTGTCCGGGTCTGACTTTCTCAACGCATTAATATTCTCCACAGCTTTAGCATCGTCTCCCAATGAAGTATATACTAAATTCTGATAAGCATTGTTCAGCAATTGTGTGTTAGTTCCTGCCAGTTCAATCGCTTTTTGAAATGAAGTAAGTGATTCAGCCTCAGTAGCAGGTGTTTTAGCCTGTAAAACTCCTAAGTTGTACCAATTGGTAGCATCATTAGGATTTTTAGCCAACTGCTCTTTCAGGTTTGATAAAAATTTATCAGTATTTCCAGTAGCATACAACGCAGTCCCCTGATATTCTTTCAGCTTAGCATTGTTAGGAAATTTAGCCAAACCTTTTTCAATAATAGCTAAAGCCTCATCATTCTTTTTAGCATTTAAAAGTAATGTTGAAAGAGTTTCATACAAATCTGGCTCTACACTTTTAGTCTGCTCAGTTTTAAAATCTGAATAATCTTTTGAAGATGATTTCTTCAACAGTTCCCAGGTATTTTTATCATACGTTTCAACATCACCAGACTTATTTTGCTTTGCTGTATATTGAGTTGTAACGCCCGTATATCCTGAATTAACCAGATCAGTGTAAATTTTGATAGATTCATCCACATTATTAGCAAGAGCATAGCTAAGACCTGCGTAATACATATACACTTTATCATCCTGCCCGCTTGTTTTCATTAAGTTATAAACCTCTAAAAACTTCGGTGCCGCAACTGCATAATTCTTCGCCTGATAAGCATCCATTGCTGCTTTATTAGAAGCTTGTAATTGCGCATTTACATCCTTTGCATCTTTCTGTCCGAAAACAAATGCTGATGAAACGATAGCTATACCTAAAATTAGCTTTTTCATAATAACAATTTTATTTTTATATTAATTATTCTTCAGAATTGTCTTCAGCTGCATCTTCTGAATTTTCGTCTTCTGAATTGTTTTCTATTTCCGGAGCGTCACCTTCTTCTGCCGGAAGAATCACGCCTTCCTCACCTTCTAAAAGTTCTTCTTCCTCCACAACATCTTTATCCATTTCCACTTTTGCGATGGCTGCAATTTCGTCATTCTTCTTCAGATTGATCATTTTTACACCCTGAGTATTTCTACCCATCACACGCATCTCGTTCATATTCATTCTGATGGCAACACCCGATTTATTGATGATCATCAATCCGTCGTCGTCGGTCACATTCTGAATTGCAATAAGATTACCTGTCTTCTCGGTGATGTTTAATGTGATTACTCCCTTACCACCTCTGTTGGTAATTCTGTAGTCTTCAACAGCTGTTCTCTTACCATATCCTTTTTCAGATACCACAAGCACTGTATCATTTTTCAAGTCGTTCACAACAATCATACCAATTGCCTCGTCATCTTCTTCCATGCTGATCCCACGAACTCCGATAGAACCTCTACCCACTTCTCTCACTTTTGCTTCCGGGAAACGGATACATTTACCGTTCTTCGTAGCAATCATAATTTCTGAAGTTCCGTTCGTTAAATAAGCACCCAGCAACATGTCATTATCTCTAATTTCAATTGCATTCACACCATTTACTCTAGGTCTTGAATAAGCTTCCAGCGAAGTTTTCTTGATGGTACCGTTTTTAGTAACCATTACAACGCTCATTTGGTTAACATATTCAGCGTCTTTTAAGTTATTGGTTCTGATGTATGCTTTAATCTTATCATCCGGCTCGATGTTGATCAAGTTTTGTACCGCTCTTCCTTTTGCAGTTTTAGAACCTTCAGGAATTTCAAATACTCTTAGCCAGTAACATTTACCTTTTTCTGTAAAGAACAGCATATACTGGTGATTGGTTGCAGATACGATGTATTCTAAGAAATCTGAATCTCTTGTCGTTGCTGCTTTGTTTCCTACACCGCCTCTGCTCTGAATTTTGTATTCTGAAAGCAACGTTCTCTTCACATATCCTGCGTGAGAAATTGTAAGAACTACCGCTTCGTTCGGGATAATATCTTCGATAGACATTTCACCTCCGGAATAATCGATTTCTGTTCTTCTCTCGTCACCGTATTTTTCTTTAATTTCAAGCAATTCATCTTTAATAATCTGGAATCTTCTCGGTTCGTTCGCCAAAATATCTTCCAAATTATTAATTTCTTTCATAATTGCTTCGTATTCATCACGGATCTTGTCAAGCTCCATTCCTGTCAAACGAGCCAAACGAAGATCCAGAATCGCCTGAGCCTGAAGTTCAGACAAGTCAAATTCCTGAATAATTCCTTCTTTTGCCGCTTGTGGAGTTGCGCTGTGACGGATAATAGAAATCGCTTTATCTAAAGAATCCTGAGTTCCGATCACCTTCATGAAACCTTCAAGAATGTGTGCTCTTTCTCTGGCTTTTCTAAGCTCATACTCCGTTCTTCTTACAATAATAACGTGTCTGTGCTCTACAAAGTGATGAATAATATCTTTTAAGTTCAACTGTTCAGGTCTTCCGTGTACCAATGCAATATTGTTGACACTGAAAGAAGTCTGAAGTGAAGTATATTTATATAATAAGTTAAGAACAACATTAGGTATCGCATCGTTTTTCAGTTCATAAACAACACGCATCCCGTTTCTGTCAGACTCATCTCTGATTTCGTAGATACCTGGAATTTTCTCATCCTTCACGAGCTCAGCTGTTCTGGCAATCATTTCCGCCTTGTTAACCTGATAAGGAATTTCAGTTACAATAATTGCATTTCTGTTGTGTACTTCCTCAAAGCTTACTTTTGCTCTTAAAACTACTCTTCCTCTACCTGTATGAAAAGCATCTCTTACACCGTCGTATCCGTAGATTATTCCACCTGTTGGAAAATCAGGAGCAACAATATGCTGCATCAGTTCGTCGATGGTAATTTCTCTGTTATCGATATACGCTGTAATTGCATCTACCGCTTCTGATAAATTGTGAGGCGCCATATTGGTCGCCATCCCTACTGCGATACCGGAAGTACCGTTTACCAAAAGATTAGGAATTTTTGTAGGCATTACGCTTGGTTCCGTCAAGCTGTCGTCAAAGTTGTTTTGAAAGTCAACCGTTTCCTTGTCAAGATCAGATAAAATTTCGTCTGAAATTTTCTTTAATCTTGCTTCGGTGTAACGCATTGCTGCAGGCGGATCACCATCCATTGAACCAAAGTTACCCTGCCCGTCAACCTGTGGATAACGTAAACTCCACGGCTGAGCCATTCTTACCATTGCATCATATACAGAAGAATCTCCATGTGGGTGATATTTACCTAAAACATCTCCTACGATTCTTGCAGATTTTAAGTACTTTCTGTTTGAAAAAACCCCTAATCCATACATACCGTAAAGTACTCTTCTATGAACAGGTTTCAAGCCATCTCTTACATCCGGTAAAGCTCTTGAAACAATAACGGACATTGAATAATCAATATAAGATGACTTCATTTCATCAACGATGTTGATAGGAATCAATCTTTCTCCTTCTCTTTGCATATATAACTTTTATTGTAATGATAATCAGACGTTTAAAAAACAACCTGAAAACTATTTAATTTGAATATTTAATAACGGGCTAATTTACGAAAATTTTACCGATTTTTGCCGAACTATTTATTCAAATAATCTTAAAAATTCTTAAAAATATGAGCGTATTGAGCATTACTTTCCATTGTACAAAAGACAATATCGGAGAATGGGAAAATTACGTGGATGACACCCTGGTTTTGATGACAGAAAATCTTTTGGATGTTGATAAATATATACTCTCTGAAGTTCACAGCGACTTTATTGAAGACGGAAAAAACTACAACCTCCTTCTTATTTTCGATAATGAAGAAAAGAGATCCGAGTTTATGGAAAGTGAACTGGTAAACATCTCTGAAAGGATAGAAAACAAATTCGGACAGGAAGTAATGATCTTTAATACTTTTCTAAATCCTAAGAAAAAGAAAATATAAATTAAAGACTCAATCTCTTCAAATAAAAAAACAGGCTGACTCAAAATGAGACAGCCTGTTTTTTTATAAATTTACTACAACAACCGGCCTGCTATGATAAACACGGGGTTGTCTGTATCTTTTGTGAGTATAGTGTCTCACTGGTCTTGCTGGTCGATAATAATGCTTTTTGTAATAATGTCTGGGAGCCTTGTGATAGGCAACTCTTTTATATTTCATCTTATGATGGCCACGATGATGATTTTTATGCGAACGTGGATGATGACGTTTTTGGGTTGGTTCTGCCTGATAAAATGCAACGGCAAAGACAATAAAGAATACTCCAATTACTTTTGATAACAACTTCATAATAATAAAAATTTCAAGTTAACTTCTCAAAAATTACAATGATAATGCCAAAAATCGAGAAAGATTAAAATTAAATAACGGAAGATTTACCGAAATAATATGTGTATTAAAAATTATTTACCAATTAATCACTTGCAATTCATCTGCCCAAGATTAACAAACCTCTATCATCACCATCGGTTGACAGGACATATATTTTTAAAATAAAAATTGCCCAAGACCGGGGCAATTCTTTATGTTTAGTGTCTTCCTCTATGGTGACCTCTTTTTTTCATCTGGCCGGGTGCATAGTGTTTCGCACTTCCGCCGTGAATTTTTTTAGCGTGTCCAGGTGGTAACGGTCTGCGCCCTGGGTGATCATGCACTACGCATGACACCAGCATCACGCTCACGATACCGACCGCGCCAATTATTTTTGCTAATCCTTTCATAAGTTTTACTTTATATTTTTTCAGTAAGTAAACTTACAATCATAATGCCAAGACTGATGAAATCAGCCTATTTCCGGCTAAACTATCTATGTCTGTTACGGGGATGAGCTTCCTTTAATTTTTCTACTTTCGCATCATGACCAGGCGGCATAGGTCTTTGACTTGGATGCGGAACGCATGATGAAAATAATCCGGTGAGAATAATTGCTGCAACTGTATTTTTTATAAATTTCATATTAAAGTATTTTGAATTATACCTTAAATAATACAATCAAAATGCCAAAGAAATCTACTGATGAGCTATATCCTTTCAGAACAGATTCTCACTTCTTCTTTCAAGCATTACCAGATCTTTCCAGTCACCATGAAGCTTGCCTACTTTCTCACGGACGCCAACCGTTCTGAAACCGTTTTTTAAATGAAATTTGATTGAGGGTTCATTTTCAGGAAAAATATTAGACTGTAAAGTCCAGAATCCATGGTTTTCGCTGTCGATAATAAGCTTTCTCAGCAAAAGTGTACCTAAACCTTTCCCTGTAGAATTCTGATCGAAATAAATACTAACCTCAGCAACGCCCTTAAAGCATTCCCTCTTGCTCACGGGTTTTAACGCACACCAACCAATCACTTCATTGGTTTCGTCTTCCAAAACCCATCGGCAGTCGTTGATAAAGCTTGTATTCCAAACCTCAACATTTGGAAGTTCAGTATCGAAGGTGGCAATTCCACTGTCTATGCCCTGCTGAAAAATTTCCATCACACGGGTTTCGTCTTTTGGAAGCATTTCTCTTATTTCGTAGTTCATTTTCTAATGATATTTTCTTTTATTTTTTCTCTTGATTCTTGAATAATGCGTCTGCTTATCTTTTTGATCCTCCGAGATCACACTGATATTTCCATCCACTTCCAGAATCGACAGTTTCACATTCTCAATACTTTCAACTCCGTGCTCCCTGATGGATTCGTTGAGTTCATCAAATGTAATTTTTACTTTTCTCAACGCTACGTGATCCACCACTCCGTCTCTTACCAAAATCACTGGATCAGCCTCCATAAAGCTTGCAAATGACCGGTTTGAAAACATCAGTCTTTTTAAGGTAAAGTTTGCCGCAAACAAAACGAGCGCAGCCACGATTCCGCCTTCAAGAGAAGTGTTTTCACCAACCATTGCGTTCTGTACAGCATTCGAAATCAGCAACAGCAGAACAACATCTCCCGCATTCAGTTGGGAAAGCTGATTCTTGCCAAACAGACGAATGGCAATGACCATGAATAGGTATACGCAAAGCGAACGTACGACAACATCTACAATAGGATTCACGGTAGGATAAATTTAGATTCAAATGTATACAATTACCGGAAATAAAAAACTGCTTTTTCAAGCAGTTTAAGGGAAATTGTATATAGTTTGTCTGATCAATTATTTCTGATTATCTGTTGTTAATATCCACTCTTACCGGCATTACAAAAGATGAAGCAATCATGTTCTGATTCAGTTTGCTGGGATCAATTTTATACTGAAGCTGACTCAACACTTTTTCAATTTCTTTACTCACATTTTTACAGTCACCTTTTGACCGTACATTCACGATCTTTCCGTTGTCAGCAATGTCAAATTTCACTTCTGAATTGACGATTCCCTGCTTGTAATCAGAGTTGGTAAAATCGAAATTGGCAATTAACAGATTTCTGATTTCATTGAATGCATCATTTTTATTTAACTGAACTTCCTGAATGGTATTGCTAGAAGTCGTTTGAGCCTTTACATTTCCTACGATCGCTGTTAATCCTAATGCGAAAAGAGAAGCAACAAATATTTGGATTTTATTTTTCATAAGTCTTTGATTTTAAATTATATATTAAACTTGTATTGATTTCTAATTCAAAGATATAAAAAAATATTCATACAAATTTCACATTGAGTTAACATTGAGTTAACATTAGAAATTATAATATTGATTTTCAGTTAATTAAAGTTTTAAAATAATTGAATTGTTAACATTGGAGATTGATATTTAATCATTTTGACTTCAGTAAATCTCTTTTTGCTTTTTCTTTTGATGGATCTATTACTCTATCATAAAATAGTTTGTAAAATAAATACATTCCAACTACAGGTACAAAGTATTTTAAAATTTCAAAAACTGTTGATTTTTTGAATTCTAGCCACCCTTGCTTTGTAAATCCGAAAATTTCATATTCATTTTTCTGAATCACAAAAGCTGATATATAAATAATAATGTAAAACACAAACAAAAGTATCCCCCAATTTTTCCAAACTCTAATTTTTTTATCCATTTGCTTTGATGTTAACCTTGAAATCGTTTCATCATTACTAGAATTTTCTGAATTTATACCACTATTAGTTTGTTCATTGTTATACCCTCCAATTTGGTTATTATTTAGTGTGGTGTTATCTCCAATATTAATCTGATCTCCCATTATTATTGTTTTTAATTCGTCCTTTCTTATTATATTTTTTGCTTCTTCAAAGCTGTAGCTTTTTGATACTGAATTATAATATGAACGTTCACATTCATCAATTATAAGATTTATATAAAAAAATAAAGATTGCTTATCAAAAATAGCCTTTTTTATATCAAGCAAAACATTTCTTATTTTTGTAAAACCTTCTTCATATTCAGATTGCTTTATAATAAATTTTTGAAACAAATGCCTGGCATTTTGAAATTCAAAACTATCCTTAACCTCATCTCTATATATTGTATAAAATAG
>NZ_JAPDHW010000020.1 GCF_025971945.1 Chryseobacterium kimseyorum
GCATTAATTATATCTCCTTTTTTATTAGCAAAATATCTAATAGGAATATTTTCAATTATTAAAAGTTCCCTTATTTTTTTCAATAATATTTCATCATTACCTCTTTCAAAATAAAATAACGTAGTTAAAGTCTCTTTTAATACTTTATCTTTCAGAACTTTTTCTTTAAAGAATGTATTTACATTATCAAACAAAAATTCGGCTCTTTCAATATCGGTATTCTTTAAGGGCGTTATTCCGGTATTATATCTTTTAAAGATCTCTTTCTTTATATCATCTTCAATAATATCATTTATTCCTTGCCGAGTATTAAAGCTAAATTCAATTATTCTCAACCTAGTCTCGTAAAACAAATCCCTAAATTTTAAATCGAGATTCTCAAAATTTTTATTGATGAATTCTTTTGAGTCTAGTTTTTTCAATCCACTCTTTTTGAGTTTGAAATCATTCGATAAAAAACGTAATATTGTTTCATATCTTTGTCTACCATCGATTATTTCTACTTTTGATACATTTCTAAAATATATTAGAGGTGGAATTTCTGTTCCTAAAAGAATACTTTCTATAAAATAGGTTGCTTTTTCATCATCCCACACATAATTTCTTTGATATGAAGGTTTATAGTTAGTGTTTTTTAAACGGTCTTCATTATTAAAAAGACTTTCTATTGAAACTACTTTGGCATCAATTTTAATTTTATTTTCAAAGATTTCTTTAATATTTGTCATAGAGTCTTATATTGTTAATGATAATGCAATTTATAAAATAAAGTTAAATTCTTATTTATTTAAATAACAAAAAAGATAATTAGAAATAACATCTTGCAGATATCTTGCAATGGAATAAAAAAAGACACTCACGTCTTTGTAAGTGTCTGATTTTCAGTGGTCCCACCTGGGCTCGAACCAGGGACCACCTGATTATGAGTCAGGTGCTCTAACCAACTGAGCTATAGGACCTCAAAATTTGGTTAAATTTTGTGTTTGCAAAAATAGTAAAATTTCTATCATTACAAAATTTTTTATCGCTTTTCTTGGCAAAGTTCTACCAGTACGCCATTTGTAGATTTAGGATGAAGAAAGACAACTAATTTGTTATCAGCACCTTCTTTGGGTTCTTCGGAGATAAACTGAAAGCCCTCTTTTTTTAATCTTTCAACCTCCTCTATGATATCCTCCACCCCAAATGCCAGGTGATGAATTCCCTCTCCTTTTTTTTCAATGAATTTAGCGATCGGGCTCTCTGTGTTGCTCGCCTCCAATAATTCAATTTTGCTCTCGCCTGTTCCATAAAAAGATGTGGTAACACCTTCCCGCTCTACACTTTCCTGCTTATAAGATTCTTTTCCCAAAAGCTTCGCGAACAGATCATCAGAAATACCCAACGATTTTACAGCGATACCAATATGTTCTAATTTCATAAATAATTCAATATAATTAAACTGTAATTTAATTGTTATTCAATAATCAAATCCACAATTCAAACAAATGTAGTAAATTTGCACAAATTATGGAAAGTAACAGACAAAGAAAAGTAGCACAGATTATACAGGAAGATTTCGCAGAATTGTTCCGCAAACAGTCGGCAGAAAGCAAGCAGAGCTTTTTGGTATCGGTTTCTGATGTAAAGATTTCACCGGATTTAGGGGTTGCTAAAATTTATTTAAGCATCTTCCCGCAGGAATTCAGAACTTCAATTATGAAAGAAATCGAGACGAATAAAGCGCAGTACAGAAATTTCCTTGGTCAGAAAATGGCAAAGCAGGTACGCGTCATCCCTCAGCTTAGTTTTTACCTGGATACGGCACTGGATGATGTGGAGAAACTTGAAAAAGAACTGAGAGGCGAAGGCGACAATCCTGTATTGTAAACCATCTTGAAGAACATCGCATTTTATATAGCTTCACGCTACCTTTTGTCAAAAAAAGGGAGTACAGCTGTTACGTTTATTACGTGGCTGGCGGTGGGCGCTATGACCGTAGCTGTCGCTGCAATGTTTGTCATCATCTCTGTTTTTTCGGGCCTTGAGGTTTTTAATCAGAATCTTATCTCAAATCTGCATGCTGATTTAACGGTAAAAAGTAGTTCCGGAAAAACTATTACTGATCTGAAAAAGATCAGCAATATTCTGAAAACGAATAAAGAAATCCTTCACTTCTCCAGAGTTATCGAAGAGAAAGTCTATCTTAATTACAATGGAAAAGGCGATATTGCCTATCTTCGGGGTGTAGATTCCGCCTACACGAAGGTTAACCCGATCGATTCGACTGTTTTTTACGGAAAATACCCAACCTTCGAATACTCCAATGAGGTCATCATGGAGAATTCTTTGGATAACAGACTTTCTATTCCAGTAGATTCCGTGAAAGATTTCGCTACCGTTTTTATGCCTAAATCGGGAACAGGAATCATCAACAAGGAGGAAGATATTTACAATAAAAAAAATATTTTGGTCACCGGTGTTTTTCCAGGGAACGATCAGCTTAATAATTACATTTTTGCACCTATTGAGTTATCCGAAGAGTTGCTACAGCTTCCGAAGAACTCCGCCTATCAGATTGTTATTAAGCTTAAAAATCCTGAACACGCTGACAGAATCAAAAAAGATCTGCTTTCATCTATTGGTAAAAGTGTTGACATTAAAACAAAACAGGAGGAGAATGCCGCTTTCTGGAAAATGATTAATACAGAAAAGCTTTTTATCTATTTAATTTTTGCGCTCGTAATTTTCATTACCACTTTCAATCTGGCCGGAGCGATTATCATCCTTCAGCTCGATAAAAAACTACAGGCAAAATCATTAATTTCGCTCGGATTTCCACTAAGTCATCTGCGAAAAACCTACTTCTACACAGGAATTCTGATTGTCGTTTTAGGTGTAATTTCCGGTTTAATTCTGGGAAGTGTACTTTGTTTTTTCCAGTTGTACACTGAATTTTTCAAAGCGGTAGAGAATGTACCTTTCCCCGTAAAAATAGTTGCTAAAAATTATCTTATTGTTGCCGCCACCGCCTCTTTATTTGGCATTTCTATTTCGTGGTTCTTCTCAAAAATAAGCAAAGACTACATTACTAAAAGTTAACATATTCCGGTTAACATTTTACGTAAATTTGCCTTCAAATTATTAAATAATGAAGCGAATATTACATTCTCTAGTATTAAGTATTTTTTTCATCAATACTTTTGCGCAGATTCCCACCGGCTATTACAGCACAGCAACTGGAACGGGAGCAACTCTGAAAAGCCAGCTGAACCTGATCATTACAGCCGGCCATCAGGACATGAGTTACCAAGGACTTTGGACTGCATACCAAACTACAGATCGGGATTATTTCTACGAAAATGACGGTTCTATTCTGGATATCTATTCTGAAAGACCAAACGCTGGAGATCCTTATAACTTTACAATCACTACAAACCAATGCGGATCTAATGGCTATGCCAACGAAGGAGACTGCTACAACAGAGAACACATTGTGCCTCAAAGTTTGTTCAACGAGGCTTCGCCAATGAGAAATGACATCCATTTTATCAGAGCAACGGATGGCAAAGTAAACGGAGAAAGATCAAATTATCCTTTTGGGATGGTTGGTAATGCATCTTATACCTCATTAAACGGTTCCAAAGTAGGAGCTTCAGTTTCTCAGGGATATTCAGGTACTGTTTTCGAACCCATTGACGCTTTCAAGGGTGATGTTGCAAGAATGATCTTCTACTTCGTTACCAGATACGAAACTCAATTATCCGGCTTTTTGTCAGGAAATATACTTGGAGGATCTGCTTTCCCGGGACTGCAGACCTGGGAATTAAATCAATTATTGACATGGCACGCTGCTGATCCGGTATCTCCGGAAGAAATCGCGAGAAACAATGCATCATTTTCGTTTCAGCAAAACAGAAACCCTTTCATCGACAATCCTGCTTATGTAGGATTAATCTGGGGAACTCCTGTAATAGACAATCAGGCTCCAACGGCTCCAACGAATCTTGTAGCAAACAACCCGACCATCAATTCAATAGCCCTAGCCTGGACTGCAGCGACCGACAACACTGCTGTTGCTGTTTACGACATCTATGCCAACGGTCTTTTAAAAACATCTGTTACAGGAACTACAGCTACGGTTTCCGGTTTAACGCCAGCTACCACTTACTCTTTCTACATCATCGCTAAAGACGGCTCTGGAAATTCTTCTCCGCAAAGTAATACTGCCACACAAACTACCCTTTCTGCTCCTGTAGGCGGAAGTTGCGGAACAGAAGACTTTTCGGGTATTCCGGGATCAGGAACAAGTTATGGTTTAAGAACTTGGACAAACAACAATATCACCTGGACTGCCACCGATGCGAGAGTTGACGAAACAATTACAGGTAAAGCAATCACGATTAGAAATGGTAATCTCAGCAGTACTGCTATTTCAGGCGGAATCCAAAGTCTAACGGTTACTACGCAGCTGAAATATTCCGGAACTGCTAACAATCTTAATTTAGAAATTAACGGCGTTGTTGTTGGAACCGTACCGTACAGCTCTGCAGTAACGACTACAACTATTAATAATATTAATGTTTCCGGTAATTTCACAGTTAAACTGATCAATCCTGTTTCTTCGAACAGAGTTGCGATTGATGATCTTAGCTGGTCATGTTTTGGTACTTTGGCTGTGAATGATCTTTCTAAAGAGAAATCATTCAGTATTTACCCAAATCCGGTGAAAAATCATGAACTGTTTGTAAAGGGCGAAAACCTAAACAAGATTCTGAAAGCTGAAATCTACGATCTGTCAGGGAAGTTGATTCAGCCAATAGCCAATCCATTTAAAACTTCAAACAAAATCAATCTTCACAAAATCAGCAAGGGTGTTTATATTCTGAAAACAGATAACACTTCTTCCAAATTCATGATAGATTAATTAAACAAAATATAATTTAACTTAAAGACCGATTTTCTCGGTCTTTTTTTTATTTTTGATCTATGGATTTCAATAAAAAACTCGGTCTCATCGGGAGAAACATTTCGTATTCTTTTTCTAAAAAATTCTTTGAAGAAAAATTTCAAAAGCAGATGCTTGATCATTTTTCATATGAGATTTTTGATCTTCAGGAAATTGATGAGGTGGAAAATTTATTTAAAGATTCTGAACTCCTGGGTTTCAACGTCACCATCCCCTACAAAGAAAAAATTATTGATTATCTGGATGATGTAAGCGACGAAGCCAGAGCTATTGGTGCCGTTAACTGTGTTTTGATTCATGAAGGAAAAAAAACTGGATATAACACCGATGCTTTTGGTTTTGAGAAAACACTGAAAATTCACAGAAAGCCTCACCAGAATACTGCACTGATTTTAGGAAGTGGCGGTGCCGCAAAAGCCGTTCAGTATGTTTTAACCCAAAGTGGAATTTCCACAAAAACAGTTTCGAGAAAATCTGAACTTAATTTTGAAAATTTAGATAAAGAAACAGTAGATCAGCACAAAATCATTGTGCAGTGCACCCCAGTGGGAACGTTTCCAAATACTGATGAATGCCTCAATTTTCCATTTGACGGACTCTCAAAAGATCACCTAGTGATTGACTTAATTTATAATCCGAACTACTCAAAATTCATACTCAAATCTGCTGAAAATGAAGCTAAAACAGTTAATGGCTATTACATGCTGGAACAGCAGGCAGAAAAAGCCTGGGAAATTTGGAATTTTAAAAAAAAATAACATAAATTAGTACTTTATTTGGCTTTTTGCTATATTTAGAAACTAAACGCCACTCACATAAAAGATTTGCTATGACTACAGAAAACAACCTTTCTGAAAACGAAGAAAACAAAATTTCTACAGAGGAAACTCAACAGGAAACATCTGAAATTACAGTTTCTTCTGAAGATACTGCACATGAGGAAGACAGTGAACATACTGAAGAACATGTAGATACAGATATTTCTCTCGCAGATGCCCTGAAGGAAATGGAAACAATCATCAATTCTAGCAATGCAGGAGAGAATTTCAAAAGATTCACTCTGTTGAAAGAAAAGGCAAATCATGCTATTCATGATGAGATTGAAGACAAAAAACATGAATACACCGACGCGGGAAATGCAGCTGAAAATTTCAGTTATGAACATCCTGCACAGTCTAAACTTTCTGCACTGATTCATATCTACAAAGAAAAACACGACGCTTTCCAAAAAGGGCAGGAAGAAGAGCAGAAAAAAAATCTTGATCACCGTCAGGAACTGATTGACAGACTGAAAAATCTTTATACCAATTCTGAGCCTGGAACCAACCTTTTCAAATCGATCCGTGAAATCAAAGAAGAGTGGTCAAAAGCAGGACAGGTTGCAAAATCTGAATTTAAAATCCTCAATAATAATTATTTCCACCACCTGAATCAGTTTTATCAGATGCTGGATTTAAATAAAGAATTTCTTGAGCAGGAATACAGCCACAATCTGGAAAAGAGACAGCACATCATTGCCCGCGCAAAAGAACTTGAAAATGAACCTGTTGTTCAGAAAGCACTCAATGAACTGCAGTATCTTCACAAACTTTGGAAAGAGGAAGCTGAACCGGTAGCTGAAGAATTCCGTGAAAAAACCTGGGATGAGTTTAAAGAAATCTCCAACAAAATTCACGAGAGAAAATCTGAACTTTCGGCAGCCATTGAAACTGAGCAGAATGCCAATTTCGAGAAGAAAAACGAAATTATCGCTGAGATTAAAAAATTATCTGAGCCAAAAGATACTCCTAACCACAATTACTGGCAGAACTCTATCAAAAGAGTTGAAGATCTCCGTTCTGAATTCTTAAAAACAGGAAGTGTTCCGCGAAAATTATCCAATAATAACTGGAATGATTTTAAATCGACACTGAGAAGCTTTAATACTACAAAAAACAATTACTACAAATCATTAAAAGGTTCCCAACAGGAAAATTTAGATGAAAAATTAAAGCTGATCCAGACTGCAAAAGACAATATGCTTTCAGAAGATTGGGATATTGCTGTTGCACTTTTCAAAAAACTCCAGGAAGACTGGAAAAAAATCGGTCACGTTCCAAAAAGTATGACCAACAAAATCTGGGATGAATTCCGTGAAGCATGCAACACCTTTTTTAACAATTACAGAGAAAAAAGCAGCGCTTCTACAGATAACTGGAAGGAAAATTATAAGCAGAAAAAAGAAATTCTTGAAGAGCTTAAAACCATTTCTGATGAAGAGGGAAGCATCGAGAAAATTGAAAACATTAAAACTGCATGGAACAATATTGGAAAAGTACCAAGAGATAAAATCGGAATCAATTCTGAATTCAATAAGACTTTAAGAGAGAAATTAAAGCTGAATAAAATTAATGAGCTTGAATTGAAAGAAGAAGGTCTATCTGAAAACCAGTTAACAGACAAAGCAAGAAAAATCAAGAGCCAGATTTCTGATCTTGAAGGCGAAATCGTAAAACTGGAAAACAATCTTGCTTTCTTCAAGAACCCTTCGCGAGAGAATCCTATGCTTGCAGATACTTACAATACCATTGACAGTAAAAAAGGCCACTTGGAAACTCTGAAGCAGAATCTTCACAATATTATTTCAGGAGACTAAAATATTTAATACAATTATACCAGGCGAAGCAAAGAAATTTGTCTTCGCTTTTTTCATATTATGCAGGACGAATTTTATATAAAAAGATGCATTGAGCTGGCTAAAAAAGCTACGGGAGATACTTATCCCAATCCTTTGGTGGGAAGCGTGATTGTTCATAATGGGAAAATCATTGGTGAAGGCTACCATCATAAAGCAGGAGAAAACCATGCTGAAATCAATGCCATCAATTCAGCCGAAGACAAAAGTCTGTTTGCGGAATCTACCATCTACGTTTCACTTGAGCCTTGTGCCCACTTTGGAAAAACTCCGCCCTGCGCTTTAAAAATTGTAGAGTCAGGGTTTAAAAAAGTCGTCATCGGTGCTATGGATTCTCACGACAAAGTGAATGGAAAAGGAAAAAAAATCATTCAGGAGGCCGGAATAGAAGTAATTTCCGGTGTTTTAGAAAAAGAATGTATTGATTTAAATAAAAGATTCTTTACTTATCACGAAAAGAAACGGCCATTTATCGTTCTGAAATGGGCACAGTCGGGCAACGGATTTATAGACAGAGATTTTAAACCAACCCAAATAAGCAATTCATTAACGAAACAGTATGTACACGAATTAAGAAATAACGAACACGCTATTTTAATAGGAACAATGACTGCTTTGCGTGATAATCCGAGTCTGACTACCAGAGAAATGACCGGCAGAAATCCTGTGAGAATTTTGATTGATATCGATTTAAAAGTTCCGATGGATTATCACATTTACAACAACGAAGCAGAAACTCTGGTGTTCAACTCTTTAAAAGATTCGGATGAAGACAATATCAGATTCATCAAAACAGGAAGAGCCGGCTTTATTGAAAATTTGATTAAAAAACTGTATGAATTACAAATCCAGTCGGTAATTGTAGAAGGTGGAAATGTAGTTTTACAGCAGTTTATTGATTCCGATTTATGGGACGAGACCATTGTTATTAAAAATGAAAATCTCCGGATTGACAACGGAACGAGGGCACCAAAATTTCAACATAAACCTTTTGAAATTAAACAATTCAGAGACAATGTAATGGAGTTTCATAAAAATTCAAATCAGATTTTTAAGAAATGATACACGAATACAAAACCATCGAAAAACCAGTTGAAAACACGCTTCTGAAAGAAAAAGGCAGCAAGTTTATCGGCTTTGCGTTTCCGGTGAATAATGAAACTGAATTAAAAAACGCTTTAGACAAAGTAAGAGCAGAACATCCCAAAGCAACGCACCACTGCTACGCATTCCGAATGGGCTTACATGGAGAAAACTACCGCGCCAACGATGACGGAGAGCCATCAGGAAGCGCTGGTTTACCCATCTACAATCAACTTTTAGCTAATGAAATTACTAATGTTTTAGTCATCACCGTTCGTTATTATGGAGGAACAAAACTGGGTGTTTCCGGTTTGGTGAAAGCATATAAGGAATCTGCTAAAATCACTTTGGAAGAGGCTGAAATTATTACTATAGAGCTAGAAACTGAGATTGAAATCCGGTTCAGTTTTAATCAGCAGAATGTAATTTTCACGTTACTTTCAAAATTTGATGCAAAAGTTTTACATTTTGATGCCGATGAAAACTGCATCCTAACCGCTTCCCTGAAAACAGCACAAAAAGAAAGCATCTCAGAAAAACTTTCTGAGATGCAACATATTTCGTTTGATTTTAAAGACTGAATTCTAATCTCTTCTGCCTCCCATTAGTAAAGAAGCAAAATAAAGAAGCTGAGCTAATGACCCCAGAGCAGCCACCAGGTAGGTTCTAGCCGCCCAGGTCAGACTGTCTTTTACGCCAACAAATTCTTCAGCTGTTACCGTTCCAGTGTCTTTAAGCCATTTCATCGCCCGGTTACTTGCGTCGTACTCTACCGGTAGCGTTATAAAAGCAAAAAGTGTCGTTAAGGCAAACATAATTACTCCGATTAGAAGTATGAGTTTATTTCCGCTCATTGCCATCACTACAATTCCTCCTATTAATACAAACTGCATTAAATTGGAACTGATGCTTACAACCGGAACTAATTTTGATCTCAACTGCAACATTGAATAACCTACTGCATGCTGTACAGCATGTCCGCATTCGTGAGCTGCAACCGCCGCTGCTGCCGCATTTCGCTGCATATAGACACCTTCTGAAAGATTTACTGTTTTGTCCTGCGGATTATAGTGATCTGTTAACTGTCCCGGAACTGAAATTACCTGCACATCATTAATTCCATTATCTCTCAACATTTTTTCTGCTACTTCTTTTCCTGAAAGTCCGTTTCTAAGATGTACGTTTGAGTAATACTCGAATTTAGATTTCAATCTTGAGGAAACCAGCCAGCTGATAAGCATCGAGATTCCTATAATAAGATAATAACCTGTCATTTTTTCTGAAATTTAATATATAATAATTCTATTACAGGATGTAATAACTGTGCCAAAGTATTCATAATTATTAATTATATTTGTGGTTGAAATTACCCCAAAATACTATGTCAGAAGTTTCAATTCTTGAAGTAAAAACACCTAACGAATTAAAACAATTTGTAAAATTCCCGATGGATTTGTACAAGAACAATCCTTATTATGTTCCGTCTTTTATTAAAGATGAATTGAATGTGTGGAATTCTCAGGAAAACCCAGCGTTGCAGTATTCCGAGGCAAAACAGTTTCTGGCATTTAAAAACAGTAAAATAGTTGGTAGAATCGCAGTAATCATCAACCATAAAGAAGAAAAGGAACTCGGCATCAGAAAAGTTCGTTTTGGATGGATCGATTTTATTGACGATAAAGAAGTTTCGAAGGCGTTAATTGATACTGCTATCAATTATGCCAGAGCGCATCAGATCGACAACATTGAAGGACCAATGGGCTTTACCAATCTTGACAAGGCGGGAATGCTGACTTTCGGATTTGAAAAAATCGCTACGATGATCGGAATTTACAACTATGAATATTACCCTCAGCATATTGAAAATCTCGGACTAGTAAAAGAAAAGGAATGGGTAGAATTTGAGATGAACTTCCCGAAAATTCTTCCTCCGAAAGTAGAAAAATTCAGCAAGCTGATCGCTGAAAAATACAACCTGAGAGTCTTGGATTTCCAAAGTAAAGAAGAGATTTTACCGTATGTGAAACCAATGTTTAAATTGCTCGACGAGACATATAAACATCTTTCCACCTATACTCCTATTTCCGAAGAACAGATAAAAACATATAAAGAGAAATTCTTCCCGATGATTGCTAAAAACTATGTGATCTGCGTAGTTGACGAGCATGATGAATTGGTTTCTTTTGCAGTGACGATGCCTTCTTATTCAAAAGCATTACAGAAAGCAAAGGGCAAACTTTTCCCGTTTGGCTGGTGGCATTTCATGCAGGCTCAGAAGAAAAATGACAGAGCCAATTTTTATCTGATTGGAATTCATCCGGAATATCAGAGACGCGGGGTAACGGCTATTATTTTTAAAGAGATCTTTGTGCGTTTCAACAATATGGGAATCGACTTCGCAGAAACCAATCCCGAACTGGAAGAAAATAAAAGCGTACAGGTTCTCTGGCAGGACTACAATCCTGTGAATCATAAAAGAAGAAGAACTTATTCGTTAAAATTCTGATATGAAAATACACCTTATCATTTTCGCAATATTAATTGCCGGATTTATCTCTTACAATCTCTTTTTAGAGTCTGAAGACGGACGTCTTAATACCATCATTAATATCCTGTACGCAAGTATACTTTTTGGTTACATATCCTTCATGGCGTTCACTCTCCTCAAAAAACTGAAGAAATAGATACTATTTTTATTGATTCTAAATTATCGGTTTTTCCCATTTTCATCAGACTTTTAAGTTGATTAATTTCATGCTTTATTGTTTATTGCCTAAATTTGCAACTTGAGATAATAATGTAAAAATGAATTTACCTGAAAGTTATATTCCAATACTTATACAAGCCGGTGTAGCCATTGGTTTTGTTGCCATTTCTTTGCTTGGCGCTCATTTTTTGGGTCCACAGCAGAAAAAAGGGAATTCTGTAAAGAACTCAAGCTGGGAATGTGGTATTCCTGTTGAAGGAAATGCAAGAACTCCATTCTCTATTAAATATTTCCTGACAGCAGTACTTTTTGTACTGTTTGATATCGAAATCGTATTCTTTTATCCATATGCAGTTAACTTCAGAGAATTCGGATTAGAAGGATTCTTTGCAGTACTAATGTTCGTTGCCATTTTCTTCCTAGCATTCTTCTATGTCTGGAAACGTGGGGCACTGGACTGGGATAAATAGTCATCATCATTTTAAATAAGAGATTTAGATAAACACAATCAGATTAAAGTTAACATTAACGGCAATTTGGAATCTAAATTAGAATATTAAAAATCAACAAAATGTCAGATCAAAAACCAATTATAAGAACAGATGCACCAGCTCCCGAAGGATTTGAAGGAGAAGGTTTTTTCGCAACAAAACTGAGCAGTGTGATCGGTATGGCAAGAAAGTTTTCACTTTGGCCATTGCCTTTTGCAACTTCTTGTTGTGGTATCGAATTTATGGCGACGCTTAACCCAACGTATGACGCATCACGTTTTGGTATGGAAAGAAACTCTTTCTCACCAAGACAGGCAGATATGCTGATGGTTTGCGGAACGATATCTAAAAAATTAGGCCCTGTTTTAAAAGAAGTATACACACAAATGGCTGAACCGAAATGGGTTGTTGCTGTTGGTGCTTGCGCTTCCAGCGGTGGTATTTTCGACAGCTACTCTGTTTTACAGGGAATTGACAAAATTATTCCTGTGGACGTTTATGTTCCTGGATGCCCGCCAAGACCGGAGCAGATTATTGAAGGAGTTATGCAGGTTCAAGCTTTGGCAGAAAGCGAAAGCATCAGAAGAAGAGATACTCCTGAATATCAGCATTTATTAGACTCTTATAATATTAGCAACTAAGAGAATGACGAACGAATTTGTATTAGAAGCCATTACAAGAGAGTTTCCTGAAACGGTAATTACCAGCTCAGAGCCTTACGGAATGCTGACAATTGAAGTTAAGAAAGAAGATATCAAAAAAGTCATTCATTATCTGAAAGACTCATCATTGGAAATCAATTTCCTTACCGACGTTTGTGGAATCCATTACCCGGAATTCCCAGATAAGGAAATCGGTGTGGTTTATCACTTACAGAATATGATGACCAACTTCAGATTACGTCTGAAGATTTTCATGACAAGAGAAAATATCGAGGTAGACTCTCTGACTGAACTGTATGCAGGAGCCAACTGGATGGAAAGAGAAACTTTTGATTTCTACGGAATTAAATTTAAAGGTCACCCGGATCTCAGACCTATTTTAAATATGGAAGATCTTGGATACCACCCTATGTTGAAAGAATATCGACTTGAAGACGGTACCAGAACCGACAAGGACGATGCAATGTTCGGAAGATAATATAGCCAATGGCGGATGGCAGCTAGCCAATAGCCAGAAGCAAATAGCTAAAAGCAAATATTATGAAAGATAACTCATTATCTAATATACTTAACCAACACGAAAGTAAAGAACAGATTGACGGGCAGTTATACACCCTGAATCTTGGTCCTACTCACCCTGCAACACACGGAATTTTCCAGAACGTGTTGACGATGGATGGAGAAAGAATTCTTCATGCTGAGCAGACCGTTGGTTATATCCACAGAGCTTTTGAGAAAATTTCTGAAAGAAGAAACTATTCTCAGATTACTACTCTTACAGACCGTATGAACTACTGTTCGGCTCCTATTAATAACTTAGGATGGCACATGACGGTTGAAAAACTCATCGGTATCAAAGTTCCAAAGCGTGTAGATTATATGCGCGTTATTTTAATGGAACTGGCAAGAATCGGTGATCATCTGATCTGTAACGGGGTAACCGGAATGGACGCAGGTGCTATTACAGGATTGACGTATATGTTCATCGAAAGAGAGCGTATTTACGATATGTACGAGCAGATTTGTGGAGCGAGGATGACAACAAACATGGGAAGAATCGGAGGTTTTGAAAGAGATTTCACTCCAAAATTCCATGAGTTGCTTAAAGATTTCCTAAAAACTTTCCCGGCAAGATTTGCAGAATTCGGTCAGTTGCTGGAGAGAAACAGAATCTTCATGGACAGAACCATTGGTGCTGGAGCAATTTCTGCAGAGAGAGCTTTAAGCTACGGGTTTACAGGTCCCAATTTACGTGCATCAGGTGTTGATTATGATGTAAGAGTTGCGGAACCTTATTCTTCTTACGAAGATTTTGACTTCATCATTCCTGTAGGAACTGCAGGCGATACTTACGACAGATTTATGGTTCGCCAACAGGAGATCTGGGAATCATTAAAAATAATTAACCAGGCTTACGATAACCTTCCTGAAGGACCTTTCCACGCAGATGTTCCTGACTTCTATCTTCCAGAAAAGGCAGATGTTTACCAGAAAATGGAAGCGTTAATCTACCATTTCAAAATTGTAATGGGAGAAACTGATGTTCCTAAAGGAGAAGTTTACCACGCAGTAGAAGGAGGAAACGGAGAATTAGGATTCTATTTGGTAAGCGACGGTGGTAGAACACCATACAGACTGCACTTCAGAAGACCATGTTTCATTTATTACCAGGCTTATCCTGAAATGATTACAGGTTCTGTGATTTCAGACGCCATCGTTACGATGTGTAGTATGAATATTATTGCGGGAGAATTAGACGCGTAAAATTGTATAAAGTATAATGTACTGATGTACAATGTACTTTAAAATATAAACAGTAAATAATTACCCAGTACTCTGTACTTTGTATATTTTACAACTGAATAGTTCCTAAAAGAACTTTTTAATTAAAATAAATTTAGAATTGAGCTTTTGAATCTCAAATTTCAAACCTCAAATCTCAAATCAGATAAAGATGAGCGAAACAATAGCTTTTAAACCGGAAAGTTTACAGCAGGTCCATAAAATCATGGCAAGATACCCTGAGGGAAGACAAAAATCTGCTCTTCTTCCTGTGCTTCACATTGCGCAGAAAGAATTCGGAGGTTGGTTAGACGTTCCTGTGATGGATTATGTTGCTGAATTATTGAGCATTAAGCCAATTGAAGTATATGAAGTTGCTACTTTCTATACCATGTTCAATATGAAACCGGTTGGTAAATATGTTTTGGAAGTTTGCAGAACGGGACCTTGTATGGTTTGCGGAAGCGAAAAAATATTAGACCACATCAGAACAAAACTGAACATAAAAGACGGTGAAACTACTGCCGACGGAATGTTTACCCTAAAGCCAGCTGAATGCCTTGGTGCATGTGGATACGCTCCAATGTTACAGTTAGGAAAGTTCTATCACGAAAATTTAACGATAGAAAAAGTAGACGAAATCCTTGATCTTTGCAGAGAAGGACAGGTTGACTTGGGCTAAATAAATTTTAAACAAATTAAAAGAAGCATAAAACTGTCACACTGAGCTTGTCGAAGTGTAAAGGCCAAAAGCCAGCAGCCAAATGCTAAAAGCATAATTAAAAATGAGTAAAAAACTTTTACTTAAAGACGCACACATAGAAGGCATCCGCTATTTTGAAACTTACCGTAAACAGGGAGGTTACACTGCAGCAGAAAAAGCCTTGAAAATGACACCCGAAGAAATTCTTGAAGAAGTAAAAGTTTCAGGTCTTCGTGGTCGTGGTGGTGCAGGTTTCCCAACAGGAATGAAGTGGAGCTTTCTGGCAAAACCGGAAGGTGTTCCGAGACACTTGGTAGTGAATGCTGATGAATCTGAACCGGGAACTTTCAAAGACAGATATTTAATGGAATTCCTTCCTCATCTTTTGATTGAGGGAATGTTGATTTCATCTTATACTTTAGGTTCAAATGTTTCTTATATCTACATCCGTGGTGAGTATTCATGGATTCCGGATATTTTGGAAGAAGCGATTGAAGAAGCTAAAGCTGCAGGATTTTTAGGTAAAAACATCTTAGGAACCGGTTTCGATTGTGAAATTTATGTTCAGAGAGGTGGCGGAGCTTATATCTGTGGTGAAGAAACGGCTTTACTTGAATCTCTTGAAGGAAAAAGAGGAAACCCAAGATTGAAACCACCTTTCCCGGCTGTAAAAGGACTTTGGGAGAGACCAACGGTTGTTAACAATGTTGAATCGATCGCAGCTATTGTTCCGATTATCGATATTACCGGTGCAGAATATGCAAAAATCGGTGTTGGAAGATCTACAGGTACAAAATTAATTTCTGCCTGCGGAAATATCAATAAACCGGGAGTTTATGAAATCGACATGACCATTACGGTTGAAGAATTTATTTATTCTGATGAATATTGTGGCGGAATTCCAAACGGTAAAAAGCTGAAAGCGTGTATTCCCGGAGGAAGTTCAGTTCCGATCGTTCCGGCAAACTTATTACTGAAAACCGTAAATGGTGAACCAAGATATATGAACTATGAATCTCTTGCTGACGGTGGTTTCGCTACCGGAACGATGATGGGTTCAGGAGGTTTCATCGTTTTGGATGAAGACCAGTGCGTTGTAGAACATACCATGACTTTGGCGAGATTTTATCACCATGAAAGTTGCGGACAGTGTACTCCTTGCCGTGAAGGAACGGGATGGATGCACAAAATTTTAAAGAAGATAGAAAAAGGAGAAGGAAAAATGGAAGACATCGATTTGCTTTGGGATATCCAGAGAAAAATCGAAGGAAACACCATTTGCCCATTGGGTGATGCGGCAGCATGGCCTGTAGCAGCAGCGATTCGTCACTTCAGAGATGAATTTGAGTGGCACGTGAAAAATCCTGAATTAAGTCAAACTCAAAACTACGGATTGGCCAATTATGCAGACCCTATCCCAGTTGCAGCAAGTAATTAATAGAGTCTCAAAGAATTGAAAAATATAATCGTTCTTTTATTATTAATCGGATTCAGTTCAGTTAATGTAAAAGGACAACAACAGGAGGAAAACAGCAGAGTTTTCAAAAAAGGAAGCTTCTTGGTGTTTTGGGGATGGAACAATGCAAAATATTCAAAATCAGATATTCACTTTAAGGGTGACGGTTATGATTTTCAGTTGGATAATGTAGTTGCAAATGACAGACAGACCAAATTTGACTGGGGAACCTATTTTAATCCGGGAAGCATAACAATTCCTCAGGTTAATTACAGGATTACCTATTTTCCGAAAGATAATTTAGGAATAACTTTAGGAATGGATCACATGAAGTATGTGATGGATCAAAACCAAACTGTAAATTTAAAAGGATATATCAATGATCCTAAATATGCAGGAATGGTGAACAATGGAACAGTAGACCTGAACAGTGGAGAATTTTTGACATTTGAACACACCGACGGTCTTAACTATATCAACATTGGAGCACAGAAATATCATAACGTTTTAAATAAAAAACATATTGCTATTTTAGCGAGCTACGGAGGTGGATTAGGTGCTTTACTACCAAAGTCTAACGTTCAGCTGATGGGAAATGAGAGAAGTGACAGATTCCATTTAGCAGGATTTGGAGTGGATGCCAGAGCTGCGGTGAGTGTGGTAATCATTAAGCATATTGTTCTTCAGGCAGAAGGAAAGCTTGGATACATCAATATGCCGGATATTAAAACAACACTGAACAATAAGCCGGATAAAGCCAATCAGGATTTTGTATATGCACAATTTAATGTAGGAATTGGATATACTTTTAATACGACAAAAAGATCAAAGTAATTTGATTTTAATTAATAAATAGAACTATTGCTTAGCGCATTATAAAGCGAAAGAATATGAGCGAAGAGGTTAAGAAATTTAAAATAACGATAGACGGACAGACTGCTGAAGTTTTGCCTGGAACTTCTATTTTGGAAGCAGCAAGACAAATCGGCGGAAAATCTGTACCACCAGCAATGTGCTATTACAGCAAACTGGAAGCCAGTGGAGGAAGATGTAGAACATGTTTGGTAGAGGTTTCTAAAGGTTCGGAAGCAGATCCGCGCCCTATGCCGAAATTGGTAGCAAGCTGCAGAACGAATGTGATGGACGGAATGGAAGTGAAAAACCTTTCTTCTGATAAAGCACAGGAAGGCCGTAAAGCAGTTACCGAATTCTTATTGGTGAATCACCCGTTAGACTGCCCGGTTTGTGATCAGGCTGGAGAATGTCATCTTCAGGATCTGGGTTACGAACACGGAAATCTTGAAACCAGAACTGAATTTAAGAGAAATACCTATGATGCAGACGACTTAGGTCCACATATCAAGTTGAATATGAACCGTTGTATCCTGTGTGCAAGATGCGTTTTGGCGGCAAACCAATTGACAGGTGAGCGTGAGCACGGAATTTTGTTCAGAGGAGATCATGCTGAAATTTCTACTTATCTAAATAAAGCTTTGGACAATGATTTTATCGGAAACGTAATTGACGTTTGTCCGGTTGGAGCATTGACAGACAGAACTGCACGTTTTGCAAGCAGAGTTTGGTTTACAAAACCAATGAACGCTTCATGTAAATGTGATAAATGTTCAGGTAAAGCTACCGTTTATATGAAAGGTGATGAGATCGTAAGAGTTACTGCCAGAAAAGATCAGTGGGGAGAAGTTGAAGAATTTATCTGCGACACTTGCCGTTTCGAAAGAAAAAGTCTTAGTGACTGGAACATTGAGGGCCCTAGAAATATCGACAGACATTCAGTTATTTCATTGAACCACTACGAAAAGCCTAAAGACGAATTGAGAGTTTTAGACAATCCGATGGCGAAAGAAATCAGCGAAAAAGACGAAAAATAAAAATTTGAAAATTTATTAATTTGAAAATTTGAAAATGAGTACAAATCTCAAACGTCAAATCTCAAATTTCAAACTATAAAAAATGGATTTACTTACATTTAAATTAATACTTGTACTGGCGCTTTTCCTGTTATCATTAACGATAGCGGCCTACTCTACCTGGGCAGAAAGAAAAGTGGCGGCAATCATGCAGGACAGAATCGGGCCAAACAGATCCGGACCATTCGGTTTACTGCAGCCTCTTGCAGATGGTGGAAAATTTTTCTTTAAAGAAGATTTTACGCCTCAAAATGCAGAAAGATTCCTTTTTGTACTGGGACCTGCATTAGTGATGTTTATTTCACTGATTACCGGGGCAGTAATTCCTTGGGGTAAAACATTGAATATTGGTGGTGAGTCTTTCGATTTACAGGTGGCTAATATTGATGTAGGTGTACTGTTCATTATCGGTATGGCTTCTATCGGAGTTTACGGAATTATGATCGGAGGCTGGGCTTCTAACAACAAGTATTCATTATTGGGTGCCATCCGTGCTTCTTCGCAGATGATTTCTTACGAATTGGCGATGGGTCTTGCATTGCTTTCCATCATTATGATGACTGGAAGTTTAGATTTAAAAGTAATTACCGAAACTCAGACTTCAGGGAAAATATGGGGTCTTTTTGAGATAGACGGATTAAACTGGAATATACTTTACCAGCCTTTAGCATTTTTAATTTTCTTTGTATCGGCGTTGGCAGAAACCAACCGTCACCCTTTCGATTTACCTGAGTGTGAATCTGAACTGGTAACAGGATATTCTACCGAATATTCTTCAATGAAGTTAGGATTGTATATGTTTGGTGAATATGTGAACATGTTTATTTCAAATGCATTTATCGTAGTTCTTTTCTTCGGAGGTTACAACTATCCGGGAATTGAGTGGGTAACACAAAACTGGGGAGAAAATGCTGCCGGAATTTTAAGCATCGTCGCATTCTTAACGAAAACGATTGTCGGAATTTTGATCTTTATGTGGATCAGATGGACACTTCCAAGATTCAGATATGACCAATTGATGCACTTAGGATGGAAAACTTTAATTCCATTGGCACTGGTGAACTTGATGATTACAGGAGCGGTAATTTTAGCGTTCGGTAATTAATTTGAAAATGAAATAATTTGAGAATTTGAAAATGGGAATTTGACATCAAACATCCCACTTACAAATTCTAACAGAAATATAAATTTGAAAAATGAGCTGATGAGAAAGCGGCGATGAGATAAGTTCCATCACCCAGCTTCCATCTTCCAACATTTAAACAATAAAAAATGAAATTAACCAACAGATCAAAAGTTGTTTCGAATAAAGAAATGACCCTTGCTGAAAAAATCTACCTTCCGGCGATTTTCAAAGGTATGGGGATTACTTTTAAGCATGCTGTGAGAACCGTTGTAAAACGTGCTCCGAATGTTTATTCTTATCCGGAAGTACAAAAACCGAGAGCAGATATCTGGAGAGGTCAGCACGTTCTGAAAAGGGATGAAGAGGGCAGAGAAAGATGTACAGCTTGTGGTTTGTGCGCGGTGGCATGTCCTGCTGAAGCGATTACAATGACCGCTTCTGAAAGAACTAGAGAAGAAAAAGATCTTTACAGAGAAGAAAAATATGCATCAGTATATGAAATCAATATGTTGAGATGTATTTTCTGCGGTATGTGTGAAGAGGCTTGTCCGAAATCTGCAATTTATCTGACAGACCGTTTGGTAGATGTAGAAACAAACAGAGGTTCTTTCATTTATGGAAAAGATAAATTGGTTGAAAAAATTAATGAAAGGATTGACATCACTGAAAGACAGTCCGAGAAACAAAAAAATGCGGTAAAATAATGGATCAGTTTTTATTTTTCTTGGTGGCGTTTTTAGCAGTGTCAAGTGCGGTTTACTTCGTATTTGCGAGAAATCCTCTCTACGCTATTCTGTCATTAATTGTTACAATGTTTTCAATCGCCGGAATGTACATTCTTCTAAATGCTCAATTCCTGGCCATCATACAGATTATCGTTTACGCAGGTGCGATCATGGTTTTATTCCTTTATATCTTAATGATGCTTAACCTTAATAAAGAAGACGAAAGTAAGAAGAACAATACTTTAAAGTTTGTCGGAGTTTTTACAGCAGGTCTTTTATTAATTGGGGTTTTGGGTGTTTTCAGAGGAGTTCAAAACAAGCACGTTGTTATTGAAGGCGTAGACAAAGGCGTTGGTCTTACAAAGAACCTGGGAAGACTTTTATTCAACGAATATGTTTTGCCGTTTGAGCTTGCTTCCATCCTGATTTTAGCAGGGATTGTAGGTGCGGTATTAATCGGTAAAAAAGATTTATAAATTATGGGAGAAGTAAATACTTTTATGCAAAGCGTCCCTTTGGAATATTTCATTATCCTTTCGTCAGTACTGTTCTGTCTTGGGGTTTTGGGAGTATTGCTGAGAAAAAACGCGATTGTAATTTTGGGTTGTGTGGAGCTTATGCTTAATTCTGTAAACCTTTTGTTGGCTGCATTTTCAGCGTACAACGGGAACAGTGACGGACAACTTTTAGTTTTCTTCATTATGGTGGTTGCCGCTGCAGAAGTTGCTGTAGGTTTGGCAATTATTGCGATGCTATATAGAAATACCCGTTCTGTGGATGTAAGTATATTTAATAAATTAAGAGGATAAAGAATGGAGAATTTAGTCTATGCAATAATACTTTTACCACTTTTAGGTTTTCTCATTAACGGTTTATTCGGAAAAAATCTTCCAAAAATAGTTGTTGGAAGCCTGGCTACAATTGCTGTTTTCGGATCTTTCTGTATTGCGGTAAGCTTATTTCTGAATTTCGATTCTGAAAGCCAGCCCGTAATCGTAAAAGCTTTTGAATGGTTCAGAGTCAACGGAATTCAAATTAACTTCGGTTTCCAGATCGATCAGCTGTCATTAATGATGGTGATGATTATTACAGGAATCGGATCTTTGATTCACCTCTACTCTATCGGATATATGAGTCATGATAAAGGTTTCTATAAGTTTTTTACTTATTTAAATCTGTTTATCTTCTCGATGTTACTTTTGGTAATGGGAAGCAACTACCTAATCTTATTCATCGGATGGGAAGGTGTAGGTTTGTGTTCTTACTTATTGATCGGTTTCTGGTACACGAACGAAGAATATGGGAAAGCGGCAAGAAAAGCTTTCATCATGAACAGAATTGGTGACCTTGCTTTGTTGATCGGAATCTTTATGATTGCATCTCAGACAAATGCAGTTGATTATTTAACTGTTGCTCAAAACTCAGGGAAATTTGAACTGGATGGAACAATCATCATCTTTATTACAGCGAGTTTATTTATTGGTGCTACCGGAAAATCTGCTCAGGTTCCTTTATATACATGGTTACCCGATGCGATGGCTGGTCCGACTCCGGTTTCTGCATTGATTCACGCGGCGACGATGGTAACGGCAGGTATTTATTTAGTGGTAAGATCAAACTTCTTATTTACTTTAGCTCCAACCGTACAGGACGGAATTTTATTAATCGGATTTTTAACCGCAGCATTGGCAGGTTTCTATGCATTACGTCAGAACGACATCAAAAAAGTATTGGCATATTCTACAGTTTCACAGCTTGGTTTCATGTTCATCGCTTTAGGTTTGGGAGCTTACACAACTGCAATGTTCCACGTAATGACGCATGCTTTCTTTAAAGCTTTGTTATTCTTAGGTGCAGGTTCTGTCATTCACGCAATGAGCAACGAACAGGATATGCGTTTCATGGGAGGTTTGAAAAAATATATTCCAATCACACACGCAACTTTCCTGATCGGAACTTTAGCAATCTCAGGATTCCCTTTATTATCAGGGATGATTTCAAAAGACGAAATTTTAGTTGCAGCTTATGCTAAAAACCCTGTTTACTGGGTGATGCTATTCATCTTGGCGGCTGTTACTGCAACTTATATGTTCAGATTGTATTACCTGACTTTCCATGGAGATTTCAGAGGTACGGATGATCAAAAACATCATTTACACGAAAGTCCATTAAACATGACTTTACCGTTAATCGTTCTGGCTGTCCTTTCAGTTCTTGGAGGTTTCATTAACCTTCCTCACTTCATCGGTCACGGTCATTATGCTAAATTAATGGAATGGCTGAAACCGGTACTGACACAGGAAAGCTTTAAGCAAATGGAATCTACACTTACAGGCGTAGCAGAGAGCACAGAATTTATTCTTTTGGGAGCAACTGTTGCTATGTTCTTTGCAGTTTGGTTTATCGTAAAAAATACTTATGTAAATAAGAAAAAAAGAGCTATTGCTGAAGACGATTATACAGGATGGGAAAAACTTTCTGCTAAAAAACTGTACGTTGACGAACTTTACAATGCATTGATTGTAAAAACCGTTGAAGGACTGGGACGTGGCGGGAAAATGTTTGACAAAGGCGTACTGGATCGTTTTGTAGACTACATCGGGGAAGGCGCTGAAGACAGCGGAAGATCGATGAAGCGTATACAGAACGGAAATGTAGAAAACTACATTCTGATCATGTCTTTAGCTGTGGGAATTATACTGATTGTTAACTTTATATTACAATAATGTCTTATTTACTATTAACATTATTACTTTTACCTCTAGTAGGTTCGGGATTGGTCTTTGCATGGAGGAATACTTCCAGTAAATACCTGGCATTAGGAATTGCTTTGATTCAAATGCTGCTTACATTTTACGTTGTTTCGGATTTTGATTTTAATCCAACCGTAGACAGCGTATTGCAGTACGAGATCAACTATCCTTGGTCACAGTTTATAAAAAGTAACCTTCATTTCGGAATTGACGGAATGAGCTTGTTACTTTTATTGTTGACCAATATTTTGATGCCCATCATTATTTTATCATCTTTTAATGAAAATGTAAGCTATAAAAATTCTTTCTACGGTCTGATTTTGCTGATGCAGTTCGGATTGGTGGGTGTTTTCACTGCTTTAGACGGATTGTTGTTCTACATTTTCTGGGAAGTAACTTTGATTCCGATCTGGTTTATCGCCGCACTTTGGGGTCAGGAAAACAAAAGACTGGAGTTCACTACAAAATTCTTCGTGTATACTTTCGTAGGATCTTTGTTTATGTTGGCTGGTTTAATCTACGTTTACACGCATTCAGCATCATTTGCTTTAACAGATTTGTATAACGCAGACCTTGGTGAAACTCAACAGATTGTTGTTTTCTGGTTTATCTTCTTTGCATTTGCAGTAAAACTTCCGGTTTTCCCATTCCACACTTGGCAACCGGATACTTATACCTACTCTCCTACTCAGGGATCGATGTTGTTATCAGGGATTATGCTTAAAATGGCAATATATGGTGTACTTCGTTATTTGATTCCGATCACACCGACAGCAATCTTCGGGATTTCCGGACAGATTGTTATTATTCTGGCGATTGTAGGAATTGTCCACGGAGCGTTAATCGCAATCATACAGACCGATATGAAGAGAATCATTGCGTATTCATCTTTCTCTCACGTTGGATTGATGGTGGCAGGAATTTTCTCTTCTGCAGTTCTTACTTTAAGAGGTACATTTACCATTGAAGGAGCTGAAGGAGCTTTGGTACAGACATTTGCTCACGGTATTAACGTGGCAGGTTTATTCTTCTGTGCTGATATTTTATACAAAAGATTTAAATCTAGAGACATCAGACAGATGGGAGGTTTGGCGAAAGTTGCTCCGAAGTTTGCCGTTTTGTTTTTAATAATCATATTAGGTTCAATGGGCGTTCCGTTGACGAATGGTTTCATCGGAGAATTTATTTTGATCAAATCGATCTTCGACTTTAATGTACTGGCTTCAGTAATTGCAGGTCTTACCGTTATTCTTTGTGCAGTATATTTATTGAGATTCTACGGAAAAGCAATGTTCGGACCGGGAGATGATGCGGTTTTAAGTACAGCTAAAGATTTATCAGCAGTAGAATTCTCGGTATTGGCAAGTATTGCAGTATTTGTAATTGTTCTGGGAGTTTTTCCTCAGCCGGTCATTGATATGGTAAGTAGTTCACTGAAGTTTATTTATACTTCAATGATTAATTAACATTAAAAGATTTTAAATAGTAAAAGATTAAAGAATTAAGAGGTTAAAAGTAAAATAGCAAAGAAAAAGTTCAACTTCAAACACTGAACTGAAAACTTTAAACTAAAAACTTTAAACCTTCTCATCTCAAATATAAATTATGAGTGTTTTAATTATTGTTTTCCTAACTGCAGTTGCTGCGTTATTTTCGGGAGTTTTTGAGCAAGGAAAATTCGCAAGATACATTGGGATTTTTGGATTAATTGTTGCCTTGTATGTGAGTTTCTTACCGGAGGCTTCATTCTTCGCGCAGTACAGACACATGTATGACTACACCGCAAACACTGCGTTGTTTACAAAAATATCTTTGGTAACAACTTTACTGCTGTTCTTTTTAGGAGGTTTTGCATTCAGCAATCACAGAAGCCACCAGTCAGAATTGTATGCCTTGATGCTTTTCGCTTTGAGTGGCGGAATCATCCTTTTCGGTTTCCAAAACCTAGTGACTTTATTCTTAGGGATTGAGATTCTTTCTATTCCGTTATACGTAATGGCGGGAGCAAACAAAACAGATTTAAGATCAAACGAAGCTTCTATTAAGTATTTCCTGATGGGTGCATTTGCGACAGGTTTTCTGTTGTTTGGTATCGCATTTATCTACGGAAGTACAGGAACTTTCGATTTATACAGAATTCAGGAATTCACCATTACGAATCCTAACAATATCATGTTAATTTTAGGAGTGATTCTAATGCTTTGTGCAATGTCATTCAAAGTAGCTTTGGCACCTTTCCACATGTGGAGTCCGGATGTATATGCAGGTTCACCTTCACTGATTACGGCTTTCATGGCAAGTGTGGTGAAAATCTCAGGTTTCTTTGCTTTATTCAGATTAATGACCATAGGATTCTCCGGCGTAACTGCTGAATGGATTAACATTCTTGGAGTTTTCTTAATCATCACTTTGGTTCTTGCCAACGTTATGGGACTTGCACAGACCAATGCAAAAAGAATGTTGGCCTACTCTTCAGTATCTCACGCAGGATATATCGGTTTAGTGTTCTTCGGAATGAATGCGCTTTCTACCTATACATTAGCATTTTACTTATTCGCATATTCACTGTCTACAGTAGGAGTTTTTATGTGTTTAATCTGGGTAGAAAAAATCAAAAGAGAAACCTCCTTCGGAGCTTTCAAAGGATTGGCGAAAACAGAACCTTTATTGGCTGTTGTAGCAACGATCTCTTTATTATCAATGGCGGGAATTCCTTTGACGGCAGGATTTATGGGTAAATTCTCATTATTTGCTCAGGCCTTAACGAAGGATGACAATACTTTCTTAATAATCGTTGCGGTTTTAGGTTCGGCAATTTCTATTGCTTATTATTTAAGACTGATTATTGCCATGTTCTTCTTTAAGGAAACCACTTTCAAAACTTCAGAAAAAGTAACGGTAACCTACAATATTGTTGCGGTAGTAATTATTGCTTCATTAGTGGTACTGGGCGTTTTCCCTGATTTGTTTGCTAAGCAGTTCGGACTGTAAAAATTCAATTCAAAAAATATACTTAACCTTTCAATTTATTTTGGGAGGTTTTTTTGTGTTAAAATTTAAATTTTAACATCACTTGTCGTAGAACTACTACAAATTTTCTGCAAAATCTTTTTTAACTTTAATGTGATGAAAATAACAAACACCAATGATTCCGCAAAATTTTATCAGGCACAAAGTTCGTCCCGACGACACCCTGACTTCGCTCGCTCAAAGAATCAACATCTCTGAGAATGATCTGAAAGAATTCCACAATCAAAACTGTGGCAAGATGAATAAGCTTTGGGTAACCAACTTAAAGGGAATTGAATTTGTAATGATTCCTACTCATTTTATCACTGAAGAAGAGCAGGAAAATCAGAACCGTAAAATGCTGCCTTCTGAAAATTACTTTCAAAATTTTCACCCCAATCGATATTCTGTTGAAGAAAATTTTGAGCATCCCGGAAAACAGGAATCAAAATTTAACTACATCGTCAACCTCAACATTCAGCAAAAGCAAAGAAATTTCATAGCAGACATTGAGTTAAAAAACTATACAAAAAACGGCAACGTTCCGGATGATAAAATCTCTTCTCTATCTTTGGAGTGTATGAAAAGTATCTACCCTATTTCACTTGAACTTTCAGAAAACGGGACCATTCATTCGTGTTTTGCACATCAAAAAATAATAGAAAAATTTAAGTCAAAAAGAAATGACATTGAAGATTTTCATATTGGAGAAATTTCTAAAAATTATCTCGAAACTTTTGAACATAATATTTCTGATGAAAGTTATTTTCTAAGACAGATACAATCCAATATTCTGTATCAAATATTGTTTCCCAACCTGAACTGGTTCCATAAAAAAACTGTTTGGAAAGATAAATTTACAGTCTACCCCAATTCATTCCCTCTGGAATTTGAATGTAAAACAGAACATGAATTTAAAGATGAAAAATATATCCAGACAACTATTTCCGGAAGTCTCTCAGAAAACTGCAGTTTGAGAGAACTTCTTAAAGGAATGCGAATCGAAGACGAAAGTATAGAAGATCATGTCCAGGTAGAGATTGAGATAAATTACTCTTCTGATAAAATTTCAAAACAGTTGCTTAAAGTCAAATCCTCTGTTAAAATATGGTTTCAGGACGAATTATTTCAGGAACACCGTTTACAACTAACACAAAATTGAAATGAAAAGCTACACTACAAAACCTAATGACTCATTTGCGAACATTGCGGAAAAATTTAAGATTAAAAACGAAAATTACCTGAAGACATTTCATAATCTTCATTGCTTAATGGGAGAAACTATTCAGGACGAAATTCCAGCAGGCACGAAAATTTTAATTCCCGAAGATCCCCAGTATTTAGTGGAGGATACGCGGTCAGACTCAGATATGATCACCGCAAATGAAGTATATGCTCAGAATGACTATGATGATCACGAGAAACATTTATCCGAAGATGAAGATTCCGAAGATGAGAAAGAGGTTTTTAAGGAGACAAATGACAAAGATGAACAGAATGTAGACAACAGCATTATTGAGGAAGAAAGCAGTTCCAGCGATCACGATGGAAAATACTTTGTGATCCAAAAAGGGATGTGTCAATGCAATCAGGGTTTTAAATTTCCAAAATTCAAAGTAACCAGTCATCAAAAACATTATTGGAATGATGCGGACGGTCTAACAGATTATCTCGCCGTAACTGAAGATGATCTCACACTTGATCCAATTGCAATGCCCTTCGGAAACTGCAAACTCAAACCCAGCTCCAGTGGCTATCTCCCCTGCTCCTACGCACCAGCCGGAAAATGGATGAAAACCTATGACAAAGTTAAAGTTATGGGCAAATGCTGCGTCACGGAAATATCCGAATTAATGTGCAGCACTGGAGGAAAAATTACCATTTTTAAACATGGTCAACAGAGTGAGATAGGTAAAAGCAATCTCGACAAAGCTGATTCGCAAGAGCAGCATATGTATAATCCTTTGGTGGATTTTGAGGAGTTTAAGGAGGAGATAGATAATAATAACGAACCACATGCTTGGTAGAAATAAATTTAAAAGTCATGGCAAAAAAAGGAGTTTATAAAATATTGGGAAATACAAATCCGAAAGTTGGAGAAAAAGTATTCTATATTGTTGATCAATGGTATCCAGCTACACCACTATTAGATAGGAACCTCGCGAACGTTACTTGGGAATTGTTTATAAAAACAGATAATGGTTTTAGCTCTACAAACATAAAGAAGAAGGGCATCAATCATTTCACTTTTGGAAAAAATGCCTACAAATACATATTTAAAATCGAAGGTTATCTTCATATGCCCGAGGGACATTCTCCAATGTCTCTTATTGTACTACCACAAAAAAATGAAAAGAAAGTTGCAGTGGAAAAAGATATAAATAATGTTATACTTACTTATGAAGACGGTACCAAAATAAATAAAACATTAAGTTATCGAGATCGTTTGAAGGCCACAGCAATTTGTGAAGGACTAGAAGGTGAGAAGATACTTTTCAAATTATGGGAAGACGATGAAGCTAAAATTGGACACAATATTAAAAATCAATTCGTCACTAAGTCATCTCCCATTCAAGTTAATAAATTTGGAAAAGCTCAATGGAGTTTTTCCCTTAACCCAACATTTATCTCTTTAGCAAATAGGAAAGAAGATGACAAAAGCAAGCATGAATATTATGTGACAGCAGAATTTAATGGGAAGATTTTAGAAGACAGTCAAAATGTAAATGTAACGAACACTGAACTTAATATTGAAAAAACAAACCCTTTACTTCGGCATCCAAAACAACAGCAAAAAGCAGTTTCAATTCCAAAACCAAAAAAAGAAAGTCCAAAAGCGTCAACAAAACCTAGTTCAGCTAAAAACCAGCCTGATAAAAAAGGAAAAATCAAAAGCATAAAATTGGTCGATTTACATGGAAAATCTTTTGCAGAAAATCCTAAATTTGGTGATGTCATAAAACTTATAATAGAAGCAGAAAATGTTGTCGGTGAAAAATACAGGCTTAAACTATGGGAGCATGACAACAGCGGAAAAAATGATTTATTATATAATGTAGAACATACATTTAAGGCAAACAAACAAGAGGTCTACATCAGATTAACTGACGAATATCAAGAGATAGGAGAAATAGGAAATAATTCTGAAAAACCAGACAGTGGTGAATATTGGACAGGAAGACATCAGGAAATTTTTGCAGAAGTAATTTGTTTAGGTATTGAGGCAAAATCTTCAAAGATTGATGTTGACTTGAAAGAAGAAGCGAAGAAACAGGCTAATGCAAAAAGTACAGCAGTAGTGGAGGAAAAGAAACATGATAATAAAACTATTGAAAATACAGATGTAGATGATAGTTGTGGAATAAACTATAGAAATAAAATTAATTGTGTAAAATTTGGGAAAAAAAATCCAAAATATGGTCCTGTGTTCTGGGGACTATTAAAACTTGCCAATTATGCTCAATGGAATATTTTATTAAATACAAATAAAATTACTGATGAGGAGAAAAATATTATCATAGGAATGTCGGAAAATGAAGGAAATCTAGATTCAGTTCAGTCCTACGATTCAGAAATAGTGACTGTTGGAGCGATGCAAAAAACAATTAATCCCGCAGGTTACGGTGAGTTTCCAATACAAATGCAAGAGTTTAAGGAGGAATATCCTGACAGATTTAAAAAGCTTTTTGAAAATTGTAGTTGGGATGTGAAAAAAGAAATTACAAAGGTTGGCAGAAAAGAAATAGTTAAGTGGAGAGCATATTACCAAGATATTACGGGAAGTGAATTAAAAACTAAAATACGAGATGGTTTCAACGCACAGAATTATAAAAAGAAAGTACAATGTATTCCTATAGAACCATTAATAAATGCGGCAAAGGATCCTTATTTTCAAGCAAAGCAAATTGAAGATTTTATTTTAAGGTTAAGAAACAAGGTTCTCCCAATAATTCCTCAAGGCTATGAATACAAAATAAGTGATTATCTAAAATCAAAGCTTGGGAAAGCGACTGCTTTAGATCAACATATTAATCGACCAGCATATGTCAAAGAAGATTTTGGAAAAGCATTAACTTATTTCTTTAAAGAGAACCCTTCCATCTCAAAAAACCCCGCTAACTGGGGAATTAAACATTCTGAATACGAAAAATTAATTATTGATTATTATGGGAAAAAGAGACGAGGGACAAAAATGCCAATAAGATACAATAACATGAAAAACAGTTCATTTTTAAAATAATTCACACATAAGCAACATGAAACCTATACTGATAATCGCATTAATAAGTGGATTTTTAAGTTGTAAAAAAACAAATCCATCATTAAATTCTCATTCTAATAAAAATTCTTATAAAATTATGGTGCCCAAAAGGGATACACTAATTAAGTTTAGTCAGAATTTACATTTATATTTTGGCACCTTTGATTATTCCAAAAACCTTTGGAAAGATCCTGTTTTTATTAGCAATACAAAAGACACTACTGTAATAAAAAATTGGGATTTAGATTGGGGAAGTGAGCTTGATATAAGATTTTCACCAAATAAAAAATACTTAGTTTTAGATGCAATTATAATTGGAGATCTAAGCGATGGAGGTAAAGAAGATTTATATGAAAATTACACATGTCAGCTTATCAGTACTACGAAAACTGCAATATTGGACTCCTTTCAAGAAAATTGTGATGGGCAATGGAACACGAACAATGAGTGGGTGGTTAATGGTGAAGTCGTATTTATCGGTAGTGACAAGTAATTTTACTTAAAATGATTTGCCAGTATCACAATTGATACATTATTTATTGACAAAACTATCTATAATCTTTATTAATCACATTTGAAACTTGCAACTAATGAGGAATCTTCAATAACTTAATTCTGCAGTAAAAGAGTGATCATATTTTTTGGCCTCATACAGATGACATTACATTTATGTATTTATAATTTTCAAAAAATATTAAGACATGTGGCACATATCCACTCGCTACCACAAGAACTCTTTCGCGTGATTATATATTAATATTCTTTATTTAAAAATTTTTTATTTTTTAGAACATAGAAATGAGTAGAAATTACAAATCTAAAGGAGAAATCCTACAAAAAGGATTTGATGAGAATAAAACTATTATCTTACATTTTGGCATTTAAGTAAAAACAATTATTTTAAAGAAGGTGAAGAAGTAAAATACAATGATGTAATTGGTTTAACAGGTGTTTCTGGTTGGAATGGTACTAACTTTACAACAAGAAATCCTCACCAACATTTTGAAGTTTCAAATGTTGGTTCAGCTCCAGGATTAAATGGTAAATGCAATCCTTCCGTTTATTTTAATTTCAAAACAGAAGAAGAACTCTCTAAAACCGAAATAGATTATCAAAATAAATTAAAAGAGAAAGAATGGAACTAATAAAAAAAATATTGCTTTGCTTGTTTTTATCATTTCTAATATCATGTGACGGACAAAATAAAAAAACAAGTAATGAAAGAAAAGTAAATCAAACGAACAGTATACAAAAAGAAAATGAAACTTTTATACTACAAGAACAGCTTTCAAAAAATAAAGATAATTTTAAGTATTTTTTTCCTGAATTCGTTTATCAGTTGATACCTACAGAAAGTTCACTTTTTGATTTATCAATTAATGAAAATGTTTATAAAACAGATTTGCTTTTAGATAGTGCGTCAATAAATATTTGGGACTTGAAAAAATCAAAAAACCCGAGCAATGCTATACTTCTACTGTACCAGGTACTGTTTTGAGATGCTTTTCTTACTGCATAATTAATTGGACGTGCTTTTCGGTTCTGCCTCCAAATCATTAACCCCTGAATAATATGCACTAAAAAACCAATAATCAAAACGATTTCTATCGTCCTAATAATAGGATTGGTGCCCATAAAATGAGCACCAATATTAAAAGTCTTTCCCCTGTCGTTGAAAAAGATTAAAGCATTGACAGCACAGTGTACAATCAAAAAACTGATCAGAAATAAACCTGTTGTCGCCATCACCACTTTTCTCCCGATGGAACTTGTAAAAAAACCTATGAAACCAGCCATAATTTTATCATTGGTTTTGCGGATCTGCAATCCATTCCTCATATTTTATGCTGCTCTCAAAAACTGCCTTTTCCGGAACTAAAGTATCATTCTCTAAGACCGCTCCGAAATAGGGTGCATCTTTTTCGATTGTAATTTCCGACGGACGATTCATGACAGAAAGATAATGTTTAACCCAACGGTTCATCGGCATTTTTTCAGGACCGGCGATTTCGGCAATACCACAAATAGGATCCTTACTTACAGTTTTTGCCAAGAATTTCGCCACTTCGGAGCTTGCAATAGGCTGCACCAATGCATCAGTAACAAAGATTCCACCATCTTTTATGCTGGAAGCGGCAACACCACCTGCAAATTCAAAAAACTGCGTTGCATGTACTATAGAATAAGGAATAGATGACTTCCCTATCAATTCTTCCTGCGCCTGTTTTGCTCTGAAATAACCACTCTCTCCCAGTTTCTGAGTACCTACAACAGATAGAGCAATATGATGTTTTACCCGGGCTTTTTGCTCAGCTTCCAAAAGATTGGAGGTAGAAGTTCTGAAGAAATTCATAACATCATCATCGGCAAAAGAAGGTGAATTAGAAACGTCCACTACCACATCTGCATTTTCCAAAGCTGAATCCAAACCTTCTCCTGTGATGGTATTGATTCCTGTGTTGGGTGATGCTACAATGACTTCGTGCTGATCTTTTAAAAGATTGGCTAATTGAGATCCGATAAGACCGGTACCTCCGATAATTACTATTTTCATTGTTCTGATTTTTATTAGAGCAAAGGTCAGTAACTTCGATTTGAAAAAACTTAAACTGGTTTAAGAACGAAAATCTTCACTGTAAACCTTAAACTCATCCAGTGAAATTCCTATGTAAGATGCCAGCACCTCATTTGGAAATCGTATCACCAAGTCTGGATAGGTTGTGAAAAAATAAGCATGAAAATCTTTTTTTGAAGTCATGGGAAAAGTTTTCTGTTTCTGTAAAGAAGCAGCATAAGCACGCATGTGTATTTTGTTAAAATAAATTCCCATAAACGGATAGTCGACTAACAGCTGGTCAAAATTTTCTCTGGTAATCATTAAAACTTCAGTCTCTTCCATCGTTTCAATTCCAAAGCCGGCAGGATCTGTTCCTAAAAAAGCATTGTATTCCGTTACCCACCAGTCTTCGATCGCAAAATGAATCGTGTTTTTACTTCCCTGACGATCTTTAAAATAGAGATGTAAAGATCCTCTGATCACGAAATAAAATTGTTCTACGGAATCTCCTTCATCAACCACAATATGATCTTTCGGGAAATGTATTTGCTTGAAATACGGAATAACTTTATGGATTTCCTCCTCAAATGAAGGAATTATTTTTACAAGATGATGATATAACTGATTTTTCATATTCTATTAAAAGCTAAAAATATACATATTTTTTTATAATCAATAAAGCATTTATCCAACCGAAAAAGTCATATTAAATCTTGTAATCACTCTTTTTAGATATTGTTTTTTTATCTACTTTTACTTAATACTTTATAAAAGATCTATGAGAAAATTAGTACTTGCAGGAATTATAACTTTTGGAGGATTTCTAACCGCAAATGCACAGTGTAAAACGGTCACGTCACTGACGGAAAATTTTGATACCTGGAAAGAAATCAATAAATGTTGGACTGCTGAGCAGGGAAAAGCGATGCTTTATGCTACTGAAAAAAAAGTTACCTTTTATTCAATGACCAGTCCGGGAGAGAAAATGTATTTGGTAACTCCGAAAATTAAAGCTGGGAACTATACGTTAACCTTTGATATTTCAGACAACGGTGGAGAAACTACTCTTGAACTTTTAACCATTAACAATTCGGCAGATAAAAAATCGTACGTTTCTTTTGCCAAACCTTCGAAAATAGTTGGTGGTAAAAAAACAGTCAATATTTCTCTTAAAAAAGATTCACATATTGGTATGAAAGTAATGCTGAATGGTGTTCATCAGGCAGTTTATTTAGACAATTTATCTTTAAAACCTAAGAAATAAATTTCGATTCTGTATGATTTATACAGAAATGGAACAATATAAAAACCACTGTCATTGAGCAGTGGTTTTTTCTGTTTTAGAAATATTACTTTAGAATAATTCATTTTTTAAAAAACCTTTTTTCTTACCTTTACCTTCTCAATTTTTTCACATTTTGGCAAATCTTCATAAGAAAGAAAGTCCGTTTCAGGTTTTTATCTCGTTCAAAAAATATTTGGATATACTGGAGCATATCCGGTACAATGACCGCTTGGAATATCGCGCCAACTATGCAGAATCTTTAATTGAAAAAACTAAAAATTTCAAAGAATTACGCGACGGCTTTCAGGATCTTTCGGTATTTGAAAAACATAAAGATCTTATCAGACTTCTTTTGGCTGACCTCTTCCCGACAGGTTTAACCAAAAATGAAATTAAAGCTGCCGGAATTCCGCTCACTAATCTCACTTTCAATTACACCGAAAGATTTCAGAACATTTTAACGGATGCCGGAAAAGATTTCGAAATAGAATTCAGAGATATCAGTGATGACGAATATTATGTATTTTGCTGCTGCCTCATTCTGCAGACATATCTGAAAAGAGATATTAGAGTCAATACACCATTTTATTATGACATTCCCGATAAGAAGGGAATTATGAAGCATTATAAAATCACCGTTAACTCAGATTTCAGTTATGTGTATCCTGCAGCAGAAACGAAAATTCCGGAGGATGCTGTGATCGATATGCTTCTCGAAAACATGGATGATATTCAGCTGTGGAAAAAATACTTTCCTTCAGAATCCTGGATTTTAAACGGTTTCAGTATCATTTCTCTTGTCGACTGCACCACAGAAGTTGCTTTATCTGATCTGAAATCTACGCTTATTAAAATTGATCTTGAAAACCCTTCACCGGATGAAAACCTGAAAGAAATTTTCAAATCTTATTTCGATGTTGCCGAGTTGAATTTTGGGTTAATGCTTTTTAATAATAAGAATAAAAGGCTTGAAAAGTTGCCCATCTACGACAGTGTTTTCACCAATTATCTTTTAGATTTTTGGCTCAATACATTTGATGAAGACATTCGTAAAACTGCTTTTGAAAATATCACTTACAACTCGAAGCCAATCGTTATTTCTGATGTGGATAAAATAGATGACGAGATTAAAAAACTCCCTTCATTTAATATCCTGAAAGATCATCAGATCAACAGCTTTATGGTTATTCCTATTATGAAAGACGGCGAACTGCTGGCAATCATGGAATTTACTTCACCAATCGCCAACAGTTTAAACGGTTTAAAACTGAAAAAACTCGAGTTTGTTGCAGACATGATTATTTTCTCTCTGACCAGATTTTCTTATGAAAGAAACAATCAGATTGAAGCTATTATTCAGCGTGAATATACCACGATTCACGACAGTGTAATCTGGAAATTCAGAAATGAAGCAGAGCGTTACTTTAATGCCTATTTATCTAAAAAAATATATACTTTAAAAGAGATTTCATTTAAAAATCTTACGCCATTATTCAGTTTTTCAGATATCCGTTCCTCATCAGACAAACGTTTCAATCTGATGCTGGAAGATCTGAATCAGCAAATAGACGTCCTTCACGATGTCATGACTTTCCTTAACTCCTCAAATTCCGAAAAATATTTACTGGCACTGGATGTCTTTGAAAATGAAATCAATAACGAAATAAAAGCCGATACCGAACAGCGTTTTCAGCGAATTTTAAGAGAAGAAATTCATCCTTATCTTCAAGGTCAGCTTGAAGTGAAAAGCGACGAAATTATTAAAAATAACATTCAAAATTATTTCAGTCAGGTTTTTGTGCAGAATGATCTTTTTTATGCTAACCGAAAAAATCTCGATGATTCTATCATGCTGGTGAATAGAAAACTGGCGGATATTTTAGATCAGAAACAGGTGATTGCGCAGGAAATTTTCCCACATTATTTTGAGAGGTTTAAATCTGATGGCGTTGAACACAATCTCTACATCGGTCCGAATATCGCACCTGAGTTGCCGTACTCTGCAAAAGTTGTTCACGAGTTGAGATATTGGCAGCTGGAAACGATCTGCACGATGGAACATGAATTTCATCTGTTCAAAAAAGATCTACCGATTTCGATGGATATCGCCTCTTTAATTTTCGTTTATAATGAAAAAATAGATATCCGTTTCCGAATGGATGAGAAGCGTTTTGATGTTGACGGTGCTTTTAATTCCAATTTTGAAATCATTAAGAAAAGACTTGAAAAAGCCCACGTTAAAGATTCCACAGAAAGAATTACCTGCCCGGGAAAAATTACCATTGTCTATTTTGGCATGGAAAATCAGCGCGAGTATCTTCAGTATATCAGCAGGCTTCAAAAACTGGATATTCTGAAATCTGATGTCGAATTTTTAAGAGTTGAAGATCTTCAGGGAATTACCGGATTGCTGGCGTTGAGGGTTTCTTTTAATTAATTTTCATCACTAAAGCGTTAGAAATGCATACGCAAACGCTAATACAGAAGAAATTATTCCTGTCATAAATATGGTGTAGGTGATGGAAAGTAATTTATATTTTCTGTCTAAAACTTTCCCAAGGAAATACAAGTCTTTCACCATTGAATCATAGATGTAATCTCTGTCTTTAATTAAATCGTGCATCGAATTGAGATAATTTCCGAATTCCATCTGATGAAAATTTCCAAAAAACAGAAGATTCACCTTGCGGTCTGCAATATCCTGATTGGTAAAAGTAGTTTTGGTAACATTCGGTTTTGTAGAAAGAATAGCAAAAATAATTGTTAAAACACTAGAAATCAACAGAAAAAAAGTTGGTATAATTAAGTGAGCATTTTTCGGTGTATCTAATTTTGGAACCAGTACCGACAAACAAACCGAAATAATAATCGCATTTACAGAGAGCAGAATATTTGCTTTACTGTCCGCAATATCACTTAACCTTGTGTGATTATTTAAGGTCACTCTGAAAAGCGTGTCTACACTTCTATCTGACTTTGAGTCTTTATCTTTTTTTGAGTCTGAATTATCCTTTTTGGGCTTTTCTTCTTTTTCAAGCTTCTTTTCCAATTTTTTTACGTTTTTCAATTTCAGGGGTTCCCAGTTCTGTTTCGCATAATCGGTAAAATACTGATGTTTATTTTTAAGAAAATCTACATTCATCACGTTCCATTCGTCATTAGAAAAGCACATTCCACCGGTGAGTTCCCACTCTTTACGCAAAGCCTCTGCAGAATCATTATAAAACGGACTCGCGAAGTGACTGAAATCAGCATCTTTCATAATTTCCTCTAAAAAATTCTGAGGCTGATGGTATTTTTCGGTAGAAAGAATCAGTTTGGCAACCTCATCAATATACTCGCGCGAAGCATTCTCGTGAAGAAGAAATTCAGTTACGATTTCGACTCCTTTTTTCTCATGACCTTCTGCGTTACAATCGGTAAAGCCTACATCGTGAAACCAAAGTGCCAGCAAGATTTTTTCTCTGTCTGCATCAGAAACTTCAGAGTGGCTGATGATTTCCTCAGCCTTGTTCACAGCATATGTGGTATGTATAAAATTATGGTAAAAATATACAGAAGATAACTTATCTTTGAATAAGTTTTCTACATAATCTTTGGCTTTGTTTAAAACGCTCATCCTGAATTTTTCTTAATGTAAATGTATGAATTTATCCTTTAAATTTGATCGAAAAATATTCTCTGCGAGTGCGAGAATCATACTTCTTTCCGGATTTCTATTTTCTTGTGCAACCTATAACGTACAAAAAGGAAAAAACTTGCATGAAATTCAAAATTCTGACCCAAAAATTGAAAATGATTTCAAAATCTTCCTCGTGGGAGATGCCGGAAATGCAGATGAGCCACAGGCACAGCACACTTTAGATTTCATTAAAAACAAATTGGATTCTGCAGATAAAAACTCAATGCTTCTGTTTTTGGGAGACAACATTTATCCGTTGGGTATGCCGAAAGAAAGCGACAAAGGATATCCTCTGGCAAAACAAAAAATGGAAAACCAATTGGCGATTACTAAAAATTTCAAAGGTAAAACATTGGTTATTCCGGGGAATCATGATTGGTATCACGGTTTGGAGGGTTTAAAGGCACAGGAAGAATTTGTAAAATCATATTTGAATGACAAAAAAGCTTTCTTACCTAAAAACTCATGCCCGATTGAAGATATTAATTTAACGAAAGATATCAAACTGATCGTTATCGATTCTGAATGGGCATTAGTCAATTGGGACAAATATCCTGGAATCAATAAAGGCTGCGACATCAAGACAACAGCAGATTTTTACGCTGAATTTAAAGATTTAATTACAAAAAATCAGGATAAGAGAATAATTGTGGCAATGCATCATCCTGTGATCAGTTCCGGTACACATGCCGGTTTTACTTCTGCAAAGGCGCATCTTTTTCCTTTTGGCAGTAAAGTTCCGCTTCCCGGACTTGCAAGTGTGGCTAATTTGTTGAGAAGTACTTCAGGCGTAAGCATGGAAGATTTAAGCAATAATCATTACACAGATTTCGCCAACAGAATAAAAAGCATCATTCAGGATAAAGAAAATGTAATTCTCGTTTCCGGTCACGATCACAATTTGCAATATCACACCAACAGAAATATCAAGCAGATTATTAGCGGGGCAGCTTCAAAAACTGAACCTTCCACGATTCTTGAAAATACAGGTTTTTCTTATGGTGGAAGTGGCTTTGTTATCTTAAACCTTAGAAAAGATCAAAGTTCAGATGTTGAATATTTTTCGACTAAAAACAATAAACTTAAAAGGCTGACTCAGATTGCAGTTTTAAAAAAACCTGAAGTATTTCAAAATAATTATCCGGATACTTTGCCGGCAACTGTAACGTCAACCATTTATTCTGAAAGACAGACGAAAGCAGGAAAATTCTACACATGGCTTTGGGGAAATCACTACAGAAAATACTATGCACTTCCCATTGAAGCCAAAACTAAAAATCTCTCAGACATGGACCCTGGATACTCTCCTGTTCGAGAGGGCGGTGGAAACCAATCGAACAGCTTACGTTTGAGAACAAGTGACGGACAGGAATATGTAATGCGCGGAATCAAGAAAAGTGCAGTCCGATTTCTAAATGCGCAGGCTTTTAAGAAAAACAGCTTTGGAACTGAACTTAATAATACATTTCCTGAGAGGTTCTTACTCGATTTTTATACAACAAATCATCCGTTTACAGGTTTTGCTGTCAACAATATGATCGACAAGCTGGGAATTTTTCACAGCAATCCAGAATTGTATTACATTCCCAAACAGAAATCTTTAGGGCAGTATAATCAGAGTTATGGTGATGAAATGTATATGATTGAAGAACGTTTTTCATCAGATCCAAAAACTTTACAGTCACTAGATAATGCTTCAGACATTCTATCGACTTCAGATGTTCTGAAAAATATGAGAAAGGATGGAAAATATTCTGTAGATCGGGATCTATACATCAGAGCAAGAATTTTTGATATGCTGATCGGCGATTGGGACAGACACGAAGACCAATGGAAATGGGCGGAATATAAGGTGGGTGATCATGTAATTTATAAACCCATTCCGCGAGACAGAGATCAGGCATTCAGTAACTATGACGGCACGGCTTTCAAGGTCATTATGAATATTCCGGCAATCCGTCATATGAAAACGTTTAAAGACGATATCAAAAGTGTGCGTTGGATGAATATGGAGCCTTATCCTATGGATTTAATCTTCCTGAAAAATGCAAATGAGCAAGATTGGAAGACTCAGGCAAAATATATTCAGGAACATTTATCAGATACGGATATCGACCGTGCTTTTGATAATTTACCAAAGGAAGTTCAGGACGAAACGATAGCAGATATTCAGCGAAAACTGAAGTTGAGAAAAGGTAAACTGGAAGAATATGCTGTAAAGTATTCTGATGTTTTGCAGGAAAAAATTCCTCTGACAGGAACAGTGAACAAGGATAAATTTGTCATCACCAAGAAATTAAATTCAGTAGAAGTACAACAGTATCAGCTGGGTAAAAATAAAGGTGAGGAATTGGTATTTGAAAAGAGCTATGACGACTCTAAAACTAAAGAACTGTGGATCTACGGTTTGGAAGATGATGACATTTACGAAGTGTCGGGAGAAGGAAAATCGAAAATCAATATCCGCTTAATTGGAGGTTACAATCATGATACCTATAATGTAGATAACGGAAGTAAGGTGAAAATCTACGATTTTAAATCTTCAAAAAATACCTATAACGCAAAATCGGCAACCAAACATATCTCCAACGATTATGACGTGAATACGTACAACTGGAAGCACCCGAAATATAATTTCTTTGCAGGATATCCAATGGCCAATTTTAATCCGGATGACGGCGTTATTCTGGGAGTTGTAGCCAATTACACCGTCAATAATTTTATTCGTGATCCGTTTACCCAAAAACATAGTTTAAGCGCCAATTATTACACATCAACAGGCGGATTCAATGTAGGTTACAAAGGGATTTTCAAAAAAGCGATTGCCGGCTGGGATGCAGGAATTGATGCTACTTACACCACTCCATTTTTTGCAAGAACCTTCTTTGGTTTGGGGAACGAAACGGTGTATGAAAAAGATGAAGTTGAAAGAGATTACAACCGAGTTCGTATTTCTCAGTTTAAGTTTGCACCATCAATTTCAAATACAAGCTGGCTCAATATGAAACATCAGTTCCAGCTGAATTTTGAACATGCTAAAGTACAGTATAACCAAGACCGTTTTATAGCTGCTTCTACAGAGGTTAATCCTGAAGTCTTTAATGGACAACAATTTGCAGGAGCGAACTATACTTTTAGTTTTAAAAATTTAGACAACAAAGCCTTCCCGACTTTAGGTTTAGAAATGATTTTAAATGCAGGTTGGAAAGCCAATATTTCAGAATTCAATCAAAACTTCGCCAACTTTAACGGAACGGTGAATATCTTCCACAGAATTGATAAGCGGGGAAAATTTGTATTTGCCAATTCGAGTAATGCGATGATCATCAACAACAACAATTTTGAATTTTATCAGGCTGCAGCTATCGGCGGAAACAACGGAATGCGTGCTTACAGAAATGAAAGATTTGCCGGAAAATCATATTTCGCCAACAATTCTGAGATCCGTTGGAATTTTGGTCGTGTAAAAAACAATATCGTTCCTACCAATTTGGGAATTTTAGTTGGCTACGATTTGGGAAGAGTATGGAAAGACGGTGAACAATCTGATAAGTGGCATCAAGGCGTTGGTGCAGGATTTTGGATGAGCATTCTGGAAACGTTCTCTGCGAGAGTTGACTATTTTATCGGGGAAGATGGAGGAAGAATTTCAGGTGGCGTGGGATTGAGTTTTTAATGAAATTAGACTCTTCAAAGCGTGTAGCTGACAGAGCAAAGTTTGTCATTCTGAAAGAATCATTACAACATTAAATACACTGTAGAGATTCCTCCGGAATGACAAACTAAATATTTATTTCAAAGAAAACTGATATACATTCCCACCCGTTTTCTTATCCTTTTCATCGGCAATCAATAACGTTTTATCATCTACAAAAACAATGGCTTCTTTCTGTGAATTGTGATTTAAAGAGATTTTCTGAATTTTGGCTGAACTGAAATCATTCGCGGTAAATCCGGAAAGTATGTTGATGTTTTTATGATTCAGCAGAACAATTTCATTTTTAGAATTGATCGAAGCTGAAGTAATGGCAGCATCGCTGTACCCTCCTTCAAGTTTCAGTTTTCCAACCAATTTCGCTTCAAAATCGCCCTCTTTATTGGGAATTTGAAAAACCAGAAAAGTTCCGTCAAAACCTTTGCTTCTGTTTTTTGTGAACAGATAAAAACTACCGTCTTTTTCTACAAAAGCTTCACAGTCGTACAGTAAGTTTGATTTTTTTGGAGGAAATTCAGTCTGTCCTTCATAATGAAATTTTGTGGTCTGAACGACTTTTGTCGACTTCTGAGAATCAGTTTTTAAATCTAACTTTATTATAGAAAGATTCTGTCTGTCATTTTCATTATTCCCGAAATCTCCGATGTATATATTTCCTGAAGCATCTTTTGTAATATCTTCCCAATCGTTATTTTCAGCGTTTTCTACTAAAACATCGGTGATCAGTTCGCCTTGGCGGTTCAGTCCGTACACTACATTTTTATTTCCTGCATCTTCAATAGCCCAAATGGTTTTCTGATCCTGAGAAAGAGCAATACCGGATACTTCTTTCAGCTTTTTCGGCAGAGAAAATTCTGTTTTCAAATCGTTCTGTGCTTGGGTTACAGAATCCTGAGCTTTTGGATTACAGCTTAATAAGATGAAGGCGAATACAACAAGAATGCGCATAATTTTATTTTTTTAATTTTTTAAACTGAAAAAAAGAATACCTGATGTTTTTCTCCAGCTGATTGATGATCTGTTGATGGTGCAGAAGAAATCCGGCTCCCAATCCCATCAAGCTTCCGATAACCGTATCAAGCAGTCTCGCCTCCATAAGATCTTCAACATTATGATGAATGGGACTTCCTGCTTCTACCAAAAGTAAGGTGAGTGGCGTAAGAAAAATAACGGCCAAACCGTAATTTCTCACAATCATTAATTCTACTATGAATTGTAAAACTACAATAATTCCTATCATTATAATCTTTTCGGGATCAAAAAGTAAAATCAACCAGGCCAGACCAAGACCAATAAAAGTTCCGAAAATTCTGTGCATATTTCTTTGTCGCACATGCTCGAAATTCCGTCCCTGAATAATGGCGACGGTAGAAATAGAAATCCAGTAGGTATTTTGAAACTTTAGAACGTGGCCAACAATTAAAGTCAGCATCATGATTAAACCGATAATCGCACTTTCTACAAATTTGGTGTATCTTTTCTTTTTGAAAACTCTCCTTGGTACACTTACCACTTCACTTTTTTCCACAAAAACGGAATAGATAAAAGCCAGTGAACATGAGAGAATAGCTCCCATTGCCACCAACCCTACTCTCGTCGGAATCATTTCTAAATCAAACTGATAAGTACTCGCCATTGCAGCAAGCATAATGAAGAAAAAATTTCCCGGTGGCGGAATCTTAAAATATGAAGTGATAAAATGTGACAGAAAAGAAACAATCCCAAAGGACAGCGCTGCCATATAAATATTAAAACTAAAAAAAAGACTGACGGTAAAGGAAAAGATCATCCCAAAAGCACAGACCGCCAAATGAATCATTCGCTGACTGATGGGCGCTGTAGTATAATACAGAATCGTCAGTGCACCCAAACTTGAGAGACTTCCGTAATTTGGTTTTCCGGAAAACCAGCCCAACAAAAGTGGCGTACCAATGCACAAAGCCGCAAGAAACGGAAAATGCCATTTCCTTTCGGTTTTTTTTATTTCAATCAGATACTGAAATCGGTTTCGTGCTGGGTGACTGGTCTTCATTTAGTCAAATTGTTTTGCTTTTTCCCAGAGAATATCCATTTCTTCAAGCGACATTTCGCCCAATTTTAAATTTTCCTTTAAGGCTAAATTTTCCATTTTCTGGAATCTTGAAATGAACTTCAGATTGGTTCTTTCCAAAGCAGAATCCGGGTTTAAACCTGAAATTCTTGCATAGTTAATCAGTGAGAAAAACACATCTCCCAATTCCTGCTCTTTTTTCCCTGAATCAGTTTCGTCATGAAATTCCTGAATTTCTTCATCCACTTTTTTCCACGCATCTTCTGCATCATGAAATTCAAAACCAATTCCCTTCACTTTATCCTGAATTCTGTACGCTTTTACCATACTTGGCAATCCCTTCGGAACTCCGCCCAGAATAGATTTATTCCCTTCTTTCAGTTTAAGTTTTTCCCAGTTTTGTTTTACTTCTTCTTCGTCTTTCACTTCAGTATCACCATAAATATGAGGATGACGGAAAATCAGCTTTTCGTTTAAAGAATTGATGACATCGGCGATATCAAAACTCTCTTTCTCCGAACCTATTTTAGCATAAAAAACCAAATGCAGAAGCACGTCGCCTAGTTCTTTTTTAATTTCTATTAAATCTTCCTGCAAAAGCGCATCTGAAAGTTCATACGTTTCTTCCAATGTCAGATGACGAAGCGTCTGAAGCGTCTGTTTTTGATCCCAAGGACATTTTTCACGAAGGTCATCCATAATATCCAATAGTCTTCCGAAAGCTTCGAGTTTTTCCTGTCTGGTATTCATAATTTGAGTGTTGATTTCATGCAAATTTAAGGTAAATCTTTATTAGTTCTTTTGTCTTGAAATCAAAGATTCGACGAAATCAAACAAAAGAATCAGTCCCGAAGCCTCGGGAAAAGACTTGGAAAATTCCGCTAAAAATTAATAACCGATCCTACAATTCCCAAAACTCGTGCGAATTCTCAATCAATTCTTCAGTTCAAAATTGATTTCACGCTTCAAACAGTTGGAATTTTTTAACGGATTAACATTTAATTTTGACTCCGTCGAATCTTTGATTTCTTAACGCTCCATTTTTCCTAAGTCAATTTTTTTTAGCCTAAAAACAAAAAACCTCATCATTACTGATAAGGTTTTGTATAAATTCAGATAAATTGATTATCCCATTTTTCTGTGTGTACTTTTTGTAGCTGCCTTAGCTCCTGTACTTGCTTTTACTTTTGGAGTTGCAGGCTTATCTGCTTTTGGAGCTGCTTTCTTAGGAGCTGCCTTTTCTCCGGTGATATCACCTTCAGCGCTTTCTCCTTCTACAGTTTCCGTCTCAGCTTTTACGAAGCTTTCCGGAGTGATGTATCCTGCTTTGTGAAGAATGTTGTACCATTGAGCTAACTTTTTGATGTCAGAAAAATATACTCTTTCTGTATCATAATTTGGAAGAGATGCTCCCATAAACTCTTTCAACTCATCCTCAGAAGATTTGTGAGAAATCGTTTCTTTGTACTCATAGTTTTTAGCAATATTTTCAAAAACTTCGAACAAAGGAACTTCTTTATCGAATGTAAACATTGCGATATTATCCAACAAACTCACCTGGCTTGAGTTACCGATGCTTACTTTCTTTTTTGTTGTAACGTCTTCAATAATAAATCCGTTTTTCAATTGCGAAACTAATTTGTAAAGACCTGGTTTACCAGAAATCGAAATTATTTTTTCTAACAGCATAATCTTATTTTTTTTAAATTTTAGCAATTTGCTCAAGACAAACTGCAGTTTATTGTTTATTTATTTTCTATTTTTTTACTTCGGAAACCTCATTTTGTAGCTGATGGCTACGTCACCCTGAGAAATTTTCACCAATTTACCTTTGACCAGTTTTTTCTTTAGAGAACTCAAATGATCAGTAAATAACGTCCCTTCAATATGGTCATATTCATGCTGAATTACGCGGGCTCTAATATCGGAAAAAGTTTCTTTATGCTTAACAAAATTTTCGTCATAATATTCTATAACGATCGTACTTTTTCTCTTCACATCTTCTCTTACATCGGGAATCGAAAGACAGCCTTCATTAAACTTCCACTCTTCACCAGACTCTTCAAGAATCTGAGCATTGATGAATACTTTCTTGAAATCTTTCAGCTCCTCGGCAATATCTTCATAATCTTCATCTTCTGCCAACGGAGTTACATCTACGATAAAAATACGGATATCAAGACCAATCTGTGGCGCTGCAAGCCCAATACCATTGGCACTGTACATCGTCTCAAACATATTGTCGATGAGCTCCTGCAGACCAGGATAATCTTTATCTATATCTTTTCCTACTTTTCTCAAAACAGGATCTCCAAAGGCTCTAATTGGTAAAATCATCTTGTTCTTTGTTCTAAAAAATTCTGCAATATGATGGTTGCGCTTACTCTATCTATTAATCCTTTCTCCTGTCTCTGTTTTTTACTTTTCCCGCTTTGGGAGATAAAAAAAGAGGCCATTTTTGATGTAAATCTCTCATCCAAACGATGAACCTGAATGGCAGGAAATTCAATTTTGAAACTTTCTATAAATTTCAGAATATCAGTTTCCACTTCAGAAAGATTTCCCTTCAAATCTGTCGGCAGACCCACGACAATGTCTTCAACTTTGTTTTCGCTGAAATATTTCTTCAAAAATCCCATTAAAAACTTCGTTTCTACAGTCTGCAGTGCACTGGCGATAATCCTCATATCATCGGTTACTGCAAGGCCACAGCGAGCCTTTCCGTAGTCTATCGCAAGGATTTGTCCCATAAGTCTGCAAATTTAAGAAATTTTAATGATTTTATCCATAACGTAGTTTTTTTTATAAAATGATGTCACTTTCCACAATTTTTTTTTATAATTTTAATATTCCAAACTCAGAACTATGAAGAATCTCATCCTTGTAAGACATGCAAAAAGCGATTGGCCGGAAGAAATGGACGATTTTGACAGACCATTGGCAGACAAAGGTTTACAGGACGCATTGAAAATGTCTAAATTTCTTAAAAACCAAAATATCCTGATCGATCAGTTTGTGTCGAGTCCTGCGGTGAGAGCTCTAAGTACGTGTAAAGTTTTTAACCAAACTTATCGTTTAGATCTGACAACAAACGACAAACTTTATAATCCCTCAGAAAACAATTTCAATTCTGTCATTTATGATTTGGACGATCAGATAAATTCTGTCGCTCTGTTTTCTCACAACAACGGAATTTCAAATTTTGCCAATTATATAACTGACAACATTTTCCATTTTTCAACATGTGGTGTCGCAGGTTTTGAAATCGATTGCAATTCGTGGTCTGAATTTGACGGTGCGAAGAAAAAGTTTTTGTTTTATTATGAGCCTAATAAAATTTAAACATTTTTACACTTACTTTTTAATAATCTTCTTGGACGTTTTTTTATTGTCAGATTTGATAACTACCAAATACTGTCCTGATTTCAAATGATGAATATTAATAGATTTTGAGGGATTAGAGATTGAAAATACTAATCTTCCTGCTGTATCAAATATTTCCACACTTTGAATTTTATTTTCTGTAGAAATATCAAAAACATCTACTACCGGATTAGGATAAATTTTTACGTTATTAGTTACAGATTGATTTTCTGCTACACTAAGAACGTCATTGCAGGTTGAATTTACGATGCAAGATGAATTGTAGCCAGACGATGGATTAGAAACAATTGTATTTTGAATGGTTGAAATTTGGCTGGAATCACAACAGATATACTGCAGATTTGGGGTCACACTGAAATTCATAGTTTCAATAGCACCATTTTTTATATACAAAGAAGTTAAATCAGTATTTCCCCAAATATTAAGGTAATCCAATTGATTTTGATCTTCAAAATTTAATGTTGTAAAATAATTATTATGTAAATCTACCCAGGTTAGACTATGCAGTCCTGTTAAATCAATTGTAGTAAGAACACTACCGGAGATTTGGACGTATTCAAGATTATTGCATCCCAATACCTGAGCTGAGGCAAGAAGATCATTCATAGCACAATCGATCTCTTTCAAAGCAGAATGGTTTGATACATTCAGAGATGTAAGAGTCGTATTGTAAAATCTCACTTTCTCTAGGGCTGTACAAGTACTCAGATCAACAGTATCTAAATTAAAACTGTCTTCAATTTTTAATTCTAAAAGTCCGGTATTTCCCTGCAGATTTACTGTTTGAAGAACATTACCCACGTGGGTATAATATTTTAGCATCGGCATTTGATGCAAATCGACTGTCGTAATATCGTTTGAGTATATATTCAGGCTGGAAACATTTGTGAAATTTCTAATCCCTTCCACAGAGCTTACTCCTCCAAGCTCAATATTTAGATAACCGACCAATGAGGCTTCAATCAATGAAATTTCGCCATCATTATTAGAATCAATTTTAAAAAAATTACCGTTAAGATCTTTTGCTGTAGTTACATTAGGTCCTGCCCCAACAAGAACTGCTTTAAAAACAGGGTCCGGGAAAACAATATTTTGGCTATTCATTAACAGGAAAACCAAAATAAATACTGAAGTAAATATTTTTTTCATTAGATGTGTGTTTCAACAAAGATAAAAGAAAATTTACATTCAAAAACAATTCTAGATAAATATTCACCACAGTGATATAAAATATTTAATTTTTATACCATTAGGAATTTTCTTAATAAAAAAACGGGCTCAAAGCCCGTTTCTACTGATATTTTATAAAGTATGAGAGCCTGTTTAAAATTTCATGAAAATTATTTTCTTTTTAAATCTAAATCATCAAAATCAAAACTGAAATCTGTGATATCTGAAATCGCTTTCATCTTTGCCGATTCTGCCTTTCCGTTTTCATCGTAGCTGAAAATAATGTAAGCATCGGCATCGTAGCTTCGGTCATCCCATTTAACGATAAAAGAATTGTTTGAATAAGGAAGCAGTTCGCCTTTCAGTCTCGGAGAATTTTTACATGAAATTCTGTAGGTATTTCCCTGCTGAACAATTTCTACATCCCCAAACCAGACATCATTATATTTCCCGACAAACTGCTCGGCTGTAGGCTGAAGGTTTTTATCTTTTTTAAAGGCTTCTGATTTTGCGAACGCTTCTTTTTTCTGTTTTTCATATTCCGCGTTGGCTTTTGACATTCTGTCACCGTACGTCTTCAGCCAGTTTCTGTCGGCAACGCCTAAATATGAATCTTTCACAGTGTTTGTAATTGTGTTGAACGCTGCTCCAGACTGCTGGTTTGTCAACACAACGATTCCCAGTTTCATATCCGGAATTAAGGTAAACTGAGTTACCGTTCCAATTAAACCACCTGTATGCTGAACCTGTTTATGACCTTTTATATCGCTTAAGAACCAACCTAATCCATAACCGTAAAAACCTGTATCATAAGGATTCTTCATCGCTACCGGACTTGCAATCTGTAAATTCCAAAGCTGCTGAATCTGTTTGTCGGAAACTAATTTCTTTCCGTCTTTCGTTGTAAATCCGTTGAGAAGAAATTCTGCCCAGGTCGTCATATCCTTAATGTTACTCATAATTCCTCCCGCCGCATTTGCTGTTTCATTCCAGTCATGAGGTACAGCGATTACTTTTCCGTCTGCAGGCGCATGCGCGTCGATTTTATTGGCAACTGCTTTTGCTCTGTTATAACTTCCGAAACTAGCGTTCATTCCTACAGGTTTCATAATTCTCTGTTCAATAAATTCTGCCCACGTCAACCCGGAAACTCTGTGAATTACTTCTCCGGCAACAATAAACATGACATTATTATAATCTAATGTTGTTCTGAAAGGATTTTCAGGTTTTAAGTATCTTACATTATGAACGATATCATTCACCGTTAAACTTCCACCTTCCGGAAAGAACATTAAATCGCCCTGTCCCAAACCTAATCCTGCTCTGTGCGTCACTAAATCTCTGATGGTCACATTTTGCGAAACGTAGGCATCATTCATCTGAAATTCAGGCAGGTATTTTGACACTTTATCATCCCAGTTCAGCTTTCCTTCATCTGCCAAAATCGCAAGTGCCGTACAGGTAAACGCTTTTGAATTAGAAGCAATTCCAACGAGAGTTGTATCATCCATAGGCTGTTTCGACGTTAATGAACTTACTCCAAAACCTTTAGAGTAAATAATTTTCCCGTCTTTGATGACTCCCACAGACATTCCCGGAACTTCAAAGGTTTTTAAAGTATTTTGAATGAGTTCATCCAATTTCTTTTCTTCGACCTGAGCGAATGTGATAAAGGAGACGAGTACAAAGAATAGAGATAGCTTTTGCTTCATTTTTTTAATTTTTCCAAAGTTAATCAATTCGGGATTATTGAGTAAATTTGCGACTGATTGAAAACCGCAAAAGAGGCAAAAGATTTTTGCACTTAAGCTTTCAAAGTCTGTAAAACGATTTTGAAAGCTTTTTAAATAATTTCTTTTGATTTTCGAAGTAAAAAATGAAATTTTAATGACCAAAATCCTTCTCCTCTCCGATTCCCACTCTTACATTGATGACCGAATTTTAGATTATGCAAAACAGGCTGATGAGATTTGGCACTGCGGAGATTTCGGGAGTTTTGAAATCATTGAACAGCTTGAAAAAATAAAACCTTTAAAAGGGGTTTGGGGAAATATCGACGGCGCAAAAATCCGTTCAGAATTTCCTGAGGTCAACCGGTTTTTCTGCGAAAAAGTTGAAGTTCTGATGATTCACATCGGTGGTTATCCCGGAAAATACACGCCACTGGCTCAGAAAGAAATTTCAGTGAAAGCTCCGAAGTTGTTTATATCAGGACATTCTCATATTTTGAAGGCGATGTACGATCAGAAAAACAATCTGTTGCATTTAAATCCTGGAGCTTGTGGAAAACAGGGATGGCATAAAATGAGAACGATGATGCGGTTTGTAGTTGATGGAGAGGAAATAAAAGATCTGGAGGTAATTGAACTGGGAGCGAAAGTTTAATTTGAAAACACAAATATCACAAAGGATTTTCATTATTAACCCTAAAGAAATTTGTAAGGATTTATGATAAAATTTTTAATTGGTTGGAAAAGCTTTAAAAGTTATCTTACTAAATAAAATTCACTTTGTTTCTCGCAATGATAAATCGATGTAATGCAGGAATTCCCCTCCAGAGGAGAAGTGGTGGAAATTCTGAAGGGATTTTTGACGGGTGGTTTTAGCCCCGATGTTCTATGTTAATCTGCAAATTCTTTAAGTTAAAATTTTAAGGTTTTCTGATAATCTGCCTGATAAGCTATTTTGTTTTTCACTACACCGAAACAGATCCTTAAAAGCTTGTTGCAAA
>NZ_JAPDHW010000021.1 GCF_025971945.1 Chryseobacterium kimseyorum
CCATTACTCCGCTAATAGAATATAACAGCATGTACATCACAAAATTGAGAATATATACATTATTATAGACCAGCGCTTTGTTTTTAAAATATAAAAATATAGTCATTAAGATCATTACTATAAAATAAATCTTATGAAAAGTACTTACTCCATACTCAGTAGATTCTTCATATTGCGTCAATTTATCCGATAAGTTTAGAAATGGAAGATTGATTAAAATAAAAAAAAGCGGAAACATTATTACAGATCCAATCAACACTTTTTTACTCACCTTATCTACACGGAAAAGAGAAAATAAAACAGCCGGTACACTACTAAGATGCGCAAGAAAACTCAAATAACCCAATTTGAAGATTTTTTTCCTATGCAAAAAATAATAAAGAACTCCTACAAGAATATAAGCTGGTGAGTTTCGAACAGTAGTATAGGCAAACAAAAAGTAGTAAAGAGAGAAAAGTAAGACTTTTGAAAAGGTTTGGATATCTTTTAATCTTATTATCCATATAAAAAAAATTGTTGAAATAATAAAATTTATAATATAGTAGAAGTTGAGAGAACCTGCTGTATCACCAACCATATTTTTTATCGATAATACCACAATAAAAAAGTAGGGTTCTGAAAACAAACTCCCAAAAGACAATTCTGATAATTCACCAGTATCAACAAAACGTAGATATGTATTATAATCCGCATTTTCTATCAAAGGTGTGAAAGATCTAATACATATTGACAGAAAAACAAAAATAAAAATTACAATGTAATTAATCTTATTATTTCTCACCGTTATGCAAGATACATAGTATAGTATAAAAAGTAATATCAGTAAAATGATCATTCTTTAATAAATGTATTTCTTTTTATTTTTTACCTTTACAAAATCAACAATAGCATTAAAAATGTTTTTTGCTGTTTTTTTTCTATTAGAAGAATACAAGATGTAGCCAGGTATTCTATAAAATATTTTGAAAAAATGTATTATTCTCCATTTCAATGGAATATAATCCCGGCAAAGGATTATAAGTTGATTTCTGATAATGTGATAGTGTCTTATAACATTATCGTGTATAGGCTTTTTCACACTCAATATACCTACTAAATTATCGCCCAGATTGTGATGTAAAATTGATTGATTAGAAACAAATATCTTATAACCAATACTTTTCGCTCTAAAACACCATTCATAATCGATGTAGTCTATAAAAAAAGTTTCATCCATCATCCCTACTTTCTCAATGGTATTACGCGGAATTAGACAGCCAGAAGTAATTACTACATCCACCTCAGTACTAAAGGATGTTTCTTGATTTCCTGCTTCAACTTTTTTATAATCATGCACAAGTCCACCAATGGCGCCTACACGCTCTACTTGCGACAGATTTTTGTAGCATGCTATGATATTATTGAAGAAATTGTCAGAAGGTAAAGAATCCTGATCGAACAAAACAACTCCCTCGGCATTTCCATTTATCATTTCTTTCAATCCTATATTCAAAGATTTTGAAAGACCAATATTCCTGTTATTATTTATAATTACTACCCTCGGAATTATTGAAATTTTTTTTAATACCAAAGCATCACAAGAGTTCACAATAACGTAGCAACAATTTGTTTTAGAAGATATAATCTCTATATTTTTCATAACAAATTGCTCATCTGGATTGTACAAAACTATTACTGAATCTAAAATCATTATATCTTTCTTATTAGTGAATAATATATTCTTATCAAGTAGTACTTGAAAGTTCCGTGTCCATTGATCGACTTTAAAAACTTAATGTGATTAGCGTAATAATTTAACGATACTTGAAAATTTAAGATTCTATCTACAAAATATTTAAAATTTACATTTCTCGCACCTACTTCATTACTATTGTGTTGTCTGTAATAAATTAAAGGCCTGTTTATATTAATTACTTTCCCTCCATTCATTAAGACATTAAGAGTGATCCACCAATCATGCATTGGTATATTTTCTGGAAAATCAACGCTTATATCTCTCGCTTTTCTGTTGAATCCCATGGTACAGCCGGTAACAAAATTAAATACTTGAATAAACATCTTGTTATTAATTACATTAGGCTTTATCCCAGATGACTTCCAAAAAGATTCGTTTACAACATTCAGATTTTGATCAACAACATACAAATCAGAATGTACAATGAACGGTTTTTTTGTGTCTATTTGACTTTCACGTCTTAAAACAGTCAAGCTAGTTTCCAATTTATCACGCAGCCACACATCATCATGGTCGCAGAAAAAGTAAAAATCAGATTCAATAATTTTCACCAACTGCATAAAGCTTTTAGCAGCTCCTAAATTTTCACAGTCGTCTTTTATTAAAACAATTCTAGAATCTGAAGCTGAATATCCACTAATAATATCGATTGTATCATCTGTGGAGCCATCATCCCTGATGAACAATTTCCAGTCCTGATACGTTTGATTTATTAAAGAGTCCAGCTGATCTTTTAAAAACTTAGAACTATTGTAAGTAGCTAATAAAATTGAAACATTATTATTAAAATCCATAATCTAAAAAATTTCCTTAAAACAACTAAATTATTGTTTATGTTTCAAATTTTTGATAAAATTTGTTTTTGTTGCAATAGATATCAAACCCAAAAAATTATTTTCTTAAATTTTCATAACTTTAAAGAATTCATTCTATAAAATGATAAAGTTTTCGATAAAAAATTAATACGATAGTATTCTGCATTAATAATTCTCCTTTATATTTACTTATTTTTATAATAGAGAGCTAATTTCATTATCTCCTTTGACAAGGGCATACTTGAGATTGTCAGTAAAATTTTATCTTTATAAGATCTTTCAATATCCGGAATGTATCGAGAGGCATTTCGTATTTCTTCTTTATTACCTAAAGCAACTATAATAGGCAAAATTGATGAATAATGTTTTTTTAACACTTTTAATGTAAAATTTTCATCCAATTGATAAAGGTTCACGTAATCTAGTTGAATTTGGAGAACACCTTTTGAAACTTCATACAGTTTTTGTAAAGATTTAGAATGCGAAGCACTTTCATTCAAATATCTGTAAACAGTAGTTGTATCTTCCAACACATGAACTTTAGTTTTTGCAAATATATCTAATAGCCAAGGAAAAGTTCCATCTACATATTTTTCATTGAATTTAGGAAGATATTCACGTCTCAACAACCATGTACAAGGGGCCATGTATCCCGCTGCGAGTAGAAACTGTTCAAAATTAGTATAGATCGGAAACCTATCTGGTTTATTTTTAAAAAGCGACTTTTCAATTTTGTTTGTAGCTTCGTATAAAATATTAAAATCAGTTGCTACCAAACCAATTTCTGTGTTTTTCTCTAAAAAATCAACCTGCTTTTGGAGCTTCAATGAATCAATCCAATAATCGTCGCCTTCACATAAAGCGATATAGTCACCAGAAGCTTTGGACAGTGTATCAAAAAAATTCGGCAGCATACCCCAATTTTTTTCTCTTAAAATATAATTAATTGAAATATTGTCGGGAAATATATTTTTGAGTAAACCTTGTATCTTATCATCAGTTTGATCTGGTGAGTGATCATTAGCTATTAAAATTTCAACATTGAAATTACATTTCTGCAATAAAATTCCATTTATAGCTTGCTCAATAAATTTTTCATGAGCGTAGGTAATCATAACGACACTTACTTTAATTTTATTCATTTTTAATTCTCCTTAACGATTTTAGCAGGTTATTTCTAAAACAATGATCTAATATATATTTTGGTAACCAGATTGAAGAAAATACTAATACCAAACCTATGTATTTATTTAAAATTTTATTTTGCGAGTAAAACTTTATGTTTTTTAAGAAAGGATGAAATCGTTTTTTTTAAATAATGCACAAATTTAAGCATTTTATTACCAAAAGGAATTTTACAGCATGTAAATAAAAATTTATTTTTAAGAGTTCTTTCTGATCGGGGAATATACATTGATGCATTCCTTATCTCTCTTTTATCGTCCAACAGAATAACTATAAATAAAATAGAAGAATAATATTTTTTTAAAACTTTTATTTTGAAACTTTGCGGTAATTCATAATCTTTAATAAAATCCAGTTGAATATCTAAAATTCCCTTTGAAATTTCGTAGAGCTTTTTTAGAGAATTAGAATGAGAAGCACTTTCATCTAGTAATCTGTAAACTGCCGTTGTATCTTTTAAAACATGCACTTTACTTTTCAGAAAAATACCCAATAACCAAGGAAAAGTACCATCAACATATTCTTTTTTGTATCGTGGTAGATATTCTTTTCTCAGCAGCCATGTGCAGGGTGCCATAAAACCAGCAGCTAGTAAAAACTGTTGAAAATCTGTATATATTGGAAATTTATCTGGTTTATTTTTAAAAAGCGACTCTTCTATTTTACCAGTAGACTCGTACAAGATATTAAAATCTGTTGCTACTAAACCAAATTCTAAATTTTTCTCTAAAAAATCTACCTGCTTTTGAAGTTTATAAGGATCAGTCCAATAATCATCTCCTTCACAAAGAGCCATATATTTTCCACTTACCTGATTAGTTGCCCACAAAAGATTAGAATTCATTCCTCTATTTTGTAGATGTCTAGTGTAATTTACAATGTGTTTCTCTGGATGAGTATCGATAATTTTTCTTACTATATTTTCAGTATTATCGAATGAACAATCATCAGCTATGATAAGTTCAATATTAAAATCACACTTTTGAGATAAAACCCCATTTACAGCTTGTTCAATAAATTTTTCATGACCATATGTTATTATTACAATGCTTACTTTAACATCATTCATTTTAGATCTGCTTAATAATTCTTGCTGGTATTCCGACAGCTACACAGTTATCTGGAATATCTTTATTTACTAATGTTCCTGCACCTATGATAACATTTCTTCCTATCTTTATCTTAGGAAAAACTGTAGAATTAGAGCCTATTTGAGTAAAAGCTCCAATATGACATCCTCCCAACAAGGTAACTCCAGGCGATAATTCAACAAAATCTCCGACCACACAATCATGCGTAATCGTCACATTATAGTAGACGATACAGCCTGTACCAACCGAAGTGCTATTTGAAAATACAGCAGAGTCTAGAATATTACTGCCATCCCCAATTTTCACGTCATAAGATCCCAAAATAGCTTTAGCGCTAATAGTTGACTTAAAGTCGCCTCCCCAAGATAAGAATTTCTCATAGAGCATAGATCTAAGTTTTGGGTTACCAATACCAATTGTAAAATCAAAACCATATTGCCCAAAAAAATTCAGAACCTGATCTTTACTTTTTAAAATAGGGAATCGATTATAAAGCAAATCACCTATTTCTGGAGTAACATCATCATAAAATGCAAGTCCTTCTAATGCATTCTGCTGGTGAAATATTTCTAGAATTTCTTTTGCAAAACCTTTTGCTCCGACTATGATCATCCCTAGTTATTTTGAATTCTTAAAAGAAATCTACAAATTAAATCTACTTCTTCAATTGACAAATCAGGATAGAAAGGAAGACACATAACACATTTAGCAATATCATCAGTTATGGGGAAGTATTGTTTTTCTAAGTATGGTAGAGTTGTAGCTAAAGATGGATAAAAATATCGTCTTGTAAAAATTTCGTGACTTTTTAAAAAATTCATTGCTTTAAGCATTGACTCTTCATTTTCAAAAATAATTGGATAGTAAGCATAATTATTTGCAGAATCGTCATGCCATAGTGGCTTTCTAACATTTAAATTTTTTAACTTATCATCGAAACGGTCGTTGATAGCTTTTCTTTTTTCAAGAATTTTATCAATATATTCTAAATTTAACAAGCCCATAGCAGCATGAAATTCTGAATTTTTTCCATTGATACCTAATTCAGCGAATGCTTCTGGACCATCAAACCCAAAGTTACGCATATATGCCAACTTTTTTAAAATTGTCGCATCTTTAGTAATTACCAATCCTCCTTCTATTGAATGGTAAAGTTTAGTCGCGTGTAAACTACATATAGAAATATCCCCATATTCAAAAATTGACTTCCCATTTATTCTTACACCAAAAGCATGAGCACCATCATAGATAACTTTGAGATTGTGCTTACTAGCAATTTTTTCAATTTCTACTACATCACAAGGATTGCCATATACGTGCGTCGCTAAAATCGCAGTTGTTTTCTCGGTAATACTATCTTCAATTTTAGAAGCGTCAATATTGAGGGAATTTTCATCAATATCTACAAAAACCGGCTTACAACCCTCCCAAACGATGCTACTTGTTGTAGCAACAAATGAAAACGGTGTGGTTATTATCTCGCCTTTTAAATCTAACGCCTTAATTGCCATTTGTAAGGCAACTGTTCCATTCGTAACAAAAAGAAGATGGCTGAGACCTAGATATTCTTTAAGTTTAATTTCTAAATCATTAGCCAATGGTCCCATATTGGTCAACCATTGACGTTGCCAGATTCCCGTCAAATATTTTTGATATTCCTCGCTAGGAGGAAGGAAAGGTTTAGTTACTGGTATCATTTTTTTTGTATAAGATTTTTGATATCATTAATTGTTTCAAACTTAAAAAGCCATGCAGATCCAAAGTAAGAGATTGTACCTACTGAACCTCCAACCATGAGTTGAATTAATAGATTGTAGTCAGTGAGAAAGTAATTTGAAAAGTATATGGTTACTCCCATTGGTATAGTGAATAAAAATATTGGAAAAATATCTTTTAACTGTTCGAACGTATTATAATTAAGCATTCGTCCTGCAAAATGTGTATTAATCATAAGCGCCAAAATTGAAAATATTAATTGACCCCATAACAATGCATAAAAACCAAAAAAGAATGAAGTTGCCAATATTAGTGCTAAGAGAATCTTTTTAATTATTTCCAGTGTCAAAAACAAATCACTTCTCCCTTTTACTTGCAAAACTAATAAGTTATATAGGTGAATTGGATATAAAATCCCTGTAAAGCATATAATTTGAAAAATTGGAACCACCGGTAACCAATTATTTCCAAATAGTAATACAATGAGTGGTTCGGCTAAAAATGCCATTATTACAATAACTGGAGTAATAATAAACAAAACCATTTGCATAATTTGTTTATATGCTTTTTTAAATCTAGGAATATCATTTTGTACCTGAGCAAATAAAGGGAAAACTACCCGGTTTAAAGCAGCGGAAACGTTTCCGACAGGAAGCATCATCAGGCTGTTCGCACGAGTATAGTATCCTACCTGAGCTGCAGAATAAAAACGACCAATCACGATTTGATAAATATTAGTAAAAATAATATCCAGTACAGATGAAAGTGTTAGTTTATACCCATAATGAAAATGCGTATGAAATTTTTTACTGCTAAATATAAGCGTAGGGTACCAAGAAGAACTAAACCACAAAAACAAACTCGTCAGTAATGCATTCATAAGTGCCGTACCCACTAAACTCCAAACTCCGTAATCATGATAAGCCATTAACAATCCTAATAGACTGCTCAATATTATTGCAGGAAGAGAAATCATCGCCTGTTTTTTGAATTTCAAATCTCTTGTCAAGATTGTATTTTGCACAGCACCAAAAGCAGCAAATATAAAGGTTATACCATATACTCTTGTCAGATTAGTAAGTGCAGGCTGATGGTAAAAGTTAGCAATCAACGGAGCAGAAAAGAACAGTATTAAGTACATAAGAATACTTCCTGCAAAATTAAAATAGAAAACAGTAGAATAATCATCCTGATTCAGATCTTTTGATCTAATCAAAGAACTCGTCAAGCCTCCGTCAAAAAGAGCTGTCCCAATTCCCATAAAAATAGTAATCATTCCAATCAAACCAAATTCTTCCGGAAGTATCAATCTTGTTAAGACAAGTGACACCATAAATGTAATGAATTGACTACCAAATTGTTGAGAGTAAGTCCAAATCATTCCAGAAACGGCTTGTTTTTTTAGTGACATAAATATATTTTATTAAAGCTTAGCCTTATATTTTTCTATTGGCAAGACGTAAGAGATACTTACCATATTCATTTTTACTCAGAGGCGTTGCTAATTCTATCAATTTATATTTAGAAATATATCCCATTTCAAAAGCGATTTCTTCCAAACAGGCTACCTTTAAGCCCTGTCTTTTTTCAATGGTTTGAATAAAATTCGAAGCTTCAAGAAGAGATTCATGTGTACCGGTGTCTAACCACGCGTAACCACGTCCCATTAACTCAACTTTCAAATTATTCTGCTTAAGATATTCTTGATTTACTGTTGTAATCTCCAATTCGCCCCTTTCGCTAGGCTCGATTCTTTTTGCCACTTCAACCACTGAGTTTGGATAAAAATATAAACCTACAACGGCATAATTGCTTTTAGGGTCAGTAGGCTTTTCTTCAAGAGAAATTACATTCCCTGATTTATCAAATTCTGCAACGCCGTAGCGTTCCGGATCTTGGACGTAATAACCAAAAACTGTTGCTTTATTTTCAATTTCAACATTTTTAACTGCTGTTTTTAATAATTCTGTCAGACCGTGTCCATGAAAGATATTATCACCAAGAATAAGACACGCACTGTCTGATCCAATAAAATCTTCTCCGATAATAAACGCTTGTGCTAGACCATCTGGACTGGGTTGCTCGGCATATTCCAATTTGATACCAAGATCACTTCCATCTCCTAAGAGATTTTTAAAGTTAGGGAGATCATGTGGAGTTGATATGATAAGAATCTCATTGATACCCGCAAGCATTAATGCTGATAGAGGGTAATAAATCATCGGTTTATCATAAACTGCCATCATTTGTTTTGACACTGATTTTGTCAATGGATACAAACGAGTACCTGATCCGCCTGCAAGAATAATTCCTTTCATTTTATTGTAATTTTTGAGTTAAGTAGTAGTTTTTTCCTTGTTCAACATCTCAATTAAGCTGGACTTCCAATCCGGAACTACGACCTCAAATTGTTTTTTGATCTTAGTTTTATCTAAAAGCGAAAATTTAGGCCTTTTCGCAGGTGTTGGATACTGAACAGTTGGTATTGCATTAATGTTACAATCTAGTTTTTTTAATCTCTTTATTTCAACGGCAAAGTCATACCATGAGATTTTTCCTTCATTACTGTAATGATAGATGCCATTTTCCCACTTTTGAGAGTGGATAATATCTAAAATTACCTGTGCTAAATCTCTTGCATATGTGGGAGAACCCACTTGATCACTTATGACATTGATTTCATCGCGTTCACACATCAATCTGATCATCGTTTTAACAAAATTAGCCCCAAAACTGGAATATACCCAAGCAGTACGTATTACAACGGCATCAGCACCTGATTGAGTTATTGCTATTTCTCCTCGCAACTTGCTTAAACCATAAAAATTAACTGGATCTGTTGGCTGCTCCTCTGTAAGAGGTTCTTCCTGATTACCATCAAAAACGTAGTCAGTGGAAATATGTATAAGTTTTGCCTGATTTCTCAAAGTCCATTCAGCCATAACTGCCACGGACAGATGATTAATAGTATCCACTAATTCAACTTCCGACTCGGCTAAATCTACTGCTGTGTATGCACCAGCACTAATGATAACTTGTGGCTTTTCAAAATCTAAAACCTTTCTTACTTCTTCCAAATTATCTAAAGGCATTAAGTCTTTATCAACGAAAATAAAACTATCATTAGGATAAGCATCGCTTAAAACTTTTATTTCAGAACCAAGCTGACCATTTGCCCCTGTTACTAATATCTTCATAACTTTTCAAAAACAGTTTTAAAACTTAAAGCCTCTTCATCTTTCTGAGATAATAAAAGTTTTTCTCTAGATAGGAACCAGTCTATATTTAAAGTTTCATCCAGAGGGTTGACACCACATTCTGACTCTTTGTTGTAAAAGTTGTCACATTTATAAAAGAAAATAGCCGTTTCACTTAAAACTACAAACCCATGTAAAAATCCTCTAGGGATAAATAACTGTAAGTTATTTTCTTCAGACAGTTCAACAGCTATATATTGACCGAAGGTTTCAGATCCAGGACGTACATCCACGGCGACATCCAATACCTTTCCCTCAATTACACGTACCAACTTTGCTTGAGCATGCTCGCCAGCCTGCGCATGTAAACCCCTTAGGACACCAAATGAAGAAAATGACTGATTATCCTGCACAAAATCTACTTTTGCTCCAATAAGGTTATTAAAAGTCTTCGTATTAAAACTTTCAAAGAAATATCCTCTACTATCTCCAAATTTACTAGGTTCTAGAATAAAACATCCTTTTAATTTAGTCTCAGTTGCTTTCATTAGTCTTTATATTGTGTTTCGTAGTATTTCTGATAATTACCTGAAGTAACGTTGTCTAACCATTCTTTATTTTCTAAGAACCAATCAATTGTTTTTGATAATCCCTGTTCAAAAGTTACTGTGGGCTTCCACCCCAATTCCTTATTTATTTTATTCGCATCGATAGCATATCTGAGGTCATGTCCTGGACGATCTTTCACAAATGTGATCAGCTGCTCGGAAGTTCCAACTTCTTTGCCTAACTTCTCATCCATTTGTGTACACAGTTCTTTTACCAAATCGATATTCTGCCATTCATTGAAACCTCCTACATTGTAACAGTCGCCATTTTTTCCTTCATGGAAAACCAAGTCAATCGCTTTCGCATGGTCAATGACAAATAACCAGTCTCTGGTAAATTTTCCATCTCCATAAATTGGCAGGGGTTTATTATTAATAATATTATGAATACATAATGGAATTAATTTTTCCGGAAAATGATTCGGCCCATAATTATTAGAACAATTTGTGATTACCATCGGCAAACCGTAGGTATCAGCATAAGCTCTTACAAAATGATCTGAAGAGGCTTTTGAAGCAGAATATGGTGAGTGAGGATCGTAAGAAGTTTCTTCAGTAAAGAAACCCTCTTCTCCTAATGTACCGAAAACTTCATCCGTGGAAACATGATGAAATCGTTTTCCATCAAAGTTATTCTTCCAAATTTTATTTGCTGCATTCAGGAGATTTACTGTACCTATCACATTGGTCATTACAAATTCTAAAGGATTTGTAATAGAGCGGTCAACATGCGACTCTGCAGCTAAATGAATAACTCCGTCTGGTAAATGTTCTTCAAATATTTCTAGAATTTGTTTCTCATTGACAATATCAGCCTTTATAAAATGATAGTTTGAATGATTTTCAATATCTTTCAAATTCTCTAAATTACCTGCATAGGTAAGTGCATCAAGATTGATTATTTTTATTTCAGGATATTTCAGAACAAATTCTCGGACTACGTGTGAGCCAATAAATCCAGCTCCCCCTGTTATTAAGATAGTTTTCATATTTTTAAAATTCAAATTGAAGATTGATTATTTTTTAATGCAAACAAATTATTTAATAGATGTCACAATTGGATTCTGTCAATGATATTTCTTTCAAAAGTGCAAAAATACTAAGTTTCCTATAGTCCAAATATTAAATATAATTAACTAAAGTCTTTGATCCACTGATTCTTTATCTAAAACACCCTTCACATCATAAATTACACCGTTATCTTTAAGATACTCATTTAGAGTAAAATCAGTGTACTCGTTGTGTGCTACCGTAAGAATGATTGCATCAAATTTGTTTTTGAGAGCCTCAGATAATATTTTATTATTTACACTCGAATAACATGGTATTCCATACTCTTTCAAAACCTCCGGAGAATCAGCACATGGATCATACGTTATTACTTCAGCACCGTAATCCTTCAAATTAGTAATCACATCAATCGCTTTAGAATTTCTAATATCTGGACAATTTTCTTTAAAAGTAATTCCTAAGTTTAAAATTTGGGCCCCTTTAATTTTAATATCATTTTTGATCATTAACTTTACGACCTGTGAGGCCACAAAAGCTCCCATAGAATCATTCAATCTTCTGGCAGCCAATATTAATTCAGAATAATATCCAATCTCCTGTGCTTTTTGAGCTAAATAGAAGGGATCTACGCCAATACAATGACCACCGACCAAGCCCGGCTTAAACTTTAAAAAGTTCCACTTTGTTCCAGCAGCTTCCAAAACATCATGGGTGTCAATGTCCATTAAGGAAAATATTTTTGCCAATTCATTCATAAAGGCAATGTTAAGATCCCGCTGTGAGTTTTCAATGACTTTTGATGCTTCTGCTACCTTTATCGTTGGAGCCAAATGAGTTCCTGCAGTAATTACAGACTTATATAAATTATCAACAATTTTTCCTATTTCAGGAGTAGAACCGGAGGTGACTTTCAAAATTTTTTCTACGGTATGCTCTTTATCTCCTGGATTAATTCTTTCAGGAGAATATCCCACATAAAAATCTATATTAAATTTTAATCCTGACACTTTCTCTAGAACAGGAACACATTCCTCTTCAGTGACTCCCGGATAAACAGTTGATTCATAAATAACAATATCATTTTTCTTTAATACATTGCCGACCGTTTCACTCGATCTATACAGTGGAGTCAAATCAGGTCTGTTATGCTTATCAATAGGCGTAGGAACTGTGACAATAAAAATATTTGCGTTCCTAATATCTTCATCACTTGATGAGCAGTACAACCCCAACTTATCAGCTACTGAAAGTGGATTTTCGTTAATCTGTACTGATTTCAATAAATCCTTAGAAATTTCCTGAGTAGAATCTTTTCCTGCATTCAATTCCTCAATCCGTTTCTGATTGACATCAAAACCGACTACTGCGTATTTAGTCGCAAAAAGTCTGGCCAGCGGTAAACCCACATAACCAAGACCGATGACTGCAATTTTATCTTGTCTACTCATGTATATTTGCACTTCAATTTCAATAATGAAATTTAGTTACACTATTATTTTCTAAAAACTTTTTGCAAAAAGGATTTCTTCTGATCCGCTGCATAACCGTAACCATATTTGTAGCCATACCCATACCCACTGTTCATCTTACTAACATCATTCAGTACCAATCCGACATTTTTAATTTTCTTATCTTTGATTTGCTTATTGATAAATTCAATCAATTCTTTTTCAGTATAACCGGATCTTGTCACATAAACAGTTGCATCAGCAACATCTGAAATTAAGAATGAATCAGTTACCAACATTAGTGGTGCTGTATCTAAAATGATATAATCGTATAATGGTTTTAAACTTTCAATTAATTCCTGGTACCTTCCATTAGACAATAACTCTGTAGGGTTTGGAGTAATGACACCTGAATAAATTACATCACAATAAGGATTGAATGATGTTGGGTGTATAATCTCAGAAGCTGTCATCTCATCGTCATACATAAATTCTGATAGTCCCACCAACCCCCTTCTGCTTTCATTATATCTTTGTAATTGTGGATTACGAATGTCAGAACCAATAATGACTACTTTTTTACGAGGTGTAGCTAATGTCAATGCCAAATTTACAGAGGTGAAAGTTTTACCTTCTCCCTTTACCGTTGATGTTACGAAAATCACATGTCCCTCTTTATTTTTAGGGAGCATGAAATTGATATTGGTAATCAATATTCTAAATGCTTCAGCGAGAGGAGAAAGATCATTTAACTGTACAATTTCAGGATCACCTTTTTCCAACGACGGCAATTCGCCAATAACAGTCGCCCCCTGAGCTAATTTTTCTAGATCTTGCTTTGATTTTATTTTATTATTAAAAAGTTCCAACAGATAAATAATTGCAAAAGGAATTAAAAGACCGATAATCAATGCTGCCAAATAAATAATTAGTTTTTTTGGTGACACTATATCAGTAGTCAATGCGTCATCTACCACCCTTGCTTTTGGAGCAGCAATAGCTAGTGAGATAGCAGCTTCTTCTCTTCTTTGTAATAGCAAAAGATAGAGCTGTTCTTTAATATTCTGCTGTCTTTCTATACTTCTGAACATCTTTTCCTGAACTGGAATCTTAGAAATTCTCCCGGCTAATCTATTTTGTTCATATTGAGTATTATTTTTACTAATCTGCAGCGCAGACCTACTTTTCTGCAAACTTTGCAAGACCGAACTTCTAATACTAGTAATCTGTTTGGTCACATCCTGTACTAAAGGATTCGAGTTGGTAGCATTCTGCAATAGTCTAGCCCTTTCCAATACAAGTTGATTATACATTGCAATATTTGAATTCGAATCCGAATCGGTAAGACCAACATTTAGAGGTAAAACTTCATAACTACCTTGTCTATTGTTAAGATTACCAATTAAACCATTGATCAATTCTAACTGTGATTCAGTAGCAATTTGTTGCTGACGTATATTCGAAGCTGTTTCTAGTGAGAGCCCTGCTTCAGTTTCAATGTCCGCTATATTATTCTGTACTTTAAAGTTTTGTTTCTGTGACTCGACCTTTCCGAGTTCATCACCAATAAGATTGATTCTCTCATCAATGAATGCTGCAGTCTTTTGCGCTTCTGAATTTTTATCTAAAATAGCTTCCCGATTATAATTTACCGCAAGTCTGTTTAAGATATCTTCACTTTTCTCAGCAGAAGGATGATTAAGACTTAACTTTACTACTGTTGAATTTTTTTCTACGAGACTCACCTTCAGTCCTGATAGTAAACTACGCGCTCTATTCATTGACGACATAAATTCTAATCTATACCGAATAGATTTATTATTATCAGAAATAAGTTTGGTATCTTGCTGAAACATTACCACGCCAAAAGGTAAAGACAGTGCCTTGTTGAAAGTAGTTATGATCGGATTTTTGAAACTTTCAGATTCTAATGTAATTAGTTTACCCTTAATGGTTACAAAAACATCTTTAGCAGGATAAATTCCTTTGTGCTTTTCAGTAATTATTCTAACAGTGAAAGGAGATTTCTCTTTATAGAGCTCCGTATCTTTCAATTTTCCATTAGAATATATAGTGGTTTCAAGTCCCAATTCCTTAACAACAGAAATCATTAACTTTTTTGATTTAAAAATTTCGATCTCGTTATCTACAGAATTAGTACCCATACCTCCAACACCACCAATTTCAGAAAGCACCGACATTTCAGGCATTCCTGACGACGACTTTTGCACTTCTTTAATTAATAAAGTAGATTCTGTATTGTAAACAGAACTCGTATAACGAAGGAAAAACCACGCTGCAACTAAAGCTACAATGATCCCCACAATAAACCAATACCATCTGTGCTGGTAAGGTTTTAGTATTTCTCTTACATTGAAACTCTGTTCCAAAGCCTCATCTTGTTTTTGATTATAATCCACTATGAAAAAAGATTATGTCTATTAAATTTAGTTTTTAGTTAATGCTATAACACTGAAGACTAGTGAAGCAACCACTGATGCAACAGAAATATATAGACCTGTATTTGGATCCACTCTAGATGATCGTTCCCTAATGGTATTTGGCTGCACGTATACCATATCATTTTGTTTCAGATAATAATAAGGAGAATTGATAAATTGTGCGCTTGTGATATCTACTCTCTGCTGAGTAAATTTTCCATCAACATTTCTAACAATTAAAATATTATTACGCAGTCCGTATGTTGTCAAATCACCTGCTAATCCTAATGTTTGTAGCAGGGTAGCATTTCCGTCAGGTATTACATAAGTACCCGGTCTTGTCACTTCTCCCAAAACAGAAACTTTAAAGTTGATCAATTTCACATCTACTATAGGGCTCTTTACATAAGAAGAAATTAAATCTGCCAATTTAATTTTAAAGGTCTCAATATTCTCGTCTTTTGTATTAATCATACCAATTTGTGGAAAGTCAATATTTCCATTGGTATCTACCACGTATGTTGGTCCAGATGTAGGAATAGGTTGTAACTGAGAATTACCACTTGGAACAGAATACTGTGCGACCGTAGCAGTCGAAGAATAATTTTGATTAAAGGGTTTTACAACATCTAAATCTTTTGCTGATACTGTGATTACTAACTGATCTCCAGGCTGTAGTGTGCTTCTACTATTTTTCACAGAATTATCTAAAGATAAATTCTCAATATCTTTCAGATAAGTCATCTCTTGTCTAGATGCACACGAAAGCATCGTAAAGCTTAGAGCTCCGTATATATAGTATTTTTTAATATTCATTCTTTATAAATTTTTCACAAAAATAGGACTATTATTCGCTAAACAAAATTTGTTTCTTTTATATTCTTTTTTTTAAAAATTTAATTTTAAAAAATCAGCTTATATATTATTTTCTTTTTCTAAAGTTAAATTTTCGACGCCATTCAATTGTTTTTTATCCAGGCTTTCATACTCAGAATTGTTGCTGATAAATTCAGGAACAATTTTTTTCAGCAAAGTCACCACCTGTACTTTATCACGCTTCACCGCTGACTTAATAATCTGTCGGAATAAAACTTCAATTTCTTCAAAATTAACGGTAGGATCTTTCGAAATCATAATTTTTTCATGGTGAGTAGGAACTGTAGTAGCATCATTGCTTAACAATTCCTCATATAATTTTTCACCAGGACGCAATCCGATAAACTTAATTTTAATATCGACATCCGGCGTAAAACCAGACAATTTAATCATTCTTTTGGCTAAATCTAAAATCTTCACAGGATCTCCCATATCAAAAACATAGATCTCACCTCCAGCTCCCATCGTTCCAGCCTGCAGTACTAATTCACAAGCTTCGGGTATAGTCATGAAATATCTGATGATATCTGGATGGGTGATCGTAATCGGGCCCCCTTTTTCGATTTGTTTTTTGAAATGAGGAATAACCGAGCCATTAGACCCTAATACATTTCCAAAACGTGTGGTTATAAACTTAGTCACGTTGCCTTCAGAATTTTGCAATGACTGTACGAATAATTCGGCGGTTCTTTTCGAAGCTCCCATTACATTGGTAGGATTCACTGCTTTATCAGTAGAAACCATCACAAAACGGTTGACCTTATACTTTTTAGAAAGCAAAGCCACATTCTTTGTTCCCAATACATTAACAAAAATCGCTTCATGCGGATTTTCTTCAATTAAGGGAACATGTTTGTAGGCTGCAGCATGATACACCATTGAAAACTGATAAATCTCGAATATTTTTTCGAGTCTGTAGCTATTGGAAATATCTGCCAAAACAAATTTAAAATTCTGCTCCGGAAACTTTTCTAATAACTCCAGTTCCAATTCATACAGAGGCGATTCTGCCTGATCCAAAACAACGATCAGAGAAGGATTAAATTGCGCTACCTGACGTACAATTTCACTTCCTATTGAGCCAGCACCTCCAGTAACCAAAACGGTTTTTTCTGCATGTCTGACGATAACGTCTTTATTTTCTATTTTAATAGGTCTTCGGTTCAGTAAATCTTCAATCTGTAGCTGACGAATCCCTCCCACCAGGTCAGAATCACGCATTTTACTCAAGGTAGGCGCTTTCAGAACCTTTAATCCATGATCTAACGCTAAAGTCATCCACTCTTCAAGTTCATGCTTGGTCATAATCTCTTTAATGATCAAAACAGCATCAAACCTTCCGACCAGTTCGGTATTTTTGAAGAAACGGTCACTATTGTAAATTTTTTGTCCGAGTAGTAATGCTTTATGAGAATCTGAACGTTTTGTAAGAAAACCTTCCAGACGATAAGGGTAATTTGGATTATGCAGAATTGCTCTCGCTAAAGAAACAGAAGCATCACTGACCCCTACTACTGCAATTCTAATTTTAGAGGCAGAGCCTTTAATATCAATTAAAATATTAAAAAACTGCTTGGTAACCATTCTGAAAAAAAACATAATGGAAACTGATATAAAAAAATACAGAAATAGATTAGGATAAAGATATAAGGACTTGCCTAACCAAAACTCGGTCCCATAATTCAATAAAAGTAAAGACACCAATGTACTACCAGAGGACAGAAGTATCTTGAAGAAATCAAAAAAAGTAGAATGCCTGATAACTCCAGCGTATGTTTTGAATATAAACATAAAAACAATATTGATCGCAATCAATAAAATTCTTTTTTCCGTAAGATATTCAGGAAAATTAACTCTTACGTGAAGTTTTGAAAGTAGAAGATAAGACAGTAATATTGAAAAAAGAATAATAAAGACATCAATAAGAATGACCAACCATCGCGGTATGTATCGTAGCTCCGTGAGTTTCAAAATATTATCGCCATTGTACAGCGCAGTAAAAGCGTCATTCAGCTTTTTCATTCAGCATTGAGTGTTTTATTATATTGGGCAAAGATAATCATATTATTTTGATAAAAAATGACTAAATACATATATTGCATTATTCTGGACACTGTGAATATAAATTAATACTACGTTACCCTCACAATATCTTTAGCTGATTATCATTATACAGCCTGCAAATATACGTTTTTATCCAATAAAATTAAATAGGAATTCCACAATCGTCTAAGATATTTTAAAAAAAAAATTTAAGTCACTGATGTTTAATCATTTTCCCTCAATTATGATAAAATGTTTAGTATGCTAATTACTTCAACAATTTTGATTTTAAATATCTTGATTTTCTTGAAAAACAAACTTACTTGATTAATTAAAACTCTGAACGAAACGATGATAATGAAAGTTATTTTAGGACACTAATTCACATTTTATTTTCCTGTACAAAACTAAAACTTTTGCCACAGATTAACAGTTATAAAAATGTTAACTCTCTATTACCTGTAGGATCACCTCATATTCAAACCCCCTACTCCTAAGATAGGTAATGGTCTTTGATCTTTTCTGATAGTCTTTCAATCCTTTCAGTTTAGATTCATAATTTTCGTATAATCTTTTGACAGTTTTCAGGTAATCATCCTCGTGAATTTCGTCATAACAGCGGTTGATTAACTTTTCTGTAATACCTTTCTGCTTAAGATGTATCTTGATTTTGGTTTTACCCCAATGTTTAATATTAAATTTCCCTCGAATATAACTTCTGGTGAAACGCTCCTCATTCAGATAATTTTCTTTCATCAAATACAGAAGAATCTCCTCCTTTGCCTCAGGAATTAAGACAAACTCTCTCATCTTCTGCTCCACCTCTGCATGGCAACGGTCTTGGTAAACACAGTAGTTAACCAATTTCTGTTTCGTTTCTTCAAAAGTAAAAAGTTTTTTTTCCGGCTGCATTCTTTATGATTGATGATTGATGATTGATGATTGATGACGAAATTAATACTTATTAAAAAGAGGCACAAAATAATTTTGCACCTCTATATATATTTCTATTTTCTTTACTTAAAGCCATTAGCTAGGTGCCAATTGCCAGAAAAATATTAATAATTGAATAAGGCTTTACCTTCCATTAATTCATTTACTTTCTTTTTCACAGAAGAAATAACCTCTTCATTTTTGATATTATCAACTACCTCAGAAACCAATCCTGCGATGGTTTCCATATCGTTTTCTTTTAATCCTCTTGTGGTAATTGCAGCAGTTCCGAATCTGATACCTGAAGTTGTAAATGGAGATTTATCATCAAAAGGAACCATATTCTTGTTACAGGTAATATCTGCTTTTACTAAAGCTTTCTCGGTTTCTTTTCCGTTTACGCCTTTGTTTCTAAGATCAACCAACATCAGGTGATTGTCTGTTCCGCCGCTTACAATATCAAATCCGTTGCTGATCATGGCCTTTGATAAAGCCTGAGCATTTGCCTGTACTTGCTTAGCATACGTTAAAAACTGATCATCAATTGCCTCAGCAAAAGCTACCGCTTTACCTGCAATAACGTGCTCCAATGGACCTCCCTGAATTCCTGGGAATACAGCTCCGTCAAGAACCTGACTCATCTGCTTGATTTCTCCTTTTGGAGTTTTGTGACCATAAGTATTTTCAAAATCTTTACCCATCATGATCATTCCACCTCTTGGACCTCTTAACGTCTTGTGAGTCGTCGTTGTTACAACGTGGCAATGTTCGAATGGATTATTTAAAAGACCTTTTGCCACCAAACCTGCCGGGTGTGCAATATCTGCCCAAAGTGTAGCACCAATTTCGTCTGCAACCTCCCTGAATTTTGCGTAATCTAAATCTCTTGAGTATGCCGAGAAACCTGCAATTAGCATTTTTGGTTTTTCTCTCAATGCCACCTCTCTCATTTGGTCATAATCAATAAGACCGGTTTCCTGCTGAACACCGTAAGAAACAACATCGTACTGAATTCCGGAAAAATTCACTGCAGAACCGTGGGTAAGGTGACCTCCCATTGACAAATCCATCCCCATGATTTTATCTCCGGGTTTTAAAACTGCCAGATAAATTGCCGCATTCGCCTGAGAACCGGAATGTGGCTGAACGTTTACATAATCAACACCAAAAAGCTGCTTTGCTCTTTCGATTGCCAATGTTTCAACCTCATCTACTACTTCACAACCTCCGTAATATCTTTTTCCGGGATATCCTTCTGCATATTTGTTTGTCAACACACTTCCCATCGCTTTCATCACGTTTTCAGAAACAAAGTTTTCTGAAGCAATAAGTTCTAATCCGTGGGATTGTCTTTCTCTTTCTTTTTCGATAAGGTCAAAAATAATGTCCATTTACTTTTAGATTTTTAGATTTTGAATGCCAAAATTACGGAATTTTAGAGAATTATTGGTTATCAATCAAGTCATTAATTTACAATTGATAAATCATCCCTTGTTTCCTCAGTAATATTTCAGATTTTCAGTTCGTTCAATGTAGAGACGCTGTTTTCATAAAATTCGTTAAGATTAGTTACGATGGAGTTTGAGGAATAAATTTTGAATAATTTTAAAAACTATATTAATAAAAATATATATTTGAATAAATCTTATTAAAGGAAAAAACAGTCAGAGTTATGGGAAAGAAAAAATACAAAAAACAATTGCTAAAATCTTTAAAATCTCTTGGTGAATCTGAATATTTAATCCTTAAAAGTATGACCAATCTTATGATACAGCGTGAATTGAAGAAAAACAATATCACATTCAAAGACGGTGACACATTTAGCTTCAAGGATAATATTTTTGATTACAGCGAAGATAAAAATGTAAGATCTTTAGCCAAACTTCGACGTCATATGTTGAAAACAATGAACAAATTGGTAGTAAAGAATAAGTTTAAAGACAAAGAAATTAAGTTTTTGAGTTAATATTTACTGTTCATCATTACACAAAATAAAAGAGTCCTGACATTGGTAAAGTGTACGGACTCTTTTTATGTTTTCAAACAACTTCTAAACATTATTTTCCTTCAGCGACATTCATCAGTTCAAAACAAAGCTGATCAATATTTCCCATTTTGGGATTGAAAGCCGAAACATTTGATAAAATAATAACTGCATTTTTATTTTCAGTATTAAAAGCTAAGGATGAAGAATACCCTCCGGTTCCACCGTTATGCCACAAAAACTCTTCGTTATTTTTGCTTTTTAAAATATGCCATCCCAACCCGATTTTCATCTTTTCATTAATCGTAAAACTTGGTTTTCTTGTTAATGCCAATACTACGTTTTTAGGATTGAACTGAGCCTGTACAAATTTTGACAAGTCTTCCGTGGTCGATAAAATTCCGCCGCCGCCAAATAAAGCATCAAAATCCCAATTAGGAACTTCTTTTCCATCTGTGTTGAGTCCGGAAACCAATTGATCTCTCAGGTTTTGTGAACTCGTATAAGAATTTTTCATTTTATACTGATCGAAGATTCTTTTCTGAAGTAATTTCTGAAATGTCGTTTTCTGACTCAGACCCAATGTGTAACCCAATAAACCTGCACCCAAATTAGAATATTCATATTTTTGAGGATTATTTTCTAATTTCAAATTGTTTTTAAGATAGCTCTCAATATCACTTTTACTGTAATTTTTGTACGGATTTTCTTCGTTTGATGTATTCAAATTATCTGGTAAGCGCGGCAAACCGGAAGTATGATTGGCTAAACTTTCAAATTTGAGTTTTATATTATCTTTCAATGTAAAAGCATAATAAGAATTAATATTATCGTTTAAATTAATCTTTTTATCCTCGACCAATGAAGCCAAAACCGTTGCAGTAAAAGCTTTCGTAAGAGAACCTATTTCAAAAACTTTATTTTGATTTGAAACGCTTTTTACAGAATCATTTCGTTTGATAATTCCATAAAAACTGGTTTTTCCATTTTCAATAAAAGCTATCGAAATCTGAGTATTATTCGGGAAATCTTTAACCTTTAGGAATATATTTTCACTAATTTTTTCAGGAAAGTTTTTTAATGCATTTATCGTTGTGCTATTTGTATCAGCTTTATTTGCTTTTGGCTCTTCAAAAGGTTTTACAAAAAATCCGTTGATTTTATTTTTGTCATCTAAAGAAATATTCACCGACAAAACAGCTCTCTCAAATTTGGTTTTGTAATTAGCATACGTTTGCTGATTATTGACAAATTCTTTACTTTCAATGGCACCAACCTGCTGTTTTAATCCTGATAAAAACTGTTTTGTATCTTCAAGAGGCAATGCTTTTTGCATTTCGGGGGAGAAACTATTAAAAATGTTTTCGTATTTCCCGGAATTAAAATCATTCTGAAAAACGTCGAATGCAGTTTTGTAGTTATTTGACTGAGCAAAACACAAAGTAGCCATCAGACTGAGCATCAAAAAAGACAATATCTTCTTCATATCATTTCGCTGAATTTAAATTAAATTCTTTCTAAATTTATTTCTTCGCTTTTTCTTTCAACTCTTCTTTGTCTTTATCTGAAGGATTCCAAACTTTAACATCTGCGTTATTATCTATTCCTGAAAGAATCTGAACGTTAATTCCGTCGCTTGCGCCCAATTTTACATACGTTTTCTTGAATTTTCCGTCTTTTTGTTTCACCTCAACAAAAGGAACATCCTTACCGTTTTTCTTTTCGTACTGCACTAAAGATTCATCCAAAAGCAATGCATTTTTCTGAGAGCTCATTACAATTTCTCCATTTGCTGAAAATCCGGCTCTGATGTATTCGTTATTTGGATTTTTCACATCACCCTCAACCGGGAATTTAATTGTTCCATTGGTATCTTTTCCTTTTGGAGCAATCATTGTCAATGTACCGGGAAAAGATTTATTCTGTAAAGCTCCGATAACTATTTTCATGTCCATTCCCTGCTTCAGTTTTCCGGCTTGAGCTTCATCAATTTCACCCTGGAAAATTAATGAATTCAAATCTGCAATTGAACAAATAGTTGTTCCGGCGTTGAATGAATTCGCTTCAATTACCTGACTTCCCACTTTTACGGGAACTTCAAGAACTGTTCCTGCAGCTTTTGAACGAATTTGTGTTGTTGCCAAACCCTGCAATTCAGGAATAGCACCGGTTTTCACGATCTGTAAAGATTTTTGTGCAGTTACCAATTGCTGATTGGCATTTTTCAATGTTTGCTGCTGTGTATATAATTGCTGTTGAGCCGTCAAATATTCCTGCTTAGAAATTACACCTTGTTTGTACAGTTTTTCTGACATTGCAAATTGAGTCTGCGCATTGGAAACATTCATTTTTGCATTGCTTATTTGCAGCTGTGAATTCTGAACATTTTGTGTTGCATTATTTACTTCCGCAATGTTTGGTATAATTCTTACCGTCGCAATCAATTGTCCTGCTTCTACTCGGTCACCTTCATCAACCAAAATTTTATCAATAATTCCTGCAATATTGGGCTTAATCTCGATTTCTTCCTTTGGAACAATTTTTCCGGTAGCCATCACTTTATCGTCCATATTCTGAACCGTCGGTTTTCTGGTCAGGAAAGCTTCACTTTCTGTAGAATTTGATTTTACAAGATAACTGATCCCAGAGATCAATGCGATCGCAAATATGAGTCCTAAAACAATGTAAATGGCTTTCTTCCAGGTGAACTTCTTTTTCATATAATAGTTTATTTTTTTTAAATTATAATTAAGAGTGTGAGGTAAAAATAAATTGATTTTTAAATCACTCGCTTCTTAAAGCTTCAATAGGTCTAATCTTTACTGCGCGCTGAGCAGGAATCATCCCGATAATTAATCCCAATAAAATCATGATTCCCATCGCTGCAAAAACTTCAGAGTAATTGACTGTCGGATTATAAAATGGAAATTTGTCCTGATTTTTGGTTAAAATATCAATGATCATCAACAGCATAATTCCGAATATAAACCCAAGTAATCCTGATGCCAGCGTAATTACTACACTTTCCAACAAAATCTGATTTCGCACTTCTGATGGTTTTGCTCCCAATGCTCGTCTGATTCCTATTTCTTTAGTTCGTTCTGTTACCGTGATGAGAAGTATATTTGAAATGGCAATAACTCCGGCAATAATAGTCAGCGTCCCCACAATAATGGTCAGAAGCTGCATTCCCGTTAAAAATCCGGTTACTTTTTCAAACATTTTACCTAAATTAAAGGTTCCGAATGCGTTGGTATCTTCGGGAGAGACATTGTTTTTCTTTTTAAGTTCTGCTTTGGCGAGATCTTCCACAACAGCGAGATCGGCATCGGGCTTACTTACCACTGCAAAGAAATCTACTTTATCACCGTCATTAAACATCTTGGTAAAGGTTGACAGTGGTATAAATGCCGTCGTATCATTATTGTTGGGGCCACCTGCCTGCGCAACCTTATACACACCGATGACATTAAAAAATAATCCTTTAATATTGATCGATTTCCCAATTGGATTTTCATTTTTCTTAGCATCAAAAAAGTTTTTATAAATTGCTTCTCCGATGACTACGACACTTTTATTTGAAGTGACGTCTGCATCATTCAGATATCGCCCAAAAATCAGCTTTTTCTCAGAAATTTTATTTCCAACAGGATAATCTCCTGTAAGGGTATATACCGCAGTTTTTCCGTTTCTGCTCATCTGCTCACCGGCATTTCCAAAGCTTCCTCTAGAGTTCTGAGGCGAGATATAATCGATCTGAGGAATTCTTCTCTGCAATAATTCCATATCAGGTAAATGAAGACTTACTTCTCTACCTTTTGGAAAACCATTATACGGAATAGATGTAGTCTGTGCCCACATAAAGATTGAGTTTGTAGCAAGACCGGAAAACAGTTTGTCAAAACCATTCTCCATTCCTTTTGCAGCTCCGAGAAGACTTACAAATAGAAACATTCCCCAACCTACCCCAATCATGGTAAGAAACGTACGGAGTTTATTATTCTTCAGTGAATAATAAATTTCCTGCCAGGTATCTTTTTTAAATAAAATGTTCATTTTTAAAATGTCAGTTTTTTCCTTTATAAAAGTGAATTTGCTTCGCTGTGAATTTTGCTTTGCAAGTCAATTATTTTTATCCTTTTTCTGAATTTTAATATTAATTATGAAATTCAAATTGAAAAAATTTATAATTAACCATTCACTTTTCGCTATTCTGTTCTCAAAGCTTCGATAGGTCTAATTCTTGAAGCTCTGTATGCCGGAATAAATCCTGCAATCAATCCTGAAATAACAAGACTGATGAATGCTGCCAAGATCAATCCCCATCCTACACTCGGATCTTTAATAAAATATTTTTCTAAGCTGTCTCCTATTAATTCTAAAGTCAAAACTCCTATTCCCACCCCGACAAAACCGGAAATTACGGTAATGACGATACTTTCCTGCATAATCAGCGCAACAATACTTCGGGGCTTGGCTCCAATAGCTTTTCTTACTCCTATTTCCTTAGTACGCTCTTTTACGATGTACACCATGATATTACTGATCCCAATAATTCCGGCGAGCAGTGTACCCATTCCGATAAATCCTACAATAATCGTTATAACAAACAGAAAAGTAAAAGAATCCTGCAATCCTTCTGCGCGGTTATTTACTCCTACTGCATTCTGATCATCAGGAGACACTTTCTTTCTGGCTCTCAGTTCTTTCTCAAGTTCTTTCCCGTATTTAATTGCCTGATCGGGCTGCATTTTTTCGTCATAAGCTATAAATACAGTGCTTATCGTATCAGATCCTTTTTTAACCTGCTGAAGTGTAGAAATCGGCACACTGATCATCCGCTCATCCCAGTCTCCTCCATCATCACTAAATACACCAATCACTTTGAAAATACTGCCGTTGATTTCCAAGTCTTTTCCTATCGGATCACCATTTTTAATCAGATCACGCTGTACCATCCTTCCAATCACGGCAACATAGTGATCATTTTCTATGTCCCTTTTGGAAATAAATCTCCCGTTCATCAGTTTTCTGTTTTCAATAAAAGCCTCCTCATCATTAGCCCCGGAGATCTGATAACTCCCACTTTCTTTACCGTATTTCACTAAAAAATTTGTGGAATATCTTGGAGTTGAATACTGCACTTTTTCCGGCTGAGAGTTGATCAGCGCCTCATAATCGGAGTTGTTGAGCGTTACCTGTCTATCCGCCTGAAGTCCGCCGTATGCAATATTGGTACGACCTGTAAAAATCGTAATTAAGTTTTGTGCATCTCTTGTAAAACCTTCCTGAAAAGCATTTTGCAAACCATTTCCAATACCGAAAAGCACAATAAAAATGTACAGTCCCAGAGCTACCGTAAATCCCGAAAGCACCGTCCGCAATACATTACTGCGAATAGAACTGAATATTTCCTGCCAACGATCTAGATCAAACATATATTTGTTTTTTACTTTGTAAAAAAAGTGAATTTGCTTCGCAGTGAATTTTTGCTTGCAAGTCAATTATTTTCAATGTCAATTTTATTTTTTTGAGTCTAATATAAATTTAAATTCTTTCAAATTCAATGCGGAGCAAAATTGACCACTCACCATTGACTACTTTAACATTCCACTTAAAAGAATAAATGTCGTTTTTAATTTGTTACCTGCTTTTTGTAAATCTTCTAAAATAAGATATTCTGATTCTAAAATAAGATCAAAACAAGAATCTAACTCTATAACAGAGCCTCTTGCGATTTCAAAATATCTCTTTCTTTCGTTTTCAGATTTTCTTGAGCAACCTTCGGTAATATTTAAAACGACTGACGTAGAAGCTCTTCGGATCTGATCCGTTAAATTATATTTTTCTTCTATCGGAAGTATTTTCAATATTGCGTAGCATTCAAATCGTAATTCTCTTGCTGACTTATAAACGTCAAGTTTATAGTGATTAAGATTTAAAAACATTTTTTCTCTTTTTAAACATCATTTCTGTTCATTTTTAAAAATATTTCACATCAAAAATTCACTTGCGAAGCAAAATTCACGATTCACAGCTCACCTTTAAAGCACAATCTGCTTTATAAACTCATCACTTTCAATAATTCCGTCGCGGAGGATGACGTTTCTTTTGGTTTGTGCAGCAACGTCTGGCTCGTGAGTTACCACAATGATGGTTTTTCCTTCGTTGTTGATATCCTGAAGGAGCTTCATAATATCATGAGTGGTTTTAGAATCCAATGCTCCTGTCGGCTCATCAGCTAAAACTACTTTAGGGTCGGTAATTAATGCTCTTGCAATGGCAACTCTTTGTTTTTGTCCACCCGAAAGTTCGTTGGGAAGGTGGGTTGCCCACTGTGCCAAACCTACTTTCTCAAGGTATTCCATTGCTCTTTGGTTACGCTCTTTTCGCGGTACATTTTGATAGTATAAAGGAAGCGCAACGTTATCTAAAGCTGTTTTATAGCCAATCAAATTAAAAGACTGAAAAACAAAACCCAGAAATTTAGAGCGGTATTCGGCAGCTTTTACTTCATTCAGGTGTTCAATGGGAATTCCGTCGAGGTCGTAGATACCGCTGTCTTTTTCGTCCAAAATCCCGATAATGTTTAACAAAGTAGATTTCCCAGAGCCCGAACTTCCCATAATGGAGACAAATTCACCCTCTTCAATATTTAGGTTAATACCTTTGAGAACGTGCAGTTTACTCTTGCCCGTATCGTATGATTTATGTAGATCCTGAATTACTAACATTAAGTGATTGCTGTTTTTATTTCCAATGAGTAGATTATATTTTCTTTTTGTTACAAATTTTATAAAATCTTTACAAAAATCATTGTTTAAGATTTAAATATTTGATAATCATTAATTTATGAAAAAGTGTTTAATGCAATTTCTTACAGGACTTAAGTTTATAGCTGTTAAGTAACTCTAAACCAATATCAGAAGGTGTTTCATGTAATTGTGGAAAACTTTTAAGGTTAAAAGACAGCCAATTAGTCTTTACCCCTTTTTAAATCAGTTCTTTTTTTCGAACTTTGTGCTTCGCACGGTACGAGAGATGAGCGAACAAAACGGCTGATAAGTTGTGAATATAAACATCAACCAATCAGAAAGTTATACATCTCCTGAGTTTTATACACGGTGATCATTTTTTTTAAATTTTAAAGACATTACAATTCGATATGGGAATTTTTGATAAAAGAGTAAGCTATAAGCCATTTGAGTATCCTGAAGTTCTTCAGTTTACAGAAGCGATCAACAAATCTTTCTGGGTACACTCGGAAGTAGATTTCACGGCAGATGTTCAGGATTTTCAGTCGCAGCTGGAGCCACACGAAAAAAATGCGGTAAAAAATGCACTTTTGGCGATTGCTCAGATCGAAGTTTCGGTAAAGTCGTTTTGGGGTAATCTTTACAACCACCTTCCAAAGCCTGAATTGAACGGTTTGGGAGCGACGTTTGCAGAATGTGAATTCCGTCATTCAGAAGCGTACTCGCGTTTGCTTGAGGTGTTGGGTTACAATGAAGAGTTTCTTCATGTAGTGGAAGTTCCTGCCCTGAAAAAGAGAATTCAGTTTTTATCTAATGTTCTGAAACATGCCAACTCTGCAACTCCGAAAGAGTATGTTTCATCTCTGCTTCTATTCAGTATTCTGATTGAGAATGTGTCTTTATTCTCGCAGTTTGCGATTATTTTATCGTTCACAAGATTTAAAGGTTTCATGAAAAATGTTTCCAATATTATTGCGTGGACGTCGATTGATGAGCAGATTCATGCAAACGGCGGAATTTACCTGATCAACAAAATCCGTGAAGAGCAGCCGGATCTTTTAACTGATTCTGATATTGAAGATATTTATACTTTGGTAGACCAGTCGATCGAGTTAGAAGGAGAAATTCTTGACTGGATCTTTGAAATGGGCGAACTGGATAAATTCTCTAAACAGGATTTGATTAACTTTATGAAATACCGTGTTGACGAAAGTTTAACCAAAATCAACATGGAAAAACGTTATAATACTACTGCAGAACAGTACAGCCCGATGAAATGGTTTGAAGAGGAAGTTTTCGCCAATTCAATGGATGATTTCTTCGCAAAAAGACCGGTGGATTATACGAAGCATGATAAGAGTATTACTGCGAATGATCTTTTCTAGATTTAAGGTTTAAAATTTAAGATTTAAGATTATTTGGGCGCCAATTTCCGCCTTCCACTCCCGCTTTTTGTTTTTTTACCCTCTAACTCCCTAAAGGGAGAACCAAAAAAAACAAAAGAGCTCCGTTCAAGTCGGGCTGCAAAAGACGTGAGTGGTGAAAAGATAGTATTAGCGATGTCATGCTGAGCCTGTCGAAGCATCTTCGTAAACATGAAATTGCTTTGTTCCTTGCAATGACAAAATAAAATAAATGAGGATAAAAACCTAACGGGTTTTGAAAACCCGTTAGGTTTGGTTGGGATTGCTTAACGGATTTTCGGAAAAGGCTGTTCCTCGCAATGACAAAAAAATGAAAATATGATTAATGTAATCGTAACTTATACTGTAAAACCTGAATTTGTTTCTGAAAACAAAAGCAATATTCAGAAGTTTTTGAATGACTTTAAAACTTTGGATCAGGCAAAATTTGAGTATAAAGTTTTTGTGAAAGAAGACGGTGTTACATTTGTTCATTTTTCAAATTATGAAAACGAAGAAGTGCAGAATGAGGTTTTAAACATTCCGTCCTTCAAAGAATTTTAAAGATTAAGAGACGAAAGCGGACTGAATGATTCTCATAAAGTAGAATTTTTGAAGCCGGTTTAATATCAATAGGAACGGGCTTTAGCCCGTTTGCAAAAAGAAAAACTTCATTTGGCTTTAGCCAAAACTTAGAGAAGTACTTTGCGCAAAGAACCTTGTCAAGGTTGATAAAGAGCGAGAAGATCAATTTGACTGAAAGATATTGCTTCATTCCTCGCAATGACAAAGTAGTCAAAAAAATGGGATTCAGTGGTAAGGAAAAACGAAACGTCGTCTTAGCCCTGATTGCAGCGGCATCCTTTTTTGTGATTGCGGTGGCAGAAAAGTGAAATGATAAAATAATGTTGTCCGCAATCACAAAAAAGATATAGCGGAAAGCAGGTAGAAAAGTGAGGAGACAGACAAAATTTTCTGCTCCTAAAAAATAATAACATAACAATGTACCTCGTACATTTTACAATATAAAAGATGGAAGAACAAAACAACAATATCTGGTGGCTCAACGAAGAATCTGAGCAAATGCTGAACAGAGGTTACCTTCTGAAAGGGGAAACCGTAGACGGTGCAATCGACAGAATCACGACTGCCGCAGCAAAAAAATTATACAAACCTGAACTGCAGCCGGCTTTCAAGGAGATGATCATGAAAGGATGGATCAGTTTTTCTTCTCCGGTGTGGGCGAATATGGGAACGCAGAGAGGTCTTCCAATCTCTTGTTTCAACGTGCATATTCCGGACAGCATTGAAGGAATTACCCACAAAATGGGTGAAGTAATTATGCAGACGAAAATCGGGGGCGGAACTTCGGGATATTTCGGGGAGCTTCGTAACAGAGGAACTGCGGTAACTGATAACGGAAAATCTTCGGGTGCGGTTTCGTTTATGAAACTGTTTGACACTTCAATGGATGTCGTTTCCCAAGGCGGTGTAAGAAGAGGTGCTTTTGCAGCTTATCTTGATGTTGACCACGGTGATATAGAAGAATTTTTATCAATTAAAGACATCGGAAGTCCGATTCAGAACCTGTTTACAGGAATTTGTGTGCCGGATTACTGGATGCAGGATATGATCGACGGTGATGCCGACAAACGTAAAATCTGGGCGAGAGTCTTGGAAAGCCGTCAACAAAAAGGTCTTCCTTACATTTTCTTTACAGATAATGTGAACAGAAACAAACCTCAGGTGTACAAAGATCTTGGACTGACCGTAAATGCGAGTAATCTCTGTTCGGAAATTATGCTTCCTTCAACCAGAGAGGAATCTTTCATCTGCTGTCTTTCTTCTATGAACTTAGAATTATATGACGAGTGGAAAGATACGAACGCTGTACAGTTGGCGATTTATTTCCTTGACGCTGTTTTGTCTGAGTTTATCGAAAAAACGGAAGGAAATTATTATCTGAAAGGAGCGAGAGATTTCGCAATGCGTCACAGAGCGCTTGGTTTGGGAGTTTTGGGTTACCACTCGTATCTTCAGAAAAACATGATTCCTTTTGAGAGTTTTGAGGCGACGCAATTTAACGCGAGAGCTTTCAAACATATCAGAGCTCAGGCGGATATTGCATCGAAAGAACTTGCAAACATCTACGGTGAGCCTGAACTTCTGAAAGGTTACGGAATGAGAAATACTACGGTAATGGCGATCGCTCCTACCACTTCAAGTTCTGCGATTTTAGGTCAGACTTCTCCGGGAATCGAGCCTTTTGCGTCAAATTACTACAAAGCGGGTCTTGCGAAAGGAAACTTTATGCGTAAGAATAAATATCTGGCCAAATTGCTTGAAGACAAAGGTCTTGACAACGAAGAGACATGGAGAACGATTATGTTAAACCACGGTTCTGTACAGCACTTAACTGAACTGACTGACGAAGAAAAAGCAGTATTCAAAACCTTCAAAGAAATTTCTCCGATGGAGATTATTTCTCAGGCTGCACAAAGACAGCAGTACATCGATCAGGCGCAGTCTCTGAATTTACAGATTCCATCTACGATGCCTGTGAAAGATGTAAACTATCTTTATATTGAGGCTTGGAAGAAAGGTGTGAAAACTTTGTATTACCAAAGAAGTTCGTCTGTTTCTAAGGAAATGATGGTGAATTTTGTGAGCTGTTCGGCTTGTGAAGCTTAATAGAAGAGCCAAGTAAAAAGTAAAAAGAGCCAAGTTGGCTGTGAATATTAACCGTGGAATTTTTTCTGCGGTTTTTTTGTTTTCAGAAACAATAAAATTTAAGTATTTTTTATACATTTGAGTACGATGAAAAAACTACTAACAGCCATAATTCTGCTTACTTTAAATCAAATTTTGTTTTCACAGAAAAAAGAGATTTACATTAATGATCATCTGGAAATCATTTCCAAAGAAGATTACAAAAAGCGTGGAGTAAATTACCGTCTTCAAAACATTGAAACTGATTCTGTTCTGTATAGAGTTCGTGTGGAGCATGAAGGTAAAGGAAAACTTACAACCACAGAATTCAGTGAATTAAAAAAATCACTTAATGTTTCAGAAACTGATACTAAAAATATCGTAATTCATTACTATCAAGGCTTGGATGCGTGTAATCAACATGCCGATAAAAATCAGTTTGTAATTGATGACATCAGGAACTATAACAGAAAATTTAAAAGATCAAATTCTAATCTGTATTTTGTTTACAAAGAAACAAAGGGTTTAAAAAACAGCCTTGATATGACAACCTGGATAGATGATACTTCAGGTGCAATAGAAAATCTATTTTTTAAGATGGAATATCCCTGCGATTCTGCAGTTGTTATTTTTCCGGATGGAAATTATATTATCTTTAGAGGAGAACATAATTGGGAAAAAGTGTTTAATACTGCAACAGAAAAGTATACTATGTAGATATTAACTGAAACCACGGGAATTTGCCGTGGTTTTTATTTTTAAAAAAAAGTAAAGTAAACTTTACATATTGTAAAATATTCTTTACATTTGTTTCAATAAAATTTTACAACATGAATAGATTACAACTTTTACCAAACCGTTTTAAGATGATTGGATGGTTTATTTTTCTTCCCTCATTAATTTTGGGATTGATTTCTCTTTCGCGAGTGATGAATTTTGAGATCTCCTTGCCTGTGATTTACAATTCAGGGTTTTTTAGCGATGAAAATCAGGGCTTTTTTAAAACTGCTGAGATCGATTTATTTCCGAATTTGTTTGGTATTTTGATTATCATCGGCGGAATTTTGGTCGGGTTTTCCAAAGAAAAAATTGAGGATGAATATATTTCAAGTCTGCGTTTGAAATCCGTTTTCTGGAGTCTGATTGTCTCCTACTCTATCGTTTTTATTTTATTCATTACCGTTTTTGGAAGCCTGTTTCTCACCGTGATGATTCTCATTATGTTTCTGCCTCTGGTTTTGTATGTTTTCAGATTTAATTATTTACTGCTTAAAAAATGAAAAATACAATAAAAATTGAGAGAGCTTTAAAAAGTATAACTCAGGAAGATTTAGCAAAAATAATAAGCGTTTCGAGGCAGACCATCAATGCCATGGAAGCGGGAAAATACGTTCCGTCTACGGTTTTGGCTTTGAAGATTGCGAAGTATTTTGGGAAAAAGGTGGAGGATATTTTTGAGCTGGAGGATGGGGATTGAGTTTGAATATGTTTCAAACAAGATTTCGCTATGAAATTTGTTTCCCCGACCCTAAAGGGTGCAAATTTCAATTCATGGGAACTTCTGTTATCAAAAATCCCCTTTAGAGTTGGAGTAAAAGATTTTTGATTTGCTTAAATCTAATTTATCGCGTTTGAAATTTGTTTCCCCGGCCCTAAAGGGTACAAATTTCAATACACGGGAACTTCTGTTATCAAAAATCCTCCCTTTAGGGTTGGGGTAAAGATTTTTGATTTCGATAAAATTTATTAGCTTTAATAAAAATCACAGATGAAAAAATTTAAGCCAAATTACGATGAAGGGATGTGGAAGGGAGCGCCAGAAAGTTCATTCGTAAAAGCCAAAGCTCTAAGAAAAGATGAAACCCAGGCAGAGAAGATTTTATGGGCGAAACTCAGAAATAATCAGCTTAAAGGATACAAATTCAGAAGACAACATCCGATTGGTTTATATATTGTTGATTTTTATTGCCATCAATTAAAGTTAGTCATAGAAATTGATGGTGATTATCACAATATTCAGGAACAAATTGAAAAAGATAAAGAACGAACTCAAAATTTAGAAACTGATGGATTGCAATTAATCAGATTTACCAACAAAGATGTCATGGAAAATTTAGAAAAAATCATTTCAGAAATAATGATAAAAACAGATGAGATATTCCATTCTCATAATTCAAATCAATCGCTGTAATTTATTTATATTTGTTTCAAGCTAAGAACTAAATCAACAATTTCTAAAACCCAAGACAATGAAATTCGGACAAGTAGAAGACCCGTCAAAAATAGATTTTACATTACCAAAGGACCATTCGAGAACCAAAGAAATTTTAAAGCAAAATAAAAAAGGACTTGAAAATATCTCTATCGGCTGTGCAAAATGGAATAAAACAGATCTAAAAGGTTTCTACCCAAAAGGTACGAAAGACGAACTGGAATATTACTCCACACAATTTAATTCGATTGAATTGAACGCAACTTTCTACGGAATGCCGACTTCAGAACAGGTTTTAACGTGGAAAGAAAAAACGCCGGCTGACTTTAAATTTTTCCCAAAAATTACCAATACCGTTTCCCACTTCAGAAGACTTTTGAATATTGATGATGTTGTGACTCAGTTTGCAACAGCCGTTTTAAATTTTGATGAAAAACTGGGAATGGTTTTCCTTCAGCTTCACGATAATTTCAAGCCGAAAGACTACGAAAGACTCGAACAGTTTGTGACGAAGTGGCCCAAAGAAGTGCCTTTAGCAATCGAACTGAGAAATACTGAATGGTTTACTGATGAAGAGATTTTTGATAAAACCTGCCAGCTCTTTGAGGATAATAATATTACCAATATCATTGTTGATACTGCCGGAAGACGAGATATGCTTCACATGAGACTTACGACTCCAAACGCGTTCATCAGATACGTGGGAGCCAATCATGAGAGCGATTACGAGCGATTGGACGACTGGTTGAAACATTTGACGAAGTGGAAAAAAGAAGGTTTACAGAATCTCTATTTTTTCGTTCACCAAAACCTTGAAAAAGCTTCACCGCTGCTTTCTGCTCACTTCATTGAAGAGATGAATAAAGAATGGAAAACAGATATGCACATTCCTAAACTTGCTCAGGAAAACCCGCCGAGTTTGTTTTAAAATATTTGTACTTCAAAAAGATAGCGCCCCACTGGAGCGCTATTTTTTTTAAGCTTTTTTATAGCTCCTATTGAGCAAAAATGAAAATTATTTTATTATTGAAATGATAGTTTTGCGATATCTGTAATTTGCCATGATTAGAAAAAGCTTTGTATTTCTTTGATAATTTTACGCTTTTTTATAACTTAAACACAGTTAGATTTTAAGATTCTCTGTTGACCTTGCGTTAATTTAAGTTACAGGTTACTTAGATAGATAATCAATAAAGTTTTGGATGTAAAATCACTTCTTCCTCAACATCAGAGAAACATTTAAAAATATCAAGAGAAAACAAAGTGTGACCCAAATTCCCGTTTGCATATTTTCAAAATTATAGGTTTCAACGTGCTTCTTAGCCTGTTCAGAAAGCTTTTCACTTTGAATGATATAATTTTGCACTTCTACAATCTGATCCATATTTTTATTGGGAACAGCGTGTTGTGAGAAGTACACCAAGTTTTTCTTACCAAGATAACCAACAATCCAATATTGATCGGATTTTGTAAGCTTTAGATGCTCAATTCTATAGTATTCCGGACGTACTTTTCCTATGTGACTCGTTTCAAAAGTCCCGCTTTTATCGAGATTATTGACATTGATAACATAAAAATCCAGTGGTTGCGGAAGTTTATTAATGACTTGTAATGAAACCGAATTACTTACAATTCCGATAGAGCTTTTCTTAATAAACCAATATGTAAACAGAGAAATGGAAAGCACCAAAGTAAAAACCCTGAAAATTTTCGCCCACTTGGCAAAGTCTCCGGATTTCACTTTGTAGAGAAACAGCGAAAGAATCAGTGAAAAAAAAATGATTGAAATAATGAATCCCATACCGCAAAGATAATCATTACATATGTTTTTATGGATGTCTTAATCAACATTCCACTCTTTATAAAACTGGTCAAGGAAATTCAGCATAAAATCGTGTCTTTCCTTGGCTATTTTTTTTCCTTCTTCCGTATTCATCAGATCTTTCAGTAAGAGTAGTTTTTCGTAGAAATGATTAATTGTTGTTCCGTTTGATTTCTTGTACTCCTCTTTCGACATGTTTAATTGAGGTTTCAGATCTGGGTGGTACATCAAATTATTTTTAAAACCTCCAAAATTGAATGTTCTTGCAACACCGATGGCTCCGATAGCATCAATACGGTCTGCATCCTGTACAATTTTCAGCTCGATCGGTAAAACTTTAGGCGCTTCTCCTCTGTTTTTAAACGAAATATTCTGAATCACAAACAGAACCTGCTGTATCATAACTTCATCTACATTCTGACCTTCAAGAAACTCTCTTGAAATTTTTAAAGCTAAAGTTTCGTCACCATTATGGAATTTTGGGTCGGCTATATCATGAAGCAATGCAGAAAGTTCTACCACTTCAAGATTACAGTTTTCAGTTTTTGCAATTTTCTTGGAGAGTTTCCAGACTCTTTCAATGTGAAACCAGTCGTGTCCCGCTTCTGCGCCTTCCAGCTTTTGCTTTACAAATTCTATTGTTTTTTGGATTGTATTGTTCATTCTTACATTTTAAATTAAATAATTCGTGAAATCACCCCATCAAAATTTCTTGCGAATTTTCGCTACCCCTCCATAGAAGAGAAATTTTTACTACTTCATTCAGATTTCATTTAAAATAATCTTCCAAAGATTTTCATTGTAGCTTCTGAAAAAATTGATATGTCCTATTTCTCCTTTTTCAGATTCTGACGTTTTGATCAGTCTGTATGTCGGTTTTAGATTAGGATATGTATCGTTTAATAAAGATTTCACTCCTCTTTCCGTTAACCATACATCATCTTCAGCCTGAATGACAAAAACTTTTTGCTTTAAATTTTTTGAAAAATCATCAGTTTTAAGTAATAATTTGTTGGTCGATTTCCTGTTCAAAATTAAGATTCTCCAGTCATAAGCACAATTTTTTGGCAGACTTTCTCCAAGTCTAAACCATTGCGCTGGAAAATAGCCAAATAGCTCAGTGAATAATGGCTGTACAATCCCAAAACCCAAAAATGCTTCTATTTTTGTCTGCCACTTCAAATGTCCGATGAAGGCATTTTGGGTTCCTACAAATACAAATTCGTCAAACATTTCAGAATCTTTATTCATTCCCAGGATTAGTGCGCCCACTGAATGTCCAAGACAAAATTTCTTGTAATTTGGAAAATTCTTTACAATAAACTGTGTAACAGTGTTATAATCGTGGCTACCCCAAACTCTCATAGAAGCTTTGAAATTTCTCATCTTTTGCGGTTTCGACAGACCTATTCCACGATAATCATAGGTGATGACAGTGAATCCTTTTTCGGTAAAAAACTTTGCAAATGAAAAATAAATCTGCTGCTTCACACCTGTTGCCGAATTGATCAGTAAAAGTTTCTGGTTGCTTTGATCAGGCTTAAAAAGATGCGCTGTGATCTGAATTTCGTCATCTGTTTGGAGAAGCAGTTTTTCCATAGGATTTAAATAAAATATCCACCGTCAAAAGTGGATATTTTTATAATGGTATTGTCTGTATTTGTGAAATTTCGATATGCGGTAAATAATTTACTTTAGGAATTCTGAAAGCCTCGGAAGAGCCGTCTGAGCACCTTTGCCGAGCGAAACTTTTGATGAAACTTCATTTCCAAACTTCACGCAGTCCTCAATAGAATTCCCATGGCATAAAGCAATCGCAAAACCGGAAGTAAAAGCATCGCCCATTCCCATTTTGTAGACCATACTTTCATGCTCATTTCTGAAATATTTCATTTCTGTTCCGTCAAAATAAATCGTTGAATTGGTTTCATCTCTAATGAAAACTTTATTATAGTATTTCTTCAGAACTTTCTCTCTCTGATCTTCCCCAAAAATAATTTCTAATTCAGTGCTTTTGGCTATAATAAAATCAAGATTCTCAATCACCTCATTGCTTAGAGGCTGACCGGGAGAAGCATACAAACCGACTTTTTTACCGTAGTTCTTTGCTTTCTTTGCGGTATATTCTACTACATTCATTGGAATTTCTAACTGCAGAAGAATCAGATCTGACGAGTTGATATATCGGTCGGCTTCGTCGACATCCTGAACTTTAAGATATTTATTGGCAGCCGGAACTACCACAATTGCTGCATCGCCCGCTGAGCTCGTTACATAGGCAGTTCCTGTAGCATCCTGATCTGTTTCAGTAACGAAACCTACATTCACATTTTCTTCAACCAGATTTCTCATAATCTGCTGTCCCAGAGGATCTACACCTACACAGCCGATGAAATAAACACTGGCACCCAGTCTTGCTGTTCCCACAGCCTGATTAGCGCCTTTTCCGCCAAAATAATTATCGCAGTAACTCGCCATAACTGTTTCATTGGAAGACGGAATTTTATCGGTATATAAAATCAAATCTAAGGAGCAGCTGCCAACCACGATGATCTTGGGTTGTGTCGAAGAAAAATTCATAATCTGTATTTTTAGCTTTCAGTAAATTTAAACAACTTAATCTTACAAAAATTAAATATTTTTAATTTACTAAAATCTCTATAAATTCAGTTACAATTTTCACGGGTTGCCCCACCTTATCATAACCTACATAACTGGCGTAAAAACCTTCACCATATCCCGTTTCAAAACCGAAAATAGTTCCGGGAAGTTCTTCTGCCGGTTTTAAAAATGCATACTGATCAATCGCTCCGTTTTCATCAAAAAAATGCTCATGGAAAAACTCTTCATAAATTCCCATAAAATCATCTCCTTTTCTCTGATATAGTTTTTGCTCAAGATCGTTGAGACTTTTCTGTGTTTCCACATCCATAAAACAGCCCATTCCGCTTTCTACAGGATAACCGAATACTTCACCTTCAGCCAGATCCTTAATGTTCTGACTTTCAGTTGTTGCTAATTTCCATGAAGTAATTTCAGCATCACTGAAAATAATTTCAGCATAAGCAACGCAATTGCTTTCTCTTTCTTTATGCAGTAAAACAGCAAAGTCTCCTTTCGGAAAAACATCAGTAAAAGCCTGCATATCATTTGTAATCAACGGGTCGCAAGCAACAAGTTTGCCCGTTGAAAGGTATATTTTTCCCACATCAAAACTCTCAAGAAGAGGACTCTCTACAAAGTTTTTTGAGAATAGTTTTTTTATATTTTCTAGGTGTGTCATTATATTGATGGTGTTTGATGACAGAAGCTGGATGTTGGGTGCAGATTTACTTACAGCCAACATCCAGCTTTCTGCATCCTACAATGTTTTTAACTTTTCTTCCAAGATCGCAATCTTGTCCTGCGCATCTTTTTGTTTCTTGCGCTCCACTTCTACCACTTCAGGTTTAGCGTTGGCAACAAATTTTTCATTGGAAAGTTTTTTATCAACAGAAATCAGGAAGCCTTTCAGATATTTTACTTCTTCTTCTGTTTTCTTTTTTTCTTCTTCTAAATCTAATTTTTCACTTAAAGGAATTGAAACTTCAGTAGAACCAACCAGGAAGGTAAAGCTTGGTTTATCTGTTTTTTCGTTAAAATGAATTTCAGAAATACTTGCTAGTTTTTTAATGACTGCTTCGTTTTCAAAGCTCACAGCATTTGTATACACTTCAACAGCTTCTCTTGGCGAAATTCCTTTTGTCTGACGGTAATTTCTTACTCCTGAGATAATTTCTTCTGCAGTTTCAAAATTCTTAATAATCTCGTCATTAAAACCTTCTGCTTTCTTCTGCTGAGCAATGACCAAAGCTTCTTTAGGCGTTCTTTCTGAAATCAGCTGCCACAATTCTTCTGATAAAAATGGCATAAACGGATGCAGAAGTTTCATTAATTCTTCAAAGAAAACAATTGTCTGATTATACACTTCTCTGGAAATTCCTTCTCCATAATTTGGCTTAATCGCTTCAAGATACCATCCACAGAAATCATCTTTCACCAATTTTTGAATCAGATGTAATGCATCAGAAATTCTGAATTTGTCGAATTGATCGTTAATTTCAGCAATAGATTTGTTTAATTGATTTTCAAACCATTCAATCGCCTGATGATCTGAAGCAATAAGAGGCTTATCTTCTTTGTTCCAGTTTTGGGTCAGACGGAAAGCATTCCAGATTTTTGTCATGAAATTTCTTCCCTGAACCATCAAATCTTCATCAAACAACAGATCGTTTCCTGCAGCAGAGCTTAACAGGCTTCCAACACGAACGCCATCAGCACCATACTGAGAAATCAAATCTAAAGGATCTGGTGAATTCCCCAATTGCTTAGACATTTTTCTTCTCTGCTTATCTCTTACAATTCCTGTAAAATAAACGTTTTTAAAAGGAACTTCTCCTCTGAATTCTAAACCTGCCATAATCATTCTGGCAACCCAGAAGAAAATAATATCCGGACCAGTTACCAAATCCGAAGTTGGGTAATAGTAATTGATATCTTTATTATCGGGATCAAGCAGTCCGTCGAAAACCGACATTGGCCACAACCAAGATGAAAACCAGGTATCAAGCGCGTCTTCGTCTTGTCTTAGGCTGCTGGTTGTAAGCTGTTGGTTATTGGTTTTATCTTTAGCTAATGTTAATGCTTCTTCGATGTTTTCTGCAACTACGAAATCATTTTCGCCATCGCCATAGTAGAACGCAGGAATCTGCTGTCCCCACCAAAGCTGACGGGAAATGTTCCAGTCGCGGATGTTGTCCATCCAGTGTTTGTAGGTATTTTTAAATTTCTCCGGATAGAATTTTACTTCGTCATCCATCACAACATCCAACGCAGGTTTTGCAATTTCAGACATCTTTAAAAACCACTGAACAGAAACTTTAGGCTCAATCACGGCACCTGTTCTTTCTGAAGTTCCCACTTTATTTACGTAATCTTCTGCTTTCAACAAAAGATCGTTTTCTTCCAGTTCTTTTGCGATCTGCTTTCGTACGTCGAATCTGTTTTTTCCGGCATAATGCAAACCGTGATCATTCAGATTTCCATCATCATCCAAAGCATCAATCATTGGCAGATTGTGTTTTTGTCCGATTTCGTAGTCGTTAATATCGTGAGCCGGAGTAATTTTTAAAGCTCCTGTTCCGAATTCAATATCAACATACTCATCTTCAATAATCGGAATCACTCTGTTAACAATCGGTACAATTACATTTTCACCTCTTAAATGAGCATATCTCTCATCGTTTGGGTTGATGCAGACAGCAGTATCACCAAAAATAGTTTCAGGACGCGTTGTTGCAACTGAGAGGAACTCTTCTGTACCTTCAATTTTATATTTCAGGAAATATAATTTCCCATTCTGTTCTTTAAAGATTACTTCTTCATCAGAAATATTGGTTTTTGCTTCCGGATCCCAGTTTACCATTCTGTATCCTCTGTAGATAAGACCTTTGTTGTACAAATCAACAAAAGATTTGATAACCTGCTGAGACATTTTATCTTCGAGAGTAAAACGGGTTCTGTCCCAATCGCATGAGCAACCTAATTTTTTCAGCTGTTCCAGAATGGTTCCACCGTATTTATCAGTCCAGTCCCAGGCATGTTTCAAAAATTCTTCACGCGTGATGTCAGATTTATTAATTCCTTCAGACTTCAGTTTGGCCACAACCTTCGCTTCAGTAGCAATAGAAGCGTGATCTGTTCCCGGAACCCAGCAGGCATTAAAGCCCTGCATTCTTGCACGACGGACCAAAACATCCTGAATGGTATTGTTCAACATATGACCCATGTGAAGAATTCCTGTGACATTTGGCGGCGGAATTACGACCGTATAAGGTGGCTTCTCATTGGGTTCTGAGTGGAAATATTTGTTCTCCAGCCAGTAGTTGTACCATTTTTGTTCTGTTTCTTGTGGATTATACTTTTCTGAAATCTGCATAAATTCTGGTTTCTTTATCTTATAATCTGCAAAAATAGTTTAAAGTAAAAAAATGTGAGCATTAATTAAAATAATTTTTAACTTTGTTTCTCAAAATTTATCTAACAAACATACTAACATTCAAGAATATGAATCGCCAAAGGTCGACCTGTAAATCAGGCACCATAAAGATAAGCGGTATCATATAATCTTAAAAATTTAATAAATATCTACTTATGAAAACATTATTTGCAGGAATTGCATTATTCGGAACGATTGCTTTAGCATCTGCACAGACAATTACATTTGACAAAACAACTTACGAATATGGTGTAATTAAACCAAATTCTGACGGTACAAGATTTTTTAGCGTAACAAACACAGGTGACAAGCCTCTAATTGTTTCTAATGTAAAAGCATCTTGTGGATGTACAGTACCAGAATGGAGTACAGATCCTATCGCTCCGGGAAAATCTGCTAAAATCAAAGTAGGATATGCTACAGCAAACCCTGGAGCTTTCAACAAAATGATTGAAGTATTTTCTAATGACCCGGTAAACAGCAGAAGTGTAATCTACATTAAAGGTGATGTGAACGCTAACGCTCCTGAGCCTAAAGTTTTAACACCTGCAGAACAGAAAGCTGCTGATAAAGCTGAAAAGAAAGCTGCTAAAAAAGTAGCTGCTAAAAACTAATATTATTTCAAAATATTATATGACCGTCTCAATAGAGGCGGTTTTTTTGTTATATTTAGGTAAGATTAAAATCCTTTAAAAATAAACCGGGATTCAAATAAAATACATTCATCATAACATTTATAATATGGCAGATAATTTTTCAGACGACTTTCTAATAAAAAATAAATTCTCAATAAAGAAAGCCGCTACAGAATACAAAGGAAAACTCACCAAGGACGAAGGCACACAAATACTGATTCAAGAAAAAGAAAAACTTCGTGAACTGCAGGAGAAACTATACGCAGACGGAAGCAAATCTCTTTTGGTGGTACTGCAGGCAATGGATGCTGCAGGAAAAGACAGCTTAATAGAACACGTTTTTGGAGGTGTAAATCCTCAAGGCTGCAATGTGACAAGTTTTAAAACTCCGAGTTCTAAAGAGTATGCTCACGACTTTCTGTGGAGACATTATTTAGCATTACCTCAAAAAGGTATGATTGGAATTTTCAACCGTTCGCATTACGAAAGTGTTCTGGTATGTAAAGTACATCCTGAATATAATTTAAGCGAAAAAACCTGGGATTCTGTGAAAGATTTTGACAAAGAATTCTGGAAAAACCGATACGAAAGTATTAGAAATTTTGAAAAACATCTGGCTCAAAACGGAACAACCATCGTTAAAATATTTCTACATGTTTCAAAAGATGAACAGAAGAAAAGACTTTTAGACAGAATCAACGAACAGGAAAAAAACTGGAAATTTTCCGCAGCAGATCTTCCCGAGAGAGCTTTGTTTGATGAATACATGAACTGCTATGAAACTGCAATTAATGAAACGTCAAAAGATGAGGCACCTTGGTACGTCATCCCGGCTGACAATAAATGGTTTGCAAGATTGTCTGCCATCCAGATCATCATTGACACTTTGGAAAAAATGGATTTAAAATTCCCTCAACTTTCAAAAGAAGACAAAGCTGGATTGGACGAGGCTAAAAAGCAGTTGGAGAGTGAATAAGTAATATAATGAAATTCAGTACAAATTTTAATGTGTTTTTTAAACAAAAAAAAGTGATTTATTAAACAATAATTAATTATATTTGTGAATAACATTTTTTAAACACCAAAAATTAAATTTTAATTATGAAAAAACTCTTATTATTGACAGTATTCGCAACTGTTGTCTTAACTTCCTGTAGTGTCGAGGATAATATGATAACAACTTCAGAGAATATGAAAAGTACTGAAATGATAAATTTCAGAAAGGCAATCAAAACACTTGGTGATTCAGGGAATCGTATCACAGAAGAAGAAAAACAAAGCAATCAACTTAGTGACAAAAGAAAGGAGGCTCTCGTTCCAGCTTCTAAAGATCTGATCTTATCCACCGGTATCACAGAATCAGAGTTGATGTCAAGAACAAGAGGAAATTCGGGGTCAATCATAGTTTGGGCTTATAAGATTTACATGAACAAAACCGAGGAAATAAAAAAATCTCTACAATCACAAAACTAAATTACCATGAAAAAAACATTAATTTCAATCACATTATTTTCTTGTTTTATTGCTTATTCACAAATTCATGAGATAGCGATTTTTAACAATTCCAACACTTATAATTTAAAAGGAATAATCTCAGCAGGTGACACTTCTGGAACTAATTGCGGTTTAATCGTTAGCAATCAGGCTCCTTCAGGAATTGAGGTACCAATGGGAGGGGATGTAAGGTATACTGATTATAGAGGGCAGCGGTATTCTTCAACTTTTCCCGTTAGCGAATGGGTAGTGAACGATGGTACTAACCCACCTAAAGTACTGTATTTTGATGATCCTAATCTTACACACGATTTATCACCTATTACAGATTGGTCTACTCTTGAGTTTGATATGAAAGATAGTAACGGTACTAGCACATTTACCAGCTTTATTCAAAATCCAAATTATCCATGCGCTTCAAATCCCAGTTACGTGAACAGTACAGGTACAGGATTATCTCAAAACGTTGAAGCGTTTTGGTCATCAATGGTTGATCCTATTACAGGCAATACCATTTTATTAATAATTATAAACGATATTTAAAATATCTTTTTTAGGAATTGCTTATAGTATAGTATTGAATGCTAATAAAAAGACAGAGAAATTCTCTGTCTTTATTTTTGAACGTAAGGTCGTTTAAAATCACGAGAAAATCTGTAAGCCGGATTTTGTATCCCAAACAAGTCGGGATGCCTGTTATTTATCTGCGTTCTGCATTGCTGCAAAACTTGAGCTGATTACCCCTCGGCTTTCAGGACGAGCCGCCCCTATTCTCATTGCTGAGAAGAACCGATATACTTATCATTGCACCGCAAAGAGTTTACCTGGTTTCACTACAGCCGAACTGTACCTGCTTTCTGTTGCACTTGTCCTATCCTCACGGATGACGGATGTTATCCGCTTTGCTGCTCTATGGTGTCCGGACTTTCCTACCCTTACCGAAGTAAGAATCAACAAGCCGACTTTCTCGTGGCTGCAAAGATACGTGTTAATTTGAAAATTTGGTAATGAGATAATTTGAAAATTTTTATCTGCATGATAATCCGTCATATTGTTTACAAATAGGCTTTTATCATTCATTTTCAAATTACTAAATTTTTAAGTTTTCAAATTATATCATATCTTCGTGCCAATTATTTATTACTTTGATTTCTAAAGAGAAAGAATTTGCCCAGCTTATAAAAGATAATCAAGGTTTGATTATCAAAGTTTCACGGCTGTATACCAATTCTCTCGAAGATGAGGAAGATCTTTTCCAGGAGATTGTTTTGCAGTTGTGGAGAAGCTATGATTCATTTAAAGGAAATTCAAAAATTTCTACCTGGATGTACCGTGTTGCTCTTAACACGGCCATCACACTTTTCAGAAAGAAAAGTAAGAGTTTACCTACAAACGAACTGGATATCAATCACAGAGATTTTATAGAAGATGACGACGATAAGCAGCAACAGATTTCACTGCTTTATACTGTGATTAAAACGCTTCCGAATGTTGAGCGTGCGATTGTAATGATGTATCTGGATGATCTTCCCTATAAAGATATAGCTGAAAACTTGGGGATTACCGAAGTGAATGCACGTGTGAAAATGAATCGATTAAAGAAAGTCCTTAAAGAAAAAATGGAAAAAAATGCCTGAATTTGATTTAGATAGCTTTAAGAAAACCTGGCAGGAACAAGCTGTTGTACCAAAATATGACAACGAAGAGATTCTTCAGATGCTGAATAAAAAGTCACGCAATTACGTGAAATATATATTTTGGATCAGTGTGATAGAGTTTGTGCTTTTTACAGCTTTTGGATTATTTTACTTATTGCAGGATCAGGAAACGAACACTTTTCTCTCCTCTCTTCAAAAATTAGGAGTTGAGAAGAACAATCATATGCAGGATATTTTCGATAACGTTTACCTTGTAATAAAAATATTTACTTTATTTGTAACCGGATATTTTGTAGTTAAATTTTACCAGAACTACCGTAAAATAAAGGTAGAGGAAGATCTAAAAGAATTTATCTCGCGCATTATCAGATTCAAAAAAACAGTTAATGCATTTATTTTGATCAATATCTTAATCGTCGTTATTGTCACAGCTGCGCTTATCATTTTTGGGATCTATGCAATTCAACATGAAAACAATGAGCATTCGGGTTCATCAATCGTTGCATTTACCGTGAGTTTTATAATCAGTGCTGTACTCTGCGTTTTGATGATCTGGGCTTACTACCGACTTGTCTACGGAATACTAATCAAAAGACTTGATAAAAACCTTCAGCAGCTGAAGGAAATAGATTCCCAGGAAAAATAGAATCTAAAAAATAAGCATAAAAAAAGCATTTCAAATTTGAAATGCTTTTTTCGTTTATAATTCTTTCCTTAATCTGGCGACCGGAATATTTAACTGTTCTCGGTATTTTGCAATCGTTCTTCTTGCAATATTATAGCCTTGTTCTTTTAAAATAACCACTAAAGCATCGTCGGTTAGCGGCTTTCTTTTATTTTCTTTGCTGATGACTTCCTGCAGATGCATTTTGATTTCTTTGGTAGAAACTTCTTCACCGTCATCATTCGTTAAACTGTCAGAGAATAAATCTTTCAGATACAAAATTCCGTTTGGTGTATCTGCATATTTACTTTTTACAACTCTTGATATGGTTGAAATATCAAATCCGGTAATATCAGCAATATCTTTAAGAATCATCGGTCTCAAAGATTTTTCATCTCCGGTAATAAAATAATTATGCTGGAATTTTACAATGGCGTTAATGGTCTGCAGCAAAGTATTTTGACGTTGATTGATAGCATCAATATACCATTTTGCAGCATCCAGTTTTTGCTTAATAAATAAGGCGGCTTGTTTGTGCTCGGAAGAATTTTTATCGTGAGAATAAGTTGTTAAGATATCCTTATACTCTTCAGAAACCCGTAAAGTAGGTGCATTCTTGCTGTTAAGCATTGGGATTACCACTCCATCTTTTACAGAAATAACGAAATCCGGAATAATTTCCTGGTTGATCGTAATCGTTTGGGTATCAAAATTCCCTCCAACCTTCGGAGAAAGCTTGGCAATTTCCTCTAAAGCATCTTTCAAGTCTTCTTCTTCAATATCATATTTCTGGATGATCTTATTATAATGCTTATTGGTCAAGGCATCAAACTGATACCTCAATATACTTGCAGCAAGTGAGACAGCCTTATCAGAACTTATTTTCTTCTCGATCTGTAATAAAAGACATTCCTGCAGACCTCTCGCTCCAACACCGGAAGGATCCAATTTCTGAATATAATTTTCTAAAATATCTTCAACCTTTTCAATAGTCGTATAAATTCCCTGAGAGAATGCCAGGTCATCAACTATAGACTTCACTTCACGTCTCAGATATCCGTCTGTATCTAGATTACCGATGATATATTCTGCAATTTTCAAATCTTCCTGATTGATATTAATCAAATTGATCTGTTCCATCAGATAATCATACAGCGACTGCCCTTCTGTTAAAAGGCTTTCATTATCAAAATCTTCATCATCCGCCGAATAATTACTTGATGCAGTTTTATAATTGGGCTCATCATCATAAATATAATCATTGACATCGAAATCAGTTTCAATGCTTTCTGTACCTTCAGTTTCATAAGATTCCTCCAGTGACGAATATTCATCTTCTTTTGATTCTTCTTTCGCAACCTCTAAAGCAGGATTTTCTTCCAATTCTCTTTCCAATTCCTCTTCAAACTCTAAGGTATGAAGCTGAATTAACTTCATCAGTTGGATCTGCTGAGGAGCAAGTTTCTGTCCTAATTTAAGTTGTAAATGTTGTTTTAGCATATCTACTGTGATTTAACATAACGTATTCTACGAATTTAGTAAATATTTTTTGATAAAAATAACTTTTAGCACGATTTTTGTAGTAAGTTATATATATAAATATTATCCTTTAATATCTCATGCATTTTGTATGAGATATTTTTTTTAAAACAACATTAATCTGCTCTGAATTAGAAACCTGAGATCATAAGGTACACTTTTACTAATATTAATTTTCAGGAGCTTTATCCAGCTCTCCACTATATCTTTTTTGTGCCCTTGCTTTTGGCCAAACAACAAAAAAGGATGCCGTTGCGATCTGGGCTAGGGAGGAGTGGCGGACAAAGAGAATCTGTCGGTACTAACTTCTTTTACGTTTGATGTTCGATGTTCGATGTTCGATGTTCGATGTTTATACAAAATTAAGTTTTGTGAAGCAATTAAATATTTTCATAGATTTGTTTCTTTATTTTTAACTTCAGATACTCAAAACCTTTTAAGTATTAGATAAGATCATCTCAGTTAACAAATGTGATTTTAATAACCGCAGAGCGGTGCACTGTTCATAGAACAACAATTATCATCAATGCTAATCTGAGCTCCGAAGGAGCGGCCTGTTCTAAGATGAGTATTCGTGAAGGTACAATCGAAGTGATAACATCATTACAGAATGCACATAGCAGAACCACCAAAATTCCTGTCAGGTCTATACATTACCACCTAGCTTGGACGTACCTCTAAGTATATGTGTACTCAAATTCTTACTACTGTCGTTCAATCTAATTTCAATCATCGCTTGCGTAAACACTGTTTTAATAATCATATTAACAAGCTAATTTATCAAGGAATTTTTTGTTGAAATTATATTTTACGAAATAATAGCCGCAGAGCGGTGAACTGTTCATAGAACAACAATTATCATTAATGTTAATATGAGCTCCATAGGAGCGACTTGTTCCAAGATGAGTGTTTGTAAAAGTACAATCGAAAGTAATAGAATTATTCATAGAACACGCATCGCAGAACTATTAAATTCTTGAATAGGTTTATACCTTACCAATCGAAAGGAGACAGAGTTAGCACGCTTACCTGAAAAATTAAAAAATAATCTCGGCTCCTGAACTTACCTTTCTTTAAACGTAATATAATATTGAGATTCCTTTACCAAAAAGCTCGAACATTAAACACAAAACTCTAAACCCGAAACATCAATCTCACACCACGTACTAGGCTATTTTTACTTTTTACATTTACCTTTTGCCTTTTTCCTTGCCTTTTACTTTTTACTTTTCACCTGCCTTTTACTTTTTACATTTACCTTTTTCCTTGCCTTCTTCCTTTTTCACAGAAGTATATCACAAAAAAAATCCTCAATCAAGTAAATGATTGAGGATTTAAAAAAACTGGCGGCGACCTACTC
>NZ_JAPDHW010000022.1 GCF_025971945.1 Chryseobacterium kimseyorum
ATATTATAGGTTTTTATTCATATAATTATAATTTGAATACTCCTCAAAAAAAATCAGCTTTAAAATTAGAATTGCTACTTGTAAATGATAGAAAAATATTTATTGATAGTATTGAGGGAATGGATGTTAGTGTTTTGATAAATATAGTCAAAATACTACAGAGTGAACTTAATTTTGAAATCATTAAGAAGAATAAATTTAATAATAGATTTTGGTACTCCAAAAAATAAAAATATAATATTATGAGTGCTTCATACATACCTAAAGACGTATATGCTATTTGTACATTTCAAACAGATGCAGAACCCAGACAATTTGTTGATACAAGAGATGCTCCAACTGTATTTTATGGAACAGATACAACGAGACCATTGCTTACCGTTGCAGATAAAAATATAAGAGATAAAGAATTTCCCTGTAAAAGCCCTAAAAATGCAATGTGGGGATTTATTTGTTTTGGTGCAGGACTTATTGTGGGCGCGCTTTTAATTTTGTCAGGTCCTGTTGGCTGGGCTGCATTGACTGTTGGAGCTGGAGTACTCTTGTGCGCAGGAGCAGCTGTTTATCATGGTACAAAAATAAATCACTTATGTACAGGATCTCTAGAGAAAGGAAATTGGAAAATCGAACATGAAAAAGTAACATTTGACGAGCAAAAAGCCATTACTCAAAATTCTATATTAGTGTGTGATGCAGGAGGGCTTTTAAGTCCAATTTTTAGTTATGCAATAGCAAAAAAATATGCTGAACAAATTAAATCCAATAATAATACAGAAATAGGATTGAATGCTTTTGCTTCTTTCTTTGGAGGAGCTGGAATTGTTATTGCTGGAGTAGAAATGGGAATAGCAAAAACTTTACTATGGATGGGAGGAACTATGTTGGCAATGAATGAAGGAACTTATTGGGAAAGAGAAATGATCAGAAATAATTCTCTGGAAGACAATATTCATTATCAGGATATGAATGAAAGGGTTGATGAAAATAGCAGAATGCCTGGGTATCTTAAAGATCCTCTTAATGCCACACCAGGTGATCTGGCTAGTCCAGATATTTTAGAGCTTGATGAAAAGGGAGATATAAAGAGCCAAGATGGAAAGAGACCAATCTTTTTCAGCGGTAAGTGGTATGTTCAGGATTGGCAGAAAAATCTCATAGAAATAAAACAGGGTACTGCACTATCTAAGGATTTATCTGCACTTGAAGGCGTAAATTCACGGGAAGTATGGAAAACACAGGAGGGGAAAGTGATCGTAGAGAATATTCGAAATGGAAAATATTCCGAATCACTTGTACAAACAGCGAAAGACGGATTAGGTAGAGTCCGTCCTAGAAATCTTCCTAATTTAGCAAAAGAGTTACCGGCTCTAAAAATGCAAAACATTAAAAACATAGGAAAACTTGGTGTAAAAGGAGGTGGGTTCATTGGATTCTTTTTCCCGTTTATTGCAACTGGTTTTTCAGAAGACTCACGAAAAGCGTTAGCCAATGCAATGGCAGAAGATGCTGGAAATGGTATCAACATAATTTCAAACAACTAAAATACGATACACTTTATAAAATTAATGAGAATCATTTAAATATAGACATGGCTAATACTGGTGATTATTAATCTTGCGAATTAGATTACAGACCGCCCTACTATAATGTGAGGAATGTTTCAGTGAGATGTGTAGAGAAAGCAAAAGTATTTACAGCTTACGTTAATCAAGATTAATTACATAACCCCAACAAAGTATGGAACAAAAAAATCTGGTTCCCAGTTGTTGTAAAGGTATAGCTAAAGCTCAAACATCACTATGTCAAAGTACTACAGTTGTATGAAAAATTTAGTATTCACATTAATTTTTATTTTTCCTTTAATCGTTACAGCTATTTTTATTACAAGAATTATCAAAGTCGATTCAAAATTAGAGTTGGTTAAAGAAAATCCAGTTCTACAAGGAAATCTCAAAAAAAGATTAACCATAGATAAGCATGCCAGTATCGGATGTGATATTAAATTTGAAGATGGTGATAACTCGACATATGATATGGAGAAATTTAAGTCTGAAACCGAAGAAACAATCACTGAAGAAAGTATCGGGCTGGGTGCAGATGCTATCGAAGAAGGCAGTGAGATGTATAGTATTACACAGCATAATCAGGCGGTAACACGTGAGATGACGCAATACAGCACCGATGCCATTAATGCGGGGATTGCAGGCGATGCTTCAAGGCAGGCAAGCCGGGAACTGGCAGCAGATATTGCATCCCGCTCATTCAGAGATTACGGTTGGAAGAATGCATTGAAAGGTGTAGGACTTGGTCTGGGAGGAGCGGTTGTGGGCTTTGCTTTAGAGCAATCCGTGAATGTTTATGAGAATAGTTTGCAAGATGAAAGTATATTAAAACAGGGTAATTTAGATAAATCTGATTCAAATAACCATATTGGAGTTATCGCTACAACAAAATAAATATTATGAAAAAAGTGGGCTATGTAACAGGTTTATTAGTTGGTATACCTCTATTTATTTTAATTTTGAATTTCTTTTTTTTTAGAGGAAATAATCCTACAGAATCAGAAATTAAAAACTTTATTCGTGAAAGTAAAATTGACACAATAAATCTAAATAAAGCAGTAGAGCCCCAAAGTAATCAATATATTATTGGGTTAAGCAGAAGAGGTCAGCCATCAGCTTTTTTGTATAGCTATTTAATTTATAATAATAAATCATCCAAGTATTTTAATTTAATGATATTTAAAGGCTTTGATAAAAATTCTGAAAAAAGATGGGGGATTTTAGGATATAATGATAAAGGCGATAATATCACTGTTATGATCAATCAGGAACAATTAGAAAATCCAAAATATGGCACCAAAGATAATCCAATACCTGTTTTTCCAATAAATATAATTTTACCAAAAAATACTTCATCGTGGGAATCCCGTGGATACGACAGTGATCCATTCCATGTTTCAGCTGAATTAAATTACATTTTTGTAGAGCAATACTTAAAATTCTTTATGCCAAAAGAAGAATTCAAAAATATGTTCAAAGAATAGTTTTGAATGAGAAACAGATAAAAGTTAATAGCAACCGCATTTATGAAAGAAGAGGTTAAAAATAATTATCAGTTTGTTACCCAGTTTTATTTAAGACAAATTGAATTCTAAGGAATAAATGAATGTCCAGAAAAAAGAAAATTATACTCCATAATGTCTACATGCATCACGCTGCAAAGGGTACGCTGCTTGCGGTACCTTGTATGGTTCTGTTTGCATTTTTATATTACCTTTTTCTGGGAGATAATTTCAAGCTTGGTTTTGTGATGATTTTCACCGGATTGTGTTCTGGTACAATCGTGTTTATTATTAAGAAAAGCTCAAAAGATATTTTAATATGGTTTAGTGAGCAGTATATGTTTATTGAAATCGATGGAAAACAACAAAAGTATCTGAAAAATGATATATCTGGTTTTTATAGCTACGATTATCAGACACAAACAACTTTACTGAAGAAATCATTAATAAAGATCAAATTTAAATTTAAAAATGGAAAAATAATTTACCTGAATGATTCCGAATACCGTAATAAATATGATGACGAAAAAGGAAGGATACTAAACAATTTGATTCAAACTGCACAATCTGAATTAGGTTTTAAAAAAATAAAAAGTATTGGAATGTCAAATATGTATTGGTATTCAAAACCAAAATAAAAATTCACTATGAGCGCTTCGTACATACCAAAAAATGTTTATGCTATCTGTACTTTCCAGACAGATGCAGAACCAAGGAAATTAATTCCCACCAGAGCAACAATAACTGTTTCCATTGCCTTCAGTTATATTAATAATCAAATTTTTGGATCTAAAATATACAACCAATCAAACCCAATTAACTATTTTTTGCCTTTGCATAATATTTGGCTTTTTAATTATTGTAATGAAAAGTACCATGCAAAAAATAAATATTGTAAAAGTATACAAATAGGCATTTTATAAAATATAAAAACGGTAAGAGATTCATATTATCAAATGATGTAAATTATAACATTTATAATCACAATTCGAGAAAAGCTTTTATATTAAGAATTTCAGATGGAAAAGAAACAAAATTTCTATCATCTCCAGACATGGATTTAAAATTTGAAGTTGAATTTTTTTTAAGGATTTTACAAAAAAAAACACCAAAGATCTTGGAGCATTAGCATTTCCCATAATCATGTGTATCGTATATTTTATTATCAGAATAATCTTTGCATTATTTATTCCTAAATTTTAGATTATGGCAGTTTCATATATTCCACAGGATAAAGTTTTTGCAATCTGCACTTATCAGATGAGTTCAGCTCCACAGAAATTTTCTTTCAACCGGAAAGAGGCGGATCAAAATCAAAATATCTCTTTTTAAATCTTCAAACATTTTCCAGACAATCCCATTTTCTTATATTTGTTCATTATTCAAGATATGGACGCAACACAGGACAAAAGGCTTTTTCTCATCGATGCTTATGCAATGATTTACAGAGGGTATCATGCAATGACAAAAAATCAGAGATACACTTCTTCAGGAATGGAAACTACAGCTATTTTTGGTTTTATGAACTCTCTTATCGAGTTGATTAGAAAAGAAAAACCCACTCACTTAGCAGTTATTTTTGATGTTGGAGAGGCAAGTATCCGGACTAATGATTATGCTGATTATAAAGCGAATCGAAGTGATACGCCTGAAGCTATTACATTGGCAATTCCATATATACATCGAATTTTGGAAGCTATGCATGTTCCAAGTTTAGGAATTGCGGGTTATGAAGCTGATGATGTTATTGGTACAATTGCATGCAAAGCAGAGAAGCAAAATTATACAAGTTATATTGTAAGTGGAGACAAAGATTTTGCACAGTTAGTTACTGATAAAATTAAGCTTTACCGACCTGGTTTTAGAGGTGGTGAAGTTAGTATTTTAGGTGTAGAAGAAGTAAAAGCTAGATATGGTGTCGAAAATCCGAAACAGGTGATAGACTATCTGGCGATGATGGGAGACGCGTCTGATAACATTCCCGGTTTGCAAGGTGTAGGAGAAAAAACAGCCATGAAATTTCTTCAGGAATATGGAAGCATAGAAAACCTTTTAGCAAATACACATCAGTTAAAAGGTAAAATCAAAGAAAAAATAGAAGCCTCAGCCGAGCGTGGAATTTTATCTAAAAAATTGGCAACAATCATTTGTGACGCACCCGTGGAATTTCATCAGGAACAGTATGATCTTGAAACGCCTGATTTTGAAAAAGTAAAAGAAATTTTTGACGAAATTGAATTCAGAAGACTGTACGAAAATCTGTACAGAGCATTCGCACCGGCCGAAACAGTTACTGTAAAAACCACAACGGTTGAGAAAGATGGGGTAATTATCAGCGAAACCGAAGTTTCAACTTCGGAAACGCCTCAGCAGAAGGTTGCGAGAAATGTCGGACAGCTCGATCTTTTTGCCAGCTTCGAAGAACTCGATCAGGCAACTTCTACCAAAGAAACCATTATAGAAAACGATCATCTGTATCAGTTTGTTGATAATCCGAAGGCTCAGAAAATATTAGTTCAGAATCTTTTAAATCAGAGAGCAGTCTGTTTTGATACGGAAACCAATTCTTTGAATGAGCTGGAAGCCGAACTGGTAGGAATGAGTTTCTCTTACAAAAAAGGCTTGGCGTACTATGTTCCGCTTTCAGCAGATCAGGGTGAAGTTTTGCAGACGCTTGAGATTTTCAGGCCGTTTTTTGAAAAGGAAGATTTAATTAAAATTGCACACAACTTAAAATACGATTACAAAGTTCTGAAACAGTACAACATGACCGTAAAAGGTGCCATGTTTGACACGATGATTGCGCATTATCTTCTCAATCCTGACGGAAGACACGGTATGGATTATCTTTCAGAAGTATATTTAAATTATAAACCGGTTTCCATTGAAACTATTATCGGTAAGAAGGGAAAAAATCAGGGAAGTTTCAGAGATGCTGATTTGAGAACACAGACCGATTATGCGGCAGAAGATGCTGATGTAACTTTCCAGTTGTATGAACTGTTTGCGCCACAGTTAAAGAAAGAAAATCTCGAAGATCTTTTCTACAACATCGAAATGCCTTTGATGGAAGTGTTGGCTAAAATGGAACTCGAAGGAATCTCTTTAGATGAAAAATGGCTGGCTCAGGAAAGCATCGACCTTGAAAATGATTTAAGACAGTTAGAATCAAAAATATTTGAAATTTCCGGCGAAGAATTTAATATGAACTCTCCGCGACAGTTGGGAGAAGTTCTGTTTGAAAAAATGCAGCTCGACCCCAAAGCAAAAAAGACAAAGACCGGACAATACGCTACATCGGAAGATATTCTTCAGAAATTATCTTCCAAGCATGAGATCATCCAGCATATTTTAGAATACCGAACGTATCAGAAATTAAAATCAACTTACGTGGATGCATTGCCTTCGCAGATTGATAAAGATGATAAGCGTGTGCATACCAATTTCTCGCAAACTACGGCTGCAACAGGTCGTTTGGCAAGTGTAAACCCGAATTTACAGAATATTCCGATCCGTACTTTGAGAGGTCAGCAAATCCGTGGAGCGTTTGTTTCAGGTGAAGGAAAGAAAATTATCTCTGCCGATTATTCTCAGATTGAATTGCGTCTGATCGCTGAAATTTCAGGTGAAGACAATATGATCAAAGCGTTTCAGGATGGTGAAGACATTCATGCTTCTACGGCTGCAAAGCTGTTTAATATTCCCTTGGAACAAGTTTCAAAAACACAGCGTGGACAGGCAAAAACGGTCAACTTCGGAATTCTATACGGTCAGGGCGCTTTTGCTTTGGCCGAACAGACCGGATTATCAAGATCGGAAGCAAAGCAGATGATCGAGGCCTATTACGAAACCTATCCAAAATTAAAAGCTTACATGGCTTCGCAGGTACAGATTGCCCGTGATCAGGGTTATGTAGAAACAATTTTAGGAAGAAAACGTCATTTAAAAGACATCAATTCTGGTAACTTTGTAGTTCGCGCTCATGCTGAGAGAAATGCCGTGAATGCTCCTATTCAGGGAAGTGCCGCCGATGTTGTAAAAATGGCTATGATTAAAATTCAGAAAGAATTGGAAAAAGAAAAATTGAAGACAAAAATGCTTCTTCAGGTACATGACGAACTTATTTTTGAAGCTCCGGTTGATGAGGTAGAAGTTGCTACGCATATCATTAAAACTGAAATGGAAAATGCGATTGAAACGCAGGTTCCGCTATTGGTTGAGGTTGGAGTAGGGAAGAACTGGCTGGAAGCGCATTAAATTTAATCGCTGAAAAATTGAAAACTAAAACCGCATATTTTCTGATTTTTCTGCTTATTGCAGCAGTGATTTTTGGGGCATTTTATTTCAATGCTGATAAAAAAACACAGCAAGAGAAAGTTGTTTTAGCTCCGAAAGCAAAAGATTCTGTAAAAGCAGAAAAAGATTCTGTGGCGGTTTTTTCAAAGTTCGTCAAAGATTTTAATTCACACAAAGCTAAAAATTTAGATCAATACATAAATTCGAAACTGGGGATGATGATGTACTATCACGACGGCCCATATCCAATCATCAGTTTAAAGTCAAGTGTTGAAAATGAAATAGATTGGTTGGACAGTGAAATTTTTGAAAACATAACGTTTCATCAATTTCCGAATTATATAGGAGATTTTAAGTTTGCAGATACCGGTTTTTTTGTTAACGAAAATAAGGGTGCTTTCTCTTTGAAAGATTTTGATAATTCTTACACATCGCATCCAGACTCATTTTTTAAAGAAAACAGTCAGCTGGAGACTTTATGTAATTTCAAAGCAACCGGAATTTCAAAAGACCAGAAAAAGACTTTTGATTTTTACTTTGGATTAGAAAAAAATAAACTCACCCTGTTAGCATTACAAGTAGAGACTGTAGATGATATTCTGTTTGCCAATCCTGACAACGATTTTATTCCTTTTCAAAATAAAAATGAAATCGAAAATTACCTGAAAAGTCATAGAATATTTATTGATCAACAACAAAATGCTTCCATCAATTTTGATACAAAAGAGATAACGTATTACGATTATCCCAAGGACAATCCATTTATATTTGAATATTACGAAATCGGAAACATCGAAGAAAACTCATCAATAATAAAATCAGCTGAGATTATTTTTTATGCCGATAGACATGAAAAAGACAGCAGATTTATTACCTACTTTTCAAATAAGGGAAGATTTTTGGTATATCCGATGGGCGTGAGACCTCCCTATTTTTATGAATCTGTGAAAAAGTAAAATTTTTGTATCGATTGAATTTTTTATAAAAGATATTTCAAATCTTAATACTCAATCTCAACACCACCCAAATAAACCAGAGAAAATTCATCATTCTCCACAGAAACAGGCTTTGGAATTTGTCCCTGGCTTACAAAAACAAGAGAGTTGATGTCAAATTTAAGATTCATTTCATTGATTCTGTTATACAGAACCGGAAGCCACTGTTCTGCGAAAGAATATTCAGAAAAATGCTGAATGCTCTGTTCAAAACCGTATTCCATTAAATCCTGATCAAACCAAATCGTCTCCTGCGATTCTGCAAATTTGGAAATGTAGTTTTCATCAGATTCTTCTTCGATGTAATAATTCTCATCTTCTTCTACAAACTGAAAAAAATCGTCTTCTGTTCTGAAATTTCCTACCCAAAAATCTAAAATCTGTGTATTCATGCCTTATTTTTTGAAGCGTCAAAGGTAAGATTAATAGTTTTTATATTAAAAGTTTTTCGTGCGTTTACAACGTCAGTTCAAGTAGATTTTGAAAAAATCATCTCGAGAACTTTTTGATTATTGTGATTGCTGTGTAAGTATATTGAGTACATATCTCACATGTCGTCGACACATTTTTTACGTTTCATTACGAAACACATTCGAACTTTCGGACACAATTCAAATTAAAATTAAATTCTAAACCTATAACTAAACCTTCAAAACACCTCTAAAAGCTCTCGCTGCATAATACGAATTGGCTCCGTTGTGATACACAAAAACGGTGTTATAACGGCGGTCACAGAATAATGCTCCACCCAGGGCTCTTACTTCTTTTGGAGTTTTAATCCAGCTTGATGTTTTTAAGTCAAATTCTCCTAAGGTCTGCAGAAACCTGTACTGGGTTTCATCCAAAATCTCTACTCCGATTTCTGATGCGTAAGTCAAGACGTCGTTTTGTGGCTTGTTTTCTTTTCGCGAATCTAAAGCTTCACGGTCGTAGCAAAAACTTCTTCGGTTTTTTGGGCTTTCTGCCGAACAGTCAAAAAATACGTATTCATCAGATTTTTTATCATAATCTACCACATCCGGTTCACCGCCGGAAATTTCCATTTCATTTAAAGACCAAAGTTTTTGCGGATTTGATTTCAATTTTTCTTCAATTTCAGACCATTCCATTTTTGCATGGCGTTGGGTGTGTTTCTCAAAACGCTGATGTAGAATGTCAAGAAGTTCTGTAGTTTCTCTTTCTGATAATTGTTTTTTTGATGCCATGGTAATGTGTTTTTTTTAAGTTAAAATTAAGGGAAGTAGATCAGTCTGTCATCAGCCAGATCATATTCGTATATTTTATCATCTTCCGGGTCGATATAAAGCCACTGTACTGTATTGATATGATGTTCAAACTCTGTATAAATTCCTAACACGTAATACTGCTTTTCTTCTCTCTCGCGTTTTTCAACCGAATAGGCCAGATCATCCTTTTTTTTAATGATTGATTTGATTATATTTTTATTAGAATTCGCAATGTAGTACTCCGCCAATTGGTACAGATGGTCGAGATAGCTATCTGACAGTTGATCTTCTTTAGAAAAATGGTATTTTATTTCTTTTCCGTACTCGCTCCTGAACTTTGAAACACTTCCATCTTTAATTTTTTTTGCTGAGACAATCCACTGTGCATTTTGTGGAGTTTCACCGTCTCCTGCAATAAAAATAGAATCATATTTCCATGTAATCGCGATAAGGTCACCTCGCAGCAAACTGCGGTCGTTGTTGTTATCGTTAATAAAGTCGATTTCTTCTTTTCCTTTTTTACCGTTCAGTTGAGAGTAATCAAAGTTATCATTGTAAGAAATAAACTCAACGGTGTCATTTTTTACAGAATCTCTTTTGACTGTATTCTGCTTAAATTCTTTTTTTTCAAGCTCTCTCGTTTTCTGATCTTTGGTTTCCGTCTGTGAGCATGAGCAACAGATGATCAGGAGTAGAAAAGCAACAGCATCTTTCATTTTTTTGAGTTTGGAGACTTAAAAATAACAAAATTTAAATGAATGAAACAGCAATGTGCCGTACAGAACTTCTTGATTTTTGCCATTTACGTTACACGTTTTTCACTTTCACTGAAGGAAATTGTTTTTTCTAAACGTGAAATTCGTGTTTTCTCCTGCTTCGCGCTCATTATCCAGTGAATCATCACTTTTTTATAAGAGGGCGCCTGCTTTTCGAAAAATTCCCAGGCTTTTTTATTTTTTTTAAACTGTTTTTCGTAATCAGATATCAGATAAGAAGGCTCTTTTTCATGAGAATAAATCCCAGATTTATCTTCTTTTCTAAGTTTGAAAGCCTGAAGACCTTCTGTTCTCATTAAACCTGCTTCTGTAAGCATCTCAATTTTTTTTATGTTCACAACACTCCAGATACTGTCAGCTTTTCTCGGTGTAAAACGGATGCTGTAGCTTTCTTCATCAATCGATTTTCTCACCCCGTCAATCCACCCAAAACATAAGGCCTGATCAACAGATTCCGACCAGGTCATCGAAGGTTTTTTGGTTCCCACTTTGTAGAAACCCACAATGAGTTCCGTTTTTTTCTGGTGGTTTTCTTCCAGCCATTTGCGGAAGTCCTGATAATTTGGGAAGAAGGTTGCTGTCATTTCACAGGATATTTTATCGCCTTGTTTCTTTCAATAGGGTTGTTGTATCTTCTGATGTAGTTTTGCTCGTCTTTCATAAGTGGAATCAGATCGTTTGCGTCAGTATACCTCACTCCGTTGTAATCAAAGCTGGAACTAGTTCCTGTTCTCAGTTTCTCTCTCATTCTATGCATCGGATCATTATAATATTCCATTTGTTTTTTCACAAATGTTTTTTCAGCAACAAGAAGTGGGCTGTTTCCGTACCGCACTTCCAGTATATTGGACGTGTCGTAGGTCTGAGCTAATTTTTTGCTTTTCATTAAATTGAAAACGTATTGCTGTTGACTGTCTTCGAGCGTAACAATTAAACCCGGCAAACCTTTAAATTTATAAGGTCCTTCCGAAAAAGGAATTTCTTTGGTAAACCAGGCGGTCCACTTTCTTCCACCGAAATTGGTTGTTGCTTTTTGAACGGTAAAATTACCGTCTTTTTTTGTTTCTTCAGACAGTTTCCAATGGATGACATCTTCAGTAGCATAGCTGTACAGTTGAAAATCGATGGTTCTGAAATTAATATTTTCATTGGAGTTTTTCTTTCTCGTCACAGGGATATGTTTCGTCCAATTAAGACCTTCACTCTGATTCGCTTTATTGATTGAGTCTTTTTCAAGAAATACGTAATCGTAGTATTTGGTGTTTTCGGGGTTAATGTCCAAAACCATGTAGCTTTTCAGGGGTTCAATTTGTGTAGAATCCTGTTTGAATTTTAATTCGTAAAAATAACGGTGGGTCTGCGCATGTGTAAATCCAATGACGAAAAATAGGAGGAAATAGGTCAGTTTCATTATTTAAAATTAATAAACAACTAAGATAATAAAATCCCTTTAAATGATTTAAAAATGAGTGAATTGAGAAGAAGAATTTAACTTGAGATGTAAGATTAAAAATAAATCAACATCATAGATTTAATATAAACAATTGTGGTAGCTTTTATTTTTTGAATCCTTACATTTGTAAGGCATTCGATTTGAAAAGAATGAAAATGAATTTAAATATGACTGACAGAAGATATAAGGAAACGATTCATACCGACGATCACAACTACGAATACATCACCGTCACTCACGACGAAAATAAGGTCAGAATTTACACCCTCAAAAACGGATTGAAAGTTTTTTTGGCGCAGAATTTTGATGCACCCAGAATTCAGACTTTTATTCCTGTAAGAACAGGAAGCAATAATGATCCTGCTGATAATACCGGATTGGCACACTATCTTGAACACATGATGTTCAAAGGAACCTCGAAAATTGGAACTCAGGATTGGGCAAAAGAGAAAGTACTGCTTGATCAGATTTCAGATTTATACGAAGACCATAAAGCCGAGCAAAATCCTGAAAAGAAAAAAGAGATTTACAAAAAGATAGATGAGATTTCTCAGGAAGCAAGCCAGTTTGCGATTGCCAATGAATATGATAAAATTATCTCATCTCTTGGCGCAAGCGGAACCAACGCGCACACATGGTTTGATGAAACGGTTTATAAAAACAATATTCCCAATAACGAACTTGAAAAGTGGCTGAAGGTTGAGAAAGAACGATTTTCAGAAATGGTTTTAAGACTTTTTCATACTGAGTTAGAATCGGTTTATGAGGAGTTCAACCGGGCACAGGACAACGACTCCCGCCTGGTGAACGATTCGCTGATGGAAGCACTTTTTCCAACCCATCCGAACGGACAGCAAACCACATTAGGGAAGCCTGAACATCTCAAAAATCCTTCGATGAAGGCGATTCATAAATATTTTGACGAATATTATGTTCCCAACAATTACGCAATGGTGTTGGTCGGAGATTTGGATTTTGAAGAGACTATACAGCTGGTCGATCAGTATTTTGGTTCGATTCCGTATAAAGAGTTACCAAAAAAAGAAGCAATTGTTGAACAGCCGATGACGGAAATTGTTGAGCTCACAGTTTACAGTCCTACAACGCCGAGAATTCAACTGGCCTGGAGAACGGATAGTTATGGTTCTAAAGAAGCAATGCTGGCCGATGTTGTTGCCAATATTTTAAGCAATAGAGGAGAAGCTGGTTTGCTAGATCTGCATATTAATCAGACACAAAAAATGCTTTGGGCTCAGGCATATTCTTTAGGTTTAAAAAATTACGGTTTCTTTTCAATGGTTGCTGTTCCGAAAGAAAATCAGACTTTATCGGAAGCCAGAGAAATGATACTTCAGCAGATTGAATTGGTAAAAAAAGGAGATTTTCCGGACTGGATGCTTCCCGCCATCATCAATGATTTTAAACTTCAGAGAATGAAAGCCCTGGAAACTGCCGGAGGCCTGGCCAATAATCTTTACGATACCTACATCAAAGGCAGAACCTGGGAACAGGAACTGAACGAGATGGATGAATACGCGGAAATTACCAGAGAAGAAGTGATTGCATTTGCGAATGATTTCTTTAAAGATAATTATGTGGTCATCAACAAAGAGAAAGGTGTAAATGATAAATTATTGAGAGTTGACAATCCTGGGATTACGGCCATCAAAATAAACCGTGATGCACAGTCTGAATTCTTAAAGGAAATCGTCAGTGAAAAAACAGCAGACATTCAGCCTGAATTTATCGATTACCAAAAAGAGATCACGACTGATGTTGTGAAAGACAAAAAAATCAGTTTTGTTAAAAATAAATATAACGAAATTGCGCAGGTTCATTTTATTTTTCCATTTGGAAGTGATAACGACCGTGAACTTGGAATTTCTACTCAGATTTTACAGTATCTGGGAACAGAAAAACTGTCACCCGAAGATTTGAAGAAGGAGTTTTTTAAAATCGGAATAACAAATGATTTTAAAACAACTTCCGACCAGCTGCACATCTCACTTAGCGGACTGGAAGAAAATATGAAGCAGGGAATTGAACTGCTTCAACACTGGATGAAAAACGTGCAGCCCGATCAGGAAATTTACAATCAGTTTGTAGAAACGATTCTGGAAAACCGTGAAGCAGGTAAGAAAGATAAAAACCGTATTATGACTGCTTTGACGAATTATACAAAGTTGGGTAAAGGTTCAAGGTTTTTAGATTTCCTTTCCAAAGACGAGCTTCAGAATGCGAAAGTTGAAGAATTTACAGACAGAATCAGAAACATTTTTAAATTCCAGTATCAGATATTTTTTTACGGAAAAGATTTTGAGAAATTTAAACAGGAAATAGAAAGCTTTATTGAAACACAGAGCAGAAGTATTCCTGATGCAAAGAAATATCCCGAGCCGGAAACTGTTGGAAATGTCTATTTTACCAACTACGATATGGTGCAGATGGAAATGAGCAAAATAGGAAAAGGACACCATGTGAACACGGAAAATTTTGGTAAAATCAATGTGTTTAACGAATATTTCGGGCGTGGTTTGTCGTCAATTGTTTTTCAGGAGATTCGTGAAAGCAAGAGTTTGGCGTATTCGGCTTATGTATCATACTCTCCAAGTGCAGAAGTTGGTCATCCCGATTATATTTCAACATATGTAGGAACACAGCCGGATAAACTGCAGATTGCCGTCGATACGATGACCGAACTGATGGATGAACTTCCGGAGGTGACCACTCAGTTTGAAAATGCTAAAAATGCAGCTTTGAAACAGATTGCATCAACAAGAATTACAAGAACCAATATATTTTTTAATACATTGAGACTGCAGAAATTAGGGATCACGCACGATTTCAGAAAAGACATTTACAGTCAGATTGAAAGCTTAAAATTTGATGAAATCAAACAGTTTTATCAGACTGAGATTAAACCGATTCAGTTCAATACCGCCATTATAGGGAAAAAAGAAAACCTGAATCTGGAAGCGGTAGAGCAGATGGGAAGTTTTAAAGAACTTGATCTGGAAGAGATCTTTGGATATTAAAGATCATTTTAACTATAGAAAAAAAGCGGGCGAAATCTTAGATTTCGCCCGCTTTTTTTCTGTAACATCATTTACTGTAATCACTGCTGACACCAAATGTATCTTCTGAGAAATCTGCAAGTAATAAGGCAATGCAATATACCTGTTAAATCTAAGTCATCAGGCAGTCACCGTCACCATCCTGAAACGCCGGTTCGAAATTTTCAGGGAGATGGTCTAAGAGGTTTTGATGAAACATATATCTCCGTTCAATATTACGCTGATGGATGTCTGGAAAAGCGAGATGTGTTTTTATCTTTTGATTGAGATCATTCTGATAACTCGTCATCACCTTTACTTTATTTGCTACGATAAAATAGCTTAGAAGATCTATAAACTGCGTCAAATCTGAGTTGGTATATAGATACGGAATTTTTAAATGACCATCTCTCAGTAGCAACAGGGCGCAGGTGATCAGATTATTATTTTCACAATATACTTTCACCCAAAAGTACTTGAAATTTTTAGAATGACTTGAAAACAGATACTTTTTGTTTACCGTATCACCTTTCAAAATCCAAGGGTTTTCCATTGCCCAGAGGATTTCTTCCGCAGTTCGGTTTGTTTTAAATTTTGAAATAAAATCTGCACTTTCCTTGTCAATTTTAGCAATAATTTCAAACGGAAAGCTCGGCTGTTTTACAAAACTGTTTTTAATGGAAATAAAAAAATTGGCGACAGAATCTGCAATTTTGAAAACCGGCTGAAAGGGTTTTGTATTTTTCTTTTTTGCTGGAATAATGGTCTCAAAATCTGTTTTGAAATAATATCTCTTCCCCAGTTTGGGTTCAATATATTTAAAAACTCCGAGTTTGTTGTATAAACTTTCGGCTTCCTTCGTAAATTCGGTTATCGCAATATTTCCCTGATACTCTTCAAACGCTCGATTCAGCAAGGTTTGTGCAATTCTTTTTCCCCGGAATTGATCACTGACAAACAGAGTGCTCAGCCATGCAAAACTTAATACTTTACCATCAACGATAAAAGAATCAGGAAGACAACCTAAATATCCCGCCAAATGACCGTCCTCAAATGCCAGAAAAAGTAAGGTCTGATCATCATTTGCTTTTGGATTTTTAATGTGCGACTGAGCGCGGTGTCTCGTAATTGGAAGAAAATCATAGCTCTCAAATTCTCCAGACGATATAAAATCTTCAAGCTGCTTTTTATTTAGGGTTTTTAAATGAATCATTTCCTGATGATGGTATTTTTATTGAGAAGCTTTTTGAATTTAAAGTAAGCTATTTCTTTTCTTAAAGTTTGAGAAGCGCTTTCTCCGGTTTCCATGGGGATCCGCTGAAGATTTTTATTAAAGCTGTCTGTTTTTATTCCTGCACATCCAAAACTGTACGAAAGTGGTTCTATTTTAAATAAACCTTCAAAAAAATCTTTTTTCACTCCAAAATCGGTAAAGGGAAATGCAAAACTGTCATCCAAAAACTTGTTTTCTTTAATGTAATTTAAACTTTTTACAGTGTTTCGAATCTGATCCTCAAGCGACATTTCACAATACAGAGGATGATCCCAACTGTGGGCGGAAATCCCGAAACCTTTTGTGGTAAGTTCTTTAAGCTGATCAGAATCCAGATAAGGTTTTTGTTCTTTTAAATATTTACCAAAATCAATCTCCAGTTTTTCTGCAATTTGATTCAGCTTGCTTTTATTTTGGTAGTTAATTTTCAGAACTTTCTCAAGAGAAATTCCTGTATTCTTAGTAGTTGACTTTTTAATGGAATCTACAATTAAACTGGTTTTGCAGCGGAACATTAAATCTTTATTATCGATAAATGCAGGATTGACAAAGTTGATGGCGTAAATTCCTTTACGTTCTAAAATCGGTGCCACAATATCGTAAAACTCTCTGAAACCATCATCAAAAGTGAGCAGTGCAATTTTCTTTTTTGCTTTAAAATTTCCTCTGAAGTAGTCTTTAAATTCTTCCCAGTTTACAAACTGAAAATATTTCGAAAAAAAGTCTAGATCATTTTCAAACTGCTTTACATTTTTGTAGTTGATTATATGATTGAGATGGGGAAGATTTTCATCCGAAACACAGTGATAAACAGGCAAACAGTAATCTAAGGGAAAAGATTTTTCAATATTTTCCTTTTCAAAAACGGCTAAAAAATCGATCACTTTACTTTTCATGAAAATAAAAAAGAATCCATTTAAATAACTCAGGAAATGAGATTTAAACAGATTCTTATTAAGTTTTTTATGGATATTTATTTTACAATTTTCATCTCATCGATCAGCCATTTAGAGTCGGCAAATTTATCGATGATGAAAAGGATATATTTTGTGTCAACCATAATGTTTCTGCTGAATCTTGGGTCGTAATTGATGTCGCTCATCGTACCTTCCCACTGTCTGTCGAAGTTTAGTCCGACAAGATTTCCCTGCGCATCCAAAGCAGGACTTCCGGAATTTCCACCCGTGGTATGGTTGGTTGCCGTAAATCCTACAGGAACGTCACCGGTTTTATCTTTGTAGTTTCCAAAGTCTTTTTTGTCATAAAGATCAATCAGTTTTTTAGGAACATCAAATTCATAATCTCCGGGAACATATTTTTCCATAACTCCGGCTAAATGCGTCTGATAATCGTACGTTACCGCATCTTTCGGTGATGATCCTTTTACTTTTCCGTAGGTTACACGAAGCGTAGAATTGGCATCCGGAAAGAATTTTCTGTCTTTATCTGTAGACATCTGCTGCGCCATGTATTTCTTCTGTAAAGCATCAATTTTTGTCTGCAATGAAGTAAATTGTGGATCGGCATTTTTCATATAAGTATCTTTCATACTCATGAAAAGCTGGTATACAGGATCTTTCTTAATCGTTTTAATCAGTTTATCCTGATTAGAGAATGCTTTGTCAATATCAACATTTAAAGAAGCTCCGTTTACTGCAGATCTTCCGCTGATTACTGAGTTTTTAGAAATTTCTTCAATCGCAGTGATATTTTGAGCTTCATTTTTATACTTGTCGAAGCCAACAGGCAAAAATTGTGGAGCTGTTTTGTTTGCATACAGAGCCAAAAGTTTCGCAGTGACTTTAGCATCCAGCTCGGCGCTGTAGTCTTTGTAGAATGACGTAAGTCTGCTTTTGAAAGCTGCAGTTCCTTTCTCATCCATTCTTCCTGCTTCTACCGCAGTGATATAGTTAGAGAAAAGGTTGGCAAGTGACAGAGTTTCCGCATTTCTTACAACTTCAGAATAATATGCGTTGTTTAAAGCAAACGGTGCCTGCTGAGCGTACAAATTATTAAGTTCTGTAATTGTGTTTTTGATCTCCGGATTTTTTGCAGATAAGGTATTCTCGTAATTTACTTTTTTCTGTACAGCATTTGATTTTTTCAAACCCTCAACTTCACCAATCCACTTTTTCCAGTAGTTGGCGACAGAAGCAAATTTTGATGCATATTTAATACGTGTTGCATCATCAGTACGCATTTTTTCGTCTAAAGTTTTCAGAGCCACATCACGTACAGCAATTCTTGCCGGATCAATCTCTGTCATAATCTTCTCTACGGCAATAGCTGGAAGGTATTCTGTAGTTCTCCCCGGAAAACCGTACACAAAGGTGAAATCATTTTCCGCTTTATCTTTTATAGAAACCGGAAGATAATGTTTGGGAGTATACGGAATATTGTCTTTAGAATATTCTGCAGGCTTGTTGTTTTTGTCGGCGTAAATTCTGAACATTGAAAAATCTCCCGTGTGTCTCGGCCATACCCAGTTGTCGGTGTCACTTCCGAATTTACCGATGCTTTGCGGCGGTGCACCAACCAGACGAACGTCTTTGTAGGTTTCTATTACATAAGCATAAAATTTATTTCCGTAGTACATCGATTTTACAGAAATCGACTGGTACGGTTCTGTTTTCTGAGAGTTTTTGTAAATCTCAATATTGTTGGCGATCTTTTTTGAAAGTTCGGGCTCCTGAAGTTTGTCTGTATTTTCAAGGATCTGAGTGGTAACTTCTTTGATATCAACGATGAAATCAACGGTCACTCCCGGATTTGGAAGTTCGGTTCCCATATTTTTTGCCCAGAATCCGTTTGATAAAAGATCATTCTGAACGGTAGAATGTGCCTGAATCTGACCATAACCACAGTGGTGATTGGTTAAAAGCAAGCCTTTTGGCGAAATAATCTCAGCAGTACATCCACCGTTGAACTGCACTACCGCATCTTTTATACTGGGTTTTTGTGTGTTGAAGATATCTTTGGCAGAGATTTTCATTCCAAGGTCTTTCATTTCCTTTTCATTCAATTCTGTGGGAATCCACATTCCGCCATATTGCTGAGCAATTCCCAGTGAAAAACTGAAGAACGCCGCGGCAATAAAAATATTACGTTTTATCATTACAAAAAAATTTTGTCTAAAATACGGATTTAATTTTCTACAGAAAAAGAAAACCCTTTCGAAATTTTCATTCTGAAAGGGTTTGGGAATTTATATCTTTAGATTAGCAATCTTGCTCAGTGTACAAATAAGATCTCATCATTTGTGTTCCTTAAGCATCAGCAAAATTATATAATATTCTAATGTCAAAAAATGAATCTAGGTTAAGAAATCTGCTTTCGGATACGGCTCAGTGCCTGTGGAGTAATCCCCAGATAGGATGCAATATATTTTAAAGGAATCTGCAGAATGTACTCCGGATAAGATTTCAGTAAATTCAAATACCTTTCTTCGGCATTGTGCGATACGAGGGAGATTTCCCTTTGCGCCTTTTTTAAATAAAGCTGCTCTGCTGAAATCCGGCCGATGTAGTTTCCAAATTTTGTGTTTTCGTACAGATCCTGAACATCGCTGTGATGAATTCTGTAAACCACAGTGTTCTGTAATGCCTGAACATTGTACTCGCAAGGATTTCTTGTAATGAAAGAATCGTAGGCGCTGTAAAACATATTTTTGGCAATAAAAGAAAATGTAACCTCTTTGGATGGTTCTGTGGGATGGGTTTTGTGTATGAAAAACCGAATTATGCCTTCAGCAATAAAATACAGGTAGTTTTCTGTTTCTCCGCAGTTTAAAATAATTTCTTTTTTACGAATTGCTATCTTCTCAAATTTTACCGTCAGGCGTTGAGCGTCTTCAATAGAAATTCCGAGTTTGGTTATGTAAAAATGCAATAAATTCTCCATAAAAATATGGATGCAAATTTAAAGAATTACGTCTGATTATCAATGTTCTTTCGATGTTTTTAAATCTAGCTTAATGGAATTAGAGGTTAAATTTCAGAAAATTATATTAATATTTACCTTTTTAGAATTCGTAGGCAAAAACTCTTTCATCATTGCGAAGCTGCTGAATAAACAGATTATGATTGGTGTGCTTTCCCGTCAGGATCCATGTAGTTGTGATATTTTCCTGACTGAATTTCTGTCTCACCACAAAAAATTTTAGATGATACTTTTCTAATTCACTTTCAAAATATTTCACATCTTCAAAATTATTGAGTACAATTTTATATTCTCTGATTTTGTGATTGTTGTCGATAAAATTCTGCAAATAGGTGAGGGAGCTCAGAATGAGAAGCACCAAAAAGGTTCCCAGCAATGATAAATAAACATATCCTGAGCCCACGGCCATCCCGATGGATGCAGTTGCCCAAATTGTAGTTGCTGTAGTAATTCCATCAATTTTATTATCACCTTTAAAAATTACGCCGGCGCCTAAAAAACCGATTCCTGTAATAATATTTGCTGCCAGACGGTCGGGATCTTTTACTCCAATTTTAATGGAAAGAATAGTGAAAAGACACGAGCCGAAACACACGAGAATGAATGTTCGTAAGCCTGCAGATTTGTTTCTGTATTCTCTTTCAGCCCCGATGAAAAGGCCGAGAATAACAGAGATGAAAATAAGCAGCAGCTCGTTCTGTACAGAATGGTCTTTTAGAAAATCCATTATATTTGATTTACTTAAAATTACAATATTCTTTTTTAAATAGTGTTACTAAGGCTGAAATAAAAAGACTGCCCAAAAAAAAGTCTTGATTTCCCTATTTTAAAATAATTAATTTTTAATGAATATCTGAGCTATCGATCTGTTTTTCTTAGACAATCTGATGATATTGTTTCCTTTAGAAAGCTGAGAAACATTAAGGGAATTTTCTTTTACATATGTAGAATTTCAAATTCTTCCTAAAGAATCAAAAATTTCAGCTTTTGTAAATTCTTCTTTAGATTTGATATTTAAAATATCTTTTACAGGATTTGGGTAAATACTGAATTCTGTATTGTTATTATTGATTTCAGACGTTCCCGCTACATTCTGAACCATAGTTGTAATCGTGTTGGTAATAATCAGATTGTAATCAAAATAAATACTGGCAGTATTGCTGAAAGTACTGCCGAGTGGAAATTGGTATCAATTTTTATATTATTGAAGTTATATCCTGCGCAATATTATTCATTGTATTACCCTGCCAGAAGTTTGGCTTATAGTCAATTCTGCAATCGAATAATGGTGAATTAGAATACATACTATTTTCACGGACCTAAATCCATTTTAACTTTGCTGCCATAACACACGCCTCTGTCATATTTCCGACTCTCAGTTTTTCCAAAATATTCTGTCTGTGCCGGTTGACGGTATTAATGCTGATGAAAAGCAGTTCGGCAATTTCTTTACTTCTTTTTCCATCCTGAATCATTTTTAAAATTTCTTTTTCACGAACAGAGAGAAATCCCCTGTTTCCATCTTCTGTCTGATGAATAACAGCACTGTTAGCTGTATTGATAATCATCCCGTGGTGAAGAGACGAATTCAGAAAATCAAAATGATAAAGGCAAAGCGCCAGTTCCACATTTTTATCAGTGGAGTTTGTAAAGTAAAACATCTTATGCAAAAGCGCCTTCTGATTGGGATTGTCAGCAATCCTCAATCTGCTCACCACACAATAATCTTTGTGCTCTTCAAACGGAATGGTTTTAATAAACTGAAAAAACTGAAGCTCCAGCAAATGCTTCTGCAAAACATCTTCAGCATTTAATTTCGCAAAAAGTTCTTCCTCCCAGATGCTCTCAATTTCCTGCGTACTTTCTTCCTGAAAAATGTCCAACGCATCCGCCAACTTCCCTGAATAAACATAACTTCTATTATTCTGAAGGTCACTGAGAACTGCAATTCCATTTTCTAAATCCACAAAATTCTGTGCAATTTCCTGACATTTTTTAAGCTGTAGATTTTCGTTTTCTAAAATAGAAGAGAATTCTTGTTGGAGGAGTTTTTCGTTAAGGTCGGATTGGATGGTCTTCATTAAAGAAATGGTTATTTATCAGTATTGGTTTGCAATTTTTAAGCTTGTAAATTTGCCCATTATCAACGTAAAAATACAATGAATAATCTGAACGAAAAAGAAAAAATGCTGAGCGGAGAAATCTATGACGCGTCAGACAAACATCTCATCAAAGAAAGAAATATCGCCAAAGACCTCTGTTTTGAATACAATCACCTTCAGCCTTCCAAGCTTAAAGAAAGAAAAGCCTTAATAAAAAAACTCTTCGGCAAAACCGGAAAAATGTTCCATATCGAGCAACCCTTCTACTGCGATTATGGCTACAATATCGAGATTGGTGAAAACTTCTACACCAACATCAACGTCGTGATTCTTGACTGTGCAAAAGTCACTTTCGGGGACAACGTGATGATTGCACCCAACTGCGGATTCTACACAGCCGGTCATCCATTCGACGTCGAGCAGCGCAACAAAGCTTTGGAATACGCATATCCAATCACGGTTGGAAACAATGTCTGGATTGGCGCAGGCTGCAGCATTCTTCCGGGCGTCACGATTGGTGATAATACAGTGATAGGAGCGGGAAGCGTGGTGACAAAAGATATTCCCGCCAATGTTTTAGCGGTCGGAAATCCGTGCAAAGTCATTCGCGAACTATAAATCAATCTAGATTAAAATGAAAAAAATAATACTGTCCTCCATCATATTTCTGAATTTGTTATCAGGACTAAATGCCCAATCTCTTGAAAAAATGACGTGGTTCAACGAGCCTTCTCAGTGGGAAATCAAAGACAAAAAACTGATCATGAACGTCACGCCACAAAGTGACTACTGGCGTATTTCGCACTACGGTTTTACCGTTGATGATGCACCATTTTATTACTCAACCTACGGCGGAGAATTCGAAACCAAAGTCAAAATTACCGGCGATTACAAAGCCCGCTTCGACCAAATGGGACTGATGCTGAGAATCGACGAACAAAATTACATCAAAGCCGGCGTAGAATTCGTGGACGGGAAATTCAATCTCAGCACCGTCGTAACGCACAAAACCAGCGACTGGAGCGTTATCGTTTTAGAAAAAACGCCACCTTTTGTCTGGATAAAAGCAGTACGAAGACTCGATGCGGTCGAGATTTTCTACTCCTTCGACGACAAAGAATATGTGATGATGAGAAATGCCTATTTACAGGACAACAGACCTGTACAGGTCGGATTTATGGCGGCAAGTCCGGATGGAAACGGCTTCAAGGCTACTTTCGAAAATTTTTCTGTCAAACATCTTCCGGATCAGCGTCGTTTGGAATGGCTGAAGAAAAATCAGAATTAGAAATAAAAAAACTCTCGGACATCTAATCTGAGAGTTTTTTTTTAAGTTGGATAAATTTAATTTTTAATAAATTTCTGGGTTACAGATTGATTTTTAGTAGAAAATTTAATCAGGTAATTTCCTTTAGGAAGTTCTGAAACATTTATTGAATTACCGTTTACACTTACAGAATTCAAAATTCTGCCGGCACCGTCGTAAATTTCAGCTTTTACGATTTTCTCTTTAGATCTAAAGTAAAGAATATCATTCACAGGATTCGGATAGATGCCGATTTCTACTTTATCTTTTATGTTTTCTGCAGTTCCCAAAACATTCTGTACCGTGGTTGTGTATGTATTGGTAATAATTGGATGGTTATAATCAAAATAGATATTTGCAGTATTACTGAAGCTTTCTCCGAGCGTCAAAGTAGATTTTGTTTTGATTTTAAAAGCTATATAACCGTCATTAATGGCATTAGCAAAAGGCAATTGAATGTTTTCAAAAATGAATTCCACAGTATTTGGGTTTGTAATTCTCGTTACAAAGCTGTGACTACCATGCAAAGCTTGTAAAGTATTAATATCAAATTTTGATGTATCGATCACGTCTTTTACTACAATATTTTGTGCATTTGCTGTTCCGGTATTCTCAAATCTGATTAAATAATGAACGTAATCACCAACGTTTGCCTGAGTGATGGTAGCTCCCTCCAGACATGTTTTGTCATTCGGATCAAAAGAATTAACAACAGTTTGGTTTAGCGTAAATGTATTGTCTATAGGAGTTTCATCAGAAAGACCACTAATTTGTGTTGTATAATTTAAAATATTTCCTCCAACTAAAGGTGGAGTCTGTATCGGTGTATTTAAGGTAAATGTTAAAGTGATTTCTCTCGTTTCAAATGGAAGAAGATTGGCGAAATTCCAGTTTAAAGTTCCTGTAGATGAAGAATTTGGGGTAAGTGTAGAACTTAGGAAGTTCATTAAATTGTCATCAAAACTGTATGCCAGTGTCCCTGATTGTGTAGCTGTTCCTTTGTTTTTATAGATCACCTTGTATTTTACATTAAAGCCTGGCACTGCGGCTCCTATCGGAATGGTAACCACTTCAAGATCATTGTGAACTCCGTTGGCAGATAAGCAGAAATTTTGTGTAAGCGGACTTGTCTGCATAGGAAAATTTGCAGTGAAACTTGCGGGTGATATGTTGAAATAGCCCGGGTTTTCCAATACCGGTGTCATGGTATGAGATCCTGCGTTTACAGGAATTGAGTAATTTCCGGAAGCATTGGCAATTACGTTTCCGGACGCTGTTCCACTGGTAATTGTAAATTTTTGAAAAGATTTATTTAAATCATTGACATCACATCCGTTATTATTGCTGTCATATTTTGTATTTCCCTGGATGGTATAGGAAGTTCCGCCCGGCGTGAACGAGCAGTAAGTGTTTAATGTTACATTATTATATCCGTACAAATTAAGCATATTGGTAACTAAGCTGATGTCGGAGTCGTCGCAACAGATGTAGCTGATATTTGGATTATTTGAAAAAAGCACACTGTTTGGCTTTCCGTTTTTAATAAATAATGACTGTAAATTATTATTATGAACTGTGAAAGAACCTAATAATGTATTTTGTCTGACGTCGAGACTCGTCAGTTGATTATTACTCAGATTGAGCGTGGTCAAGAGAGGTGAACTGGAGAGATCAATGTTTGTCAGTTGATTATTTGTCATGTTTAAATAATTGAACAGGGGACTTTGAAGGTTGATCGATGTTAAATTATTAAAATTTGCCTGAAGCATTTTCAGTTTAGGGGTGTTGGAGAGATTGAGGCTAGTAAGTACATTTGCCGCGCATGTCACATTTTCTATATTAGGCAAATTACTCAGATTTAATGACGAAAGATTATTAGAAGTAACATTGATACTGATTAGACTTGCAAGGTTGCTGACATTCAGGGAGGTGAGAGCGTTGGAATTGGCGACTATTACCTGAAGCTGATTATTATTTGAAAGATTTAAACTTTGAATTAAATTGTTATTACAGTATAAAATTCTTAATAGTGGTAGTGAATCTGTATTCAGACTTGTAAGTTTTGCGTGTTCTACATGTAAATTTGTGATAGCAGTACAGCCGTTTACATTTACATTTGCTAAATTTTGCCCCTGATATACAAACAGAGATTTGAGATTGGTCAAATTGCTGACGTCCAGAGTAGTAAGCTGATAAAAGTTTCCCAACGCTATATTTGTTGCATTTGAAAACGCTTTGATCCCTTCGAGGGACTGTATATTTGAATAGAGTAGAGGGAAAGTCTGATAAACGTTAAATAACTCAAGGTTTCCAATCGCCGCCGCTTCAGACTGCTGGATCTCTCCGTCATTATTGGTGTCAATGCTTACCCAGACATTAGGATTGGCTGTTGATTGAGCAATGTGATTCGTCGCACTTGCAGATAAAAGCAAGGTTTTGAAGTTAGCATCCGGAATATTGACAATTTGGGAATTAAAATAGGAGCAAAATAGCAATGTTGCTAATAAGTAGATATTTTTCATGATAATTGGTTTATACTACCAAATATATGAATTAATTTTAACAAAAGTGCTATTTTGCAATCAAATCCAAAAACTCCTGTTCGTCCAAAATCTCAATTGTCCCAATATCCTGTGCTTTTTTCAATTTGCTCCCTGCTTTTTCTCCAACTACCAGATAATTCAGATTTTTAGAAACCGCAGAAATGTTTTTTCCGCCGTGTTTTTCTACCATTTCTTCCGCAGATTCTCTTGTGAACAGCGATAATTTTCCGGTAAACAAAAACGTTTTTCCTTCCAAAGCATTCGATAAAACTTCATTGGTATTTTCTCCTTTTTCCAGCTGAACACCGTAGGATTTTAATCTTTCGAGCATTAAAATATTTTCAGGATTATTAAAGAAATCAACGATGCTCACCGCGATTTTCATCCCGATATCTTCCACCTGACAGAGTTCTTCGGCAGTCGCTTTTTTTAAATCGTCAATCGTGTTAAAGTTCTTCACCAATTTCTTGGCAACTGTTTCCCCAACGTGTTTAATGCCTATTCCGAACAATACTTTTTCAAAAGCAATTTCTTTCGATTTTTCAATACCGTCGATAATATTCTGAGCCGATTTTTCTGCCATTCTTTCCAGGGGAAGAATCTGTTCTTTCGTTAAAGCATAAAAATCTGCAGGATTTTCAATTAATCGGGCATTATAAAGCTGTTCGATGGTTTCACTTCCCAGATTATCAATATTCAATGCCTTTCGCGAAACATAATGAATCATTCTTCCGACTACCTGAGGAGGACAGTGTAAATCATTCGGGCAAAAATGAATCGCCTGATCTTCCAATTTTATCAGTTCAGTTCCGCATTCCGGACAGTTTTTGATGTACTCGATTTCTTTGCTGTCAGAAGTTCTTTTCTCCTCGTTAACGCCGACAATTTTGGGAATAATCTCACCACCTTTTTCCACGTAAACGAAATCGTGCTCGTGCAGACCGAGTTTTTTAATAATATCTTCATTGTGAAGAGATGCGCGCTTAACGGTCGTTCCCGCTAATAAAACAGGTTTCAGATTCGCAACAGGCGTTATAGCACCGGTTCTTCCGACTTGGTACGTTACTTTTTCAAGTTCGGTTTCTACTTTTTCAGCTTTAAATTTATAGGCCATCGCCCAACGTGGAGATTTTGCTGTGTAACCGAGCTGTCTCTGCTGTTTTAATGAATTAACTTTCAAGACAATTCCGTCAATCTCAAAAGGCAGATTATGCCTTTCCGTATCCCAGAAGTTGATGAATTCTTTTATTTCATCTAAATTTTTGCAGAGTTTTGCCTGTTCTGAAATTGTAAACCCCCAGTCGTGAGCTTGATGAAGCAGTTCCCAATGGGTTTCCGCCGGAATTTCCTGCGAAACAAACTGGTACAAAACTGATGACAATCTTCGTTTTCTCACTTCACCGCTGTCCTGCATTTTCAGACTTCCGCTTGCTGTATTTCTTGGGTTCATAAAAAGGTCAAGGCCTTCTTCTTCACGCTGTTTATTGATTTTATCGAAGTTTTTTCTTGTCAAATAAATTTCTCCACGCATAAAAAAGCGCGCAGGAAAATCTCCGGTCAGTTTTACCGGGATATCTGAAATGGTTTTCACGTTCGAAGTAATTTCGTCTCCCTGAAAACCGTCACCACGCGTCACTGCCTGAACCAGCTTTCCGTTTTCATACAAAATAGAAATCGAAGCACCGTCATATTTTAATTCAGCTACAAATTCTACCGGTTCATCAATGGTTTTAATGATACGTTTCTCCCAGTCTGCCAAGTCGTCATAATCGTAAGAATTATCCAGAGAATACATTCTGAACTGATGCTGAATGGTCGGGAAAATCTTGGTTATACCGCCACCAACGCGGACAGTCGGAGAGTTGTCATCATGAAATTCCGGATGTTTGGCTTCCAGATCCTGAAGTTCTTTTAGTAATAAATCAAATTCAAGGTCAGAAATGCTCGGTTCATCCATCAGATAATAGTTTTCGTTATGCTGATTGAGTTCTTTACGGAGCTGATCTATCTTTTGCTGAATGTTTTCGGACATCGGAAATTTATTTAAACGCAAAAATAACCAAAGTAATTTCAAATTAAAAAAATAAAATAATTAAATGATATGAGAATATTAAAATAGCTTAATACAGCTTAACTCACTGATATTTCACTTTATAAAATGTCTGTTGACGATGCGTTAATATTAGGTTGCAGTTTAATTAAAAAAATGTTAAAAGTCCCTTAAACAAAGGGATGACAAAGTCAGGATACCTTTGCGCATCTAATTTAAAAAAATGAAAAGAGTAAAGATTGTATTAGGATTATTATTTTTAGGAATGGGTACGATGGCTTATGCTCAGACCACTCAGGCTTCTATCACCGGGAAAGTAAATGGCGCAGGAAACGTAGGGCAAAATAAAATTAAAGTAACAATTGTAAATGAATCTACCGGTTTTAGAACAGAAACGGAGACTAATTCTCAAGGGGAGTATATTTTTAAGGAAATTCCGTTGGGCGGACCTTATACAGTGATTGTAAATGATGAGAAAAAAGAAGGTTATAATGTCAATTTTGGTGATCAGGTTACGGTAAATATGAGTCTGGAGAATTCCGGTGAAAAAACAATTGAAGAAGTTGTGCTTGTCGGAAATCTAAAAAACAAGATTGGAAATTTGGGCGCAGCCACAGCAATAACTGCAAAAAATATCGGAATCTTACCTGTAAACGGAAGAAATTTTACCAATCTCACCGAATTATCGCCTCTAAGTGGTAAAGGCGGAAATTTATCGGGTCAGCTGGGATCTTCAACCAACTTTACGATAGATGGGATGACTGCAAAAAACCCTACTTCTGCAGGTTCTACCACAAGCCGAAGTGGTGCTCCGTATTCAATTTCTATCGAGGCCGTGCGTGAATTTAAAATTACAACCAACCAATATGATGTTACTTTGGGAAGAAGTGGCGGTGGAACGGTAAGCGCAGTAACAAAATCGGGAACAAATAAGTTTACCGGAAGTGCATGGGAATATTTAAGAACAGGATGGCTGTCGAGTAAATACGATATCAGAGGGAATGAGCGAGTGAATGACTTCTCAACATCTCAGTTTGGGGTTTCTTTGGGCGGTCCGATTATCAAAAATAAGCTTCATTTTTTTGCAGCCTGGGATCATCAGATAGAATCAAAACCACTGTTGATTGCAGATATTCAGAGCAATGCTGATGCGTTGAGACTTGGGGTAACCAATGAATCACTGAATCAGGTACTCAATATCGCAAGAGCAAAATATGGTGTTGGAAATACACAGCAGTTCGGATCATTTGACAGAGTCAGAAATTCTGATGCAGGATTTTTGCGCTTAGATTGGCAGATCAATGAGAAAAATCTTTTGACTCTTAGAAATAATTTCACGTATGATTTTAATAAAAACGGACTTCAGGATAACACCGCAATCAATTTCTTCGAATCGTACGCAAACGATAAAAACTTAGATAACAGCCTTTTGATGACTTTGAGATCAAATCTAAAGCCTAATTTAACCAATGAATTAAAAGCTCAATATCTATACACTTTTCAGGACAGTTACCAAAATAGTGAGTTGGGCAGAACGGTTCCTAGAGCTATTGTAGAACGTGTAGCTTCTACGATTGACGGAACGAATTTAACCACAAATATTCAAATGGGAGGACATCGTTTTGCCCAGGAAGGATTCAAAAATAATGTTTTCCAGCTTGTAGATAACGTCTACTACAATACTGATAAAATAAAATATACCTTCGGTGTCGACCTGATGTATACCCGTTCAAAATCTGTCTACGGAAGCGAGGTAAACGGTAGATTTCAGTTTTTAGGAATTGATAATTTTAATAATCTTACGCCTTACAGATTTTACAGAGAGGTGCCTTTGGTAGAGGATACATCTGTGAAATCGAATATTTATAATCTTGGGCTGTACGGACAGATGCAAACTAAAATCGCAAAAGGTTTAGATTTAATGGCAGGAGTAAGATTTGATTACGGAGGCTATCCGAAAGCAGGATTCAACCAGAAATTGTTTGATGAAATGGGAATAAGAACCGACAACAAAATAAAATCTTTTATCATTCAGCCGAGATTCCAGTTTGACTGGAATATCAATGAAGGAAATAAAGATTTCTTAAAATTCGGAGCCGGAATTTTCTCATCAGATATTAATAATTATATGGTGATCAATAATTTAGTGTTTGACGGAAATCATTTTGCAACGGTAGATGTTAATCCTACACAAATTGGTCTTACCCCGAATTTCCCGGGATACAGAGCAGATTATTCTACAGTTCCTTCGCTGCCACAGTATCAGCTTCCAACGATCAACTATACCGGAAGTGATGCGAAAATTCCTATTGTTTATAAAGCAAATATCTCCTATACGCACTTCTTCAACGAGAGATTCAGAGCAGGAATCGCAGGATATATGGCTTTAGGAAGAAATAATTATTTCTATTACGACAGAAACATGGTTGCCAATCCTTTTTTCACTTTGGGTAATGAGGGTGGAAGAGGAGTTTATGTTCCTTTAAACACGATCAATACGGCAAATGGAACCATGAACTGGAAGGACGGAAGAATCAATCAAAACTTCGGCCGTGTACTGGAACTTGTGAGTGACGGTAAAGTCAACCAGTTTTCATTTGTAGCTGACACAAGCTACCGTTACTGGAGAGATGGTGAAATTACGGTGAGCTACACATGGTCAGATATTAAAGACAATACTTCGTATAATGGTAACGTAGCCAACTCGGCAACTTTGTCTACTTTGGTACAAAGTGATCCGCGGGATTTGAGAATGTCTTATTCTGATAATCAGTTCAGAAATAAAGTAGTGGTCTACGGAAACTCTCCAACCATTGCAGGATTTACTTTAGGAATCAGATATTCAGGTATTGGAGGAACGCGTTTCTCTGTAACTTCTGGAGGAAACATCAATGGGGATTTCGTAGATACGAATGATCTTGCTTATGTTTTCCCGAATCTTACTCAAACATTACTTGATAATCCGGAAGTGGGTGACGCGTTGAAAAACTATATCACAGACTACAACAACCAGATTGCAGAAAGGAATGGCGGTAAGAATGGTTTCTTTGGTGTTTGGGATCTTCGTATTGCCAAAAAAATTAAATTTGAAAAGATTGGCGGGTTTGAGCTTTCAGTAGATATCTTCAATGTAGCCAATATGCTGAATAAAGAATGGGGTGTAAACAAATCGTACGGAAATACAGCGCTGTATAGAATTAATGGTTTCGATCCGGTAACCAAGCAATTTAAATATAGTCTGAATACAAGCGGTCTGGAGCCATTATCAGGAAATCCTTACCAGATTCAGTTAGGAGCCAAATATACATTCTAAAAATTTAATATTATCTTTATGTAAAAGTCTCCCGGGGCTTTTACATTTAATTTCTACTTTATATTATGAAAAATTTTATCTTAGGGTTAGCCGTTTTAAGCGCAGGAATTATGAATGCACAAACCCAAATTATCGCTCACAGAGGATATTTTCAGACCAATCCTCCTACAACAGAGAATTCACTGAAATCGTTAGAAAATGCTCAGAATCTGAAAATTTACGGGGCTGAGTTTGACGTAAGAATGACCAAAGACGGAGTTTTGGTGGTAAATCATGATGAGCATCATGCAAAGATGGAAATCTCAGAAACAGATTTTAAAGAACTTAAAAAGGTGAAACTTTCAAACGGAGAACAGTTTCCTACTCTGAAAGATTATCTGAAGAAAGGAAAAAAAGATCAATCTCTGAAACTGATTGTAGAGATCAAGCCTGACAAAACAAAAGAAAAAGAAGATGAGTTGACGGCAAAAACGATAAAAATGATCAAAGACCTGAAGCTGGAATCTCAAAGTGAGTTTATTTCTTTCAGCTTAAATATCTGTAAAGAGATTAAAAAACTGGAGCCTTCATTTAAAGTTCAGTATCTGAGAGGAGAACTGTCGCCGCAACAGATCAAAGACGAAGGGTTAGACGGTATAGATTACCACTACAGCATTTTCGAAAAAAATCCAACCTGGATTGCTGAAGCAAATGCACTGGGATTAATTACAAATTCCTGGACGGTTAATGATATTGCAATTTTTAACAAACTGAAAGATCAGGGAATCGGATTTGTCACTACCAATACACCTGCAGATTTTAAAGACTTAAAATAGATTCCGAATTTTTAAAATTACTATGCCTTACAGATTCTGTAGGGCATATTTTGTATCTGATAGTGTCTGAGAATAAAAGGGATTAAAAATACATATTTCGGTTACTATGTATTGCATTAAGCTTTGATAATGTCTCTAAATGAGTGTTTGATAGGGTTTTAAAATTTCTGTTCACACATGATTCACATCACGTTCAATAATTGTTTAAAATATGTTAAATTCATGTTAAAAGCATCGTCATAAAGTCGTTCTAATTTTGCACAAACAAAAATTAGACATGCGTAAGGAGACTCAAAAATTACTTCTGTTATCCGTTTTAGGGTTGGTAAGCGTCAATATGGCGGCTCAGCAACAGGTAAAGAAAGATACGGTGAAGAATATTGAAGAGGTTGTTGTTACAGCCCTCGGGATTAAAAGACAGGATAAATCTTTAGGTTATGTAGCTGAAAAGGTGAATGGAGAAGAATTTACAAAAACCCAAAACAACAACTGGGCGCAGGCGTTGGAAGGTAAAGTTGCAGGTTTAAAAATTCAGACTGCAGGTGCGGGACCTCTTGGATCTGCAAAAATCACATTACGTGGAAGCGCATCGATGAATATGGACAATAATCAAGCTTTGATTGTTGTAGACGGTGTTCCTTTGGGTGGAACCAATACAGGAACAGGTAATGCAGCATACGGTGCTGGAACAGGTGGTGATCTGCCGGTGGATTTCGGGAATAATTTCAACAGCATTAATCCTGATGATATAGAATCCGTTACGGTTTTGAAAGGTGCTACGGCAGGAGCGCTATACGGTTCGCGAGGTATGCATGGAGCTATTATGATTACTACAAAATCAGGAAAATCTAAGAATGGAAAAGTATCGGTAACTTTTAATTCGAATACAAGTTTTGATTCAGTTTTGCACTGGCCAGATTATCAATATGAATACGGGCAGGGCACATTACAGAAAAATACGGCAGGACAATATTACTACTCGTATGGAGCTTCGCCGGATGGTGTCAATACAGGCTCTACAAGTAGTGCCTTTGGACCGAAGTTTAACGGACAGTCATTTTTTCAATATGATCCTACAGTAGAAGGGCAGAGTCTGCAAAAACAAGAATGGAAACCTTACAGAAATAATATCAAAGACTTTTGGGAAGTTGGAACTACGTACGCTAATAATTTGTCAATCGAAAGTTCTACCGAAAAAACAGCTTTCAGAGCATCACTGAATTATACAAAGAATAACTGGATGATGCCAAACACTGGTTTCGACAGATTTAACGGAGCTTTGTCAATTGATCATCATGCCAATGATAAACTTCACATTGTAACTAAATTTGCATACAACAGCACAGAAAGCGACAATCTTCCGGCAACGGGCTACAATAATCAGTCGATTTCTTACTTTATGATTTTTCAGAATCCCAATGTTGATCTAAATTGGTATAAACCAATTTGGAAGAATGGGCAAAATCAAATTGACCAAATCCATCCATTCAGTTCTTTTATTGACAATCCTTACTTAATTGCTTATGAAATGCTTAATGGTGTCAATAAGAAATTTATTACCGGAAACGTAACGGCTACTTATAAGTTTACCAAAAATTTTGATGTCATGTTGCGTTCAGGGCTTGAAATTACCGATGAAGAAAGAACGACGAAAAGACCTTATAGCTCTGCCAATTATCTTCAGGGATATTACAGAGAGCAGCATATCAATAATTCCGAATTCAATACAGATATCTTATTCAGTTATAAAAACAATTTCGGCAAATTTGGCTTTAATGCTTCCGCAGGTGGAAACCTTAGATACAATGAATACACCTTAAATGATTACCGTGCAACCGGATTGAAAATTCCAGGACTATATGAACTTACCAACGGTATTTCTTTGCTTACCAGAGTTCCTCAGCCCAGAGATAAAGAAATGAACAGTTTGTACGGTTTAGCATCTTTAAACTACGATAATGTCTGGTTTTTAGATCTTACAGCCAGAAATGACTGGAGCAGTGCGCTGCCAAAGGCTGACAGGTCATATTTCTATCCTTCAGCTGCAACATCACTTATTCTTTCAGATATTTTTAATTTAAAGTCAAATAATTTTAATTTCTGGAAATTAAGAGCTTCATGGTCGATGGTGGGAAGTGATACCGATCCTTACAACCTCCTGCAGACTTACAATACAAGCGACTTTAATAACTCTGCAGAGGTTGCCTCAATTTATTTCAATCCTAATCTAAAACCTGAAATGAATACCAATATCGAGGCAGGTATGGATTTTAGTTTCCTTAAGAATAGATTGACTTATGGTGTTACAATATATGAAAGTAATACAAAAAATCAGATTATTACTGTTCCAACATTGATTGAAACAGGATATTCAAACAGAATTATCAATGCAGGCGAAATCAGAAACAGAGGGATAGAAATGACTTTGGGAGCATATCCTGTTAAAACTCAGAATTTCTCGTGGAACGTCAATGCCAACTGGTCGATGAACAGAAACAAAATTCTTTCTTTACCAGGTGAATTTAACGGGGAACCGTACACCATGTCTTCAGTAGGAGGTGTCGTTTTCTTTAATGCTGTGGTCGGCGGATCTCTGGGTGATATGTATGGCGCAAAACTACAAAGATCTCCGGATGGGCAGGTAATTTATGGTTCTGATGGACTGACAGCGAAATCAACTAAGATAGAATATGTAGGCAACGCCTATGCAAAATGGAGAGGAGGTTTGCAAAATACATTTAAATACAAAAACGTTTCTTTCTCTTTCAGTCTTGATGGTCAGTACGGTGGAATGGTATATTCTCAGTCTCACCACAAAATGTCTGAACAAGGAAAGCTGGAGCACACTTTGGCAGGCCGGGATAACCCGAATGGAACAATCGTGGGCGCAGGTGTTATTCAAAATGCAGATGGAAGTTTTTCTGCCAATACCAAAGCAGTCGCACTTCACACTTATTACGGAGATTATTACAGAAGAGCCAATATAGAAACCAACAGTTTCGACGCCAGCTTTATTAAATTGAGAGAAGCGACAATTACCTACGATTTTCCACAGGATATTGTGAGAAATCTTAAAATGTCTAATCTAAGCCTATCTCTCTATGGTAGAAATCTTTTAATGTGGACTAAAAACTTTCCACTCTTCGATCCTGAAGCTGCAACTCTGAACGATTCTTCTATTACACCGGGCGTTGAAGTCGGTCAATTACCAACCGCAAGAACAATTGGTATACAACTGAATGCTAAATTTTAAAAAAAGAAAAATTATGAAAAATAAAGTTTCAAAATTCTGCACAGCTATTTTAGCAGCCGCAATGCTTACTTCTTGTGACAGATCTTTCGAAGAAATAAATACAGATACCAGCAAAATCAATACGCCAACTGCAGGAAGTCTTCTGATGCCAATTCAGTATAACATGGCGGCAAATGCATATACGAGAGCCAATAATTTCACTTTTGACATTATGCAGGTTGCCATCGACTTTCCTAACGAAGGGAATACAATCAGCAGATACTATATTACAGAAACTTCAGGAAACTCTTATTGGAACGCTTCCTATAAATGGCTGAAGCAAAACAAAGAAATGTACGACTTCGCAACAAAGCAGGATGATAAGAACTATCAGGCAATTGCGTTGGTAATGAATGCGTGGATGTTTGCAAATCTTACTGATACTTTTGGTGACGTTCCTTTCACTGAGGCTTCACGCGTTGAAGATGGCATTACACAGCCAAAATTTGATAAACAGAAAGACATTTACATTAAACTTCTTGAAGATTTAAAAACCGCAAATTCTCTTTTTGTAACTACAGAAACGATATCGGATCCAGATTTATTCTTTGGCGCAAGTACATCCACAGCTGGAATTGTAAAGTGGAAAAAATTCTGTAATTCATTATCTCTGAGATTATTAGGTAGAATTATGAAGAAAAACGGGGAGATTGATGTTTACGGAAAAATTCAGGAGATTGTCAACAATCCGACTTTATATCCTTTGATGACGAGCAATGCAGATACTGCAGGTTTAGATATTTCAGGAGTTGCGCCACTTTTGTCACCAATTGCAAGACCGCAGGATTTTACGACAGGCAGAGCTGCTGCAGATTTTTTTGTGCAGACATTGAAAAATAATAACGACCCGAGGCTGGCTACTTTCTTCTCTCAGGCTAAAGACATCGTTTCTCAGGCAAACCTTGGTTATAAAGGTGCTCCTGCGGGATATATTCCGGGAACGGCATTTACTTACCAGCCTTCCAATATGAATCAAAATCTGGCAAAAGCGCCATTGAAAATTCTTATTTATCCCTATGCAGAACTTCAGTTGAGTCTCGCGGAATTTGCTCAGAAGGGAATTATTTCAGGAAACGCCCAGACTTTCTACGAAAATGGAGTAAAAGCAGCAGTAGAACAGTGGGGCGGTGTGGTTCCTGCTAATTACTTTACTAATCCGAATGTTGCTTATAATGGAACTTTAGAAAGAATTATGCTGCAGAAATATGTTGCTCTTTTCTTTGTAGATCAGCAACAGTGGTACGAAAAAAGAAGAACAGGTTTCCCGGTGCTCCCCAATAACGGAGGTTTGCTAAACAATGGAAAATTACCACAAAGACTTATGTATCCTGTTCAAACCAAAATTCTTAATACAACAAATTATCAGGCGGCAGTTCAGTCGATTGGTGGAGATGATATCAACGTCATCAACTGGTGGAATCAATAATTAATTTAAGTAAATAAAAAATGAAAAAAATAAGATTAGCAATTCCGTGCCTGTTGATCTCAGCAATGGCATTTTCTCAGACATCAGTTTCAGGATATGTTTTTGAAGACAGCAACAAAAATCAGAAGAAAGAAAATAAAGAAAAGGGTGTAGAAAATGTAGCGGTTTCTAACGGAACTCAGGTCGTTATAACAGATAAAAACGGGAAATACAGTTTGCCGATTCAGGAAGATCAGACGGTTTTTGTGATTAAGCCTTCAGGATATAAACTGGCTTTAAACTCAAACAATCTTCCACAGTATTATTATCAGTACAAACCGAAAGGTTCGCCGACCGATTTTAAGTATAAAGGAGTTGCGCCAACGGGAGCACTTGCCAAAGAAGTAAATTTCGCACTGCAGAAGCAGGAGGAAAGCAAAAATTTTGACATCCTCGTTTTCGGAGATCCGCAGCCTTACACAGAAAAAGAATTAGATTATTTCAAAAGATCAATTGTCAACGAAGTTAAGGGCAACAAGAAAAATGCTGTTTTCGGAATCAGTTTAGGAGATTTGGTGGGTGATAATTTAAGCCTTCAGAAACCTTACGCCGATGTGATGAGAGAAATCGGGCTGCCATGGTATAATGTGATGGGAAATCATGATATGAACTACGAAGCAAAAGAAGATCTGGTTTCAGATGAAACTTTCGAATCGAACTTCGGTCCGGCCAATTATTCTTTTAATTACGGAAACGTTCACTTCATGGTTTTAGACGATATTTTATATCCAGATCCAAGAGATGGAAAAGGCTATTGGGGCGGATTCCGTGATGATCAGATTCAGTTTATTCAAAATGATTTAAAACTTGTAGATAAAAATAAACTGATTGTAGTTTCTTTCCACATTCCATTGGATCACAACAACGAAGACAATTTCAGAAACACAGACCGTCAGAAATTATTTGATGCGCTCGCACCTTTTCAAAATGCTTTGATGCTGTCGGCACACACGCATATTCAGCAGCAGATATTTTACGGAAAACCGCAGGGCTGGAATGGCGCAAAAGAATTACATGAATACAATGTAGGAACTACTTGCGGAGACTGGTGGTCAGGAACTTCGGATGAAATAGGGTTACCGACTTCCACGATGAGAGACGGTACCGCAAAAGGGTATTCTTTTATCAGTTTTACTGATAATCAGTATAAAGTGAAGTATAAAACTGCCGGCAAGCCGGAAGATTATCAGATTAAATTGTATGTGCCGAAAGTAATTCCTTTTCCATCAAAAACGTCGGCGAAAGTTGTCGCGAACTTCTTTATAGGGAGCAAAAAAGATAAAGTGGAATACAGAATCGATAACGGAGCATGGGAAACTATGGAGTATAATGAGACCATCGATCCGAATTTTGCACAGTCAGTATTTAAATGGGATACAACGCAGGAGCTTTTCCCTGGAAGAAGACCTTCAAACCCTGAGTTTTCAAGACACATCTGGGTGGGAGGATTTGGAAATAAATTAGCTCTCGGTAAACATAAAGTTGAAGTAAGAGCTTACGATATGTACGGAAATCAGTTCACTTCTTCAGAAGATTTTGAGGTGAAGGACCGAGTCCTGATTCCTTAATAATTTCAATTTTTTATATATTACTTTCAGAAACCGGCTTATTCGTAAGCTGGTTTTGTTTTGATATAGAATTTCCTAATGATTCATTTTTAATAAATCAAAATCATAAACACCTGTTTAAAAAAATGGTTTCGTAAATTTGCACTATCAAAATTTAAACAATGAATCTAAACGGAAAAATCGCCATAGTAACAGGTGGTGGCAGAGGTCTTGGAAAAGCAGTTGCTTTAATCCTTGCCAGCGAAGGAGTAAACGTCGGAATTACCGGTAGAAACGAAGAAAATCTTAAAATGACTGTGGATGAAATCAAGAAATTGGGAGTCAATTCAGCATATGCAGTTTTCAGTATAGATAATGAAATTCACGTAAAAGCCGGAATTGAATCTATTGTAGAGCAATTGGGCGGTGTAGATATTCTAATCAATAATGCCGGAATTGGAGATTTCGGTTCGATCGAAGAAATGTCTTCTGAAGTTTGGGAGCAGGTGATTAAAACCAATCTTTTCGGAGTGTATTACGCAGCAAAAGCTGTCTATCCTTATCTTAAAGAAAGAGGTGAGGGCGATATTATTAACGTAGCTTCAACGGCAGGTCTGAAAGGCGGTCCGAATATGTCAGCATACGCAGCATCAAAAGCAGCGGTTGTTTCACTATCGCAGTCAATGATGGCTGAATGGAGAAAACAGAATATCAGAGTAGTGACATTGACGCCAAGTACAATTGCATCAGATATGTCGATTGAAGGAGGTTTAACAGATGGAAATCCTGATAAAGTTCTTCAGCCCGAAGACTTCGCAGAATGGGTAAGAGATATTTTGAAAATGAACAGACGTGCATTGATTGCCAACGGATCTATTTTCTCAACAAATCCATAAAAAAGAAGTTAGTTAGCAACGGTACATAACTAAAATTCCTTTTCCCTGAAACAATGGATTTTTGTGAAATAAAGAAATAGTTTTTAGTTTAAAAAGCAACTTATAGTTGTTGTTAACATCAATAAATCAATAGGAGCGGGCTTTAGCCCGCTTTTTTAATGCAATACTTATTGGCTTTAGCCGAAACTTAAAAGTATCACACATAAACTAATTTCATCTAAAAATTTGACAAAATTCTCAAGTCCTGAAACTGATCCAATACTTTTATGTAAAAAAAGGATACTTAGATAAGATATAAAAATAATCTTTCAAAAGAACGAGTACTACAGTTCGAAGAAAAAATAGGAAGCTTCCTGCTAACATTTTTCATTTTCTAAATCTTTCAATTTTTAAATTATCTATTTTTGCAACAAATTATTCACATGCAAAATTATTTAGAATTCGATTTCAAAATTTCTCCGCTTCAGCCCTGGAGCGATATATTAATGGCCGAACTTATAGAAATCGGTTTCGACAGTTTTACAGAAGAAATTCACGGTATTTTAGGATATATTCAGAAAGATCTTTTCAAAGAAGAAGAATTGAAAGCCTTACCGCTTTTACAAAATGAAGAGGTGAAAATTGAATATACATTCACCGAAATGCCCAATATCAACTGGAACGAAGAGTGGGAAAAGAATTTTGAACCCATCAATATCGACGATAAAGTTTTAATTCGCGCAGAATTCCACGAGTCTGTAGAAGGAATGCACGAAATCATCATTCAGCCTAAGATGTCCTTCGGAACGGGACATCACCCAACCACACACCTGATGATCCAGCAAATGATGGATATTGATTTCTCAGGGAAAAAAGTTTTGGACATGGGCTGCGGAACTTCAGTTTTGGCAATTTATGCAAAACAAATTGGTGCAGGAGAAACCAAAGCAATTGATATCGATGAATGGTCAGTAGAAAATTCAAAAGAAAACGCTGTAAGAAACAACGTAGAACTGGATATCGAACTGGGAACTGCAGACAATTTAGGACATGAGAATTTTGATATTATTTTAGCGAATATCAATAGAAATATTCTTATCTCAGATATTCCAACTTACGTTACTGTTTTGAATGATGGCGGAAAATTACTGCTTTCTGGCTTATGTTTCTTTGATGTGGATGATATTCTGGAAGTTTGCAGAGAGAATAATTTGGAGCTTAAAAAGAAATTGCAGCGTGAAGAATGGGTGAGTTTACTCCTGGAAAAAAAACTAAATTACAGATTATGAAATCTTTTTTAATCACTGTATTTCTGTTTGCTTTTCAACTGTTTTCTGCACAGGAAGAAATCTATGCAAACGGTGTTTTTAATTTTGAAGAAAACAAAACACAGAAGATTTTCACAGATTTCACCAGAGTAAGACAGCAACCCACAGTAAATTCCAAAATACTGGATTCTTTACCGTCGAACCAGCAGGTTTTAATTATTAAAAAAGAAGAATCTTTACTGCAGTTAGGTGAAAGGGCTGCACACTGGTATAAAATTTCATATCAGAAAAACAATCAAACTGTAGAAGGGTATATTTGGGGTGCTAATCTTTCAGTAGGGTACAGAAATAAAAATGGGTATGACTTTTTGTTTGGTCTGACGAAAACGCTGAGCAAAAAAAATCCGGACGGTGACGGTTCATATCAGCAAAACTATGCATCTGTGAAAGTTTTGAAAGGAAATCAACTGGTGGATGAAGCCAATTTTGAAACCGGATTGGGAGAAAGTTTGAATTTCGGAACCTTCACAATCGAGAGTAATCATCAACTTAAAAATGTAGATTTTACTCTTAAAGCTACGGTGTCGGGTGAAGCCTGCGGAATTGCAGGGTATGATCAATATGTTCTCTTCACCAATAAAAAACTGATTGCACTCCCACAATTGATGAACGTCGGAGATGCAGATATCTATCACCACAGCGAAGAATTTATTTTTCCGAATGACAAAGGAGGAATTCCAAATGCTTTTATTCTGAAAACAGAAGAAATGGAAAAGGACGAGAATGAAAGAGAAAAAACCAAACGATCGTCTAAAACCTATCTTTGGAATGGAAGCTCTTATAAGCTGAAATAATAACTCGTATAAAAACCACTGTAGATTTGCAGTGGTTTTTCTTTTATCACCAATGAAAGATATTTTTAATTTTATTGAGAAAAATTTCAATATTTTGTTATAATTTTAATAAATCAACTCAAAATTATTAAATATGACAAAAAAACTACTTCTTTTATTACTTATCTTATCCGGAATTTCATTGTATCAGGGTAAAAATCTGTGTAATAGCCCTTTAGAAAAGTTGTTAACAGTTCCTACCAATGTCGTTATTTCAAATATAAACACATCGACAGTCCACGTTACCTGGAACTCCATTTCTTCTAATCAATATATCTTAAGATGGAGAGTTGTAGGAGCGAGTGCTTGGGTTTCCGTAAGTTTGACCTTACCTTACTACACATTGGCGGGATTAATGTCCTGCAAAACTTACGAGATTCAGGTTATAGATTCATTAAATAATCCAACAGATAACTCAGGATCATTCTTCTTCACGACACTGTCTGTAGACAGCTGCAACTCTGCGTCTACAGATTCAGCAATAATGCATATTTCAAATGTAACCGTTACTCCAAGCCCTACGTCCGGATTTTCTCCAATGGTTAGCAGTTCCGGAACTTCTAATTATACCGATTACCGACCTGATCCTACCAGAAGAGTGGATTTGGTTTATGGATCTGTAAATAATGTGTTTTCCCTTACAAAAAGCGGCCCTGTTAGTCCCTCTGCTGCTTACGTGAACGTCTGGATCGATTATAATGCAAATGGTATTTTTGAATCTTCTGAGTTGACTGTAAGTACGACATCCAGTTCCGGTAATCTGATAACAAGTTCATTTAATGTTCCTGTTTCAGCGGCAACAGGTGGAACTATCAATTGTGCAGTTACAATGCGGGTTATCTTTTCAAATACTTTTGTTCCCAACGGATGTGGAAATTTTGGCTATGGCGAAGTAGAAGATTATGGAGTGTATTTTTCAACAGCTCCGAATCTTGCAGTCAGTGAAGCCGATAAACACAGAGAAATTAATATTTATCCAAATCCGGTTTCAGATATTTTACATATTTCAGGAATTTATTCTGATGTAGAATTTGAATTGTACAGTGCTGTCGGGCAAGTGATAAGTCAGGGGAAAACAAAAAATCAATCTCTTTATGTTCGTCATTTGGATAAAGGTGTTTACTTTATTCAGTTAAAAAACAGAGAAGATTTCACCAGATTGAAGTTTATCAAAAAATAAAATGAAAAAGAGAGTGATGATAAAACACTCTCTTTTTTTATAATTAATCTTTTCTCAATTTAGATTTTACTCCGTTATCAGTAACCATTTTTCTGAATTCAATAATTTGATCTTTATCCATATTTTCTTTCGCGATCATATTCATCGTTCGGGCACTTTGGTAAATCAAAAACCAGTCTTTCAGTTCTTTTACTTTAAAAACAGTGTTCCAGGTGAAATCTGTTTCGAAAGTCTCACCCTTTGCCTCAACTTTGTCATTGCTAAAAATATAGGTGATCTGTTCCTGAATCTTCTTGTTAGAAAAAAAAGCATTTTTCAACCGGAAGTACGTGCGGACAAATATAAAAATAATGATGACAGCAAGCCAAACAGTAGCAGTTTTAAAGCTTTCCTGCATCGCATTTTCAGCATTGTACAGATTCAGACAACAGAATAGTAACAGGATTAAAGAAAATATAATAATTCGTGACAGTGAATTTTTAATATTGAATTTTAAAAAATCCTTAAATGAAATGTGAGTTTTAATAATCATTATTACATTTTAAATCCTCTCTAACTCATCTGCACTGATCACGGTTTTAAAACTTCCATAATTTACAGTTACTTTATTCTTGGAAATAGTCTCAATCGTTCCAACACTTGTACTTCCGGTAATTCTTACACGCTGACCGATTTTCATCCACAACGCTCGGTCCGTTTTACGTTTTTCCTCGATTTTTTCGTTGGTTTCGCTTATTTTTTCGATGACTTCCTCTTTTTTCAGCTGCTGCGTGATTTTTCTTTTCACGACCTGCAAACGCTTGGTTTCGTCTTTATCGGCACCGATTTTTCTGAATTTTTCCTGTTCAAGAATTTTCACGAAATCTTTTACCACATCTTTTCTGGATCTTCCTTGAATGTAGCCGTCGATAAATGCCTCAATTTTATTTCCGAACTGGAGCTTTCTGTGTTCATCTTCGTAAAGTTTCTGGAAGTTAAAAAGCTTTTGCTGAAGCTGTTCGTTCAGTTTCTGAAGATTATCGCGTTTGTCTTCTACAGAACCTTTTCTTTCAGCAAGATCAGTTTTTAGTTTTTCAACTTCGTATTTTTCCTGCTGAAGCTTGACGATGGTTTTATCTAAATTAACGATGTCATGTTCCACTTTTTTCTTTGCAGAATGAATGATGAATCTTGGGATTTTATTCTTCTCCGCCACTTCGAAGGTGAATGAACTTCCTGCCTGTCCGACTTCCAGTTTATACATTGGCTCCAAAGTTTCTTCATCAAAAAGCATCGCAGCATTGATAGCGTTTGGAAGCTGTTCTACTACCAATTTGATGTTGGTATAATGCGTTGTGATAATCGCGAAACTTTTTTTATCGTAAAAGAATTCTAAGAAACTTTCTGCTAAAGCGCCACCCAATTCAGGATCAGATCCGGTTCCGAATTCATCGATCAGCAAAAGGGTATTAGGGTTAGACTCACGGATGATGCCACCCATTTTCTTCAATCTGGATGAGTAGGTCGAAAGATGGTTTTCAATCGACTGATTATCGCCAATATCGGTCATGATTTTATCAAAGAAAAACATTTCTGATTTTGGATGTGCAGGAACCAAAATTCCGCTCTGGATCATCAGTTGAAGCAATCCAACGGTTTTCAGAGTAATTGATTTTCCACCAGCATTAGGCCCGGAAATACAGATGATTCTGTTATGTTCCGTTAAACTTAAGGTCTGTGGGAAAATGGTTTTATTTTCTGCTTTATTTCTCAGCCAAAGTAGAGGATGAAAAGCATCTCTCAGCTTTAAAGTTTTATGACGGTTGATTTTAGGTAAAATTCCGTTTACCAGTTCACCAAATTTAGCTTTAGCTCTTGTCAGATCTAAATCAAAAATATACACCTGATATCTCCAAAGTTGTGGCTGAAAAACCGCCAGTTCCGCAGTAAGCTGTCTAAGAATTTTGTCAATTTCCTTTTTTTCTTCTTCCTGATCTTCGCGAAGTTTAAAATAATGCTTCACCACACTGTCAGGCTGAATAAAAGTGATAGAACCTGTTTTGGAAAGTCCTAAAACTCTTCCCGGAACTCTTTTTTTATACGCCGATTTTACTGCTAAAACCCTCTGATCTTCAATGATGCTTTCACGGATATCGTCTAAGAAATCACTCTGACTATAGTTAAACAGCACTCTGTTGAAATTTTCCTGGATCGCTTTTTTGGATACCTGAATTTCTGCGCGCAGAGTTTTCAGAATCGGGGAAGCTTCACTTTTCACTTCTCCAAAACGGTTGAAAACCTTATCCACTTTATCAATAATTTCTTTTTTATATTCCAAAGCAGCCGCATCCTGCATCAATTTTGGAAAAGTATCAGGCATGGTCGGGAAAAACTTTTGAAGCTTTCCTATCTGTTCTGTGAGGGTTTTTATTTTGATGAAAGCTGAGTTTTCGAGACGGTAATTTTCGATCAGCATCAGTTTCAGTTCGCTCTCTATATCTTCATATTCATCAAACGGGATCGCATTTGAGCTCTCAAAACTCGACAGGTATTCTGAAGTTTTTTTCAATGAAATTTCTGCTTCATCAATTTTCATCGGAAGAAGCTCATTAATTTTTTCTCTCGTTTTCGGAGAATAGGCAAAAGGAGCAATTTCCGCGAGCAATTGCGGAAACTCCAGTTCGTTTAAATCTGCTTTATTAATATACACAGTGCAAAGATAATTAATTTGGAAATGAGAATTTAATTTGAAAATGTGTTTAATCTGAGAATTTGAAAATGTGTTATAAATCTCAAATCTCAAACTTCAAATTTCAAATCATTTAGTTACATTTGAAATATGAGAATAGAAACCGACCGTTTGATCTTAAAAGAAATTGATGAAAGCAATGTCGAGGATATTTTAAAGATTCGAAGCAATGACGTTGTTAATGAATATGTAAAGAGAATTCCACCAAAAAACAATTATGATGCGCTTGATTTTATTTTAACCATCAAAAAACGAACTCAGAACAATGAAACATTCTATTGGGGAATCACTTATAAAAACCAACAGAATCTTTTAGGAACGATTTGTCTTTACAGATTTTCTGAAGACCGTACAGAAGCAGAGGTCGGTTACGAACTGCTGCCTGATCATCACCGAAAAGCAGTGATGTCTGAAGCGCTTTCTGCGGTTTTAAACTTTGGTTTTAATGAATTAAATTTGCAGACGATTTTAGCTTTTACGAATAAGTTTAACGAAAATTCTAAAGGTCTTTTAGTAAAACATGATTTTGTTTTGCAGGAGGGGAGATTTGATGAAGGCTTTCCGGAGAATTTGGTTTTTAGTTTGAAGAGAAAAGTTAATTGATAAAATTATTCAAATTTAAATGTCGAAAAATATTATCGCAATATTAATAAGTATTCTTATTCTCTTTTTTTCAGTAAAGGACTTTGGATTTATCTTTATTTCACTGCCAATTTTTGTTTTGTTATCTTATAACTTATCAAATTTAATTCTACAATTTAGTTCTAAGAAATTAGATAAAAGAAAAACTAAAAATTTTGAATGGATATTTCTAATACCTCTTTTTATTATTTTGATACTTGGCAGGTATTTTGAAAATACAATTGGAGGTTATGAGTTGTTTTGGAAATCTGCTTTTGCAAGTCTCATTTTTAGCAGCTCCACAGTTTATATCCTATCATTATATTATAATTTTAGTA
>NZ_JAPDHW010000023.1 GCF_025971945.1 Chryseobacterium kimseyorum
AATATCAGGGGCGATATCTAAGTATCAAAGAAACGTCTGTCTTTATCCTGCTGCTTTTGCTCTTTTGGTTAATTTTTTTAACCAAGTTATTAATCTATTTTGCTTCATGCAAACTTACCATTGCAGCGGCATCCTTTTTTGTTATTGCGATGGATGAAATAAGTCATGATCATCAACAATTGTTCGCAATGACAAAAAAGATATAGTGGACAGCAGGTTCCCGGCTCCCAATGCGCGTGTAAGATGTGTAGAATGTGAAAGATATTCAGTTTAAAATATTTGAATTATAACTGGCAACAGGATTTTTCAACTTTAATATTTGATTTTTTAGACTGCTAATTTTCCGTAATTTTGCACCATGAATCACGACACTATCTGCGCACTGGCGACAGCCAACGGAATCGGAGCTATCGGAATTATCAGAATTTCGGGAGAACAGTCTTTTGAAATTGTCAACCGGGTTTTTCAGGGGAAAAATCTCGAAAAAGCCGATTCGCATACGGTTCATTATGGGTTTATAGTAGATGTGAAGATGGAAGATGGAAGTGGGGAGACAGAAGCTAAAGGCCAAAAGCCAGCAGCCAATAGCGAAGTCATCGATGAGGTTATGGTTTCCATTTTCAGAGCACCAAAAACTTTTACTGCAGAGGATTCTGTGGAAATTTCTTTTCACGGTTCTCCGCATATTGCCAAAAAAATTCTGGAAGTTTTGATTAAAAACGGTGCGAGAATGGCGAAAGCCGGTGAGTTTACGATGCGTGCGTTTATGAACGGGAGAATTGACCTGAGTCAGGCCGAATCTATTGCCGATTTGATCGCTTCAGAAAATGAAGCTTCACGAAAAGTCGCTTTGAATCAGTTGAAAGGTGGGATTACCAATGAAATTTCCATTTTAAGAACTGATTTATTGAATTTTACATCATTAATCGAACTGGAACTTGACTTTGCCGAGGAGGACGTGGAATTTGCAGACCGAACCGCTTTGAAAGCATCATTAAACAGGACTGAAGAAAAACTTCGTTCGTTGATAGACAGTTTCCAATACGGAAATGCGATAAAAAATGGGGTAGATGTCGCCATTATCGGGAAACCGAATGCCGGAAAATCTACTTTGCTAAACGCCTTGCTGAAAGAAGAACGAGCGATTGTTTCTGAAATTGCGGGAACGACGCGCGATACGATTGAGGAAGTTTTACATATCAAAGGAACAGCTTTTAGATTTATTGATACTGCCGGAATTCGTGAGACGACCGATATTATCGAGGAAATCGGAGTTAAAAAAGCAAAAGAGAAGATTGAAACCGCAAAAATTCTTCTGTATCTGTACGATGAGTTTGATTCTACACCAAATGAGATTACAGATTTTATCAAAGAATTCTACCGTGAAGATTTAAAGATTCTTCTTCTTCACAATAAAATTGATTTGCAGGAAGCTTCTTCTGTCAATATATTTGACGCAGAATTGAAAGAGCAATTATTTCCAGATTATACTTCGCAGATCATCGGAATTTCAGCAAAAAACAAAACCGGAATTGAGCAGTTGAAAACCGAACTTGCCGACTACATCCAAAATCTGGAAACTCAGGAAAGCACCATTATCACCAACCAACGTCATTACGAAGCGTTGCAGAAATCTTTAGAATCCGTGAAAAGGGTAGAAGATGCCATTTCAGGAAAGATTTCAACTGAATTATTGGCTTATGAACTTCGCTATGCTTTGGAATATCTAGGTGAAATTTCCGGTGAGTTTACGAATGATGAGGTCTTGGGTAATATTTTTTCTAAGTTCTGTATCGGGAAATAATTTAGCTTTTCTTTGGTTTCTTTTTCTTTCTTTTATTTGATTATCAGTTATTTATAAAAATTTTATTTTCTCTTTTTGGTGTTTATTTATATATTTGTACCACTTTTGTACTACTTCAGACCTCAAAAAAAGTCAAAAGTAGTACAAAGTAGTACAAATTCGAATTTATGAAAATATCACTTAGTCAAAGAAAATTGAAAGACGGCAGGATTAGTCTGTCAATCGAGTTTTACCGTGGTTCTGAAATTACTGATGACGGAAAAAGAAAGCATCTGAGAAGTTTTGAGAATTTAGACACCTATCTAATTGTTGATCCAAAAACTGCCAAAGAAAAAAAAGAAAATAAAGAAGCTTTAGAGTTTGCAGAAAATGTAATTGCAATTCGAAAAGCTGAATATGCTCAAGGAAGATTTGAGTTGAAAAATACTGCGAAAGCTAAACGAGTGTTTTTAAATTTCTTCGCTGACCTTGCCGAGGAAAAACGAACGCTTGATTCTTCAAATAATTATGGGAACTGGTATTCTACTCACCAACATCTAAAAAAAGTGGTTCCAAAGAATTTAATTTTTGAGGAAATTGATGAGAATTTCATTAAAAAAGTTCGGAAATATTTTGAAAAAGATGCAATTAGTAAAAGTGAAATTCCACTTTCTCAAAATTCAAAATATTCATATTTCAACAAATTTAAAGCTGCACTTCGGTATGCTTTCGATAATGGATATTTGACGGTAAATTATGCGTCAAAAATAAAATCATTTGAGCAGGCTGAAAGTCAAAGAGAATATCTGATTTTTGATGAATTACAACGTTTAGCAAAAGCGGAATGTAAATATCCGGTTTTAAAAAAAGCTTTTCTTTTTTCGTGTTTATCCGGATTACGTTGGTCAGATATTAATTCTCTGACGTGGAAAGAGGTCCGTGATGAAGGTGATATTTCAAGAGTTAATTTCCGACAAGAAAAAACAGACGGTGTAGAATACCTTTATATATCAAAACAAGCAAGAGAATTGTTGGGAGATAGACAAGATCCGAAAGAACGAGTTTTCAAAGGATTAAAATACGGAATGACCTACAATACTGAAATCGTCCGATGGTGCAATCGTGCCGCAGTTCCTAAGCATATAACTTTTCATTCAGCTCGACACACGAATGCTGTGCTACTATTGGAAAATGGTGCAGATATTTACACTGTTTCTAAAAGATTAGGACATCGTGAGTTAAGGACGACACTGCTCTATGCTAAAATCGTTGATAGCAAGATGAAGGAGGCTGCTGAAATTATCCCGGAACTAAATATCGAACTGTAAAAAATTTTTTATTATTTAGATTAATATATTAGTTACTAAAATTGTACTCAATCTATATCAATAATGATTATTCTTATTTAGACTTTTGATATTAAAGATTATTACATATCATTCCTATTTCGCCTTTAAGCGTTTGATAATGTTGTTTTTATGGTTTTCTATGATGACTTTTGCTTCATTATATTTATTAGACGAAAGCAATGGAAAATAACGAAATCATTCTGCACAAACTCAACCGAATTGAAAAACATATTTTCGGTTTAAAGGAAATTTTGAATGTCGAAGAACTTGCAGATTATACCGGTTTTAAGAAATCTTATATCTATAAATTGGTACATTCTAACAGTATCGCCTTTTCGAAGCCCAACGGCAAAGTGCTGTTTTTTGAACGTAAAAAAATTGACGAGTGGTTGTTAAAAAACAGTCACAAATCAAATGATGAAATTCAACAAGAAGCATTAGAATTTTCTTTACGCAAAAATAAAACCTAAAGGGCAAAAATATTCTGCCCGTACATACTAACCTCATTCGAGAATTTTAGGTAAAAAGTGAATGAAGTGTTGCCTTTAAAACTACGCTGTAGAACCATAATATTGGTGATTGAAGGAGCTTTTCGTATCATATGTAACTCCTGTCATGTGAACTTGACAGCACTCTATTCAAACCAGCTTTTAACTGATATAGAAAAAGTTATCAACCTTTTTAATCAGATATAAAAGATTAAGATAGTTTATAATATTAGTACTACTATATAGGAAACTTGACGATTTTATATAATCAATTTTAGTGATGTGCTAATATTTTTTTTTGTATATAGAAATTAATTAATTGGCCTCAAATGAATATATGTGCCGTTATATTTATCTTATAGCTTCAATCATTATTGTAGCAAGCCTACTTAACCCGTAAAATTGCGTTTTACCACGTAATAAAAATACTTTAGTAAATTGTAGCTTTTTAGGATGATCAGAATTTTAACAGAGGAAATTTTTGTAGATAGTGTGGTTCTCGGTGATTCATTTCATCCGAGCAATTTTGCATTTATCTGTGTTTATGTTGGAGAGATTACAATCAGTGTTAATAATGTTTCGCATCAATGTGACTATGGAAATTTGCTCCTTCTTTCGCCAAATAATCTTTATAAAGTTGAAAGTCATACTGGAAATCTAAAAATGTTCGTTCTCTCATTTGAAAGAGAAAAGCTTAGGAGCCAGATAAATTTTAAATTCAACCGTTACGATGTTTATCAGATTGCACAGATGGAAAATAGACATACACTAGAAATCACTGATCTGGAATTTGATCATCTCAAGCAATTGCTAACGCTGGCCAATTATTATTCCGCCAGCGATACTGACCATAAGTTCAAAAGCGAGGTTTTGACAGGTATCGTAACCTCAGTTATTTACATCATCACCAGCTTTCTACTGATTAATGAAAATTCATCACAGCAGAAAAATCTTAGAAAAGAAGATATCACCATTTCATTTTTGGAATTGATCTCTAAGCATTTTAAAGAAAAGAAAGAACTTTCTTTCTACGCCGAGAGCCTTCTGATCTCCGTTAAATACCTTTCAAACTGTGTACGGGAAATTACGAAATCACCGCCGACTAGCTTTATTGCAGATGCTCTGATGAACGAGGCTAAAATAATGCTTTTGCATCCCAACAATACGGTCGGTATGATTGCAGGCGAATTGGGGTTTTCTGATCAGTATTCGTTTGGGAAATTTTTTAAAAAACATACAGGGTTGAGTCCGATGAACTTCAGAAAGCGTAATCATCTGATCGACCCTATTTTTTAGAATCTACATAATTGGAGCAACCCAAATAATGATACCATTTGGACTTGTTTTTGTGCATTATTAACCTTTTGTCAAACACTTGATTGATTGACCTTTGCACTATAAATTTTAAAGCAAAGGATAATGACGAAATTTCTTGGTAAACTGTTGCTGTGTTTCAGTTTGCTTTCAACATTACAATTTTTTAATGCGCAAAATATTTCAGAAAGATCGTTTACTGTAAATGAACTTTCTAAAATGGTAAAGGCCAATCATCCGACCTTAAAAGTATATAGATCAGACATCGATATTGCCCGGCAGAATGTGAAGATCGCAAAAAATAATCTGTTGCCGGAACTTACAGCTGGATTGCAGGGATTCTATCTGGGTGATGTTACCATTCTTGATAAAGATTTTTCCAAGGTGACAACTGCAAAAATGCCCCATTTTGGGAATACTTTTTCACTTCAGGCAAGCCAGTTGATCTGGAAAGGCAACACGGTAAGAAACGGAATCAAGATCAGAACATTGCAGGAAGAATTGTCTGAACTAAGTTATGAGAACAATGAGCAAAGTATCAAATTACTTGTTTTGGGTTATTACCTGGATCTTTCAAAACTTTATAATCAGGAAAATGTTTACCACCAGAATATTGATTTGGCGAAAAAACGTCTTGACAATATCAAAAAGTTCTACAATCAGGGAATGGTCACCAGAAATGATGTCATTCGTGGAGAATTGCAGCTATCCAATCTACAACTGGCGTTGCAGGTGGTCAACAACAACCAGCAGATCATCAACAAACAACTCACTGTTGCTCTTGGTTTGGACGAAAATATAAAGATCATCCCGGAAAATTCTGTCTTAGATCATACAGCAGCTGTTGGTCAACTGCAGGAGTACAAGGAAATGGCTCAAAACCATCCGGCTATTCGGCTCACCGAAAGATCTGTGGATATTTATGACGTTTCCTCAAAGATCACCAAGGCAGAAATGCTTCCTTCGCTGGCAGCTTTTGCGGGTAGCAATCTGCAGCGTCCGCTCACATCATCCTCACCTGCGGTAGATATGTTTAGTAACAGCTATAATGCAGGACTATCCTTGAATTTCAATATCGATGCGCTGTTCAAGTCGCCGAAGAAACTCCAGCTGAACAAGATCGAAAAGCAAAAAGCCATCAATCAGGCAAATGACACGAGTCTATCTATTGGAATTGCTGTGAATTCAGCCTACATCAAATACAATGAAGCCGTCACCCAAAATAAGACCCTTGAAGTGAATGCCGATCTGACCAGTGAGAATTACAGAATTATGGAAAGCAAATATAACAACCAACTTGCCATCTTACTGGATCTGCTTGATGCCAGCAACGCCAAGCTTGATGCTGAATTACAATTGGCGAATTCAGAGATCAACATTGTGTTTTCGTACTACAAACTTTTAAGAGAAGCAGGAAATCTTTAAACAAATTTTAAAACTAAATTTATTATGTCAGAAAATACACAAGATTCAAACTTACCTGAGCAAAAAAATGAGACAGCTACTCATGAAAAAAAACATATAAAGCACGTCAAGAAAAAGAAAACGACGAAAATTATCAATATGCTGATCTTGGTCGGCGTTATCATTGGACTATTCTTCGTTGTAAAATCTTATTTTAATATCGGAAATGACCGTTATACCAACGCTTCACAGGTCGAAAGTTTTATCAATCCTGTCAATACAAGAGTTTCAGCATACATCAAAGAAATTCGTTTTGTGGAACATCAATATGTAAAAAAAGGAGATACTTTGTTGGTGCTCGACGACCGGGAGATCCAGACGCAGCTTGGACAGGCAGAAGCTGCATATATGTCGGCAATGGCATCGAGGAATGTGGCTGACAATTCTATAAAGACGGTCGCAAACAATGTCAATACCGCAGGTTCAAATGTAGAAGTGGCCAAAGCCAATGTAGAAGCGGTGAGAGCCCGTTTGTGGAATGCCCAGCAGAATTTCAACCGTTATCAAAACCTGTTGAAAGACGAAGCCGTGACAGGTCAGCAATTTGATCAGATCAAAACCGATTTCGAAGCCCAAAAGGCACAACTAGAAATGCAGATCGCACAATACCAGTCGATCATCAATACAAAAGCAACCAGCCAGCTTTCTGTGAATGAAGCACAATCTAAACTGGGTTTGAATGAGGCGGATATCAAAAGAAGTAAAAGTGCTCTGGAAATGGCAAAACTTAACCAGTCTTATACGGTAATTACTGCGCCTCACGACGGAATTATGGGCAGGAGAACTGTCAATATCGGTCAGTTGTTGAATGCAAGCCAACAGGTTGCAACGATCGTTGATACCAATAATGTCTGGATCACAGCGAACTACAGAGAAAATCAAATGAGCAATGTTGTGATTGGCGGATTGGCGACAATTTCTGTAGATGCATTGGGCGGAAGAGTTTATGAAGGAAAAGTAACGGCGATCTCTGGGGCAACAGGAGCAAGATATGCAGCAGTGCCGGTGGATAATTCCACAGGGAACTTTGTGAAAGTACAGCAGAGAATTCCTGTAAGAATTGAATTTACCAAGAATAATAATGCTGAACATCTCAAGATGTTGCGGGCAGGAATGAATGTAGAAGTCACTTTAAAATAAAACTATGTACAATCAAGGTCCTTTTGCCACTTGGGTTCCAAAACCCGTAATGCTGTTGCTGATCATCTTTATAATGTTCCCTCTGATGTCGATCTCGGGAGTGTACACCAGTAATGCTATAGATCTGTCAGGGGCATTGGCCACTTACTCTGAGTTTGTTTCAATGGCCAACAACGCCGGTTCGATAGGTATGGGCCTTGCACTGCTGATCGTCTTTCGGGTGAAAATGAGATTCAGATCCAAAGAGATCATTACAACGTGTGCCATTATTTTGGCGTTACTGTCTTATATGAATGGGACGACAGAAAATCCTTACCTCTTGGTGGTTGGAAGTTTCCTGATCGGATTTTTTAAGATGTTCCCAATGATAGAGATAATTCTTCCAATGATGTTCATCATCTCCCCAAAAGGCGACAAAGGTAAATTCTATGCTATTTTTTATCCGATCTCGATCGGCTTCGGACAGTTGTCTTCCTACTTTTTTGCCAATCTCGTATTCAACCATAATTATCAGGCACCATTTTTCATAATGAGCAGCTTAATGCTGGCCATTGCCTGCATTAGTCTTATCTTCCAGCACGACCAAAGATTCAGTTTCAAAAAACCATTGTATCAGATCGACTGGCTTTCGATGGTACTGCTTGGAAGTTCGGCTATGAGCTTTAATGTGTTTTTCACGTTTATGAGACAGCAGGGATGGTTTGTTTCGCCTTACATCAGAAATGCGCTTATCCTGAGTTTTTTGTTTTTGGGATTGACGATCTGGCGACAAAAATTCTTGAAAAGGCCTTTGATCGATTTCAAGGTCTTTACCAGGGAAAATACACTTCACAGTTTAATTCTGTTGGTATTTCTAGGCGTGTTTCTGGCAAGTTCCAGCATTTATGTACAATATTCCGTTGGTGTATTGGGATATAACAATCTGATCAATGCAAAGATCAATTTATGGATGATACCAGGAATCATTTTGGCAGGAGTCCTTGCATTCTATTGTTTTAAATACGAATGGAAAATGAAGTTTTACGTGGCAGGCGGATTCATCAGTTTTTTTCTGCACACACTCTGTCTCTATCTATTGATCCAGCCACAGATGAATATCGAATATCTTCAGTACTCTATGATCCTGAAAGGTCTTGGGATGGGAATGTTGTTTATTTCTATCTGGCTGTATGCAGCAGAGGGTGTTTCTATGGACGGCTTATTCGGTGCAATGGGGATTTTGATCATGATCAGAGGTTTCCTGGCAACTGCATTTGGAGGAGCGATCATCAGCTGGGCACTTTATCAGGGACAGTGGCAGAGCATGAACGATATTTCGATGTTCCTGGATAACGGGAATTTTACCAACGGGATGGCGATCTACCAGAATATCAGTCTCAATGCATTGATGGCTTCTTCCAAGATAGTTTTAGGCTCCATTTGCTGGTTGACGGTCCCAATTCTGATCTTTGTTCTGACCCATCATTATGGACAATTCAATTACAGAAGGGTTGTTCTCTTCCGGAAAATAATCAAAGGTGACAGTGTCAAGGGTTACAGGTTTACGTGATAAATTAAAGTCTTGTAATAAATATTTCATTTAAGATTTCCAAATTATGATTGTAAACGGCCCTCGAAAAATAGTTGACAGCAACAAAACTCAAATCTTGTTGACCGCTCAAAAACTTTTCAGTGAAAAAGGATACAGAAACACAAGCATCCGCGATATCGCAGATCGTGTAGGTACCAACTGTTCGATGATCAACTATCATTTCAAAACAAAGGAGAATTTATATATTGAAATCATTGAAAATCTTTGGCCTTCGTTAGATTACATCAGCTCTGACACTGAAACAAATGCGAATGTATTGTTGAAGGATTTTGTTTTTAAATCAATTGAGGAAGCTTTTAACAATACACAGCTGATAAAACTCTGTCTGGAAACCAAAATATTTCCTGTTTCCGAAAAAACAGATTCAATTATAAAAAAAATGACTGAGAAGCATTTCAGTCATTTTAAAATTTTAGCAGAAAAGGCCAAGTACAGCCATATCAAATTTTTGTATACTTCCATCTTTGCACTGACAATCGATATTGTAAGCCAAAATGCAAAGTCTGTGTACACTTCGAAAGATAGTCGCAATGGGTTGGAGGAATTGTTACGTTACGTAGAAACGACATTCCTGGTTCAATAGATATTTTTTTTATTTTCTAAATGTTAACTATCAACTTACACAATTATTTAGCAATCATCTCTTTATGATTGATTCCCCATTCTTTCAAAGCGTAGATGATGGGTGTCAGTGTATCTGCATAAGGTTCTGACTTGTAAATTATTTTGACAGGATAATCATCAATGATAATTCTTTTGATCAATTTATGCTGTTCCAGATCTTTCAGCTCCTTTGCCAGAACTTTCGGTGTAATTCCTTCAATACTGTCCTGAATATCGGTAAAGCGCTCATTCCCGACACCAACAGAGATGATGATCGCAAGCTTCCATTTGCCGTTGATGACTTCTAGTGCATCTTTTACAGGTTTTACGGTGTTGAGACATTCGTTGTAGGGTTTCTTTTTTGCCATTGTTATTGATTTATAGAATCTGAAGAACTTTCCGCATTGATTTCATCCATCAACTCGGCAAAAAGCTGAGCCGATTTTATTCTGTCTTCCAGTGCAAAGATATTAGAAACCATAATAATCTCATCAACCTGAGTTTTCTTCAGAAAATCTTCTATCTGCTTTTTGACTGTTTCCTTGCTTCCTACAAACGAATATTTTAGCATTTGATGTAAACTTGGATGTTTTAGAACTTCAATTAAATCTTCTGTCATTTCTGTCGGAGGCTGGAGTGATTTCGAATTTCCGGTCAGGACTCCAAAAAACATTCTGATCAATGAGGTGAATGAACGTTCCGCTTCTTCATCCGTATCAGCCACAATGATGTTGACACCAGCAATTGTATAAGGTTTATCTAAAACTTCCGATGGCTGGAATTCTTCTCGATAGATTTCTAAAGCCGCGTGAAGATGGGTAGATGCAAAATGACTGGCAAAAGCGTATGGCAACCCTTTCGCTGCAGCCAAATGGGCGCTGTCTGTGCTGGAACCTAAAATGTAAATGGGAACTTCAACGCCTTCCGCAATCGGAACCCTCACTTTAGAAGTTTTATTTTCTGCTGAAAAGTATTCCTCGATTTTTTCCACTTCAGCAGGAAACGAATGCGCTGCTTTCATAAAATCTGAACGGATTGCCTGTGCTGTCGGCATATCAGTTCCGGGAGCTCTTCCCAATCCCAAATCAATTCTGTTGGGATAGAGTTGTGCTAAAGTCCCAAACTGTTCCGCAACCACCAGCGGAGAGTGGTTGGGAAGCATAATTCCGCCGGAGCCAACCCTGATATTTTCCGTGTTTTCAGCAACATAACCAATAAGAATTGATGTGGCACTGCTTCCCACTGATTCCGAATTGTGATGTTCTGCAAACCAATATCTGGAATAATTGTTCTTTTCTGCAACCTTCGCCAGTGCCAGCGAATTGTTTAAAGTTTCTTTAAAATTGCTGCCTTCTGAAACAATGGCCAGTTCTAAAATTGAATATGATGTTTTATTACCCATTGTATTTCTTTGTGATATTTGAATCGTCATTAAAAAACTAACAGCGCAAAGTTATAAAATACTTTATAAAAGAAAGTGATTATAAAATAGATAGCCAATATTGATGGGTCCTATCATTAAAAATACACTTTCCTAAAGGAAAGCACTATCAAAATGAAAGTAAATTTAACATAACTTTGTCCCATCGAAAACAGATTAAATAATATAGATTTAAAATCAAAAGACAATGAATAAAAAAAACCGTGTTACGGAAGTTTTAGGAATCAAATATCCAATTATTCAAGGGGCAATGTCGTGGGTGACCAATGCTGAATTTGTTGCAGCAGTGAGCAATGCCGGAGGTCTGGGAATGTTGGGTCCTCACGCAGGTCAGAAGACAAATCCGAAATCTTTGGAAGAAATTACTAATCGGCTGAGAAGTGAAATTCGTAAGGTAAAACAGTTGACCAATAAGCCTTTTGCAGTGCCGGTAATGCTGTCTAATGACCTGACTACGGTTGATGTTATCGCTGATTTGCTCATTGAAGAAGGTGTTGAAGTGGTTCTTATCAACGGGATTGAAGGTTATGAATTTGAACCTTTGGCGAAAAAACTTAAATCAAATAACATTAAAATAATTTATCGTGCATTGAATCCAAGTGTGGAAAATGCAAAGTATGCAGAAAAAATTGGAGCCGATATTCTTGTAGCTACCGGATTTGATGAAGGTGGCACGGTGCCTGATAAAATTATTGGCACATTCTCCATCATACCGATGATATCAGATGCCGTGAATATTCCGGTGATGGCTGCCGGCGGAATTGCTGACCTCCGTGCTGTTAGAGCGTCGTTTGCTTTAGGTGCTGAAGGTGTTTTTGCAGGAACAGTTTTTATTGCTACAGAGGAAAATCCTGCTGCCAAAAATGTGAAACAACTCATTGTTGACCATACCGCCAGTGACTTGTTGATCTTCAGAACCAATCCGGCGTATTACCGCTCCATTCCAACACCATACAGCCAAGAACTTTTGGAAATGGACGAACGGGGTGATTCTCGGGATGAAATTGCCAATAAAATGTATGGCGAGCAGGGCTTAAAAGTTGGAATGTTGGATGGGGATATTCAAAGAGGGTACATCACTGTAGGAAATGGAATTTCTTACATAAAGAATATTCGTCCCGTAAAAGAAGTTGTCGAAGAGTTGATGTATGATTTTAATTAATGCAATTTTCAAATCCATATTGTAAGGTAGAATTTAAGTTCATCAATGTTAAAATAGGAAATGAATAAAACAGGGAAAAAATTAAAACTAGGTGCTGTTCTCGACGGTCTAGGCTGGAATCATATGGCGTGGCAACATCCCGCGATGCCTTCTGATGCCAGTGAAAACCTTGATTTTTACATAAAACAGGCTCAGTTGGCGGAGTCTGCCAAGTTTGATACTTTGTTTTTGGTGGATGTCAGCCACGTCGGTCCCGGAAATATTCCGCATTACCTGAGTATGTTCGAAGGTGTGAGTATAATGTCTGCCCTTAGTATGGTGACCAAAAATATTGGGCTTTCCGCTACCATCGCATCTTCTTACGGAGACCCTTACAGTGCTGCAAGGCAGATATTGTCGCTGGATAAAATTAGCAAAGGACGTGCATCACTCAACGCCATCACTTCCAATCCTGGTGGAATGGTCAATTTCAGCCGTGGACATTTGACGAAGAGAGACCAGTACCCGATGAACAAGGAATTTATTGAAATTGTCCTTGGACTTTGGGATACCTATGAGGACGATGCCTTTATCCGTGACAAGGAAAGAGGAATCTTTTTGAATCATCATAAAATGCATCACGTCAACTATCGTGGAGATTATTTTTCGGTAGAAGGTCCTTTGAACATCAGTCGTTCGGTTCAGGGCAGGCCTGTTCTTTATACCGCAGGAACTTCTGAAAACTTTATGGAAATTGCCACCAGCTATACAGACGGCGTTTTCACACACGGTATTGATTGGGAAGATACTTCGGCGTTGGCACACAGAATCAAGCAGAAACTTATTGCAAAACAGAGGCGACCGGAAGATTTCATTATTTCCATCTCACAAAATCCTATTGTGGGTGAAACTGAAAAAAATGCGATTGATAAATATATAGAACTGATGCAACTCAGTCCAAGAAACAGTCTCCCACGACCACAATTTTTTGGTTCAGCTGAAATTGTGGCAGACCAGGTTCAAAAATGGCACGAAGCAGGAGCAATGGATATGCTTTTAATACGACAGGACCATCCGCAGGGTTTGCGTGATTTTATTGATTTGGTTGTCCCAATTCTTCAGGACAGAGGCATTTTCAGAACAGAATATGAAGCGGATACTTTGAGAGGCAATCTTGAAATTCCAAATCCGCCATTCAGAAAAATTAATTAAAAAAATTAAAAATAAATTATTATGAAAATAGGAATTATAGGAGCCGGAGCCATCGGTGAAACACTGGCCAAAAAACTGAGCAACAAGGGTCATCAAATCTTCATTGCTAATTCGAGAGGCCCTCATACCATCGGTTTTGCGGACAACGAAGGAATCAAAGCTGTTGAACTTCAGGACGCAGCGAAGGATGTGGACGTCGTCATTATTTCCATTCCGTTTGGAAAAGTTGCAGAACTGCCGAAAGACCTCTTCAATCAATTAGATGAGAATGTACCTGTGATTGAGACTATGAACTATTTTCCTCTTCGCGACGGGCTGATAGAAGAAATAGAAAACGGGAAATCGCACAGTGTTTGGGTCTCCGAGCAGATCGGCCGACCGGTTGTAAAGGCGTTCAACAATATCGTAACGCACAGCTTCAGAAAGTTCGGTAAACCGAGCGGAACTCCGGGAAGAATTGCGCTGACCGTATCAGCAGACAAAGAAAACTGGAAAAGAATAGCTTTTCAAATTATTGACGAAACAGGATTTGATAGTTATGATGCGGGATCGCTTGCAGATTCGTGGCGTCAGCAACCGGGCAGCCCGCCTTATTGTACTGATTTAACCGTTGAAGAAATGGCTGAGGCTATCAAAAGATCAGATAAGGAACAGACGATTATCAATCGTGATCTTTCCAATGAAAAAATTGCAGAGTTAGGTAAAGAATATATGGATATTGTGTTGAGCACCAATTATCCTGATGGATTTGTTGATCCTGTAATCAATATCTACAGATCGATCAATGGAATTCCATTAAAATAAATTACTAATACATCTCCGTGATAGATATGCCCCAACCATCAAAACGATGGGTTGCGGGTGACGATGCGGTTAATGGAATCATTGCAAAAGGCCATCAATTGTAGCAGAAGCCAATGCATTTTTGGAATTGTCAACGATTCTTTACCATAACGATTGATGTGTATCAATCGTTTAAATTTTAGTCATTCAGATGTCGTGAAAGCATTATCTTTGTATGAAGTATGTTGAACCATTTATTTACAGAAAAGAACTCATCCTCAATTGAAGAATCTTTCAGAACATTGGCGGAATCATCGAAATCGGGAGAAATCATCAGTTTTTCTCGCAAGAAATTTTTTTCAGTTATTTTGCTCGATGGCTCTTATGAAATTAATTTTGAAGAAACGAGCCTGCCTTTGGAAGGGAAAAATATTTTGTTCACCACAACAAAAGTTCCTTTCGGTATCCATTGTTTTAAGGAAAATAAACCAGTTCAGTCCTGTGCTTTTTCAGAAGGCTTTATTACAAAGGCAAATTCTGGGTATGAACTACTTTCTTTCAGCGTTTACAAACCTGGAAGTCAGTTTGTTTATACTCTTGATGAAATTGAATATGATAAGTTTTCAGATATTTTCAAAAAAATAGCAGAGGAGGATTCAAATGAAGTTAATCTGTTGCAGACATCACTGTTGAGGCATTATACGATGGAGTTGATTCTTAACGGGCAAAAATTACAGCCGTCCGCATCATATATCAATCGCAGAAATACCGCCGAAGTTGTTGCTTGCTCGTTTATAAGACTTTTGGAGAATCAGTTCCCTATTGATGAGCTTACAAAAATCATTGGTATAAAGACGCCTGGTGAATTTGCTGAAGCGCTACATCTGCATCCGGTTTATCTCAACAGACAGGTGAAGAAAGCCAAAGGACGCACGATGAGTGATTTCATTGCGTCACGAGTGTTGCAGGAAGCCAAAATCCTTCTCAGAACGACAACCTGGAATATCAGCGAAATCGCATCTGCGCTGGCTTTCGAGGAAGCTTCCCATTTCAATACATTTTTCAGAAAACACACAGAAGTGACACCTTCTGAATACAGGAATTCCAAAGTTTGAATTGTGTAAGCATTGGTTGTATTGTCGCTATAACTCGGATTGAATAAAGACTGAGATTTGCATCAAACAAAAATCAGTACAATGACACAACAAAAAGTAGCTTTGGTTACCGGTGGTAACAGAGGAATAGGAAAAGAAATCGTAAAGAAGTTGATAGAAAAAGACAATGCGGTGATTTTCACCTATCGGTCAAATGAAAAAGAAGCGGAAGACCTTATCGCAGAATTTGAATCCACAGGAACTCGCATTAAAGCTTTAAAACTGGATGTCTCAAAAATGGAAGAGTTTGAGAGTTTTTCTGAGTCGATTAACCTCATCTTAAACGAATGGCAGGCTACGGGCATCGATTCTTTGGTCAACAATGCTGGAATTGGATTTTTTGTACCATTTGAAGAAGCGACCGTTTCCCAGTTCGATGAAATGCTGAATGTTCATTTCAAAGGCCCCTTTTTCCTGACCCAGAAATTGCTGTCATCAATCAATGACAGCGCAAGCATTGTTAATATTAGTTCTACTGCAACCCGTGTTGCACTTCCCGGATTTTCCGTGTATGCTGCAATGAAGTCGGCTATGGAAACGATTTCATTATATCAGTCCAAAGAATTGGGAGCACGAAAAATCCGTTCCAACAGTATTCTTCCGGGACCGATTGCAACCGATTTCTCAGGTGGGGCAGTCCGTGATATTAAAGATATCAACAGCCGGATCGCCCAGCAACACGCATTGGGTAGGGTAGGTTTACCAAAAGACATTGCTTCTGCAGTGGCATTTTTATGCAGTGAAGATTCTGCCTGGATCGACGGGCAAGGGATCGAAGTATCGGGAGGTTATATGTAAAAGATTTCCTGAAATTATGTTAAGGTATAAAAACCCACTTTTTAAGTGGGTTTTAAAATGTGAGATACAAACATCTTATCAAACTCTGCTGCTGAAACGTTGAAAAAATAGTAAATTGTCTGATATTTTTAATATCTTAAAGTCGATGAAAAAGGAGGATCTGGTCAAACAGTATACAATCAGAAACATCATCAATTACAGAAAGCTTGACTGGAGTATTTCAGAGGAGTTCCTGTATCTTACAGATGTACCGGAGATCTTTGAACCTTTTGAGATGAAACCGCATTATTTTGCCTATGGAATAATCAATTCCGGTAGCATCACAATTGAAGTGGATTACCAGAAGTTTGTGATAGATGAGCGTTCATTGTTAATCTACCGTCCTGATCAAAATGTCAAGGTAACTAGGATAGAAGCTGGTACCAAGGGAATGTTTGTACTATTTACGAAAAAGTTTACGGATTATCTTTTCGAGAGTTTCTTCTCCATCGCGCCCAATTCTTTTCTGAAAAATAAGTTCGGTTCACAGGTTGTACTTTCTAAGGAAGATCACTCGAAAATGAGTACATTGTTTACACGCACACTGGATTTTTTAATTACCTCGGAGGCAGACAATGAGAGATGGATCTACTCAGCTAAAAGTATGCTTCTGGCATTGATCAACGAAAGTGATTTTTTGGTAAACAGGTACATCGAAAACAGAAACACCAATCATCAACCTCGTGAGGAAGAGATCGGTTACAGTTTCAAAAAACTGGTTTCAAAGCACTACTTAACCTTTAGAAATATTGAATTTTACGCCCAAGAACTGAACATCACAACTAATTATCTGCATAAAATTATAAAAAGTCAGTTTTATCAAACTCCTTCAGAGATCATCAATATGGCGCTCCTGTCTGAGTGCAAAGTGCGTTTGTCAGATCCCAATGAGTCGATAAGTCAAATCGCCGATCATCTTCAGTTTACCAATCTTCAATCGTTCAGCCGATATTTTAAGAAGCAAACAGGCAGCACGCCCAGTTCATTTCGGAAAAACAATATTTTGGTAAATCCATAAAATGATAAAGTTTGTCCATTTTCGGATAAGCAAAAGGAGATAATCAATTGCTAATTTTATTTTATAATTAAATTCAATTAGTATGGAACGATTAAAAGGAAAAATAGCCATTATTACAGGTGCGTCTCAGGGAATGGGAGAGTCGCACGCAAGAAAATTTATTGAAGAAGGAGCGAAGGTGATACTTACGGATCTCAATGAAGACAGAGGAAAAAAGATTGCCGATGAATTAGGTGAAAATGCTTTGTTCGTAAAGCACGATGTTTCGGATGCAAAGCAATGGAAAGATGTTGTATCAAAAGGTGAAGAAAAGTTTGGACCTATTAATGTTTTGGTCAACAATGCGGGAATATTAGGGCCGATAAAAACGGTAACCGAAATCACGGAAGAAGAGTACCTGAAGGTAATTGATATCAATCAAAATGCTGTCTTTTATGGAATGAAATATACAATTCCGTCGATGCAGAAGGCTGGCGTAGGTTCAATTGTAAATATTTCGTCAGTTGCCGGAATAGTAGCAATCCCGGGATATCCAAGCCTGGCCTACACAGGCAGTAAATTTGCTGTCAGAGGTCTTACAAAGGCAGCCGCAGTAGAATATGGCAAAGAAAATATCAGAGCCAATTCAGTGCATCCAGGATACATCAAAACTCCAATGATGGTGGAAGCCACCGGCGAAGACGGAAGCGGAGCAGCAGATGTTACGCCTCTGGGCAGAATGGCAGATGCAAGTGAAGTCAGTAACCTGGTAGTATTTTTAGCATCTGATGAATCTTCATTTCTTACAGGAACCGAGCAGGTAATAGACGGCGGGATGAGCATCCAATAGCTAATTGTTTTCTGCTGAACATTAAATTTGTTTTTTAATAGCGTCACTTTAAGGAAAGTGGCGTTATTTATTTTTACGGACTATAGTGAACTTTAAAACACTTATAGGTAATCCTTGAGCGATTGATTTACAACCTTGATTCTCGTAAAATTGTGCTAAAACTTACTACTTATGTATCCACAAAATGTCATTTAAAGTTCGAACTTTGCACTGTAAACAATAAGGAATGAGTTACAGATTATGAAACATTACAATGACATCAGCAGTTTCAATAATGATATCGGAGTGGAAAGCCCGGAACATCCTTTGTTCAGTGTTACCTTTGGTCACAAAAGTGATGGTGGAATTGAGGATATCATTTTTACTGCCGATTTTTATATCATTTCTTTTCAGACATTTATTTCAGGAGACATTACCTACGGTACAAAAGAATTTGACCATCAAAGGGGGAAGATGACTTTTTTTCGGCCCAATCAAACGGTTACGTTTAAAAATGTAAAGGTGGAGGATGGCTGTTTTTTGATAGCGGTCAAAGAAGATTTTCTATCTGGCACCTTTCTGTTCACTGAAATGAAAAGCTATGGCTATTTTGATTATGAGACCAAGGAAGCTCTTCATCTTACGCCCAGTGAAGAAGAGACCATCTGGAATCTCGCACGGAATATGCATAAAGAATCATATAATAATACGGATGTTTACAGCAAACAAATTCTTCTGGCGCATCTTGGAACTTTACTGACTTATTCTCAACGATTTTATAAGAGACAGTTTATTAATCGAATTCAAACAACGGGTGCTTATGCCGATAGATTTCAGCAGGAGCTTGATAGATACTACAATGAAAGAATCATAAGTCAGGCAGGTCTTCCGACGGTTTCCTACATGGCGGAGAAACTTAATCTGTCCTCCCGGTATCTAAGTGACCTTCTCAAACAGGAAACGGGTAAAACAGCAATCGAGCTTATCCATATGTATCTTGTAAAAGAAGCAAAAAATCTACTCACTGAAGGGAAAATGAACATTACTGAAATTGCATTTTCCCTCGGATTCGAAAATTCTAATTATTTCGCAAGGCTTTTCAAAAAAGAGGTGGGTGTCTCGCCCAATGCCTTTAAAGATAACAGTTTAAATTAATTTTTTTTCGTGAAATTCTTTACCTGCAGGCAACTGGGGTGGGCTGCGCTATTGTCCGAAATCAAATTAAATATCAATTATTAAGTAAGACTTTAAATTAAATTATAATGAATACAGAAACACAACAATTATTCGAATCTTTTTCGTTTAAAAAAGGAATAAGTACCAAGAATAGAATTGCAATGTCACCAATGACAACCTGGGCCAGCAATGATGATTACACTGTTGCAGAAGATGAGATCAGACACTACGAGGCGCGTAGCGGAAATGTTGGTTTGGTCATAACGGGCTGTACCAGAGTGATGGCAAATGGTATCGGTTTTACAAATGAATATGCTGCTTACGATGATTCGTTTCTGCCAGGTCTCAAAAAACTGGCTGCTGCTGCGAAAAAGGGTGGCGCACCTGCTATACTTCAAATCTATCATGCCGGGAACAAGGCGGTGTTAGACCTTATTCCTGATGGTATTCCCGTCAGTGCAAGTGCTGTAGCTTTGGCACCATCTGCCTTATATACAGGTGGCATCGTAGCACGGGAATTAACAAATGAGGAAATTTTGGAAATGATTCGGGCTTTCGGAGAGACAACCCGCAGAGCAATAGAAGCTGGCTTCGACGGAATTGAATTGCACGGCGCTCACGGATTTCTTTTGCAGAATTTCTTTTCACCCTACTATAATCAGAGAAATGATGATTGGGGTGGAACAGCTGAAAAGAGGATGAACTTTGCCCTGGAAGTTATCAAAGAGGTCAAGGAAGTCATCGCAAAATATGCTGACCGTCCGTTTCTGATAGGCTTCAGAATATCTCCCGAAGAGCCAGAAAGTTACAGGGTAAAAGATACATTTCCACTGATTGATAAGCTGATTGATTCAGGGATTGATTATCTTCATGTGTCATTGGCAGATCTGCTTCATCAGAAACCGGCTGGTGAAGAAAATGGTGATTCAACTATATTAAGTTTGATACTTGATCACATTGACAACAGAATACCTGTAATCTCAGCAGGCGGTATCAAACAAGGCGATGATGCTGTGGAGGCAATTAAAATGGGATTATCACTGGTTGCCGTCGGACACGGATTAATTATAAACCCTGATTGGGCCGACCGTGTGAAAAATGGTGAGAAGGTCGATGAAGTTCTGTGTTTATCGAAGGCCGATGAGCTTGCTGTTCCGAAAAAGTTGCAGACCTTCATCAAAGTTGCCACAGGTTTTTTTCAGGTAACAGATTGATAAATTAACCTGATTTCGGTTTAAGCAAAATTTAAAAATAGTTGACCGTCATTTACTTTTTTTAAATTAAGTGACGGTTTTTTTTGGAAAGAAGCAATATGCCGTTAGCCCTTCCAAAATGTAGTGAACAGAGAGGTAATGTATCCCGGTAGCTTAGGAATTGGGATTTGTAAACTAATCATATTGATTTATTAATTTCTATATTTCTACTAATATAATTACTCTATATACAAAGACAGTATAAGTTAGCTGCTCCATTAAGTTCTACATAAGAATATGATTATTTTAAAAAAAATAATCTGGATTATTCTGGAATCAAAAGTAAAAAAAATGCTCTAATTTAGATTAAATTGGAGCAATTTTAGCATTTGTGCACTTGACAGGACTTTGTTCAAACCATTTATTGACAGATATAGATAATATTTTGAATGTATTAAATGATATTTAATTTATACCTTGGTCAACTAAAATCAATCAAAAATTATGTAATTTTTTTTAAAATTTTCTCATAAAGAGAAAAGTCTATTAAAATACAGTTTGTTAATTAAAATATATAGCGGACTTAATTTATTATTAAGGATATCAGTACTTAATGCAGAGTCATCAGGGGTTATGATAATTGTATCAATTTTTATAATACTTTTTCTTTAACCATAGACTTGCCCGTACCAACAAAATCAGAACCGGAACTTCTACCAATGGGCCTATGACCCCCACAAAAGCTTGCGCAGAGTTGATACCGAAAACAGAGATCGCCACTGCGATTGCCAGTTCAAAATTGTTTCCTGTGGCTGTAAATGCGATGGATGCATTTTTGTCATAAGGTACCTTCATCGACCTATTGATAAAGAAACTGACAAAGAACATCAATATAAAATATACTACCAGCGGCACTGCAACTTTTACCACATCCATCGGCAGTTCTACTATTTTTTCACCCTTAAGGCTAAACATCAAAACAATGGTAAATAATAACGCATATAAGGTTATGGGAGAGATTGCCGGTACAAATTTTCTGTTGTACCAATCAAGACCTTTTAATTTCACCAAAAAGTATCGGCTTAAAAACCCAGCCAGAAATGGGATGCCCAAGTAGATGAGAACACTCTCCGTTACATCTTTCATTGATACACTGACATTAAAATTGGCCAGTCCTAATTTTCCTGGTAAAACATTGATGAACAACCAGACAAAAAAACTGTAGGTGAATATCTGAAAAATACTGTTTAAAGCGACTAATAAGGCAGCATATTCTCTGTTTCCTTTGGCGAGATCGTTCCATACGATGACCATTGCAATACATCTTGCCAAACCGATGAGGATCAATCCGATCATATAATCCGGCTCGTTTCTTAAGAAAATAATGGCAAGGCCAAACATCAATATCGGACCGATGATCCAGTTCAACAACAATGAAATGCTGATTACTTTTTTATCTTTAAATGCAATCGGTAGTAAAGAATAATCAACCTTTGCAAGGGGAGGGTACATCATCAAAATCAATCCAATTGCCAGTGGAATGTTGGTTGCCCCAACAGAAAGTGAATTAGTGATGTTTGTTATTTCGGGAAATAGATATCCCAAACCGACTCCGAATGCCATCGCAAGAAATATCCATAACGTTAAGTATCTGTCGAGAAATTTTAGTTTTGGTTGCATACTGTTCAATTGATTCCTATTGTTTTACTTCTTCTTTCCATCATAATGGTATTGCGCCAGGTATTTCCCAGCTTTCCTACTTTTTCCCGATGACCAATCATTCTAAAGCCTGCGCTTTTATGAAGGGCCACTGTTGTTTCATTCTCAGGAAACATCCCGCTTTGCAGTGTCCATATTCCATTACTTTCACTTTCTTCTATCAGTTTTTGCATCAAGGCTTTTCCAATGCCTTTGCCTTGATAGTCATTGGAAATGTAGATGCTCACTTCTGCCACACCACCATAGACACATCGGTCACTCACTGCCGAGAGTGCCGCCCAGCCAACAACCGTGTTGTCTATTATTGCAACCAATCGGCTGTGCTTTAGTTTAGCTTTGTCCCATTCTTCCCAAGTCGGAAGAGTGGTTTCAAATGTGGCATTTCCTGTTTCAAGACCTTGCATGTATATTTCAGCGATTTCAGGAAAATGGTCCTTGTGTATTGGTATTATTTCCATTTTATTTTTCTACCTGTGAGAAAATATAAAACATCTCTGTGGCGATTTGAAGGCTTCTTTCTGCATAGACTTTTGTTTGTTCCGGCGTGTTGTCTGAAGCTTTGGGATCATCATATTTGATAGGAAATCTTGCTTCAGCTCCTATTACCAAAGGACAACCCTCATCAGCATTGTTGCAGGTCATAATCGCACCAAATTCTTTTTTGGGATTAAATTCATTGCTGTATTCCTTCGAAAAGCAAATGACAGGCGCTTCATTTTCTGCATACTTTACAGCATAGACAGGATTCTCATTATTACTCAGCATCTGAATTTGAAATCCTTGATTTTCCAATGTTTCAGCCACTTTTGGGAACATTGCGGTCGCTTCTGTACCTCCGGAATAACAATAAACGTTTTTAATGCCAAAATGAAAGGCCATTGTTTGCGCCCAGATCTGTGATAAGTGGCTTCTTCGGCTGTTATGGGTACAGATAAAATTCAGTCTATTGGTCTGATCTGCTTCCGATTTACTTTGGATGTAATCTGCCAATGGCTGCAAAACAGTTTTTCTTTCCTCGGTAATAGAGTCCAGTGAAATTGATTCTATAGTTTCTAAAATGGTCTGGTTCATTTTTATTTATTTTAATTAATAGCCTCTTCTTAAATTCTCTGCGTATTCATTGGGTAGGGGACTGTCTTCAACTGCCTTTGCCGCTTTCTCAATATTATAATCGAAGCGTATGAATTCTACCTGAATACTATTTTTATCCAAAATGGAACTTTTTTCATCAATCGTCAGCATTACATACCCACCACGGACGTCATTGTCTTTCGGCTTACCGACAGAACCTATATTGATCGCGTGACGGAATTGATCCTGACCATCAGCTCCCAAATTTAAGATTCGGTGGTAAGGTTTGTGCGTATGTCCAAAACACAGGATATCAGCATCTGCCTGTTCCATAATTCGGAGCATACTTTTTTCCTCACGGTCTTCGAAAAGATATTCGTTTATCTTTCTTGGACTTCCGTGAACCAATAGAAGCTTTAATTTGTCTTCATTCAGCTGAAATTCAACTTTGATATGTGCAGGAAGTGATCGCAGATAAGCACGTTCGTCATCCTTCATTATAGAATTGGTGTAGGAAATAGAAATGCTTCCATTGTCTTTTTCACTATCCGTCTTATACGCACAACCGCAGTCGTTGCTCATACGACCGATCCCGAAATCATAATTACCTGCTATGGTCGGTATTTTTCGTTTGCGGATCTCGTTGATGACCTCGTTTGGCCAGATGTTGTAACCGACAAGATCGCCTAGACAGTAGATGCTGTCGGGGTTTCTTTTGTCAACATCTTTGAAGAATGCTTCCAATGATGGTAAATTTGCGTGAATGTCGCTGAATAATGCAATTTTCATTTTATCTGTTTTTATTAGTATTGATAAGAAGATTTATTTTTAATAATCTTAAGTTTAATTAGATTGTATTTAAAATGTAACCTAATAATGCACCTCCTAATACGATGAACGCACTATTGATTTTTTGATGATTGAAAACAACAAAGGCACTTGCTAATGCGATAATGATCGTTCGCCATTCGGTAATAGTTTCTTTCCCCATTGTGAAGCATATCGCAACTATGATTGCTACAGAAGCTACATTGACGGCATCAAGAAATGCGGAAAGGCTTTTGTATCGCCGAATCCTTTTCATCAATGGTTTGAGCAATGCGACGAAAACAAATGACGGAAGAAATATGGCAATGGTCGAGAGAATGGCACCGGACAAACCGTTGATCTGATAACCGATAAAAGTCACAGACGAGAAAACCGGTCCCGGTGTGACCTGTCCCACTGCGATCGCATCTATTAATTGCTGTCTGGTGATCAAGCCTTTTGCAACCAATTCTGTATCTAAGAATGCAAATAACACATATCCGCTCCCATACAGTATTGAGCCGATCTTCAGGAAGATCCAGAACAATTTGACATTTGTTTCTGAAAGAAATTCACTTTGACCAACCTTGAAAAATAATAAAGGAACAAAACCCTGCATAGTGTTAACATTATTCCTGTTTTGAAACGAGAATACAGCTATGGCCAAGAAGCCCGCACCAAACATCAGATAAATCTCGATGATTCCTGATAAGGAACCTAATAATACAGCCATACCGACCAAAGCCAGGAATGCAGATTTGATCGACTTCTTTGCCAATGGAACCACTGCGCCGATGATCACCGCAATGATCGCAGGCTTGATACCGTAAATGAACGGTTGAACTTGAGGCAGCTGCCCATATTGATGATATAAAAAAGCAAAAACTCCCGTGATCAAAACGGCGGGGAAAATAAAGCACAAGCCAGCTGCTAGCAGACCTTTCCATTCGCCTTTGTCATAGCCGATGTGTATGGCCATTTCCGTACTGTCGGGACCCGGAATGAGGTTGGTTGCTCCCAGCAGATCCAGAAAATGCTGTTCGCTCATCCATTTCCTTTTGGCCACCACTTCATTCTGCATCATGGCAATGTGCGCTGCGGGACCTCCAAAACCGATGATTCCCAGTTTGAGAAAAAGAAGGATGATCTCTGTGATGCTTACCTTATTTTCCATCGGTCATTAACTTATTATCTAATGACCAGTAGCCTCCACCTTTGAGCAGCAAAAAAATGCTTCCCAAAAGCATAGCCCAGTCAGTTCGGCTTCCATGCAGCAGTTCCCATAATCCTTTTTCGATGTAGACTTCTGTTTTTGTAGTGGCAAAAGCAACTAGCATAATAATGATCAAAGGAATGCTGGCCAATCTGGTAAGTAATCCCAGTATTACCATTACGCCACACAGGATTTCAAATGTCCCTACGAGATTTCCGGAAAACTCGGGTAAGGGCAATCCTATTTTTTCAAATCGCCCGGAACCTTGCAACGCTGGGAAAAGCAACTTCTGGATACCTTCCGAAAGGAATACTGCACCAACCATTAGCCTAATTAAAATGGTGGTTTTGCTATTGTCGGTATGGTTAAGCTTTAACATTATCAGAAATGGTGTTTTTTCTTCTGAAGCTGCAGAATACAAAATTCTGAATGGTTTCAAATGGTGTCTTATGATCAACAGAAAAACACTCGACTGCTTCAAAATATTTCTCAAACCGATCTGTCATTGTCTGTTCTGAATATTGTTTAATATCGATACCGCTGCATTTTTTTGGTCCGAGCTTCGAAAAGGTACCGATTACCATCATTCCATTTCTGGAGATTGCATTTCCTGTAGTTTCTATATAATGATCCACATCATTTTCTTCGGTCAAAAAATGAAAGGCCGCCCTGTCGTGCCAAAAATCATATAGTTCTGTTGGTCTGAAATCCAAAATATCTGTAGTGATCCACTGCACTTTGTCGGCTTTGCTTCCTAGCCTTGCTTTTGCCCGTTCTATGGATGTATGGGAAATGTCGAGCACTGTAATATCTTCATACCCTAGCTCAAGCAGATGATCCACAAGAAAACTGTCCCCTCCGCCAATGTCAATAATCTTGGCGGACTTAGGTAAATCGAGCTGGCGGATAAATTGTAAAGAGGTCTCGGGATCAGGCTGATACCAGCTTACCGTTTCCAAAGGTTTATTTTGGTAAATGTTTTCCCAATGCGATCTTTTGTCGAATGCTTCCATATAGAAATTGATTTAGCAACAGCCTCCGCCTGGCGTACAAGTATTAGCATTAGTAACAGGCAGTTCCGCCAGATTCTTTTTCAACTTATCCGAAGGAATTCCGCAAGCATCCTGAGCAAGACAAGCCGTGGTCTTACTTTTCAGAACAAAAACTTTCCCATTGAACTCCAGATCATATTTACCAATGGTATTGCTTTGATATTCCACTTCGATCTCATTATTTTCAATTCCTAATTCCTCCTCAGAAAGTTTAATAATATCGAGCAGTTTACTTGGTTTTAACCGATGCTCGTAGTCATCTGCATTCCATAATTGAAAATTGACCACAGATTCCTGACGAATCGTTCCGCCACAATCAATGAATTTTTTATTGATCTGTCCGACTTCCGTCACGTGGAAATGCTCAGGCACAAAAGTCCCGTCTTCCAATTGAAACTCTACATTCTCCAATGTCGGCAAGATTTCTTTTATTTGTTCTAGTGTCATACTATTTTGATTTAATCGTTTTAATTTTACGGTAGGGTTTTGAAATTCTAATAACATATTGTACTAATGCAATATTGCGATATTTCACAGTAAAAAAATGCATCAACAGCATTTCTGATCGGTAACCGTATTGATAATTTTTGAAAAGTAATCTTTAAGGATCTCGAAAGTATTTTCATCGATGCAGTAACAAACGGAATTTCCTTCAATACTGCCTTTTATCAAACCCGCATTTTTCAGTTCTTTCAAATGCTGGGATATGGTGGGTTGTGCCAAGGGTAATTCATTGACGATGTCTCCCGTGATACACGTATTTACCTTGAGCAGATATTCTATGATGGCGACTCTTGCAGGATGTCCCAATGCTTTTGCTATCACTGCTATTTTATTTTGTTGATCTGTAAAGTGATCAGTTTTCGTAGCTCCCATAATAATTTAATATTGCAATATTACGATATATTTTATTGATAAAAAAAATTATTTGATGTAAAATCGAAAATTTATAAATTAATGTAAATTCGTTGCATATTTTCACATAATGAACCCAAATATAATTTCTTCCGAATTCAGTTCTTCAGCGGAATTAACTAATAAGCTTTATCAAAACGGTATCCTGAAAACATACCACGAAGGTGACATCATTCTGGATGAAAATGCTTCCATACGTTCCATTCCGATTGTAATGAAAGGATTGTTAAAAGTAATAAGGACAGAAGAAGATGGCAGAGAAATTTTACTCTACTACATCAAAGCAGGTGAAAGTTGCATTATGTCGTTTCTTGGTGGGATGCACAATGAGAAAAGTATTGTAAAGGCCGAAGTGGAGGAAGATTCAGAGATCTTGTTTTTACCAATGGATAAAGTTACACTATTCATCAAAGAATATCCGGAATGGCTGGATTACATTTTCAGGCTCTATCACAAACGTTTTGAAGAATTGCTCGATATTATCAATGCGATTGCCTTTAAAAAAGTAGATGAAAGATTACTGAATCTCCTCAGTAAGAAATCAGAAATCTCCCGTTCTAAAACCATCGTAATCACTCACGAACAGCTTGCCAATGAACTCGGAACAGTTAGAGTAGTTGTGTCCAGACTTCTGAAACAGCTGGAAGATTCCGGTAAATTAAAACTGGGTAGAAACAAAATTATCCTTTCAGATTCTATTTAAATTTCCCTATGTAACAAAAGTAGCTGTACAGCTTCACAGATATTTCCATTTTTGCTTTATAGAAATTAAACATGGAAATTTTCGGATATATAGCATCGGTTTTTATAGGTATTTCTTTAGGATTAATAGGGGGTGGCGGAAGTATTCTTACCGTTCCGGTTTTGGTTTATCTATTTGGAATTGACGCTTTTCTCGCTACAGAATATTCATTTTTTATTGTGGGAATCAGCAGTTTGGTTGGCTCCTTTTCTTACTTTAAAAAAGGATTGGTCGATTTCAAAACGGCATTTATTTTTGGCGTTCCATCTATCGTATCCATTTTTCTTACCCGAAATTTTCTTCTTCCTTTAATTCCCGGCGAAGTTTTTAGAAGGGGAAATTTTATAGTGACCAAAGATATTTTTCTTCTGTTGCTATTTGCAGGATTAATGATTACCGCTTCCTATAAAATGATACGGAAAAGAGTGGGATTAAAAATTGAAACAATCGCTTCAGAAAATAACAATACACCTTTAGCAGTAGCTGAAGGATCTGTAGTCGGTATCCTGACAGGTCTGGTAGGAGCAGGGGGTGGATTTATAATTATTCCTGCCTTGGTCAATCTTCTGAAAACGCCAATGAAAGTTGCTATTGGAACCTCTCTGATTATCATCTCCCTAAATTCTCTGATCGGATTTTTTTCATCCAGTAATCACATCAGAATAGATTGGAATTTATTAGGAAGAATCTCCGCGATTGCAGTTGTTGGAATAATCATTGGGGCACAATTATCAAAGAAAATTGATGGCAAAAAGCTAAAACCTGTATTCGGATGGTTTATTCTGGTGATGGGAATTTACATTATTATTAAAGAACTTTTCTTCTAATATTATTTGGGCAGCTTAATCCGCCTTCCACTCCCGCTTTTTGCTCGTCGTTCCTCCTCACAAAAAGAGCTCCGTTCAAGTCGGGCTGCAAACATTCGGTATTTCAAAATAGGACATAATTTATTAAAACTCTTATGTAACAAAAGTAGCTGTACAACATAAAACAAAGACAGAAATTTGTATCAAATTAAAATTAAATAAAAAATATCAAAATGCAAATAGAACAGATTTATACGGGATGTTTAGCTCAGGGAGCATACTACATCGTTTCTGAAGGTGAAGCGGCAATCCTTGATCCTTTAAGAGAAACTCAACCTTACATTGACAGACTAGAAAAAGACAATGTAAAATTAAAATACATTTTTGAAACGCATTTTCACGCAGATTTTGTGAGTGGCCACGTTGATTTAAGTAAAAAAACAAATGCGCCAATCGTGTACGGACCAACTGCAAAGCCCGAATTCAATGCGATTATTGCCGAGGACAATCAGGTTTTTGAAGTGGGAAAAATCAAAATCAAAGTTATGCATACGCCGGGGCATACGATGGAAAGTTCTTCCTTTTTGTTAATCGATGAAAACGGAAAGAAAAAAGCACTTTTCAGTGGAGATACTTTGTTTCTCGGCGATGTTGGTCGTCCTGATTTAGCTCAGAAATCGGCGAATATGACTCAGGAAGAATTGGCAGGACTTCTTTACGAAAGTTTATACCAAAAAATTCTCCCTTTAGATGATGAGATTATTGTTTATCCCGCGCACGGAGCGGGTTCTGCCTGCGGAAAAAATATGCAGAAAGAAACAGTTGATACGTTGGGTAATCAAAAGAAAACCAATTATGCATTGATTCAAAAAGATAAAGAAAGTTTTATCAAAGCTGTGACAGACGGACTTCTTCCGCCGCCGGCTTATTTCGGGATGAATGTAGCGATGAATAAAAAAGGCTACGACAGTTTTGATGAGGTTTTGTCAAAAGGTCTTCACTCTCTTTCTCCTGAAGAATTTGAGGAAATGGCAGAACATTCAGGAGCTTTTATTTTGGATGTTAGAAATAATGAAGATTTTGCAAAAGGTTTTGTTCCTCAATCTGTTAATATCGGATTAAACGGAGATTTCGCACCTTGGGTCGGAGCTCTGATTGTAGATATAAAACAACCTATTTTGTTAATTACCGATGAAAATTATGAGGAGGAAACGGTTACAAGACTCAGTAGAGTAGGGTTTGACAATGTTTTAGGTTTTCTAAAAGGTAGTTTTGAAGCCTGGAAAAACAGTGGAAAAGAAATTGACAAAGTTCATCGAATTTCTGCTACAGATTTTGAAAAGGAAATTAAAAATAAAGAGGTGAAGATTATTGATGTACGAAAAGAAAGTGAGTATGAAGCGGAACACGTCAATGAAGCCTACAGTAAACCTTTGGCTTACATCAATGAGTGGGTTAACCATATTGAACCGACCGAACATTTTTATCTTCATTGTGCAGGCGGGTACCGAAGTATGATGGCGGCGAGCATTCTCCTGGCAAGAGGTTACCGGAATTTTACCGAAATTGAAGGTGGATTTAAAGCCATCACACAAACTGATGTCCCCAAAAGCGATTTCGTTTGTCAAAGTAAAGTTTTGAAGTAATTTTAAATCAAATAAGTAAATTAATGTTAGATATCATAAAAGAACCCTGGCCTTGGTATATTGCAGGCCCGCTGATAGGTCTTACCGTTCCGGCTTTGCTGATTTTAGGCAATAAATCTTTCGGGATCAGTTCGTCGTTACGCCATATTTGTGCAGCCTGTATTCCAGCAAACGTGAGTTTTTTCAAATATGACTGGAAAAAAGAATCCTGGAACTTATTTTTTATCCTCGGTATTTTCTTCGGAGGAATGATTGCTGCTCATTTACTAATGATTCCTGGAGAAATTACAGTCAATTCAAACCTTAAAGCAGAATTGGCAACCTATGGGATCACGGATTACAGCGATCTTGTTCCGAAACAACTGATGAATTTTGAAAGTTTATTGACGTTAAAAGGAGTCATTCTGATGGTTGTCGGCGGATTTTTGGTTGGCTTCGGAACCCGATATGCGGGAGGCTGCACCAGCGGACACGCCATAATGGGACTTTCCAATCTTCAATGGCCGTCTTTAGTAGCAACGATCTGCTTTATGATTGGCGGTTTTTTAATGGCAAACGTGATTTTGCCCATCATTCTTTCACTCTAAATGTATCTAATAATGAAAAAAGAAACAGATATACGTCACCAAGATACCATTTGTACCAACGAAAGCCATCTTCAGCACAAATGGTATCGCAATATTAAATATTTAATTGTTGGTATTTTATTCGGAATCGTGTTTGTAAAAGCGGAGATTATCAGTTGGTTCAGAATCCAGGAAATGTTCCGTCTCCAGTCGTTTCATATGTACGGCGTGATTGGAAGCGCAGTTGTGACGGGGATGATTTCCGTTTGGATCCTCAAAAAATTTAAAGTTAAAACTATTTACGGAGAAAAAATTTCCATTGCTCCTAAAACTTTTAACAAAGGACAAATTTACGGAGGTTTGATCTTCGGGTTTGGCTGGGCCATCACGGGTGCCTGTCCGGGACCTCTTTTTGCACAGATCGGAACAGGAGCTTTTGGCATTGTTATTACTTTAATGAGTGCCGTAATCGGAACATGGATTTATGGTTATTTTAAAGATAAGTTACCACATTGAAAAATTATTATATTGATCTAAGATCATAAAATTTATTTGATCAATAGCCACTAGAAACCTATTTTTAGATCTTGAGTGAATGTTTAATTGATGACAGAAATAACTTTGGCTTTATCAAGTTTCTTTTGTAGACTAAAATAATTTACAACAGCACCTGTAAAACAGCAAATAATATAGACGGCACAGGATCTGCCGTGTAGCTTTCAGATAAGAAACGAAAGACACCCTCAAACACTATAGTTAAATTAAGAGCTGCTTTACAAATGTGGGCTAAATAAAAAAAGAGTTGCTCTACTAAAGGCAAAAAGGAGATGACTGAGTTATGATATTATTCTACAATCATAATCTGATTAATCAGATTAATCTGAATAATCCCTTAATAAGTCCCGATAACTGGTAAGTATTGAAGATTTAGAAATGAAACCGAGAAAAATATTTTCTTCATCTACTACCGGAAGACTCCAGGTGTCGGTATTGTCAAAGATCTGAAGGATGTCCCTGGCTTTGTCCTCCGGATGAATAAAAGCAGCAGGGGCTCTCATCAATTTTGTTAACGTCGGCATTGCATTATTTCCGGTACAAAAACAATATGGTCTGATGTCATCCAGTGTAAGAATACCCCTCAATTTTTTATCAATGTCAATAACTGCGAAAATATTCTTATTGCCATTCTTTACTAAATTGGACAGTTCTTCTATCCCAGCATTTTCATTTATAGTTTGGGAATATTTATCGATTAAATCTCCAGTATGCAAGGCAAATAAAAGATTCTTGTCGTGCTGACTGGTAAAGATCTTCCCCTCTTCCGCCAGTGATTTAAGTTCTGGGGAAATCGGAGAGAACCATTTTGCAATGAGATACGAGATCACCGAAACGATCATCAACGGAATGAAAAGGTCATATCCGAAGCTGGATTCTGCAATAAGAAATATTGCTGTTAGTGGTGCGTACAAAACGCCGCTCATTGCGCCGGCCATTCCCACAAGAACAAGGTTAGACACGGGCACATCCTTGAATCCGAACTGCTGGCAGACTATTGCAAACAAAAATCCAACAGTACCTCCGGCAAATAGGGAAGGTGCGAAATTTCCACCATTACCACCGCTGAAAATGGTGAAGGAGGTAGCAAAGGCCTTTAATAGACAGATTAAAACTAAAAATATAATGATCGTCCATTGTTTGATCTCAAAATACCGAAAAAGGCTGTTTTCTATAATAGAGTTTGTGTTTCCATTGGTAAAAGTTTTTACCGTGTCATATCCCTCACCGAATAATGGTGGAAAGAGCACACAAAGTAAAGATAGTATAGCGCCACCCAGCATTGCTTTTCGGATACGAGGCATCTGCAGTTCCTTCATAAAATGTTCGACCTTTTGTGAAATGATCAGAAAATATCTTGCATATATTCCGGTCACAATACCTAAAACAAGATAGTAGGGAAGATTCCGGTAATCGAAGGCCTCCCTTGTATGAAATCTGAAAAGGATATCTTCCTGAAGAAGGATCCGGGAGAGTAGACTTCCGCAGACCGCCGCAACTACCAAAGGAATAAAATCTGTGAAAACTACTCCTGTCAATAGAATCTCAAAAGCAAACATAACGCCTGCGATCGGGGCATTGAAGGCTGAAGCAACACCTGCTGTGGCGCCTGCTGCCAATAGCAGAGTTCTTTCTTTGTAATTGAGTCGATAGGTCTGCGCATAATTGGAGCCGATCGCTGCGCCAGTGACGGCAATTGGACTTTCCAGACCCGCTGATCCTCCGAGACCCACCGTAATGGCACTTTGTACGATTTGAGAGTAGGTTTTTACATAAGAAACAATGCTTGAGTTTTGGGCGATTTCATACAGGATCGCACCAATTCCTTTTCTGTCCTGGCCTTTGAATATGGTAAGGACGATAGTGGTGGTCAATACAATTCCCAAGAAGGGAAAGATGACGTAGAATAAGATCTGGTATTCAAAATGTACTTTGTGTGTAATGAAGAAATGGATGTTGTGAACAATTGTTTTCAGGAGAACACCTGCTAAACCGGCCGTACAGCCAACAAGAATACCGGAGAGCAGAAGGAACTGACTTCTACTGAGCCTATTATTGAGCCAATGCAGGATCAATTCATAGCTACGCGCCTTTTCAAGGCCATATTGTTGAAAGTCTCTTTTAAATCTAAGAAAACTTATTAATCGTTTTTTATTATGAATTTTCACTTCTATAATGTTATCTTATGAATTAAATGGGCATTTCCGCTGCCATTTTATATTGTGGATGAAATACAAAGAATGATAGATTAGATGTTTCATTTTTCAATACCTTATCAACTTGTTCTTTCCAACTATGGAGATCAAGGAAATTAAAAATATTATTCATCGATTCCTTTCTTTTCTGAATTACTGTTAAGGATCACATAGCCAATAATCCCGCCAATAATTGAGGCGGCAAATATTCCGATCTTCGCCTGGGTCTTGTACTCCTCGTGGGTAAAAGCTAGGGATGTGATAAACAACGACATTGTAAATCCTATGGATGCCAGAAAACCAATTCCCAAAAGATTACGGATATTCATACCCTCCGGTAATTTTACTACTTTCAATTTTATGAAGACAGCGGTGAATCCGACCACACCCAAAACCTTCCCAAGTAACAAACCCAAAGCGACACCTAATGCCACATTGGTATCAACCAGGCTATTAAGATCAATATCGAGTGAAACTCCGGCGTTGGCAATGGCAAAGACAGGAATAATGAAGAACGTCACGAAAGGATGCATTGCGTGTTCTAGTCTTTGCAGTGGAGGTGTTGCAGCAATAGTAGCCTCATTTATTTTTTCCAGCACGTGCAGCTGGTCATTGGTGAGGGTCGGTGTATTTTCCATAGGGTCTATATTTTTAAAAGATTCCAGGTAGTTGCTTATTTTTAATATAAAGACGGTCTCTTTGATCTTCACATCCGCAGGGATGGTAAATGCGGCCAATACTGCAGCAATCGTGGCGTGAACGCCGGAAATTATAAAACAGGTCCAAACGCCTGCAATCCCCAAAAATGCAAAGAAAAAGACAGACCTGATTCCCAATCTACTTCCTAGATACATTACGCCTAAAATCAGCAGGCCAATGATCAGATAAGTCATCTCAATGTTGGAAGTGTAGAAAAGTGCGATAACAAGAACAGCTCCCAGATCATCAACGATTGCGAGAGCTGTCAAAAACACTTTTAATGAAAGTGGGATCTTTTTACCCAAGAGAAAGAGAACACCCAGAGCAAAGGCGATATCCGTGGCCATTGGGATGCCCCAACCTTGATGCATCTCTCCGGTAGGGTTGAGCAAAAGATAGATTAATGCAGGCATTAGCATTCCTCCGATGGCGGCAACAATCGGAAGCATCGCCTTTCTCGGATTAGACAATTCTCCGCCAATGATCTCGCGTTTAAGCTCAAGACCGACTACGAAGAAGAAGATCGACATCAATCCGTCATTGATCCAGTGGTGGACACTGAAATCAAAATGGCTTTTGCCATTCCATCTGAATCCAAAAGTCTGTTCAAGAAAATGGTGGTAGTCCTCCGACAGACCGGTATTAGCCAATATCAATGCGATAATAACGCTAATCCCCAGAAGCAGTCCTCCTGATTTTTCCTGTTGTATAAATCTCTGAAGAGGCTGCGTTATTTTATCGATGGGCTTTGTGTTGTAGATATTAGTCATAATTTTTTAGAGATGTAAATCGCAAATTTATGAATCTAAAATCTATATTTCCTTCGAAAATATTTTTTTAAATTTATTAGCTTTAACTCTACATTAAATATCTACTAAAATATAGCTGTTACTTGTCTGTGTATTCATCTCTGGTTACGTAGTGGCAGGTTAATATGCCGGGGTTGATGTGCGGTAAATGGCTGCGGAGTTTAATTTTAGAGAAAGTATTAATGTACTTCTGCTAAATGGCAGTTTGTGATAATGGAATTGCTGAACACAAGATCTCAAAGTCTTGACGCCGTCGTTGCTGCTTATTCTTCTAAACTGTTGGGATGCTCGCAAAAAGGAGTTTTTTTGTCAAATTATTGCTGTCTCCGTTTGATATTAAGCGTCCAATCAATTCATGGTAATTTTCCATATGAATTTTCGTGCTATTTTACAATGCTGTTGATATAGTTTTCCAGATTCGTAAAGCCTGTTTGGGTTATAGTTGCTGCATCTGCGGCATCATTCATATTTAGCTTTTTTTCACTTTCCCAGCGATCCGGTATTCCGTCTGCGTCAGTGTCCTTTAATTTTGAGGTCTTGGCTTTCACTTTCGGTTGTCCGCCAGCATCAACTTCAGTTTTAAAGATCTGACCTTTTTTACCAAGGCTTTTAAAATAACCAATGATTCGCTTATCTACTGCATCGCGTCTTAAAGAAGAACCTGCTTCCGCCATGACAATTTTCCAGGCATCTGATGCAGCATGAATAGTAACATTACTTCTCAGTAATGCTGACGGTTCTTTTATTAGAGTTGCTTTTTGTCTGATAAAATCTTCATCATTCACCAACCGTCCGTTTACTTTACCATCTTTATTGAGATCAATATAATTATCTCTGTGATATACGTGATCTGTAGCAGTAAACATACTTAAAAAATCACTGGTAGAACTTGGTCCTGCAATAAAGTAGTTTCCCACAATATCCTGGAAGTGGTCTGTTGCCGAATGTCCTCCAACGAATGCACTTTTACCCCAATTGTAGACCACATTATTAATATATTCGATCTTTGCCTTCGCTTTAGGATTGCGGCTCTGGTTCCCTGTCCATAGACAATGGTGTACCGTTATATCTTTAGGATTCTCCAGAAGTGCCCCGAAACGTTGAGGGTCTATGCCTTCTCCGATAAGGCAGTATTGAAAAGTTATATTGCTGCTGTTCTTTACGTGTAGGTTGTCCCATCTGCCCCATTCGATGGAAACGTGGTCAAAGATAATATCCTTCAAATCATCTGCTACCACGGTGCATGCACCTTTGGGCATATCAATGCTTCCTCTGAATCTCATGTACCTGACAATTGTATTTCCACCAAAAGATACACCGTTGCCGTAAACCGTTACACCGATTCCGGGTGCGGTCTGTCCTGCAATTGTAATTCCTGGAGCAGCCGAGATCTTTTCTTTGATCTTGATCACACCTGCAATATCAAAAACAACAGTTCTACCGCTCTTGCTTACGGCGTCCCTAAATGAACCTGCTCCTGCGTCGTTGAGATTGGTTACATGATAAACTGTTCCGCCACGACCGCCGGATGCAAAACGACCAAAGCCTTCAGCTCCAGGAAATGCCAGCTGTTGTGCATTGCTCATCAAATTAAAATAACATAAAATGAATGGTAGGGTTATTTTCCAAAGCATAGCCATTTGATTTATAGCGAAATTAGTGCGAACATATTGATAGAGTGTCCTGCACTTTCCGTTCTAAAAATCTCAATCGATTCAACTCTCAGTAAACTACGCTGTCAACTCAACCAATCGTATTATAATATGTGTTATATAATCCAATATTTTAATCAAATCGATGTTGTTATCATTTTCAAAGCTTGATCCATTCAAGATCAAAATTAGAGACATAAAACTTTCAATTATAGACTTATAAAAATGTAAGTGAGTCAAGTGATATGGATCTTGATTTCGTCCTGCGGATAAAGTCAATTTCTTAAGTTCTTTATGAAATCACAGCTGATGTAAGATTATACTGCTTTATAGTTCTAAATTCCTTTTCCATTTTTTAAGACGTTGATTTATCGTCATAGAGCTGATTTGGCAAAAGTGTGCTATACATTATGAAATGTCTGCTGTTATGATCATTGTCATAAGATCAGTTTACTCTTGTTTATACATTTGAATTACCAAAACAAATCTAGTATATGGAAACAATATATTCTTTAGCTCTTTTAACAGTGCTACCGAAAGTCGCTAGCAAATCGATAGTTCAGCCAGTATGTCCGTTTAAAAAAGGCTCTGTTGTTAGCAAATATTCGCTAATGCTAAGCTGCAAGCTGGCATCTACATAATCAATAGTAAGTAAAATAACTTTTGACCAGATTGCGAAGTGACTTCTATATAAACAAACTATGTCAACTTTAATTGGTGCTTTAGATTCGGAAGAATTATATTTTCACCCTGCGAAAATTTATTATACCAAATCCATAAGCACAGTTTTCAACCCGTAAACCGGGCAATTGCTCAAGATATTGTTTTAAAAGGTTAAATTCTATGTTTTTAAAAGCTGGAAAGCCAATAAAATAGTTTTGCGTTATGTGACTTTTTATTCTCTACAAATTAACATATGATATGAGATATCTTGCTTTAATTTTTACTTTCTTCTTTTGTTGTAGTTATGCTCAGATATTAGATGCTATCCAAATAAATGAGATTGGACAGCATGAATTTGATGTTCTAGATGATCTTATGGTTTCAAAACATAAATTCACGCGTGTTAAGGATATTGAAGATGAAAATCAAAAAGTTTATACTAATGACAGTGACCATTTAGAACAATTGATGGTAGTGACTGTTTTTAGAAATTCGAATGGTTGTTCGAATGTGTTGAGTATTGTTGACAAATCTGCGATAAATGTCCTTCAATTGAAAAATGATCTTCCACAAGAAGGGTATGTATATCAAGGGAAAAAGAAGATGTCAGAGGATTTAATAGTTTCTCAGTTTAGTAAAGGAAAATTACATGTTCTGATCTCTGATACCATAACAGCATCTGGAGCTTACCAGATATTGTTAATATGTAGTAATTAAAAATCATTTTAATCAATATAATACTTGAAGTTATTAGCTTAGATTATTGTCGGATCAATTGTTGGGCTATTAGCCAAATTGATATTAAGGGATTTTTCAAGAGTGTCTTGGATGGTGACTATTATGCTTAGCAATACCGGAGCTGTCGTTGCTGGACTTCTCTCAGCAACTATTAGCTTAACGCCTGCGGGCGCCTGGGAAATTGGCTCTGTTGGTACTATGATTTCGGGATCAATAAGTTTACTTTTAATTCATCAGATATTTGAAAAGTATTGACATTATCTGTACAATAGATATACACATTATTTAATTAAACTCATTTTTATTATTCAGTAATAACATATAAAGATTCTTATGGAGCCAGAAAAATTTAGTTACGACAATTCTATTGTGAAAGCATTTTTATATGCTACTGTTGTGTTCGCGCTCTTCGGATTTATTTTTGGACTCACAGCAGCCTTGCTATTGTTTTATCCAGAACTTCCCGAATATTTATTCGGAACTGATGATCCTACAATCAAATCATTTTCTGCACAAAATATACAGGGTTTAATGAATACTCAGGGTGCTTTCGGATTTGGTCGGATCAGGATGCTTCACACAACGAGTGTAATTTTTGCTTTTGTATGTAATAATGTATTTGTCGGGATATATTATTCACTCCAAAGATTATTGAAAACCCGAATGTATAGTGATGTTCTGTCATGGATTCATTTTTGGTCTTGGCAATTCATGATTGTAACCACCTACATTACATTTTTTATGGGAATTAATACATCAAAAGAGTATGCGGAACACGAATGGGCAATTGACATTTTAATCGGTTTCTCATGGATTGTATTTGGACTCAATATGTTTCTGACGATTGCTCATCGCAGAGTCAGACATTTATACGTCGCAATTTGGTTTTATGTAGGTACTTGGATAGCATTTGTCATGCTTCATATCTTTAACAATCTTGAAGTTCCGTTAAGTTTTAGTGGATGGAAATCGTATTCTATGTATGCAGGAGTGAAGGATGCCGTTGTTCAATGGTGGTATGGACATAACGCAGTTGCTTTTATTCTTACAACACCGGTATTGGGGTTGATGTACTACTTTTTGCCGAAAGCAGCAGATCGTCCCGTATTTTCTTATAAATTATCAATTATTCATTTCTGGTCATTGATATTTGTTTATATATGGGCAGGGCCCCACCATCTGCAATACACGTCAATACCGGCATGGGCTCAGGCAGTTGGTACCGGATTTTCGATCATGCTTATAGCACCATCTTGGGGTGGTATGTTGAATGGTCTCTTAACGCTGCGAGGTTCATGGGATAAAGTAAGAGTAAACCCTATATTAAAATTTTTCGTTGTTGCTGTAACATGTTACGGAATGGCAACATTTGAAGGACCTCTTTTGGCTACCAAAAACATTAATAAAATAGGACACTTTACTGACTGGGTTATCGGTCACGTACATGTTGGTGCATTAGGGTGGAATGGTTTTATGGCGTTCGGAGTGATTTATTATTTGATTCCTATTCTTTGGCGAACGCAGCTTTGGTCTGTAAAATTGGCCAACTGGCACTTTTGGCTGGGTACTTTTGGCATTATTTTTTATGTGGTACCAATGTATATTTCCGGTTTTACACAAGGGTTGATGTGGAAACAGTTTAATCCAGATGGAACATTACTTTGGAAAAACTGGCTGGACACTGTAACTGCCATAATTCCGTATTTTCAATTGAGATTTGTGGGAGGACTGTTTTATTTGTCCGGTGGAGTTTTAATGGTAATTAATTTGGTAGCAACAGTTAGAAAGGGTTCTTTTCAGAAGAATGTACACGCAGAAGCCTTTGCTCTGGCAGATATCAGCAATAAACGTAAAGAAGGTGAGGGTGCGCATTTGTGGCTTGAACGGATGCCTGTTCTGATGGGAATATTGTCTTTTGTTGCAATCTCGATCGGAAGTATGACGGAAATACTTCCCACATTGTCAATGGACAAATCGGTTCCTATTATCTCAGCAGTAAAACCATATTCACCTTTAGAACTGGAAGGAAGGGATATTTACATCCGGGAGGGATGTAATGCATGTCATACACAGATGGTGCGACCTTTTAGAGATGAAATTACCAGATTTAATGGAAAGAACGGACAGTATTCGAAAGCTGGAGAATTTATTTATGACCGTCCATTCCTTTGGGGATCCAAAAGAACTGGACCCGACCTGCATAGGGAGGGTGGCAGAAATCCAAGTTCATGGCATTACAAACATATGTACAATCCTAGATCCACATCTGCAGGTTCTATAATGCCGCGATATCCTTGGTTAATTTCCAATAATTTAGATCGGTCTACAATGGTCAGTAAAATTAAACTGATGAAAGATGCTTTTAACGTTCCTTACACAAAAGCTCAAATTGATTCAGCTGACCGATGGGCTGACAACCAGGCAGCAGAAATAGTGAAAGACATTTTTGTCGAAGCTCAGGATTTAAAAACTGCTTATTCGACCAGAAAGGCAGGAGAATTGGAGAGAAAAGAAATTATTGCCTTGATTGCATATCTCCAGAGACTAGGAACTGACATCAGAACCAATGAAATTAAAACTGCTTCGACCAACTAAATATACTGTGTATGAAAAACTTGATTATTGTATTACTCGCAGATAAAGAAGATTATGGGATGTTTGAAGTCTTATCGACAATCAGTGTTATGCTTTTGATTTTAGCCATTGTTCTTTATGTATTTACTAGAAAACATCGCCGGGAAGAGGTTCGTGCACCTCTTGAAGATGATGGTAGTGGTGAAGCGGAATCCCATACGAATGACTTTGAGAAATCAGAAACTGATATTGATTCTAAGAACAGAAATTAAAATGAAAAGTACGAGATATACAGCGCTTACCATTTTATTGGTACTAATTAATTGCGCTCAGAAGAAAGAAGGTCGTGAAGATTACAAGAATGAGCATGACAAAGATTTTCTTCGTAACAAAGTTGGGAATTCTGCTGTACCAAATTCTGAAAAAGCAATTACAGTGGATGATTCGTCGACAGTTTCAAAACAGGCGGAGGAATCACCAACTAATTACAAAAAAAATAATAAACCAAACACTGGTGTGGGCGGAGCAAGGTAAAAACTGTAAGATTTACAAAATAAAATTTTGTAAATTATTTCTGCCAGATTATACTGATGCCGCACAGTTAACTTAAAGATATCGAGCTTAAAAACTTCGTAAGGAAAACTCTTTAAGAACAATATTCTCAATTTAGGTGGATTTCGAAAGGGCTGAATTCAACTCATAATTATTGAGCACCAACTTTAAGATAAAATATACATAGTCCTGTTCAAATGTTAATTTATTCTTCAATTCTTTAGATATATCAACGGATTGTAAATCCTTTGATAACTGCGCATAAATGGTTAAGTCGTCACCGATTACACGTATTCGAGAGTTGCCATCAATTTTCTTAACGAGTTGATCATTCAAGGTTCGTACTTTTACAAAGACTTCAATTAATTTAGGATTAAGATTCATGCGTCCAGCATATCTCTCAATGATGTTGATCTTAAACGACTCAAATGTAATCATATTAAATACCAGTGATGAAGAAGGATCCTGAGTGTTGATTTCTAGTTTGTAATTCATGAATTTGATATTGTTATTCTAACTTAAAATTTAAGGGCTTAAATTTATGAAAGAATTTTTTTTACTAGTATGTTTTAGACCATAGGTCCTGACATAAAATAATTTGGAGTTAAAAAATTGCTATGGCATTAAAGATCTAGAAAATCTTTTTCAATCAGTGATCACAGTCATAAAGACAAATATACATAAATGGTATTTTAGAATATTCTGTAATGACCAATAATTTTTAAGATTATCAATCACAATAAATAACTAATTATGATTATTGATGAAAAGCTACTTATAGCTTCTAAAACTGAATTAATCGTTCTTTCAAGGGAAGAAGACCTCTTTTCAGTAGGAGATATTCCTCAAAATTATTTTCAGGTTAAGAGTGGATGCTTAAAAGTTATAAACGAAAGAGAGGGTAATCGTCAATTTATTCATGATTTTTCTAATGCGGGAGACCCGGTAGGGGAAACATTTTTATTTACTGACAATCCTTATAACATTACTGCAATTGCACTTAATTCATGTAGTGTTTATGCATTGCCTAGGGAAACATTCTACAAATTTCTACTAAATTACCCAAACATACAGTCGAGACTCATTCAACATATTTCTGATAGCGCCAACTATAGGATGACGTTAATAAATCAGATAGCGTATAGTGAACCACGTCAAAAGATTATCGCAGTAATTGATCACTTTAAAATGCTGAAAAAGCATCGAAAAAAGCGATACGAGGTCCCATTTACAAGACAGCAATTGGCTTCGTTGACAGGTCTGCGTGTTGAGACCGTTATACGTACGGTAAAAACGATGGAATTTGAAAACATCGTTAAAATTATTGATGGGAAAATTTTCATATAGTTATTAAGTACCCTATAATTTAAAATATATGTGCTATTAAATAATGAATTAATAATCTGAAGATCTTTACTAAATTTTAACTGTGTTGGAATACCCCCACCCCCAATAAAGATCCTACCATTAATGACCTCGAAAGAGCTTCGATTTTCAAGTCATTAGAAGTAAGTGCAAACTGAACTTTCTTCCTGATCATGTAAGAAACCATACCAATTACCTACGTCATCTTATCTTGCCATATTCTGATTATCTTCATTTATAATCCCATTATAGAAGATCTTTAGAAGTATCTCTTTAGTATTCCAGCTCCATAATGCGGTCTTTCATAGCACATTGAAATAAATAATTCCAGTTGTTCGATACTGAATACTACAGTTTCATAGCTCTGTAGTCATCATAGCTTTATGACTACATATTGCTGTTGGTATAAGTATCTTAGATTACGTGCAGAAGTGTACTTGGCAAAAAAACAATTTTTCATCGCAACATTGTATTTGTCATATCACATAGCTTCCGCTTTTTAGATTAAAAAATGAGCATGTTAAGTCATTATGACTAATGTCATAAAACAGGATGTTATTATGAATGATCTTTGTTATTAACGCTTATACAATCATCTAAAACAAATTATATATGAAAAAGACAGAAAATCAGAATGCAAATTCTACGGGAAACATCAAGGCAAAATCTTCAGCGGCGGAAGGGCTGAGAGAATTGTTCATCGATGAGTTGAAAGACATTATTTATGCAGAAAGGGCATTGCTGAAATCTTTGCCGAAAATGGCTAAAAATGCAACCGAACCTAAACTTGTATCTGCAATAGAAGAGCATGTAAAAGTTACGGAAGGTCAAGTGCAAAGATTAGATCAGATCTTTGAAATTCTTGGGGAATCTAACCGGGGTAAAAAATGCGATGCCATGGAAGGTCTTATTAAGGAAGGTGAAAGTATTATGGAAGAAACAGAAGCAGGTCCTGTGAGAGATGCGGGAATCATTTCCGCTTCGCAGAAGATCGAACATTATGAGATTGCATCTTATGGAACATTGGCTGCTTTCGCAAAAACGCTTGGCGAAGACGAAATTTCCTCACTACTTGAAGCGACCCTTGCAGAAGAAAAAGAAGCAGACGCATTGTTAACTGATTCTGCATATAACACTATCAATTTTGAAGCTGCTGAAGAGGATAATAATTAAATAACTTTACATCAAGCTGGTTTTGCAGCTTGATGTTTTTTTAAACCCATATAATAGATGAGCACGCACTATATTTTTAAAGTTATTCCTATCGTTACGGCTTTTGTGTTTTCATCGGTGTCGGCACAGCGAGGAATTCCTCCCAAGGATATTACAAAAATTACCCATTCTACCAATTACCCGGAACATCTCGATTTCCTCCCCGAAATGGTTAATCTCTTAAAAGTTCCGGACGGATGGACGGTATCGATCGCTGCTTCAGGTTTAGGAAAACCGAGAATGCTTTATCATACTCCCAATGGAAATCTTTACATCACAAGACGTGATACAGGAGATGTGCTCCTTTTAAAAGATACCAACAACGACGGCAAATTTGAGGAAGTAAAAACTGTGGTAGCAGAATTTAAAGGCGTCCACGGAATTACTATGAAAGATGGATTGATGTATTTATGTAACAATAATGAATTGCGCAGATACACAGTCAACACAGACGGAACATTGTCCAATAAACAAATGCTTTTTAATGATATGCCGAGTGCAGGACAACATCCCAACAGAACCATGGATTTCGGGCCGGATGGTAAGCTTTATATTTCAATCGGAACACTCTGTAATGACTGTAAAGAGTCCGACCGCGAGGCTGCAACGATGATACAGGTTGATCCTTCTACAGGGAAAAGAATGATTTTCGCATCAGGTCTTCGGAACACCATCGGTTTTGACTGGCATCCACAGACCAATGAACTTTGGGGAATGGATAACGGCGGTGATGCAAAGGGTGATGACTGGCCACCGGAAGAACTTAACAATATAAAAGAAGGTAAAAACTACGGATATCCTTTTGCGTATGCCAAAAAGGAGGTTGATAAAACCCGTGAAGACCCGGCAGGAAACAGCAAAGAAAAATGGGTAGAAACCACTGAGCCTTCTTCTGCCGAATACCAGGCGCATATGGCACCTATCGGATTTCAGTTTTTCCCGGCAGGTTCTCCTTACAGTGGAGACGCGTTGGTTAGCTGGCACGGATCCTGGAACAGAAGCAAACCTGTTGGTTTTAAAGTGCAGAGAATCAGGTTTTCTAACGGCAAGCCGATAGGGGCAGATGACTTTTTAACTGGTTTCCTTAAAGGTAAAACGAGATTTGGAAGGCCCGCAGGTGTGGCAATTACGGCATCAGGTACTGTCTATATATCTGACGATGCCAACGGTGTCCTTTACAGTATTAAGCAAAAATAAAAAAGTATGAAAAAATTAATAGTATGCTTACTGATGGTAGGCTGTGCCGCTGCCATTCCTGATCAGCCTACGGCAAGAATTGAATTTAATGCTCCGGAATCTTATCCTGAAGGAATTGCTTATGACAGTATTTCAAATGTTTATTTTGTGTCCTCAGCAAGACTTGGCAGCATCG
>NZ_JAPDHW010000024.1 GCF_025971945.1 Chryseobacterium kimseyorum
TATATGGTTTAAGTCTTATTTAGTTAATTTTTTTTAAGATTTAAATTACACAAATTCTTATATATTTTAATGGTTTATTTCTCCGGTACCGACGCCGGAGAAATTTTTTTTAATAGCAGTAATATCTGAATCATATTGATTTTCTTTGGGAGTTCCGACAGCATCACTGCAATTGATCAAACTCTTTCATCAATGCTGTCATATTAATCTGCAAACTGAGTATAAGTTGTATTGTCTTTTCAGTAATAACAAAACTATAATGAATATGTATATTGAAGGTTTTTTTCGAAATTTAATCTTATTATAAGTCCGGAGCACTAAATTAGAAAAAACTGCGTAAAGACTTGCAGATTCAGAACTGCACTACAAATTATTTTTGGAATGGGACTATGCATTTTTCCAAGAGCAGTAGATGTAACGATAATTGTTAAAAGCACAAATACCCCATCTCGACTGGAAAATTGCGGCATATTTTAAAATTGGTTCAACAATTAGGTCAGATGAAGAGGTAAATCAATTTGTGAAGATTTGCTTTGCAAAAAAAGAATGAATAACTTTAATTTCAGTTAGGTATAGAAGCTCATGCATACAAACAACCTAATATCGACTGACTAGTAAAGATAATTAAAAATAATACATACGACGTTTATAAAATAAGAAAAGACTCCCTCTAAAAGGAGTCTCTTCTTAATCCACAAAATTATCATAGTTCTTATACTATAAAATATAATTTAAAACACCTATCCTCAAATTTGATGCCATAATCTTAACACCATCTATATACAGCGTGGTGATTTTCATAGGGATTCGGTTCTTAAAGGGCAATGAAAGTGATTTATATTTTGCGGAAATTAATTCTCGTTAAAAGTGAGATCATCGATCCGAGCTCATTGGTGGTCTAACCGATTGGTACGGAATATTACTTCTGCAAGGAGGAAGGAATACACCGAACGTTTAAATTGAAATGTACACCGGCAGAATATTTTACAAGGTTTTAACTCCTTTATTCTTTACATATTTTGAGTCGTTAACAAAAAAACGTAGAGGCAGTGCTGCATGTTCCTCGGCATAATCAATTCCAATCCTTGCAGCTTTCGAAATTTGAGATGATTGATATGTTATGCTGTGATCTTCAATCCATATGCGATTTTGGGTCAGATCCTGCCTGTTAAACGAAAGATCTAATCCCAAAGCTTTTGTAAGTGACCCGGGTCCTGACGATATTGCCGTTTTATTTGCCGGCATTTTTCGTCTTGTTTCCATTTCTGCAATACCTTGAAAAGGTTCAATACTTCTAACGAGGACACATTTAGGATCACCTTCAATCGAAGTAACGATATTCAAAAGATGATGAATGCCATAACATAAATAAACATAGGTCAAACCACCTTTGCTGTACATAACTTCAGTTCTTGAAGTACGGCGGTTTCCGTAAGCATGAGAAGCTTTATCCTCAATTCCAAAGTACGCCTCTGTTTCCACTATTATGCCCGCTGTAATAATTTCGTTGACCTGCGTAAAAAGGATTTTGCCTAACAGATCTTCTGCTAGAAATTGAACGTCTGTATTAGAATAGTATTCAGATGGAAGAATCATGTTGAAGTGAAATGTGGATACATATTATTTATAAACTTTTACAAGCCATTATTTTTTTCCTGATCTGAAGAGCCTGCTGACGATCTAAAATTATAGTCGATATGAAGCTCCTACAAAATAATGTTTATCTGCTGTGTGCTGCAAACCATAATTTAATCCTGCGTCGAGTTTAAAATCTTTTATGATTTCAACCTGAATAGCGGCATTAATAAAATTTGAAAATTGATGGGCTTTAAAGTCATAGGTATAATAAGTTTCTGCAATGCCATCCATTCCCTTTACGATCGGATGACTAATGGTGAGGGTCTGCAAAAACTCAGTATGCATTGTCGGCTGGCTTTGATCTTTTAATCGATCCAATTCCATTTGAAAACCCAACTTCCATTCTCCTGGCAGATGGTAAGACATAGGTATGATAAGTCCGGCTTCGAGGCGGCTGTCATCTTCGAATGTTAATATAGGCACTCTAACGTAGGGGAGTATTGCCAATGCAAAATCTCCCTTACTGTTTCCGATCAGATTCTGTTTAATACGAAGGGTTAGATCCCCGTGTCCCTGATTTATATCCTCGGTGCCGGATTCTAGTTCTTTTTCATTTTCGATTCCATAAGTCTGATAACCAATCTGTATAGCCGTGTTTGCGGTAATTCCTATCTTCAGGTTCATCTGATTAATCAATAAAGTATGCGTTTGTGCTGTTTCAGTTTGCACTCTTTCCCACTGGATGAAGTCAGCCTCTAACTGAAAGTGTCCTGCATCGACCGTAATGGGAGATTCGGTAACATCCGGGCGATCGGTTTCCATCTCACGCATTAACACTGTAGGAACAGGATTGAAAATTGAGAAATGATCCTGTTCTTTCTCCTGTGCATGGCAAGCAATAGATGCACATAAGCTTATTAAGATGGCTGTATAAATCTGGTATGAGTGATTCATCGTTTTTTTAACACAGTACAAATTTCGTACTACTCAATAAAATATCTTAAAATGAGGTCGCAAAAAAAATTGTTAAGGTATCTTATTTGTAGTAATAACTTTATTATAACCCAAAATCACTTACATTATGAAAACAACAGACAAAAAATACACAGCAGGAAAAGTGAAGGCAAAATCTTCAGCAGCTGACGGATTGAGAGAACTTTTTATTGATGAATTAAAGGACATCATCTATGCGGAAAGAGCTTTACTCAAAGCTCTGCCGAAGATGGCTAAAAATGCTACAGAACCCAAATTGATTGCTGCTATTGAAGAACATGTTGTAGTTACCGAAGGTCAGGTGCAGAGGCTGGACAAGATCTTTGAAATTCTGGGAGAATCGAACCGTGGCAAAAAATGTGACGCGATGGAAGGACTTATTAAAGAAGGCGAGAGCATTTTGGAAGATACGGAGGAGGGACCTGTTAGAGATGCCGGAATTATTTCTGCATCCCAGAAAATTGAACATTATGAGATTGCTTCCTACGGAACGTTAGTAGCTTTTGCAAAAACGCTTGGTGAAGATGAAGTGTCGTCGTTGCTTGAGGAGACTCTCGCTGAAGAAAAAGAGGCTGATATGTTGCTGAGCGATTCCGCATACAACTCGATTAATTTTGAAGCTTCTCAGGAAGACAGTGAGTAAATAAAATAAATCAGACTGCTAACTGCAGTCTGATTTGTTATAATCAATATTATTTCAAAATACTTTCCATTACGTAAAAGATTCATCGACTAATTCCTGATTGACCATCGCGCCTGCAAGATTTCCGGTGTAAACTGCTTTCGCTATAGACCGCATCGCTGAAGAATTATCGCCACAAGCATAAATTCCAGGCACATTGGTTCTTTGGCTGTGGTCAATCTTTATCAAACCTTTTTCGGTATAATGTAACTCAAAATGTGCCAATAGTTCAGCACATTGTTGTTGCCAGTCAATAATAGCATACATTACTTCAGAAGATATTTTGCTCTCATCCTTAAATGTTACTTGCATTATCATATTATCATGGTGGAGTAATTTTTCGACTTCGACATCCTTTATTGCAACATTTTTTATTTCTAAAACAGCGAGCTGGCTTTCTGTGAATTTTGCTTTGCCATCAGTTAAGATAGATAAATCATTTGTTAAGTTCAAGACAATTCCTGCCATATGATATGCAGGATCACCATTTCCCAATATCACTGTTTTTTTGTTCCTATATTCGTGCCCGTGACAGTATGGGCAGTGAATAACGGATCTGCCCCAACATTCCTGGAAACCTTCAATATCAGGCAGTAGATCTATAACGCCAGTCGCCAGAATAATCTTTTTAGTGGAGTAGGACTTACAAGATTGGGTATTTATGGTAAACCCATTTTCGGCTTTTTTTCCACTAATAGCAAGATCTTTTACTAACCGGACTGTGCGATACTTAAGCACTTTTTTCAAGATTTCGGTGTATACCTGATTTCTGTCATCACCATCGTTTGGTAAAAAATTATGTGATTCATTAGCAAAACGGTTACAGGGCTTGCCGTCATTGATAATTAAAACTTTTCGTGCCATTCGTGCAAGGGCTAAAGCGGCTGATAACCCTGAATAGCTTCCGCCAACTATAATTACTTCAAAATTTTCCACGGTGTTCATATTAAGATTTTAGTGTTATTTGGTGAAAAGACTGACCCAGCAGCATCTCCACAATACTACAAATCACAGAGGACTTGAAATGTGACCATGGTCATATAAGAAAGTTACCAATAAAAAATTTTGAAGATGGTGATTATCATCATATAATCTTGACCTTTCTCCTTGTAGTTTTGTTCATCTGCTTAAAGGAAACTGTTAAGTATAGAAAGCGAAATAAATCCACATATCAAATATCACATATCAAATATGAATGTTAAAGGAAAATTACTGATTATCGGAGGCAAAGAAGACAGAAGCGATAATCATATTGAAATGAAAGAGAGCAATAAAAACTTTTCACCTCTTGAAATTCTTAAACTTCTGGCAGACTCTAAGAAGGACCGGATTGAAGTCATCACAACTGCAAGTTCAGAACCGGAGGATTTGGTAAAGAGCTACAAGGAAACTTTTTCCAGAATAGGTTTTAGCAACTTTGGTTTCATGCATATCGGAGGTGACTCTGATGACGAGAGCTATATCCAACGGGTTCGCGAATCAAAGACTGTTTTTTTTACCGGTGGAGACCAGAATAAGATCTGTGAAAAACTTCTGAAGTCTCCGATAAAGGAAGTTTTAAAGGAAAAATATATGCTTGAAGAAGATTTCATGATTGCAGGAACGAGTGCAGGAGCCATGTGCATGCCGGAAATCATCATCAGTGAAGCTGAAAACGGTGAAGCCATGATCAATAATGATCTTGAAGTGGGTAAGGGTCTTGGCCTTTTGACCAATGCATTGGTTGATACTCATTTCGTTCATAGAGGAAGATTTGGAAGATTAGCGCATACGGTATTAAAAAACCAGGAATTGTATGGTCTGGGACTTGGGGAAGATACAGCACTGCTCATTAAAAACGGAAATCACGCTGTGTGCAAGGGCTCAGGAATGGTGATCATCATCAGCGCAAAAAATGTCGTTCAAACTAACGTAGAAACCGCAGGTGAAAATTGTCCGATTTACGCAGAAAATTTACAGATACATCTTTTGACGGACGGTTGTGCCTTTAACTTAACTGACGGGTCGATGACTGCAGCAGACTGCTCGGAGAAAGTTGATCATCAAAATAGAGACAATTAAAAGCAAAGTAGTTATGATGAATTCAGACCTGACAGAGAATTTTGCAGAACAACAGCCCTTTGTACAGTCATTTAGTGGCCCTCTGACTCAACTGGAACATGTGTTTAAAGAAATAGAGAGCCGTCTTATTTCACGTGGGGAAACTGTTTCAACCGCGGAAAGCGTTACCGCGGGCTTTCTTCAGTTTTCCTTTTCACAAATGAAAGACGCATCGAAATTTTTCGAAGGTGGAATGACTGTGTATACTTTAAAAGAAAAAGTAAAGCTTCTTAAGGTTGACCAAGATGAGGCATCTCAATGTGACTGTGTATCTGCCCATATTGCTGAAACCATGGCAATCAATGTTGCGAAGTTGTATGATACGGATTGGTCAATAGCAGTCACTGGCTATGCAAATCCAGTCGAAGAATCACAAGGGAATTTGTTTGCCTTTTATTCCATTTCGTATCAGGGAAACATCATAGTCAGTGAAAGGATTGACTTAGCTATAGACACTCAATCCATCGATGCTCAGGTTGCCTACACTCATTCTATATTTGAACGTTTCGAACTGCAGCTAAATCGTTGAGCCGAACTTTCAATGACCCAAAAAATTACCAGGACCCAATATTATTAAATAATTATGAAAAATTTACAACTAGATAATAAATCGGTACTTATCACAGGTGCAAACACAGGAATCGGCAAAGCTGTTGCATTACTTTTTGCGAAGGAAGGTGCCAATATTTCATTTATCCATTTCGGAGATGATGAAAACGCGAATAAGACAAAGGATGAAATTGTAGCCCTCGGAAAAAGATCTATTTCGTTCGACGGGGATGTCAGCAACAATCAATTTATTCAGGATGTCGTGTCAAAAACTGTTGATGAGTTTGGAACCATTGATATCTTAGTGAATAATGCCGGAACGCAGGTTCCATGTGATAACATTGAAAATATTAGAGAGGAAGATATCAGACAGACCTTTGATTCCAATATTATTGGAATGATTTTACTCACTAAAGCTGTATTTCCATTTTTAAAGCAAGGCAGTGCAATCATCAACACCACTTCAGCAACGGCCTATCTAGGCCATGAAGCACTTTTAGATTATTCCGCCACTAAAGGGGCTATTGTATCTTTTACACGATCATTGGCTCTGCAGTCTAAACCGAAAGGCATCCGAGTCAATGCAGTTGCGCCCGGGCCAGTAGCAACGCCGCTCACTGAAGAAACCTTCGGAGAAGAAGAAGACGACGGAAGCAAACCACCTTTTGAACGCAATGCCTCCACAGAAGAAATCGCGGCAAGCTTCCTGTTTCTGGCATCAGAAAATGCCTGTCAGATAACAGGGCAGGTTTTACATCCTAATGGAGGCATCATTGTTAACGGTTAATTCTTAGCATACTTAACTTAAAATTAATCATCTAGATTTCTTGCTTTGCGAAATCATCTTTTTACATTTTTTTAATTACAAATATTTAAAAAAAATCTAAAAACGAGAAATTTAAGCAGTTGTGGGACTTATTCATAAATTTTTTAATCAATAATAGAATTCGGTATACTATGAACATTTATTTAAAATAAGACGATCTTTTGATATTCTTAATATGGTACAATGGGGATAATGCTTTTCAAATGTTCAGTACAAATGGATGCTGGCTTGGTTATTGTAAATATTTTATATACAACTTCAAATTCTACAATATGGAAATTACTTTTGATCTTAAGGAAGACCTTATTACCCATACGAAGTTAATTGAAAACATTGAGGTAGTTTATAAGAGAAAAAAGAGGTATCGTGGTGAATTGTCTCGCGTAAAATTTGTTCCATTTGAGGTGCAAATACTAGATGAGAAAGGCAAAACAGGAGATCCTGAACATGTCATAGATTTTGACCTTGCACAACAGATAACTTTAACATTTTTTGATGGTACTGTCAAGACTTATCAGGATGAAATAAAATAATTTATTTTACAATTTATTTTCGTACAGTTAAACCATAATTTATTGGTTTAATATTTGCTCAGCTTTTTTACACCAATAATACACGATATGATCACTTTACTTAACGACGCTCCCGAAAATGTTGCGGCTTTCAACGCCAGCGGCGATATCAATCAACTAGATTTTGAAAATATCATCATTCCCCACATTGCAAAAAAAGTTGCAAAATATAATGAACTGAATTACCTAATTTACCTCAATGCAGACGCTCCACAAAATGATGTAAATCTTTGGCTCTCTAACTCACTATCAAAACTGAATGACTTTTCACACTGCAATCGTGCTGCCATCATCAGTGACGATTCCAGACTTCAAGAAGCTATGCCTTTTCCCATCCATAGTATTAAAATCTTTCCGAAGGACAAAGTATACAATGCAATGTTTTGGTGCAACAACGGCACTGAACTTGAGACTGGTAAAAGTTGAGTATTTAGCTCAACGTAAGATTACCTTCTGACAAATTAAAGTTCTCTTTCAATATTATTCAACTCTCCGAGATCTATGACTTTGGAGAGTTTCTGAATCCAGGATATCTAAAAGGTTGATTTACTGCATTGGAACATATTACTGCGCTGTAAAAATCGCACGTTTAAAGTAATGAATTTAATATAGGAAAATACCTGTCTGCAGTTCTGAGAGGTACACTGTTAGCATGAGTATTATAAAATTAGTTATAGAAATTCTTTTACAATTGTTAATCGCATAAACATTAGCTAAAGACAATCTGATTGCTTGCTTAAGAGCTAAAAAAACTCCTGAAAACTATTGTCCTCAAGAGTTGATAAAATATAACTTAAATACTTTATTCTGCCGTTCTTTCCAGGCTCTCAAATTTGCCGTACTTACACTAGGATGAGAAATAAGAAATAATTGTAGAATTTTGACAATATTTCTTAATCAAAATGCAAATTTCACAAAATTTTAGATATAATTTGATTGCAACTTCTAGAGCATTTAGAATCATTGAACCAAAACCGATTTTTAACTGATTTACTTCATTGACATAACTGTTCTGTCAGATGTAATAATTTTAATCCTGTTTTTTAATATCTTAAGAATGGAAGGCGCAAACCATCAGCCAACCATACTCATTGAGTTACGGTTGATATTTCTCAAAATGAGCGGTAATTTTTTTTCAGGAGAGTCCGTTGGAATATTTTGAGCAAAAATATTAATGAACATTCGGATCAAAAATTTATTTGTGTTCTTATGATCGCAGAGGAAGTTATAAAGTCGATAAATTAAACAGTGATTATTGAAGATTGTAAAATTGAAATGTAGTATGATCCAAAACATAAATCTCTTCAGGTAGATGTTATAAATTTATAACTGTTTAATGTCAACGATATGCCATCTAACTGCAGATTTGCGAGAGTTAACATTACTATTCAATACACCAATCACAAAAATAAATATATGTCTATAGAAGAAGAACTTTTATATCTTATAGGAGCAACAGAAGAAGATTATAACGCTGGTGATTATATCTTCCGCGAAAATGGCAGCCCACAGTTTTATTTTCAGATAATAACGGGCGAAGTTAAGCTGAATACTTACAATAGTGAAGGTAAAGAATTCATTCAAAATATCCTTACCTGTCAGAATGCTATTGCCGAATCAATGCTCTTTACTGATGAGCCTTATCCTATGAATGCAATTGCAATGAGTCGATGTACAATTATCAAAGTTAAGAAATCTTCTATGCTCGCATTCTTAGCACAAAACCCTGAGATCTATTATAATATTTGTAAATCTCTTGCCGAGAGGCTTAACCATAAGTTCGCTCTTATGCAAAAGATCTCCAGTCCCAAGGCTGAGGAAAGATTAAAGGAAGTGATAGAGCAACTGAAAAAGGAACAACATCACGATCCAGAACCATACACTTTTGAAGTTCCACTCACAAGGCAGCAATTAGCCGCTTTGACAGGACTATGTCTGGAGACAACTATCAGAACCATAAAAAAAATGGAACGGGCAAAAATACTTTGTATCAAAAATCGTAAAATAATGATATAATTATTAATAGATTTATCAATTTTTGAGAAGTTCTTTCATTAGGAGATGGTAAATTGAAGCAAGAGGCTTATCTGTAAGTAAAATCAATAATAAAATTTTCAGTCTTATGTAATTATTTACTGCATTTTCTATAATAGCTTACCGATGTTTTTTTTCTGTTTTTAGGAGATACTCTTGTAGCGAGGTCCAAAATAATGTCATCAATTGATAATTGTGCGCAACTTCTTTAAGATCAAAGTATTTTCTGTAGATTATGGCTCTTTTACTGCTCATTAATATTTATTTTTTTTAAGTATTGTCATATACCAACGTAAAAGATTTTGAACTTGATGATTGAGTGACAAATTTTTATTATACCTTTAATGTGCGAATCCCAAACTTTTTCCAAGAGAGGTCTTGAACTTGATCTTTAGGATTAGTAAAAAAATCCGCATCTCCACCAACCAAATCATAAACAGCTTCGATTTCTTAATTATTTAACATTTTTCAAATTTTGAAAATGTACTATGTCGTGTAACATTAGTATTATTGCTTAGCAGGTTTAAGATCTAACAATTTTGAAATGCTCATTTTGTAGCTAATAATAAGATGAGAAGGATGCCAAGAAAGATTGTTCAAGATCCATTAAGGGACAAACAAAAAACAAAAAAAAATTGCTAGCTGCTGTTCGTGAAATTTTAAAAACCAAAGGTTACTCAGGTTTAATGGTCAGTAAAATTGCATCTTTTGCAGTTTTCAATAAAAAATTAATTTATGAATATTTTGAAAGCACGGATACATTAGTTGATGAATACATTAATTCTAAGGATTACTGGAAAGAAATAGATCTTTCAGAAGAATCTACTATTCATTCCGCTAGAGAAGGAGAGTTCGTAGCAAAGAGTCTTGTTAACCAGTTTGAAAGTGTTGCTAAGGAGGAAGAACTGCAAAAGACTTATGATCTGGCAGCTTTCAGAGAATCGCAGCACTCTAAGGAAAATTTACAAAGAACGAGAAAAAAGCTTTCAGGGATTAGGCATTAATAATAATAATGATTTTGAAGGAAAATCCGATCATCATAGAGCTATCATGGCTATGCTTTTATAAAGGATATATTATTTAAATCTTTACACATTGCACAGCGATACATCTTTTTGCGGCATTGATATGAAATCTCCAGAGGGACGAAAAAAGATTGAGAAGGCAATTATTGAAATACATTCTTTTGCTAGTGAAAACAGATAACGCTTTTTGTGACATTCTACACAATATAGGGTCTTTCATTTAGAAATCCATTGATCATTTCCTTCAAAGAGGCAGTTCGAAAGTCAGGTAAATATAGCAACTCTATTTTTATTATCGTAATTAGAACAAGCATATAATCGCGTGCCGATTGGAGTTAAGTTATACAATGTAAGTAGGGTTATTCGGCATTATGCTACAAAATAGCAGGATCTCCATAATTAACAGGAATTTGAATAGGCACCCGGCTGGCAAACCCCGATGATTATCAGCTGGACTCGCATGAGAGAGTTTTTCCATTGACAGCTGCACATCTATTTCCATATTTTTAAATAATGGAACATCATTCCTCAAAGAGATCTAGAGATATGATTATCGTGATTACTTTTCCTATATGAAGCACAGTGCTTGTGAGACACAGTTTATATAAAAATCAGCAATGGGCATTCTAATTTTTCACTTAGAGCAATGAAAACCAAAATGTGGTTCGTTGGCCTTCGGTGCTGCATACTCCAATTTTTCCATGATCCCTTGCCTTAAAGTGCATATACTATAGCATGGTTGAAATCACCTTTACACCCACAGATAATTTAAGTTTAAAGTTTTTTATTAGCAAAATTTGGCCTGCAAAAAAGTTTTACGAAAGAAATAATTATTGTAAGGTCTCACAACTATATCTTTTTCAGCAATCTGATACATTGTCGCACAATATTTGTAAGTTTAAAAGTATTTCAATTGTAGATCAAATGTGATTTTTTTGTTAAAATATTTTTATAAGGACGAATATCTAACTATTTACATTATTTTAATACTACACACGACGAGTTAATTTTATAAAAATTGTTATTATGAGAGATACGAATTATATTACAGAAACATTGATGGAATTTATTGATGATAATCCACTTGATCCTAACAAATTGTACAATGACGGTATGCTTATAATACAAGAAATCGCTGTTGAAAAAAATATAAGTTTTGATGCAACTTTCAGAGAAACTTGGGGACTTGAACCAGAAGTTGTTATGACCTTTGATGATCATTATTTTGAAAATGTTGATCAACGTATGATCTATGTTTTTTTCTCCGCAGCTCGTGATCAGGATATTAATGACGCAGTAGCATACCTTTGGCAGATTGTTACAGGAGAAGTTTTCACTGAAGCCGTACTCGTTCGCGAAATTCAGTTTTTATTAGAAAAAGGTGTGAAATTCTAAATCCGCATTTCTGCATTTTTGTTTAAATATAATCATCTTCAAACTGCTGACAAATTATTCAAAAAAATCATTTATCGCAAAACTTAGTACTTCCACTGCTTATTTCTGTGCGGTAACCGTATATCAATACTTGTGAATATATTAAATCATAAACCAGAGCGCAAAAATCTAATGAAAGCTTGATGAAGAAGCTAATCTTATAAGCATTCCTTCAGAGTATCTTTTTATCATTTATGTAATTGTCTCGGATTGAATTGTTGTTAAAAATGCTATTCACTAGTAAGTATAAAAAATTCTATCTTGATAAAATTACCAACAGTCGCATCTTTTTACTTCAAATACCTGTTGATTGTTTTTATGTTAGATTAATGAAAATAGTAATAAGAATAACGAGATATAATGTAATATAGATTCATGCAACGGCTGGTAGTGGTTTAGGATAATTGTATTATTATTAGAAAGACCCCAGTTTAATAAAACTATGGGGTTTTTTAATTAATATGAAAAGTTTATGCGCTATTCTCAATACAAAAATTATACTATAGGTATAATTTTTACGCCTAAAAAAAATATCAAAGGAGATCAGTTCCATCCCGCTAGGTGTAATTTTTTCTAGATACATGTTGATATTGTACTTTATTATTTCGGCAGTCTTTATATATCAAAAGGTGCACTTGATAACTGAGATCGTTACATCGCTTTGCGAAATTTTAGCGGTATTATAGATTAGGGTGGCTTTACCTTAATCAATGAGGTGCTTTTTTCTGGTTTCTCATATGTTAGTTTTAATGCAATTTATATCTTTGTAATCTTATGCAGACTTCAGAAATATTTATTGATAATAGCTTCGGCTCCGAGTTAATAATACAGGCACTGTCATCATCGCATGCCCCTACATCGATCTATTCGGGTGAAAATATGATCATCCGTTTTGCAAATGCCGGTATGTTAGCGCTTTGGGGTAAGGACTCGTCTGTGATCGGTAAACCCTTAATCGAAGCAATTCCAGAATTGAAAGGGCAGCCGTTTTTGGATTTATTGCAGGAAGTGTGGCGCTCAGGTGTAACATATTCCGTATCTGATGCGCCAGCAAAGTTGGTCAAAAATGGAAAAGAAACGCTTGATTATTTTGATTATGAATATAAAGCGCTAAAGGATGATCAAAATAAAACTTGGTGCATACTCAATACTGCAATGGAGGTGACATCACGACGTGAATTTTTACAGCAAATGAAGACGAAAGAAGAAAATGAGCAAGAACTTAGGGAAGAAATGGCAGCGACACTCGAGGAGTTGACTTCCACAAATGAGGAACTCAATACATCGATAGATCAGCTTGCCCATAGCAGAGAGTCAATCCGTACTATAATCGAGCAGGCGCCTGTAGGTATTGCAATGCTCAGCGGCGAGGAACATACTATTGACATTGCTAATCCTGCGATTTTGAAGATATGGGGACGGACGGAGGACCAAGTAATCGGAGTTTCGCATGAAAGTGCTCGCCCGGAACTTCAAGGCCAGCCGGTACATGCCTGGATTAAAGAAGTTTATCAGAGCGGAAAGCCCAAAATCAATAACGAATTCGTCGTTAAACTTTACCACGAAGATGGGTTAAGGGAGGCAGTTGTGAATTCAATATACCAGCCCATATATTCTCAATATGGTGAGATTACGGGTGTTTTATTAATTTTGGAAGAGATTACCAACCAGATTTTAGAGCGGCGAAAAAACGAAAAGAATCAGCAAATGTTATCTTTGGCTGTGAACGCGGGTGAACTTGCAACGTTTTACTACGAACTTTCAACCAATCTTTTTGCCGGAAATTCTTTACTTAAAACATGGTTCGGTCTTTCTGAGGACGACAACATAGACTTGGGTGTGGCATTGGATGTTATTGTTCCGGAAGATCGGGAACGTGTACGTTTAGCAATAATGAAATCACTGAGCAAAGATTCCGATGGATACTATTTCATTGAATATCGGATTAAAAATAATGCGAATATGAAAGAAAGATTAGTGCAGGCTAACGGCAGGGTTTTCTATGATGGAGAGTCCAATCCACTGAGTCTTAATGGTACTCTTCGAGATATAACACAACAGAAAAGAGAGGAACAGCGGAAAGATGATTTTATGGGAATGGTTAGTCATGAACTGAAAACGCCACTCACTTCTTTGAAGGGTTATATCCAGATTATCCAGCGGCAAGGTGCATCAATGGAGAGCCAAAAGCAGCATAATATACTTGAGAAATCAGTCAAACAAGTGGATTATATGAACAATATGATTAATGGTTTTCTCAATGTATCGAGGCTTGACTCAGGTCAAATGCACATGAGTAAAAAATCCTTTGATTTTCACGTATTGTTTTCTGAAATTGAAGACGAAGTGCTTTCAACCATGCGCAACCACCATTTTATTTTTGAGTCATCCGGGGCAATATCCGTTTTGGCAGACCGCGAAAAAATAGCTCAGGTAATGCATAATCTGATTGGAAATGCAGTAAAGTACTCATCATTCTCAACTACAATAAAAGTCCAATATTATAAACTTGAAGGAAACAAATTAAAAATCGACGTACAGGATCAGGGATTGGGAATACCACTTGACGACCAAGCGCGAATATTTGAGCGCTACTATCGCTCTAAAGACTTCAACAGTAGATCAATTGCCGGCTTTGGAATAGGACTTTATCTTTGCAAAGAAATTGTAGAGCTCCACTCAGGAACTATCTCTGTTATAAGCTCGCCCGGGAAAGGAAGTATTTTTTCATTTGTCATACCTATATACTAACTGTCCGATAAGGCATAGTTCGGTATCGAGTCATATCTAATAGTCTAGACTAATAAACCGAAATGTTTCAACGCTGATTCAACACCGTGATGGTCAACGTCATCAGTGATAAAATCGGCCGCTTGTTTTACATTTTCTCTTGCATTACCCATGGCCACGCCTATCACTACATACTTCAGCATTGAAATATCATTTCCGCCGTCCCAGAAAGCCATCGTTTCGGATAGATTAATTTTAAAGTGATTACAAAAATACTGCACGCATTTCTGTTTGCTAATCCCTTCTGGATTTACATCTGCGAAAAGTGGTGTCCATCGTGATACTAATGAATTCGGCATTACTTCTTTCATAAAGGAAACTTCACTTTCCGGATCAATAAAAATATTCACCTGCAGTACGTTTTCAATGTCCAACAATTCTTTGTCTAGCAGGGGAGGTACAGGAGTGTTGATATGGTTATACAAGTTCCATTGCACCTGATTCTTCCTAGACAATACAGAATGCCATTGGGGAAAAATTAATTATGGTTTCATTACTTTGGTTTCTCCAAGCTCATCATAATCCTTCTTATAACGTTGAGATGTTAAACTTCTAATTAAGAAAATTTTAGCGTTTACAGCAGTACCATATGGTATGACAATTGTACAAAGATAAGTACACTAACAAAAATATTTTTATTATGGACAACCGTAGAACAGTTTCAACTTTAAATGATCTTTTAAATATTACAAATGACAGGATCAAGGGATTTAGTAAAGTAGAAGACAAAGTGTGGGAGACCTATTCGTCTTTAAAAAATGATTACGATCAAATGGTGAGAGAATCTCAGACTATGAAATCTGAGCTCGTAGAATTAATAAGCGAGAAGGGTGGCGAAGTAGATGATTCCTCTACAACCGCCGGAGCGCTACATAGAACTTGGATCGATGTGAAAAATGCATTTGGTGGTGAAAACGCAGAATCGACGTTGGAAAATGTTGTGTTTGGTGAAAATGCAGCGATTGATGCTTATGAAGAAGCGCTTGAGGATGGTAATTTATGTCCTCAAAGTACTGCAATTGTTTCTGGTCAGCTGGAAAAATTAAAATCTTCTTATGCAAAATTCGAAACTTTGAACAAAAGTATAGATTAATAGACAGTTATAATTTGATTGACTCCTAGAAGCGAAAGTTTCTGGGAGTTTTTTATATATAAACTTGTCGCATTTAATACTTATTTTCATACCCCTTTTAATCCTGATATGCAAAAGTTTGCAAAACTCCAGCTTTATTAATACAATCACGTGTGTCTGTATGGTTGAAGCCCATTGCTTTCTCGATCTTTCAGTTGACTTTGCCTTCAGAGTTGTACTTTGGTGTCGAAGATCTGCAAAAATTTTTTCCTCGCATTCATAATCCATTGCTGCATAAACATCCAACTTTTCCAGTACTAGCACATTCCTCGAATTAAAAGTTTTGTCAGCATTCACAATTAAGTCCAGTGTAATTTTGAATGTTACTTTATTGATCTCTGTGATGTAATATTGGCATTATAGGTCTATACTAAACTATTCTAATTGAGTTGGCAAAACGAATAATACTAAAAGCATCGGATGAATTAACAGTCTTTTAAAAACAATCGTTTATGATTACTAATAAACTTGTTACCATAGTAATATATTTTTGTGAATCTAAAATGTAACTCCCTGATCTCTTAAACATTTAATTCATCAATGTAATATTTCTGTCGACAATCCTAGCTGATGGGTTAGATTATATGCAAATTCCAAACATATATAATTTTCTTGACTGGTGTCAGCAGCTAAATACACATACTATTTACTTCGGTTTTCATCTTCAACATATTCATCTCCAAATGTCATGGGATGATCTTTTTTAATTTCCCATAGGGTTCGGAAATATCCGTTGAATTCAATTTTTTTTTGGACGGTTGCATATTGCAGTAATGTAATGGATTCATCATACAGGTGCTCATGATTACTTTATATTCTTCTGAAATCTGACCTAGTATTGTTGATGTAACTGCTTGTGTCATAACGGAATTTTTATAAAAATACGAATGAATAATCTCAAAAATTGAACCCGTATTTCTGAAGACTTTTTCATGTTGATCTTAACTGAGTGGCTTCATCAATAATTTCATATTCAGCATTTGCGTATGTTTGGTTAGTTTGTTTTTCCAAACTTCATTATCCGTATCCTATTTCATCTTTAAAAATTACAATCAAATAATGTTCTACTTTCTAGTCCTGACTGGAATGCTCTTTTTTAAAATCTATAAACTGTATAGTATTAATGTATCGGTGAAGAGGTAAATTTCGCAAATACCCTAATAAAGTATACGTTAATTGATGTAAATGTTGTGATATTAATTAGATGGCATCTTATAGTTCTATGAATAATAAACGTTCAAAAGTAAAATTCTACTTGCCTAGTCTACTTCTGCAGCAGTACTATTCGCCCAGAATTAGATATGAAATTGCTAAAAAAGTGCTTTCTTGAAATGCATGATTAAGCTTATAGCTAGGTTTTTAGCATCTTTAAAAAATATGCTAAGTAGGAGTCGTGATTAAGTTTCTGATTAATCACTATTTTTTTTTGGAGAAAATAGATCTACAATTCCACCACTTGATTCCATGGCTACCAAATCAGGATTATAATTCGGATAAGAGAAATCCTGTAAATTTCTTCCTTCCAACCAATCTTTATCCATTGCTCTATTCAAACATACAGGCATTCTCTTTTTGGTATTGTGAATTTCCGACATTAACTCATTGGCCTCCGTAGTTAAAATAGAATATGTTCTGTACGATTTACCATTGTCCGGATTAGTCCATAGGTTATATATTCCGGCCAGGGAAAAGACTTGATGCTCACGCAAACCAATTTCGAATTTTTTCTTCACTTTTCCTTTTGCATCCTGCCACTGCCATTCGAAGAATAAATGAGCAGGAATCAAACATCTACTGTGTACTGAACCCTTGTAAGATGCTAATGTTTCTGCAGTTTCAATTTTAGCATTTAACGTATTGGCTTTTTTCTGGAAATCCGCTTTTGCCCATGACGGGAATAGTCCCCACTTTCCCACAACTATTTCAGTTGGAGCTTTATCCATGATAATGGCGGTTTCCGGATAATTAAATCCATTCAATTCATCCAGAAGATGGTATTCATTTTCCAGTTCATAGGCTGTATAATACTCTTCGAGTTGCTTCGCCGTGAACTGGGTTGAAAATCTGTAGCACATAAATATCGTTTTTCGGATTAATTTTTGTCTAACTTTACACCAAATTTCATTCCCGAATAAACGATGTATGCACTAGTTGACTGCAATAATTTTTATGCATCCTCTGAAAGAGCCTTTCAGCCAGAGTTAAATGATCAAGCTGTTGTGGTTTTGTCAAATAACGATGGTTGTGTTATTGCACGATCCAACGAAGCAAAAGATTTGGGAATCAAAATGGGATTACCGGCATTCATGCTCAAGGATTTCGAAAACGATGTTCATATCTTTTCAAGCAACTACGAGTTATATGATGACATGAGCCGTAGGATCATGAATACGCTCTCAGAATTTACACCTGAAGTAGAAGTATATTCAATCGACGAAATCTTTCTGAAATTTGATGGTTTTAAAAACTATGACCTTAATAAGTATGGTCAGGAAATGCGACAAACAGTAAAAAAGAACTGTTGGATTCCCGTATCTGTAGGGTTTGCTCCAACAAAAGCCCTTGCGAAGGTTGCCAACAAAATTGCTAAAAAATATTCTGATCGATGGAATGGCGTTTATGTCATAGATAACGAAGAAAAAAGGATCAAAGCGCTAAAATGGCTTCCTATTGCAGATGTTTGGGGTATTGGCCGACAGCTATCAAAAAAGTTAATCAATTGGGGAGTCCATACTGCCTACGATTTTACTCAACTTCCTGATTATACTGTTCAAAAAGAATTAAGTATTGTCGGTCTGCGATTGAAAAAAGAATTATCCGGTTTAAATTATCTGGATTTGGAGGAGACTGAAAGAAAGAAAGCCATCGCGACCACACGCAGCTTTGCCCATGATGAATATTCATATGACAATATATGCGAAAGGGTTTCTACATTTGCGACCCGTTGCGCTGAAAAACTGAGAAAAGAGACATCCTATTGCAGTAAGATTGAAGTATTTGTGATTACTAATAAATTCAAGGAAGACGAGCCTCAATATGCCAATAAGGTGATCATGAACTTACCATTTGCTTCCAATTCTGACATCACTATTGCAAAGTACGCGGTACGAGCGTTAAATATTATTTACAAGGAAGGTTTTGGATATAAAAAAACGGGTGTTGTTGTCCATGGTATAACCCCCGAACCTAGCAAGCAGGGAAATTTATTTTTTAATGAAAATCCCAAACATGAAAAACTGATGAAAGTAATGGACCTTCTCAATATTTCTAAGATGGATCCTGTTGTCACGCTGGCATCAAATGATTTGAAGAGGAGAGAAAAAATGCTCCGCGAAAGACTGTCAAAATGTTATACTACAAACTGGGATGATTTAATTGAAATATCATGATTTTAAAAAAAGCAGAAAATATTTACAGTGAGATAGAATTTTATCCAGTGAAAAATGATGGAGATCGCTATTATGTAGAAGTACATGAAAATATCGCTAACGGTTTTCCTTCACCGGCTGAAGATTTTTCAGGAAAAAGAATCAGTCTTGATGAAAAATTTCTTTCAAAGCCTGAAGCCACTTTTATCGGTAAAGCAAAAGGAATGTCCAATTACCCTTTTATTATGCCAGGTGATTTTCTTATTATCCGTTCTGATCTCGAAGCATCAGATGGAGATTTGGCTATTGTCTATGTTTCAGGAGAGGGCTTTTCTGCAAAAAAGATTGATTTGAACAAAAACTGTTTAATTCCTTTAAATAAAGATTTTCCTGAAATAGCAATCGGTAATGATGAAATTGTTGAAACCCGTGGAGGGGTAAAAACGGTTTTTAGGGATATTGCATCTTTAAATTTCTAATACCTTTTTGTATGATAACCAAAGGTGATACTTTAGACATTTTACATCGTAATGCAAAAGATATTGAAGGACTGCTGGAACTTTATCGAAATGGGATAGGAGTAATTCAACATTTTGCTGTTGAAAAAAAAATTGAATTTGATGGTTATTTCCTAAAAAAGTGGGAAATCGAAGCGGAGCATCCAGTGAGTTTTAATGAAGAATATTTCGAGAACGAAAATAGAAGCGAATTGTTTGTCTTTCTTGCTGCAGAAGCAGACATCGAGATTTACGAGTGTTTAGAATATTTATATAACTTTACCCACGCGGAAAGTTTGTCAAAACATCTGCTTTATAAAAAAATTTATGAACTGAGAGAACAAGGGGTAAGATTTTAATCGTTATGGAATTTTTTGTAGAAATTAAAACTGCAGACCAGGCTTTCCAAATTATTAAGGACTGGATTGCAGAGGATATCGATGATAATGGCTATTTGAGTAAATATGATAAAGAGGCTATCTACAATTCTGCTATTTGGGCTATTCAAGAAGTCGCTGAACATAAAAATATTGAATATCAGGGCTACTTCCGTACCAAGTATGAGAAAAATTCTGAATTTCAAAGAATCTTAGGCAAGACTAATTTCGAGGAGCAAACATATAAAAGAGAACTCTATGTTTTGATGGCTGCTCAGGATGATCAAGAAATTTTTGACTTATTCAAATACATTTTTGACATTACCCAACCTTGGTATTTAGATGATATTTTATTATCGGAAATGATAACAAAAATTAATTCAAAAGGTTACCTATTTCATAGGACTTAAAATTTCACGTCCCGGCCAAATAAATGTTTAAAAAGATGTGTTTTTTCCGCACTATCCAATTCGTAGATAAATCCCAGCATATCTGCACCTGTTTCGGGAAAGGTCATTCGGACTTTGGTAAATAGCTCCCAATAATAATCAGCACCTTTCTCCGTGTCTTTAAAAACAGGTTCAAATTCTGAATAGCTCCAACCTAAACAAAAACTTGATAAAACCTCAAGTATACTTGCTCCGGTATGATAGTACGGTTGTGATTCATTCTCTAAATTTTCCATCATCAAATATAGAAATTTTTTTGGTCAGAATAAGTCCGTAAGTCAGCAAGCGTAAACATGTATAGTATACAATCATACTATCATTCAGTCTATTATATCCAATGATTATCACTTAGTATAAGTACAAGTATTATGGTTTGTTGAATGAAACATTATCCGATGAGCATTCATTGTATTGTTGTATAATGCTCTCACTATTAAAATGCCATTTATGATTCACGTACTTTGTTTATTTCCATTTATAGAACTTTAACAGGATAGTACATAGATAAAAAGTCTTATTTTTACCTTATTAAAATTAGAAAAAAATGGATTTAGAATTCAAAAAAGAGCACTTTCACCTTATTAAGGACAGTTATTCTCTGACCATTAAGAACGTAGCTAAAAATTTACCGATTGTACAAGCTTATTATGAATTTTCGCCTGGAGTTTATGTGAGTAAGGCTGTTCAGGTAATGGTAAGTGATGATTATATTGTTATAAATGCTGAAAAAGGGTTTGACGGGAAAGTGGTCATATTCAACGATGAAATAAGTAGCGGGGAGGAGAGTTTAAATTGACTCATTTCTGTATAAAACATAAGTATTTTAATTTATACCGTTTGGTGAGGGTAGTGCACTAATAATTTAAACAACATGTAACTCGTTTAACTTTTTAAGTTTTCTCTGATACCTCAGGGGAGAACTTAAGTCGATTTGACCACGCTTAATAGAAGAAGGCATTTAAAGAGCTGCCGAGGAAGCGGACCAGGAAGACTCTGAAAGGAAGGGAAGAATGCAGTTAAAGTTAATACAATCACCAGGCAAAAAATATACGTTGTAGGATCGAATCTAAAATTTGGTTATCTGCATAGAAAAATCAGAAACCACCCCTTGGTGCAAATGCAGTTTTTTGAAGTTTGATCCTTATTAACTCTATGACTTAAATGAGAGATTTAATAGATTATAGATAGAAATATTTCTAATATCAATAAAATTTCATTATTAGGGGCATCAGGTGATCGCTATATTCTCCCTCTTAAAAAATAATGTATATTGGCTTTAAACTAAAAATGGTATAAAATGTCCATTATATATTATAAGTTCATTTTTAAGTTATTTACCTTCAGATAACTAAATGAATTTATTTCACTTTAGACCCTGATAAAGAAACTAAATATATGAATTGTTTTTGGATTTCTCGAAAACAAACTATCTTCACACCACGAAGAACAAACTATTGCCAGGGAAGTATAGATTAGTCAACTTAATACTATGCTTCCCTTTCTATTTCCATTTTTCATGTAAATTGTTTTTATGTATTTGGAAACGTAAACACCAAATTTGTATCAAAATTTGTTATGAAAAATAATTATTTTATAACACTGGCTATAGTCAGCATTATTTTACTTTTTTCTTTAAATTCTTGTGTCCATGAATTCATTGAAGGAGAATTTGTCAATATTTAAAATGATGTTATTTCATTCATTCAAAAAGAATATATAAAGAATAAACAATCAATTGTTGGAAAAGATATTCAATGGGATAAAGGAAGGACTTATAAAAATGAGAATGATATCTTTTTAGTCACCGTTCCTGTAAAATATAAAAAACTAAGTTTCATAGAAGAGCTTAGCTTTAGAATTGATAACAATAAAATATTGGGACACCCCTGGAAATTTATAGCTACAACAGATTTTGATTCGGAGGATTATAAATTGACCGCGCATGAAATTATGAGTAAAATGAGTGGAACGGTTACTTATTTTTCTCTGGATAGAAATATTAAATATCAATTAAAGATTCTTGAAGGAAATATTATTGAGGATATAGCCTCTAAAAACGGAATCGGACCAATGAGTTCCCCAACATGTAATAAATGTCACACGGCAGATATTGAAGAGGTAATTGTTATTGGAGGTCCTAACACTCCACCCAATCCGCAGACACCACTCCCTGGGGCCGGTACTTTTAATCCTGATAACCCGCAGGATTTATGTGTAAAAGCTGCCGCCGCGTCTGCTAAAGCAACGCAACAATCAAAGATTCCCAAGTTTAATATTGCCAAACAAGGGGTTTTAGATGCTTATTCTCAAAATGAAGGAGAAGATTGGGTAGCATTTGGAAGTGATGATCCTAATAGCTCAATGGATGCAACGAGTGTTCAACAACTTGGTCAAAATTCAGGAAATATCAGTAATTCTTTTCAGTATCCTACAGCTGATATTCATAATCATCCTGATAATACACCTCCATCAGCAGGAGATGTTTATAGCATGATTTCAATGTATAATCAACATAACAGTTTTAATACCAGATATTTGGTAACGCCTAATTGAACAGTATATGCTTTTATTATTACTAATGCTAATGCTTTTGATGCTTTTATTAGTAGCTATCCGCCTTTGATTAATCCACCTTATGCACCCACTTTTCCGACAACTTTAAATAATGAATATAATGATATTGCTTTTGATTCAAATACTAACAGTCAGGCAGCTTATGAAAATGCTCTATCATTTATGTTAGATAAATACAATGTGGGAATAGCTCTGACAAAAATGAATAGTAATGGTGAGTTTAAAAAGATTAATGTTGCAAAAGGAAATTCTACTGGAAGTAATACATATTCCCAATCAACATGTAATTAAAAAAATAATGATATGAAAAAGTATAATAAAGCTTTTTTAGTTTTTAGTTTATTTTTATCTGTTTTAATATACAGTCAAGAATTAAACAAAACAGAAATTTTAAAGATTCAAAAAGTTGAAAAAAATCACAATAAATATAAAAATAAAAAATTAAAGAATTTATTACAAGATTTGCCTGAAATAAAAATGTTGAGAATCATGCCAAATAATCCTGAAACTGGTGTTCATACTTTGATAATTGGCTTTTTGGACAATGCACAATTTAGTAAATCTTCGAATAAAAAGAGAATAACGCTCTATATAAATGATAAGATTAAAACGGAAAATCTTTTTAAAGAAGATATCACAACAGAAGAAGCTATAAAAAAATATGGAGATTTAAAAATAGCTTTAATACTATTATAGTTAAATACAACATTAATTGCAGGATTAGTAAGCGCAAAAGATGGTGAAAAATTGTCACTAGAAAAAAAATAACCAAAGGGGTTTCTGTGTCTAAAAAAATTGAAATTAAGGAGAGTACTTTTGAGACTAATCTGTAATTCCATCTTGGTGGTGGTGACATAAAATGCTATGACAAACTACCAGGAGAGGGTACAGTAGAAGTTAAATGTCCTGATGTTATTATTGATAACCATAAATAATAATAGATAATATGGTTTAATAAAAGGCAAGATAAGGCCATAAATAATACCTTGTATACCAGTTCAAATTCGGGTCAACTGTACTACATGATTGGTGCATCAGGTCGAAGTTACGCTATTAGAAGGTACGGAGGTGAATTTTTTATTGGAACTACTTCAGATACATTTATTTCACCTAATATTATTGCGCATGGAGCCCTATTCAATCTAACTGTAATTCATTGGCAGTCATCGTATAGAATTATATCAGGAGCAATGGAAGTTAGATTTAATAGTATTCTTGGAAATTCACCGTCAACAGTATTAAAATAAAATTTCGGATGAAAAAAAAGATAATTATAATATTAATAATGATTTTTAATATGATGGATGCACAAAAAGATCTTTCAAAGAATTATGAAGTCATAACTTTTGAAGAATCATTGAAATATGATGTTGGACAAATGACAGAATATAAATATTCAGACTTCAATCAAAGTACTTCTTTATTTATAAATGATAATAAATTAATTGTATTTCCTAATTTAAATGATGGAAGATGCTTAATAATAGCAAAACAGGATTATGATGAAATGTTTTCCAACAATTCATTTCCTGTTTTGCCTGAAAATAATACTCCCTACTTTATCTATAGAGAATTATTGAACATGGAAAATTTTACGAGGGAAAAAATGGTGGAGATTTTATTTAATTTGGGAACTAAATTCGACGATAGGACCTTTTATGATGATTTGGAGAAATTTTCAAACACCTTATCTAACAATGATAAAAAAAAATATTTATCCCAATGTTATATTTATTAGGTGAAGATCTACATAAAATTTGTCCATTGGCACAATGGAATTTCAGTCCAGTTTATTTTTTTCAGCCTTATAATGAACCTCGTCTTTTTTACAAAGATAATTCCTACTCATTTTATGATTTAAATGTATTATTGGAAGAAAAACTTGTAAATGGTAGAAAAATTACATTTAAAAATATTTATAAAAAAGTTGAGGGATACTATTTGAAAGAAAAAGGCATTTGGGATCTACGATAATATTATGATAATAAGTAAAGCAAGAGTTTTCTTGCTTTACTTATTATCAATATTGTAGGGAAGACTTATGAAAATTAATCAATGACGTGTTAAATTACTGAGTCTCATGAAAAGTAAACCATTCAGATAAATTAATCGTTTTTTAAGATTATTTAGAGGTTATTATTTTAATTTGCTGATGGTTGTTTCATTAACTCCAAAGCTTTCAGTGCATTTACGTATATGTCATGGACAGCAAAACTATCCAAAATAAATCTATCATTTGGAAATAAAAATCCTAATATTTCAAGCTTATCAATATCTGAAGTACGTTTATAGTGATTATGCACGATTGCATTTCTAATTTTCCCTAAATCTCCAAATAGGTTATTTTTTAGGTCAGTTTTATTTGTATAACCTAAGCATTTAGCAAATATTGTCCTGTAATTATCTTCCCATAAATTATAAATCATTACTATTGTATTACCAGCCATTATCATTTGATAAAAGCCGTGCTCTTTTGCTTCCTCCATATCTAGCTCAGAAAACTTTATCTCAATATTACATTCCTGATCTACAATTTTAAAATTCTCAATTTTGTTTTTCTTTTTATAATCATTAAAAACACTTCTCAAATTGTACAGTCCAAAATGAGAAAAGCGGTAAGCTTTATAGATGTTATGGATTTCAGTTTTAAAGATTTCTATTTCGTTATTAAAGACATTCATATTAAATTTTTACAGATATACTCAAAGATATATTCTTGCTGCGCAATCTATTAGCATATCTAATCATTTTTTGAGATTATTTTCAAATTAAAAATTAGTCCATTTAATATACCTTCTTAGGAAGAATTAATGTAGGATTGGGACTATTTTGTTAGGCTTTTTTAAGATTGCAAATAACTTCAAAATTTACGCATTGCGTCAATCCAAACTTTATGATATTCGCAAAGCCATTTTTGCTACTAATATAAAATTTTATTTTGATCGTTTTTTGAGACTTATTTAACGGGTAATATTACAGACTAATAATTATAATAATCTATTAATCAGATACAACTTTTTTATGATTAATTCCCCAATCTTTCAAAGCATAGATAATAGGTGTAAATGTTTCGGCATACGGTTCAGATATATAAATAATCTTCACTGGATAATCGTTGATCATTATTCTTTTAATGAGCTTATGCTATTCCAATTCCTTAAGTTCTTTCGCTAAAACTATTGGAGTAATTAATACAATACGATCTTGAATATCAGTAAATCTCTGATTCTCTATACTAACTGAAATAATAATCGTCAACTTCCCACTTTTCATTAATAACCATCAACGCATCTTTTACAAGTTTTACTGTACTAAAGCAGTCATTATAAGTTTTTTGCCATCTATCATTATCAGTACAAATATATTATAATACCGGTTATAATTAGCTATTGACTAAATCTGTATTTTTTCGAAAACACACTTTCCTAAAGGAAAGTACTATAAAATGTAAAGTTATTTATTGTAATTTTGTTATTATGCAGTTTAAATTTTTAAAATATAATAGTACAACCAAAAGATGTTTCAGTATCCAATGCGGATATAAACTTAATATCTAAAGAGGTCATTTACTTACGAAAATCATGCAAAGGCTTTTTATCCACTCCAATTTCTGAAGATGTCTTGAAAATATGCACATAAATGCACAACAGTCACCATCTAATTGTAATACCCAGCCGTGGGTAGTACATATCGTTTCAGGCAAAAAGCTTCGTCAACTTTCCCAAGCTTTACATGATGCTAATACTACTGGTAATTTTAATCTGAATTTCACATTTGATTAAAATGACTATAATGAGCAATATTTGGAAAGGTTACAAGATTAAGGTAAAGCATATTATGAATGGTTGGTATAAAGAGAGATGATGAAAAAGAGAGCAAAGAAGCAGCTGATAAAACCTCACTATTTTTGGAGCTCCACATGTTGCACTACTTTTTATACCATCGGCCGGCGAAAATGTGCGAGTTGCAGGTGATATAGGTATGTATGCACAAACATTTCTGTTTTTGCTAACCGATCAAGGTTTGGCTGGTATTCTTCAAACTTATCTTGGTATGTTTGCAGAACAATCAGGAAACATTAGATATTTCCAATAAGTTTAAAATGATGTTTGGTATTTTTTCGGATATTCAGATTCAGATGCAATCGGGATTCTATTAAAATGGGTAGAGAACCTATTTCAAATAGGTTTATCTATCACAGATAATATTAATTCTATAGTGATTAGTAACATCTATCATAAAAAAGAAAAATTTCTACATTAAAAGGAACGAAGTATTCTAAAAATTAATGCTAACTGTTCGAAGCATAATAAATAAAGCAAACATTTATTAATAGTAATTTTAAATCAAAAATATGAAAATAGGCATTATTGGCGCTGGCGCAATTGGCGAAACTCTAGCAAAAAAGTTAAGCAAATACGGACATCAGATATTTGTTGCTAATTCTCGCGGTGCCCACACTATTGCTTTTGCTGATAACGAGGCTATCACAGCAGTTGAATTGAGGGATGCAACAACGAATGTCGATGTGGTCATTATTTCTATTCCATTTGGAAAAGTTGCAGAACTGCCAAAAAATCTATTTAGTGACCTGAATGAAAACGTTCCCGTTATTGAGACAATGAATTATTTCCCACATCGCGATGGCATTATTGAAGAAATAGAAAATGGAAAACCACACAGTGTCTGGGTCTCTGAGCAGATCGGAAGACCGGTGGTAAAAGCATTTAACAATATTGTAACACATAGTTTCAGAAAGTACGGACAACCTCATGGGACTTCTGGAAGAATCGCGCTTACCGTATCATCAGACAATGAGGATTGGAAAAAAATAGCTTTTCAGATTATCGATGAAACAGGCTTTGACAGTTATGATGCTGGTTCCCTGATAGATTCATGGCGTCAACAACCGGGAAGTCCCCCCTATTGTACAGATCTGACCATCGAAGAAATGGCCGAGGCTATTATAAAATCAGACAAAAAACAGACGGTCATCAATCGTGATCTTTCCAATGAAAAAATTGCAGAATTAGGTGAAGAATATATGAACATTGTGGTAACAACAAACTATCCTGACAATTTTGATGACAAAGCAGTCAATATCTATAGGTCAATTAATGGGATTCCATTAAAATAAACATTAATTATTAACAGTTGGAAATTGAATTGGCTGAATATGCAAACTGTTAATTTTAAAGAACAATAGTGAACGGATCTAAATATTTAATATATGGAAAATAAGTTAATGCGAAGCTGGCAGGCTGATGAATTTGGTGAAATCAGTGAAGTTTTAAAAATAAAAAATATACCTGTACCTGAACCAAAAAAAGGTGAAGCACTTATTAAGGTAATTGTGTCAAGCATCGGACTGCCTGACAAACTTGCAGTGGAAGGTAATTATCCGTTTGTTACAAACCCACCGATAACTCCCGGACAAGAGTTTGTGGGAATAGTAGAAAAGACAGGAGCTGATTTTCCTTTTATCGAAGGAACAAAGGTATTGGGAACAAGTGAATACTATGGTAAAGGATATGGGGCTGTCGCTGATTATACTATTTGCTCCAAGACTACAGTTTTGCCTTTTCCCACCAAGCTTAGTGATGAACAGGCTGCTGCGTTCCCAGGAACTTATCACGTTGCATACGTTGGGCTGGTAAATCGGGGTGATATTAAAGACGGTGACTCATTATTAGTTTTAGGAGCGGCGGGTCGTACAGGAGCGGCGGCTTTGCAGCTTGGAAAGGCTTTGGGTGCAAAGGTTATTGCAGTTATAAGAAACGATGAACAAAAAGAATTCTGTATAAGTCAAGGTGCTGATGTTGTACTCAATAGTTCCGATGAAAAGTTGATTGATAAAATAATGGAACTGACAGATCATAAGGGAGTCGACGTAATTTATGATACCGTAGGTGGAAAAGCTCATAAATCTGTTATCAACGCTATTGCTTACAAAGGACGAGTCATCTTAGTGGGCTTTGCCGGCGGAAGTTGGCCGGAGCTGAATCCTCAACATATTATGTTCAAAGGATACGCTGTTATGGGTGCATTAAATACTATAAGAACGGAAGAAGAAAAGCAGGATGCCATTAAAAAACTCTCTGAACTTATAGGGAGAGGCGACATCAATCCTCCAAAAGCAAAACTTTTTAATTTTAATGATACTATAAGCGCAATGTCTGAAATAGGAAAGTCAAAGGAGGGAATTGTGGTACAGCTCAGCTAGGACTCAAGTAACTTATTACTTTTTATTCGTTTTGATGTGCAGTTTTTTCGCTTTAGTGAATACACTGTTTTATAAGTTGATCAAATCATTTATTTTGCAGGCTTTATGATGAAAGTATGGCAAAAAGTATTATATAATCGATATTGATGATAAATATGATAAAAAATATCACGAGCACAAAACTGCTATTCTTATGCTTGCTTAGCAGCTTATTTATAGTGTATCCCGACATCATATGTATGAATTGGCAACTTGCACAACCATCAAACTCAGTAACCGATGCCCAAAAAACCTTTCTCCTTTTTGATTATTTCTTTTTTGCATCTATTATTTATCTGTTGCTGGAATATAACCTAAAAAAAATCAAATATCGCAATCTCAGACACAGAGCCAAATGTAATTTGGTCATTGTTGTTTTCGCATACGGTTTTCTCGTCCTTATTATGTACTATTGGACAGGTATGATTCGTACCGCCGCGGGAATTTTGGTACTGCAGTACTTTATCGTTTATTTACTTTCAACATTTTTAGGACATGCTTTAATGATGTTTAACGACCAGCTTGAAAAGGAGGGACAAATCGAACAACTGAAAACTGAAAACCTTCAGAGCAGATATGATGCATTAAGAAACCAGATTAATCCTCATTTCTTTTTTAATTCACTAAACGGAATATCGTCGCTGATACGTAAGGGTAATGATGATGATACTTTATCATTCGTCACAAAAATGTCAGATGTATTCCGTTACATTTTACAGAGCGAAAAAAAATGTGTTGTCAATTTACAGGATGAAATAGAATTTATCGGTGCTTTCAAATATATGCTGGAAACCCGGTTTGCAAATAAACTTGAGTTTAATATTGAAATAGAGGAACTTCATAAAAATTACAAAATTCCTGTTCTTACAATGTTGCCTTTAATTGATAATATCGTTGTACACAATGTAATTGACAGTCTTAATAAAATGGTGGTAAATATCTATATAAATAATAAATCAGAACTTACCATATCGAACCCTATACAACCCAAACTTATAGAGCCTGTAACAAATGGGACAGGATTGGAAAATCTGGAAAACAGATATACTTTGCTTATGCTGAAAAAAATCAGAATTGAAAACGACGGAAAAACCTTTTCGGTAATGTTACCATTAATATAGTACATGATGAAAGTATTTATCGTTGAAGATGAAACCGCCGCATTCGAAAATTTAAAAGATATGCTGACTAAGGTAAATCCACAGATAGTGATCACTGGAAATACTGAAAGTATTGTTCAGACGGTAAACTGGCTTCAGAAAAATCCTGTTCCAGATCTTATATTTCTTGATATTCACTTATCGGATGGATCCGCATTCAGTATATTCGATATTTTGCCTGTAGAAATTCCGATCATTTTTACTACGGCTTACGACGAATATGCAATAGAGGCATTTAAAGTAAACAGTATTGATTATATCTTAAAGCCGCTCAAAGAGACTGATCTGGTCCGGGCGCTCAATAAATTTAATAAGCTTGGCGCCGCAGACCGATACGCACAAATTGAACAAATTAATACAATCAGCCCGCAGTTAAGATATAGAGACAAACTGCTGATGCCAAACAATGACCAATTAATCCCTGTTAACGTATATGATATAAGTTGCTTTTACACAACCGATAAAAGAACGTGTTTTTACAAATGATGGAAGAAGTTTCGTTTATTCAAAATCACTTGACCAGATTTATACAACTTTAAATCCCAGCTTTTTTTTCCGTGCCAACAAGCAGTTCATTGTCTCCAGAAATAGTGTCCAAAACATTACTGTGTGGTTCGATAGCCGTCTATGGCTGAATTTAAACATTGAGGTGCCGGAAAGAATATACATAAGCAAGAATAAGGCATCTGAATTTAAAAGCTGGATCGTCAACGAGTAATGTTATCGCCATCCACCTCCTAGCGCACGATAGAGATCGACGCAGGCGCCGAGCTGCCTGCGCCGTACAGAAGCAAGAGCAAGTTCAGCCTTCAATGCGTTGCTTTGTACCATGATCAACTCAATATAATTGGCTAAACCATTTTTATATAACTGTTTGGAGTCATTTATCGCTAACTGGAGAATCTTGGAATATTGTTCTGTTTCGCGATATTCAATTTTTAATTTTTCGCTCCTTACCAAAGCATCCGAAACCTCGCGCACCGCATCCAAGACTGATTTCCTGAATTCCAGAACAGCTTCATCTCGGTTTATTTTTGCCACCGCAAGATTTGTTTTCAGCGTTCGCTTTTGAAGCAGTGGCTGAGCAATTCCACCCATAATACTGGCAAATAATGACGCAGGGGTCTGAAACCAGTTACTGGCCCTAAAAGAGTTTACACCTATGGATGCAGAGATATTTAGGCTGGGGTACGTATTGGCTTGGGCAATACCCACTTCTGAATTCCTTATTTTTACTGACAGCTCATAGTCTCGTATGTCTGGTCTATTGCTTAACAAATCCGCCGGAACACCGTGTTGTAATATATTAGGAAGTTGTATTTCTGATAAAATGCCGTTTCTTGAAACCTTTTCAAGGCTTGTTCCGGTGAGTATATTAAGGACGTTTTCCTCTAAGGCGATTTGTTCCTCCAATTGCGGTATAAGCGTTCCCACGAACTGCTTCTGTGCGGCTGCCTGCTTCACAGCAAGATTTGTCTCCATTCCGGCATGATATTGCAGTTGGGTTACAGTAAATATAGTATCGTTAAGTGAGAGATTTTTTTTCGCAGTTTCTAATTGTGTGTCAAGCATCAGCAAGTTATAGTAGCTGTGAGCAATTTGGGACACTATTTGTGTCTGTATTGCTTTTTTTGCTTCGTACGTTTGTAGATATTGTTTGAGTAAAACATCCTTCTGCGATTTTATTTTCCCCCAAATATCCGCTTCCCAGCTTAAGTTTATGCCGGCAATATAATCTTCAATATGCTTTTGACCCACGAAATTATTCAGACTTATGCCCTCAAGGCTGTTGTCAGAAGGTGAGGTTGATTTTGCAGCAACAGCAACAGTGGCAGTAGGTAGCTGTAATATTCTGGCAGCTTTTAATCTTTCCTGCGCAGTCTCGATTCTTTTAATGGCAATCAGCAGATCGTAATTATTGTTGACCCCTTTTTTGATTAATGCCTGCAGCGTTTTATCTTCAAAATATTCTTGCCAGCTAAGATTGGCTATTGTTAAGGTATCTGTTGATCTGTTTTCGGACTGGTAAAATCTCTCTGGAAATTTTACATAATGTAACTGTTGTGATCCAACTTTACAAGATATCATCATAAGGTTGATGATAGCAATCAAGCCGTAATACGCTATATTTTTAAATCTCATATTATTTGTTATTGTTAGTTTTGGGAAGTTGATTATTTTGTACCGACACTTTCTCGTGTAGATATTGGAAAATTATGTAGAGGACAGGAATTATAAAAATTCCGAAGGTCACGCCGGTCAGCATTCCGCCTACCGTACTGATACCGATGGAGTGATTCCCGTTTGCGGCACCGCGTGTAGCCCAGATGAGAGGTAGCATTCCAACAATAAAAGCAAACGACGTCATTATAATTGGTCTTAGTCGCAATCTGCTGGCTTCCAACGCGGATTCTATGATGCCAATGCCTGACCTTCTCATTTGAACGGCAAATTCCACTATTAATATCCCGTTTTTTGAAAGCAGACCAATAAGCATAATAAGGCCTAACTGCACGTAAATATTGTTATCTATTCCTGCCATACCTGTAAAGCCATAAACACCAAGTACACCGGTTGGTATGCTTAGAATAATGGATAACGGAAGTATATAACTCTCATATTGGGCTGCAAGAAGAAAGTAAACGAATATAATACTTAACATAAAAATAAGCACTGCCTGAGACCCTGCGGCGGCTTCTTCTCTAGTGATACCCGTCAGTTCATACATATATCCACGTGGCAGCGATTCTGTTGCAGTTTCTTTGATGGCACGTATCGCATCACCAGAGCTAAAGCCTGGTTTTGGTGTACCGTTAAACATCACCGAGTTAAACAGGTTATTCCGTGTTACAGTTTCGGGTCCGTGTGTACGCTCGAATGTTACAAGCGTTTTAACAGGTACCATTTCACCAAATTTGTTCTTAACAAAAATTCCGTCCAGCGAATTTATATTTTCCCTAAAAACAGCATCAGCCTGCGCCATTACCCTATAATATTTTCCGAATCGGTTAAAATCTGAAACGAAGCTGCTGCCATAATAAATCTGTAAGGTTCTCATCAGTTCGCTAACATCAACTCCCAGCTGTCCGGCTTTATCAAAGTCAACAGCAAACTCATATTGTGGATTTCTTGTAGAAAATGTTGTAAAAACACTGCCTATTTCCTTACGTTTTTTTAGGGCGTTAGTAAACTGCTGTGCAGTGATTTCCAAGTCGTCCAAAGAACCGCTCGCTCTATCTTGTAACATAAACTCGAAACCTACGGAATTCCCAAATCCCTGTACAGTGGGAAATGCGAAAAAGAAGGTTGTAGCTCCTTGCACCTTACTGGCTTTTTGGGTTAGTTTTTCCATCAGTTGAGACACATCTGGATTTTCACCGCGTTTTTCAATATCTTTCAGCCTGATAAACCCATTAGAAAAAGAAGAAGAAAAAGTATTGCCCATTGCATTTTGTCCATCTGTTATCCACAGGTTTTCTATTGCTTCATCATCTTTTATCATATTCTCTATTTCTGCCACCTTTTCAGCAGTTCGATCAAAGGACGTTCCTGGCGGCGTATTTACAGAGAAACCGATAATTTTATTATCTTCCTCGGGGATGAAACCTGTTCGTGCATTGATTAAAAGTATTGCACATCCTGTAAAAATTAATGAAAGTATACCAAGCGCAAGCCATTTTCTTCTTACCAAAAAACGGACACCCCCGACATAACGGTTGTTCAAGTGGTTGAAGCTGGCATTAAAAGCAGTAAAAAATCGCTTCGCAAAACTTCGATTTCCGTCTGTAGCTGCAGACGAGTGATGGCCACTTTTTAAGAATAATGCGCATAGCGCAGGGCTCAAAGTCAAAGCGTTGATTGCGGATATGAAAATGGCAATGGCCAGAGTAAATCCAAACTGTCTGTAAAAAACTCCTGTAGGTCCTTCCAAAAACCCTACCGGTACAAATACTGCAGCCATAACTAGTGTAATTGATATGATCGCACCTGAGATTTCATTCATTGATTCTACAGATGCTTCCTTTGCATTAAGATTGCTGTTGTTCATTTTAGCATGTACGGCTTCCACAACTACAATTGCATCATCAACTACGATCCCGATGGCTAAAACAAGGGCAAATAATGTGAGCATATTGATGGTGTATCCTAATAGCTGTAGGAAAAAGAATGTTCCTATAATTGCTACGGGTACTGCTATTGCGGGGATCAAGGTAGATCTTAAATCTTGAAGAAAAAGGTAGACCACTAGAAAAACAAGGATAAATGCAATGATCAGTGTTTCGACAACCTGTAATATGGATGCATCCAAAAACTCTTTGGCGTGATAGAGATATGCCGGTTTCAGTCCCTTTGGCAGCTTTGGCAGAAATTCTTCTTTAGTTTTCTCTACTTGATCAATCATCTCGTTAGCATTTGAACCTGCTGCCTGCTGAATGGCAAAACCAGCAGCAGGTTTGCCGTTCACCCTATTAGTCGTAGTGTAAGTGTACGAACCAAGCTCCACACGGGCAACGTCTTTAAGCCTAAGTATTGATCCGTCTAGATTAGCTTTGATAATTATATTTTCATATTGTTTCGGTTGATTAAATTTACCTTTATATTTTAAAGTATATTCGAAAGTTTCTTTGCTGTTCTGCCCGAATTTACCGGGAGCCGCTTCTAAATTCTGCTTTTGTACTGCCTCTATTACCTCCTGTGGTGTTAGGCTGTTTGCAGTCAGTCGCTCTGGGTTCAGCCATAACCGCATCGAATATTCTGAAGATCCAAACATTTGTGCTCTGGCAACACCGGGAATACGCTGTATCTGTGGTAAAATATTGATACGTATGTAGTTATGGATAAATTCTTCATTGTACATTTCGGGATCTTCACTGTATAACCCCATAAACATTACCATGCTGTTTTGCACTTTCTGAGTAGCCAAACCTGCCTGCACAACTTCCTGCGGAAGCTGGCTTTCTGCTTTTGAAACTCTGTCCTGGACGTTAACTGCTGCTATGTTGACATCTGTGCCTTGCTTGAAATAAACGTTCAAAATCATATTTCCGTCGCTGCTCGAACTTGAAGTCATATAGGTCATATCTTCGACTCCGTTCACAGCCTCCTCAATCGGGACTGCAACAGACCGGGCCACTACCTCTGCATTAGCACCAGGATAAAAGGCCGTGACTTGTACACTTGGAGGGGCAATCTCAGGAAACAAGCTTAATGGTAAATTAAATACTGAAAGGATGCCTAATATCAGTAATATGATCGATATTACTGTTGACAATACGGGTCTTTCTATAAATTTTCTGAACATAATTATCGTAATCTTATAAGATTATTTTACTTTAATGGCTGATGTTTTGACGAAGATATCACTCATGACGGGTGAGAATAAGACTGTCAACTGAAAAGGGCTTAGGTGTAATTTTGGCTCCTTCACTAAGCAGGCCCATACCACTGTACACGATTTTTTCTGCTGGCTGAATGCCATCTTTCACATAATAGTAATGTGTTGATTGCCCAACTATCCGAAGGCGTTTGGATGTCACGGTATTATTTTCTCTCACAATAAAGACAAAAGATCTGTCCTGTTGGTCAAAGGTCGATTCTTTAGGGATTTTCAGAATATTTGTAAGCTTTTCGGCTAATCTTATTCTACCAGTATTACCGGTTCGCAAAAGTCCACCAGTATTTGGAAATGATGCTCTGAATGATATTGTACCTACAGTCTTGTCGAACTGACCGAGTATAAGATCAATTCTACCTTTTTCAGGATAGACGCTATTGCGCGCAGTAATGAGCTCGACTTCCGGCATATTTTTGATTTTTTCCTCTATTGTAGTCCCGGGAAACTTGTTCTTAAATGCTTCAAAATCCTGTTCGCCTACCGAGAAGTATGCATATATTACCTTAACATTTGAGACAGTAGTCAATGGTTGAGGATCACTTGATGAAACGAAACTTCCTTTTTTAAAGGGTAGTCTGCCAATGTAACCGTCTACAGGGGATTTGATTATGGTAAAACCCATTCTGATACTTGACGTTTTTTTGGCTGCGGTGGCTTGCCTCACAGTTGCTTTCGCCGCTTCATATTCTTCTTTTGCTGTCATTAATTGTATGGGAGCTATTACTTTTGTTGCTACCAGTGGTCTGAGTCGTTCCACTTCTATCTGTGCTTTTCTCATGTTGGCTATTGCGACTGATAATGCAGCTGAAGAATTATTTAGATCTTCGTTGTAGATTCCGGATTCAATACGGAAAAGAGGTTGTCCAACTTTTACGAATGCACCTTCTTCCACAAAAATCTTTTCGATATAACCATCAACTTGTGAACGGATTTGTACATTTTCTTTTCCTTCTAATGAAGTAGGAAACTCCTGATAAATGATTGATTCGGATGCACGCGTTGAAAAAACCGGAAATGATGGATTATCTTTGTTCGGTTGTTCCTTTAAGTCAGAACAATTCCACAGTATCATTGTTAGAATTCCAAATTTAAAGTTTGAGCCGAGACAGTTTAAATTACGAGTACAAAATGACATAGGTAATAGAGATTATTTGAATTAATTGCTTATTAACATGCAAAAATGCTTTTGCTACGCAATTGTACGGATAAGCTTAATTACATAGGGCATCGAATTCTCTATCAGGAAAAAAATGGTTTTGAAGGCGAAAATAAAGTTGCCAGATATCATACGACTTAATATAGTATATCATAAAATCTGTTTATGCTATCTGAGCTCAGAATTATTTATTATGATTTTGCTGCTGGGATGGTATAGTTCAAATTCAGTGTTAAGGCGCTTCCGAGCGGAGCATTTGCTACTAAATTTTGATCCGTTACACATAAGACAACAGCACTTTTAATCCGCCTATGGTTCCGGAAGCTGCGGCAACTTTGATGGTCAATAAATCTACGGGGATCATGTTGGTTCCGTTCATGAAATTCGCACTGCCTGCTTTTACTTTTACATTAAAATTCTTTGTTGAAGTTACTTTCAGAGTGTTAGCCTGAGCCACTATTTTCTCCGAGTTATAATCCGCAGCAGTAGCATAGCTGTAGGCAACGGCAATACTTCCTCCGTCGATAGAGATTACATTGTTCAGAATAATATTTACGGTTGTGGTTGCGGTTGTATTCTGAGCCTGAACATTGTTAGTTCCTAATAATATCATAGCTCCGATAGTGAAGGCTGCGATTGCGATTTGTTTTTATCATGACAGTATTGAATTTTTATTTTTGTCTAATTGTCCTCTTTTGAACATTACAAATCCAAGGCGGCAATAAAAGTTTCTTCGTTGTTGAAAATGGAAGTTCATGTAGTAAATAACTACATGGGTTATTATTGGTTTATCTTGATTCTCTATAAGTAAGTAAAAATCGTTTTTTAAAACTAGATATATACAATAATCACTTTATAGAGCTTACTGATATGGCAGATTTCTATTCTAATATTAAAAGTATTCAGCTTAAATTTTGTTTAAATATTGTAAAGAAATACTTTCGAGTATAAAAAAAAGGCAACATTACGGTGTCTTTCTCTCGTCCTCTGATGCATTCTGAAATGATAACATTAATGTCAGGAAGGTATTTATTTTCTGAGTAATAACTGATCTCAATTTCTTTTGTGTTATTCCATAATGCTATTATGTCCACATCATAGGTCAAGCTGAATACAAAATATCAAATGGTCGTTTTATAATAAGAATTATAAAGGATAGTTGTGTTGGGTTACAAACACAGCTATCCTATATCGTTTGTATATTACTGCTCAAAGTTTCCGGACGCTGCCGCAGTGCGGCCTCCGTCCACTGCCAGCTCCGCTCCGGTTATAAAGGCGGCTTTTCCAGATAATAAAAAAAGTACGGCATGTGCTACATCTTCCGGCTGGCCTACACGTCCTAAAGGAATGATCGCTCCCATTTTTGCTGCTGCACCAGCTCCTGCTGCCCGCTCAATCATCGGCGTGTCTATGGGGCCCGGTATAACTGCGTTAACCCGGATCCCATCTTCGGCTAATTCAATAGCAGCAGTGCGGGACATGGCTGCAATAGCTGCCTTACTGCCTGAATAGGCAATAGAGCCTGGAGCAGCACGCACACCTGCTTCAGATCCAATATTCACAATAGCGCCGCCGCCGTTTCGTCTCAGAGCCGGAACAACATGTTTCATGCCTAAAAGCTGGCCTAACTGGTTGGTTCGCCATTTTGCCATCACTTCTTCAGCGTCGATCTCTGTTATAGGTCCTGTAATCGTGATGCCTGCATTATTCACCAATCCAGTCACCTTACCGAATTCCGACTCGGCATAGGCAACAATATTAACCCAGTCAGCTTCTATGCCTACATCCTGGAGTACAAAACGAACATCTTTGCCCAGTTCATCAGCGATGCGTTGTCCATCGGTAACATCGCGTCCGCCGAAAACTACTTTTGCACCTGATTCTGATAAAAGCCTTACTTCAGCTTCACCCTGGCCTCTTGTGCCGCCGGTCACAATAATGACCTCTCCTTGCATTTCTTTCATTACAATTTATTTTTATAATTTGATATTAATAAAGGGTTCATACACCTGTTTGAGTATATCTGCGATTGGTTTACTGCCTTTGCAGGCCAGCCATTCCTTTACAGCAAGGCGAAGCCCGGCAAGGGCTATGGCAGCTGCCATTTTTCCTAAAATAGGGTAGGTGCCCTTTTCAATTAAAGCATCAGCCATTAATCCTTCCCAGCTTAAATATTTTTCATGATTTCGGGCCCGCAGGGAAGGTGTATTTTCAATTAAATTACCCATTGCTAGTGAAACCTGGTGAAGTTCATTATGTTGATCGACATGGCGGATCACTGCGTCTAAAGCTGCCTGAACAGGCTGCTTCCGGATATCTTCACTATGCTCATGCAACTGATTGACCAATTGAGGGCCGGTTATCTCTGTCCAAAAAATGGCTATATCTTCTTTACTGGCAAAATAGCGGAATAAATTGCGCCTGGAAACACCAGCGACCGCAGCGATTGCATCAACTGTAATCTGGTCAAAACCTTCAGCTAAAAAGAGCTTTATTGCAGCGTTGGCAATTTTTGCACGAAGCGCTTGAGCTTTATCATTTTTATTCATGCTTAATTTGTTGAAAAGTATTTGCAAGTATATTCATTTAATTTAAAATGGCACTGAGTGCCAAATTTATAAATATTATTTGATTAAACGGTATATATTTTTGTTTATTTTAAAAAAAATAAACCACCGTTTTCTGCAAATATTATAGGTGCTCAACACAGTGAAATGAAAGCTCTAGTGTAAAAGGATTATTTGGCGACGGTTTAATTTAGGAACGAGCAATTCTGGATCTCCCTTAATAAAAATGCTATCCACCAACAAAGAGTGCATTCACATCCTCGAGGAACATCTACGGAAGTAAAGCCTTCAGGTTTTGATGTTGGCGAAGTTTTAAAGATGAATATAAAAAAGAGTTTCCAGAAGAATTTTGGACATACTAGAGGCATTTAGACAAATAAGGCTAACACAGAATAGCATTTGTTAAAGTTACTGCTACTATTTATATTCTCTTTTACTTCTTAAGGAAGAATAAAGTTGATAAGCCTTCCTAAAATAATTCAGATTTATTAGATAAAATAAAAATTAGCCGGAAAAAATATCTGGCTTATATATTATAGGTAAAAGTAAATACTTCATATGGCGGAATTCTGATAATAAGGTTCCAATAATTTTCTTTTGGCAGATGAAGGCTATCTTTCAACGTCTGCATCAATTATCTTTACTAGCTCTAAATCTATCTTTAAAACTAAGAAATTATTCCGTCTTTTAGGATTGTTCTTGATCCATAATTGCATTATTTGAGTGTTGTCTCTCAAGAATGTTATCTCATGTATATCATGATAATATAGAATTAGAGAAGTTTAATAGGACAAGAAAACTGTCGGTAATCATACCTCATTAACATGTCTATAATAAGTGCTTAGAGATCAATTTTTGATATCAGAATAAAGATTGAGTAGAGAAAATGAAACACTGACTGTAATCTCTATAAAAAAGGGAAATCTTCAGTTTAAAATTTGAAGATTTCCCTTTAATGAAATTAAATATTATGTTATATATGCTTTTTAACATCAAACAAATTTCGTGCCTACAGACGCTTATATATAATATTATCATACAATGTAGATTTCACTAAGAAAAAAAATATAACGTAATTGACTGATCGGTTACCCGTTTCTCTATAGCAAATACATACTGTTGTCACAGCCGAAAAAAAATTTTTTGGGTAGCCGGGGTTGGAAATCCCAGAACCTACGCAAAAACATTTCAAGCTTTATCAATATTCTTTCTTATTGTTTTCAAGGAATTGATTGCAGTTTTCCTTGTGCCTGCCTGAATGGTAATCCGCATAGAAAAGTCAGAAACCTCACAAGATGCAAATGTAGTTCATTGAAAATTTGATCCTTATTAATTCTCTTGGTATAGATCAGTTGATCTAATTAAATTATAAATTAGTTTGTCTGATTTTAAATTCCAGTGATATTGACCACCCAATTTCAGATGATCACTGAAATACCGTAAAAATACGGATGATAAAATAGTGTGAAAAGAAGTAGATTTGTCAAGGATAACAGATATAATTAACTATATTGATATTTATAAATACTAAATAATGTTAATTCTATAAATTTTTAATATTTAATATGTTTTTTCTTTAATAATAAAAGTATAATTGTTGGAATCGTTTATACAAGGATTTGCAAAAAACCTAACTAGCCAAAATTCAATAATATGATAACACTTCTTGTAAAGTCCTACGACTTTACCTGATGACTAATACATAGTAAAACATTCCTATATCAATTCATTTGCACGTCGAGCTTTACAGAGATTTTCTATTAACAACAAAGCTGTTCCCACTTATTGAACAAGTCTATTGAATACTACAACAATGTGCTATTCGTAGGATCGTATCGATTCAGATATTTGTCACGTTCATATCAACTCATTTCTTGACATGTAATATAAAACCATACAGAATTTAAACTTTTTAAAAACAAATAATTGTGGACGGAACAATTGGAGAGATCCGACATTTTGCCGCAGACTTTACTCCCCAATTGGCAATATTGTAATGGTAGTCTATCTTTTTTGGAAACACATATCTTGTAAGAAATGGATCTTCACCTTTAATTTTAAGAGTAACATTATAATTTTGGCGTATCTCGCAATGAAGTTGAATATTGTAAGTATTTTATGGCGATAACAACTAACTCTAATAGGATAAGAGACTTTCCTCTCTATAATCATAATCCACGGGTATTTTTAGATCTGTTTTGACGATGTACTTGTAACAGCTCTATTGAAGTAGGGTTGTTTAGTTTTTCACAATCAATCTTTAATTAGCACTTAAAATTTCACAATATTGTAGCTCAACTTTAGAAAAGGCATGCCGAACCCACTGGAATAATCATCAAAATTGTCCTTTTCAACGATGTAGGTCCCTATCATTGCTTCAAGTCTTTTATATTTATAGCCCACACCTATTTTGTAAGCTTGAAATTGAAAATCAACTTCACTGGTTCTACTAAAATTAATTTGACCATTTGGATCTCGGTCATAGACTTCTGTTACGTGGAACAGTGTATTATTATTCATTAATCCATAACCTAAACTTGCAATAATCTGATGATTGATGTTTTTTAACGGAAAATATTGTTTTAATTGAATTTCTGTGTCTGCAATAATTCTCATATGCTGATCAGTTGTAAAATAATTATTTGGATTATCCAGGTTATTATCGGAATATAACTGATCATACCTGAAACTTTGATTAATTCCAATTGTTGTGTTCTTAAGGAAGTAATATTCTATGCTTACATTTATACTGTTACCGGACAAGTGTTTATCCCTGTTGTATAGAAAGAATTTATTGGTGGTGTACAAGCCTTCCTCATTCTTAAAGTTAAATGGAACAATTCTGAACTCAAATCCGGCATCGACCTTAAATTTCTGCTGTTGTGTTTCTTGTGCAAAAATAAATGACGAAACAAATAGGGTGTTTAAAACTAAGATTTTTTTAGATTTCATGATAATTTATAAAGGTTTTAAATTTTATGTAGTGAATTACTGTATATACCACAATTTTAAATCTGTTAGTCTACAAATTCTTTAGATAATAAAGCCATGCTTAAACTGTGATATTTTTATAGGAGGTAGAATTTCTAGTAGAATTATGTATGATATTAAGTATATTAAATGTTTTGTATATATCAGTCTTCTGAGATATGGATTTAAAATTAAAATTTAAGCTTTCGCCATTTAAAGTATATATATCTATAAGCAGGATATATATGTAGATTTTTCATTACTCTGATTTTAATGTTTTTTCTGGTGGGATTTATCGGTATGGTGGTTAATTTTTTATCAATTATTTCCAGTAAAAGCTTATAAATAGTGTGGAAATATTTGTCTCTATCACGTCTGTTCGTTGCAATAAGCAAATTCAGCAAGTATCTATTGTTAAAAGGAGAAATAACGATATTATAAATGTTCGAGATTGATTTGCTGCTACCTGCCCAATTCGGCATTTTGTGCTCCCAATAAATAGAATCTAATAGGTGAACTGTATCATCTGTTTCACTGAACCACTGAGATACAGCTTCTTTTTCATAGTTTCCACCTCTAACTCCTATGATATAACAGATATCATCAATCGATATTTTTCGCGGGAGAGGATCATAAAAGTTTCTCGCAATCTCGCTGACATTCCCATTAATTAGATAGGTGTCTGGATAGTAATTATTCATTACAGTTGATATCTTACGAATTCTCTCGTCATCTTTCCAAAGCTCCGTAATTTGATCACCTAATTTTACCGAAGCTAAATTATAATGTATCACATTTAAATTTTTTTGAAAATGTTGAGCTATTTTCTGAGCTATGATAACATCTTGCTTACTACTTTCTGACTGATGATTTAATACATAATAATTGATATTTTTTGAAATAGATAATGATGATGCAAATAATACTCTTGAATCCCAACCTGCAGTTATTGCTATTCCTAAATTCTTTCTTTCTGCCATACTGCTCATCGAATTCTGAAGGATACTCAATACCAAATGAGCCACCTGCCGATTATTAAGCTTTTGAGTGATCAATGTTCGGGGAAATCTGTAGTATTTACGCTCAGTGACGTTGTAATAAAAATTTGAAATAAGCTTTGTAATAGATTTATAAGGTGTTTTGCTGAAAATATTTATTTTTTTATTAGCAATATAGGGAGGTAAATTATCGTGAAAGTCGCTGTTTCCGGAAATCTTTGCTATGATATTGGGTTGAGAACTGATATACAAGTCAGCATCTTCATGACAGATGAAAACTTCTAATTGACCGGTTGCATCATTAAGGATGTAAGTATTATCATTTTCCACTATAATCATAATAAAAAATCCTGACAGCTTTTCAATTTTTTCTAATTTTTCATTAAAATGTAATTTTTGCAGAGATTCTACGATTTCTCGATTACCTTGAGATGTATTCTCATAATCGAAACATTCGCCAAAAAAAATAATATTCTTAGAGCAAACTAAATTTTCATTATTGGAAGGATGAATGTAGATCTTCAAATCAGAATGATCAAAATTACTAGTTCCAGTGATCGAAAAATCCTTTTTTTTAGTACTAATAAAGTAATGAAAGGGGGAGATTTGAGTCATGTAAAAAATGTTTTGGACAGTCAGTTACATCTATTTCACAAATAAAAGAAATGCAAAAACAGATATGTTATTTTCATTCTATAGTGAAATAATTTTGTTTTTAAATTTATAATCTAATATTATTCAGTTTATATAATTGAAAATCAATACATTAAATATTTACTTTCTTAATATGTAATTTGTGATTATTGAAGACAATATTAAGTAT
>NZ_JAPDHW010000025.1 GCF_025971945.1 Chryseobacterium kimseyorum
GATAAAAATAATGTTTAATGGTAAAAGTTAGCATTTGTATAGCAACTTACAATGGAGCAAAGTATATTGCAGAACAACTTCAGTCAATTTTAGATCAAATCGGTCAAAATGATGAAGTTATTATTTCTGATGATCACTCTACTGATGAGACAATCAATATTGTAAATAGTTTTAATGATGATAGGATTAAAATTTTTTACAATGAGGGTGAAAAAGGATATACAGCAAATTTTGAAAATTCTCTAAACCAAATATCAGGCGATTTAATTTTTTTATCTGATCAGGATGATATATGGTTACCCGGAAAATACAATGCAGTTGTTGCTTTGTTATCAACAAATGATTTGGTTGTAACCAATTCAATGGTAACTGATGAAAAATTGAACATCATTAACGAATCTTTTTTTTCAATATATAATTCAGGAAGCGGAATACTGAAAAACCTGGTTTGCAACACATATTATGGTTCTTGTATGGCATTTAATAAAAAAGTTCTAAATAATTCTCTTCCATTTCCTAAAAACAAAGTAATAGGGTTTGATATATGGATTGGTTTCGTGGCTGAAATAACTGGAAAAGTCCAATTTATAAAAGAGCCTTATTTGCTGTATAGAAGATCAGACTTTACGGTGACCGAATTAGGAAACTTATTATCTCGAAGCAAAAGGTCCCTGTTTTTTAAAATATACAAAAGAATAATTATATTGATAAACATCAGTATATTTAGTTTGAAATTTAAATTAAATATTAAAAAGTAATTTTTAATTCTAAAAAAGAAAATATGAAAGTGGCTCTTGTTCAGGACTGGCTTACGGAATTAGGTGGCGCTGAAAAAGTCTTCAGGCAAATATATAATCTCTATCCTGATGCAGATATCTACACGCTTGTTTACGACAAAAATGTTTTAGACGAATTGAAGATTAAAGAATCAAAAGTAAAAGCGTCTTTCATTCAAAATCTTCCCTTTTCAAAGAAACATTACAGAAATTATCTGCCGTTTTTCTCACTTGCCATAGAAACTTTTGATTTGTCAGCGTACGATCTTGTAATAAGCTCATCATACTGTGTTGCTAAAGGAGTTCTTACACATTCAAGACAAAAGCATATCTGTTATTGCCACTCACCGGTAAGATACGCCTGGGATTTGCATTATCAATATTTAAAAGAAGCAAAATTACAAACAGGAATTAAAGGTTTTATAGTTAAATATTTTTTGCACAAGCTAAGAATATGGGATATTGCATCGCTTAATAGAGTAGATCAATTTGTCAGCAATTCGGAGTATATTAAGCAAAGAATTAAAAAAGTGTATAACAGAGAAGCTGTCACAATTTATCCGCCTGTTAATACTGGAGATTTTGAATGTTTTCATAAGAAAGAAAATTTTTATTTTACATGTTCGAGAATGGTTCCATATAAAAAAATTGATTTAATTGTTAAAGCGTTTTCCATGATGCCTGATAAAAAATTAATCGTCATTGGTACAGGACCTGATTACAAAAAGATAAAAAAAATAGCAACATCAAACATAATTCTCTTAGGATATCAATCTTTTCCGGTTCTCAAAGATTACATGCAGAGAGCAAGAGCTTTTGTTTTTGCTGCAGAAGAAGATTTTGGAATAGTACCTATTGAAGCCCAGGCTGCAGGAACTCCTGTTATTGCATATGGCAGGGGGGGTGTTTTAGAAACCGTAAAAGAAGGTGAGACAGGCATCTTTTTTAAAGAGCAGAATGAGGAGTCATTAATTAAAGCAGTTGAAGAGTTTGAAAGTTTAGAACAAACTTTTAATTCACTCACTACATCCGCAAATGCTGAGCGATTTAGTTCTGTATTATTCGATGATAAATTTAGACTAATTGTAGAAAAATCTCTTTTATGATCAATATTAGTTTTATTAAAGGGAAGAAATATCCACTCTTATTGTTCTTATTTTTATCTCTTTTTATTCAATGCCAGAGTAATATAGAGTCAGTATCAGTGAATGTCAGTCTTTTAAAGCCTGTGAAAAATGTCAAATCTCTTTCTGGGTTTTTGCATTATACAAATATTAATAAATTAGAAGAAAGTATAAAGCAACTGAAACCAAAATATTGGAGAATTGGTACTTTTTATAAATCACCAGATGATATAAAGCTTCTTAGAAAATACAATATAACACCTGTGGTCGTTATTAGTGATCTGTATAGCTACCCGGGAAAAAAAAATAACAAAGATTGGCCTCATCCATTAAAGACTGACAAATTAGAAAGCTTGGTAAAAGATTTATACAGTCAGTTAGGTACTACTGTTATATACGATATTTGGAACGAACCTTATCACCAAGCAGCTTCTGGAGATTTTGATCAAGATGAATTTTATAAAATTTTTAAAAAAGCAAATGACCTTATAAGATCACAACCTGGAGGTAAAAATGCCATCATTACAGGACCGTCTTTTGATCATTATAACGAAAAGGAGATGGAAGGCTTTTTAAAATATTGTAATGATAATGGAATTGTCATTAATGTTTTAAATTGGCACGAATGGAGATCAGGTGAAGAGCTGAAAGATCTGAAGAAAGATATGGATCGTTTAAAAAATGTTATATTACCTAAATATCCTAAAGTCAAGGTTGATAAAATTATGTTGTACGAAATTATCAATCAATGGATTCAATTTTCTCCTTCTGAAATCTTGCAGGTATTTAAAATTTTGGAAGAAAATAATATTGACGGAGCCTGCAAAGGTTGTTGGGCAGAAAGTAATGGTGTTTCAAACTGCGAAAATTCTCTCAATGGCTTATTAGACCAAAACGGACGCCCAAGAGCTGCCTGGTGGGGATACAAATATTATGTCCAAAGTACAACGAATAGAGTAAAATCGGTGACAAACTTTAGTAATCTCGTAAGTTTTGCATCCTACAGTACTGAAAGTGTATCTATTGTCTTAGCTAATAATAGTGAAAAGAATATTCTCAATACAGGTTTGGTGGTAAATGATACAAACTCGCTTAAATTTTTAAAAAATCTAAAAAATGTCAAAATTAAAATTTTTGAAATACCGGATACAGGGGAAAGGGAATTAGTAAATCCACTACCAATTTTATCAAAAACAGTTAAAGTGTCTAAGAATATCTTTTTTAATATTCCTGTTATGAAACCTAAAACTGTTTACTATATGATTTTTGAAAAATAAATCTAATAACGCTACTAATTAAATGATTAAACAAAGAATTGAATATTTAGATTCTGCTCGGGGAATGGCTTCATTATCAGTATTGATTTTTCATTCTGTTCTTGCCTTCAGTTCAACAGATATATACATGGGCGGGATCAATTTCTTTTTCGAAAAATATTTTGATCTGGGTAAAATAGCGGTTATAGTTTTCTTTCTGATAAGTGGTTTTGTAATTCCGTTCAGTATAAAGGGCGAGGATAAGTCGAAAGCAATAAAAGGTTTTATAATATCCAGATTTTTCAGGCTATATCCTGTGTATTGGTTGTCAGTGCTCATGGGATATTTAATCATAGGTAATGTTTCCTCTCTTGAATTTATAGTTAATTTTACGATGCTTCAGCAATTTCTTGGTTTCAAAAATATAATAGGATTATACTGGACACTGCAAATTGAGATGATTTTTTATTTTCTGGTTGTCTTGGTTTTTATTTTAAACTGGCTTGGGAATATTAAAAAGGAATTTATGCTTTCCCTAGTTTTTCTGTTCTTAGCTTTAGTTATGGCTTATTTCAGATTTGAACTGGATATTAAACTTCCAGTTGCCATACCGTTATCTCTATCACTTATGTTTTTTGGAGCGTACTACAGAACATTAGCTTTATTTGACAATCCGAAAGCTGAAAAATTGACTAAAATTTACTGCTTGTTATATTTTATTTTGATTCCCATTATTTGTGTTTTAGGGTATAACAAGGAAATGGGTTTCAATGAGAGTTGGTACAAATATACGATCACATATTTTTCAGGAATCACCCTGTTTTTTTTAATTGGAAAATACAGACTTAGTAATTTTTATACAGAATATTTGGGAAAAATCAGCTATTCTCTCTATCTTTTTCATCCAATTATTATTTACGTACTGCAAAAAATTGATTTTCAAATTCCTTTAAATGGATATTTAAAATTAATTATCACTCTGATTATAACAATACTGTTCTCTCATTATTCTTATGCATTTATCGAAAATCCATCAATAAATTATGGGAAAAAATTAAAAAAAATATTATCGAAATAATAAAAAAAATTAAATCTTGATTTATAAAGATGCCCAGTTATATTATTTACTTTTGTACTTTTAAAAATTAACAGTAACCAAAACTACAGGAGGCATCAAGATAATGTTTGTTGAGTTATGATAATAAGAATAAAAAATTTTCAGCAAGAAGCTAAAGGTAATTTTTAAAGAGAATTAAATAGTGATCAGATAATATAGATAAGGATTATGAAGATAAAAGAAACACCACTTAAAGACTGTTACATTATTGAGCCAACCATTTTTGAGGACGATAGAGGATATTTTTATGAGAAATTTAATGAACAGAGATTCGGGCAGTTGACGGGAATGAATGGTCATTTTGTGCAGGACAATATTTCAAAATCCAGCTATGGTGTGCTTAGAGGTCTTCACTTACAAAAAGGAGATAAGGCTCAGGCTAAATTGGTGTCTTGTTTAGAAGGGAAGGTGTTAGATGTAGCAGTTGATCTAAGAGAGGACTCACCAACATTCGGGAAATGGTTTTCCATAGAACTGACAGATGAGAATAAGCTGCAGCTGTATGTTCCGAGAGGTTTTGGGCATGGCTTTTCTGTTCTCAGCGAAACGGCCGTATTTTCTTATAAATGTGATAATTTTTACGATAAAGAATCTGAAGGTGGCGTGGTTTGGAATGATACAGATCTTAATATAGATTGGCAGCTGCCCGCAGATGATATCCTTCTCTCGGATAAAGATAAAGTTTTACCTGCATTTCATTTAAAAAATTTTTAATACATTCGGAATCTGATAACGGTTGATAATCCTAATTTTTAGTCTTAATTGATCTTATGTGGTAAATTCAAAATAAGAGCGATAATTGCAGTATTTATGTTAGTTTATTTGTTAAAACATTTACCCAAAATTTTTTTGATAGGAGATTATATTATCATCAATCTTTTTTTCTTTGTCGGTAAACTGTATTTTTTTGAATTTAATGACAGAGATTATGCACAGGATTTTAAAGCCCATTTCATTCTTCTCAATATCTCATGGTTAGTCATAACCATTATTACAAAACCTTATAAAAGCCTTACAATTAACGAATCGTCGCTGCATTTCAATGCATTGACGAAGTCATTTATATTATTGATCATTACTTCTTTAGTTTATCTCAACCTGATTTTCTCTGTCGAGATTGATTATAGAAACATGATTGTTTACTTTCTTCTGGTCGGGTTTTTTATGACTTTAACAAGATTTCTTCTCTTTTTATTTCGAAAAAAAATCAGATTTAAATTAGGACAGAAGTCACTTTACTTTAATACCGTTCTCGTTGGCGAAAACAGTTTGGCAACGTCGTTACTGTCTAATCAGAATTTGAGGAGATTAATGGGGATCAGAGGATCTTACACGCAGGACACTACCGAAACAAAAAATAAATATTTGGGTGGAATTGATCAGTTATTTGACGATTTAGAAAACACCAAAATCAGCAGTATTATTTTTTGTGATGATAATATTGATGTCGAACTGTACAAGAAAATTGTAGATGTAGCTGAACATAAGATGATAAGAATCTATATGGTTCCTGGTTTTAAATACGTCAATTTAGGACCGTATTATTTAGATGTTATCCATGAGGTTCCTTTTCTTAAATTATTGCGAGAGCCTCTGTCAAATCCAAAAAAGCAAATTTTAAAACGTTCATTCGATGTCGGGTTTTCACTTTTTGTGATGATATTTCTTTTATCGTGGCTCATACCTGTAATTGCACTTATTATTAAACTCGAGAGTAACACCTCTGTATTTTTTCTCCAAAAAAGATCCGGACTTAATAATGAGACATTCAATTGCATTAAATTCAGAAGTATGGCAGTCAATAAAAATGCTGATCTTGAAACTGCATCGAAAAACGATCCGAGAGTGACAAAATTTGGTGCATTTATGAGAAAGACCAGCATCGATGAGCTGCCACAGTTTATTAATGTTTTTCTTGGTGAGATGTCCATCGTCGGGCCCAGACCGCATATGGTTTCACAGACCGAGATGTATTCTAAAATCACCAAAAAATATATGACCAGACATATCGTGAAACCTGGAATCACAGGTTGGGCACAGGTAATGGGTTCGAGAGGAGAGATATTTTCTCATCAAGATATGGAGAGACGTATTGAGAAAGATATTTGGTACATTCAGAATTGGTCATTTTTTTTAGATATAAAAATTATCTTTTTAACTCTATACAATATATTAAAAGGAGACGAACAGGCGTACTAGCTATCAGTATTTATCGAAAACATATTCATCAGGCAAATTATTGCGTAAGTAAATTCCTCAGATGAAAACTGTAACCACTTATTTATAAGTGGTTTTAATATGTTCAGGATACAGATTTATATTTTGTATCTTTGCACACTCAAAATAGAAAGATGCGTACAAAATCTGTAGGAAAGAAGAAAATAAATATTGTAACCCTTGGTTGTTCCAAGAACGTTTACGATTCAGAAGTTTTGATGAGTCAGCTTAAAGCCAATGGCAAAGAGGTGGTGCATGAAGACAGAGGAGATATTGTGGTGATCAACACCTGCGGATTTATTGATAACGCAAAGGAAGAGTCTATTAATACTATTCTTGACTATGTAGAAGCTAAGAACAGAGGAGAAGTTGAGAAGGTTTTTGTTACAGGTTGTCTTTCAGAAAGATATAAGCCAGATTTGATCAAAGAAATTCCGGATGTTGACCAATATTTTGGAACCAGAGATTTACCTATATTACTTAAGCATTTAGGCGCCGACTACAAACATGAATTGGTAGGAGAACGTTTGACGACGACACCAAAGCATTATGCCTACCTTAAAATTTCTGAAGGTTGCGACAGACCGTGTTCTTTCTGTGCAATTCCATTAATGAGAGGTGGCCACGTTTCTACACCGATTGAAAAATTGGTGAAGGAAGCTCAGAAACTGGCGAAGGTTGGAGTTAAAGAATTGATCTTAATTGCTCAGGATTTGACTTACTACGGTTTAGATATTTATAAGAAAAGAGCATTGGCAGAACTTCTGAAAGAACTGGTGAAAGTTGATGGAATTGATTGGATTCGTCTTCACTATGCTTTCCCAAGCGGTTTCCCGGAAGATGTTTTAGATATTATCAGAGAGGAGCCAAAAGTATGTAACTATATAGATATTCCGCTTCAGCATATCAATTCAGATTTATTGAAATCGATGAAGCGTGGAACCACACATGAGAAAACAAATGCTCTGTTAGATAAGTTCAGAGAAAAAGTTCCAGATATGGCGATCAGGACTACATTAATCGTTGGTTATCCAGGTGAAACTGAAGAGAGATTTCAGGAGCTTAAGGATTGGGTAAGAGAGCAGAAATTTGACAGATTGGGATGTTTTACCTATTCTCATGAAGAAAATACAGGAGCTTATGTTTTGGAAGACGACATTCCACAGGAAGTGAAAGAAGCCAGAGTAGAGGAGATTATGGAACTTCAGTCGCAGATTTCTTGGGAGAAAAACCAAACGAAGATCGGACAGGTTTATAAATGTGTTTTCGACAGAAAAGAAGGAAATTATTTCGTTGGAAGAACAGAGTATGATTCTCCGGATGTTGATAACACCGTTTTGGTACCTGCCGAAAATACATATATCTCAATAGGTGACTTTGCCAATGTAAAGATTACTTCTGCTGAGGAGTTTGATCTGTATGGCGAACTTCTTTAAAGAATAAAAAGAAATAGAATAAAACCAATGATTAATCATTGGTTTTATTTTTTGATAAAGTTTCATGGCATTCTTGATTTGATAATGATAAATATAGAAACGTCGTTTAGATTAAAACAAATTACCTTTCACAAAGATTGAGACAGGAATAATCAAAACAAAATGAATGGTTTTGTCTACCTATTAAATTCATCAATGATGTTTTTCTAAAGAAAGAAAAGTTTAGATTTTGAGAAAATATGTATTGATTTTATAAAAATTTGTGATTTTTAATATATTCATTATCAAATAATTAAAAACAATATACGTCTTTAAACAGCCTTAAAGCAGTTAAATCCATTAACTTTTAGGTGTTTTTTTTAACGTTTTTTAACATAGCTACTTAAAACCCCTGATAATAGGAAGTTACAGCTTTGATTAAGATAATTTTAACTTTTAATTAAGACTTGTTAACGTTTAGAATAGGTGAGTAAAAAGTTTCAGTATACTTTTGCCCTGTCAAACAATAAAATAATTCAAAATGATGAAAAGATTCATTCTCGTAATCATAATGATGATTTCAACACTAGGTGTTTATTCTTTCAAGAATAATGCCGAAGATGCGAAGAAAACAAGTTATGCGTCGTATTACCACGACAAGTTTAATGGTAAAAAAACAGCAAGCGGAGAAGTTTTTAATAATTCAAAACTAACTGCAGCACACAGAACGCTTCCTTTTGGAACCGAAATTAAGGTAACCAATCTGAACAATGGAGAAGAGGTAATTGTAACGATTAATGATAGAGGGCCTTTTCATTCTTCAAGAGCTTTAGATATGTCTAAAGCAGCGTTCGATGAAATCGGGGGAACACAGAAAGGTATTATCCCGGTAGAGTACGAAATTGTCGATTAAATTTAATACGATTCTTAAAATTAAAATAAAGCCAGCTGATTCAGCTGGCTTTATTGTTTTAAATATTCACTTCGATCAGTGCAGGACAGTGATCAGAATGCACAGCTTCCTTTAATATCACTGCTCTGGTAAGTTTATCCTTCAAAGAATATGAGGCGAAATTATAATCCAGTCTCCATCCTTTATTATTGGCTCTGGAATTCTGTCGGTAGCTCCACCAGGTATAATGATCCGGTTCGTTATTAAAATACCTGAAACTGTCTATCAGTTCGCATTCATTAATAAAATCGGTCATCCATTCTCGCTCCATCGGTAGAAAGCCTGAAGTGTTTTTCAAACCGACCGGATTGTGGATGTCAATCGCTTCATGGCAGATATTAAAATCTCCCGAAATAATGAGATTCGGGATTTCTTTCTTTAAATTTTTTATGTACTCTAAAAAGTCATGACAGAACTGCATTTTAAATTCCAGCCTTTCGATGTTGGATGCAGACGGCACATATACTGATATTACAGAATATCCATCAAAATCCGCACGAATGATTCTGCCTTCGTTATCATAGCTTTCAATTCCGCAACCGTACTCTACATGATGAGGTTTTGTTTTCGAAGCGATTCCGACGCCGCTGTAACCTTTTCTTACAGCCGAATGCCAGTAACTGTGATATCCTATTTTTTCAAGGCTTTCAATGTCTATTTGATCGTTTCCGGCTTTGCTTTCCTGTATACAGATAATATCGGGGTCAGCGGTTTTCAGCCAGCCCAGGAAATCTTTTGTAAAAGCGGCTCTGATGCCGTTGACGTTGTAGGTAATTAATTTCATATTCAGTTAAATAATCAAATTGCTGATGCGGTTTTATATTTCAGTTTTAAAATAGAAAAAATAGAGAACTAACATAATCATGCAAAATACGATGAAAAATAAAATCCATTTTCCCGACGAGCTGCTTTCTACATATAGTGTGCTTTGCCTGTTAGAAGTTGGATATTTTCCATCCAGAAAATCAGCTTCATATTTGAGAAGTTCCGGCTTATTACCAAGCATCTTTTTTGATTTTTCCCAATCGGGATCATTCGGATAAACTATTTTCTCGGCGTTGTTGCCCTCTTTCATTTTTACGGTAACGATACCGTTTACATTGGTCATATGCACACTAATGTGATCGAATCGAGTCATTGATCCAGGATTGAAACTTCTTTCGCCATTTTCAAAACTTTCCACAAAGTTTTTGGCATTCAGCAGATCCATATCCGTAGTGTCACAAACCAGTTTCACGGCTTCCAGTTTTTTATTTTGCTGCAGAAGCTGACGAATGTTTTCCTCTAAACTTTTGCTGCCTGAAATTTCTTCATGAAGATCGAGATTGGTTTTTCCAAAACTACTATTAATGTTGAAATCTTTATTCAAGAGATTATCCACTAGTTCTTTCGATTCTTTCAGACCTAATCCTGTTGCATCTCTTACTGTTTTGATCGCCTCAATCATTTTGTCCTGCCGAATCAGTTCCTGTACCTGCAGAAGAATGTTGTGCTTTTGTAATATAGTTTCGTGATCTGTCATTGTAAAACGTGATTTCGCATTCGTGTACTAAAATACAAAAAATCGGGCGGAAAAAATCTTAGATTTTTTCCGCCCGAGCCCAAAATAATAACTATGAAAAAAACTATTTAGGTTCTAAAATACTGATTGGAATTATACATTCCTCGAGAGAAATTCCACCATGTTGGTAAGTCTCTTTATAATAATTTACAAAATGATTGTAATTTTTTGGGTATGCTAAAAAGATATTGTTCTTGGCAAAAATATATTTCGAACTTAAATTCCCTTTCGGCAAAAATATCTTTTCAGGGTTAGTGACTGCCCAAACATCTTTATCATCGTACGTTAAACTTTTTCCGGTTTTGTAACGGATGTTGGTTGACGTTTCTCTGTCACCCACCACACGGCTTGGTTTTTTAACGTAAACAGTGCCATGATCCGTTGTAATGACGAGTTTATAACCGCTTTCCGCAGCCAGTTTGATAATCTTAATTAAAGATGAATTCTCAAACCAGTTTGAAGTCAGGGAACGGAAAGTCTTATCATCCCTGATTAATTGGTCAACAATATGGTTATCTGTTTTTGCATGAGACAGAATATCAATAAAATTGTAAACGATAACTAAAAGATCATTATTCTTATGCTGATTAAAATCTTCGTAGATTTTTTTCTCAAAATCAGCATTCAGCACTTTTAGATATTTCATTGATTTAGAATTTAAACCAATTCTTTTCATTTGATCTTCTAAGAAATCACGCTCGTACTCATTTTTATTTCCTTCTTCATTATCGTTAAACCATTTATCTGGAAAACGTTTCTCAATTTCTGAGGGAAGCATTCCTGCAAAAAATGAATTTCTTGCATACTGAGTTGCTGTTGGAAGAATACTGTAATAATAATCTTCTGAAACTTTATTGTAATATTTAGTGAACAGAGGTTCTATTACTTTCCACTGATCATATCTTAAATTATCAACCATCAGGAGAAGAACCTTATCCTTGTCAACTTCAGGTTTTACTTTATCTCTGAACAATGTATGGCTCATTAATGGTTTGTCATTTCCATTCAACCAGTCTTCATAATTGTTTTCGATAAATTTAGCGAACTGAATGTTAGCTTCCTCTTTTTGAGACTGCAGCAGATCTGCAAATTCGTTGTCGGCAACTTTATCAAATTTCAGTTCCCAGTTGACGATCTTTTTATAGTATTCTGCCCAATCCTGATACGTTCTGAGATAAGAAAGTTCCATAGACAGATTTCTGAATTCCTGCTGATATTGAAGAATCGTCTTCTGCTCTACAAGATTGTCCTGCTGAAGATTTTTCTTTAATGATAATAAGATTTGATTTGGGTTTACCGGCTTCAGGATATAATCTGCGATCTGAGAACCGATTGCTTCTTCCATAATGTGCTCCTCTTCACTTTTTGTAACCATAACGATTTTCAGGGAACTGTCTTTCTCCTTAATCATTGGTATCGCTTCAAGTCCGGAAATCCCGGGCATGTTTTCGTCAATAAGCGTCAATGCAAATTTTTCTGAATCTATCAATTCTAAAGCCTCGTTCACATTATTCACTGGAGTTACATGGTAACCCTTCTTTTCTAAAAATACGATATGAGGTTTGAGTAAATCTATTTCATCATCGATCCATAATATCTTTTCTGACATAAAAGTTTAATTTTTCTATGGTTATTGTATCAAAATTGCGACCAAAGGCCTTTTATAAAAGCCAAATTGAGACGTTCAAAAGTTAAATCTTAGTTAAAGATTTACAGCTTTTAAATTTATAATATGTGGTATGAAGATACTTCAAAAACTTGAGTATTTAAAGCATTATGAATAAAAATTCATTCGATTAAATTTTGCAATTTTCTTTGAATTGAGTTTAATACCTTAATTTTGCATCTCTCACAGTATATTTCTATGCAGAATAAGCTTAAAATTATCAACGATCCTGTTCACGGTTTTATTAAAATTCCTCACGAAATTTTATTCGATATTATAGAACATCCTTATTTTCAGAGGTTAAGAAGAATCTCGCAGACCGGACTTTTGAATTTAATCTTTCCAGGAGCAACGCATACAAGATTTCATCATGCCTTAGGAGCAATGCATCTGATGTTTACTGCATTGGAAACTTTAAAGCAGAAAGGAATTCAGATTTCTGAAGAGGAGGAGAAAGGTGCTATGTTGGCCATTCTGATGCATGATATTGGGCACGGCCCGTTTTCACATGCGCTGGAAAATATGCTGATGGATGACTGGCACCACGAAAATCTTTCTTTATTATTAATGAACAGATTGAATGACGAATTTAACGGGCAACTTTCAACGGCAATCGAAATGTTTCAGGGAAAATATCACCGAAAGTTTTTTAATCAGTTGATCAGCTCGCAGTTAGATGTTGACCGTCTGGATTATTTGAAAAGAGACAGTTTTTTTACCGGAGTTTCTGAGGGAAATGTAAATACCCAGAGAATCATTTCGATGATGAATGTTTGTGAAGACGAATTGGTGATTGACGCAAAAGGTGTATATTCAATTGAAAACTTTCTGACCGCAAGAATGTTCATGTACTGGCAGGTGTACTATCACAAAACATCGGCTTTGGCGGAATTTATTCTGGTGAAAATTTTACAAAGAGCGAAATATTTGGCTTCGCAGGGAGTAGATTTACCGGCAACTGAGAATTTAAAGTACTTTCTGAATCGCGGAAAAAGTGAAGAAACCGATGAAGATGTGCAAAGATTTACTCAAATGGATGATAATGATATTATTCATGCGATGAAATTATGGCAGGGTTCAGACGACTTTATTCTCTCGTATTGGTGTCAGTGTGTTATCCAGAGAAACCTTCCGAAAACAATCATTTCGTCACAGCCCTTTGATCCGAAATTTGTTGAAGAAAAAATAAAAAGTACCAACGAATTTTTAGGAATAGATAACGCTCACGAACTTGTACACGAGATTGAAAGAACGCTGCTGCCCTACAATACAGACAAACAGCCTATTTATTTATTGCAGAAAAGTGGACAAATTCTCAGACTTGACGAGTCGGAAGATCAGCTTTTATCTGGATTGATCACCAATAAAACGACACGCTATATTCTCACTTTTCCCAGACGTTAGGGAGTTTGGTTTTCTTAAAGAATATTAAAATCTATATTCCTCAAACTAAAAAATGTTGGTGAATAATAGAATTTGTTATCTTTGCAGAATATGGAATTCACAGCTTCGCAAATTGCGAGTTTTATTGACGGAAAAATTATAGGTGATGAAAACGCGCTTATAACAGGAGTTTCACCTATTGAAAGTGGGGAAACCGGGCATCTTTCTTTTATTGCCCAAGAGCGTTTTTCGCACCATTTAGATACTTCAAATTGTTCCGTTCTGATAGTTTCGGAAAATATTTTAACCAAAGACAGTTACAATCAAACCATTATTGCTGTAAAAGATGCCTATCTTTCTTTTCAGGTTCTGATGAATTTATATCAGGAAATGCAGGGAAGAAAAGAAGGCGTTGAAGACGGTGCTTCTATTCACGAAACTGCTGTGGTGGGTGATAAAGCATATGTAGGGGCGTTCACGTATGTTTCTGAGAAAGCCAAAATTGGGGAAGGATCACAGATTTATCCTCAGGTGTATATCGGAAAAGGAGTAAAAATCGGTAAGAATTGTAAGATTGACAGTGGTGCCAGAATTTATGATTACTGCATTATCGGAGATAACTGCGTCATTCATTCCAATACTGTGATTGGTGGCGACGGTTTCGGTTTTCAGCCTACGCCTGAAGGATTCAAAAAAATTCCTCAACTGGGTAATGTGATTATTGAGGATGACGTTGAAATCGGTTCAAACTGTAGCATTGACAGAGCAACAATCGGTTCAACAGTAATCGGGAAAGGAACAAAAATCGATAATCTGATTCAGATTGCCCATAACGTGAAAATCGGACAGAACAACGTGATCGCTTCACAGACAGGTATCGCAGGATCTACAATTGTAGGTGACTGGAACCAGATCGGTGGACAGGTGGGCATCGTAGGACACATAAAAATTGGAAGTCAGGTGAAAATTCAGGCACAGAGTGGTGTGAATTCTCATGTGAACGATAAAGAAACAGTTTACGGTTCGCCGGCGATCAGCTATAACGACTATCTTAGAAGTTACGTTCATTTCAGGAATCTTCCTGAACTCGTAAAAAGAATAAATAATCTTGAGAATAACTCAAAAGATCAAACTAATGAGTGATATGCAAAAAACACTTCAGGAAGAGGTTACTCTTTCCGGAATTGGCCTTCATACTGGTAAAGAAGTAAAATTGACCATCAAACCTGCTAAAGAAAATACAGGTTTCATCTTCGTAAGAACAGATCTTGAGGGTCATCCTCAGGTTGAAGCTGATGTAAACTACGTTGTAGCAACAGAAAGAGGAACAACTCTTGAAAAGTTAGGCGTTAAAATCAACACTTGCGAGCATCTTTTAGCAGCATTGGTAGGTTGCGACATCGACAATGCTTATTTGGAGATGGATGCTTCAGAACCACCAATTCTAGATGGTTCTTCTAAGTTTTTCGTAGAAGCAATCGAAAGCGTAGGGATTGTAGAACAGAAACTTGCCAGAGAATATCTGGTTGTAAAAGAAGTTTTAAGCTACAGCGATCCTGCTACCGGTTCAGAGATTACCATTATCCCTTCAGATAATTACGAAATTACAACAATGGTAGATTTTGGGACTAAAGTTTTAGGAACTCAAAATGCTACTTTAAAAAATATTTCAGAGTTTAAAGAAGAAATTTCTTCAGCAAGAACATTCAGCTTTTTACATGAATTAGAAATGCTTTTAGATCACGGTTTGATCAAAGGTGGAGATATTTCTAATGCCATCGTGTATGTTGATAAAGATCTCACTGCAGAAACAACAGAAAAATTAAAGAAAGCCTTCGGTAAAGATCACGTTGCGATCAGACCAAACGGTATTCTTGATAATTTAACTCTAAACTATCCCAACGAAGCTGCAAGACACAAATTACTTGATGTAATCGGTGATTTAGCTTTATGTGGAGTTAAAATTAAAGGTAAGATAATTGCCAATAAGCCGGGACATTTTGTAAATACACAGTTTGCTAAAAAACTGAACCGTCATTGGAAATTGCAGAAAAAGAAAAACGTTCCTGATTTTGACTTAAATAAAGAACCGGTTTTTGACATCAACGGAATTATGAGGTTGATGCCTCACAGACCACCGTTTTTGTTGATTGACAAGATTCTTGAACTGTCAGATTCTCATGTGGTTGGTCTAAAGAATGTGACGATGAATGAGCCTTTCTTCGTAGGTCACTTTCCGAAAGAGCCGGTAATGCCGGGAGTTTTACAGGTTGAAGCGATGGCACAGACGGGTGGTATTTTGGTGTTGGCAAGTGTGCCGGATCCTGAAAACTATTCTACCTACTTTATCAAAATGGATAAAGTGAAATTCAAAAGAAAAGTAGTTCCTGGGGACACGATGATTTTCAAAATTGAATTGATTGAACCAATAAGAAGAGGGATCGTGCACATGCAGGGTTACGGATATGTTGGTGACACGATAGCAGTAGAAGCTGAGCTAATGGCTCAGGTTGCAAAAAATAAAGTTGAGTAAATGATTCATCAATTAGCCGCCGTTGATAAACGTGCAAAAATCAGTAAAAATGTAATTGTAGAGCCTTTTACTACCATTGCAGGTGATGTGGAAATAGGTGAAGGTACCTGGATTGGATCTAACGTGACGATCATGGATGGTGCAAGAATCGGGAAAAACTGCAGGATTTTCCCTGGTACAGTAATTTCCGCAATTCCTCAGGATCTGAAATTTGATGGTGAAGATACTCAGACCATTATTGGTGATGATACAACCATCAGAGAATGTGTCACTGTAAACAGAGGTACAAAAGCTTTAGGTTACACTAAGATTGGCAGCAACTGTCTGATAATGGCGACTTCTCATATTGCGCATGACTGTGTATTGGGTGATCACGTAATCATCGTTAACGGTTGCGGTATTGCAGGGCATGTGGAGATTGGTGATTTTACGGTGATGGGTGGCTTAAGTGCTGTTCACCAGTTTGGAAAAATTGGGAAGCATGTGATGATTTCAGGAGGAACTTTGGTGAGAAAAGATATTCCGCCGTATGTAAAAGTAGCGCGCGAGCCTATGTCTTATGCGGGAATCAATTCTGTCGGTTTAAGAAGAAGAGGTTTTACCAATGATAAAATCTTTGAAATTCAAAAAATTTACAGAGCGATTTTTCAGATGAAAATGAATGTTTCTCAGGCCGTTTCTCACATCGAAAAAGAAATGCTTCCAACAGCTGAAAGAGATGAAATTCTACAGTTCATTCAAAATTCTCCTAGAGGTATCGTTAAAGGGTACGGAACGGGGAAAGAATAATTTAAAATTACAATAATGAAAACTCTAATCTTGATTTTTACAGCTTTTTCGGCATTTGCTTTTGGGCAGCAGAAAAAAAATTTGGAATTGATTACGAAAGATTCTTTAGCGGTAAAAAATGTAAATTCAATTTTAGACTATTCCAAAAAGACATATGTCAGATCTGGTACAGATTTAAGTTTAAAATCGGAAGTCCACTATAATACCAATCAGTTATTAATTAACAATAATAACTTTGATAATATAAATGGAGGTCGTTATGGTGATAACTCCCATCCTTGGTCGTTATTAAAACCTAGATTAAATATCATCAATACTCAGGTCAGAACATTAATGTCTATTCCCGTTTACAAATCAAAATAAAAAAAACATACTATAAATAAATGGCAACAAGTAACGATATCAAAAAAGGTCTTTGCATAGAATACAGCAATGATATTTTTAAAGTAATCGAATTTCTTCACGTAAAACCGGGTAAAGGTCCAGCTTTCGTAAGAACAAAATTAAAATCAGTAACCAACGGTAAAGTAATTGATAATACTTTTTCTGCAGGTCACAAAATTGATGAGGTAAAAGTTATTACAAGAAAATTCCAGTATCTTTATGATGATGAGAATGGTTTCCACTTCATGAATAACGAAGATTTCTCTCAATTATATTTAGACAAAGAAATGATTGAAAACTCAAACCTGATGAAAGCAGGTGAAGAAGTAACGATCATTTTGAAAGAAGCTGATGAAACTCCGCTTTCTGCAGAACTTCCTCAGTCTGTTTACTTAGAGGTTGTAGAAGCTGATCCGGGTGTAAAAGGAAATACAGCGACCAACGCTTTGAAAAACGCTATCGTTGAGACAGGAGCAAGAGTAATGGTTCCTCTGTTCATTGAAGCTGGAGACAAAATTAAAGTGAGCACAGAAGACGGTTCTTACTTAGAAAGAGTAAAAGAATAAATATTCAAAGTAATATAAAGCTGGAAGCGTTAGTTTTCCAGCTTTCTTATTTTAACAGCATTTTAGCGACTTCTATTTGCTGATTTTTTATGGCAGCAATTTCCGCCCTCCGTTCCCGCTTTTTTTACTTTTTATAAAAATAAAAAAGAGCTCCACTCAGGTCGGGCTGCGATTCAGACCGAAAAATAAATCTTGTCTGCGTATGAATTCCAGACAGGGTTGATTAAACTAAAAAAACATCATTAAAACATATGACGTTTCATCAGCCACAAAAATTAAAAACAATTGCAGATCTTATCGGAGCAAAATTTGTGGGTTCCGAAGATTTTCAGGTTTTTGGTACCAACGAAATTCACAGAGTAAAATCCGGTGAAATTGTATTTGTCAATCATCCGAAATACTACGAAAAAGCTTTAAATTCTCCTGCCACCATCATCTTAATTGATAAAGAAGTGGAATGCCCTGAAGGTAAGGCACTTTTAATTTCTGACGATCCATTCGGAGATTTCAATAAAATCAATACCCATTTCACCAAAATATATAATTTCACAGAAACACTGCATGATGTGGAAATAGGTGAGGGGACAAAAATTCATCCATCCGCAGTTCTTGGCAACAACATTACCATCGGAAAAAACACAATTATTTTCCCGAATGTTGTCATCGGAGACCGCACGGTGATTGGTGATAATGTTATCATACAATCCAATACCGTTTTGGGTGGAGACGCATTTTATTACAGAAAATTAGATGGAAATTTTGACCGTTTGATCTCCGTAGGAAACGTGATCATCGAAAATAATGTAGAAATCGGAAATGGCTGTACAATTGACAGAGGAGTTACAGATTCTACGATCATTGGCGAGGGTTCAGTGCTGGACAATCAGATTCAGATTGGTCACGATACTGTCATTGGTAAAAAGTGTTTAATTGCTTCTCAGGTCGGTATTGCAGGCTGCTGCATAATCGGTGATGAGGTAACCTTATGGGGTCAGGTCGGCATCGCTTCAGGGAACAATATCGAAAGCGGCTCTGTCTTACTAGGCAAAACCGGAGTCAACAGAGATCTTAAAAAAGGTACCTACATCGGGATGTTTGCCGAAGACTATAAAACGTATCTTAAAAAAGAAGTGAAGCTTAGAAATTTATAATTGAGTAAGCTAAGCTTTCTTTTTATTCCTTTTCGATCATCACTTAATAAAAATAGAATTTTCGTGCACAACCCTGATTTTCAGGAGATATGGGTAGAGCTGTTCCATGACGGAGAAATTTAATGGTATAGAAGTTATTTTGCTACTTGTCATCATGGTTCTGTAAAGCGTCAGATATTTTAGAACAATGGGATGGTACAAAAGTTCGGCTGATTTGTGAGCAATAGAGAAAGATTGAAGTCATCAATGAGTGATAAGGCATGCCGAGCGCCGCTTATCGAGAATATTATTTATGATAAATTTAATGATATGTATTTGCACAATTTATTAAAGAAATATGACGAATAAATCGGAATCAAACTTTTTTTTTACGGCAAATAATCGCTATTTTTGTGAGCATTAAGAATTAGATAAAAAATAAATTAAAACAACAATAAAATGTCAATTTTAGTAAACAAAGATTCTAAAGTAATTGTACAAGGTTTTACAGGTAACGAAGGTACTTTCCACGCTGGTCAGATGATCGAATACGGAACCAACGTAGTAGGTGGTGTTACTCCAGGAAAAGGAGGTAGCGAGCACTTAGGGAAGCCGGTATTTAATACTGTTGCTGACGCTGTGGCAAAAGCTGGAGCTAACGTCAGTATCATTTTTGTACCACCTGCATTTGCTGCAGATGCGATCATGGAAGCTGCTGAAGCGGGTATTAAAGTAATCGTATGTATTACAGAAGGTATTCCTGTTGCAGACATGGTAAAAGTAAAATCTTATATCGCTGATAAAGAATGCAGATTGATCGGGCCAAACTGTCCTGGAATCATCACTTCTGATGAAGCTAAAATTGGTATTATGCCAGGTTTCGTTTTCAAAAAAGGAAAAGTTGGAATCGTTTCAAAATCTGGAACGCTTACTTATGAAGCTGCTGATCAGGTGGTAAAAGCTGGTTTCGGTGTTTCTACAGCAATCGGAATCGGTGGTGACCCAATCATTGGAACTACGACAAGAGAAGCTCTGGAATTGTTCATCAATGACCCGGAAACTGAAGCGGTTGTAATGATCGGTGAAATCGGTGGTGGTCTTGAAGCTGAAGCTGCAAGATGGTATAAAGCGAGCGGTTCTACAAAACCTGTTGTTGGGTTTATCGCTGGTCAAACTGCTCCTAAAGGTAGAACAATGGGCCACGCAGGTGCTATTGTTGGAGGTGACGAAGATACAGCTCAGGCTAAAATGGAGATTATGAGAGAAAACGGTATCAATGTAGTAGATTCCCCTGCTGACATCGGTGTTACTGTTGCTAAAGTTTTAGGATAATCAAAAACTGAATATAATGAAATCGCCTTCCCTGATTGAGGCTACGCATTAACTTTGGGTAGGCGATTACATTACTTGTCCCGACACTGGTCGGGATAACCATTAAGAACAAATACAATGTACATATGAAAAAATTTTTATTAACATCAGCTTTAGCACTTTCTACTCTGTCTTTTGCACAAATCGACTTCAGTAGTACAAGATTTGGGGTTACCGCTGGTGGAAACTATTCAAGAGTTAAAAATGCACATAATCCTTCAGGAGCAAGATTTGCTTTTCAGGGTGGTGCGTTAGCTTTAATTCCTATAGGTGGTGCTAATCAGTTTTATCTTCAACCTGAGGTTACTTATTATGGTGCCGGAGAATCAGGAAAAGATAAAGATGCCAAAAGCGCTGACGGTTATAATGCAGTCTATGCCAATAATTATTTAAGCGTTCCCATTTATTTCAAAGGATATTTTTCTGAAGCAGAATCAGAATTTTTTGGAATGATCGGACCAAGGTTTAATTTTTTATTGAGCCAGAATGTTAAAAACGTCCCTGCAGGAAGACCTTATTACGATCCGGATGTAACGGTTCCTAATTATCCACAAATCAGCGGGAAAGCAAACAGCTTCAACTTCGCAGTCGGTTTGGGAATTGGGTATAGCTATAAAAGACAACTTGAATTAGCTGTAAAATATGACTTCGGTGTTTCAAATACGTACCCGAATCTGATCGAAGATTTCACAAAAGACCCGAATACGGCCAAAAAGAAATCTGAGCAGGTTCTTAGCGTAAGCTTAAGCTATATTTTCGATTAAAAATTTTTCATTTAAAACATATAGAATCCCGGAACTTACTAGCTTCGGGATTTTTATTAAATTTAAAATTGTTATTTTACTGAATGGCAATTTTCTGTTTTCTACAATCAATGTAGATAGAGCTTTTTATAAATATTTTATTTCCCAGCATACCTGTCATTCCCGAAAATTTCATCATGAGATATTGACTTTTTGAAAATCCCTCCACATAGGTAACCTCATTCAAAGGAATTGGATGGTTCTTAAATAGTATGGAATTTCTACTTTTTGCGGTGTAACTAGTTAGTATATTATCCCATGAACGCTCTTTCTTTTCAACTACATTAGAATTACTAGATTTCAGTTGTGTCCAAAAGTTTTTATTGGTTAGTAGTTCGTAAGCGCTTGTCCCTGAATCATAAAGAAACTTTTCTTTCTTATCTTTTAAAAACCCTTCGAGAATAACTTTTCTCTTTTTAAACTTAAAATCGATAAGACTCTCTCTAAAGTTAATGGGTTCTTTAGATATATTTAAAGTAACATAGTTTTCATTAAAATTAATAAGTGTTTTTCTGTCTTCTAAAATATCAGCGCCAATTGTACCAATTATTTTCAGAGAGTCGGTTTTTTCTTGCTTAATACCATCAATGATGATGAATTTATCTGATGAAACTTTAGTATTTCCAATATTAAAACAAGATTTAGCCCGATTATTTTTCACACTGATTTCTTTTATCGCCTTAATTGAGTTAGAGTAAAATACCGTGTTTGGTGAGCCGGTATCAAATTGCATATAAAATGTATCAGACTCAGAAAAACGAATGGGAAGTAGAACTGCATTCTTATCGGTTCCTAACCATTTTATAATGATTTTTCCACTTTCATTCTGTAAGGTTAGATAATTTTTTTCAGGAGTAAATTTTTTATCAAAATATAAATAGCCTCCCACTAAAGAAATGACTAAAACCGACAAAAAGGAAAACATTATTTTCTTAAAAATTTTCATTTTATTTTTTTGTACAAGATTCGGTTTTTAATATCAATTTAGATATAAAAGGGATACGACAATATTGCGTCAATATTATGACTGTAATTATATGAAATTGATTTTCAGCTTTATAGATAATTCGTTTTTCGTATTAAGACTAATACCGTTTTTAATGATAATGAACAGTTTTAGAATGATAAATAGAAGTAATGGTATAATGAAAATAGGAAATTCTACTGACAGAATTTTTTGAATAAATGGACTTATAATCATGGAAACAGATATCACTAATGCTGCAAGAATTTGTACACATAAAATATTTTCCCCGAGCTCTTTATTCTTCTTATCTTTTGTTTTCAATGTTAAAATTAGAGGGAAAATGATCCCGCCAAAAGGAATAATAAGACCAGATAAAGCGGAAAGATTAATCAATTTTGCTCTGTCAGTACTGATGTGTTCTTCTGTTATAAATAGGTTCTCAGGCTCTGTTTGTAGGCTTAACGCAAGAGTCTTAAAAGTAAAACCTTTGGGAATATTTCCGGCTTCTATTCTCTGTATCGTTCTTAGAGAAAGTCCTGATTTTTCTGCAAGTTCAGATTGGGTAAGCTTTTTTTCTTCCCTTAATTGTCGAACGATTGTTTTCATTCTATTTGGCTAAAGTTTGTAAATAAACAGTAATTAAAATGATCAGTAGCGTAGTGCAAATTAGCTCCTAATCCACTTCCAGATCTCCTTCATCGTAGCCTTATTTCCATACATCAAAATTCCTACTCTGTAAATCTTTCCTGCTAAGAAAATCATAAAAATAGTCGTTGCCAGTAATAAGAAAATGGATAAAGCAATCTCCCACGCCGGAACACCGTAGGGTATTCTCGCAATCATCGCAACAGGCGAGGTGAAAGGAATAATAGATAACCAGAATCCTAAAGGTCCGTCAGGGTTATTCATCAGAGAAAAGCTTCCATACATGCCTAAAGTCAGAGGCAAAATAGCAAATAAAGTAAACTGTTGCGTTTCTGTTTCGTTATCCACTGCTGACCCTATAGCTGCGTAGATCGAGCTGTAAAAGATATAGCCTAAAAGGAAGAATACAATAAATACAAAGATGATTAAAGGGAAATTTAAATCCAGTAAACTGTGAGAAATCTGTGTAAATATTTGTAAAATATCCAATTTATTTAAAATGCCTTCATCTCCTCCAGGAATATTTTTCTGAACAGACGAAAATCCGGTATTCAAGATTAATGCCCCAATTACAGACATAGATATCCAGACAATAAACTGGGTTAACGCAACCATTGTTACTCCAAGAATCTTTCCCATCATCAGCTCGAAAGGCTTAACGGAAGAGATAATGATTTCAACCACACGGTTGTTTTTTTCCTCCAGCACACTTCTCATCACCCGTACTCCATAAATAATGATAAACATAAAGGTAACGTACATTAAACCTAAACTTAATCCGGTTTTCACCCCAAAAGCAAGGTCCGAGTCTTCTTTATTATCTTCTGAAACGTTGATTGTTTTCAGTTCAAAATTCCTGTCAAGATTATTGAGCTGAGATTCTGCAATACCTAGCTGCTTAATTTTTTCTTTTCTAATCACATTGCTAATATCAGAGATAATGCGCTGCTTGGTATCAAGACCAATCTTGGTATTGACTACTAATCTTGTATTTTTTTCTAAATCATCAAAATTCTGACCTGCGATCTGAGGCAAGATCAAAATTCCATCTAAAGATTCATTCCCTTTAAGGTTTTTGATTTTTGAATTTTCATCAGCGACAGGAACGAAAACATATTCCAGTTTATCATTCGATTTAAGCTGACCTTGGAACAAACCGCTGTTGTCAACCACTTCAATGATATTGTGCGACTCGTTGGCTTTAAACATCAGTCCAATCACGGCACCAAATCCGATGATCATAAGCGGAGCCAGTAAAGTAAGAAGAATGAATGATTTTTTCTTTACCTGCGTAAAAAATTCTCGCTTTGTAATTAAATATATATTGTTCATAAAATTTAAGAATGATTACCAACGGCATTAATAAACACTTCATTCATACTCGGGATTTTCTCTTCAAACGATCTTACTTTTCCGGCCTGTACCAAATCAAGTAAAATATCATTTTGATTCACCGTATTTTTCAGGTCAAACGAAATCAGATTGTTCTGCTCAGATAAATTGAAAACGTCATATTTATTCTGGAAATTCTGAAGTTGCTCGCTGTTCACATCCGATAGGGTAATTCCAAAAATATTCTTTTTAAATTTTTCCCGCACATCAAAAACTCTTCCGTCGATTATTTTCTTGGAATTATCGATTAACGCAACATAATCACACATTTCTTCCACGCTTTCCATTCTGTGGGTAGAGAGAATAATGGTCGTTCCGTTGTTTTTAAGTTCGATAATTTGATCTTTAATTAAGTTGGCATTTACAGGGTCAAAACCTGAAAATGGTTCATCAAGAATCAAGAGGTGAGGTCTGTGGAGAACAGTCACCACAAACTGTATTTTCTGTGCCATACCCTTAGACAGCTCAGACAGTTTTTTCTTCCACCACTGGTCGATATGCAGTTTTTCAAACCATTTTTTGGCTTCATTCAGCGCATCGTTTTTTTTCATCCCTTTCAGTTCCCCGAAGTAAAGAATCTGATCTCCCACGCTCATATTTTTGTATAAACCGCGTTCTTCAGGCATGTAGCCAATGTCTCTGATGTGATTGGGATTCAGCTTATCTCCATTGATCATCACCTCTCCGGAATCTGCCTGTGTAATTTGATTGATAATACGGATAAAAGAGGTTTTTCCTGCTCCGTTGGGTCCCAGAAGACCGTAGATACTTCCTTTCGGCACATGTATGCTAAAATCGTCCAATGCTGTTTTTTTTCCTGCAGTGTAGGTTTTAGTAATATGTTCAGCTTTTAGCATTCAGTTGTTTTTTTATAATGAGTATAAAAATAATCCGAAAGTTACGGAATTAAAAGAATTTTGCTAAAAGAAAAAATCCTGATGTTGATCAGGATTTAATATTATTGTTTTACTATTTGAGTAACCTTTTGCGTATTGTCGCTGAGAATGTAGCGAATAAGATACTTTCCGGGTTTTAATTTTTCTATGTTGATTTCAGCTCTGTTGGCGTTAACATTATAATTGGCAACCTGTGTTCCTAATATAGAGTAGAAGATAACTGACTTAATTTTCAAAGAAGCATCTTTGGCTTTTACCACCAAAAAGTCTTTAGCAGGATTTGGGTACGCAGTAAGAACTCCATCATCAGACTTCTGAGAAGTTGACGAAGGCTCTTTTATCTGTGCTTTAAGATTGTCGGAAAATCCAACAAAAGCGCCCATAAATATAATTAAAAGTAAAAGTTTTTTCATCTAACGTATAATTTGCATAATTATTACTAACAAAAGTAATAAATTCTATAATCATCTGCAATAGTTTTTTATAGAACTTATATTAAATTTGCAATAAATTATTCAAAAAGTATTCCAAAATGATATATTCAAGAAACAGAAGATTGAGAGTAAATGAATCTATGAGAGGCCTGGTAAGAGAATGCAGTCTTTCTACAGACGATTTTGTAATGCCGGTCTTCGTCATGGAAGGTGAAAACAAAGAAGAGGCAATTTCTTCAATGCCGGGAATTTTCAGACGCAGCATCGATTTGACGGTTAAGGAATGTAAAGAATTATTTTCTTTAGGGGTAAAAGCGGTTAACTTGTACATGAAAGTGTCAGATCATCTGAAGGATAACACCGGAAAAGAAGCCTGGAACAAAGATGGGTTAATGCAAAATACCATTAAAGCAATAAAAGATGCCGTTCCTGAAATGGTGATTATGCCTGATGTAGCATTAGATCCTTATTCAATCTATGGTCATGACGGAATTATAGAAAACGGCAAAATCATGAACGATGCAACCAACGAAGCTCTGGCGAGAATGTCAGTTTCGCATGCAGAAGCCGGAGCAGACATTGTGGCACCGAGTGATATGATGGATGGCCGTGTTTTGGCAATTCGTGAAGCGTTGGAAGAAAGCGGTTTTTATGATGTAGGAATTTTAAGTTATGCTGCCAAATATGCGAGTTCATTTTACGGACCGTTCAGAAGTGCTTTAGACAGTGCACCGAAAGATGATATGGAAATTCCAAAAGATAAAAAGACCTATCAGATGGATTTTCACAATTCGCGTGAAGCGTTGAACGAAGTTTTCAAAGATGTGGAAGAAGGTGCAGATATCATTATGATCAAACCGGGTCTTCCGTACTTGGATATCGTTTCAAAAGTACGTGAAGCCATCGATTTACCGATTGCGGTGTACAATGTAAGCGGAGAATATGCAATGTTGAAAGCTGCAGCTCAAAACGGATGGTTGGATAATGATAAAGCCATCATTGAAAGTTTAACATGTTTCAAAAGAGCAGGAGCAGATATGATTTTCACGTATGCAGCGAAAGAGGCAGCGATTCTTTTAAACAGATAGAAAGTAAGTCAAGAGTTATCAGTTATGAATTATGAATTGAACGAAAATATTTCAACTCATAATTCATAACTTTTAACTTTCAAAAAATTATTTAAAATCAAAATCTTTTCCTTTGGTAAATTTTGCCGCAAAAGGAGACTGGTTTCCGGAGTATTTTAGAACAAAATGCTTCTTCGTATCCGTATCAACTTTGGTTTCCACTTCCACATTTTGCGTCTGGAAACTCACGTCTAAGCCAACTCCCGATTCTTTTTCAAGAAAAATTTCTACACTTTCGGCATAAAATAATGAGGTGCTTAAATAATTAAATTTAATATTCTTCCGATAGGTTTTCGATTCAGAATCTGTAAACTCAGAATATTTCCGTAAGATTTCAATTCCGGGAGAATCGATATTTGTAATTCTTGACTTCGTCACGCCATTTACCCGTACAGAAAAACTTTTGGCACTGTTGATATTTCCATTAATTCCAATATTAAAAAGAGAAGGCAAGGCTGTATTCCACCATACTTTCTTTGGTAAATTCAAAATCAGGAATTAAAGCCGGATGTTTGGGAACATTTAAAAGCTGTTCTCTTACGTTTTTTAACTGCTCGTCAGAGAATAAGAATCCGATGAGATTATTATTGGTCGTTCGCCAGTTTCTGCCGTTCCATTCGTAAATTTCGCATAGCAAAGTATCAGCAGAAGAATGGGGGAGAAGATCAATATCCTGCCATTTAAAAACCTCTTTTGCATAAGGTCTTCTGTTGATTAAATTTACACCTAAATCTAAAGCAAGTAATTCAGTTAACTGTTGGTTATTTTCCATAAAATTTAAATTGTGATTGGTAAACTAAATTTAAGAAAAATATGCTTCAAATGAGACTGATCAGCGAATTTGTTTTAAAATTTACAACCAGCCTTTTTTGTTGTGGACATACGTATTGTCAAATTGTTCATCGCTCATCAACAGATAAATGATTCCTTCGATAAATGGGATAATTGATGCTACTCCACAGGTAACGACATTTAACACCAGTTGAATTACTCCTTCTTTTGTATATCCCAAATAGAATTTATTTAGAGCTAGCCACCCGACTAGAAGACCCAGAAGCGCAGCCGGAATTTTCTTTTCTGATTTATAGGGTATATTATTTTGCTGTTGAGTATTGCCGTCTTTTGTGTAACCGTAATTTTCCATAATAAACTTTGTTTGTTGTTTTTGATAAGTAGCATTAAAATCTTCATCGTTACATAAGATTTTAAGATTACTGAAAAATTAATATTGATTTGTACGATTGTCCGCCATTTGTTGTCATCAAGAATACATCGTATTTCATTGTTAAGTTCACGCCTTTGTATATTTTAACACCGGTCAGGATTTAAAATTCTTTGTTTGGCATTGTGTTAAATTTAATGTTATGACAAATTGCGGATTTTCAATATGATTTATTAAAATATCATAAAACTCACGCAGTCATTTTTTAATCTTAAATTTAAATTCAAAAAAACTTTATCTTTGCCTTTATGATTTTACGAGGAGAAAACTTAATCAAAGAATACGGTCCCAAAAAGGTTGTAAAAGGCGTTTCTGTACAGGTTCAGCAGGGAGAAATTGTAGGTTTGCTGGGTCCTAATGGAGCAGGTAAGACGACATCATTTTATATGATCGTAGGTTTGGTAAAGCCAACTTCAGGAAAAATCTTTCTCGATAAACAGGAAATCACAACTGATGCAATGTACCGTAGAGCCCAAAAAGGAATCGGTTATCTGGCGCAGGAAGCTTCTGTTTTCAGAAAACTGTCTGTAGAAGATAACATTATGGGAGTTTTACAATTGACTAAACTTTCAAAACGGGAGCAGCAGATCAAATGTGATGAACTGATCGAAGAGTTTTCATTACAGCATGTCAGAAAAAACCGTGGAGATTTACTTTCCGGAGGTGAAAGACGTAGAACGGAAATTGCAAGATGTCTGGCAACAAGTCCAAGCTTTATCTTATTGGATGAGCCGTTTGCGGGAGTTGACCCGATTGCGGTTGAAGATATTCAGAAAATTGTAAGAAGTCTGACCGATAAAAACATCGGAATCCTGATTACCGACCACAACGTACAGCAGACTCTGGCGATCACCAATAAAACCTATATTATGTTTGAAGGTAAAATCCTGAAAGAAGGTTTACCTGAAGAACTGGCAAATGATCCGCAGGTAAGAGAAGCATATTTGGGTGAAAACTTCGTTTACCAGAGTATTTTCGACAAGGCAAGCAAGAAAACTTATGCCTACAATATCTGGGCAGGGAATTTTGATTCAAAATCTCAACTGCAGGGTTTTGTGAATGAGAACTTTGCTCAGTATGATGACCTCAGATTGATGTATGGTTTTGAAGATATCAGTTTTGCTTCTTTAGCCAACTCCGAAATCGAGCATATTTTTGCTGACGTTGTGGATAAAAATGCAAATAATTCTTTTGTTTTTCAGCGTAAAGAAATCAATTCGCAGTACTCTATGGAGCAGGCTGAAGCGGAATCTAAAGCGGCAAGTAAGTCTGAACTTCATTATCTGACGACTTATGTTTACGAAGGGTAAATTTTTTCTATAATTTATTTAGAAAATTATTTTTCAACATTAAGTTCAAAAAGTTTAATTTAAAAATTCTGCGGAAGTCTCACTGAGCCGCTAAAGCTTATCTTAGTTTTAGACTGTTGAATTTGTTTTAAAAAAGACTTGGTGAGCATTTGTAAGTGAAACGGCTTTGTGAAACTTGTAACATCTTATTGGAGAAAAAAAACTTTGAGTACTCTGTGTTCAAATTAAGTCAGCAAATTGAAAGTCTGAATGTTAGCATTTTGCTTAATGATTTACTTCAGTAAAACTTAAAAAAATCTAAAACATATTAATTCAGAAAACTTAGTGTTGCTAATGTTTTAAATTGAGTTAATTATTTGGTAAAAAATATATTAAAACGTACCTTTTCTCTCAGAAACGGTACGTTTTTCATTTAAAACCAATTCATGGCAAAACCTTTCACAAGAGCACTCAGTATTTTCGGGATTTACAGACAGCTGAAACCTTTCATTAAGCCGTATCGGCTGATGATTTACGGAACTTTGTTTCTTACTTTTTTAGGAGCAATCACGGCTCAGGTCAATGCGGTAGTTTTAAAATATACGGTTGACGAAGTAGAGAAATTAACCAAACTTCCCAGTCCGATGTCGGAAGGAATTCATGTGCTTTTAATTATTTCCGCCATACTTTTAGGAAAAGAAATTGCTAATATTTTTATCAGTTTCGGACAGAAATTTTATGGTGAGAAAATCAGAATTAATGTAAGTTCGGTTTTGGCGCAATCTGCGATTGATAAAATTTTGACGTATAAAGTTGCCTATTTCAGTGATGAAAACCACGCCTCCGGAAAATTACAGACCAGAATCGACCGTGGAATTGAAAGTTTAACGAAGCTTGTTCAGAACTTTTTCATCGATATTTTGCCCATGTTTTCCAATGCGATTATCGCTTTGGTCATTATGTACATGCAGAATGTGTATGTTGGTCTGGTTTCCACGATAATTGTCCCGATTTATTTTTATGTCACTTCCATGCAGGCAAAAAAACTGGGTGGCGTTAGAAGGCAGCTTCGGAATCAGCGCGAACAGAAGACTTCAGGATTATTAAATTTAATCAATTCCATTTTGGTGATCAAAAGTTTCGTACGTGAAAAATTTGAAGGCAAAAAACAGTTTGATCTGCAGATGCAACTCATGGACAGCCAGATGTACACCCGGAAAACCAGTTTTATCTACGAAGGTTTAAAGACATTCATCGAGCAGATTGGTGTGGTTTTGATTATTTTACTGACGGTTTATTTGGTTTTGAACCAGCAAATGACTTTGGGCGCTATCATGCTTCACATCATGTTGTTCAACAATGTTTCTTCGCCGATCAGACAGCTTCACAGAATTTATGATGACATGAATGATGCGATGATTTACGCGGAAGGTTATTTCGAAATTTTAAATGCTGACGAAGAAGCCGAGCCCAACGGAACGCTGAAAGAAGCCATGACTTCTGAAAATTTTGAGCTCAAAAACGTCAATTTCACCTATCCGAACGGAACTCAGGCTTTACACAATGTTTCTATGTCCATCGAAAATGGAAAAACGACAGCTTTAGTTGGCTTAAGCGGAGCTGGAAAGTCCACCATCATTAATCTTTTATGTAAATTTTATCTTCCCGATACTGGCGAAATTTTATTGGATGGAATCAATCTGAATCAGTATGACAATGCTTATCTGCGAAATGATATCGGTTTGGTTTTACAGAAAAACCATATTTTTCAGGGAAGTATTGAAGACAACATCCGCTACGGAAATATGAATGCAGGTTTTGAGGAGATTGAAGAAGCCGCTAAAAAAGCCTATCTCCACGAGCAGATCTTAGATTTACCCGAAAAATACCAGCATGATGCCACCCAACTTTCGGGCGGACAGCAGCAGAGAATTGCCATCGCCAGATTATTCCTTAAAAATCCACCCATTATTTTCCTGGATGAGCCAACTGCCAGTTTGGATGCGATTGCCACCGAACAGATTAAAAACTCTTTAGATGCGATCAAAGAAGGACGAACGGTGGTGATTATTTCGCACTCGCTTTCCCAGATTTTAGATTCAGATAAAATTTATGTGATGAAAAAAGGTCATGTGGTTGAAAGCGGAACACATGACGAACTGGTGCAGATGAACGGGACTTATCGTGAGATTTTTGATGCGTCAGCAAGGAGTTTGAATCTGGATAAACTGGTGAATTCTTTTAAGAATTAGTTTTGTTAATTGATCAGTTTATAATTTACAAGGCTGGAATTTTGTGATGCATGATTTACTCAAAGTTTAATTAAAAGCATCACATTTCCTAAGGATAAAGATTTCGACAAGTCAGTCGGCTTATCTTGGAAAAAAATAGCTTAAATCAATTTATTGATTACCCTTTGCTCCTTAAGATCTCGCACAAAAAAATAAATCTTTGCGTTTAAAAAACAGACAGATTACATTTGCAAAATAATGAACGACCATTACCTCAAGAAACTCAACCGAGTCACTGCCATTTTCACCCAGTTACAGTCAAAAATGATTGTACGAGCTCAGGATTTGGCCGAAAAATTTGAAGTTAGCTTAGAGAATGTTCAGTTGCATTATTAACGCAAAGTTTAATTAAAAGCAGCCCATTTTTATGCAACAAAGATTTCGACAAGTCAGTCGGCTTATCTTGGAAAAAAATAGCTTAAATCAATTTATTGATTACCCTTTGCTCCTTAAGATCTCGCACAAAAAAATAAATCTTTGCGTTTAAAAAACAGA
>NZ_JAPDHW010000026.1 GCF_025971945.1 Chryseobacterium kimseyorum
GTATTATTTGCTATAATATCAATAGAATCTTGAAAACTTGATAAATAATATTAGTTTATAAAGATAATTCACTATTTAATTAGTGAATTATCTCATTTTATTTTTTCCTCCTATGATGATCTATCCCTCGATTCTAATTATTGTTTTTACGGATTGATTTTTGAGCATTCTACTCATTGTTAAATTATAATGTCTTTCATTATAAATTTGTTGAAATGATGTAAAATATTTCTTTGTTTAGCTAAACTGAACAAAAAATATTGGCAAAATTCCTGGCAATCATCAGATTATTATAAAAGGCAAAATGTTTTTACAAGAGGTTAATTTAAAGGACCTTCTCATATAGCAATTTTTAATGAGTTAAGAAATGATTCTTTAAGAGTTGATGTTATATCAAATTCTAAAGAGGGTTTAAAATATTGTGGCAGCATCGCCAAATACTTATTGATTTTTGATGAAAAAAATAATATTAAAGAAGCAAAATCTTGGACAGCTCATTATGAATGTCTGTAATTAGTATTTGGAAAAATATCTTCTGCTAGCCGTAATTTTATCCCCAAGTTACCTCACAATTTTGTCGAGTGGCAGATAGATAAATAAATAATTAAATCAACCGCAACTATGGTGGGTTTTTTGTTTAAAAGGCTGCTACATTTTTATTAATGAAGTCAGAAGAAAACTCTGATTTGTGAAAAATAAGTATATTTACAATTATACAGATCATTTGGGAAATGTAAGATTAAGCTATCTGGATAATGGAAGCAGTATCGAAGTTCTTAAGAAAATAATTATTGTCCGTTTGTATTGGAGTACGAAGGATACAATCCTTTGGCGGGAATGCAAGCTATAAATACAAGTACAACGGGAAGGAGCTTCAGGAGACCGGAATGTATGATTATGGCGCAAGATTCTACATGCCGGATATCGGAAGATGGTGTGTTGTTGATCCACTGGCGGAAACTTCAAGAAGAGTTAAACCTTATCACTATGGTAATAATAATCCTATACGTTTTATTGATCCGGATGGGAGAAATTAACATAAGTTCAGATTTAAAAATTTAGACTTTAACAACTTTTAATATAGGTACAACGGTAAAGAACTGCAGGAGACAGGAATGTACGATTATGGAGCAAGGTTTTATATGCCGGATATTGGAAGAAGGGGTGTTGTGGATCCGCTTGCGGAAAAGATGACACGATTTAGTCCTTACAATTATGCGTTTAATAATCCAATCAGATTTATCGATCCTGACGGAAGACAAACAGATGATTGGCGAAACAAAAATGGACAGTTAATTTATGACCCCAAAGCTAACGATGGAAAAGGAGCGTATACAAAGTTTGCTACAAATAAAGACAGAGCATATGGAGATGGTTTGAAAAATTCAGGTAATAAAGGTGCCACACAATTTGATCAATTAGTAACTTCAGAGTTTCCAACAACTGTAGAATAAAGTGAAGATAACCACCCTTTTTCATTGGGGGAAACGCATGCAATTGAGAAAGATGGCAAACTTGTAGGTTTTGAGATTACAATATATGAGGGATCTAGTGAAGATGCCTTTTAAAAATCCAGACGAAGTTTTAAATTCTGCTGACGCAGATAATGTGAAGAAGGGAAATTTAAGCGCTTTTGTTATATCAACTTCAACTTTCGGTCATGAGATTGGCCATGCAAATGAAAAAAACTACCAACTACATAAGAAACAAGAAGAAACTGGTATTGTTGACCCAAAAATTAACAGCGAAACAATACCAACAGCTATCGGAGAACAGATTCTTAAAGAAATGAGAGATAATAAAATTAAAAAAAATAATTATGACTAAGTACTTTATATTGCCTTACTTTTCATAGTTACTTGTTATAAATCTCAAAATATTACCACGTTTCCTCAATTAGAAACAATATAAGAGAGACACTTTTTCAAAAAGGTTATATATCACAAAATGCGTATTCTCAAAAAAGGTTTTACTGTTCATGGAACTTATCAAGGAAAAGTTGATGAAAAAAAGTTACGGAATGGTATATATGATCTTTATTTAGGAAATCATAGTCCTCAATTCCAATTTATTTACGAGCGAAATAAAATTATTTTTTTAGATATTTATTCTTACAAGAATTTTTTAGAATCAATGAGAACAGAAATGTTTTATTTATTTGAACAGAAATATTGTAGAGAAATTATTGTTGATTATCTAAAGAGATTGATTAGAACACATTACAGTTGTAATAGAAATCTAAGAGATCTGTTTAATAAAAATTGTGAATTTCCAGAAAAAAGAATACCAAGCACATTTTATTTAAATGAAATTAAGAGTAAAATTATTACCGAAATTGCGCGGCAAGAGAATTTTGAAGAAGGAAATTTGCAAAGTGAAAAAATTGAAAACATTGCAGTTGGTGAGTTAAGTGTATATTTTGGTATCAATGCGAAAGAAAAATTGGTAGAAGGGATTTATAGTTATGTTAATATAAATTCTAGTGTTTTTGATAATAATTATTTTAACCTAAATGGAAATAATATTAATTTTTTGAAAATGGATTCAGATGAGTCATTCATTAAATCAATTCAGGAAATAATTTTATTTGGAGAAGATAAAAATATCTGTTCTGAAAAAACTATTTGGTATATCGAACAATTATTTTCAATTTATATGGAAGACTCTTGTCTTTCTAAAGTTACGAAAGATTTGCCGTAAACACTTTTTAAATTAATTATAAGTTTCAGGAAAAAGAGCGACAAGAGACAGGATTTTATGCATTTAAGTGGCGAAACTATATTCCTGATGTTGGACGTTTCTTTAACATAGATCCGCTTTCTGAAAAGTATTCTTATCAATCGCATTACAATTTTTCTGAAAATAGGGTAGTAGATGGTAGAGAATTAGAAGGTTTGGAGTGGGTGCCGAATATAAACTTAGAAAACAAAACAGTCAACTTACATCTTACATATAAGCCTGTAAATAATACTTGGCGGAGTTCTTTCTAATGCACAAATGGCAACATTAAATCAAAAACGAAACGCTCAAATTGTTTCATCACTTGGAGGAAAATATTCTCATGGAAATCTAGTTACGGTTACCTTCAGTGAAAGTGACAAATCTACTATTGTTAGAGAATATAATATTTCCTATGATACTAAAAATGTGGATGACTTTAAAAATATGAATCCTGATGAGATAACTTTGAGTGTATTAAATACCAATGGTATGGCAGATAATTCTGATAACACTCAAGTGAACAGAACTCAAATTAATGTTTATACTACCGAAGGTATGCCTCATGATGCAAATGGTAATTTGCTTTATGATAAAAGAGATAGTAGCAAATTAGCGCAGACAGGTGCTCATGAGGATCTTCATACATCCGGACAAAAACATAATAGTAAAGCTACTTTATCATCCCCTCCTGATAATTTAATCGGAGAAGGTGCTCCAGGTTTAAAAATGACACCAGAACAAAGAACAGAGTCTATAAGGTTAATAGAACAACAACAACCAAAAACGAGATAATGAAATCTTTTAAAACAATAATAATTTGTTTTTCATTTGCTGTTATAAACTGCTCTACTGTAAAGACAACAGAAATATATGGTACAGAAATGGAAATAGTTAAGAATGTACGATCAAAGGTATTAATTGAAAAATTTAATGCATATGATAAAGATAAATCATTCCTAACTTTTATGTCAGAATTTGACAATTTTATTACAGTCAAAAATGGCGATAGTCTAATCTTTAGTAAAAAAAGTAAAACAATGCCAATGTTAGGATTTACAACTGCTTGCATAATTTTTAATAACAGAAATATTACAATAAGGATAAATTTTTAACATATGAAAACAACATTGCAATTTTTAATTGAATCACTGCTCTTTAGGAGTGGGGATCCTATAGGGAATATTGAGCAGGTTCTGTTTGCCAGAAAAATGGCGGACTGTGAAGGTATACCTAATTGCAATAGGCTGGCACGATTGACTTTTAATGATCTTACAGTGAATCAGGCATTAGCGGGAGCAGCGTCTCTGAATAAAACCTTGGTACTTGGTTTTGAGGCATGGAATGACAGTGTTTTGCACCTGTGTATTAGAATTGGAAAAAGTGTGGTGAGCATTGCAACGGGATATTTGCCAGGTCTTTAGATAGTGATGTATTTGTAATACCGAGAAGCAGTACTTTGATAAAAACTGTTTCAGAAAGAAATTAGGTATATTTTTAATGATAAGTTCGTAAAACTTTGGTTAGAAATCCAGAGTGGATGCAGTAATCGAAAGGTGTGCAAAATGATAGGATATATTTAAATTTTGAACTTGATACAGTGGAAGGTGAAGAATCTGCGCAAATAGATGGCAATTTTTAAAACGGTAAGATGCTTGGATCCCTACATACCTTGAAAAAATTTCAAGAAACATTTATTCAGCCTAGTCTGTTATTTTGGTGGAGGGCGATTTTATGCAATTATTACGAATCCTTTTTTGGCAAGTATAGTTTTTTAGTTTATGATATTGATCTCAGAAGAAAAATAGTTAAAAAAAATGAACGTTGTTCAAAAAATATTTATAAATTTGTATCATAATATTATTTATGAGTATCAGCGAAAGAAAACAGAAGGAGAAGGAAGCACTAAGGATGCTTATTCTTAACGGAGCCAAAAAGCTTTTCGTTGAAAGGGGGATCGAATGCACCACGATCAGAAGCATAGCAGATGAGATCAACTACAGTGTGGGTACTGTCTATGTTTATTTTAAAGACAAGAATGCAATCTTCCATGATCTGCATTCGATAGGTTTTCAGGAGCTAGGACAGTATTTCAGCGAGCTTTTTGCAATCGAGGATCCTATGAAGAGACTTCGGAAAATGGGATTTGTCTATATCAAGTTTGCAATGGAAAATTCTGAGATGTATGATCTGATGTTCAATCTGAAAGCTCCGATGGATTATCTCGAGGAACAGAAAAATAATCTATGGCCGGAAGGAACCGAGACATATGGCTACTTAAAAGAGACTGTAGAGGAATGCATGATGCAAGGTCATTTTGAGGCTCATAATTCCGAAGCATTATCTTTTATGATCTGGAGTCTGGTTCACGGTATGTGCTGTTTAGAGATCCGTCACAGAACCAAAGGCATTAAATTCAGCAGTCCGGAAACTATTCTTTCAGAAGGCTATAACGAATATTTGAAAATCTTAGAAAAGATGTAAATTTTTTTGTCAATAAAAATGAACATCATTCAAAATAAAAACGACGTGTAGATTAATTTAGGTAATAGTAACTGGTACTACTAAAACGAACTCTTAAATATTTATAACAACCATGGACAGAAGATTTTTATTAAGAACGGAACTCTCGCATTTCTGGCGATTTCCATGCCTTCTGTCTTCTTTAAAAACATTGATATGGACTCAAGTAATCAAAAATTGTACGATATAATTATCGTAGGTGGCAGTTATGCGGGACTCTCTGCTGCCATGACACTCGGACGTTCTATGAGAAATGTCCTAATTATTGACAGCGGGAATCCCTGCAATAAGCAGACCCCTCACTCACATAATTTCTTAACAAGAGATGGTGTACCGCCTGGAGAAATTGCGAAAATTGCCAGGCTAGAGGTTGCCAAATATCCAACCATCGAGTTTTATGAAGGTTTCGCAGTGAGTGGAAGCAAAATATCAGAGGGTTTTGTTATAAAAACCTCAGATGGGAAGTCATTTATAACTAAAAAACTGATTTTTGCTACCGGAATTGTAGATTCACTACATGCTATCACAGGATTCGCAGAGTGTTGGGGCATATCTGTCATACACTGTCCCTACTGTCATGGATATGAGGTTAGAAACAAGAAAACAGCAATATTAGCAGATGGAGATCGTCTGGTTTATTTTACCTCGTTAATTAAAAATCTGACCGATGATGTCACCTTGATCACATCAGAGATAAATGCCAGTAATGCTGACAATATTGCAATCCTTCAAAGAAATGGTGTCAAAATAATTGAGAAAAAAATCTCAGAAATACAGCACCACAACGGATATATCGAAAAGGTCATATTTTCTGATGGAACAGCAGAAAGTTTTGAAGCAATGTATGCACCGGTACCATTCCTACAGCATTCTAATATTCCACAGGAATTGGGATGTGAGCTGACAGATGCAGGTCTTATCAAAATTGATGAATCTCATAAAACTACCTTAGAGAGTGTATATGCAGTTGGTGACAATAGCAACATGTTAAGGTCCGTTTCATTGGCGGTTTCATCAGGATCTGTTGCGGGAGTAAAGATCAATGGGGAGTTATCTGCTGAAATGTTTAGATAATATCACAGTTAAGTTTCTTAATTGAAGGTGATAAAAATCTCTTTTGAAATCCCTTACTGATGCTCAGATCAAGTCAATTCTGATTTATAGACTATCGGCAGCTTGAACAACACTTTTTTTACAAATTTATGAACAATGTTCAAATTATATCCAATGTTATCAATTAAAAATTTATCATCAATGTTTCTGCTATGCCTTGGTTTTCTTGGGTATGGTCAAAAACATCTCGACCGTTACGTTGAGATCGGTCTTGAAAACAACGAAGTGATCAAACAGAAGAACTTTGACATCAATAAAAGTTTATATGCGCTGAAGGAAGCACAATCATTGTTTTCGCCCAATGTTGCCTTTGTTACCAATTACACCATTGCAGACGGCGGAAGGACCATTGACATTCCGATCGGGGATATGCTAAATCCAGTGTACAGTACATTGAATCAGATCACGAGTTCCAACGCTTTTCCACAACTCCAGAATCAGTCGGTATTGATCAATCCAAACAATTTCTACGATGTCAAGCTTCACACGACGATGCCTCTGTTAAACTATGAGATCATCTACAATAAAAAGATCAAGGCCCAACAAACGACGTTGCAAAAGATCGAACTGGAAATCTATCAGCGTGAATTGGTCAAGGAAATAAAGATCGCCTACTACAAGTATCTGCAATCTGTGGAAGGTATCAGGATCTATGAAAATGCATTGGCCATCGTCAAAGAAAATCAAAGGGTCAACAGATCACTTTTTAAAAATGACAAGATCAACAGAACTGCAGTACTCAGAAGTGATAACGAGGTAACTAGAATCGAGGCGAATCTTGAAACGGCAAAAAACACAAGCAAAAATGCAAAATCTTATTTCAACTTTCTTCTCAATCAAAAGCTGGATTCAGAAATCGAAATCGACGAGATCCTTGAACTTCCAAACGAAATGATCACAGAAAATACATCGAGCAGAGAAGAATTGAAACAATTGGGACAGGCAAAGGAGATCAACGAAAACGTTTATCAATTAACGAGATCCAACTGGTTTCCAAAACTAAGCGGATTTGCAGATCTGGGATTGCAGGATTTTGATTTTAAAGTGGATAGGTCGTCCCGCTACTATTTTGCAGGTCTGAGTCTGGAATGGAATATTTTCTCAGGTAACAAAAACAAATTTAAGCTGAAGCAGGTGGATGAGGACAGCAAAAAGATCAGTTCTCAGATCGACAATGTAAAACAGCAGCTGCTGTTGCAGTTCGAGGTTTCCCAAAACAATCTGAGATCGGCATTGGAACAGTATGAATCCGATAGTAAGCAAAAAGAAACTGCCCAAAAATACAACGGAGATGTTACCAAACTGTACAAAGAAGGAATGGCCATTTATATCGAGTTGCTGGATGCCCAAAATCAGGTGGTCAATACTCAGCTGAATGCCAATATTTCCCTGTACAATTCCTGGATCGCCTTTGCAGAGCTGGAAAGGGCCAATGCTACATTTAATTTTAAAAGATAAAAATTAAAAGATCATGAATAAAACATTAAAAATATCAATGCTTTCTCTTTTATTTATCATGTCCTGCAAAGAAGAGCAAAAAGAAGTCAAACCCTTGGAAAGTGGCGAGATCATTCCCGTGAAAACGGCATCGGTCGGATCTCTGGCGCTTGCCGGAAACATCAGCGCATCAGGTTTGGTGACGACAGAAAACGAAACGACCTATTCCTTCAAGATCGGTGGAGTAGTGAGCGGCGTGTATGTTGAGGAAGGTCAGTTTTTCAGAAAGGGTCAGCTTCTGGCAACACTGGATGAGACCGAGATCCGTGCCGGTCTGAATCAGTCCGATCTGAATGTTCAGAAGAATGAGCGTGATTACAAACGTGCAACCAATCTATACAAGGACAGTGTGTACACATTAGAGCAGGTTCAGAACACAAGAACAGGCCTTGACATTGCGCGCAGACAAAAAGATGCCGTTGCTTTCAATGCCAGATATGCAAAGATCTATGCAAGCTCTGACGGCTTCGTTTCACAGAAAATAGCAAACAAAGGCGAGATCGTGGGTCCGGGTTCTCCGGTTCTGATGATCAATGAAACTTCTCACAACAACAATTACTTACTGAAAGTCGGTTTGACAGATACCGAATGGGCATCCACAAAGATCGGGCAAAAAGCAGTGGTTACACTCGACGGCTATCCTGGAAAGAAATTCGATGCCTTTGTGTTCAGGAAATCACAGGCAGCCGATATGGCGCTCGGATCTTTTCAGGTGGAGCTCAAACTGACGATGAATGACAGCAAACCAGCAGTGGGAATGTTCGGAAAGGCAGAGATCCAAACCGATCATTCCGAAGACTTTATTGTGATCCCTTATAATTCTCTACTCGAAGCTGACGGAAACAGAGCCTTTGTCTTTGTTGTTGAGAACAGCAAGGTCAAGAAAAGACCGATCACGATCGCCAAATTCGAAAACAGCAAAGTTTTCGTACAGGATGGACTTCAGAAAAGCGATAGGATAGTGATCTCCAACAGTGCCTATCTGAACGAGCAGTCGAACATTAAAATCATTAAATAACAACTAATGAAAATTACAAATTTTGCTGTAAAAAACTATCAGTTCACACTGATCATGTTTCTTCTCGTTGCCGTAGTGGGTATGCTGACACTGTTCACAATGCCAAGATCGGAAGATCCGGCAACGCATCCGCCTCAATATCTGATCACGGTCATTTACCCCGGTACAAGTCCAAAGGATATGGAAGAACAGGTGGTTAAACCTATTGAAAATAAGATCTATGGATTGGAGAATATCGATAAGATCCTGACCACTGTGGAAGATGGTGTTGCCGCCTTTGAGGTCAAATTCAAATATGGCGTTGATGTGGACAACAAGTACCAGGAAATTTCCACGGAGATCAATGCACTAAAAAACAGTGAGCTTCCAAAAGACATCTATCAGATCAAAACAGAAAAGATATCCTCGGCCGATGTCAAAATTCTTCAGGTAGCCTTGGTGTCTGAAAATGCTTCGGAGAAAAAAATGCACGACGAAGCAGACAAACTTAAAACAAAACTGGAGAAGATTACCAATCTTAAAAACGTGATCTATTCAGGGATTCCGGAACAGGAGATCAGGGTAGATCTGAAACTGGATAAATTGGCTCAGCTGAGAATCCCTCTGAATGTCGTGATGGGAAGTTTACAGAGCGAGGCTGCCGACATTCCGGGTGGAAGTATTGATATGGATACTAAAGTTTTCAACGTAAAAACGAGTGGTAAGTTCAAAAATGAGGAAGATGTAGCCAATACTGTTATCTACAATGCGAACGGAAAGATCGTCTATATGAAAGATGTTGCCGAAGTGGGTTACAGATCGCAAACGGTAGATCATATCACGAGGATCAACGGACACCGATGTGTTCTTGTCAGTGCAGGGATGAAGGATAATGTCAATATTACAGATGTTCAGAAAGAATTTGAACCGATCCTTGAGCAGACTGCAAAGGATCTTCCCGAAAATATCAAATTGGTTAAAAACTTCGATCAGGCGAATATGGTTTCGCAGCGTCTCGGGCATTTAGGTTTCGACTTTGGGTTGGCGATCATATTGGTCATTATCACGTTATTGCCTTTGGGAACGCGCGCTTCGGTGATCGTGATGATCTCCATTCCTTTGTCACTGGCACTGGGATTAATTGCAATGAACGCACTGGGATTTTCATTGAACCAGTTAAGTATCGTTGGTTTGGTAGTCGCTTTGGGACTGTTGGTCGATGACAGTATCGTGGTCGTCGAGAATATTGAAAGATGGCTGCGTGAAGGGCATTCCAAGAAAGATGCGGTCCTGAAAGGCACCAGACAGATTGGTTTAGCAGTCGTTGGTTGTACCGCTACGCTGATCATTGCGTTTCTGCCTTTGGCATTCCTTCCTGATGTTGCAGGAGAATTTATGAGAAGTCTTCCGATGGCCGTGATCACGAGTGTTTTAGCTTCGATGTTGGTCGCGTTGACGTTAGTTCCTTTTCTGGGGAGCAAGTTTCTGAAGACCCACGACCACGAAGGCGGAAATATCTTTCTTCAATACCTTCAGAAATTCCTGACCAACACCTACAAGGGCATTATGCCTAGAGCTTTGAAATATCCCAAGATAACGATAGGAATTTCATTGGCCTTGAGTGTTTTGGCATTTGCGTTATTCAGTTTCACAGGATTTAAACTGTTTCCGACCTCTGAAAAACCGATGTTCCTGATCAATATCAAAATGCCCCTACAATCCAACATTTCCGAAAGTGACCGTGTGGCGAAGATCGTTGAGTCTGAATTAAAAAATCACAAGGAAATCACCTATTACACTTCAAATGTTGGAAAAGGAAACCCGCAGATCTATTACAATGTGCATCCACAGGACAGAAAACCGGATTTCGCACAAGTCTTTGTTCAATTGGATGACGAGGCAAAACCAGCTGTAAAGACCGAACTGATTGAAACCTTGAGAGAAAAATTTAAGACAATACCTTACGCGAAAATTGAGGTCAAAGATTTCGAACAGGGAACACCGATTGAAGCCAATATTGTAGTTCGCCTTTTTGGTGAAGATCCAGCGGTGCTGCGATCACTCTCTTCACAGGTTGAAAATATTCTGAGAAAACAGGAAGGAACAGTTTACGTCAACAATGAGTTGAATACCTATAAAACAGATGTCAAGGTAAAGATTAATAAAGAAAAAGCAAGAACGTTAGGCGTGATGACCAGTGAGGTCGATAAAGTGATCCGCCTTGCCATTGCCGGACTTCCTGTTGGAGATTACATTGATGACCGCGGTGATTCAAGAACCGTGACCTTAACTTTGCCAAGGGAAAAATTCTCCACTCTTGATGCTTTGAAAAATCTTTATGTCAACAATGTTCAGGGAGCACCGATCGCACTGAATCAGATCGCGACGGTTACCTTTGAAACTTCGCCAACAGCGATCAACCACTTCAATAAGTCAAAATTTGCCAAAGTTTCGGCAATGACGGCCAAAGGATACTATGCCAATGACCTGCTGGTGGATATTGTTCCTCAGCTTGACAAACTGAAAATGCCGCAAGGCTATTCTTACAAACTGGCTGGTGAAAAAGAATCTGAAGGCGATGCACTGGGTGGTAACTTTATCTCGGTCATTATTTTAAGCACATTCCTTTTCATTGCGGTCTTGTTGTTACAGTTCAAAACATTCAAAGGGATCATTATTGTTTTATCCATCATTCCATTGGGAATTTTAGGTGGCGTTATTTTCCTGCTGATCGATGGAAGCCCGATGTCGATGGTTGCGATCATCGGATTCATCGGACTGTCGGGAATTCAGGTTAAAAATTCTCTATTGCTGGTAGATTTCACAAATCAGCTCAGACTGGAAGGGAAGTCGATCGACGAAGCCATTGCCATTGCCGGAGAAACACGTTTTCTTCCTGTGGTTTTAACTTCCATCACAGCGATCTGCGGATTGATTCCTTTGGCGTTAAATTCAAATCCCTTGATCGCGCCTTTGGCGATTGTGTTGATCGGAGGTTTGATAAGCTCAACGATTCTCTCAAGAATTGTGACCCCTGTAATGTACAAACTGATACCGCCAAGTCTTGATATTATAAAAGAAGAAGAATATTAAAATTTAAAAAAATGAAGGAATATATTTTAATTACAGGAGCATCATCCGGAATAGGCTACCAAATGGCTATTCAACTGGCAGAGAAAGGCAAAAATCTGATTTTGGTGGCGAGAAGTGAGGAAAAGCTGAAAAAGTTGCAGGAAGAACTGATCAGTATCTACAAGGTCTCTATGTATTGCATGGTCAAAGATCTTTCTGTGGTGGATAATGCTATAGAGCTCTACGGTGAAGTTCTGGAGAAAAATCTGTTGGTTACAGGTCTGGTCAACAATGCCGGTGTTGGAACTTATGGAGAATTCATAGAAACTTCCCTGGAAGAGGAACTGAAAATGATCGACTTGAACATTTCCAGTTTGGTGGTACTCAACAAACTTTTTGCGACTGATATGGTAGCAAGAGGATCAGGCCGGATCATGAATGTATCCTCGGTTATGGCATTTCTGCCATTTCCGTATTATTCCGTTTACTCTACTACGAAAAGTTTCGTGCTGGCCTTTGCGGAAACACTCGCTTCCGAACTTGAGGGAACGGGCGTTGTAGTCACTGCATTGTGTCCGGGACCGATCGATACGGGATTTTATACAGAGGAAAAGCTCAAGGCCAAAATGGTAAAAACCAACAAGCCGATACATCCTGAAGTCGTGGCAGAAGAAGGTGTTAAACTGTTGCTATATGGAAAAGGGAAGAAAATCGTTGGTTATATGAATTGGTTTCTTTCCAATCTGCCCAGTATAACTCCTTATTTTTTGATGATGAAGATCAAAAAGAATTTAGCAGGCAAAAGTTTGTAAAAAATGATGAAGTGGTAAACGGTGATTTCCTTTGAAAAATCGTAAAAACGTTATTATATGACGGCAGGATATAACCTAATTATACTTTGTGATTATTTCCTGCTTTTAGGCATTACGATCATATCATATCATATCATATCAATCAGGCATATCAATTATGCTATGTCTGATTTTTCTGATACAGCATATAATGGTGCGGTATTCCATTAGATTATCTATATAGCCTTTTTGTAATACCTACATTGTTCTTTATTTAATTATTGCTTTAACAAACTTACTAATAATAAGATCTCTTTCCCGGCCAGAAAATTTCCCCGATGCAAAACATACTGTAATGATTCCATGAACCAGGGATATCATACCATAATACACTGTATCGATTTCACTTTCCCTTAATTTTCTTTGTGCAGGAAGCGAATTTTTTATTACAGCCTTAAAATCTACCGCCAATTTTTCAGCTTCAGATCGATAATGTTCTCCTGAAAGTTTTTCAAGTGATTTACTTGACATCAGGAGATATAACGATTTATTCTCAAAAGCGAATTCTATGTATCCGGTCAGCATTTTTTCAAGCGGTGAAGATGACCCTTCGGAATTTGCCACAAACTTTTCCATTTGTTTACGTAATTTTATAAAACCAATATCTGTCAGTCTATCTGTTATTATTTCCTTGCTGCGGTAATGTGCGTAAATAACAGGTAGTGAATATTCGATCCTTGAAGCAATTTTTCTCATACTGATTCCGTCAATTCCTTCTGTGGTCAAAATATGCAGCGCCACGTCAAGTATGGAACGCGCAACTTCAGCTTTTTTCTTTAAAATCCGTTCTTTACTTCCCACAATTCACCTTTATTGTTTATCAAAACTTCTTTTATGTAAAATAGTATAATTTGAGCTTTCTTGTAGATGCTATTAAAAAAGGATATCCAAAATCCTTCCATTTTTATTTTTACAGTCCCGTGAACTCGACTTGTGATGCGATGGAATGTCTAAAGTGCAGAAAAAATTGCTGAACACATATGAGAATGAAGATAGTGCAAAAAGGTCGCTTAAAAAATATTGAGCATTTGGATATTCTAATTCCTTCCTATCAATAGCATCCTGAACTTCTGACATCAAACCTTTAAAACTTAATAAAATATCGTCGAAGAAATTTTGAAGATCTTTACTTGTTGTATGCCTAACCATAAGAAAAACATCAATGTAAGGATACAATTCGCAGATCTTGTCTGATTTTTCCAAAAATTTAAGAATTTTATTTGTAAGATGATCTTCATTGATGAGCGTGTCATAACGAGGTTTTACCAACTCCGAAAGAATTTCTTTTGTCACAACAGACAAAAGATTCTCTCTTGACCTGAAATAGTAATGAATTACCGTTCTGCTTACTTTCGACTTTTCTGCAACATCAGACAAAGTAAACCCGAAATTGCCATCTTTCAGAAGAATCGTTACTGTTGAATCTTTTATTTTATTTTCTGTATCGCTCATTTCATTATATTTTAATATAGCAGCCGGAAATTTTACCAACTGCTATGACAAGAAAAAATTAATTATGGTCAATTTTAATATTCATAGCTGAATCTATTGCCATCCGCCTCCAAGCGCACGATACAGATCAACCACAGCATTCAGCTTTTGAAGCTTGATATTGGCCAAACTCAATTCTGCCTGCAGCTTATTGTTTTGAGCGGTAATGACATCGAGATACGTCGCCATATCCTGCTGGAATAACTTGGTTGAAGTATTTACTGCCTTGTCTGACCTTGAAACCAAACCGACAGTAATGACTTCCTGTTTATCGGCAGATTCAATATTCGCCAAAGCATTCGAAACTTCACCAACCGCGCTTAAAACGGTTTGTTTGAAATTGATCTCGGATTGCTCCATTGCGATTTTTGACTGTTCGTACTGGGTCTTCAATTGTTTTCCGTTGATTAATGGCATTGCCAATGAACCAGCGGCAGCACCAAACAAAGAGCCTGGAATATCGAACCAGTTTTTGAACGTAAACGAGTTCAAACCACCTTGTGCTGTTATATTTAAAGCCGGGTACATACTCGCTTTGGCAACTTTTACATTAGCAAATGCTTGTCTTACGGTCAGTTCACTGCTTTTTACATCAGGCCTGTAACTCAGAAGTTCCGCGGGAATTCCTACTGATCTGTACTCCGGCGTCTGCATATTCGCTAGTTTTAAGGTTCTTTGAATTTCTCCAGGCATTTTTCCGGTAAGAATACTCAGCGCATTTTCCTGAATCGTGATCGACTGCTCAATCATCGGAATCGTTACCAGCATCTGGTCACGTGTATTTTCCTGTTGCTGAACCGATAAACTTGTTGTAATTCCCAATTCCTGCTGTTTGGTAATCATTCTCAAGGTATTTTCGACCAGTTTTAAATTCTGATTGGTAATATCCAATTGCGTATCCAGCATCAAAAGATTGTAATAGCCCTGAGCAATCTGAGCAACCAATTGCGTCTGAACCGCTTTTGCAGCTTCCTGAGTTTGTAGATAGGCTGCCAAAGCAGATTCTTTTCGTCCCTTGATCTTGCCCCAGATATCTGCTTCCCACGAGATTGACAGGTTTGAATTATAATCTTCGACAAAACTTTTTCCTGTTATTTGTGGCGTGAATGCACCGTTTAAACTGTTATTAGATGGTCGGCTGATGGATGCCGTTGCGATGTTTAAATTGACATTCGGAATATTTCCCCACTTTGAACGGGTGTAGCTTAATGCTGCAGATTCGATTTGCTTGATGGAAACTTTAAGGTCATTGTTATTTTTAACGCCGCTGTCAATAAGTGACAATAAGGTGGGATCTGTGAAAAACTCTCTGTAACGGATTTTTGCAATACTGCTTTGTGTGCTGTCCTGCGTAATAACCAGTTGAGTGGTGTCTCTGAAACTCTCGGGTAATTCTGCTTCCGGAGCCTTATATTTCTGAACAGTACACGACGCTATACTTAAGAGTACAGCTACGGTTCCGATGCTTGTATATAATGTTATATTTGATTTCATTGTACATTTTTTATCCGCCGATAACCTGAGTAAGCAAGAGTGCGATGCTTACTCAAAAATTATCATTTGGTCTCTAAACTATTATATTAATGATTTTGTTTTGCGAGTTTTGAAGGTTCATAATCCCATATACTTTCATCCAGGGGTTTACCACTGATTCTCTCTTGCAAATATTTAAATACTACGAAAAGAACTGGGGTAATAAATACTCCGAGAACAGTTCCGAACAACATTCCGAAAACCGCTGCATATCCGATGGAATGATTTCCGATTGCGGATGGTCCCGATGCAAATAATAATGGAAGAAGACCTGCAATGAACGCTAAAGAGGTCATCAAAATGGGTCTTAATCTCGCTTTCGCCCCTTCCACTGCAGCTGCCGTTAAACTCTTTCCTGCTTTCCTTCTCTGCATAGCAAACTCTACAATCAGTATTGCATTTTTTGCCAGAAGACCGATGAGCATTACCAAAGCAACTTGCACATATATATTGTTTGCAATATCAGCAATTGAGATTCCTACAAATACCCCTAACAATCCTGTCGGAATTCCCAACAACACTGCAAACGGAACCAGATAACTTTCATATTGCGCGGAAAGAATAAAGTAAACGAAGACAAAACACAGTCCGAAGATCACCGCCGACTGTCCGCCAGAAGACTGTTCCTCACGAGCCATCCCTTTCAAATCATAAGAAAATCCGGTTGGTAAATTCTGTGCACTCACTTCTTTCAAGGCGGCCATTGCCTGACCAGTACTGTATCCTGGAGCTGGCATTGCGGTAATGCCGATGGCATTGAACAAATTATGATGATCCACGACTTCCGGTCCGGCGGTTTGTTTAAGCGAAGCCACCGTGCTTACCGGAACCATCTGTCCGACATTATTTTTAATGTTAATTCCATTTAAAGAATTAGGGTCGGCACGGAACTCCGGTGGAGCCTGCATCACGACACGATAGTATTTACCAAACCTGTTGAAATCCGACGCTTGCATACTACCATAGTAGCCCTGCATTACAGACATTACATCTGAAACATTCACACCTAATTGTTTTGCCTTAACTTCATCAACCACCAATTCATATTGCGGGAAAGAAGCATTAAAAGTGGTAAATGCCATTGCGATCTCAGGTCTCTGCATCAATGCACCGATGAAGGAATTTGATGTTTCATTGAATTTGGTCAATGAGCCTGCCGTCTTGTCCTGAAGAACGATCTCCAAACCGCTTGTAGTTCCGAATCCCGGAACTGTCGGCATTCCGAGAACAAAGAACGAAGCTTCCTTGATCTTGTTGACTTCACCCTGAAATTGTACAATTAACTGATTAATATCCTTTACCGCACCTCGGTCTTTAGGATCTTTTAATTTGATCATCAACACCGCACTTGAAGAGGAAGTACTGAAATTTAACATATTGAGGCCATTTACTGAGGCAATACTCTTCACTGCAGGATGGTTCCTCAGCATTTGTTCACCTCTGGTTACGACTTCTGTTGTACGGGATTGTGTTGAGCCTGGTGGCAAGGATACTGTTGTCATCAAAAATGATTGGTCTTCATCAGGAATAAATCCGGTTGGGGTAATAGTGAACATCCACGCAAATAAACCAATTACAATCGCAAGACCTGTAAAAGCGACCCATTTCTTCTTTAATAAAAACAATACTGATTTTCCATATCTGAATGTCATTTTGTCAAATGATGCATTGAATCCTGCAAAGAATTTTTCTTTAAAAGAGAGTTTTTTCGGCGCGTGACCATGTGCCTGGGAATGGTGTTGCTTCAGTAGGATAGCACATAATGCCGGACTCAAAGTCAGTGCATTTACTGCTGAGATAACAATGGCCATTGCTAATGTCAGCGCAAATTGCTGATAAAAGATCCCCGTTGGTCCTTCCATAAAAGCAACCGGTACAAAAACTGCTGCCATTACTAGGGTAATAGAGAAAATCGCTCCTGTGATCTCGCTCATGGCCGACATTGTTGCCGCTCTTGCGTTGAGTTTACGGTGTTCCATTTTGGCGTGAACGGCTTCTACTACGACAATTGCATCATCCACCACAATTCCAATGGCCAAAACTAAAGCGAATAAAGTTAAAAGGTTGATCGAGAACCCAAACAGTTGCATAAAGAAGAATGTTCCTACAATAGATACAGGAACTGCAATGGCCGGAATCAAAGTTGATCTGAAATCCTGAAGGAAGATGAATACAACGATGAAAACCAGTATGAACGCCTCGATCAAAGTGTGAACTACCTGATCGATGGATTGATCCAATGATTCTTTAGAGCTGTAATTAAATACATATTTTATCCCCGGCGGGAATGATGCAGAGAGTTCTTTTACTCTTTGCTGCGCTGCAATTTCAATTTCATTGGCATTAGAACCTGCCGTCTGGAACATGGCAACCATCACACCCTGCTTGTTTTTATACAATGTTGAAATTCCATAATCATAAGAACCAAATTCCACTTTGGCAATATCTTTCAGCTTTAAGGTCGTTCCGTCAACTCCTGCTTTGATCAGCATATTTTCGTACTGCGAAGGTTCTGTATTTTTACCTTTATAGCGGATCACATAATCTAATGCCTCTTTGCTTCGCTCACCGAATCTTCCCGGTGCCGCTTCCACATTCTGTACCTGAATCGCACCGGCGACCTCCTGCGGTGTCAGGTTGTAAGCTGCCATTTTTTGTGGATCCAGCCAAACTCTCATCGAATAGTCTTTATTTCCCCAAACCATAGCATCTCCAACTCCTTTGATCCTTTTGAGTTCGGGAACAAGATTAATTTTAGCGTAGTTTTCAATAAAAAGGTCGTTCACAGAAGGGTCTTCAGAATAGATGGTTAACATTGCCAGCATACTGTTTTGTCGCTTCATCGTGGTCACTCCGATTTGGTTGACCTCTGCGGGCAGCTGGCTGGTAGCCTGCGCCACTCTGTTCTGTACATTTACCGCAGCCTGGTCGGGATCTGTGCCCAATTTAAAGACCACATTCAGCATTAGGTTTCCGTTACTGGACGTGGAGGTGATGTAATCCATATTTTCTACGCCATTGATGGCATTTTCCAACGGTGGTGCCACAGAGCGGGCAATGACTTCTGCATTGGCACCTGGATAGGCAGCCATTACCGTAACACTTGGCGGCGCAATTTCCGGGAAAGACGTGATGGGAAGGCTTTTTATCCCCACAATTCCAAGGATGACCAACAACACCGATATAACGGTCGCTAAGACCGGTCTTTTTATAATCGTTTTTAACATTGATTTTTATTATTAGAAATTAAACTTCAACCGTTTCTTAACCTTTTCCGGCTGCAGCTTTGGTTTGAGTTTTAATGGCTTGTTGATTGGCGGATTTCGGAACGACAGACATTCCCGGCTGTAATCTTTCGAAGCCTGAAACAATGTAAGATTCTCCGGCTTTGATGCCACCGGACACCATATAATTGGTACCGCTTTTCCCTGAAATTTCAATGGCTTTCTGAACCGCTTTGTTGTTTTTATTCAGAGTGAAAATATAGACTTTATCCTGAATGTTTGATGTGGATGCAATCGGAACCATAATCACATTGTCAAAGTGTTGGTCGATGACGATTTTGCCTGTATTTCCACCACGGATGATGTTTTTAGGATTGTTAAACTTCGCTCTGAAAGTTACAGAGCCCGTATTGGAATTAAACTGGCCTTCTACCGCATCGATTCTTCCTTTTTCTTCATACAGATGACCGTCCGCGATTTGTAAACCGACCATCGGCGCCTTTTTTATCTTTTCCTGAATGGTACTTCCAACCTGAGAATTTTGGAAGGTGAGGAAATCGTTTTCACTCATACTGAAATAGACATTTACTTCGTGAGAATCTGAAAGAACCGTGATAGGATCTACACCAGAGGGACTAATCAGACTTCCCAAGCGATAGTTGATCCTGCTCAGATATCCGCTGACAGGGGCTTTGATTGTACAGAATTCAAGATTGATCCTTGCAGATTGCGCCGCCGCCTCCGCTTGGGTCAATGATGCCTTTGCTCCGTCATATGCCGCTTGCGCTTGTTGTAATTGGATGTTTGAAACGATGCTTTCCTTCACCAGTTCTCTTCTACGTTTCAGGTCGATGTTTAAATTGGCCAAATTCGCTTTTGCCACGGCAACACCGGCTTTTGCGGTATTGTACTGCTCGGCATACATTCTGGAATCGATTTGGAAAAGCGGCTGTCCGGCTCTTACATATGCGCCTTCATCCACATAAACTTTCTGAAGGTAACCGGAAACCTGAGGTCTAATCTCCACATCGGTTACGCCTTCTATACTGGCAGGATATTCTTTGGAAACGAGTCCGTTGCCCTGTTCTACTTTGGAAACAGGCAATTCCATCGGAGGCATTTGCGGCGGTTGCTCGTTTTTATTACATGATTGCAGTAAAAATAGGCCACAAAAAAGTACTGAGCCCGAAATTAACTTTCTGCTTAAATTGTTCATAATTGATTAAGATTTTTTCTTAGTATGCGTCTGCAAAATTATTGACTAAAAAGTCAGACTACAATGTTAAAAAGATACCTATCGTTGTCAATAAAGAACATTTAAAAGCTCAAGTATTCAAGAGTGAATTGATTTGGAAGTAATGTTTATGCATTCATCAGTGATCTACGATAAACATTTGGACTATATCCTGTTTTTTTCTTGAAAAACTTAGTAAAGGTCGGCTGATCATCAAACCTTAGTTCTTTCATCACCTGGTTAATACTGATCCCGCTTTTTAACAATAATATTTTGGCTTCAGATATAATTTTATCTTCGATAATCTGTTTTGGATTTTTATCATAAACATCTTTAATTGTTCTTGTAAGATGGGTTCTGGTAACGTAAATCTGGTCGGCATAAAACTGCACGTCTCTTCTGGTCTGGTAATGCTGGCCAACTAGATGAGCAAACTTAAGTGCGATATCCTCTTTACGGAAAGTCTTTACTAAGGGATTTCTCTGCTTCTGCACATATCCCGCAAGTTCGTACATAACAAGGGTAACGATGCTTTTCTGCATTTCTCTGTTGAACAAAGTATCGTTTTTAGGATTATTGAGAGCTGATAACCGATCAAAATTATGGTTGATATTCAACGCGCTATTCTCACAGAGTGTAATGACTTTGGAAAAATTATTAGAAAGTATATCCAGCGCTTCCTGGGAGTTCATCTGAAAATTTAAATTTGTGAAATACTCTACCGATAGGAAAAGATTTTGAAAGCAAGTATCAGAGGACACTTCGAGAAACTCTATGATATTACTTGGATAAAGAAAAATGATATCATTTCGTTGCAGCGTGATCTGCTGAAAATCGATATTCAATCGTACATTTCCTGCTGTCACTAAAAGCAGCGAGAAACTATTGATCTTAGCTGGAAAATTGAGCTCAATGCAGTCTAAATTGTCAGGATCAACTTTGCGAGATATCAGATCTTTATTAAGCAGCTCAAAATTATTAGTTTCCACGAACTGCTCAAGGGTGTAAATTGGGATAATTGATTTCATAGGGATGTAAAAAAAAACATAATATGCAGTCACAACTTATGCCACAGGTTGAGATGATATTTGTGATCAATCTCGCATGAAATATCTAAAAGATAAATTCCTAATCAATCGAATTTTTTCCAACGTGGATATGGTATTTCAAGATTTCCTCTCAAAGTTTCTGCTTCATATTCCGTTCTGAAAATGCCTCGATCCTGTAAAATCGGTACCACAAGGTCAATAAAATCACGCAGACCATGTGGATGGTCCTGCCTGATCAAGAACAGATCCATCGCGCCTGCTTCATGCCATTTTTGAATTTGGTCTGCCACCTTTTTAGCTGAACCGAAAAATTGTGGTCGTGGCAGGCTGTTTCTTGGGCTAAGTTGCATGAGTTCCATATACTTGTCCATTGCGTCCTTCTCCGTTTCACCTACAATTGGGTTTTGAGAGACTGTAACCATAAAATTTTCTGGACGGCGGTTCTTTGACTCAACTTTTGCTCTTACTCTGTCAGCAATGTCAACTGTTTCTACCATAGTTTCACCATGCGTAAAAATTCCGTCCGTATAGGCGGCGGCATTTTCTAAAGCTTTCTCAGAGGTGCCTGCTGTATAAAGAACGGGTCTTCCTTGAATCGAACGGCTAATATTAAGCGGGCCGTCAACAGAAAAATATTTCCCTTTGTAGTTAATGTTATGCATTTTGCCATAATTTAAGAAAAGCCCATTTTCCTTATCTCGGATAAAGGTATCGTCCTCATAGGTATCCCAAAGTCCGATAACTATTTCAAGAAATTCTCTGTTCATTGGGTGTTGGTCTGCTCTTCCCAAATGACCGCGGCTGAAATTTACCATGCCTCCCGGATTGGAAGTTATGATATTTACCGACGCCCTTCCTTTACTGATCTTATCCAGTGATAGGATCTGTCTTGCTGCAGAGTAGGGATCCGCATACGATGAAGCGATGGTAGCTGACAGACCGATATTTTTGGTGTGGGTACTCAGAGCTGACATGAGACTGACACCTTCAAACATGCTCAGATAGTGAGGGATGTTTCCCGGACCGACGTGACTAACGTCTATTAAAAACAAAGTGTCAAATTTTGACGTCTCTGCAAGTTGTGCCAGTTGAATGTAGTGATCGATATTCTCACTGGCATTTGCCGGCATATCAGGATGTTGCCAGCCTACATAATTCCATCCAACTCCTTCCAATACGGCACCTAGCTTTAATTTTTTTCTGCTTTTTTCCATTAATTATCTATTAAAAATAATAAGGTGGTTGATCCCCAAAATTTCTTATGCAATTATTTTTCCTGACCTGTACAATCTTAAACCAATACGATTTATTTTGCTTGTGCAAAGTTACATAAAAATAACTTTCATTTAGATAGTACTTTCCTTTAGGAAAGTAAATGCACATAATCATTGTTAATAATTTTTAACTATCATAATTATAATTACTTTCTTTTGTAAAGTAAATTTATATCTTTGCAGAATAATTATTCTATTGATCTTGCAGTAGAAGAATTATTAACACTGTACAATCATGAACAATATAAATTCGAAAAGTAGGCACATGATTCTGGGTATTGCCTTGACAAATAATTTTGGAACGCATGCAGCGACCTGGCGTATGCCCCATGTAGATCCGAATGCTTACACCAACATCGATGTTACCGTCGAGCATGTACGGACGGCAGAACGGGGCGGTCTTCAATTCATCTTTATTGCAGACCGCTTGTTTCTATATGGAAACCTTGCTGAAGCAAATCCACTGTTTAATATGGATCCCATCATTACCCTGGCTGCTGTAACTCAAGCCACAAAAAAGATTGGTTTGATTGCTACAGTCTCTACCACTTTTACTGAGCCCTACCTTATGGCCCGTCAGCTAAAGGCTCTCGATGTTATCAGCCGGGGAAGGGTCGGATGGAATGCCATACCCAGCTATGAGCCCGACGCCTTTGCAAATTTTGGTAAAATACCACCGCCACGTGAAAACAAATATGAACGTCTCCATGAGTCGATACAAGTCATTCAGTCATTGTGGGGAAGTTGGGGATATGATGCAGGCAAGCCTGATCAATCCGGGACATACGCTAATTCTGTGCATATTCGAACGATCAATATGCATGGCAAGTATGTGGGAGCAAGGGGCCCGCTTCCTATACCGCCTTCAGACCAAGGTCAACCTGTCATTGTAATGCCTGCCAGTAGCCACTACGGCTTACATGCAGCAGCAATGTACGCTGATGTCATCATTGGTATGCCATCCAGCATCGAAGAAAGCCTTGCGCTGCGTAAAACCATTCTTAATACTGTATCAGAAGCAGGGCGGGATCCCAAAGAAATTAAGTTTATAGTATTTGTTGGATTTACTATCGGTGAAACGAAGCAGAAAGCCTTAGATACACGCCGTGCGCTTGATGTGCATACAGATTTGAAGATGCAATTAACACGTCTTTGTGCCTATCTTGGTCTAAAGCAGGAGCTTACCCAACTCGATGAGCCTCTTGACCCCATACAACTTAAATCTTTGCGGCCGCACCCCTATGACCAACGTTCTATAGAGGCAGTCAGACTGGCTAAAGAAGGATGGTCGCCTCGAGAAATCCTATCCCATGCGATCTTTGATCCATATCCGACTGTTGTAGGAACTGCAGAACAGGTTGCAGACCATCTTCAAGAGTGGTTCGAGGCAGATGCGGCGGATGGCTTTATGATGAACTTCGATGATTTTCATACAGAGATTAGTAATTTTGTGGATCAAGTCGTACCGATATTGCGTAATCGTGGCTTGTTTCATGAAGATTATGAAGGAACCACGCTTCGTGACCATTTAGGTCTTTCACCGCACTATGGCTTAGATCCACGTATCGCAAAAACTGCAAAATGGCCTGACCTATAGATAATATGACAAGTTAGAAATTAATACTGGTACGTATAAAATAGATACTGGCAACATTACCTTCCATACAAATTATTTTACATGAACAAAAAAATGTTAATCGGTCTCTCATTTGGAGCCGGCTACGGGTCACAGCCGGGGGCTTGGCGTATGCCCTGGGTAAACCCCACGAGTTTTGCAGACTTTGATATAATGGTAAAACAAGCGCAGACTGCAGAACGTGGAAAGCTTCACTTTTTATTTCTGCCAGATGGATTTGGAACCCTAGTAGATATTGAAAGCGTTCCGCCTATGACGAGTCTTGATGTCATGATGACATTGGCAGCCGTGGCCAGGGAAACCAAACATATAGGCCTGCTGGCCACAGGATCTACCACTTTCAACGAGCCCTACAATCTGGCCAGACAATTCAAAGCCTTGGATGTGATGAGCCACGGCAGGGCAGGTTGGAATGCCATTACATCAAGTACCAATGATGCTGCTGCGAATTATGGGGTGACCATACCTTCTAGCGAAGAGCGATATGGACGGGCTCACGAAGCCATACTGCTTATTCAGGCACTGTGGGGCAGTTGGGGGCGGAATGCCTGGATACATGATCAGGCTTCCGGAAAATTTGCCAATAAAGATCAAATTCTCCCGATCAATCTGCAAGGAAAGTTTGTCGGTGCACGTGGCCCACTTTACATTCCTCCTTCAGAGCAGGGACAGCCCATTATCGTCCATGCAGGTGGCAGTCCCAATGCGCATCAATTGGGAGGTCGGTTTGCAGACGTGGTCATCGGATCCGCGTTTACGATCGAGGATGCTCGCAGTCAACGACAGGCGTTCAGAGATGCGGCGGAAGGTTACGGAAGAAATCCGGACGATATCAAATTTTTTGCAGGTCTGATGACAACAATCACCAAAGACAGGCGAACCGCACTTGATCGCAGAATCCTGCTCACGGAAAAAGAAATTCCACAAAGAGTTGCCTACCTGCAGAGTATGTTGCGTATTCCGTTAAGTATTGAAGAACTGGGCAGGCCACTTTCAGAACTGCAGTTATCCAATGCGCGCCCGTCCCCGTATGATCCACGATCTGCCCATGCACTGAAAATAGCAAAAGAAGGGTGGAGTTTACGGGATATCATCGCTCACGGGGTTATAGACTATCATCCTGTTATTGTTGGATCAGGCATTGAGGCTGCCGACCATATGCAAGCATGGTTTGAAGCCGAAGCTGCTGACGGCTTCTGGATCTCTACCGATGTTTATGCTGACGGGATCGATGCGTTTGTTGATGAAGTGGTGCCTATTCTGCAAGAACGCGGACTGTTCCACAAGGAATATGAGGGGAGAACGCTAAGAGAAAACCTTGGGATTCAGGATCAGTATGGTATTGATCCTAGAATTGTATCAACGCAGAAATATTAGGATGACAACGATATCTAATGTTTCGGCGGGATCAACTTATCAAAACATGTCCGAACTGAATTCAGGTCACTATCTAATTAAAATAAATTATGGATAATCAAAATATAGCATATTCGATCTTAGAGCTTGCTGTTGTGCCGCAAGGGAGTACTTTTAAAGAAACTTTAAACAATTCGCTGGCACTGGCGAAGGTTGCAGACGAAAATAATTACACGAGATATTGGTTCGCAGAACACCATAACTCGGAATCGGTGGGGAGCAGTGCTACATCT
>NZ_JAPDHW010000027.1 GCF_025971945.1 Chryseobacterium kimseyorum
AAATAGCAGTTATTTAGTTTTTTATTTCAATAATTAGGGACTATCTTTGGATATTACTATAACAATAGATTTATTCTATAAAATCATTCCATACATTTTAATCCACCAATCATGAAAGTTTCTAATTCGAAGTTTGCAAAAAGACTGTCGTATTTACTAATATCTGCAATTTTCTTAACATTTATCGCTGTAATTCTTTGCACTATTACAATCTATAATCTTCTTATTGTACCATTATTTATTTTACTTGTTTATTTGTTTGTTGTGTCAAAAACCACAACTATCGAACTTTCAGGAGGTTGTATTACCATAAGAAAAAATCATCCTCTGACTTTAAATAAATTTATAACTCCATTTTTTGAGCTTCCTTACTCTCGGCTGTTGGGGTATCAAATCACCAATAAATTTGGGATAAGTAAGTTAATTTTGAAGATTGAGTCTAAACGCAGAAATAAATTTATATTGAAAACCTCGTTACGTGGTTTCACCAATTTGCAAAAGGGTAAAATAAAAGCATCCTTTGCTTCTATTTTCATTCCACCGGACAGCAGCAGTCCTATCGACTGTGTTGCGTAAAGCTAAATAAGTGATTGCGACGTGAAATATACATTTATATCGTCTTACAAAGTAGTATAATAATATGTTCTTTTTTCTTTAATTACAAAATATCCTAAATCGTTTAGGTAGTATACCTATTTTATATTCGAGTAGGGAGAGTATAGAGTATCAGACTAATATCTGCAATACAATTGCTGCAGTATTTAGATCAATCAACCCTGAATCATAAGTATAGATTGTACAATTTCTGATTGCACATTACTGCTTTCCTACGGTGAATAAATTTCTCCTTTCTTTGTTTAGTGAGATCAATCTCGCCTTTCTTGATAATGGTAATCTAAATTAGTTAAAACTTTTTAAAGACAAGGTTTTTTGGGGTTTAAGCAGTCTTCAGGCATATCCATTTCTTGGTAGTTTTTGCTTGGGTTTCTTCATTACGCATAATGTTTAATAAATGACATATTAACTTTCATGAATAATTAAGATATCCCTAATGAGAAAAATTTTGAATATGATCTTCATGTATAGATATAATAAAAAGGTACTGAAACCATAGTTTCAGTACCTTTTTATTATATCTAAAGTAGTTTATTTATTCGCTAGAATTATCTAATTGACTTTGATAATGTTAAGACCCGATTTACCAGTTGCTACGTATGCCAAATTGTTGTTGATGTAGATATAGTTAGCGGAGCCGTTAAGTTTAAAATATCCTACTACATTAAATGTATTTTTATTAAGAACAATAATGCCATCAGTACCATTTGCCAAATACAGATAACAATTGTTGATTGCAACTGCATTTGTAAGGCTTGTTTGGCTAAATACATTTTGATTGTCTATCTTAAATGATCTTGGTACAAAAGTATTGATGAGCTGGCCGTTGCTCAGTTTAATCTTAGCAACACCTTTATCGCTTAGTGCAATATACGCATACTCATCATCCAAAGTTAAAGAATTTTTACCTACTGTAACCATTTGCAAAAGATTGGTGTAGTTATATATGTGTGCATTCAGACCATCAACATTCGCTATACGCAAAGAAGCACCGTTATCTCCAGTTGAGAAATATACTTGGTAATTGGCATTATGTGCTACAAATTTAGATTTTTCTCCTGTGGTAGATAAAGTACTGTTTACTGTGAAATTAGTGCTTGGGTCAAGCTTGAAAAGTCCTCCGCCTGTAGCACCTGTTACAGCGTACAGAGCATTATTTAAAAAATAAGAATTTTTTGCAGTAGCACTTGGTAATTTATAAGTCATAAACTGTGAGAGATCCTGAGTATTAAATATATTGTTATTAAGAGGGCTCACCACAAGTTTTGCTCCATTCTTATCACCTCCTGTAGCATACAACTTATTATTGGAAATGTCTACATGGTTAAATTCAATATTGTTAAATAAAGCCTGGCTGATCAGTGATGGATTGTTATAGTCAGTTACATTAATGATTCTTAGAGCACCCTGCGTAGTTGTAACTGAAGTTGCATCATTTGTGTGGTAAGAAACATATGCAAAACCGTTGTTTACAGCAACTCCTGTAGCGCTAAGCGTGCTGTTATTAAGTACTGGGCTTACAAGATTAGCAACCAAAGAAAATTGAAGCTGGCTGTCAGTGCATGGAGATGTTCCTTTTTGTGGAGTACATTCTCCTGCGGCAATATAAGTATTGGCGTTTAAAGTTACCTGATTATTGATTCTGTTATTCGTCTGTAAAATAGAATATGCAGTATTGGTAAAGTTCATATCTATCAAACCAGTAATCGCAGGCGAAGCATTGATGTTAATGAATGATGAATTTAGAAAATCGATCCTAGCTAAACTACTTCCTGAGTTTTTGATTTTCCCATCGATTGAAACCGTTCCACCGTTTATTTCTGTAAAAGACTGTGGTTCTAAATTAAGAAGCCCTGATCCATTAATATGAAATCCTTTTAAAAAAGTCAGGTATGCAGAATTATTAAGCTGTGAATTAATATAATTATTCTGCTGTTCAAAAACCATTTTACAATAATTGTTTACAATGGAACTTCCGTTTAGGCTGATATCTTTTTTAAAGATTAAATTATTGTAGTTATTAATAATACCATCAACAGAAGAAGTGTTATAATCAACACTACCGTAGTTGTACAATCGCCCTCCGGAATTTAGATGAAAATTGACAGATGATACTATCTTTCCATTATTGCCAACTTCAACAATCCCTCCATTGGGAACATTAATCCAGTTTGAACCACCTAAAGTACCTAAAATAATAATTTTTCCTGCCGAGTTAAAATTAAATCCACCGGTAAAAGTACTGCCTTCGGGGATATAAAAAGTTTCACCATTATTAATATTATACCAGTTATTACCAGTAGCAGCCATTGCTCCGGATAAATTCGGAGTGTAAACAGTTTTCTGTGCAGGCGCCGATAGTTTTGGGCCAAGTCCTGCAAATTGTACAAACTGAATAGGATTGTTCTTAAGCTCCAGATTGTTGCTTAGAGTGGTCCCACCATATTGTAGTGTGATTTCATCATTAAAGATTGATTGTAAGTTTTCTGTTTCTTCTGTTAATGGGTTTTCAGACGAACACCCCATGGAAGCAACAAGCAAGAATAACCCTGCAATAGCGGATAGTTTTTTAATCATTGAGATTATTATAAAATTTAAAATGTTTTTTTCTGTAGAAAAGTAAAAGATAAAAGAATCAAGCACCGAATTCGTCGGCTTTCTTTGAGGTTTTTTGAGGATTCCATGGATCCTTGTAAGAATCATAAAAAAATAGTTCGTCAAAATATGCAATCGTTCGCACAATCCGCATAAAATAACCCATGTAAAAAGGATAGAGTGGTACGTATATAATTTTCGACATAAATTTTTTCTTATCCTTAACGATCAATAAACATGTCAAAAACTGCATGGAATATAGCAGCAAATATAGTAAATATTTTACTGGTAACCAAAAGATTAGGAACTCCGGATAGTCTATAATGATGCGCAACATGTAAAACAGCCAAGTGATGTCTAAAACAAGACCAAAAAAAACATTTTCAAAAAATGAAAAAAAGTTAGAAAATCGAAAGTTTTTGTTAGGAATCCATATATCCCGATGCTTTCGTAACCTGAACCGTATAAGTGATCGAGACCATCGTAATCTCTGCTTTGCCAGTTTCCCCCATTCTACAGGGACGTGCGTGTTACATACTGCCTGGTCTTCAAATTTAATGGTGTACCCGATTTTCCGTATTTTTACTGTCAAATCACCGTCAAGACCCGGACCAACATCCCAGCCACCCACGCGTTCAAGGACTGTTCTTGGAAAAACACCAAACGCTCCCGATATTATTTTATATATCCCCAGCTGTGATAGAACAATTCGGGAAATACTGATAGATTGCTGGTATTCCAAGTACTGCATAGTAGAGGTGAGGGAGTCTATATCGTTTCTAACCATCAGATTTCCTCCAACACCACCAATATTCTTATACATATAATACGGGATCAATGATTTTTCTATAGCATCGGAGGCTAGAGAAGAATCTGCATCAATATGTACAATGTATTTCCCTTTGGAATACGTAAGACCAAAATTTGCCGCCGATGCTTTTCCGCCACGGATATCATTCCGCAGAAACTTTGTAATGAAACCTTGTTTTTCAAAAGACCGCCCTAAAATAGGAGTGTGATCTGTGGATCCGTCGTCTACTACAATGATTTCAATTTTACTGTAGGTCTGCTTTTGAATAGAAACAACCATTTTGTGCAGGTGTTTTCCTTCGTTGTGCCCGGGTACAAGAACAGTTACTAAAGGTTGCTCATTCCATAATTTTGTTCTTGCGTCCCACCATTTTTCCTTATTAAAATAACGATTTCTGAAGTGGGCAATTAATACGGCAATCTCAAGAATAAGAAAACGAGGAATATCTATTAAAAAAATATACCACCCCCAATTAAGCATGATCTGCCAGTTGGTATTATGAAAGTCATAATATAAGTCGTTCCAAAAATTATCCAATGGTGTGTGGCTTTATGATATCATCTATTGCTTGGGAAGTGATTTCATATTGATAGATTTTTTCAACTTTAAGGGTAGAGGGTGCCTGCTCCGTTTTACAATTAATGCAACGTACGCCAATTAAGGGTTGTTGAAATTCATTTCTGCAGTCCTGCTTTCTGCAACAGAATATTTTGCTTGGCTTGTCGTAATCTACACCTAAATTTTTTAATTCAGTGTTACATTTTGGGCAGATCATTCTTTCATCTTTTTGAAAAAGATCTTCTGAAGCCACGTAGGCACAACGGAAATGATGGATTAAACTTCTTGCCTGAAGATTGTGTCCTGCACATTTAGGACATTCCTCTCTATAATTTAAAAATCCGGAACTGCATTTGTGGCAGAGATGAGAGGTGTCGGCATAGTTTCTGGTAAGAAATCCGCTTTTATAAGCTTGGGTCAACATCTCTTTTACCGCCAGATATGACTCTTTGCGGCCTGAATAATATGCTTCAATTCTCGGGTAGGTATAACCGTTAAGAGAATCAGAACTTTCACGAAATTCTATTTTCTTATTTCTTGAATAGTAATACCATAAAATCTTTTGCAATACAGTCGAAGAGTACATTTCTTCAGTATTCTGTAGGTTTTTTATAAAATGAATAATAAATTCTACTGATGCGATCCGATCTTCAAGCTTCAAATGGTCTATATAGCCATCACATAAATGTTTAAGATTATAATTTTTCTTTTCTCGGTACGCTTTTTTAAAATTCTTTTGTAAAAATACAGGTTTTAGATAGACATGTGGATCCGGGTGTTTAATAATATTTTGTAAAAATTGTTTAACCATCCATGGATTTTCATGGTTTACGATCCATACATCTGACAGGGTGTGATCTGGAATTTCATTTTTTGTAATATTTTCATGCAGCAAAAGGGCAGTTATTCCGTTTTCTAAGGTGAGCGTATTTTTATACATGCGTTTATTTGTAGTTAAATTTCAGTTTCCTGACTTTAACGGGAATGTTACTGATTTTCACATTTTCCCAAGTTTTCCCGTCGATGGGTACAATGTCCATTACAACTCCGTATTTTTCGTCTTTAACCGCAGTGTTGATTGTTGATGTATCTCTGATTTCTGATATAGAATACATTTTTTTAACCTTTCCTGTGAGTTCTGAATTGAATCCATATGGCAATTTAATAGATACAGGATCACCTTCATGAAAATCATCTAAATCTTCAACATTAATATATGCTCTTATAAACTGTCCTTGGTGCGTAATTGAAGTTATAATTTCAGACTTATAGGCGGCCTGTCCTGCAGCGATTCTAAAACGATCAAGATTTCCTGCAATAGGTGAAATATAAAAATTTTTAAAATTTGAGGATTTATTCTGATTATTTACCAAAGTGTTTTTTTTCAGGTTCGTAGATAACAAAGCTGATTTCTGATAGCGCAATGCTGAAATTTCAGCATTGACAGATTGATATTGAAACTGTAGATCATCAATTTGACGATCAGTTGTTGAAAGCTCAACTGGAGTAATCTGATCTAAATAGACTAGACTTTCTTTTAACTTCCTTTCAGATTTCCAATGTAGAATTCTACTCTGAATGTCTTGTAGTAAAATGTTTTTCTTAGCAATTTCTGCTTCAAATGCTGCAAGATCATTCTGTAGCGCAACATCATTTACAAGATTTTTAATAGAATCCTGTTTTAAACTTTTAAACATGGCTAGATCTGAATACAGCTCATAACTGAAAAGAGTATCACCTTTTTCTATTGTATTTCCTTCAGTGGTATGATAGTTCACAATTCTAATGTCATTTGTAAACTTAACATCAAATTGCTGCTGCATCAGAAAGCCGTCTGCATAATTGAAGATCCACGAACTGATTATCCATCTTAATAATGAAAAAAGAATGAGCAGTAAAATGGCAAGATAAATCCATCGATCCCATTTTCTTTTTTTTAGAGGCTGATGATAAAGGTCCTCATGAATGCTGTCTTTAGTAAAATCAATATTCATTAGGGTTTAAAATTATTCATTTGAGATAAATCGTAATAGCCGATTTGATCAATATTATTATTTTGAACTGTTGTTTCGGCATCAAGCAGATCAGAAAAGTTTTGAAAATCATTGATACGGAATACCCAGACAGAAAGAGCATTCCCTAATATATTTCGAATGACAGAGGTTTTTGCTATTTTTTTATCAAGGCTTAACACGTCATATGCCATGATATATGTTCTGATATTATTTTGCTGCAAAGTGTAGGCGATATTCGTCGGGAGGTGCATAGGAACACTCACCCCGAGCGCCATCTCGTTTTGATCGCACCAAGTCTTCGATAAGATAAAAAGGTTGATGAGTCTTTGCGAATAAAGATCAACATTGTCTTTATAATCTGAAAAAGTATGTGGTTCTATATCAAGATGAATCCCAGCAAATCCGGCGTTTTTAGCATTAATCAATGCATTTTGCAAGTTGACAAACCCATTATCTGTTGCTGCATATGAGTTTTCTCCGATCAGTCTGTAAACCAAAATGTTATTTGCGGCTGCAAGTGTTTTAAAATTTTCGACTTTTACCGCGTTTGTTACATTACCAATGGATAGAAAAACCCTGTTGATGTGCCAATGGTTCAGTAATGTTATAATATATTCGTTCGAATAATTATTAAATAAACTGCTCCATATATAGGTTTCATGACCTTCGTTATCTGTATTGGTAAATGATGGACTGCTGTCATCATGGGTTTGTTTGTCAGACATCATTTTATATTGTGTGTATTTTTCAAACAATTTATATCTCTGGTCAGACAGCTGGAGTTGATTATTTATAAATTTTTCTGCTACTTCAAGATATGCAGCGGGGCTAAAGGTTTTACTATTTTCATTTTCAGACTTGACTTTTAGTTCAGACTCCAGATAATTACTCTCACTCTCAAGTATCTGAACTGTAGCGAGAATTTCATAGTAATTTCGATATATTGTAGAAAGCTGATCTTTATATGATATTAGAAGATTGTCAAGTTCACTTTCTCTCCTTTGTACGATCGCTTCCTCGTAAAGAGCTGATTTGCTTTTTGTAACAGGCAGATTGAGGCTTGCTCCTAAGCTGGCAAAATTCCGGTCATTGATTGGGGTTGAATAATAATTGTAGCGCAGCTTTACTGTCAGGTCCAGTTGACGCTCTTTCTTTTGATTCATCTGCATCATTTCTTTCTGAATCTGTAAAGCCAATTTTTTATCTGTTACCAGATGCTTAAGATCCAGGTTTTCCACAGATATAAGTTCTGGTAGAGAATATTGCATAAAATCGATATCAAAAACATTCTCACTGTCAGTATTTATAAGGTCTTGCAGATGCTTTTTTTCAATGGAAATTGTATTAAGCTGATGCTTTTTATGGGCTAATTCTCCATCATTTTTTATTCCTAGTTTATTTTGCTGTATGGATAAATCGTGGGAGAGTATCAGAACGGTCTCATAATCTGCTAATATTTTTATTTTTCTGATGTCAAAAGATGCTCTTAGTTTATTTAAAGTTTCGGTATACAATTGCTTTCTCTGAAATTCTTTGTTTTCGAGCAGATCAACTTCACTTGAACGTCGCTTTAAAGAATTTTCTAATTTATGATTTTTCTCACTTCCTTGTCCTAAAGCAAGCCAGTCTAGTCCTGAAGATATTCTCGCCCTGTAAAAAATGTTGTCCTCATCTGCAAAGCCAGGACTGAAATTATAATTAACTTCAGATGTCCAGTTGATCGTAGGAACACTTTTCAACTCAGAGCCACTAATTATATTTCTTTTTTCGTTTGAGAATGATAAAAATTGATCACGCGTTTCGACCACTTTTTTTAGTTCATTTTTAGAACTCTTACTATCCGCTAAAAGGTTGGTTATAACATCTTTCGTCATTGTATAGATTTTCTTGTAATCTATCACCAGATTTCCCAATGCTTGGGAGTTAATGTGTAAAGGTGCAGTTGTTTGGGCGTCTGAGAAAAGAAAAAATAAAGTAACGAATAAAAAGGGTAAAAGTTTACGCATAATTGAATTGTAGAAATAGTATGCAAACTTAGTCTATTAAAAGCAATAAAGATCAATTATATGTAGCGTGTTTGAAGCTGCAAAATCTCAGTAATAATTTGTTCAGATTTTTATTGTTTAAATTTTTAGTAGATTTCATTCCGAATTGAGACGTGATAATATATTTTTGAAGTTAATCTTTATAACATGATATCATGTAGAGCACACTGACATTTAACGGAGAGAGAATTTGAAAATTAGTTTTTTGACCAATTGCTACTTTCGATATCAATCACAGAATTATGTTAACATGACTTAGTCTATGAGGTTATATTATTTTTTAGTAAATATGTTCTTGGTGCTTGTGGAAAACCTTCTATTGTTATCTGCAGCATAATCCTCGGCAAAAAAAATTAACTTTTATTAATATTTGTTCATTATTGTAAAACAAACTTTTAAAATATTAGTGTTTTTTTTGATATTATTTTTTGGCAAATGTATAATGTATTCTAAAAATAATTAATTAAAGATCAAGTTAATTGGAGGAACTTCTTATAGAGGTAAAATAGTTAGAATCTGTCATGCGAAAATTGAAGAGAATAAGGCTACAAGTGCCTGAAGATAATGTTTTGATGCCTAGAGATCTTGTATAGTTGTTCATGAGCGGAAAGCCGATTGATCTTATTCTGGTTGGTAGATAGTGAGTCTTTTTGCATCATTTTAAACATAAGATATATAGATGATGGATGATTTACTTAAGTCAATAAGTAACTATTAATATTAAATATCCTGCAAAATAATTAGATCATATCTATTATTCTGCTGTATAGCAAAGAATTTTTGCATGAAGCCAGATTTAAAAGTGTTACATAATAATGAGTAATTCAGGAATATTCAGTGATATCAGTTAAATGACTTTCTGAACTCAATCGGTGAAAGATTTGTTTTAGCTTTAAATAATTTACTGAATGACTGTGGATAGTCGAATCCCAGATGATAGGCGATTTCTGTGGCTGTGAGATTCGTGTTCAAAAGAATATTTTTAGCTCTCTGTATTATTTTTTCGTGAATATAAAATTGGGTAGTCTGTCCTGTTGTGAGTCTTAGCAGATCACTTAAATAGTTTGCAGAGACATTTAGTTTTGAAGACACATAGGCAACAGTAGGAAGCCCCTGCATTTGTGGAAGATCCTCTGCAAAATACTGATCAAGTAATTTTTCCAGTTTTACCAGTAAATCGTTGTTTGTGAGTTTTCTGGTAATGAACTGTCGGTTGTAGTAACGGTTAACATAATTGAGAAGCAGTTCAATATGTGAGACAATGACATCCTGACTGAAATTATCGATAGACGACATATATTCGTTATGAATATTTCTCATAATACCTGCAATCATCATTTCTTCATCTTCTGATAAGTGCAGTGCCTCATTCATTTCGTATTTTAAAAATCCATATTCAAGAATTTTAGAAGCTAAGGGATAAGTCTGTAAAAAATCCGGATGGAAAAGTAGCCACCAACCTTTTGGCTTATTACTTCCTGTATCTTCGACAGAAATTAACTGTCCCGGACTGCAGAAAATCATGACGCCATTATCAAAGTCATAAAACTGTTGTCCGTATCTCATCTTGCCCTCGAAACCTTTTTTGATAAAAATAGAGTAGAATTCATTGACAAAACTACCGGGTACAGCTTGATTTGAGTGATTTAAAGTACTCAGATCGATAACGCTGACCAAAGGATGTTTGGGAGATGGTATTTCCAGAATGCGATGTACCTGAGTGACAGAATTCACATGTTGTGGGGCATTTTTACCTTTCATAAATTGAAATTGAAGAAAAGGAGACAGAAAATTCCGTCTCCAAAATTAATAATTTTTTATTGATCAATACTTTCCATTCCGTGCTCATCGTATCGTGCACCGGTGTCTGCTCCCGGAGGAATGATCTCTTCCAGTCTTTTTATTTCTGAATCACTCAACTGAATGTCGGCCGAAGCATAATTTTTTTCCAGATTCGTTCTCCTGGACGTTCCCGGAATAGGAATAATCCCTTTGGAGATTACCCAAGCCAATGCGATTTGGGCAGTTGTCACTTCCTTTTCAGATGCCAACTTTCCGATTTCCTTAACCAGCTCAATATTCTTTTGCAAGTATTCTCCCTGAAAACGGGGAATATTTAATCTCCAGTCACCTTCTGACAGATCTTCTGCGCTTTTAATATCACCGGTAAGAAATCCCCGTCCCAATGGTGAATAAGATACAAAACCGATACCCATCTCATTGATGGCTTTTAAAATTCCGGTGTTCTCAACTGATCTTTCAAACAGTGAAAATTCACTTTGCAGCGCAGATATCGGATGTACTGCATGAGTTTTTTTAATAGTGTTGACTGAAACTTCTGAAAGTCCCAAATATTTCACCTTACCTTCCTGTACCAGATCTGCCATAGCACCAATAGTTTCTTCAACTGGAACATTAGGATCCAGTCTGTGAAGATAGTACAGATCGATGCAGTCGGTTTTTAAATTTTTCAGAGAGCGTTCAGCAGCTTTTTTTACATATTGCGGAGTTGCATTGATACCCCACGTTAGTTCACCATTGTCATTAATTTCATGTCCGAACTTTGTGGCAATAACATATTTATCCCGCTTGCCGTGAATTGCTTTGGCGATAAAACGTTCATTTTCCCAAGGTCCGTACTGATCTGCAGTGTCAAGAAAATTACCGCCCAATTCTAATGAGCGCTCGATGGTTAATAAAGCTTCTTTTTCGTCTGCTGTTTTATAAACGTCATGGCCGGCAAATTTTGTCATGCCCATGCATCCTAAGCCAACCTGTGAGACCTTCAGACCTTGTGATCCTAATTTTACTTCTTTCATAATACATAAACTTTAATATTACAAAGTTCATCAATACCAGATGCAAAGTAGTGTTCTAATCTCTTGACTTTGTGTTCTAATATGGACACTGATAATTACTTTTGATTTACATGTGAGGCGGTTTTTTGTTTAGAAGCGCACATTCTATGATAGTACAGATTCTTTTGATTCTCGTTTCAGGAAGTTTTGCCATGACCATCCAAAGTAGAATATTTTTTTTAGCAGTTTTACTCAGCGCACTGTAAAATTCAAAGGCTCGAGGCTCTTTTTCGAAAGCTATTTGTAAATCCGTTGGAATAATTAAGGCTTCAACATCATCAAGCAGATTCCATGATCCGTTTTTTTTGGCGTTCTGTACAGATTCTAATCCTTGCGAAGTCATCCTGTTTTCCAGCATTAGTTTTTCGATCTTATCTTTATTAATTTTAGACCACGTACCATTTGATTTTCTTTTACTGAAATAGTGATGAGATTTCTGATCATCTATTTTAATTTTCTTGCTGTCAATCCAGCCAAAACATAAAGCTTCATCTACGGCATCACTCCATGAAATACTGGGAATGTCGCAACCTTTCTTATAAAAGACAACCCAAACAGAATGCTTCACACTACTGTTCTCAAACAGCCATTCCCTCCAGTCATCAAGCGTTTCCGGATGATAGATCTCGATTTCTGATTTCATTATTTATTTAATTAAAACCAATATAAAGCTGACAAGAATGATGCTTAATAAAAAATAACCACCACTTATTAAACTGTATAGAAATGGTTTTGGGATATTGGGATTGATGGCAATGTTGGTCGTATTTGTCACTAAATAACCAATTCCGACAATCAAAGCGAACTCCAAAGCAGTCCATAAGCTTGTTATGTTCAGAGCATATATTAAAATTGCGCTGGTTAAAATGTATATTATACAGCAGACAGCAGGACCAATGATATATACAGATTTTTTCGGCAGCTCCTCGTTGTCTTTCCCCAAAGCGACTTTGTAAGCTTTGACGAACAGAAGTTGATACCATACATATCCTAGCATAAAGAATACGAAAAACGCAACCAGAATTGCAAGCCAGTTGACATTTGAAAGTTGATTTAAGATCATAATTGAGTATTTAAATTAAGTTTTATTGATGAGTTTAGATAATTTAAAGCAAAAAATTACTGTCGTATCAAATGAAGAAGTGTAATTTCTGATGTTGTTCCCAATCGGAAAGGAGGTCCCCAATAACCCGTTCCCGAATTAGTATAAACCCACATTTTATCACATTTTTTCAAACCTTTTGCGAAAGTTTGACTTAGGTTTATAAAAATATTCCAGGGAAAAAACTGTCCTGCGTGAGTGTGCCCGGATATTTGCAGGTCAAAGTGTGTAGAAGCTTCTTTTGCAATATTGGGTTGGTGTGCAAGCAATATCTTAAAATCGGCCTTGTAATTTCCCGCCAATGCTTTTGGAATGTCAGGTCCTGAACTGGGTTTTAACTCTTTCGCAGCAGGATCTATTATTCCGGCAATGAGAATAGATTTTCCTTTAAAATTTACAGTTGTATTTTCATTCATCAAAACTTTGATACCGATGCTTTTAAAATAGGAAATCCAAAGGTCGCTGTCCCCTAAGTACTCGTGATTTCCTGTAACATAAAAAACCTGAAACCTTTCTGTTAACCTTGACAATGACTGCAGCTTATGTTGATATTTTTCAAAACTGCCATCCGCTATGTCGCCTGTGAGAACAACAATGTCTGCCTTTAAATTGAGAGCTTTTTCGACAACACGATCAACATATTGCTTGTCAATTCCTGCTCCTGCATGAAGATCACTGATCTGTAATATTGAGAAATTATGAAGTTCATCTGGAAGAGCTTTTACAGGCACCTCGATATCAACCAACTCGGGACCTTTACTTGCACGTAAAAAACCGATGAATAGAAGTAATGCAGAAAATAATATCAAAAAATATGTTCCACAGTTCGAAAAAGCAAAATCTGACCAGGATGGTTTAAAATAAGAAATAGGAAAGAACAGCAGATCTCTGATAAGTATAAAAGCAATCACTAAACTTAGCATTCCCATATCAATATGGACGATGAATCTGACGATTCTGTCAATCTTTTCAGGTAAAACACTATACCAGACGAGCGGATATAATAAAATCAGACCAATACTGGTACCGGAAATGATCCACGAATAATTACCGATACCGGTTATTCTATATCCCAAAAAAATAAGTAGGACGATACAGATTGAAATTGCTGTTACTAAAAACCAGTTCATAGTCGTTGTTGATATAAATGCAAATATCATATAACGCTGATGATCATTTGTATGCAAATCTCTTTTTTTTGTGTTCAGATTATTTGATGCGAAATCTGATTTTAAAGCTTTACAATGAAGTTTCAGATATATATTTTTTGATAATTTTTTTCTGGATCTAAAAAAAATTACCTTATCTGTTTGTCGCCTTTTTCTGTTTCAAATTTATAAGTGTAATTTTCAGAAAGCCATGCGATAAAACCTTCCTTTGTGATTGGATGTTTATTTCCTTCCCTGCAAGATTTTTCAAAGTCTTTTAACAGATCAATGATTTCTCTTATAATATTGTAGTCCATTTTTTGCTCAGTTATAAAATTATAAATTTTCATTATCGCTGTCAAAAGCTGGGTCAAATTTCAAAGAAATCATTTATTATTTCGTGGTTAAATCTCTGTTCTTTGTGTTCAAAAAAAAGAAAATAGATTTCACTAAATAATCTTAATGGTTTAGAATAAAATAATTATGTTTTTGAAGAGAATGAATAACTTAGAAAAACTTTATAAAATCACTATCAACTTCTTATTTATCTTAGATAAATTCCTCTAAATTTGCTTAACACTTCTAATTATCTGCTAAATAATGAGACAATCCAAAAAAGGTGAATTTTACGGACAGACCAATCAGATCAGTCATCTGGATGGACTCACCTTGACGGATACCGTTTACACTCATGACAGAGTAGACTGGCATTATCACCAAAATGCTTATTTTACTTTTATTCTGGAGGGATCGGTGACAGAAGGTAACAGAAAAGAAGTTTATAATTGCACTGCAGGTGATCTGTTATTTCACAATTGGGAAGAACCGCATTACAACATCAAACCGGAAGGATTCACGAGAGGTTTTCATTTAGAAATTGAGCATGATTGGCTTAATGACTTCGATTTAAATACTTTCGATCTGCAGGGAAGTATTAATATTTCTAATCCTGATCTGAAGTTTTTGTTGTATAAAATTTTTAGAGAGACAAAAACAGATGACAGCTTCACTTCGCTGTCGATTCAAACTTTGTTGCTGGAAATTTTAGGGAAAATGAATCGCATACATCGATTCGAAACAAATAAAAAACCAAATTGGGTATCAGAGATCAACCTGCTGTTGAACGATCAGTTTTCCGAACAGTTGAGTTTAGATTATTTGTCGAAAACTCTTGATGTCCATCCGGTTCATTTGTCAAGGGATTTTTCAAAATACTTTAATTCAGGTCTGGCAGAATATATTAGAAAACTGAGAGTTCAAAAATCACTACAATTGATTTCACAAAGAAAATTAAATTTTACAGCGATCGCAATAGAATGCGGGTTTTCTGATCAAAGCCACTTTATAAGATGCTTTAGGGAAGTCAATGGAATTACACCATCGCAATTCCGTAAGATTCTTTTCAAATAAAATTTTTAACGTTAATTCTGTACTATTTTCGAGTTAACTTTATTAATAGTTTTGTTGTTGAAATTTGAGTTTAACTATGAAGAGAATTTTGACTGCCATTTTACTAAGCCTGACCAGCATGTTGACTTCCGGACAGATAAAAAATCTGTTAGAAACAGATGGAGTAAAAATGGCTCTACACAAAGCTAATGTTGGGAAAGTAACTTTCATGAAAGGGAACATACCTCTTAATCAGTATAAAAAATCTGACTTCTTGAAATCATTTCCTTTTTTATACCGGTCTGATCTTAACATTCGTGTTTTTATGGACAATTCGGTTACTAATTATCTTCATCAGCTGGCTCCGGATCTTCCGGCAGAACAGTTACTGGAAAAAGGTAATCTGCAATTTTCATTTTATGTTGATGATCAACTGATTTACAAAGAAAATATCAGCCCTGGATGTTGGATTGGTAATGCTAATGAATTGAAAAACACTTTGACAACATTCCGAATTCCACTGACAAGCACAAAAGGTGAAAATTTGTGGGCACTGCATCTATGGGAGAGATTTCAGCTTAACGGTGGCGAAAAAGTACTGACGGAAGGCAGGCATGCACTCAAAATTGAGATCAGACCTTATATCAATATAGATGAAGGCAACAAAACGAAAGTGGGAAATTTAATAGCAGAAGGTAAGGTTGACCTTATGATAAAGACTCCAAAAGCTACCGCAAAGGAAACAGCTATTCAACCGATCAAACCTGAGAGTGGTTGGGGAATTTCAGATTTTAAATTTGATAAAAATATCATTAAGTCGCTTAATTCTGAGATTGCAACCTATAAATTAAAAGACATATCAAGTATTGTTGTAATCTACGACGGCAAACTTTTGCTCGAAGAATATTTTAATGGTGCTGACAGAGAAACTTTGCATGATCCCCGATCGGCAGGGAAATCTTTTGCTTCCACGCTGATGGGAATTGCTATTGAAGAAGGTTATATTAAAAGTGAAGATCAGACACTGGATCAGTTTTACGATTTAGAATCTTTTGAAAATTATGATGTCAAGAAAAGGCAGGTCAATATAAAACACCTGCTCACCATGAGTTCTGCATTTCAAGGCTCTGATGCTCACAGCGAATCTCCTGGCAATGAAGAAAATATGTATCCTACTGATAATTGGGTGAGATTCACACTCAATCTTCCTATGGACTCCAAGAAAAAGAATGGTGCACAGTGGGATTATTTCACTGCTGGAGTTGTACTTCTGGGCGATATTCTTAATAAGAAAGTTCCCGGAGGTTTGGAAAAGTATGCAGAAAATAAGCTCTTCAGACCGTTAAATATTACAAAATATCAATGGCAGTATACGCCACAAAAAGTTGCGAATACAGCGGGAAGTCTGCAGATGAGATCACTGGATTATGCAAAATATGCACAGCTGTACAAGAATAATGGGACTTGGAATGGGAAACAGATACTGTCTCCGGAATGGATTCAGAGAACCTTTATGCATCAAATCAAAATTCCGGAACGGCAAAATGAATTTTACAGTTACCTTTTTTGGAATAAGTCATTTGAATATCAAGGAAAAAACTTTGAAGCTTATTATTGTGCAGGAAATGGCGGAAACCAATTCATCATCTTCAAAGACTTGCCTGCTGTAATCATCATTACTTCAAAGGCTTACAATAAACCTTACGGGCATCCTCAAACTCAAAAGATTGTGAAAGATTTTATTTTGCCGGTGATCTTAAAATAGTTATCAATTACAGGTAAATAATGTTTAATTTCATGTTTCAATTCCTCAGAAGAGTTGCTGTGAATCTGCTGAAGACCCTGATGTAGAATCTCAAATATTTCAGATTAGTATAAATGGCCTCACAAAAAATATATCAACAATATAGACGCATGCGTACAGCTGGAAGCAACAGTAATTTAGAAACTAAAACTCTATGAAAAAGATATATTTTACATTAATTTTTTCACTTTTTTCTTGCTGTGCATATAGTCAAAATATAAGCCTGGATTCAATAAAAATTAATGTTCAGAATGAAAATTCAAATTTATATTACGAAAAACTTATGTACAAATTTAAATTTGATCCCAATTCTATGTCGGATGATGAAGTAAAAAATTTATATTATGGAAAACAGTTTTCAAAATATAAAACCTCTTATTTTGATAAAGATTACTTAGATTTTCGTAAAAGTCTTGCACAAAGAAATTTGAAAAAAGCGATCGTCTACGGAGAGAAATACTTAGAAAAGGATCCGACAAATTCCGAAGTTCTAACATATATGGAAGTCGCTTATGGAAAAAAGAATATAGAATCGAAAAATTATATTCTGTATTCGTTACAGTCGAAAACATTATTAAACTGCATTTTGAAAAGCGGAGATGGGAAATCAAAAAAAACTGCTTTTAAGGTGAATTCGGTGGGAGAAGAATATTTAATCGAAGAAATACTTGGGAAAAACATTAGGACATTCCACAGAACTTCGATTTTGCAGGATGATGGAACGATAGATCAATTTTCTAAAGGTGGTGAAATTATTTATTTTAAAGTATTTGAAAATATATCAAATTTTTAACTTAAAAAAAGCTCTCATGAGATTGGATTGTGATAATCGGAAATAACCTAAAAATTCAATATTATCTCTTCTATTAAATTTTGTACAAATGGATGCTTGTTAAAGAATTACCATAGATGAAAGAGCCACAAAACATTTTGACCAAATACAATCAATCTCAAAAAAAAGATTTAATATATCCGGAAAAATGTAAATTTGTGAAAATCTAAAAAATGAAAAAATTTGAGTATAAAACATTAGAATTTCAGGCTGATGACAGTAAATTTACTAAATCAATGAGTGTAGAATCCAATGAAATAGAAACTATATTGAATGATTTAGGTGAAGAAGGATGGGAGCTTGTCAACTCAGTTGATTATGTAGTAAATGGCTTTACAACAAAAGTCATTTTATTTTTTAAGAAAGAAAAGTAGTTCGGTGAAATTAATCGATTTAATTAAAATTTTAAAAGACTTGGATATTCTAAGTCTTTTTTTAATTTTATATGTTATAAAATCTCTTTTAAAGAATTTGCTGAAATTTTTGAGATAGGTTTTAGACCACTAAAAAAAAGATTATAATTTTTTGATTTTAAATTCATTTCAGAATCAGGTCTTAGGACCCGCTTTTAACCATTAAAAATATTTCAGCAACCTTTTTTAATAAAGAAGCTTTTTCAGAATTTGTTAAAAGAAAAAAACCGGAGTTTTAAACCCCCGGCCTTCTTTAATTGATTCATTATTATAAACTGCGCAATAAATTTTCAATCCCCAGTTCAACATCTGGGGTCTGCGCACCTTTTTTCATTATGGAACTAAAAATTTCAGCAGCTTTTGGCTTTGAAACTAATTCCAGCCAACCATCATTTTCTTTCTGATAACCCTGCTGCAGATTTGCGGGAGGCAAAACTTTTTTTACAGTAGCAACAACACCATCAGGAAGGGAAGCGATCTGCTGGGCAAGTTTATCAACAAACAGGTCTATTTCCGAATCAGGAACTGAGCGGTTGATCCAGCCATAACGCTCTGCATCTTTAGCATCAAATAGTTCAGCACCCAAAATAACTTCCAATACTCGGTTTCGAGGCATCTTCTCTGACAGATATTGTGTGGCGCCACCGCCGGGAATAATTCCCATCAAAGCTTCGGTCTGACCTATTTTCCCAGTTTCCAGCGACGCAAAGCTCATGTCTGCAGAAGCTACAAATTCAGCACCTCCTGCTCTGGCGATTCCTTTCAATTTCACAATCGTAACCTGTGGCTGCTTTCTTATAATTTCACCGATGGTTTGAAAAATATTTAATCCTTCGTAGACATTTTTTGAAAGTTCTTCGACTGCTTCCTGGTCATCCAGGATATTGATATCCACGTGTGCGATAAAAAATTCAGAATTATCACTTTCAAAAACAATTACTTTAATTGTATCATCCCCGGCATACTCCTGAAGGACAGTTTTCAATTCCTTCATAAGCTTTGCTCCCAGTACATTGACTGGCGGATTATTGATGGAAATGGTAGCAACTCCGCCGTTGCGTACTGTTCTGATTGTTTTGTACACTTCATTTTTCATAATGTTACTCATTCTGATTTTATTAAATTTGTATTGTAATGAGTAGCAAATGTACTGTTCAATGGTTTTGAAATAGGAAATGCTATTCAAAAGTATAGCAGATGAAACAGGAAAGCACTTCTCATATATGTACTGTTAAAGATCAGATCGATATTAAATATGTCGAGGACACACTATATGTTTTGCATGGGAAATGGAGATTGTCAATTATAATATCCCTCTACAATGGCAATCGACGATATCGGGAAATCGCCCGAAGCATTCCCAAAATCACCTTCACGATGCTCTCAAAAGAATTAAAATTTATGGAGCTCAATAATCTTGTGAAAAGATTAGAAGATCCGGATTTCCCAAAAACGGTAGAGTATGAGCTAACAGAATACAGTGAGTCCCTATATCCAATTATAGAAAAACTGTTGGAATGGGGTAAATTTCACAGAAAAGAAATTACCTGAAGCGAGTAAACTTATATTGCATCACATGTTTTAAATTGGAAGTTAATAATTAACTGCAATTTCGAAGTAAATTTATTTAGACGTAAGTATTCATAGCCTTATAAAACAAAAAGACTCATTAGATCATCAGTCTTTTTTTCTGTTAATTTGTTTTTGCATCTCAACATCTCAAATTTTCATTCAGCTTCTCTGAATAATCAGAAAAACTTAAGGATTCATCTTTGAAAACGTATCTGAAATTACTTCGGGAGATGCTTTCAGCATAGCCTCGCTGAAGCCAAAGATAAGTTCTTTTTTCCCTTCCTCTAATTGAATAAAAATAGCATCGATAAAATCCTGTACCTGTGGATGCGCATCATGAATACCTTTGCCACCTAGATCAGTGTTAAGTGCCGGGGGAATGATCTCAATAACTTCTACACCTTTAGGTTCCATCAAATGACGTAATGAAAGCGTAAATGCACGGAAAAAAGATTTGGTAGCACAGTAGACAGGAACTTTTGTAAGCTGAACGAAGGCTAAACCTGAGGTTACATTCATTATTGTTTTCAGTTGAGGTAACTCACTAAGCAGAGTTATCAGATGAAGCGGTGCAACGATATTTGTTTCGATTTCCCCGACTGCCTTTTGATAAAAATCTTTATCTTCAATAGACATCCAGTTTTGAATTCCGGCATTATTAATTAACACATTCAGGTCACTATGCTCTTTTGCCAGCCAATTAAAAAGGTCAATTCTTTCAGACTCCTTAGACAGATCGCAGACACGTGCAATTACCTGCGGATATTTATCAGTAACTTCTTTCAAAGCCTCTGCCCTGCGGCCACATATAATAACTTGATTATTCTCCTCTAAAAAACGTTGTGTTAAGCCCAGTCCAATTCCGGTTGCACCTCCTGTGATTAAGATCTTATTGTTAGATAATTTCATGTTGAATACTTTATTTGATGCAAATGTACATTCCAAATACGGTTGCCACTGCTGGCGTTGCATTTATCTTTTCGTAAAACTTTTTATAATCCTGTAAACTTGGTTCCGTCAAACTTCAGTTTTACATCTTTTTTCTGTCCGAATTTCAGTAGTTTCAGCAATGCATCGTTATGTTTTTTCGATTTTGAGTATTCACCCTGTTCGTATTCTACGTTAGATTTCATCCTGTTATCTGCGCCGTCGTACATTAAACTTCCATACAGGATTTGCTTTTTTTGATCAAAATCAAAATTCATATTGCAAAGATTCAAATACGGACGGTTCACGAAAACCGGATTGTCGACGATTAAAAAATCATTTTTTATCTCTATAGCATACACCATACTTTGTTCGCAAGCGCCGTTGCCTTTTTCCATTCCGAAGAGTAAAAATTGGTCTCTGTCTTTGCTTTTTAAGGGTTCTATACTCATGAAATTGCAATTGATTTTCGAAGATAAATTATACGCAAAAAGTTTCCCATCTCTGTTTTTCCACTGGATGATCGGGTGAGAGACATTGCCTCTCGTTCCGCCAGAATTGTATGAAAAAGTCCCGATTGTAATACCGAATTTTTCATTATTAGCACTTATTTCGAGACCGATGGTTTTTGCCTTGCCTGCTGTAAGTTTTGTTTTATTTAAAAGTTCTACTGTTTTCTGAGCTGTGAGAAAACAGAGACCGTCGATATCAAGATCCGGACTTTCTGTGTAGGTATAATTTTGAATTTCTTCAATATTTTTCTTAATTTCAAGTTCGGCCTGATTTAGTTTCTGTGCATTGATATTTATCGATAAAAAGAGCAGACAACTGATTAAAAATTTTGGTTTCATAATTATTCTAATTATTTAAATTTAAAAATTCTCCATTAAAAAATAATAGTTTTTAATCAATAAACTTTACACTATAAAATACAGATAAATTAAAGAATAGGGTAGAATGAAAGTCGCAAGCATGAAATAAGTTTTTTTTTGTATTTCTATTTTTTCTCAAATATGTGCGTCTATTGTTTTCATCAATTCCAGTATTTGAAAACAAATTTTCCTCCGCTAAATTTTTTTTTAATGCTTAGGAAGTTTTAATTTTTGTTGTTTAATTTTTGCTGATTCTTCCGATATCTACTAGAGTTTTGTTCAAAATGGATGAATTAAATTAATTAATCTTGATATGAAATTTCCAAGTATTACCGTCGCTTTTCAATGATTTACAGTCGATTGTGACTGCGCGCATCTTTTGGTTTGGAAATAATTGATACATTTGTAATGAAAACAAATGCTATTGAAAAGTTCTATTCTCTCAATTCTACACGGTGTAAAAATGGTAGATTTTATCGGGAAGTCTAAAGCTTTTCTGCGCGTTTTCATATTCCCGTTTCTATTTTTACAAGTGCAGTTTTTATATGCACAGGATGATAAAAGTGTTTCTTCAGCTGTAATTTCAGTTTCAAGTGGTTCAAAAATATTTTCTGCGGACGAAAGTTTTAATCAGCAGATTAAGCAGGGAAAAATCACGGTAAAAAACGCATCTGTTGAAGATCAAAAGTCAGCAGAGAAAGAGTATTTGGTGATTGTTCACAAACGGATTTCTAAAATCAGCCATGGTAGTCTCGCTTCTCAGATTAAAAATGCAGAAGCAAAGAAAAAATCAGATTTTCCAAAAAAACTTCAGAAACAGATTGCTTCCCGTAAGGCATTGGATGATCAGATAAGAGAAATTGACCGTAAATACCATCATTCTTCAGACAGTTTTTCGAAAAGTCGGAATGTAGGTAAACATTATGTCAATGAGCGTACTCATCAACAAGATCAAAAAGAAATTTCTGCTGATGAAAAACGGCGTACTGCATTTCGGGCTATAGATTACTTATATTCTCAAAAATTCTACACTTATAACAATAGATCTATTAATTATTGTTATACTAAGGTGTTTTCTGTAAGACCTCCGCCATTTTCTGTATAAAATTTATCGTTCACTGCTTCTTCATGATTTAATTATGAAGAGGTGATGTTTTAATTAATAATTTTTTTACAAGAAAAATGAAACAAACTTTATCTAATTTTATAAAAGATAAATTTCAGTTTGTCTGGTTGGTGTTAATATTCCCCAATCTCAGAAACTGTATTTCAGAATTTATCAGAAAATCAGAAGCTGTTCCTGTTAACAGAAATAATAAGTTCACTTCTCTGATTGCCACATTGGCATTTGGACTTATAACATCAGGTGTTTTATCTGCGCAAACGCCAACACTTATAGGTCAGTTTACCTACACGACCAAAGGTGCTGGAGCAGTGGGAGTTCCTTCTTTCTCCTATAATATTCCTGCTGGGAAGAATAGATTAATGATTGTAACGGCCTATTTTGAACGGGATCATGTTACAGTTGGTACAAATTACCCTGGCACAAATGCCGACGCTACACCAGTTTTGAGATTAGGTGCAGCAGATTTTATACAATATGTTTACAACTATCGTTTTTATGGTAGCACCAGTAGTTCTGCGTCTACTGCTTACATGAGTTCTTCATTGTATTCTTATGATATTTCAGATCAATATGGTCTTCCAACAGGTGTTACTACATTCTCATTCCCTTCGATGGTTGGTAAACCGCCATTAAGTGCTGGTGATGATGTAGTGATCAGTATATCAGTATATGAAAATGCCAGACAAAATTATATTTTAACAAATCTTGTAGGTAATAATGCAGACGCGCCCTCGTCTTCTTCAACTTTCTCAGCATTGACTGTGACTGCTCCGGCAGCTCCTGTAGGAACAACTCAGGCTAATATTTTATATTTGGCGCATGGTGCAATTTCTCAGGAAAGTGCTGTTAGTAATTCTGCCGATTGGATTGATATTAATTCTGTTTTTTCGAGTAACAATTTAGGGCAAAATTATGCAGGGTTTTTGAATAATGGTGGTTTCAAGCCAGATAATGAGGCTGATGGTATTACAATGAAAACAGTTTACAGAACAGGTGTAACTGCTAACCCAAGCATTACTTTTTCGAGGGCATCGACCACAAAGATTATGAATTATATGGGCCGTATCACGGCAATTCTTCCTTTGGCCCGACCAGGCGTTTCCGGAACGGTTTATATCGATAATAACGGTTTAACGGGCGGTATCAGTAACGGAGGTACTGGTGGCGGTGTCTGGAATACAGCCAATACGCTTTATGTAAATGCTGTTGATGTAAATGGAAATGTTTTAGCAACAGCTTTGGTTAGCAATACTGGTATCTTTAGCTTTCCTTCAGGAGGAAATTTAATTGAAAACGATGTTGTAAGATTTCAGTTAAGCAGGAATCAGGGTCTTGTTGGTCAGCCGGCACCAGTCAAAGAATTGCCTGATGGTTATATTACTGTCGGCGAAAGTACTGCTTCAGGAACAAGTGATGGAACACCAGACGGGGAGTTTACCCTAACAATAGGAGCGGCAAACAGTGCAAGTAATATTATAAATAGATTTGGGGTTACTGGTTGTCCGACGGGAACTGTAGGACCATCTGTTTATACAACTTTAGAGACATCATGTTTACAGCCCACTGTAAATCTTACTAGTGCGCATACGGGAACAATCCCAACTAACACAACTTTAGTTTGGTATACAACAATCAACCGTGCTGCTGGAACTCAGGTAACAGGTGCAGGAATTACTTCAGCGGGAGCGGGAACTTATTATGCATTTTATTATTCAAGTGCTTCCAATTGTTACAGTCCTGCCTCAGCTCCAGTTGTGGTACAGTTTGACAGTATAGATTCAGACGGTGATGGTGTTTATGATCTATGTGATCAGGATGATGATAATGATGGAATTTTGGATACTGACGAAGATATTTGTTCAAAACCTAATCAAATTGTTAATGGTGATTTTTCAGCATCACCTGCATCTGCATCATGGATCAGTAGTTTCTCTACCAATACACCGAATACCAGCGGGCCTTTGAATTATACAGGATCAGCAGCAAATATCCTTGTGGATAATCCTGGAACTTTGTACCCAGGTAACATACTTTTGGCGAATACAAGTCCATTTACTACAAGGTCAGGGGTAGCTTATAGTTTTTCTTCTACTTTAAATATAATACCTGGAGGAACAACAAATACCAGTTTCTCTTGGGTGTTGATAGATTCATCAAATAACATAGTTAAGGTAATCCAAACTTATAAGACTCAAGCGTCTGGTACTGGAAATGTTCAAATTAATAATACGTCAACGGCTTATCCTGTAACATTTATCGCACCGGGAACCGGTAATTACAGATTGGCATTAACGTGGATAACTAATTCTAGTTCATCAGGAAATGCACAAGACGTACGTATTGATAATGTAACACTTTTGGTACCATGTGATACTGACGGTGATGGTATTCCTAATTATTTAGATTTGGATTCAGACAATGATGGCTGTCCCGACGCTATCGAAGGAGCTTCTACGACTATTACACCTGCGAACCTTTTACCGTCATCCATTCCGGGAGGTAACAGCGGCGCGACAAGCGGAACTTTCAATCAGCCTGTAACTCAAAATTTAGGCAATACTGTCAATACAACTGTAGCATCACCAAGTTATGGCGTACCGACAATTGCAGGAACAGGCCAGGCTATAGGAACTTCTCAAACAGCCAATCCGGTATTAAATGCAGGAACTGCGGGTGCAAACCAGACGATTAATTCTGGAAGTTCGCCTGCTGCATTAACGCTTACGGGTAGCTCTGGAGTAATTCAGTGGCAGGTGTCTACTGATAATATAACTTTTGCTAATGTGGCCAGCGGTGGGACTACGGCGAGTTATTCACCGGGAACATTGACTGTAACAAGATATTACAGAGCCATAATTACCAGTGTTGGTGGCTGTACAGCAACTTCTAATGTGGTGACAATTACAGTCAATGCTTTTGACTGTATAGGAAAAATATACAGCTTAGCCGGAGCTACAGGAGAAATCAGAGCATTTACAGATCCTGCTATATCAGGAGCTCTGGGAACAGTTGTAAATACAACACCTTATCCACAGACACCTGCAAGTTCGGCAAATG
>NZ_JAPDHW010000028.1 GCF_025971945.1 Chryseobacterium kimseyorum
ATATTATACAGGGTTTTATAGTAAAATTCTGTGAAAAATTAATGGAAAAAAAAAAAATATGATTACATAATAATCATAGATAATTAATTATCAATACTATTACATTATCAATTAATATAATATGATGTATAATTACACAGCATAATTGATTTTTTAAAATATGATATTGTATATTTTTAATTTATTTTTAATTTTGAGATATCTCAATGAAGCTTATGGTCATGTCTCAAGCAATATGCTGGCGATTAGAAAAAATGACAAAAGCGATAAACCAAATCTTGAAATAATGAAAGTATCTAATTGTAGTATCGCTAAAGCAACTGCCTATAGCATTATCGGATTAATGATCTTTATATCAATCTGCATAATAATTAACAGTCGTACCCTGATTGACTCTATGTTAATCTTAACGATTATTCTACTAATTTTTGCACTAACAAAAGTGAAGATGATAGTTTATGAATTTTCAGGGGGATGCGTTACAATCAGGAAAACATATCCGTTTAGTAGTAAAAAATTCATTAGGCCGGAAATAGAATTCCCGCAAAATTATATTAAAGATTACAATGTTAGGCACAACATAATTTTAGGGTCACTTATATTAAAAGTACATTCAAAAAGAAAAAAAATTATTCTGTTAAGGTTGGACTATTCGGATTTAGCTATAATCAGCGAAAGAGCATAACTTCGTCATTACAAAACATTTTTATCTCAAAATAATTCGACTTCTTTCATATAATGACGGTATGAGATAGTATAGTTTTTACTTTCCAAGATTCTCTTTACAGGTGAAACATTTAAAGACAAAGAACTTAATAATTATATTTTTACAGCATTCCAATAGTATAATTAAATATTGGAATTTTTTTTCGTGTACAGAAGCTAGCATTATAAAGGTTGACTGTTACCGCACATAAGAAATTATGGTAGCAATGGACCCTCAAAATCGAATAAGTTGCTGATAGATTTGAAACCGCACCATACAGCTCAATAAAGGCTTTCATTTAATTTCTACAGATGATTGCATAAAAAAAGAGCAGAAAAAATTTCCTGCTCAGAAAGATTGTATCAACAATTGTTAATGACTTAAATTTAAGAAAAACATCAGAGATATACAATTAAAAATCCATTATTTAAACATTTAACCAATAAATAGCTATTATTGCACACGGCTAAGATTCTTCTCTCAATATATTTACTTTTTTATTCTTGTTTTCCATTACCGAGCGCAATGAATCCGTCTTCGCTTTATTTTTATCATCCACTTTCATTTTTGATTTGGCCATCTTAGACTCTTGTTCCGTAAACGTCATAATTTCACGACTCTCACCATTCTTATTAAATGTGATTTCTGTTTTTTTATCCCGTATAATTTTATCCGTGGTAATTTGCTTGTTGAAAGCTCCATCCGTTGATGTGATGACAGCCCCCCCTTTCAAAGTGATTTCAGCCTTTGGAGTTTCTTTGGGATTTTTGAGAGATTGAGCCATTACAGAACCACTTATTAAATAGAAAAAGAACAGTGCCCCGAAAATTATTTTATTTATTATCTGTGAACGAAAATGATGATGCATATGTTGTTGAAGAATTGTTATCGATGAGATGTTATTGAAAATTCTGGCAAATATATCAAGAAATATGATTCTAATCACAAACAATGCACAGTTTTAATATTAATTAATTTTAGATTCACAGAATTTGCACCAAAAGAATAGTATAACAATTTGATGTAAATATTATGAATTTACTCTGCTTCAGAAATTAATCAGCACGTCCTACTCCATTACCGTAGTATAAAACATAACATTATTTCAAATTAAAATTATACAGAAATATTATAATATTATTATTATTTTTATACCATAATACTTCAAGATAATACGATGAATGAATATTTAAAGGAGATACATATTGGAAGCTTTATCAAGCAGGCAGTATACGAAAAAAATATCGATGCTGTGCGAATATGTAACTTTCTTGATTGCTCTCCAGATGAGCTTGTAGAAATGTATGAAAGTGATGAGATCAGCACAAAAAAATTACTTCGATGGAGCAAATTGTTAGAATACGATTTTTTTAGACTGTACACATACCATCTTCTTCTCTATACGCCTAAAATGACGGTTGCTAAAAGGGGACAGAAAACACGCTCTCAGTTACCTCAGTTGCGGAAAAACTATTACAGCATTGAGATAATCAATTTTATGGTTGAGATGATTGAAAAGAAAGAAATGACCATTCCCGAAATCTTGGAAAGATATAATATCGCTAAAACGACCCTTTACAGATGGATAAATAAGTCTAACAAACCGACTTAATTGTCATTTCAAGACAAAAAATTATTAACTTTTAATTTATTTGAATGAATACAGAAGGAGCAAATTACAAAGCGATATATACTGATCTGATACTAAAGAAATTTCCTGAAAAAATGGAGATTTGCAAAACTCTTCTTAATAAAAAAAAATTATCAACACTCGACGCGATTAAAATTAATCAAATTCTCTTTCCTCAGTCTTCGCTTGATGTGGAGCGAAGTAACCAAAAACATAAATCTTATAAAGAAGAAGATATTAAAGAAATTTTAAAATATCAAGAAGACAATTGTTTAAACATCACCCAACTTGCTTTAAAGTTTAAACTCAGTAGGAATACCGTAGCGAAATGGAGAAAGAAATTTCTTTAAGATCAGCAATCACTGAAAATTTATGATCACTAAAAAATATATGCCTACATTTAGTTGGAAATTTCCTTAATTGAAAAGGAAGCTGGCCCCTGCCCTTCTAAAACTCCTACATTCACTAGTGAACCCCCTATCGATCCAAAAGAAATCCTATCACTGGCTAGAAATTGATAAAAAGAATTAATGGTGGCGGTAGTGTTAAGGGTTGATGCTACAATGGCATTAACTCCATTAAAAGACCTACTGTCATCCAATGAATATACATTATACATTGGCTCTACTTTGAGCTATCGCAGCACTAGGAGTATTGGCTAAGACCAATACTTCAACACGAGAACCGTGTCTAAAGCTATGATAAATTTCATAGACCCTGTCCGATGGGATAATGTACTCATGTGTAGTCGCTTCAAACAAAGCCGCATTAACTATTTGTCGATCTAAACAAATTATTAAACTGACCAGTTCTGAATCTATTTGGATTGACAATAAATAGATTGGTTAAGCTCATCCCTAATGTCTTCTTTGCAACCGATATAGTAATATTAATCGCATTGCTCGAAAATACACTAAAGTTAATCTGTATGACCTCACTAGTAGGATCATTAAGACCTAAAACTGTGTAACTGGCAAACTTACTTGAAGTAGAGGCAAATCGGATTTTCAAAAGACCATTACTATCCAACGTAGCAGATGGCGTATTATTATTAATAGCTACATTTTCCGTTTGACTAAAAGACATAGAACTAAACCTTTTTAAGCTTAAAAAATTAAATTTAAATTTCTTGATTTAATAATTTAGCAATTGTTATGAAAAATGTAATTATAATAAAATATAGATTATACAAAATGTTTATTATTATAACAGATTGCGAAGTGTTCTTTGACACTTTTTTATGATGCATTTATCGTAATTAACGATTTTTGGATTATTAAAAAGATATTTTTTAAATTCTTATTCTCAAAAAACAACTTCTTAAGATCCTAAATTCAAGAATTGACTCAGTTAAAGATTTTAGGAGAAAGAATGTACTTTCTTTATTATAAAACATCCCCCCGATGTACTAATTTTCCAAATACTGGATATTAAGAGTAATTAAATGCAGTAGGAGGAACAATGTCAAAAGCGGCATGCAGAATTATTACAATAATACAAAAAACAGGCAAGCAAAACACAAATTAGCACTTTAAAAAGATGAAACATCACCCTAACCTGAGAACGACTTGAAATTTTTATATTAATAATAATTATTAGTTATAATTGGATTTTATTTTGAGACCAAGCACTAAGATTTAATTGTACATAAAATAAAAAAAATAAATAAAAACGAAATATAATTCTCTTATCATTGACAACACTTCTTAGCAACCTTACTATTATTGATAAATGTGCGCCGTTGTACATGTCAGACAATAATATCTATAGATCATTTTTTTAAAGACTAAAGGCGAATGATAACTGTTAAAAAAATTACAGTTAATCAGTAATATGCACCACAATTAATTTTAGAGATATTGAAACATTACCTGCCACTTTCTTCAGATTTTGCATTCACAATATTTTAAAGTGAATGATGGATGAATCTACAACCAAGCCTGACATCAGACGATTGTTGTGCAAGATTGTCACAATATTAAGGATTTTAGGAGATTTTTCGTGAACAGTTTGTGATAAATTGTATGGTAAATACATGCAGAAATTAATCGTTATTGTATTATGCTATAAAATTGATATTCTTCACTTGAGAAATAAGATGGAGACTGCATCATAATTTCTGGAAAAAACTTTGTTGAGTTCCAAATAGACATTGCGACAATTAGGTGAAAATCCACAGAGCCAGGTATGCATTTCTGGAGTATGGTAAAATAGAATTATTGATGTCAACTCTTATGAATCATATTTTAGGAATGATGCATAAAAACAACTACCGCAGAAAGAATTTCCTTCTACGGTAGTTAGTTGTAAATATAATCTTTATTGATAAAGTTATTAAAAGATCTTAGCAGATTATTGAGCAGCCCAATAAGTCCATTTTAGACCATTATATACAGCCAAACGTTTGTTTGTTCCATTAATATAGACCATCATTCCTGGAGTAGGATCTTTAATGTCATTGGTAGTAGCTACATGAGGTAATACCATAACTTTTGTTGTAGATTCTAATACTAATACACCATCAGCAGTGGAAGTATCAGCTCCAATAATAGTTTTTGCAGCAGTCTCTTCGGTCACTGCACCTACTCCTGTGGACGGAGGTTGTAGGCTCATAAAGGTTGTCAGATTTGCAACGTTTCCAGCGCTTAAATCTACCCAACCACTGACATCTGCGTTAGCGTTGCTAGGAGCATAGAATCTGACCTTTGCTTGTGTAGAGTTACTTACGCTAGCGTCCAATAACATAGTTCCTGGAGTGACGTTTGGCGCAACCGGTAATGTTCTCACGGACGGTAGTATAAAACCCTTATTGAGACCTGCTTCAAATTCTAGAAGTACAGCTGCTTTATTGTTTGCCGGTGCGGTCCCGTTTGTTCCGCCAAGAATAATTTGAGAATAACTAAATACCGCAATATTCAGAAATATCGTTGTTATTATTTTTTTCATTTTGTTAAATATAATTTAAAAGTTAGACATTCGTAGGTGGATGAACTCACCACACCTTAGTTTACCCTATTAAGTTACTGACAGCTTGGAATATTAAAGCATTTCCAATCACCTCCTGAATATATCTTTAAACAATTAACAGTTGTATCATATGAAATCATTCCCTCAACAGCATTTCCAGCCGATTTTATAGCATCCAATTGCGCAGTTGTCATCCTTGTCAATACAAATCCTTTCGTATTAGACTCCAATGCTATGTGCCCAGATTTTCTAACTAATGGCCAATTTGTATTTTGAACTCCTGCTCTTTTTAACAATGTGATTCCAAATTTGGTGTCGTGGTTCGTACCTCCTGTTGCAGCATCATTAAAACAAGCACAAGAAAAAATACCAGAGTCTCCTGGAGCATAGTATGCAACAGTTACGATAGACCCAATAACTCTACACTTCCCAGACGCAACAGTAAAAAACGCATAATACGTTCCCGGACCTACTGCTGAGACATTCGTTATTACAGCACTAGTTGGATCATTTGATACATGCCATTCTACCTCGCTAGGATTTTGTTCTTGAACAGCGTTATTAAGATTGGCAGTCTGATTTTGACATATTTTTAAATTTTGAATTTTTGGTCCTAAATCTGTACCGCAAACAAATAATATCGATGTCGAGTATGAATAGGTTGCGACGTTGGCATTAGTCGACGTTCCGTCACCCATACTTCCTGAAACTTTATGACCAACATATCCGTAACTTTGTGAACATTTTTTAATGTTTATAGTTGTGTGACCGCCAGTTTCAACTGCAATAACGTCATCTGTTGTAGACAATCCATTGGTAGCAGTAGACTGACCCGGCATATATATGGTATCATAGTAAGCAGTAGAAGTTGCTTGCCCTAGCATATTACCACTATTTGATCCCCATGCCCAAAGCTTGTTAGCACCTGTCAAAATATTGATTGCGGCAGAATTTGCCCAAGTTGAGTGCTCGTTCGGAGAAATATACACCACATTTTCTAAATTTCCAACACCCTGACCATTTTGGTCTGTTATCTTTTGAGGCTGAACCCAAACTGTTCTTGTCGTTAATGTACCATCTCCAAGCTGTCTATTACTGTTATCACCCATACAATACAATTTGCCATCAGTAGCCAATAGGTAATATGATTGAGCAGTTCCATTTTGAGTCATTCCGATCATTTTAGGGACGGCATTAGTCGGGACTGACATTTCCGTTGCAAATGTTCTTGTCTGTGCAGCACCACTGTTAATATATGTGCCTGTTCCCCAGGTGTAAATTCTTCCTGTGGAAGTCAGTGCATATAAAGCATTAGGTGTTCCTCGGACAGCAACCACACTTGTTAAGTTTGGATTCCCTGTAGCATTAGTTTTAACACGATGCCAAATAATATTATTGGCAGCATCTTGTGTTGTTCCATCTCCATTTTTTGATCCTATAGCTGATAATACCCATGCATCACCTGTACATGTTACAATGGCCAAAGTAAGTGTTGAACCAAACATCATTTTCACATCAGCAGGATTAACACCAGGGGGCAAACCATCTGCCTTTCCATTAACAGTGATTTTACTAAAAACTGCAGAACTTTTAATTGTACTACTAAGTAAAGTATTTGGAGTTCCCCAAACATACAATCCATCAGTAGTCAAAATTGTAAATTGAGAAGCGTTACTTTCGTTACTACCTGCTGCCATACGTAGAATTGTTCCGGTGTAATTAAAATTTGCAGTACCAGTACCAGGTGCAATGACTGTTGGAGTTAGCAACGCCGATGTACCATCGCTACCACTTTGCTGCCCCCACACTTTGAACGTACCGTCCCTTTCCTTAGCCATTGTGGAGTGAAATATAGATACTAAATTGTCGTACTCTAATGTGTTTGGATTTGAGCTGTACACGAAAGTATTATTGTTACAACCTGAAGTACAATTACCCTGAGCACTCAATGACTGGACTCCAATACTGAAAAGCAACACAATAACAGATGAAAAAGTGTTTATATAATTTCTGAAAATCATTGTTAAATTTTTTGTGTTAAACTATACGACTGTGTTTGATTGTTGATATCCTTAAAATCCAACATAATCATGTTACCTTTTTCAGCAGTTCCTTCAATTATAAATTGTAACGTATTTACGCCCTGTTTAAGTTCAAATTTTCCACCTTTGAGTTTTCCTACGATTGTTGTTCCCACACCAGCACTTGTCATCTGATGATCGTATTTTACTTTTGCATTATCAAAAGAATTATAAATTGCATTAATGCTCACAATAATTCCGTCTGAAGCTTGTCCCCCTTTAATGTCCCTTGAAAATTTCAGTGTAGAAAAGTCAAAATCTAGACTTTTGGAGGATACATTAATATTGATTTTTGAAGGAAATTGGTTGTGATCGTTTGTTTGTCCAGTACCTAATTTTTTTTCATTAATTAATACCGTGTAGAGTCCCGGCTGTTTTACTTTTTGATTGTTAATAGAACCAAAACCACTACTTTCAATTTGACCTTTTTCATTTCGCATTTCCCACTTAACATCATCATTAAGAAAGTAGTTAAGCGGATGACTGTATGCGATCGTGATCGATTCCTCCCGTTGATCATCTGAATGAGCGGCATTTTGAGCAAAAATTAAGTTCCCCGCTAAAATGAGCATAAGCGCTAGACCTCGAAATGGTGATAAAAATAAAATATATTTGTTCATTTTTTTATCGAATTATTTGTTAAATTAATCTTGTTTCAACAACTTTTTAAAGCCGTTTACTTTATAAATATCGAATTGAGCGATTGTTAACACTACTACTGTGAAAAGAGATCGCTTTTTACTAAAATCTAATTCAAGAATATTGGTGGAGGTCTAACTCTTAAAATATTTAAAATCTTTTTCTGGATTGGTGCTAAATAATTTATCAGTACAAATAGCACCACCGAAATCAAGAAGTTACTAACAAGTATAATAGCAGTTGCAATTGCACTTTTATTATGATCATTAGAAATTATAATACTGAAAAGATTATTGACTTCATTTTTGCCACGATGCACATTTTCAGCAGCATTTTTATAAAAGTAGAGCGTTTTTGGGGTCCTGACCTCAGTATTTTCTTTTACTGATTTTGCAGGTGTTTTTTTTCTGAAATTTTTCTTATAGTTCCTGGTGTTGGATTTATTTTTGTCAATTATTTCAGCGTTGTAAATGGAATTATCAGCATTGAATAATTTTGCACCACCTTTAATATATATAACTCCTTTAGACTGCACTTGAAGCTTTGCAATTTCTTCAGAATTGTGTACATCTGTTTGCTTTCTGATATTTTGATCTAATGGTTGGGAAAATGAAAAAGCAAAAATTAGGTAAAAGATATGACAGAAAACTTTGCCCGAATAATAAATACAGGTGTTTTTGTAAATAGTTAAGTAGTTTTTTTTCTGCAATACTTTATGAATGAATAACTCGATCGGAAAGATTTTCAAACCACAAAAGTAATAAAATATTATGTTAAAATTATTAAGGGCAAAATATTCACAAATTTGTAATAGTCAATATTTAAACGGAAGATTATCCAGCTGACAGAAAGTGATATATAAAAATATGCTCGAATATTATTTAGTAAAAACAAATAGTCTATAAATGTTATTGAAAGATGTTGTAAAATCTGCTTAGTCACCAAGCAAGTACTTTGTTAAAAGTTTGGAAAATGAAATAAATTTAAGTCATTTAAGACTATAAATTAAGTAAAAACTGTTTAGGATTAAATCTTTGCAATTACATGCAAACTTGAAGATTGAAGTTTCATTTGTATTCAGCTACACTTATATAGGTGATATTGACGCTTTAACAGATAATTATAAAGGTAAAAATCCTACAGAATGACGGATGGGTAGATAGACAATTGATAGACAACTACTTAATTTACAAACTTCTAAGATACTTTTGATTTTTTTACCGAATCTTTGACTTGCGCTCATTTATATACAAGACATCCTTATAATGACGTTGAAGAACAAACTGTTTTTACTATGCATATCAACATTCTTATCGACTCAAGTAACTACCGTCTGAAAATCCAAATTTCTTTATACCATTCAATATGTAAAAATTCATAAGTAAAAGGTCTTTTTTAATAAGCTCATTTTGTTAAGCTGCATGTAAGTTTGCGATATTAATTTAATTGAATTCATCATAATTGCAGTGTAATTAAAACATCTGTTACATAGTAACTATTCCAATAAATATTTACCGCATGTAATCACTAATGTTTGAATATGTAAAGAATTTTTTTTATCTGAACCGAAATTACTGCTTAGTTATGATAACAATATTATATTATAAGTACCTGTTAAAAAGTGTTTTTTCAAAACTAACTGGTTTAGTATCAAAAAAAATAGAAGTTGAAATAAAAAAGAGATTATTAAAATGAATTATCAGCAAGCGCTCGAACGAACCTTAAGACTAAAAAATTTTGCCCAAGAATTTAATTTGAGTGATAGTGTCCGTTATATTGTTGTGCCTAAAAATCAAAATGAAATGACGAAATTTTTAGATAACAATTTTACTTTTAACGACGATCAGGATTTTGAAAAATGCATTCAGTTTTCTTCTGACAATGATTTTCAAGTTTACAGATTAGAGTTGACTGAAAAAGATGAATAGCATAGTGCTAATGAGTAAAATATTTCATTTAAAGATTGATACAGATGTAAAGTACTTCCTTATGCTTAATTTTTTTTCTACAAACATTTTTTGAAAAACTAGAGTTCGCTAACCAGCATTTAAAAGGATGGTACTTCAAACAGATTTTTGATTCGAAAACATATTTTCATACAGATCCAAACTTTCAAAATTTGAAGAATTACTATAATACACCTGACCCAACAGAAGTGTTATAATTTTTGCTCTCAAGGCAACAAACTCGTCAGACTTCAAAATATTAAGCTACTAAAGTAATTCTAAAGATTCTATAAGCGTCTTTTCTCCTCCATAAGGCAGGGATCATGTAAGATTTTTAGTTTAAGAATTACCACGACTATAACATTATTTTGATTCGTTAAGTCATAATCAATGTAATCATTCGCTGATGTGAGTTGGTTTGACATATGTAATCCGTACTGGTACTATGACCGGCTTAGAAGTTTTTCCAGGACTTTTAACCGCAACGACAGAATTTGAGTAGTATTATTTAAATCTTTATAAAATGCTTTCTAGCTGGTGCGATTAAAAAAATTATTAAAAAGACGTGGTGAAATTATGAGTCAAAACAAAAGACCGTTATCAACAATTTTCATTTTTGGATTTATAACTAATCTTCAAGATGATATATAGTAGAGTGTATATTTTTTACAACCTCTATTTGAACAATTTAATTTACTACATTATCCAACTATACTCGTATTAACAGCATAACACTATTGCTGGCATAAGATTTGAAATTGCATGTGCTTATCATGAACAAAGAAAAAATTTTAATTTTTGAGGATGATCAATACATTACAGATATTCTTAAACTTGATTTCGAAAAAAGAGGTTTTATTACTCATTTCTCAATAACCTCTTTAGAGATTATCAGTCAAGTAAAAAACATTAATCCTGATCTCATTATCATGAATAATTATCTTCCACCGATTGGCGGAATCAGTGCGGTTAAAATTCTAAAAACTGATCTAGATCTATGTGATATTCCCATCATACTTTCAAGTGGAAAACAAAACGTAAGAGAAATGAAGTTAAGCTGTGGAGCTGACGAATATCTGCTTAAGCCTTTCAGTCTTCAACATTTATATAAACTTTTATCAAAATATCTAAAAAGTATCTAAGTACAAAAGACCGGCAAGCAATTTCTTCTTTTATTTGTAACGTCTCTGATCGTATTTTATATTGCATTTAGAACTTTGAAAATAATTCAATTTTTATTGATTATTTTTTGCCTTTGCTAAAATAAAAATCACATTACATCGTATGAAAAAATATATTGATTAATATTTCAACTATTTGAATCTTAATAAATGACTATTATAGAATGGTAATTTTGTCGTAAATTGCAAAATAATTAAATACTGTTCTAAAATCATTGCTTTCTTTATCAATTTTAATTGAAGAGTAGCAGGTTAAAAAACATTCATGGCAACAGCTATTTTATAGCTTAAAAGATACGGTTTAATAGGCATTTTAGGGCATAGGTTCGAGTCCCTCTCTATAATCTTTGTACCAAATTAAAATCGATCTGATCGACAATTCAAACATTACAGCAGACAAGTATTCTGATGCTGAATTGGTAAAGAATCTACCCGGCTTTGAAAATAAATACACAACCGTTAACCGTATCAAACTTCGTTATGTGGATGGCGGCAATGGAAAACCATTGATCTGTCTTCCCGGCTGGCCGCAAACCTGGTATTCATTACAACCCATAGCAATGCAATTGGCCAAACAATATCGTGTTGTTATTGTTGATCTTAGAGGTATGGGAACATCAGAAAAACCAGAATCAGGTTATGATAAAAAGACAATGGCTAAAGATATCCATCAGCTTGTTCTGCATTTAGGTTTTGACAAAGTTAGTTTGATGGGACATGACATTGGAGGAATGGTCGCGATGAGCTTCGCATTTAACTTTCCTGAATCTACAGAAAAACTGATTGTTCTTGATGGATCACATCCAAGCGAAGGAATGTATCAAATGCCGCTCATACCATCTCCTGGAACTTTCAATGAAAAGATGGACAGCGAAATGCCTTATGCTTGGTGGATGGGATTCAATCAGGTCAAGGGTCTGCCTGAACAATTGTTGGAAGGCAAATTTCATTTGCTGCAGGAATGGCTTTTTAATTACGTTATGATTGATGAAAGCAAAATGAAGGAACTTGAAAGGGCGGTTTATGCAGCAGCTTACGATGACAAAGACAGCATAAGGGCGTCCAATGCCTGGTATCAAACCTTTCATCAGTATATTGAGGATGCCAAGCACTATCAGCGATTGACGATGCCGGTCTTGGGAATTGGAAGTTACATCAGTTACAATTATATGAATTACGGATTGCCATTTGTTGCCACTGACCTACAGGTTGTCGGAATCACGGACAGCGGACATTATTTATTTGAAGAAAAACCACAGGAAGTCCTTGATATCGTACTACCCTTCTTAGCATCTTAAAAAAAGAAATATGAAAAGAACAATTTTAGTTGCAGGTGCAACAGGTAATTTGGGAAACAGAATTTGTAGAGAATTGATTCAACGAGGTGCCATCGTCAAAGCAATTGTTAGAGATTCAACCGACCTAGACAAGATTGAGGTACTTGAAAAAATGGGCGTTGAGGTGAGGATCATTGACTTAAACGATATTGATTCAATATCTGCTGAATGCATAGATGTTGACTGCGTAGTTTCTGCACTGGCAGGATTAGGAGATGTCATTATTGATCTGCAAAAAAAGATTTTAGACGGCGCCATAAAAGCAGATGTCCCAAGATTTATTCCTTCCGATTTCTGTACTGATTATAATAATTTGAAGGAAGGCCAAAACAGAAATTTCGATCTTAGGAGAACTTTTAAAAAGTACATTGATCAGTCGCCTATCAAGGCGTCATCAATTTTCAATGGTTGTTTTGCAGATATTTTGAAGTACAATACGCCAATTCTGAATCTGAAAGATCAAAGTATAGGCTATTGGGGAGAGAAAGCCGATTGGAAACTTGATTTCACAACAATGGATGATACCGCAGCTTTCACAGCAGAAGTTGCTTTGGACGATTCAGCGCCAAGAAATCTGCAGATCGCAAGTTTTCAGATCAGTCCAAAAATGATCCTTGATGATGTGAAAGAAATAACCGGCCAGGAATTTAATTTGCATCAACTTGCAACATTAGAAAGTTTTGCGGAATACATCAAGAAACAAAGAGCTGATGATCCGGCCGGTGAAAGCGAATTGTACGCAAAATTCCAACAGGGACAATACATGTACTCAATGTTCTCAACACAGCACAATCATCTTGCAAACGATCGTTATGAAAGTATTGTATGGACAGCAAGTATCGATTATTTAAAAACATTTTTATAATAATATTTCCTTAAAAATAATCCTTTGCCATCTGTCCGAAGTTTACAGAACTGGGACAGATGGACAAATGTTGTCAGCTATTCATTAAGATAACAAGGAGTTCACAGGATTTTATTAAGCGAGCCATTATAAAGACTATTGTTCAAAGTACGATTACAAAATATTATATTATTGGGTCCATAATATCTATAATCTGCAGGCTTAAAAAGAAGTTTTGCCAATTATAAGCATCTAAATATTCTTCTGTTATTCACATTAAGAACTTTATATAGATTAAAATTATCGTGGTCGTAAAATCAGTGAAAAAGTGATGATCGTACTGAAAGAAGAAGCTATCATGAACAGTTGCCTGAAAATAAAATGGAACATTGCGCCTTGGAATACATCCGGACAGAAATTTTCTGGGAAAATTGGTGCATCTGAGAAAAATGATTGGCTCAGTTACGAATGGAATAAAAAAAATTAACAGAAATGCAAAATTTACAATTAAGAAAAGCTGTAGAAACAGATCATATTAACTTACAAAACATTGGAAAGCTAACTTTTTTCGGAACATTCTCTGCAGACAATAGTGTACAAAACCTTAAAACATACTTAGAATCTGCATTCGCAACCGAGAAAGTCAAGAGCGAACTGTCAGATAAAAATTCTGAATTTTATTTCGCAGAGCTTGACAATAAGATCATCGGTTACCTAAAAGTGAATTTCGGAGATTCACAAACTGAGATCAAAAGTAAAAAATCGATTGAAATTGAAAGGATCTACGTATTGAAAGAGTTTCATGGAAAAAGCGCAGGACAAATACTTTACGAAAAAGCTATTGAAGTGGCCAAAGCACTGGAAGTAGATTTTGTTTGGCTTGGCGTTTGGGAAAAAAACCTTAGAGCAATTCGCTTCTATGAAAAAAATAAATTTACGCCATTTGATAAACATGTATTCAAATTAGGAAATAAAGAACAGATTGATATTATGATGAAAATGAAGCTTCTACACATTTAATTACCTGTAAGTAAGATCTTCCGGAGATTTACGCATAACAGTAAAAATCAGTCCTGACAAAGGTCACAGGCTTTTAACCTTAACTAACGGTTTTAAGTAGAGACTATTACTCTTTGCAATTTCTACTATTACGGTATTAGACATCAATTTATTGATAGGCAAAAACAAGATATATTAGCTTTTTCGCTATCAAACTGATAAGATACACGAGGCGCAAAACCACCTTTAAGCAAAACCAAACCTCATCAGACGGCTTCAGTTTAAAACCTTAAAATCTGAAGCAGCACTCAAAACCGTCCCAAAACCATATAAGTTTTTCAAGCGATCTGCTCACATTTCATAATAGCCTATAAGCTTATGTATATCTATATAATCTAAGGATTATAATTTTAATTAACTGCATTTGCTTCTTGTGAGGATTATGACTTTTCTATCCAGATTACCATTCAGGCAGGTAAAAGTAAAACTACAATCAATTCCATGAAAACAATAAGAAAGCACATTGAAAAAGTTTAAAATCTCTTTTTTGGAGGTTCTGTAATCTTCGATTACGGATATCCCAAAAGATTTTTTCTGCAGGGACCAAGAAATATATTTTGCTGTAGAAAATCAGTCAGCCTTACGAGGAAACGCGGCAGTAATTATTAGTGATTATTGTATATCAATAAATGAGAAAGAATCTCTTTTGCGAGATACAATAGTGCTAGAGCGAAAATACATTTTACTTCAATAAATTTACGTATAATTTTTTCCATCGCAACTATCCTTCTAACAGTTTCCTTTGTAAGATTTATTGATTGTGGACTTGTTTAGGCAAATCTTGCTGTTGAGTAAAAGCAAGGTCAACAAAATCTATCAGTGCATTTTTGATCATATCCCTCCCTTTCTCAGATTTAGTGTCTATACCACATAAATTGCTTGCGTTAGTGGATTCATTTAAAGAAAGCTGTATTATCCCTGCCTCTAAAATTGCAAATATAGCTCTGCCATTTTGCGATTTTACATTTGTTTTTGCGAACAGATCATCTCTCGAGACCTCTTTTGACTCAGCGATTCGTTTCAATAAGAGTCGATTTTCTGATAGTTGCCAGATAATTAATTTCTGTAGTTCTACATCATTTCTCAAATCATCATATTGATTAAGCATGGTTAATTTTATTAATTGCTTTTGTTCGTCACTATTGGTTGTATCTTCCACAGAATCACTAGAATTTTTCTAAAATTCTATCGATCTCAAATATTCATTAACCAATTTATCCGTGTCTCCAAAATATTCATAAATAAGCTTTTTGTCACAACCTGCAACTTTGGCTATTTTACTGACCATCAATCCCGTATAACCTTTATTCTTTAAAATTTCACCTACGGCTTTTAACAATTTTTTCTTGGTTTTTGCTTTATCGCTGATTGGACCTTGAACAATTTTTCTACTCATGTTATTAATTTTTGTACCTAATTAATATCCGTCTTTTCTTCAACTTTTATTTCTAGAATAGCTTTGTTTAAAATCATTTTAGGATTTTGATAAATGTAATACAAATAAAAAGGTCAAAATAAAGAATTTTATACTAAATTTAAAAATTATTAAGCATTTAAATACTGATCTGGAAATATAATCTAAAATCAGCACTCCGCAATCTCATTGATGCCACAACTAACATCACAATTCATCAGAAATTATCAAGATTGTAAACCTACATAATGACACAGTGAAAAAAGAAATTTTTTCGCTGGGATAATAATAAAAATAATATTTTCAGGATCACACAGCCAATAGTATGCTAGTCACTATTCTTCGCAGGCGAAAACAAATCAACGACTCCGGGTTCAATTTCTTCAGCAATGAGATCAGGGTCATACTTTGGAAATGAAAAGTCCATACGGTCTCTACCTTGCAGCCAGGCATTACCTGAATCTTTACTTAAGCATACAGGCATTCTTTTTTTTGTATTGTGGATTTTTGCCATCAGTTCGTTCGCCTCTGTTGTTACGATGCTGTAGGTCTTGTATTGATTACCTGTTCTAGCATGAGTCCAGATGCTGTAGATTCCTGCAAAGGACAATACATTATGATTCTTTAATCCTATTTGAAATTTTTTCCTTTCTTTTCCTTTCGAATCGAGCCACTGCCATTCATAAAATAAATGTGCAGGTATTAAACACCTGTTTTCTTCATAGTTTTTGTAGGATGCCTTTGTATCAATAGTCTCTATTTGGGCATTTAAAGTATTGGCTTTTTTGTAAAAGTCAGATTTAGCCCATGCAGGTAACAGTCCCCAGATTCCTGTGACAATTTCATCAGGTGCATCATCCATTATTATCGCAGTTCTGGGATGATCAAAACCACTCAATTCCGGCTGTAAGTAATATTCATTTTCAATTTCACACGCCGTATAATATTCTTCAAGCTGCTTCGCTGTAAACTGTGTGGAAAATCTGTAGCACATATGGTACGTTTTTCGGATTAATTTTTGTCTAACTTTACACCAAATTTCATTCCTTGATAATTATGTATGCTTTAGTTGACTGTAACAATTTCTACGCATCTTCCGAAAGAGCCTTTCAGCCGGAACTCAACGGAAAACCTGTTGTTGTTTTGTCGAATAACGACGGATGTGTAATTGCACGAAGCAACGAGGCTAAAGAAATTGGGATTAAAATGGGATTGCCGGCTTTTATGCTGAAGGAATTTGAGAAGAATAAGGATCTTCATATTTTTTCTAGCAACTATGAGTTGTATGATGACATGAGCAAAAGGGTCATGAATACACTCTCAGAGTTCTCTCCGGAAGTTGAAGTCTATTCAATAGACGAAATATTTTTAAAGTTTACCGGTTTCGACAATTATAATCTGCATGATTACGGTCAGAAGATGAGAACCACGATTCGCAAAAACTGCTGGCTTCCTGTCTCTGTGGGTTTTGCTCCAACCAAAGCTTTAGCGAAGGTTGCCAATAAAATTGCTAAGAAATTTTCTCACAGATGGAATGGTGTATACGTGATTGATACTGATGAGAAAAGAATCAAAGCTTTGAAATGGCTGTCTATAGAAGATGTTTGGGGAATTGGCCGGCAGCTTTCTAAGAAATTGGTTGGGTGGGGTTGCAAAACCGCTTATGATTTCACACAGCTCGATGATTACACCGTTCAGAAAGAATTGAGTATTGTTGGATTAAGGCTTAAAAAAGAACTTTCCGGATTAAATTATTTGGATCTCGAAGAGACTGATAGGAAAAAAGCAATTGCAACGACCAGAAGTTTTGCAAAAGATGAATACCTGTATGAAAATCTTTGTGAAAGAGTTTCAACATATGCCACCAGGTGCGCTGAAAAACTGAGAAGAGCAGGATCATACTGCAGCAAAGTTGAAGTATTTGTCATTACAAACCAGTTTAAAGTGCATGAAATGCAATACGCAAACAAGGTAGTTATCAGTCTTCCATTTGCATCAAATTCCGATATTACAATAGCTAAATATGCAAAGAAAGCTCTGGACATCATTTATAAACCAAATTACGGTTACAAGAAAACTGGTGTTGTTGTTCACGAAATTACTCCGGTACCATACAAACAGGGAAATTTATTTTTTAATGAAAGTCCAAAACATGAAAAATTGATGAAGGTTTTAGATCAGTTGAATATTTCCAAGATGGATCCGGTGGTAACTCTTGCCTCCAGTGATTTAAAGAAGAGAGAAAAAATGCTCCGGGAAAGGCTTTCAAAATGTTATACAACTAAGTGGAACGATTTAATTGAGATATCATGATTTTAAAGAAGGCAGAAAATATATTTAATGAAATAGAATTCTTTCCTGTAAAAAAGGATGGTGACAGGTTTTATGTTGAAGTGCATGATAATATTGCGAACGGCTTTCCCTCGCCTGCTGAAGACTTTTCGGGAAAAAGGATAAGTCTGGACGAAAAATTTCTTTCGAAACCGGAAGCTACATTCATTGGAAGAGCCAAAGGAATGTCAAACTACCCATATATAATGCCGGGAGATTTTATGATCATCAGATCCGATGAAGAAGCTGCAGATGGAAAACTCGTCATAGTGTACATGCCGGGAGAAGGCTTTTCAGCAAAGAAAATTGATTTGCAAAAAAACTGTCTGACACCACTAAACAAAGACTTTCCGGAAATAGCAATTGGTGCTGAAGAAATTATAGAAACCAGAGGCGTGGTAAAAACGATCTTTCGAGATATTGATTCACTAATTTTTTAGACTTATGGATTAAAAAAAAGAAACAACAGTTTTTCCACCAAACGTGGCATAATCGCCGTATGCAGTATCAGATAGAGATATCAATCCTTTATAATACACATGAAATTATGATGACGTAAATGAGAAAGTTTAATCTGTTAGTCTCAGAAGGCCGCAAAAAGTTTGCAAATTAAATGAGGATGAAATCTTTCCTCCTATTCGGTATTACAAAACCTACATTTAAATAAAAAAACTTTTTTTGCAATCAACAGTATACAAGTATAAATAACACATTAAGCACGATAATTTAATTTCGCTTCTTCAAGAATATGGCACTTTATCGCCCGGCGAAAGAATTAGTATTGAAAAGTATTTCATTCTTCAAAAATCAGAAAACAAAAAGTTTTAGTGGAAAAGAATTCTCCATATAACAAATTTTTTTTCATAAGCAAAGGTCTTTTACGAGCATATTATGCAATGATAAAGGTTCTGAAGCCACTAGGATGATTGCATGGTAAAGCCGATTTTTGACTACTTTAGATAGTTTTAAAAGTATGACAGTAAACTCTGAAACTATAGAATGATATAAAAATCTAATAAAACAAGATAGTGATAGTTAATAGAAAAGTCCGATATGAAGTATCATTTGGCATAAGCTTTCATATTAATAAAGCTGCTGAATTTTTTTTTTCAAGACCGGTCATGATACCGACTTACCGGCGATTCGATTTTGACAGAATTAAAAAAAGGTGTCCCAAAAATATTATATTAAGATTACTATTTTTCGTTCAGCCACATCCAGCGTTCAGCCTAATCCCTTAATATCTCACCACGCCATTTAGATACCGTTCTCCCACCCTGTATTTTACCAAAATACAGTAGCGGATCTTGTTTGTCTGTATACCAGTTTGATCCCAATCTGATAGTCTTTTTCATTTCGTTTGCCAGGCCATAGATTGGATACAGTAAGATGACCGATTATATTGTCCAGCTCTCTAATTTTTGATTTAAACTTGCAATTTAAGATTTCTGCCTTTTTTGAAATGTAACGAAGGGCATACTGCCCGTCACCTAATAATATCCCGGCCATTTTTGGACAGTTTTCCCATAGGGAAATTACAAATGGAATTGGATAGATTCCTTTTCGGCTTCAATTTTCGGAGCGGCAAATCTAAATTCCGAGATGTAACAGAAAGCCACACTTTCCGTAACCAATGAAGGACGTTTTAATATGATTCGGGAACTGTGCTTAAACTTTTTAAAACTGCCGCCCCAGCTTTCTTTTGTGGGGTCAACCGGATTTCCATCCAAGAGATAGAGCAGCGAAGGGGTGTCACCCATTTTAACTTCACCGTTTTAATACTGTTTAACATCCCTGCCTTGATAACTCTTATCATGAAGAAAATGATCATAGTAGCTCGAAGTTGATACATTATCGATCTCATTACTTTTTATAAATAATCCGTAGTAGGACGAGTTATTCTCTATAAACCAAAGATTTGGGAAATTTGCAACGATGTATGCATAACTGTTGGCACTCCACTTCTTATTGGGACCTCCGATCCAATATACCTTGATTTTTTTTGTATCTCGGGAGCGTCATGAAGTGCCTGTGCGAGATCCTCCAATCCCCCCCAGCATAAAACCCATAGTGGTTCAGTGCTTTTTTTTCTGGCTGATTTGACAATCAAGTAGGAACCTTCGGTCGTATTTGAGTAGCCTTTAAAAGAAACATTACCACGGTAACCCTGTTTTGTTACTGATCGGAGAAAGTCACTCTCGGCAAATCCTGACCGATGTTTTTTTAATTTTGGAAGGTCTTTCTGATAAAGATCGATCATTCTGAGAATTTTACCTTTACTTCCATCACCATAAGACGGCGAGGAAACCAGGCCTTCAATCAAAAATTTTTCGCTGTACATCTACAGATGCCTCATTGACTGGTTGTCTTCAGGATCTGTTCCTCCGATATCTGTACTGATAAGGATTCGAGGTTTGGACGGAACGTGCTTTTGTGCTGTGAGAAATATGCAATTAAATAAAAATAAAATGATGGTAAATTCTTTCATAGTTTAATTGTTTTATTGTGCTATCCACTGAGCACTTACCAGAAATTACTACTTCTCCGCAAGATTTTTGACAATTGCCAAAAAGATGTTGATATCAAATTAAATCTTTGAACAGATTTTTGGGCATGTACATTACACCGTTGCAAGGTTGATTTATAAAAGTTACCCGATCTATTTCTGAGAGATAATTTCTTTATGCCTGATTCCCCATTCTTTTAAAGCATAAATGATAGGAGATAACGTGTCGGCGTAGGGCTCAGACTTATAGATGATCTTTACAGGATAATCTTCTATAATGACTCTTTTGATCAATCTGTGATTTTCCAGATCCTTTAGCTCCTTTGCTAAAACTTTGGGTGTTATACCCTCAATACTGTCCTGGATATCAGTGAAACGCTCGTTACCTACACCGACAGAGATAATAATGGCCAGTTTCCATTTTCCATTGATCACTTCCAGAGCATCCTTTACAGGTTTCACTGTATTAAAACAATCGTTAAAAGGTTTTTTCTTAGTCATTTTATTTTTGATTTATTAAATACCAGAAGATCGTCCGCTATTGATCTCATCCATCAACTCAGCAAAAAGTTGTGCTGACATTATGCGGTCTTCCAGTGCAAAGATATTAGAAACCATAATAAGTTCATCAATCATTGTTTTTTGCACAAAATCTTCAACCTGTCTTTTTACCGTTTCTTTACTTCCTACGAATGAATATTTTAACATCTGATAAAGACTTGGGTGCTTTAAAATCTCTTTTAGGTCTTCCGTCATTTCTGTCGGAGGTTGGAGTGGTTATGAATTTCCTGTCAAAACTCCAAAAAACATTTTGATCAATGAGGTAAAAGATCGTTCCGCCTCTTCGTCTGTGTGAGCGATTATAATATTGACTCCTGCAATGGTATAAGGTCTAACCAATTCTTCAGACGGTTGAAATTCTTCACGGTAAATCGCCAAAGCCGAGTGAAGATGTGTGGATGCAAAATGACTTGCAAAAGCATATGGCAATCCTTTTGCAGCAGCCAGGTGGGCACTGTCAGTGCTTGATCCTAAAATGTAAATAGGGACATCAACTCCTTCAGCAATAGGAACTCTGACTGTACCGGTTTTATTATTTACTGAAAAGTATTTCTCTATTTTTTCCACTTCAGCAGGAAAGGAATGTGCTGCTTTCATAAAATCTGAACGAATAGCCTGTGCGGTCGGCATATCCGTACCTGGAGCTCTGCCTAATCCCAGGTCGATCCGGCCTGGATAGAGTTGAGCCAATGTTCCAAATTGTTCTGCAATGACCAGCGGCGAATGATTGGGAAGCATGATCCCCCCTGATCCTACCTTAATTTTCCGGGTATTCTCGGCAACGTATCCTATTAGGATAGATGTAGCACTGCTCCCCACCGATTCCGAGTTATGGTGTTCTGCGAACCAATATCTCGTGTAATTATTTTCGTCTGCAACCTTCGCCAGTGCCAGCGAATTGTTTAAAGTTTCTTTAAAATTACTCCCTTGCGGCACAACAGCAAGCTCTAAGATCGAATATGCTATATTTTGATTATCCATAATTTATTTTAATTAGATAGTGACCTGAATTCAGTTCGGACATGTTTTGATAAGTTGATC
>NZ_JAPDHW010000029.1 GCF_025971945.1 Chryseobacterium kimseyorum
ATATTATATCTGCAGATATTAGTTTCATTGCAAAATACATTGTTATAAAACACAACAGGGTAAAAAATATTATGAATGAAAGTTTAAAATTCAACCCTAAAAAATAATAATATACTGCACCCCAAAATAAGATACAAGGAATCGCCAATAGATAGGCATAGAGTGGATTAAATGGTATCACATTTTTTAAATAAAACTCTATATCCATTTCATTTATAATTATTTAAAGCTATCTTAGAATTTTTGAATTCTCTGCCTTTTTGAATTAAGTTGATAATTTCCTAATTACGATCTGAATACCAATAAATATTTTGAAAATTTTTCTTTTTTATTTTTGTAAAATGCAATTCGTTTTGTGCATACTTTAAAAATTTCTTTAAATTTTCTCCTTTTTCTATTTCATATTTGTTTTTATATTCAACATCATTAAGATAAATTTTAGAATTATTCATCAAGCAAAATTTGAAATATATCTTGGAATTTTGTAATAATGGTGCTTTACTTTCATAATCATAGGCGTAAAATCCTTTAATATCAGACTTAAAATATTTTTCGGTTGGTTGCTTTCCTTTTTGTATAAAAAGATATTTATCATCAAACCAAATTTTAACCTGAACGGAAAAAGCCTTTAAAATTAAATAACAAGTTCCAAAATAGAAAAGTGTGAAAAACATTACGAAAGACAGCCTGAACATCCCTTTAAATAACAGATAATATAAAGCTCCGTAAAAAATCATACATGGGATAATCACAAGCAGTGTCTTTGCTACATGATATGGTAAAACATTCTTAAATATAAAATCTCGATTCTCAATCATAATAAAGATTTCTAATAATCAATTTGCTTTAAATCAAATTGTGTAATAAACTGATAATTATTTTTCACTTCTTCTTTCATCAGTGCAGATGCATTTACAATGATTCCTGTTTTTTTATCAACCATTCTTCTAATCCGATAATCATAATTATATTCAGTAAACCCATATTCTATTCCTTGATCTAGGTATTTTTGGTCATCTTTTTTAAATAAAATTTATAAGACATAAAAGATAAGAGAGCGAAAACTCCTAGTATTGCAACAATTTTTTTCATAGTATTAAAATTAATATACCGTAAAGCAAATAGGAAATTATTAAAATTTCAAAAATTTTGAGTCTGAATGTGTAAATTGCATAAGCATTTAAGCACATCATCAAAATACAAAAAATAAAAAGGGAATTTTTCTAAACTTAGAAAAATAATAATAAAATATGTCAATTAAAACATTCTCTTTTTGTAATCCAATATATTGAATGTCTTTTCTATATTCGAGGTTCAGCAAATCATTTTTATTGACGAAGAAAGTAATATGTTTATCAGCTCTGTTATATAAAATCTTTTTATCATTCTTTAAATTTGATAAAACACCTGTTCCGTCATTATAAAACTCATTTTAAGATTCTGATATACGAAATCTATAAAAAGGAACTCGCGTAAATGATTTTTTCACGCCTGTTAATGTCGCTCCTAAAAAATATCCTATACCTCTCATGAATCCGGGAAAAGCTTTTTAAAATCTTCCTTTTCTATAAAATACTCTAAGTACAACTTTACATTTTCAGTATATCGTTCTTTTAAATAAACAGAATCAGAATCTTTATTATTTTGTCTCATTGAGCGCAATGCAGGATGGGCACTTCTAAAATGCAGGATGGGCAGTGGCTTATCTATTGTCCCGTAAGTTGGATCTGCATTATGGCTTTTATTGTAATAAAAATACATATCTGGCCAAATCGTTCTATCCTTGTCTTTATCACCAAATTCTAAAATTGTACTCGTCATGTTACTGCCAATTTCATCAATATAATATGTTTGTATGTACTTATTTAATTCTTTCGAAAAATAGGTATATGTATCTGCTTTACAATAAGACATATTACGATTACTAAAGTAAGTTAACTTATTAATGGTTTCCCTTCCTAATCTAACATCTGGAGTTGGAATGTCAAAACTAATAATAGGCGGCACATTTTTTATTAATAAGAAATCAGAGGTTTTAATAAACACTTCAACTTCGTTAGTAGTAACTTTTCTTGGTCTTAAAAAAATAAAACTGATAATTAAAAATAATATTGCAGCACCTAATGTTGCTCCTAAAAAATATCCTATGCGTCTCATCAATCAGGAAAAAGTTTTTTGAAATCTTCTTTTTCTATAAAATACTCTAAGTAAAGCTTCACGTTTTCAGTATAGTTTTCTTTTAAATAAGCAGGGTCTGAATCTTTATTGTTTTGTCTCATAGAGCGTAATGCCGGATCTGCACTTCTGAAATGTAGTATAGGCAATGGTTTATCTATTGTACCGTAGGTCAGGTCTGCATTTTGGGTTTTGTTATAATAAAAATACATATCGGGCCATTGTGTTTTGTCTTTATTCTCGTCACCAAATTCAAGCAATACAGAATTAAATCCTCCTCCTTCACTTATTGTATAGGTTTTTACGTATTTATTCATTTCTTTAGAAAAATAGGTATATGTTACTCCTCTTACGTAAGACATATTACGGTTACTAAAATAGGTCATCTTATTCAAGCTACTACCTCCTAATCGTTTATCATCACCTTTATATTCACTCCAAAAAGGTATTGGATTGTTAATTAATATTTTCTTCGAATCGTCTATAAATTTATTAATTTCATTGCTGTTTACCTTTCTTGGTTTAAAAAAAATGTAGCTGATAATAAAGAATAATAGTGCAGCTCCTAATGTCGCTCCTAAAAAATATCCTATGCCTCTCATTTATTTAGTTTTTGCTATAATATTTATTCCTTTTGATTTTTGATTTTGAACCGATAAAAACTCGGTAAAATAATTTATCGTATCATCGTACAAACTATTTTCATATACATCAAAACCACCATCTACTGCTGCACCTGCCATTCCCCAGAGAAAGCCCTCTTTCAATCCATTAGAAATTCCAGGATTGGTAAAACTTCTTTGTACACCGGCAAACACTAAGCTTGAATTTAACCGCAACGCCGCTGTGGGATAAGCACTTCGCATGGAAGCTGAAACTACAGCAGGATAATTTATGACTGCAGTAACAATAGCTGGGTTTTTATATACAACCTCAGCTCCAGTGCCTATAATGGCATCTCTTACCGCCGTTTCTGTTGCCTTTTGGTCGGGAACAGCACCCAAAACCGACGCTAGAGCTCCTTTTTCATCTTCAGGATTTGAATTGGTTATCCTTTGCTCAATTGCATTGGCTCTATCCTTTATCTTCTTATCTTCTCCCTCAGCGTAATTAAAAATTGTTAATGGCAGACCTACCGCAAGTGCTCTTGGATCTCCCTTAGAGGAAATAAGAAACATTGTACCCTGTATCATTTGTGAATTTAAGTGGGCCTCGTATTCTGCTTGATTATTGGCGGCAATTTTCTGAGCAGCTGCTCTAGCTAAAACCGGATCTACTACCATAGTAAGTGCACCACCTTTTTTACAAATCATCTTAGAATTTTGCAATAATGCAAAACTTCCGTTTATTTTTACCTTATCATGAACATTTATCCATTTAGACTGCAGAGTAATATCGCAGTCATGGGCTATTTCCCTGTCAGAAGCAAATGCAGAAACTCCTACAGCTGCAACTGCAACACCAAAAGCAACTAAGGCAAGACCACCAGTAGCAACGGTAGCTATCATAAGAGCACCTATCGCAACGATGGTACATAAAGCTTTCAACCCTCCCCAGAATTTGCTGTTAATATTGCAGACGAATGCTTTTTCCAGCTTATAATCCTTTTCGGTAAGCAGGTATACTTTTTTACTCGCCTTAAATACGTCCGTTTTACTTCTACTGCTTATAATTGTATTATCCATAGGAGTTTTCATCTCCGTACAAATCAACATGGTACCTTCAGGTATGTAAGACTGTGCCATTATTCAAATCTTTTCAGTTTAAAATCTATTAGGAGCTGGATATTATTTTTCACTTCTTCTATTGCCGTAACGTGGGATTCTTGCAATACATTTTCTTTTTTATTCCAAATAAGTGTTTCTCTATAACTAAAGTTGTATTCTGAGAATGAAAACTGAACCATTGGTTTTATTCGTTCATCATATAGTCTAACAATATTTTTCATATTAAGTGAAGGATAATCCATCGTACTTACTCTCCTTATTTTTAATATTTCATCAGTTTCTTCTAAAATAGAAGGTGTAAAATGAAGAATTACGGGTTCTTTGTCAAAGAAAGTTGAATAATATGTCTTTGCATAAGTTTTAAGAAAATCTCTATTACCATGTAAATGCTCTGTGAAAAATAATTCATAAAACATTTTGTTGTAATAATCTTCAACTAATTTTTTCTCAGGCTTTAGAATTCCTTCAACAATTTTTATGAATTCATCTATATCGTCTTGGTTTTTAGATAATTTTAAAACAGTTTTTCTGCTTTCAAGTCCTTTTTTATAGTTATTCCAATTTTTCAGGATCTCGTTGTAGTTGACTACTTTAACTATTTTTCCTGTTACGACGTCTAAATTAAATATAGAGTTACATTTTATCTTATCTATCTCTGAAATAAGCTCCATACCCGCCTGCATGAGTTGGGGTGAGCTCGTAACGTAGTTTTCCTCTAAAAGAACTGAAGCTACCGAATTGTTATTGGCAAGTCCAACTCTATATTGAGACTTGCAAGTACTATTATCCACCATTACCTCCTCCAATACCGTACCTACAGTCATTTCTGTCCTATACATAAAGTTTTTATCAAAGTGTAAAGCATCAATATCCTTTGTAGAAGTATTTTCATTTATCCTAAAAATAGGTTTAGTATACAAATGACTTACATGTATCGGAACAACATCGCTAAAAAACTGTTGTGTTAAAGATGACTTAGCATTATGAAAATTCACTAACTCTTCTACACTCATATTATGTTGGAGAGCTATCGATTCTAATGTATCTCCTTTTTTTATCTCGTAGGTTTTATAATCCATATTAGTTGATATCTACTTGGGTACTTCCTTTTATGGTAACTATTGATCCGTTTATCAAAACATTATCATTTACAACAACGCCTGGGTTGCCATCACATTTGCCCATATCAGTTTGTTTGTGACCAATAACTTTTGTTGTATTCATTCCTTCAATCGTAATATTTTTACCAGTAATGGTAATATTTCCATCCTCGCACATGACTATAGAGCTGCCACCTGTTTTAAAACTTATTTCTTTTGTAGATTCAATTTCAACCTTCCCATCATCTCCCATTGTCAGTGTTGCTTTGTTCTTGCCAACATTGATGGATAAATTACTCCCAATTTCTTCGGTACTGTTATTACTAATTTGTGTGGTTAAATCTCCCGTCCCGCTTAAAGTAACATGATTCCCGTTCCTGTCTTTAATTTCAATTCCGGCACCATCATTTCAACAGATGATATTACCACTTTTACTGGATAAACTTTTCACGTTGTTTCCGGCACCACCGCCGCCGCCAACTCCGCCATGAAACATTCCTCCCATCACAAATGGTCGGTCCGGATGCTGATGAACGAAATTGATAATTACCTGATCGCCGATCTCGGGAATGGCCATAAAGCCCCGGTTTTTGCTTACTTTATCACTGCTACCTGCATTAGGAGTCATTACTCTGATAAATTCTGAAGTATCCTGTCCACTTTGCCAGTCAAACTGAACTTTAACTCTACCTTGATTTAATGGATCTGTATCGGATATTATTTTACCAAACTGTGTATTCGCTTACAGGGTTTCAAATTCCGAGCGAGGAATAAATCTGCTGTTTGGATATCCATTCAATGCTTTATAAAATTTCAATGTCGTAATGATGAAAGGCTAAAATATTTTCGGCTAAATTCATTTGTAAATATTTTTCACAAAGATATTTTTTGTTTTAGCGGAAAGAAAGAACTTACAAAATTGTGAGCCGGTAAGAATTGATATGATTTTTTAAAATAGTAATTGAATCTTTTTACTGCAATTAATTTAAATTCTATTTTAATTGGCTGTCCTAACATCAATTGTAGCTGAATTATCATTGACGGCTATCTCAGCAAGTTTTCTTCTCGCTTTTTCAGAAAAATATCCACCAATCAAAGGAACGAAAAATAATAGTGAAGAAGATCCTTTTTGAGCTAAAGAATTAGGATTTTTTAAAGACCACTTATTATTTCTTAAATTGTCATCTAATGTACTAATAGCACCATTTCTCATTCCCGGAGTGAATCTGTTTTGATTATGAATACTATTTCTCCTAATTGCATCATAAACATTTTGATGACGGGGATTTGTTTTGATGTCATTCCATACACTTTGTGCAGCTGGATTTCTAAGAAGTTGTTGACGACTCATTGAAGAAAGCTGATCAACCCTTTGTCTTAATGCTGCATCTTCAATTACTAATCCACCTGTTTTGTATACATCAACAAAGTCAGCAAGATTTGGTGGTGCTAATGAGGCAGCTGCATTCCCATAAGCATCCGTAGTTTCCTTAACCGTTGTATTAGGATCGCTCCAGTCTTTTGCTTCAGCTTTATTCATTCTCTGATAGAGATCATTATCTGCATATTCTTCACTTCCCCTCATTACACTACTCTGATAAGATGTTAATGCATAGGTTGTGGCAACTCCACCTATTGTCAGTAATGCTCCTGATTTGGAAAAAAGCCCACCAATCGCTTTAAAAAAGCCTCCTCCTTTTCCCATAAGAAAGCCTGTTGCAATTGCTGCAACAGTAGTTACGGCAGCTTCTTTAAAATTTTCAAATGCTATTGCTTTAGCAGCATCGCGAGCTGTTTTTTCGTCAATTATAGGTTTTAAAACACCGCCCTTATCACAAGTTAAAAGAGATGTTTCTATAATTGCAATTTGTTTATCAAAAAATACATCATCTTTAACATCTACCCATTTACCTGATTTTAGTGGTCCTGAACAATCGTGTGTAACGATCGCAATAGCAACAGAGGCAACCAATACTACCGCACAAATTCCTATAACCACCCAACCGATAGGATTTGATGCTAAAATTAAACCAACTACTAATCCTCCTATCGCAAGCCACATATTCATCGGTTTTTTACATACAAACTTTTCAGCTGTATTTCTATCTCCCACAGTAAGAAAAATACGTTCTTTATCTCCTTTAAACAAAACCGAAAACTGCTCTCTTTCTCCTGAAAACTTTGTTGGAATTAATTTTCCAGGCCCTGGGTTTTGTTGCATTGTACAAACCACCCATGTATTTTTTGGTATATAAGCCTTACTCATACTTTGTATTTGAAATAATTATAAATACTATAGACAATTGCACAAATAATCAAACCAACAAAAGGAAATATCAGATGTCCATATTTTAAGTAATTATCATAGTTTTCTTTTACAGACTCTATTGAATTTCTATTAAAAAATGATTCTATTGTCATTTTTAAATCTTTGTCTATGTAAACTGCTAAATCTTTTTGATTTTTTGTTTTAATTCTTAACATAAGCAATTCGTTCAGAGGCAAGGAAAGATAATAACTTTCTATATCTTTGGTATTGATTATAATTTCGCCTAATAATATATTTTCAGAATCAAACTCTACATTTACATATTTCTTCTTCAGCTGATTAAGAATAAATCCGTAAGATGCACCTACAACAGTAAAATATAAGATAAATCTAAATTTTTCAAAAAAAGAACATACTAATATTATTACGGCAAATATCGGAAGATACAGATAAGCTGTTTTAATTATTACATCGTGATAATATGCCTTCCCTTTAGTAATTGTTTGTGTATTCATATTATTATAATTCTACTCTACGTAGTTCAAATTTGGTAATGACATCATAATTATTTTTAACGAACTCTTTTATTGAAGCTGAAGATTTTATAAGCTGTCCCGTACTACTTTCTATTTGATAAGTAATTCGATAGATATAATCGAATTCTGTAAAAGAAAACTTTATTATTGGCTGATACATTTGCTCATATAAGTTTTTTATTTCAACTTCATTCAATTTACTCCTGTCTAATACTCCTACTAATCGATAGGTTGTACTATTTTCATCTTCTGTAACAATTGATTTTATAACATTTACATTCAACATAATATTGGGAAACAATTGAGATTGCTGAGTAAATGAATATTCATTAGCATCATTATTTTTGTAAACATTAATAAGTGTATGATAAAAAAGATTTTTGCTAATTACTTCAGAAAAAATATGTTCATTCGAAAATTCTTTTCTTCCATTTTCTATAAAATCCTTTATAACTTCAGGAGATTTATTATTTAACTCGTTGTAAAAAGAGATATTCTGTGATGTTTTATCTAAAAAAAACTCCCACTTTTCGTGAAGCTCTTTTAAATTGATAACCTTATTTATTTTACCTTCTGAATGAGCAAAGGTAATATCACTTCTAATCTGTTCTATATGCTTTATCAATTCGAAAGCACTTTCCATACCTGCAGGTTGTACTGCAGTTACATAATCCTCCAAGATTGCATTTAATAATGAAAAACCAATATCCTGCTTATTTGATAATAAATATTGAGTCTTCGTTTGCGCAGAGAAATTTGGATTACCATCTACTAAAACTAAATTGTTTTGTTCACAGCGATATCTTGCTTTATTGTTCAGATTTATCTTCCCATTTTCAGCATTATTAATTTCTTTATTCTTAATAAAATTTCTATCAATGACAATGTAATCTAAATGCATTGGTAATACATTGGAAACAATTAGATTTGTAACTCCACTAAATGAATTATGATATTTTATAAGTTCATCAATACTAACATCGTACTGATTAGCTAAAGATTCTAATGTATCTTCTTTTTTTATCACGTGTTTGAATATATTCTCTCCCATTAATTGATATCAACTGTTGTACCTTTAATTACTGTTTTCTTTTTTAAATTTGCTGTTGCTCCGCCACCATTTATATCTACCTCCTCACTTGTTATAGTTATCTTATTTGTAGTAATTTTTATTTCACTACTACCAACTTTCAAAGTTATTTGTTTGATGCCTGTCAAATCAATTGTTCCGGTATTGTCCATTTTAAAGACACTGTTTTCACCTCCAACTGCTACTTTGTGTGTATTTCCAACATCGGCAATATGATCACAGCCAACTTCCAGTTTTTTGTTATTTCCAATCTTATCTGTTTTATCGTTTCCAATAGTCTTGGTACTATCGTTATTCGCATGATGAACTACATTTCCGGCACCATCAAATTTCATATTCGCACCTCCTTGATCAGTTAAATAAACAGATCCTGCCCCATCATCCAGCTCCAATTTATTACCACTTCTGCTACTCAGACTCTTAATATTATTTCCGGTTCCACCTCCTGCTCCTATACTTCCATGAAACATTCCTCCCATGACAAACGGTCGGTCAGGATGCTGATGAACAAAATTGATAATTACCTGATCACCTATTTCGGGAATAGCCATAAAGCCGCGGTTTTTACTTACTTTATCACTGCTTCCAGCATCAGGAGTCATTACACGGATAAATTCTGAAGTATCCTGTCCGTTTTGCCAATCAAACTGGATTTTTACTCTTCCTTGGTTCAATGGATCTGCATTTTCTGTAACCTTGGCAAATTGGGCATCAGCTCTCGGAGTTTCGAATTCGGGACGTGGAATGTAACCACTGTCGGCAGCAATCGCTTCAAAATTTCCGGTATAATATCCCCGTGCATCAACTTCATGAGTTACTGCTACCATCATTAATTTGGTAAAATAGGAAGTCTCATTAGAATCTGCTTTTCTCATCTCAACATCTGCCGTACAGCCTGGATATAAAAACGGAACAGTCGTTTCTCCCGAAGTAATGAAAACCTGCGAAGCTTTACTGCCAGCTGTTCCTTTCTGTGAAGCATCAATATCCATAAAAGATGCCGCCTTAATAGGAGCAACTCTTAATGATGGAGTTGTAAATGTTTTTTCTGAAATTTCGTATGCACGTTTTGCGATATCTGAAGCGTGGTTAATTTTTGAATTTCCCGTCGTCAGTTTTTCATTTTTACTGCTGTTGTATCCGTAGAATGAAGGATTCACGTGCTGTGCTTTCATCCGTACTTTTATATCACTTACGTTACTTCCGTAGGTCAACTTTACGGGTTGCTCTGAAGGCGGGAGTTTTCCAAAATGAAGCACTTCGCCATCGTAAAAAAACTGCTCACCGTAAGCTTCTGCGATTCTTGCCAGATAATTATAGTGCGTTTCTTCGTATTGTGAACTGTAAGAAACATTTCCGTACTGCGCATCGACTCTGTAATCGAATTTGCTTCCGCCTAAACCTTCTTTAATGACATGATCAGCAATACTGTTTAAACTTATCGGCTGAGCACCACCAAAACTTTGGATATGCGGAGCTGCATCTAACAAAACTGTTGGACTGAATCCACTAAGTACAATATTACCCAAACTTCCTTTTTCCTGGCTGAAACCTACTTCTGTGATGACACCAACGAAATTTCTTTCCGGACCATCAATGACATCTTTATATTTAAAAACCACTGTCAGTCTTTTTCCTAAAAAGTTCTGTGCTTCTTCCAGATTATGGTTTTCAGCCGCGCCTAACGTATCGTGAGCAAGAGTAATGCTGAATTCATGATGCTTCACCGCACTTTGACTGAGTCTAAAATGCTTGAAATGTTTAATTTCTTTTCCCTCAATCACTAAATCAAGCTTTACAACCCGGTTGATTCCTAAAATCTGACTGGTTGCTATAGCTAAAGCATTGTGAATTTTTGACGTCGGCTGGTTGGCCCAGGTTTTTTCTTCAACTACAAGCGGATTGTTGGTTTGAGTAATTTGATTCATAAATAAATCAGATTTTTGAACCATACCATTGACAGGCTCTGTAATCTCTGTATTTAATTTCTGAATATTTTCACTGACTTTACCTGTTGCTTTGGCAGAAACCTGTTCCTGTACATTTTGTGCAGTAGCTTTTCCTAAATTATTGGAAAGCTGCGGTTTTGTAGAGTTATCCTGAAACATAATATTTTTTCTTTAAACTTGTGAATTTGGCGTTCTTAATTTTATTTCATCTGATCTCATTCGAGACTATTAAATTTCCATGGTTTGTAGCATGAAAACTTAATGTTTTACTTAGCATATTAAATTTAATCATAATATTACTGACTGAAAAAATTCTAATAGAAAATTTCACTTTTTGTAGTAATACTACGACTTTTCATATTTCTTTTTTTTCTATCGGGAGAGCAATTTCTGATCTTCTAAATATCTGTTTTCACCATAATTTTTGTTGAAATTGACGGATTTTTTGTCCTGCTCACTTAATTTCTCATACAATTCCATACGGAGTTTTGCTTCCTCTCTCTCGTTTTTTTCAACAGGAAATGTAATGCCATACTTTTCCTGAAGTTCCGTTTTCAATGCAGATATTTTTTCAAAATAAGCAACATTCTTAGCATTTTGATTTTTTGCCTGTTTCTTTTCTTCAGAACTGATATACAAAGCCATGGGAGAAAGTTCGGTTCCTCTTATTTTAGGATTGCCACCTTTTTGCATAAGATAATGTGCAGTAGATACATTGCTTCTTGCAGCAGCTTCCATAATGTTTTTTCCTAAATAAGAACTGTGATTAACATCGGCTCCATTTTCAATTAAAAAATCAATCATTTTTCTTTCTGTATCTTCTGCTCCCAGCATCATGGCATCACATAACGGACTGCTTCCCACCGCAGGATTCGGACTTGCTTTATATCTAAATAAAAGCTTGGCCATTTCATAATTATTTGTGGCAACTGCGTGTGAAAGTGGGGAATCATAAAGATGGGGAACAATCAGATTGGGATCAGCCCCGTTTTTAAGGAGGATTTCCATAGCAGGAAGATTTTCCACAACGGAGGCATACATCAGTAAGGTATACCCTTTCGTACTGCTTAACTGATTGATGATTTGCTTATCATCTTTTAAAACACTTTCTAATCCCGATTGATCTTCATCAAAAATTTTCTGTGCAGCCTGCAACTGTGCTCCGTCAAAAAGTTTTTGAGGAGGATATTGCTCTTTATTCTGAGTTTTTCGGGATCTCGTATCCTGACAGGAAAATAAGGTCATGGTAAAAAAGATTAAAAAAATTATTTTTTTCATAGACTATGGGTTTACTGCAATAACATTGGTATTAATGGTTGCAATCATCGCTTCTACGGCATCTGCATACGCACTGTGGCCGCTTCCGAATGTTTTCAGATTCATTCCTTCATTATCCTGAATGTACCCGAAAATTTCGTTTTGCTCTCCTAATGCTCTTGGTACAGCACCGGTAAGACCTCCAAAAATTGCCAGTTTATTAAGACCGGGAATTCTTGAAATGGCAAGGGTTGACAGCAGACCTTCTCTGTTATTCTGAAGGGCATTCAGAATATCATTACTGGTACTGTAGTTGGTGATATTGGAAGTAGAACCTACCGCACCGTTTTCATCTAAATATTCAAGTGTATTATCATGAACTCCTCTTGTGTTGAAAGTATAAGCCGGTAAACCTGTATAATAAGATGCCATTGCACTATTACCTCCGCCCAGAGAATGCCCTGTGAAAGAAACATTTCCATTGGTAGCATCATCCATTTTATTCGCAAGGTTCATGGTTCTTTTTATCTGTGGAGTCTGAGCTCCAAAAGCCTGTCCTCCATCTTCAATAAACCAGTCATGATAAAACTGCATTCCTTTGGGTTCTGAACCTCTGAAAGCTACGAAATACTGTCCTGTATTATTATTTTTATAAACTGAAGCAAAAAAGCCGTCATCAGTATTGGTGTTAAAATCTTCAGGAACGAATGTTCCGGGACCAAACATTTCATCGAGCACAGCCTGATCATCAGTGTTCATTCTGGTATAATCTCCAATCTGCGTTGAATTATCAGCATTATCTTTGTAAGAATCCTGTGCCATTGCAGCGGCATTACTTAGCTCAGTAATCTGAGCAGGCGTTGGAAGATGGAATTTCACAGTTCCCCCTAAAAAGCAATTCAATGTTGAATTTTGAAGTAAAGGTTTTTTGCCTTCTACTCGTACTTTCTGATGAGTATTGTTCCAATCGCTTCCTTTGGTTAAAAAAGAGCATATATTAAGACAGTCGTCGATCATAGCGCTTCCCGCCCACGCTGCGGCAGCAAGTACGAATAAACCACCACCAAAAGCAGCAGCAATTCCGACTCCTGCAATGGCGCCGGCAATCATCATCTGCGGACAGATAAAATTATCTTTAAAGCGGTCATCTTCTGTCGCTATCAGCTTTTTACCGTTTTTTAGATAAACACTGGATTGCGAACTGACTCCTATTCCGATCAGCCGTCTTCCGCTGGTACACATGAGTGGAGTTCCCTGTGCGATAAACAGTTGACTCATATTTTTCTATGTTAATAATTGAATATGATATCTGCAGACATAAAGCATCTTGTCATTGAGCTTTTCTTTTACATGAAATATAATTTCAGACAGAACCGAATCAATATTAAAAACATATTCGCCTTCCATCATCAAATCATATTCTAAAGGAATGTTTAAAGCTTTCTGATAATTCTGAGCATAAATTTCCTCAAAATCACCACTGTGACTTTTCAGCTTTCCTTTAACATTCATTTGAAATTTATCTTTCTGTTCTTCAAACTGATAACTCGTGTCGTACGTTATTTTTTCTCCTGGAAAAAGAGTTGACAATGTTTCTCTCTCCTTAAACCCGCCCTCTTTCTGAAAGTTGGCTCCTGTATTTGGAAATGGGAAAAAGAATATCTGGTACAGAAGATTGGCTTTGATATTACTTTCTATTCTCAGAAATTCCTGGTCGTAGATTGTAATAATTTCGTTGTAAGATTCTTTTACGAGTTGGAGAAACCGCAATTCCTTCCGTTTGATTTCTTCCCATTTTTCAATGATAGCTTCTTCATTCTCAACCTTACCGATTGTTTTATCTTCATTCAGAAGTAGAGATAAATTTTCTGTCGCTTTGTTTACCTGATCTAAAATTTCATAGAACGGCTTCATCTGCGCATCAAAATGTATATATTTTTTATCGGAAATCAGAATTTCGATATGCTTGTATTCTCCAGGAATAATTTCCCAGATTTCCTCTGTTTCTGTTTCGTTGGCTTTTCCGTTACCGAGGGTAAGATATGATTTCACATTGACAGAATACTTTCCGTTTCTGTACCATGCGTATTTAAAATCGTTAAAATCTTGAATTTCTTTTACTTCACTTTGATTCATGCCGGGGAAAGTTTAGGAAATTAAAGTTGGTCAGTGAAAATGACAGTATATGGAAAATGTGTATGAATAAAAATTACCCATACACATTTATCATTTCATAAGTTGGAAATTATACTCCCGGCCAGATACCTTCGTATGCAGCTCCACCGTAGTTGATTTTTTCTGCACTTACCACAAAGCTAATCAGCATAGAATTTTGATCAACTGCGTCGAAGTCTACTTCGTGCTGGATAACATATCCGTTCTCCCAGTTTAAAGTAATCAAAGTACCTTCTTCGTGAGACTTGTTGAAAGTAATTTCGCCTGAAGTTGGCTTGTACTTACCATTAAGCAAACTTTCAAGAATTTCAGATTTCTCTGTTGCTTCAATCGTTAACTTGATAAGCGCATTGGAAGGATCTGATGCTACACGTCCCGAAACGTCTGTAGATCTTGATACGCTGTAATTAAGCTTTAATAATTTCTGTCCTTCGCTTCCGTTGAATTTTAAGATTCCTCTTGAATTGTCTGCCATGATTTTGTAAATTTTAAACAGTTAATATTTTGTGTTAGATATTTTATCTACAGCTAAGATAGAGCCAAAGTTTTGGAAAGAAGGTCATTTCGAAACTTATTTGAGATTTTGTAGTAGAACTACGATTTTGTGTAGTAGAACTACGACTTTATTTCTTGAGACAAGAAAAACCCTCTACTACAAAGGGTTTCAAAGGATTTAACTAGTTAAAAATTCACATTTACATGAAAAAATTATGATTATTTAAGATACATTGGCATCTTTTAACAATTCATTTTGCGACAATTTTTCGAGTTAATATTATTTCGGAACTGTAACCCTGCCTTCTTTTATCGATCGGGATAAAATTGTATTTTTTCTCAACAGGAAATCAGGCATCAAATCTGTGGGAAGGTAGAAGATACTTTCACCGTTTGTCTGAAGCTCCTCTTCGATACCGGGATTCCAAGTCAGGATATCATTGATATTAACTTTCAGTTCTTCAGCAATAATTTTCAGACTAAAACCTGCGTTGATGTCGGTTTCAGATAAAGATGATGTTTCCTTGAGACCAGATCTGGCATCAAAAACTTTTTTCATTCTGGAACTGTTGTAATTTGTCAAAACACTGTTCAGTTCTCCCGTTGCATAGCAGGCATTCAAATATTTTTTAACGTGATTAACGGTTTCTGCCGGAAGATATTTGGAGAAAATATGATACTGACTTGAGTTGGCAGACTGCATGGCCTTGGCTATATTACCTTCTCCGCAGTTATACGCTGCAATTACTGTAACCCAGTTACCGTATTTTTTATAAAGATTTCCCAACGAAACTACAGCGACCTTTGTACTTCTGTAGATATCGGTGCGGCGGTCTTCTGTAAGTCCGTACTGATTGGCATGAGCAGTCATAAACTGCCAAACTCCCACTGCACCGGCATGAGAGGTAATATTTCTGTCAAAATGGGATTCTATTAAAGGTAAGTTTCTTAAATGCTTTGGAAGTCCTTTTTTAGCTAAAGAATTTTCGATAAACTGAACAATATCTTTATTAGCATTAATGATGTTTTTATATTTTCTCACGCTGCTTTCAGAAGTATCACTGGCAGAGAGAAACTGGGCAGGAGTCATTTCAACTGAAACAAAAAAAACTGTTGCAAATAATATTTTACTGAAATAAATTTTCATCTTCATATTTTATTTAAATAATCAGAATGCCTACTGTTTTTTAGCATTCTGATTATTATTTCAATTGAATACACCTTAATCAACTTTCCAGTCTATCTTTTCTTCAGCGTGATTCCAGTCTACCGTAAGGGTTTGCCCGGATTTAACTTCTTCGCGAACAATCATTTTTGAGATGGGTCTTGCCAACTGTGATCTGATGACTCCAGAAATTTGTCTTGCACCATATTTGCTGCTAAAACCACCTAAAGCAAGATTTTTCACCGCTTCATCGGTAATCGAAAGCGTCATACCCAATCGGTGAAGTGACTTATGAAGAGATTTTAACTGAATATTAAAAATTCTTTCAGCAATGGATTCGGTAATCGGTGCGAAAGGAATGATCTCTGTAATTCTCGCTAAAAATTCCGGTCTGAATCTGCCTGAATTTGACATAATCTGCATAAGAGAAGATGATTCCGGGATAGTGCCTTCCTCAAACTGTCTGACAATCTCTTCGCTTCCAATGTTAGAAGTAAATAAAATTAAAGCGTTACTGAAATCTCCTTCTTTCCCTAATTTATCATGAACTTTTCCCTCATCCATGATCTGTAGAAACACGTCAAAAACAGAGTGATGTGCTTTTTCAATTTCATCAAACAATACCACAGTGTAAGGCTGCTGACGTATCTTGTTTACCAGCATACCACCTTCTTCATAACCTACATAGCCTGGAGGCGCACCATATAATAAGGCTGCTGAATGTTCTTCTTTAAATTCTGACATATCAAAACGAACCATCGCTTTTTCATCATTGAAAAGCAGTTCCGCCATAGATTTTGCCAGCTCCGTTTTTCCTGTACCTGTTGGTCCCAATAGGAAGAATGACCCTATGGGCTGACCAGGTTTGTTTAATCCGCTACGGTTTTCTACAATGGCATCAGAAAGAACTTTCAGTGCATGATCCTGCCCTACTACTCTGTTTAACAGGAGAGATTCCATGTTCAGAAGTTTTTCTTTTTCCTGAGCCTGCAGTTTCCCGATTGGAATATTGGTTTTTGCCGCCATCACCGCTGCCAGTTCAAGCTTGCCTACCTTTTCTCTTTTTACAGATGCATGTTCTATCAATTCTGTAAAAGTATCTTCAATGACTTTCTGAAGATGCTCGATCGGCATAGAGTTATCAATCTGTGGCTGCTCCCGTAAAGAACCCCACAAAATAGGACTGATTTTATCGCGTAACAGATTATAATTCCAGATTAATTCGTCGGCTTTATCTTTGTCATCCAGAAATTCTTCTTTCAGAATATTTTCATAATTCTCCTTCCAGCTCTGAAGTTCTTTTTCCGAGAGCTCATCGAGCATTTTGATGGCTGCCATCGTACGATCCAACAAATCTATTGCTGCGTCCGGCAATTTTTTACCTTTTGCATATCTTTTCGCCAAACGTACACATTCCGGCAAAGCAGATTTATCTACTTCAATCGTGTGGTGTTTCTTGTAACCATCCAGAAGAACATCAATCATTTTGACGCAGGTCTGCTCATCAGGTTCATTTACGGTAAGGACTTCAAAACGTCTGTTGAAAGCCTGTTCCGGCTCAATGATCTTTCTGTATTCCTCCTGCGTAGTCGCTCCGATAACCGTGATTTCACCTCTTGCCAATTCAGGTTTAAGGATATTTCCAATATTACCGATGCTTCCTTTTGGGTCTAGAAGTGAGTGAATTTCATCAATAAAAAGAATCGCTTTTTCAATCTTTTTGCATTCATTGATTACCTTTTTTAAACGGTCTTCAATTTCACCTTTATATGAAGTTCCTGCCAATAACGCTCCAGTGTCCAGCTCCAATAAAGTGGCATTTTTCAGCATTTCCGGAACATTTCCTTTAATGATTTCTGTAGCGAAACCTTCTACCAAAGCCGTTTTTCCGACACCAGGTTCTCCGATAATAATTACGTTGGGTTTTGTTCTCCGGCAAAGAATTTCAACGAGCATTCTCAGTTCTTTGTCGCGGCCAATAATATTTTCTAAAGTTCCCTGTCTTGCCTGCGCAGTTCTGTCTATGCAATAACTTTTAATAGATGTGAAAGAATTGTCTAAATACTCTGAGCCATTAGAAAACAGCGAAGAAATTTCACTATTTTCAGATGAGGCATAAGGCGTATCTTTTCTGTATAAATTAAATATTTCATGCTCTCTGAGAGGTAACGATTTAAGCTGTTGTAAGGTAAAAGCCACCTGCGGTTTTACAATTGCTGTCAAAATACAGATTGGGGTAATCTCATCCAAACCCAATTTCAATCTAATATCATCGGCCTCTTCAAGAATCTGATCTACAAATTCACCTTCTCCAACTTCAGCAGGAAGATGTGTAGTTTTGGGATAATCTTCAATACGGACGTCTGCCCATTCGTAAAAATAGCCGGGATCTTTGTCTATATTCTTTAGAAATTCATTGAGCCCGATATCCTTATGCATCAAAGCTTGCAAGATATGAGGACCACCGTATGTCGCGTTGTAATTTTCTCTCGCAATAGACTGCGCAATGTGGAAAAGCTGTTTTACAGTTTCGTTTGTAACTAATACTCCCATTTATTTTTCAATATTAATATTTGTGTTGACATTTTATTTTTGGTGTAACTAAAATAAGTTTTTTTTGTCAATCATTAAAATTAAAAATAGTTTATTTAGCGTAAAAGACTGAAGAAAGAACAGTTGATATTTCAAAAAGCTTAGAATTTTTGAAGTACGGTGAGCTTTTTTTATTAATCGTTTTTTATTAAAGCCAGCGAAATAATGATAATAATTTTCAGTACTATCATGTTTGCTGTTCTTAAAATAACTGAATTATTTACAATCAACCACGAAAAATAAGCTCATTATTTTTTTTCGTTGCGAGAAATTCTATTACCCAGAGTCTTTTAAAAAAGAGTGTACATATTTTGTCTTAGAAAGGTAGCAATTCAAGTGTCCGTTTAATTATGATTTAAAACAAAAAAAATGAAAGTTTAGGTTAACTTTCATTTTTAAAATTATTTCAATTCTTCAACTTTTCCCGTTTCTCCATCAATTTTGTATATAAGGGGGAGAAAAGCCAGAGGTTCGCCAATATTGTCCCAAGGTTCTGTATTTGGTTTTCCTTCTACGATTATTATAATATATTCTTTTTTATTTTTATCAAATTGAATTTCAAAAGTTGGTCGTCCGTCTTTATTCAATCTTCCTTTTCCATTGGAAATATTAATGATTTTTTTGCTTTCTAAAAATTTTAAAACGTCTTCGGGCTTTACTTTTCCAAATTTTTCGTTTTCTTCCACTTTTTCTACATTCCCATCTTGATCATAATATTCAGACGTATCTATTTTTGTTCTTTCACCGATGAATATTTCTTTCTTTTTAATGTTTCCGTTCGGATAAAATTCCTTATAAATTGTTTTAAAAAAAGGCTTTGGGGGTATCTCTTTTAAAACGCCCCCTTTTAAACTATCGAAATCAATCAGGGATATTAACGTTCCGTCTTTGTTAGTATAATTATCAAATCCATAATTTGTTTTTTTATAAATTTCTATATCAAATTTTTCAACCATTTTTTTATTTTCTATGTTTTTAGTTGAATTGTCTTTATTTTTTCCGTTGCATGAATTTAATAGAATCAAAAGACAAAAAAATACTGTTTTAATTAGTTTCATAATTTTCTAAATTTTGATTTTATTGTTTAAAACATTCCATTGCCATATGAATAAAGAAAATCTTTCTATTGGGGCTTGAGCTACATGACTATAATCCATCAAATTATTAGTTTTTTTGCTTGATAGGTGTATTTCGGAACTGCTCCCCGTTCGCTTATACTGGCAAAAGTATGGGGTAAATATAAAGAATGAATAGTTTCATGAGCATAGTCGCTTTATTATGTCTGCCAAACTGAACACACGTAGTCCATCCATAATTTGAAAAACCATTCCAATTAGCTTCTTCACCTATAAAATAGAGAACTGTGTATCCTTTATATTTATCTCCAAATTGTGATTTTAATCTTCCCTCTAAATAATCTTTCATTCCAGCAGTTTTAATAATCTTTTGCCCATTTATTCCGCTACTTAATTTCCCGATGCCTGCAAAATCTTTAAAGTCTTTCCCAAACAAACCGCCAAAAGTATTATTAGTAAAGTCTACTGCATTTTTTTCTTCAACAATTGAAGGTATTACCAATGCCTGATTACAGCATTTGGTAAAAAAATCTTTACCGCCTGTCACAGGTTTTCCAATTGTAATTGTACCATTTATATTAGTCTTTACTTTTACAAAAGCAATTTTAATATTTCTTTTAAATTGCGAAGAATTCGGATGGATTCTCATTGCTCCACAAATTTCACCATCTGCTTTTACATAAAGTATCTGCTCTTTGTCAAAACTTTCTTTACAAGTAATTTTTAAATAATTGAACTTATCATATTTTTCTTTTTTTATATCGCCAATTTCTTTTAGGTTTAAAGTTAAATAATCTTCAGCATTTTTTTCTTTAAATTCGAATGATGCTTATCGAACCCTTTGAACTCGTTTCAATTCCCTTTTCAGAATTAATCACAATTTTTCCTTACTTAACTTCACTATGCACATCACCCTCAATCATTTCCGTCAGCTTTCCTGTAATAAACATACTCGTATCTCCCAAAACGGAAGTCATTTTCATTGCGCCAACACTTTGGGTCGCATTCATTCCGATACTTTGGCTTCTGTTCATACCGATGGTGTCAGACTGATCTT
>NZ_JAPDHW010000002.1 GCF_025971945.1 Chryseobacterium kimseyorum
CTGTCGTTGGGCTTTGCCGTATTTGCGTGTGCAAAAGTAAAACTTTATTTCTAATTGACCAAATGTTTTTTGAAGAAATTTTAAAGTTTTTTAAGTAACCCTAATCTCCTTTTTCAACACTCAATTCATCCACTCCTGCGCTCCCCGTATCGGGACTGCAAAGATAAAAACTTTTTTTATTCCCACAAATTTTATTTGATTAAAATTTATTGGAATTTTTAAAGTTAATTTCTATTCAGAGTTTTTGTTCCTGCCTATCTAAAGGCTCTTCTGCGCTACCGACTCACTCTCGTTTTTCAGTGGGGCAAAAGTAGTATGTTTACCCCTCTACTTCCAAATATATTTAACATAATGTTTACTTTAAATTCATATTTGTTGGTAATTAACTGAAAGCGTGAGAGAAAAATTTTGGGGATGTGAGACGTTAGTTGATGGATGAATGATCAATGATAGGTGATGATGGATGATGGGTATATTGGACGGTGTGAGAGTTTGAGAGTGAAACGTGGGGGATGGAGGTGTTTGAGTAAAGCCTGGTGACGTGATGATTAGTTCAGGTTGGAGAGTGGGAGTTAGCGCGTGTGCAGATAATGCTTTTGATGTGTTGAAGATGTGTTTTGTAATTTGCTCTGCTCTTTGTGACGGTCTTACGGAGCTCTTTCTTATATCCATAATGATGATGCTACAGACATGCCGCTCCTACGGAGCTCCACCTCTGAAGCTACACACATCCCGCTACTACGGAGCTCTAACTTTTCTCGGAAATCTGATGCTACAAACATGGCGCTCCTATGGAGCTTTTTTATATAAAGAATTACTACGCAGCAAACATGCTGCTTCTACGGAGCTCTCTTTATATACAGAATGATTACGCTACAAACATCCCGCTACTACGGAGCTATATAATCGCGAACCTTTTTTAATACTTAAATAAATATTAAGAGATACAGGTTTTCGGTAAGCTCAAAATAAACTACAAGCGAGATTTCCTAAGAAAGCGAGAACAAATAGAGCGAATTATAAATAAGCAAGTGTTAGAGAAAATCGCTTGTTGAAAGTGGACAGATTTTTTAAAGCGTTATAATTTCCAGATACTGTAAATGAAAAGAGTCCGATGTAAACTGGACTCTTTATATATATTATAGTATAAATTTACTTCGTCAATTTCGCAGTCGGCAAAGAAACTGTTCCTGGGTCTTTCCATAATCCGTCTTTCTCGGCTCTTTTTTTAATTGCTTCAGCTCTCTTGTTGCTGTCAGGATGCGAATTAAACATTTTTTGAAATCCTGATTGCGCAGTTCCACCTTCAGATAAAAGCGCTAATTTTTTGAATGCCGTGTAAGCTCCTACCACATTATAATTATTAGCTTTCATAAAATCATAAGAATAAGTATCGGCCTGCGATTCCTGCTTTTTGCTGTGAGATGCATCCATGAATGCATTAGCCATTTTACCTACCTGACTGTCATTTAATGTAGCGACTGTAGAGGAAGCAGAAGACGCAGCGTCTAAAGCGGCAGCTTTTAAATATGCTGATTTGATTGCATCTTTGGTATCCTGATTTTTAACGTGACCGATTTCGTGACCGATAACTGCAAGAAGTTCGTCATCTGTCATTATATCCATTAAAGAAGAAAATACACGAACACTACCGTCAGCACAGGCGAAAGCATTAATATCTTTTACTTTGTAAACTTTGTAGTTGAGACTTAATCCGTCCTGCGATTTATGTTTCGCAAAAAGTTTATTTAACCTGATGGTATATGGATCTTTTGGTCCTGCAATCGCATTATTTTTATCCATGTAATCAACGGACTCTTTTGAAAGTTTTACTGCATCTTCATTGGTAAAAGTTAAAGCTTTCGCTCCTTTGGAAACAATGTCCGTCGCTTTTCCCAAATTGATTTTCTGTGCATGAACACCATGCATTGCGCCTAATAAAAATGCGCCGATAATAATTTTTTTCATATAAATAGTTTAGTGCAACCAAGATAATAATTTTTCACGAAAAAAAAATCCTTTTTCGGAGAATTACCGAAAAAGGATTTACCTAACTAATATATATATGTGTTCTTAATTAATCAATAAAAAGACCTGCAATTATTTGAGCTTGATCTCCTGTAAGTATTTCATCGTACGCTGCTGAACCTGCTTCCGGGCCAAAGGCAGTTGCCGTATTAAATCCAGCCTGTACTGTTTCCTGCTCACCAGCATAAACGGGGTTAGTTGCTGTAGGCATACCACCACTTCCACTTCCGCCACTTCCTAACTCGATCCATCCTTTGTTAGCACGCATTCTACGTACCATTGATGCATGTCTTGCCTCTACTGAGTGTATCTGCAAAGCTGCCTGAAGAACATCTTTGTTTGACATTACGTTTCCAGCCTGCCCTTTGTAAGCTCTTACTCCAGTATCTTCAAATGCCTGTGCTAATGTAAGAAACTGCTGATAATTGGTAAATGGAGTAAAAGAACCATTCGCTGTAAAGTCGAACGTTGGTTTTGCATTTGGAGTAGTTCCTAAAGAAGTTAATGCTGTTTTCAGGAAAGCGACGTGAGCAGCTTCATGTTTTGAAATCTGCATAAAAACAGTTCTGTCTCCTGTAGGAATCAATCCAGCGGTCTGTAGCCCGATTCTGTAATATTCGTCTTCTAAATATTCTAAAGTTAAAGCTAATTGAAGAGCATCTGTTAATGCACTTTTCATTGCCAATGTAGGCTCTGTTTTTGTTTCTGCTTTGGCAGAAGTTGCCATAAAGCTTCCTAATCCCAATGGTATTGCAGCTACTGCCGCTTTTTTACCAAATGATGTAATATTTGAAAGAGTATCTAATCTAGACGTTTGTTTTGTGAAAAAAGAATCGTCAGACAATTTATCTAATAATTTTAAAATGTTCATAATAATAGATTTTTGAAATGATTAATGTTAGTTGATTCCTCTTTCTTTCCAAGTAAAAGGAGTTTTAATAAATCCTCCGGCTGCCATTACAACATCTTTCGGTTCTTTTGCTACATCAAGACCAGTTACCGGGTCTACTACATCATCTCCGGAGAAAGCTGCAGTTAGTGGGTTAATCAAATCTCTGATTGCTGATGCATGTCTTGCCTCCACAGAAACAATCTTACCTGCCAACACAAGATAGGTAGGGTTGGTAATATATCTACCTGCACCATTATATGCTGCAACACCTGTATCTTCCAAAGCTTTTGCAGTAGCCAATACAGAACTTCTGTCATTAAAATTCACGTTAGGATACTGAAACTCCAATGTCGGTAAAACATTATTTGTCGCACCAGTAATTGCTGCTTTAAAGAAATCTCTGTGGATAACCTCGTGATGATATAAGTCTGTAAGAACTTCTTTCTCAACACTTGAGATTCCTGCATAGAAATTGTTAACTACCTTGGTATAAAAATCAGCTTCAAGCTGCTCAAGAGCATAAGCGTAGTTTAGAACACCTACGTCACCCACTCCTAAATCAAATATCTTATTATCATTATATTCAAAGTCGTCATCGTCACAACCTACAAGAGTAAGTCCGGCAACGGCAATACCAATGCCGCTTAATTTTAAAAAGTTTCGTCTGCTGGTATCCAGGGTGGCTCCCTGGTTAGAAACATTAATTGGTTTTTTCATAATATTATTTTTAAAAAGGTTTAGTATGTTTAATGATATCTACGACAATAGTTTTCGTTTGGATTTCGCATTATTGAAAAAAAATAAATATTTATTAAACAAAACCCTTAAAAACCCTTAAAACACTGTAAATAAAACAAGTAATAAAGACTTACAAAGTAATTATGAAGATTATAATCTGATCGTTTTTAAAATAAATTTTACTTATTTTTGTGAAATGAGTCAAAAATGGATTTATAAAACCGAACCTGATGAAGAAACTGTTGATGGATTGAGTTCGTCGCTTGGTTTTGGAACTTTTGAATCCAAACTGTTGGTTCTGCGAGGAATTGACAATTATCAGAAAGCGAGGGAATTTTTCAAGCCCAACTTAGCAGATATTCACAATCCTTTTTTAATGGCAGATATGCAGAAAGCGGTAGAGCGCATTGCAACGGCTATTGAAAACGGTGAAAAAATAATGGTTTATGGCGACTACGATGTCGACGGAACTACAGCCGTTGCGCTGACCTACTTATATTTAAGAAAAATTGTTCAGAAAAAATATTTAGAATTTTATATTCCCGACAGAAATTCTGAAGGGTATGGTATTTCAACTGAAGGTATCGACTTTGCCAAAGAAAATGGGTTTTCCCTTGTCATTGCATTAGACTGCGGAATTAAGTCGATCGATATGATTAACTATGCAAAGGAAAAAGGTATTGATTTCATCATCTGCGATCACCATTTACCCGGAGACGAAATTCCGGATGCTGTAGCCGTTTTAGATCCTAAACGGAGCGACTGCCGATATCCTTTTAAAGAACTTTCAGGCTGCGGAGTTGGTTTTAAACTCTGTCAGGGTTTAAATACCATTTACAAAATTCCCGAAACCGAATTGTTTGAACTGACCGATCTTCTGGCCATTTCAATTGCAGCTGACATCGTATCAATGACCGGTGAAAACAGGGTTTTAGCAAAGATGGGGTTGAAAGTGCTCAGAAAAACACGCAATCTGGGTTTAAGACTTTTGATTCCGGAAGACAAACTTTCACATTTTGAAATATCAAATATTGTTTTCGAAATTGCTCCTAAAATCAATGCTGCCGGAAGAATTTCTCATGGTAAAGCAGCTGTGGAACTTATGGTTTCAGACAACCTGAAACACGCTCAGCAGATTGTAGGCGACATTATGAATCTGAATGACGAGAGACGTGAGCTCGATATGAACTCTACCCTTTCTGCGCTCAATCAGGTTATAGAATCTCATCAGGAGACAAAGTATGCAACCATTGTCTATCATCCGGAATGGAATAAAGGGGTAATTGGAATTGTAGCCTCCAGATTAATTGAAACTTACTACAAACCAACCTTGGTTTTCACAGATGGAAACAATGGTGAAATGGTAGCCTCTGCAAGATCTGTTTCTGATTTTGATGTGCATGAAGCACTCGATCTCTGCTCGGAATATTTTCTGAAATTTGGTGGCCATCACGCTGCGGCAGGACTTTCTATGGAAAAAGACAAGTTTGAAGATTTCAAAATTAAATTTGAAAAAACCGTTGCCGAAAAAATTAAAGACCATCAGAAAGAGCCATCTATAACTGTTGATGCCGATATAGAAATAGATGAGATCAACAGAGATTTTATCAATTTCCACAGAAAACTGGCTCCCTTTGGCCCTCATAATATGAAACCGAATCTGGTACTGAGAAATCAGAAGATTGCAGGCTATCTGAAAACGATGGGTAAAGACAACAATCATCTTAAATTTTACATTAAACAGGAATCTACCGGAAGAAATATTGAATGTGTCGGCTTTAAGCTCGGTCAGTTCGCTGATGACTTTAGAAACAAATCTTTCGATATCGCATTTACTCTGGAAGAAAACCATTGGAAAGGTAATGTGACACATTATCTGAATATCAGAGATGTGAAATTTATAGATAGTGAATAAGTGAATTTTCTTGAGAAGTGAATGGTGAATTTCCAAAATCACTTTTCAAATAAATACTTTAAAATTAACAAGTGTAGCAAATTGACTTGCAAAGCAAAATTGACAATTGACTTTTTGATATGAGAAAAATCGGTTTATTTTTCGGATCTTTTAATCCTATTCATATTGGTCATTTGATTTTGGCCAATTATATTCTTGAGAATTCTGATATGGATGAATTGTGGTTTGTCGTGAGTCCGCAGAATCCTTTTAAAGAAAAAAAATCGCTTCTGAAAGATCACAACCGTTTGGATATGGTGCAGCTTGCGGTAAAAAACTATCCTCAAATGCGCGCCTCCAATGTTGAATTTTCTTTACCGACACCCAGTTATACGATTGATACCTTAACCTATCTTAAAGAAAAGCATCCTGATTATTCTTTCAGTTTAATTATGGGTGAAGACAACCTCAGCGGACTTCATAAATGGAAAAATTCTGATGTTTTAATAAAAAATCATCACATCATAGTTTACCCGAGAGTTTTTGAAGGTGAAAAAAAAGATTCTGAATATCTTCAGCACGAAAACATTTCGATGATTGAAGCACCCGTAATTGAACTTTCAGCTACCGAAATCAGAAATATGATCAAAGAAGGGAAGAATGTAAGACCCATGCTTCCTCCGGAAGTTTTTGAGTATTTGGATGGGAGTAGTTTTTATAAGTAGTATGTTATGAAATCATTCTTGTTTTTACTCGCCTTTTTTGTTCAGACAGTTGTTTCTGCACAGATAATTTCAGTGGAAGACTCGATAAAAAATCAAAGAGAAATTGATTATAAACAACTACGAGCAAATATCATGAAAGTAAGTGCAGAAAGCTGCACGCGAGATTCTATAAGAGCCGTTAATGATTTTAAAATTACAAACAAATTATATATTTCTACACCAGGTCCCGGCGGTTCTGACTTTCCCGCGACTCAAGAATTAGGGAAACTATTACAAAAACAAAATATCTATTATGGTGGCACTTGGTCAGGCAACTGTTTTGGGACTTATTCAACGGGAGAATGTTATTATATCTATTCGACAAAATTGACTGAGGAAAAATTTGGAAAAGCGGCAATTGATAAAATTTTGAAACAAGCCATTTTTGAGCGAATTCAAAAAAACCCAATAATTATTTTTGAGTATAATGATCATACAGAGTGGCTACACGAAGGAGAAAAGACAGTCGCTGACTCTTTACTTAACAACCTTTTCTTTAAAAAGTTTAAATATCCTAAAGACTATAAAGAGAAAAAGCAATCCGGTCAATCATTTACGGAGGCTACAGTGACCGTCGATTTTGAACAAGACAAACTGAATTTAGTCATTGAAAAATTCAGTCACCATTTTACAGATAAAGAAAATGAGAAATTTATTCCTCAATTTGAAAAACAAATTACTGACTTTATAAATTCAGGTAACTTCATATTTCAAAATCAACATTCAATTAACGAAGGATTTAAAAGATCCTTTAAAATATATTATAAATGAATTTTCTCGAAAATCTATTCTCAAAATATCCTCAGGAAAAACTTATCAAGTGGTTTAAGCAAATCTGTATGGCAGAAGCTGTCTCTTGGTTTTTTCTCTTCACAGCAATGACCTGGATTCGCATTGATCCTGAAGGAGTTTTACCAATTGTTTACATCAGTACAATCGGAAGTATTCATGGATTGTTTTTTACACTTTACCTTCTGTTTTTGCCTTCGATAAGAAAAATCTACAATTGGGACGATGAAGATACAGTCTTTGCATTGATTGCTGCTTTTTTTCCTTTTGCTACGATTTGGATTGATAAGAAACTGGCTCGTTTTGACAGAGAATAAAAACAAAAAAGGACTTTTTCAAGTCCTTTTTTTGTTTTTAGTGACATTGCAAATTATAGATCTCTTTTCACATGCCCAGTAGCTGTAAAAGTATGATTTGCTCCAACCAGGTCTGTATAGGTTCCGTTCACTGTAAAGTCAATATAAGATCCTACAGCTCCGAAATTAGTGATCTGAACAACCACATTTCCATTGGAGGACGTGAAATTTTCTCCTGAAAAATAAAAAGAATACTCTGTATTAAAACTTCCCGGTACTCCAAGCATATTATTAAGAGTCATTGCAAATGTATTTCCATACGGTAACATGTGATGAATTCTCAATTGTTTTGCCGGCATATTGGGTGATGTTGATGTAAGGCCGTACCATTCAGCGACGATAGCGCTGCCTAATACATATTTTACATTTTGGTTATCAACTTTGTAACTCACAAATTCACTGATCGAATTACACGCTACCAAATTATTAAAATTCATCACTGGTGTATTAGCGGTAAAAGAAATTTCTCCGGTTGTCTGCAAATTTGCATAATCATATCCTTCTAAGATAAACTGTGGATTCGGTGCACAAGTATGTGTAGTAAAAGAAAAGTTACCTGTACCCGTGACAGGAACCGTCATGTACTGGAAAAAATTGGAACTCGATGCCATTCTTAAAAGTGCATAACCATCCGTAACGTCAGTATTGGCACACGTTTTCAGATTTCCCTGAACTGTATATTGATTTCCGGTTGATGTTACGGTAATATCTGGCAGAACAAATGTTGTTCCCGCTGCTACGGGTGCTACATTAGCGGTATAAATTACTGTGTTGCAAACATCATATACTTTAAGAAGAAGAGTTTCATTGGCCGGAATATATCCCGAAACAGCACCGGAATTATCTGTAATACCTGATGTGTCATAAGTTTGTCCAGATCTTCTTAATGCAACAACCGTATTAACCATCGGTATTCCTGCAGCATTCTTAACGTTTACTTTTAAAATTGCCTGCGGTGACTGCAGATCGCAATTCCACCAAGAAAAATGAGTTACATTTCCTACATAAGTATTTCCAACTTTTGTTGCTGAACCCTCTTCCTGCCAAATTCCTGTAAATTCGTTGAACGACCACAAAGGTATGGTAGCAGGAGCGGTTGCCGTTTGAGCAGCGTCAATCGCCACCGTCATTTCAGCGGTATGACCATTCGCGATCTGAAGATTCTGTCCGGAAGCTCCTGTTAACTGAACATGTAGCATTCCGAAAGTTTCCATTACTCTTGCGCCACCGTCAGTGCTGTTAGCCAAAAAAGAACCCGGCATCAGTTCATTGAGATACTGATCTGAAGATTTCAGGTGAAACATGGCGACATTTACATTTCCGCTGTACGCGTTTCCGTTGGAATCTTTAAAGCTTCCGTCGAATTTTACTTTTGTTCCGTTAGGTAAGGCTACTGTAGCTGTGGCTCCTGCGGAAATCGTTGCGGTGTTGGTTGCAGGAATCATCATGATGTTGATCCTGTTAGTTCCGCTAGTGGGAACCATTGTACGTGAACCGTTTACAAAACCTGATTTTGTTACTTTAACGTAAGCGAAATTGTCTTTCACATCAGCATTTTTAATTACAAAAATACCTTTAAAATTAGTCTGTACTGTTGACGAACCAATGGTAACCGTTGCTCCCGACACCGGATTTCCGTCTGTTGACAGAACTAAGCCGTGAAAATTTCTCTGCGCCGAATTTCCAAAGTTGAAATTGGTCTGTTGATTTCCTTGCTGCTGATTTTCGAGATCGATAAAAGAATCGGTTTTACATGATACGAGGATCATTAAAATCAGGATTAATGAGTAAATTTTTGTCATAGATAATTAAGTTTTTTTGTGAACTCTAAATTAATCAAAAAAAAGTGAATTTAAATATTTTATTTTTTAATGTAACAAAAAGAGCCATCGGGTTGTCTAATATTATAGAAACCCAACGAAGTAAAAATTCAGTAATAAATTTTAGCAGCTCAAAATCAATGATTTACATTTTATATAAAAACTTTTCTACTACTTTGTATTGCATAATACTAAATTAATTATATATCTTTGCAATGTAAAATAATAACAGATACAAGCTTCTAAACTAAATAAAAAACAAACTCATGAAAACGCCACTACTCATCGCCACTATATTTTTCACCGGATTGACATTTGCTCAGGAAAAAAAATCAGACACTTTAAAAACAAAAAAGATTGAAGAAGTTGTTTTAACGAAACAGGTTTTCAAAAAACAATCTGACCGTTTCGTATACGACGTTGCCGCTTCTCCTGTTACAAAAGGAAATACAACTTTCGATTTGTTGAGACAGACTCCTCTGCTTTCTACAACTGACGATAAAACTTTAAAAATTGTCGGGAAAAATAATGCACTGATCTACATCAACGGAAGAAAGACCAACATGGATGCTGAGACAGTAACTCAGTTCTTAAAAAACACTCCTGCCGAAAACATTCAGAAAATTGAAGTCATTACGGTTCCGGGAAGTGAATTTCAGGTGGAATCTTCAGACGGAATCATCAATATTATTCTGAAGAAAAAAATGAGCGACGGACTGAATGGAAATATGAGAATGTCGAATTCTCAAAACAAATATAATGGAAGCTCTGCAAGTTTCTCTGCCAACTACAGAAAAGATAAAGTAGGAATCAGTGCCAATCTATACGGTGGTGATAATATTCAGGGCCAGCATTATATTCTGAGAAACGGAAACAATTTATCATCTAACGAATCTACCGGTAATATCGACGACCCAAATCAATACATCGGGGGCTATCTTAATTTTGATTATCAACTGAATGACCAAAGCAACTTAGCACTGTCATGGAATAGCAATGCCAATAAAAGTTATAACTCTACGGTTAATTTATTCAATACCATCCGTGTCTATGATGAGGAAGAACAGACTTTTAACACCAACTATACCAATTCACGAAACAATGAAAATGCACGTTCTTACAATAATTCGGTTAACCTAAATTATGAATTGAAAACTGACTCTCTGGGAAGTAAACTGAATGTAAATGCGGCATATCTTAATTACAGAAGATTTCAGTTCACAGACAACAGAACATTTTTGGCCGATTCTTTTGGTAATGACACAGGAGCAAATCCAACCCAGATAATTTATCAGAATCTTCCTCAGATTATCAATAATTTTTCTGGAACTGTAGACTATACTCAGAAGTTCAAAAATGATTTCACTGTAGCGGTAGGTGGTAACTTTAATAAAACCAAAACGGACAACGATACAAAAAATGACACATATATGGATGGTCAAGCTCCGCAGTTCGCACCTAACCATTTTATCTACGACGAAAATATCTACGGCGCCTACCTGACTTTGGAAAAGAAATTCTCTGATAAATTCTCAGGAAAGATTGGTACCCGATATGAAATCACAAACAGCTTAGGTACATCAGACAATGCTGCTGAGGAGTACAAAAATATAAAGAGAAATTACAATAATCTTCTTCCGTATTTAAGCTTTAACTACGCGATCAACGACAAAAACAATATTTCTTATGCATTTTCGAGCAGAATGAGAAGACCGAGCTTCTGGGAGCTCAACCCTGTACGAAATATTCTTACTGAGAATAACTACACGCAAAACAACCCTTTCGTAAAAGCATCGTCTACGTATAATCAGGAATTGACTTATATGTACAAAAACTCTTACTTTTTGATTTTAAACCATTCTTATTTTAAAGATCAGATTACGCAAGTGCCGTTGCAGGGATATGCAAAATCTATGGATGGTACCATTAGCGAACAGAATGTACTCCGTTATATAAGAACCAATTTCGGAGATAAGCAGGAAATGTCTGCAATGGTCGGAATTCAAAAAACGTTTTTCAAACAATATCTGACCATGAACTTTAATATCGGTCTGCAGCACAATATCAACGACGGAGCTTTGGCAGTAGATCCTACCAATGGAGATATTTTCCTTGACAAAGATGGAAATCAAATTGTCTACAGAAATAATATTAAATCGACAAGTATTCTCATCCAGACCAACAATACCATCCGTCTGGACAAAAAGAAGACATGGTTTTTAGGCGTGAATTATTTCTTTGTTGACAAACAGCAGATCGAGCTGGGAATGTTGAAAAACCTGATGAGCCTTGATCTAAGCATTAAGAAAAACTGGAATGACTGGACTTTTGCCTTAAATTTAAATGATGTTTTACGAACCAACATTGTAGAAATTGAAGATTACCAGGCGAACGGAAATTACAACTACGTAAGAAATGACCAGTTCAGAAGAGGCGGAACTTTCAGCATCACTTACAACTTTGGAAATCAGAAAGTGAAAAAAGTGAGAGACATCGAGGGCGCTTCTGATGCGATTAAAAACAGAACGAGATAAAAACAATCATTCTTCATATATTATTTTGTACGAGAAACCTGTCGGGAAACCGATGGGTTTTTCTATCTTTAGGAGTATGAATAAATTGATTGGAATTCTTTTACTGATTTTAGTTGTCTTTGCCTGTCAGGAAAAAACAATCAACCTGGGAAAAGACAATTCGTTTGACAAAGAGACGAACGTTGCTTATGGAAATGATTCTCAACAAAAATTAGATTTATATATTCCAAAAAATAAAGATTCCATCAGAGGGATTTTTGTCATAATTCACGGCGGTGGCTGGAAATCGGGCGACAAATCTAACCTCACTTTTTTCACGTTATCACTCATGCTGAAAATGCCAGATTATGCCTTTGCGAATATAAATTACCGTCTGGCAGATGCCAACTCATTTGTTCTTCCCAATCAAACTGATGATATTGATGAGGCTCTGGGAGTTTTGGTTAAAAGATTTGGTCCTAAAACAAAATTTATTTTACTCGGAAACAGCGCCGGTGCACACCTTTCCATGCTGTATGGCTATAATTCTTTTTTTGATTTGAAACATCATAACAAAATTAAAGCTGTCGTTAATATTGTGGGACCCGCAGATTTACTGCACAAAGATTTCGCCAGTTATGCTGATTATGCTTTTGTTGAAAAACATATGATTGACATGAAAATGCCTCCCCCGACGGATCTTACTAACAGAGATATTCCAAATCCTGTTTATTGGATCAATGAAAATTCTCCACCCACTATTTCTTTCTATGGAAATAATGATCAGGTCGTTCCTTTGTCGCAAAAGGGAATTTTAGATTCAGCGTTGAATAAAAATGGTATTTATCATCAATCTTTCCAGTTTCCCGGTGGACATCTCGATTGGATGAATGAGAAGAATTCACCTTTTATCATTAATAAAATCGAAAAATTCCTGAATCACATTAAATAAAAAAACGCCTTGAAAAATTTCAAAGCGTTTATCATTTTTTTTGCTTTTGACAGTTTAAAAATAAATTATTCCGACTTCACCACTTCCGTTCTCTCAGAGATACCATTCGCATTGAACGCTTCGATTTGGAAATAATAAGAATCAACTCTGTCGGCGCCGGTAAAGAAATATTCATTTTTTCCGTAAACCATAATGCTTCCATATAATTTATCCGGAGATTTCCCCCAGTAAATAACATAACCGTCAGCTTCTGAATTCTGCTGCCACTTCATCCAGATGCTTCTTCTTTCACCATATTTTTTTGCATCAGCTCTCAGTGGAACAAAATTCTGAACTTTCGCAGGTTTTGTTCCTGCCCCTTTTCCGAATACTCTGAAACCGCTCAAAGCGAATTTCCCTGTCGGCATTTTCAGATTTTCCATTTTTAAATATCTTGCTGACGCAGGTTTTTCCAGTTCAATATAATCGTGAGGAACGTCTTTGGTGTTTTTGCTTTTATCCACAATAACATTCCACTTCTTTCCGTCATTGGATCCGTAGATTTTATACTGATGCATTTTGCCTTCCGTTTTTCCCATAAACTCAACATCCTGATCGGCATAGTTGACCTGAATTGCATTGATTGTAGAAACTTCACCCAAATCAGTCTGAAACCATTCTCCCGAATTTCCGGTTTTAGCACTCCAATATGTTTTAATATCTTCATCCACAGCGTAATTGGAATGATAACCACCTAAAGTTGAAGAAACCTGAACAGGTTTATTGTAATTCAGCAACATCCAATTCGTGAACAATCCTTTTGAGAAATCTTTTCCCTGAGCAAACTGAGGAAGTAAGGTTGGATAATCACCGTAAGCGGTATTTGTGTACATCACATCATCCTTATCAAAACCTGCAGGCCAGATTCCCAGACGTCTTTCAAAATTATTTTTCGTTGAAATAAAAATCGTCGAAACGTGCCACCAGTTTTTAAAATTATCTTCAAATGTCGCTCCGTGTCCCGCGCCTCTTGCAAAACCACCAGGTTTATAAGAGAACGGATTGTGCTGTTGATATTCATATCCTTCCAAAGGATTTTTCGAAACATAAACACCGTCTGAATAACCGCTGAATTCCGTTGCCGGCGCGCCGTACTGCATATAATATTTATCCTTGTACTTCGTCACCCACGCTCCTTCCACAAAAGGCTGCAGGAAAACATTGTCATTGTATTCTCCGAATCTTTCCCAGCCGTGATCTTCCGGTTTCAGTCTTAAAATGGGTTTTACGAAACCTTCTGACTGTAAGTTTTTAACTTTCACTTCCGTTCCCAAAAGCGGCCATTCGTTGCTTGAGCCCCAGTAGAGATAGAGTTTGTTTTTATCTTCGTCATAATGAAATGCAGGATCCCACGCTCCAACTTTCAAAGTATCAACGGCAATTTTCCAGTCGTCTACTGTAGGATTGGTAGATTTCCAAATCGGGAAATCAGATTCCCATGTGGAACCGTAGACGTATAAAGTATCTTTCATTGCCCAGACTGCGGGAGCGTTCAGATCGTGAGTGTATTTGTTGTCTCTGAGGAATTTTCTTTTCACGAATTTCCAGTCGAGCATATTGTCGCTGTGCCAGTAGCCTTCCTGATTGGTGGAAAAAAGAAACAGTTTTTTCTGAAAATTAACGATCACTGGATCGGCTGTTGCCCGGTGTTTCCCATGCTTTGAAAAAACTTCAAAAGGCGTGTAGCCGTAATCGATGTTGATTGGGTTACAGTAAGTTTTTTGCTGGGCACTTATCGAAAACCCTAATAAAATGGCGAGTAAAAAAATGTGTTTTTGCATCGTAATAATTTCTTGAAGACAAATTTAATTAAAGTTTTTTGGGTGGGTCTCATTTTGAGAAATTAATGGTAGTGAAAGAAAGATTTGTGTGATTACGTTTATTATTTTGATATAAACGGCTCAAAGTCGGTGGCAGCGGTGATTTTGATTCTGAGTTCCTCAAAGTCGGGAGACTTTGCGCAGCGAAGATTCTTATTTTCTTACCGAAATGATTATACCGTTTTCATTCATTTGATAAAGTTTTAGAACTGAATATTTTTCTAAAAATTTTTTAAAAATTTCAGGGTTAGCTATTTCAGCTTCGATTATCTTTTCGCTTATATCAGTAATCTTATTTTTTGGGTTAAGTTTAATTTCACCGCTACGCAAAGTCTCCCGACTTTGCGTAAAAATTCTCAACCCTTGATCATAATTATTATATTTCCAAAATTCACTTTACCGCTACGCAAAGTCTCCTGACTTTGCGTAAAAATTCTCAATCTTGATCATAATTATTATACTTCCAAAACTCACTTTTTTTGGTAACATCTACTACAGGATTGTCAGCCAATTCAATTTCAAATAATCCTTTGCCATTTACATAATTGCTTGCTGATGAATAAATATAATCCTGAGCTTTTTCTACCAATCCTGCCCGTATAGGATTTAGATGAATGTAGTTCAATTTATCCCAAAGAAAATGTAAAGTGTAAATTTCTTCGGCGTGATTGCCATATTGCCAAAACTGAAAATTCTTATTTCTGGAATGTGTTTCAGTTGCTTTGGCAAATCTTTCCAACATCCACTCGCGCCGGCTTTCCGGGTTGTTTTGAATTGCTGAAACAATGTTTTTAGATGTAAATTTTTTAAAATCTCTTATCAGGTCTGAGAGTTTACCATCTTTTGACTGTATGATTAAGTGAATATGATTGCTCATAATTACGTATCCATAAATCAGCATTCCTTTATTCTGAATGCAGTATTTAAAACAGTCAATAACAATATCTCTGTAGTTTTTTCTGGAAAATACATCTATCCAATCAACAACCGTACAGGTGATAAAGTGAATCTTTTCCTGATCTCTTATAACGTAACCTTCCTTCATAATGTGTTTTTATTAAAGATAAGTTTTTTGCTAAATTATAAAAACTGATTCATGGTTTTGATACTAATTTGCTCAAAGTCGGGAGACTTTGCGCAGCGGGTGCCATTTATTAAATTCTAGAAACCATTATGTCATTGAAAAAAAAAATTCTGACTTAAAAAAGTCAGAAGCTATAGTTAATAAAATCAAAACCGTTTATTTTTTAGGCAGGAAAACTTCGGCAAGCATACATCTTGCACTACCCCCACCGTTTACTTCAATAGTATTTAAATCTGAATAGATAATTTCACAGTACTTTTCAATATTTGAAATTTGTTCAGCGTTTAATGACTGATAAGCGGTCTGACTCATCACCAAGAACTTTTCACCTTCTTTATTCTGAACCTGAAGCATATTTCCGGCAAACTGCTGCATCTGCTCTTCTGATATTTCGATGATTTCTTTTCCTGAATTTTTAATCGTTTCTCTAACTTTTCCTCTTTCCAATTCGTTATCGATACAGTCTAGACAAATTACCACAAACTGATCTGCAACGCACATCATTACATTGGTATGATAAATAGGAAGTCTTTCTTCTCCTACCGTCTGAAAAGAATGGAAAACTATCGGAGTGAAATCATATTTCGTACAGAATTCTCTGAACAAATTTTCATCTAACCGCAAAGAAACTGATCCATAAGCGATTTTGTTATCATGATCGAAAATCATACTTCCGGTTCCTTCTAAAAAGTGACCCTGAATTTCCGGTAACGACCAGTCATCAATCTCAGCCACTTCAAAACCATGATTTTTAATACTTTCAATAATATCTTCTCTGCGCTCCACTCTCCTATTGGACGCAAACATCGGATATAAAACCACATTTCCGTCATTATGGAAACTCACCCAGTTGTTTGGAAAAATAGAATCTGGAGTGTGTGGATCGATAGTATCTTTAATAGTAATAACATTAATACCTTTACTCTTTAGTTTTTCAACAAAAATTTTGAATTCTGCCAAAGCTTTTGACTGAATGTCTGCACCTTTCTGCTCTACCTGAAAATAGTTGTTCTCTGCCGTTTCTGCATTGTAACCGAATGCAATTGGCTCTATCATTAATACTGTATCTGTTGTCTGCATTTTGTTCTCATTTAAAATTAAAAGATTCAAAAATTTAAAATTATTGAATCAAAATCTATTCTCTAACCAAAGGCATTGTAGAACATCTCAACAATCCTCCCATTTTTGAAATCTCCCTGTACGGAATTTCTTCAACTGTCATTCCCCATTCATTTCTTAAGTGGCCATTCAATCTAGTAAATGCTTTATCTGAAACAACAACTTCAGGAGAGATTGAGAAAATATTAGGACACATTTCAAACATTTCTTCATCCGTAACGTGGAAACAGTTTTCTTCACCAAAAATATCAATGATTAATTGATAATCACTTTCGTCAACAAAACCATTTTTATAGATGATACATTTATCTGTCCCAATGGGATTGAACGTGCAGTCTAAATGCAGAATTCCCTGATAAGGTTCTCTGTCGTTTTTCTTCAGTTCAAAATCAAGAATTCTCTTCTTTGGAAAATATTCTTTTAGAATTTCTATGGCATACTCGTTAGTACGGGCAGTCTTATAATTTCTGTAATCTTGGGAAAAGCAGGTTCCAATGAAAATAAAGTCATTCCAAACGATGACATCTCCACCTTCGATGTGCGCAGTGTCTGGAAGATTGATAATATCTCTCCATTTTACTTTTTCAAAAATCGAACGGTAAGCATCCTGTTCGTCGGCACGATCTGCGATAACATTTGAGATAATCATTTTATCTTCGATCACGAAAGAAACATCTCTTGCGAAAACCTGATTGTAATCTTTGATAATGCTCGGACGAAGAACTTCTACATCATATTTTTTCAGAACTTTTTCGAAAGCTTCCATTTCGTCAATGATATCTTTTTCTTTCGGATAGATATTGTGTTGAATGGAATGGTATGATTTTGCATCATAACTTTCTTCTAAAGTAGGATCCGGACCCATCGAATTGGGCTGTCCCAAAACCACAGATTTAAGTCTCCCGGTTTCGTTTTTAATATTTAGTTTCATAAAAATTCTTCTGATGTATTGCCTCTAAACAAAGCATTCTGTACATAGCATGAGCGACAAATATAATGAAACGGCTGTGAAGTCAAAAATTTAATATTGAATAAAATTGATAAAATATCCTACAAAAAAATAGGTATAAAATGTTGTAGAATATCCAAATTCTATCTGTAGAATTTCAATTTTTCAGATATAAATAAGGGATCGAAATTGAAATCAAATGATATTATCTTTAAGCCGAAAATTCGGTTTGTTATTTCGGCTTATTTTAAATTGTTCCGGGTCAAAAATTTTTGGAAATCAGCATTTTTTGAATAACCAAAAGATCATATCAAGCTAACATTTTTAAATATTAATCTGAAAATGGAAGTCTTTTTCTTTTGTGATCATCTGTAAAAACCTTCCTTTATGTTATAGACATCCCGCTCCTACGGAGCTCAATCTCGGGAGAACTAATTACAAAGATTACGCTCTTAGAGAGATTCTCATCGATAAATATCTCTTAGAAAATAATTCCTATTGATCTCCGATGCGACAAATCAAAATCTATTACAGTAACATCATTTGTCTAAAACAAAAATCCCAAAGCAAAAGCTTCGGGATTCTGATTTTTTATATGAGAAAACAATATTATCTGTTTGTAATATCGATGTAATCTCTTTTCTGAGCTCCTTGGTAAACCTGTCTTGGTCTTCCGATCGGGTCTCCTTTTAATCTCATTTCTTTCCATTGAGCAATCCATCCAGGAAGTCTTCCCAATGCGAACATTACGGTAAACATTTCTGTAGGAATTCCTAACGCTCTGTAGATGATTCCAGAATAGAAATCTACGTTTGGATATAATTTTCTTTCGATAAAGTATTCGTCTTCAAGAGCTACTTTTTCTAACTGCATTGCAATATCAAGTGCCTTATCTTCAATTCCTAAAGCGCTTAACAGGTCGTCAGCAGCTTTTTTGATGATTTTTGCTCTTGGATCGAAGTTTTTGTAAACTCTGTGTCCGAAGCCCATCAAACGGAAGCTGTCGTTTTTATCTTTCGCTTTTGCCACCCATTTGTTAACGTCACCACCATCTTTTTCAATCAATTCAAGCATTTCGATAACTGCCTGATTTGCACCACCGTGAAGTGGTCCCCAAAGTGCAGAAATACCGGCAGAAACTGAAGCAAAAAGACCTGTGTGAGCAGAACCTACCATTCTTACAGTAGATGTAGAACAGTTTTGCTCGTGGTCAGCATGAAGGATTAATAATTTATCTAAAGCAGCAGTAACTACAGGGTTGATTTCAAACTCTTCGTTTGGTAATCTGAACGCCATTTTGTAGAAGTTTTCTACATAGTTAAGACTGTTATCTCCGTGGTTTAATGGTAAACCTAAAGTTTTTCTGTACGTCCAAGCAGCAAGGTGAGCAAATTTAGCAATCAATAATTCTGCAGCAAGATCCATCTCTTCTTTAGACTGTACGTTAACCGCTTTAGGGTTGAAGGCAGTTAATGCAGAAGTAAGAGAAGATAACACTCCCATTGGGTGAGCAGAACGAGGGAAAGCATCGATGATTTTTTTCATCTCCTCTGCTACGAAGTTATATTTTTTGATATTACCGTTGAAGGTTTCAAATTGTTCTTTTGTAGGCAATTCACCGTGTAACAAAAGGTACATTACTTCAGTAAAGTTTGATTTTTCAGCGATTTGCTCGATAGGATAACCTCTGTAGAATAATTCTCCCTGGTCACCATCAAGATATGTGATTTCGCTTAAAGTTGCACCTGTGTTTTTGTATCCTAAATCTAAGGTAATAAGACCGGTTTGGTCTCTTAATTTTGAAATATCTATTCCTCTGTCTCCGATTGTACTATCTACGATAGGATATTCATACGAATTACCATCGTAATTCAATATAACTTTGTTGTCTGACATTATTATAATATTTTATTTAAATTTCTTAAAAATACATAAAAAAACAGCAACCAAAAAATAGTATGCTGTTTTTTTTGAGATTTATTATCTGTTAATTTTAAATGCGTCTAATCCAGGGAAATAAGCTGTATCACCCAAAGCTTCTTCGATTCTTAACAACTGATTGTACTTCGCCATTCTGTCTGATCTGGAAGCAGAACCTGTTTTGATCTGTCCGCAATTCATTGCTACTGCTAAATCAGCAATCGTTGAATCTTCAGTTTCACCAGATCTGTGAGACATTACTGATGTAAACTTGTTGTGCTGAGCCATCTGTACAGCAGCCATTGTTTCAGAAAGTGATCCGATTTGGTTTACTTTTACCAAAATTGAATTGGCAATTCCTTCATCTACACCTCTTTTTAATCTCTCGACATTGGTTACGAATAAATCATCACCAACAAGCTGTACTCTGTCACCTATTTTATCGGTTAACATTTTCCAACCTTCCCAGTCATTTTCCTGCATACCGTCTTCAATAGAGATAATTGGATATTTGTTTGCCAGTTCAGCTAAATAAGAAACCTGCTCGCTGCTTGAGAACTGAGCCGCGTCCGGAGTCTGGAATTTTCTGTAATCGTAAACTCCGTCTTTATAAAATTCTGAAGCTGCACAGTCTAACGCAATCATCACATCATCACCAGGCTTGTAACCTGCTTTTTCTATTGCCTGTAGCAAAGTATCCAAAGCATCTTCTGTACCTTTGAAAGTTGGAGCAAAACCACCTTCGTCACCTACTGCAGTAGACAAACCTCTTGAATGAAGAATAGCCTTAAGATTATGGAAAATCTCAGTTCCTTTTCTCAATGCGTGAGAGAATGAATCTGCTTTAACCGGCATTACCATAAATTCCTGGAAAGCAATCGGCGCATCAGAGTGAGATCCACCATTGATTACGTTCATCATTGGAACAGGAAGTGTATTTGCATTAACACCACCGATATATTTGTATAACGGCATTTTTAGTTCAGCAGCAGCAGCTTTTGCAGCAGCTAAAGAAACACCTAAAATAGCATTAGCACCGATATTCCCTTTGTTTTTCGTACCGTCTAAGTCGATCATGATCTGATCTAAAAGATTCTGATCATAAACAGGAAGACCTACCAGCTCAGGAGCAATCACTTCTCTTACATTTTCTACAGCTTTAGTAACACCTTTCCCCATCCATTCAGAACCGCCATCACGCAATTCCACTGCTTCATGTTCTCCGGTAGATGCTCCAGAAGGTACTGCAGCACGACCCATCGCGCCACTTTCTGTAAATACATCAACTTCCACTGTAGGATTCCCTCTAGAATCCAAAATCTGTCTCGCTTCTATGTAAGAAATGTAACTCATTTTTTGTTTATTTATAGTTTAGACAAATTTAATTAAAAAATAAGTTTTTTCGTTATCCGAAGTAGAGCAATTGCTGTTTTTTGAGTTAAATTTTAGTTAATATTTAAGGCTTGACTAATTCTTTTCAAAAATTAGAAAATTCTCCAAATCTTAAAAAGTTTTGGAGAATTATTCTAATTAGTTAATCTCAGCACTATAATATAAGAAACTTATTTTATTGAATTTTTCTTTTTGTTCCGATACCACTCAGGAAAGAAAGTCCAGCAATAACATTACCGTTCTTAATCATGTTGTTATCAAAATCTTTTCCTAATGAAAGGGTAAGATGCTGATTTGGAAATATGGCATAATCTAAATTAAGAACACACTTCCATGTAGGTTTTAAATTTGAACCTGAAATAAAACTCCGGTACAATCCTTCAAAACTACCCGTAAACTTAGAATCTTTTGGAGAGTATTCATATTTTACACCTGCATCGAATGTTGAAAAGTTTCCATCTGGTTTGAAATCTTCAGTAATCATCCAATCGCTTTTTGGATTATACATATATCGGACAAGTAATAGTGGTGTTCCTGATTTTTCAAATGCATAGCCAAAAACTGTCCATAAACCAGCATTGTAAATTCTGGAATTGTTGAATCTTTTTTCTTTGAATTGGAGGCTTGTTCCTCCGGCGAAATCCCAAAGAAAACCGATGCGATTTATTTTAAAAGTAATTTTGTTGAGCTTTTCGGTATTTTCAATTAAATATTTATCTTTTTTGTAAAATTCATTTTTCAGAAAAACTAATCTTGCATCTACATTTTGTTGCGCTATTTTTTGCTCAGCAGGAGTTCCGTTCTCTGCGTCTTTTCTTAAAATCTGCAATTTTTTGTATTCTGCATCTTCATTAAGAAAAGGTAGAAAATTTGCATTAAAATGAGAGCTACGTTCAGATAATATTATTTGAATATCTTCAAAGTCATTTTGGGTTTTAACATCCGCTTTTCCTCGAAGTAATGAAAATTTAAGTCCTAATGCTGTATAAATAGAGTTGCCTGGTAAACTTGAAGAATTTGAATCGTCCGTATTTCTTGCTGCAAATGAAATCACAAATGTCTGAGGTACAGAATGTTTATTGGTCAACATTTCGTTTATGGTTTTATCTTTTTCCGTACTGGGAAAAATCCAGTAAGGTGCAATTTCTATAGAATATCCGCCATTATTAATGAAATTTATAGGAAAGTTTCTAAGTCCTATCATTAAATCTGAAACATCAGTAGGTTTACTTATATCTGTTGTTGCAATATCTAATAAATTAGAAGCCGGCGATGCAGGAGTTTTCAAAATATCAGTATTTACTTTTTCCTGTCCTGATAATCTTAATAAGCTAAGCATCAGAATTAAATAAAATGTTTTCATGACTAGTTTAAATAAAGTGAATGATTGCAACGAAATCTATAATCCCATCAGAGTCTGTTTGAGATGAAGCATGATATACTCTATCCTGAATTATAACTGTTAAGATACATGGTGTACTCGGATCACCTTTACAAGAACAGTTTATTAATACCATTTTCCCTTTTATATCTCCACTAATCCCAATATTTGTCGGTGTAGCCTTGAGTGTATAGCTGATTTTATTTGCATTAGCATAAATTTTACCCTTAATGACATTTCCCGTCAAGGTGGCTCCAAGAAAAATCTGTTCATCATTTCCTTCATCACCTTTGTACTCAAGATCCATTCCGCTACTTTTTGAAGTTTTGATACTCAATTTCTCGTTTAGCAAAGCTTTGGCATTTATTCTTGCTTGAAATTCTTTTTTTGTTTTCATGATTATTAGTTTTAAAGTTTATACTTCAAATTTCCGACTAATAACAACTTCAAACAATTACACAAACGGGTGATTCTTACAACAAAAAAGCAATATCATAAAAATGATACTGCTTCTAATATTTTTCAAAAGAGATTATAAGCTAATCTTGAAAAGAATAGAAGTTCCTTTTTCTGTGGATGAAATTTCAAATGTTCCGCAGGATTCTTTCATTCTTCTTTCCATATTCCTGAGACCATTTCCTGATGCAGTTTCTATTTTAAATCCTCTGCCATTATCTGATATATTCATGATTAAATATTTATTTTCCTGAATAAACGAAAGCTTTAGTTGATCTGCACCACTATATTTGTACGCATTGTTTAAAGCTTCCTTGATACAGAGAAACATACTACGTCTTAATTCTGTTGAGATAGGTGCATCCGAAACAATTTGATCTCTATCAAAAGATAATACAATGGGAGTTTTTTTCAAAAAACCTTCTGCATAGATTTTAGCATATTCAATAAAACTTCCAACAGTATCATTTCCAGAATTTAAGCTCCAAAGCATTTCCCGCATAGAAATATTCATTTCTTCGGACGTTTTCAGAAGATCATTAATATCATTTATTAAATCTTCATCTTCTGCTTTTTGTTTTAGAAATTCTGCTTGAAGTTTGAGTGCGGAAATTCTGGCTCCGAGATCATCATGCATATCATGAGAAATTCTTTCACGCTCGATTTCTATAGATTTTTGCTTTTCGAGCTCTTTTTGGAGGAGCTGGTTTTGGTATTCAGATTCTTTAAGCTGTTTTTCTTTGAGATAAAGTAGTTGCCTTCTATTGTACATCAAAACAATTACTATAATAAATGCAACAAATGACATCATAATTGAGATGGCAATCATGTACGCTAATTTAATATCATCCTGCATATGTGGTATGTTTTAGCTTATTTTCAAATTTCAGTAGAGCAATGTAAAAGAGCAGATACATCACTACATTGATTACATTCTGTCCTACCCGAAGGAACTGCAGAAACTCGTTATCTTCTTTTGCAAAATAAAACATCGGAGTTACTCTGAAAAGAAAAAAGCAGCTCCACATTAATAAAGCTGTAAAAATCCAAAACGCCGGGTCGTCGGTAATTTTGTATTCATCGAAAAAAGCAATTTTCTGATAAAACCATAATAGCGAATTGAGAATATAAAATATAATGATTATAATTCCTATTTTTTTATCGAATTCCTGTCCGTGAAAGGTGGTGAAAAATAAGATATAAGACAGCGATAGAAATGTGAGAATGAGAGAAATTTTTCCAATCCACCCTAAAAAATGCTCCTTCAAATATATAGAAAAGAAGATGATACAAAATATAAAGTAAAGATTGTACTGAAGACCTACTTTCACATCAGGATTGTACCAATCTCTGACAAAAGAAACCCATTCGTTCGTAGCAGTAATTAGAAAATAGAAAAAAAGATAGTTCTGAGCTGAATATTTGTATTTCCATCCCAAAACTCCTGCTTTTACCAGTGGAAAAAACAACAGTACCTTATATACAATACCGACCCACATTTCTATGGCTTAAGATCACCAGCATCATAACCTAAATCAACCGATCCGTCATTGTAAACAGCGTGAACTGCAAAAGATATACGATCATAGTTTTTACTGTCCACATTATAATCGCTGCCATCTAAATCTTTCACTTTAAAAAAGTAAACCGATGAGAAATCTATTTTTGCAATACCTTTTCCATATTTTTTTCTTTTATTAATATACTCGGCAACATCACCATATCTGTAAATAACACATTCAGTAGCTGGTTTACCATTGAATGTGGCTTGCGTTGCTAAAGAAGACTTGTAGATTGCAATTTTTGACTGTAAATCAGGTTCATTCGTGAACTTATTATTCTCAAGGATATATTTTTCATCAGAACTGATATCTTTATAATCATTATTTTTTGAAAATGTAACCCCTAAGTTCATTTTAGAATCTTTCGAATCTTGAATAAAATAAAACTTGACATAAGAGTAGAATGTATACTTTTCGACGAGATCTATAAAACTTTTGCCATCTACACTGAATTTTTCCACGAGATTGGGATGTTTTGAGAGGAGTGAATTTATCTTTCCTGCATATTGCTTTTCAATATGAGCAGGAATTTCTGTACTAAAAACAATTGGCTGTAACGTATCCGAAATATTGTTATATACCTGCAGAGAATCTTCGGTCTCCCTGTTGTTTTCATTCATCTCACTTTTTTTCTTTTGACAGCTCGTTACAAAAACGCTTATAACTGCCGCGAAAATAAATTTTAAAATTCTCATAATTGTTAGTTTTTAAAATGGTTAAATTTATTAATTGCTTCAACTTTATTATTCACCTGAAGCTTTCGGTAAATATTTCCTACGTGTTTTTTCACAGTATCAATGCTGATAAATATTTTATCTGCTATTTCCTTGTATAAAAGTCCCTGTGACAAAAGTTCTACAATTTCAGTTTCGCGTTTCGTGAGTTCTTGATACTCTTTTACTTCAATCATTTTTCTTTCAAAATGATTTAAAACTCTTCTTGCAATCGAAAAACTCATTGGGGCACCACCATTATAAAGATCACGTATCGATGACAGTATCTTATCCATACTTTCACCCTTGATGAGATATCCTGTAGCACCTGCCTTTAATGAATCAAAGATCATTTCGTCATTCTCAAAACTTGTACACATAATAAATTGCGTGGCAGGAAGCTGGTTTCTCAGTTTTCCTATAATATCAATTCCCAGCATATCCTGGAGTTGGATATCCATCATGACAACATCCGGAGAAAGATCAGATAAATTTTTGAGAGCCGTGTTTCCGTCGAAGAACTGTGCGATTACCTTCATGTCAGTCTGGTAATCGATCACCTTCTTCAACGCGTTGTTGTAGTTTTTTTCGTCTTCTACTATGGCTATGGAAATGCTCATGTTTATTGATTTCGTTTAGACAAATTTCAACAGAAAACAAAGCGGAAACAATTACACTTTTGTGTAATTAAAAAAATGAGTTTTTGGTTATCGTTTTGTTTTTATTAAATTTAATGAAAATTCTATATATAGAAAATTAATTTTAAATTAATAATTTCATAAATAATTATAATGAAAAAAGGCATTCTTATCGCTGCTTCTTTTGTAGCTCTGTCCCTGACGAGCTGTAAAAAAAGTGAGAGCGGAAACAAAGGAATTGTAAAATCTGATTCTACAGAAACCATTCTTGCAGACAACGGGCAGGTAGACTCCAACATCGGGTATGATACTGACGTGAATGGAAAGAAATCGATCAAAACAGATTATGTGTACAAAGCTACCGATGGAGCATTGGTGAAAGTTGTATTTAAGTACGGACCTGAGGAAAAAAATGTTTCGATCACCAGCAACAAGAAAACATTCATTCTGGATAAAGTACAGTCTACCGGAACTGAAACTACTTACGAAAAAGAAGAGATGAAGGCGAGAGTAAAAGGAGACAGCCTGATTCTTCATCAGGGTGAAAACGTTATAGAATTGGTAAAAACCAAAATATAGAACACAAAAAAACCGCTCAGAAATCTGAGCGGTTTTTCTTATATCTCTGAATGAATATTATTCACCAGCTTTTTCTTCAGTAGAATCAGTTGATTCAGCCTTAGGCTCTTCAACTTTTTCTTCTACTGCTGGAGTTGCTTCTACAGCTACTTTTGCAGTAGAAGTAGATCTTCTACTTCTTCTTGTCGTCTTTTTCTCCTCAGCATTAGGATTATAAAGCTCATTGAAATCAACTAACTCGATCAAAGCAGTATCTGCAGCATCACCAGGTCTGAAACCAGTCTTGATGATTCTCGTATAACCACCGTTTCTTTCAGCGATTTTCGGAGCTACAGTTCTGAACAATTCAGTAACCGCTTCTTTACTTTGAAGATATGAAAAAACAATTCTTCTGTTGTGTGTAGTATCTTCTTTTGCTTTTGTTAATAGAGGCTCAACGTATACTCTTAAAGCTTTAGCTTTAGCTACAGTAGTGTTGATTCTTTTATGCTCAATCAGAGAACAAGCCATATTAGAAAGTAACGCGCTTCTGTGAGAAGCTGTTCTTCCTAAGTGATTGAATTTTTTACCGTGTCTCATTATTATTTAATTATCAGCGTCTAATTTATATTTTGCAACGTCGAAACCGAAGTTAAGACCTTTTGAATGCACTAATTCTTCTAGTTCTGTCAAAGATTTTTTACCAAAATTTCTGAATTTCATCAAATCAGACTTACTGTAAGAAACCAGTTCTCCCAATGTTTCAACTTCAGCCGCTTTCAGACAGTTTAGGGCTCTTACAGAAAGATCCATATCTGCTAATTTAGACTTAAGAAGTTGTCTTGTGTGAAGAGTTTCTTCATCGTATTGGATAGATGCCTTTACAGCTTCAGTTTCTAGAGTGATTCTCTCATCAGAGAACAACATGAAGTGATAAATCAATATCTTAGAAGCTTCAGTTAAAGCATTCTGAGGGCTTATAGAACCGTCAGTTTCAATATCTAATACTAATTTTTCGTAGTCTGTTTTTTGCTCTACACGATAATTTTCAATGCTGTATTGCACTTTTTTGATCGGCGTAAAAATAGAGTCGATAGCAATAGTTCCTACAGGAGCATTGTTTGACTTATTCTGGTCAGAAGGTACATACCCTCTTCCCTTTTCTACATTAAACGTGATTTCGAAAGTTACATCTGAGTTTAAGTTACAGATCAACAACTCTGGATTAAGAATCTCAAAACCGTTGATTGATTTACCTAAATCCCCAGCAGTAATTACAGTTTGACCGGAAACTTTAGCAACAACCTGCTCATTCGTCTGGTTTTCTGCCGTAGCTTTTAATCTTACCTGCTTAAGGTTAAGAATAATTTCGGTAACGTCTTCAATTACTCCTGGAATCGTTGAAAATTCGTGCTCTACACCTTCTATTTTGATAGATGAAATAGCGTATCCTTCCAGAGAAGAAAGCAACACTCTTCTCAAAGCATTACCGATTGTAAGCCCGAAACCTGGTTCTAAAGGTCTGAATTCGAATTGACCTTTAAATTCATCAGAGTTAAGTAGAATTACTTTATCGGGTTTTATGAATTGTAAAATTGCCATATTATTGGGTTGAGCAAAAATTTGATTAAAAAATTATTTAGAGTAAAGTTCGACGATAAGCTGTTCCTTGATGTCTTCCGGGATTTGGATTCTCTCAGGAGCAGAGATGAAAGTCCCTTGCTTTTTCTCGTCGTTGAATTGTAACCACTCATAGTTTGCTTTAGAAGCTAAAGCATCTGCAACCACTTCTAGAGACTTAGATTTTTCTCTTACAGCGATTACATCACCAGCTTTTACCAAATAAGAAGGAATGTTAAGGATCTCACCATTCACTGTGATGTGTCTGTGAGAAGTCAACTGTCTTGCACCAGCTCTGGTTTTAGCAAAACCTAATCTGTATACAACGTTATCCAATCTTGATTCGCAAAGCTGTAATAAAACTTCACCTGTTACACCTTTACTTCTGTGTGCTTTTTCGAATAAGTTAGCAAACTGTCTTTCTAAAATACCGTAAGTATATTTAGCTTTTTGCTTTTCCATTAACTGGACAGCGTATTCAGATTTCTTTGCTCCTCTTCTTTTGTTAACACCATGTTGTCCTGGCGGTTGGTTTTTTCTTTTCTCGAAGTTCTTATCATCTCCGTAGATTGCAGCACCAAACTTTCTAGCAATCTTTGTTTTTGGTCCAATATATCTTGCCATAATGGGTAAATTCTAAAAATTAAACTCTTCTTCTTTTTGGTGGTCTACATCCATTGTGTGGCATAGGAGTAACGTCAATAATTTCGCTCACCTCGATACCTGAATTGTGAATAGTTCTGATAGCAGATTCTCTACCTGCACCTGGACCTTTCACATACACCTTTACTCTTCTTAAACCAGCTTCGTGAGCTACGTTAGAGCAATTTTCCGCTGCCATTTGAGCAGCAAAAGGAGTGTTCTTTTTAGAACCTCTGAACCCCATTTTACCGGCAGATGCCCAAGAGATAACTTCTCCGCTTTTATTTGTTAAAGAAATGATGATGTTATTGAAAGAAGCTTGAATATGCGCTTCACCAATAGCTTCAACTTTTACTTTTCTTTTTTTAACTACTTTACTTTGTTTTGCCATAATTCCTAACGATTATTTACTTGCTTTTTTCTTGTTAGCAACTGTTTTTCTCTTTCCTTTACGGGTTCTCGAGTTGTTTTTCGTTCTCTGGCCTCTTAAAGGTAGTCCTAGTCTGTGACGTATTCCTCGTTGGCATCCTATGTCCATTAATCGCTTAATGTTCAATTGCACTTCAGATCTAAGCTCACCTTCTACTTTAATGTTTTCAGTGATGTAATTTCTGATTGCAGCCAATTCATCGTCATTCCATTCGTTGACTTTCTTGTCTTCGCTGATACCGGCAGCTTTAAGGATTTCAGAAGAAGTACTTCTTCCTACCCCATAGATGTAAGTTAAACCGATAACACCTCTTTTGTTTTTTGGTAAATCAATACCTGAAATTCTCGCCATAATTTAGCCTTGTCTTTGTTTAAATTTTGGGTTCTTCTTGTTGATCACAAATAGAACGCCTTTTCTGCGAACGATTTTGCAATCAGCACTTCTTTTTTTAATTGATGCTCTAACTTTCATTTGATATATATAATCTTTTAAAAAGGACAAATGATCTCTTCCGATTTCATTTGAAATATAATTATTTTTCTATACCCATACTGTCATCTCACTGACTTCAATATTGAGTATTTATCTTTTAACAATAGCCAAATGGAGATCAAACGATTCCATTTGGCATTTTGTTTAATATCTAAATGTAATTCTCCCTTTTGATAAATCGTAAGGAGACATTTCAAGTTTTACCTTATCACCAGGTAAAAGTTTAATATAATGCATTCTCATTTTACCAGAAATATGAGCGATAAGCATATGCCCATTTTCTAGTTCTACACGGAACTGGGCGTTCGAAAGTGCTTCCGTAATAACGCCATCCTGTTCAATATGTTTCTGTTTTGCCATAAATTAATATCCAGTCGATCTTGATAGTTTAGACTGCATTAAGCCATCATAATGATGATTCAGCAGATAAGTGTTAATCTGTTGAACAGTATCCAATACTACCCCAACCATAATTAGCAACGAAGTTCCCCCAAAAAATAAGGCGAACGCATCTGTCTGAACAAGACTTCCATGCACTATTGCTGGAAGGACTGCAAAGATAGATAAAAATATTGCACCCGGCAAGGTAATTTTTGATAAAATGTCATCTAAATAATCAGCTGTCTCTTTACCAGGTCTTACCTTCGGTACCAAACCTCCGTTTCTCTTTAAATCATCAGCCATTTGGTTCACCGGAATTGTAATTGCGGTATAGAAAAATGAAAAGATAATAATTAATAGTGCGAACAATACATTGTACTGCCAGCTAAAAACATTTTTGAAGCCTGCAAGAAAAGTATTAGACTCATCGAATTTTGTCAGCAAACCAGGTACAAACATTAATGCCTGAGCAAAAATGATTGGCATAACCCCAGCTGCATTCACTTTCAAAGGAATCCACTGTCTTGCTCCCTGCATAAGATTTTTATTAACACCTCCTCTTGCCTGAGCTCTGCTTACATACTGAATAGGGATTTTTCTCACCGCAACAGATAGGACCACTGCTAAAAGAACAACCAACATCCAGAATATTACTTCAATCAAAATCATGATTGACCCTAAACCTCCTTTACCATTCTGAACTGCAATTTCCTGTACAAATGCTTCTGGTAATCTAGATAAGATACCTACCATAATAAGGATAGAAATACCATTTCCAATACCTTTGTCGGTAATTTTCTCACCCAACCACATCGCAAATACAGAACCTGCAACCAAGATTACAATACTTGGCAACCAGAACATAATAGAGTTTGGATCTACAAAATATGCAGACTGGAACTGAGCATATGGTAAGAACAACTGAGTAATAGACGTTAAATAAGAAGGTGCCTGTACAAGACAAACCCCAATCGTTAACCATCTAGTAATTTGATTCAATGTGTTTCTACCAGACTCCCCGTCTTTTTGAAGTTTCTGAAGATAAGGAATTGCCATCCCCATCAACTGAACAATAATAGAAGCAGAAATATAAGGCATGATACCTAACGCCATTACAGAAGCGTGACTGAAAGCCCCACCCGTAAACGACGAAAGCAAGCCAAGGAGACCTGCTCCTTGCTTGTTACCGCCTTGATTTTTATAATGCTCTAAGAGATCTCCTACTTCTGCAAGATTAATCGCAGGTAAAGAGATAAAAGATGCGAATCTATACACAAGGATAATACCCAAAGTAAAGAGAATTTTGTCTCTCAGTTCTTTAAGGCTCCAAATATTCTTAAGGGTTTGTATAAATTCTTTCATTAGTAATATTATAAGGTAATTGCTTTTCCACCTGCTTTAGAAATCAATTCTTCAGCAGATTTAGTGAATTTGTCTGCAGAAATTGAAACCGCAGATTTCAACTCACCTCTACCCATAATTTTCACTATTTCATTTTTAGTAGCTAAACCGTTTTCAACTAAAACTTCTTTAGTAATATCTCCTGTTATAGATTTAGTATCAATTAAGTTTTGAATATCGTCCAGGTTAATACCTCTGTATTCTTTTCTGTTTACGTTTTTGAAACCGAATTTAGGTAATCTTCTCTGCAAAGGCATTTGACCTCCTTCGAAACCGATTTTTTGAGAATAACCAGCTCTAGCTTGCTGACCATTGTGACCTTTCCCAGCTGTACCGCCTTTTCCACTACCTTGTCCTCTACCAATTCTCTTTGAACTAAAAGTAGAACCTGCTGCAGGTCTTATGTTGTTTAAATTCATTTTAAAATTATTTTAAAAATTATTTTTGAACTTCAAGTAAGTGACTAACTGCAGCTATCATTCCTAAAATTGAAGGAGTAGCTTCGTGCTCTATAACTTGGTGAAGTTTCTTAAATCCTAATGCTTCAAGCGTTCTCTTTTGGGTTTTTGTTCTACCAATAGCGCTTCTTACTTGTTTTACTTTAATTGTTGCCATTGTATATTTATTAACCGTTAAACACTTTACTTAGAGAAACTCCTCTCATTCTTGCAACTTCTTCTGGTCTTCTGATATCTAACAATGCTTTGAAAGTAGCCTTTACTACATTGTGAGGGTTAGAAGATCCTTTAGATTTTGAAAGGATATCGTGAATACCTGCAGACTCCAATACCGCTCTTACCGCACCACCGGCAATAAGACCTGTACCGTGAGAAGCTGGTCTCAAGAAGATATCAGCACCACCATATCTGGCAGAACTTTGGTGAGGAATTGTATGGTTCATTACAGGAACTTTTACTAAGTTTTTCTTAGCATCTTCTACTGCTTTAGCAATAGCAGAAGCAACTTCCTTAGATTTTCCTAAACCAAAACCGATAGTTCCAGCTTCGTCTCCTACAACAACAATTGCAGAAAATCCGAAAGCTCTACCCCCTTTAGTTACTTTTGTTACCCTATTTACGGATACGAGACGATCTTTTAATTCTAATCCTCCCGGTTTTACTCTTTCTATATTATCTAGTCCTAACATATTTTCCGAAATTTAATGATTAGAATTTAAGTCCTCCTTCTCTCGCACCATCAGCTAGAGCCTTAACTCTACCGTGATATACGAAACCGTTTCTATCAAATACAATAGCTTCAATTCCAGCAGCAATAGCTTTGGCAGCGATAGCTTTACCTACAGCAGCAGAAATTTCACTTTTAGTACCTTTAGCGTCTACACCTTTTTCTCTCGAAGAAGCTGAAGCTAAAGTTTTACCATCTTTATCGTCTATTAACTGAGCGTAAATTTCCTTATTACTCTTGTATACAGATAATCTTGGCAATTCAGAAGATCCAGAGATTTTCCCTCTTACTCTTCTTTTGATTCTTATTCTTTTTTCTAATTTACTTAGTGCCATTTTCTTAAAATTTATTAAGCAGATTTACCAGCTTTACGTCTAACATTTTCTCCTACGAATCTTACACCTTTTCCTTTGTATGGCTCCGGCTTTCTGAATGAACGGATCTTTGCAGAAACCATTCCTAGAAGTTGCTTGTCATGAGACGTTAAAGTAATAATTGGGTTTTTACCTTTTTCAGTCAATGTATCAATGATAACTTCTTTTGGAAGTTCTAATACGATACCGTGAGAGAAACCTAAAGCTAACTCAAGTTTTTGACCTGAGTGAGAAGCTCTGTATCCTACTCCCACTAATTCCAACTTCTTAGTGAAACCTTCAGCGGTTCCAATAATCATGTTGTTGATCAACGCTCGGTACAAACCGTGTAGCGCTCTGTGTTGTTTAGACTCAGATGGTCTGCTGAATGTAAGCACTCCATCTTCTTGTTCTAAAGTAATTCCGTCTGTAAGCTCCTGAGTAAGTTCTCCTTTAGGACCTTTTACAGTTACAACGCCTTCTTTTTCAGAGACAGTAACTCCAGCTGGAATTGTTATAATTGCTTTACCAATTCTTGACATTTTCCTTTGATTAAAAATTAATAAACATAGCAGATTACTTCACCGCCTACTTTTTCTTCTCTAGCTTTCTTATCTGTCATTACTCCTCTTGAAGTTGAGATAATAGCTACACCCAAACCGTTCAATACTCTTGGAAGTTCCGCAGAACCTTTGTACTGTCTTAGACCTGGTCTTGAAGCTCTCTGGATAGATTTGATTGCAGGCTTGTTAGTTTGCTTGTCATACTTAAGAGCGATTTTGATCGTCCCTTGAACAGCGCTATCTTCAAACTTGTAGTTTAAGATATACCCTTGATCAAATAAGATTTTCGTAAGCTCCTTTTTGATTTTCGATGCAGGAATTTCCACCACCTTGTGGCCTGCGCTTTGTGCGTTCCTTACTCTTGTTAGGAAATCTGAAATTGGATCTGTTACCATTTCTTTGTTTTAAATTATTGGTTAATGACAATCAGTATTGAAAAGACTTGAAGATTAAAGACTTATGGCTCCGAATATTTCTTTGCCTGATCTCTTTACCTTCAGTATCTCAACAACTTAATGGTCACTTTTATTTTTTTAATTTCATTTTATTCTAATAAACATAGCCAAAACGAAGATTAGTCACTCAGAGAAATAATAATTTTCCTGAGCGGGTGCAAAAGTACAAAAAAAATTAATACTATTTATTTTTTTCTTTTCCTCTACGCCGTCCTAATTTTGTACTCTATTTATTAAAATACAGCTGACTTATAAAAATATAGAAGTCAGCTGTAAAAATTTTATTGCTTACCAACTAGCTTTTTTAACGCCTGGGATAAGACCGTTGTTGGCCATTTCTCTGAAAGTTACTCTAGAAATACCAAAGGTTCTCATGTAACCTCTTGGTCTTCCTGTCAATTTACATCTGTTGTGTAATCTTACAGGAGAAGCATTTTTAGGTAATTTTTGAAGTCCTTCGTAATCACCAGCTTCTTTAAGAGCTTTTCTTTTCTCAGCGTATTTAGCTACAGTAGCTTCTCTTTTGCGCTCACGCGCTTTCATTGATTCTTTAGCCATCTTAGTTCTTTTTGAACGGTAAACCGAAGTGAGTTAATAATGCTTTAGCTTCTTTGTCTGTTTTCGCAGTTGTAACGAAAGTAATGTCCATCCCTTGGATTTTCTTTACTTTGTCGATTACGATCTCAGGGAAGATAATTTGCTCAGTAATACCTAAGTTATAGTTACCTCTACCATCGAAACCGTCAGCTTTGATACCAGAAAAATCTCTAATACGTGGTAAAGCAGAAGAAGTTAATCTGTCTAAGAATTCGTACATTTTAGTAGCTCTAAGAGTAACCTTAGCTCCTACCGGCATACCTTTTCTTAATTTAAAAGCAGCTTCATCCTTTTTTGAAATAGTACCTACAGCTTTTTGCCCGGTAATATTTGTAAGTTCTTCAACAGCATAATCGATGATTTTTTTATCAGCAGTAGCGTCTCCTAAACCTTGAGATAAAATAATTTTCTCAAGTCTTGGTACCTGCATCACTGATTTATATCCGAATTCTTCCATCATTGCTGGAACAATTGTTTCTTGATATGCTTTTTTGGGTCTTGCGATATATTCCATGTGTTATTTAAAATTATAAAGTTTCACCCGTTTTTTTGTCGATTCTTACTTTCTTATCTCCGTCGATTTTGTAACCAACTTTGATAGCTTTTCCGTCTTTACCAACTAAAGCTATGTTTGAGATATGTATAGAAGCTTCCTTTTCTGTAATTCCTCCTTGAGGATTTGAAGCTGAAGGCTTAACGTGTTTTTTAACGATGTTAAGTCCTGCAACGATTACTCTAGGGTCTTTTCCTTCTTTTTTGATCACTTCAATAACTTCACCAGTTTTACCTTTGATATCTTTTTTACCAGTGGTAATGATTACGTTATCTCCTCTTTTTATTTTTAACTTTGACATTTTTTTTAAAATTTTAAATATTAAAGTACTTCAGGAGCTAATGAAATGATTTTCATATATTCTTTGTCTCTCAACTCACGAGCAACAGGTCCGAAAACACGTGTTCCTCTCATTTCTCCTCCAGCGTTTAGTAAAACACAAGCATTGTCTTCGAATTTGATGTAAGATCCATCTTTTCTTCTAACAGCTTTTTTAGTTCTTACTACTACCGCCTTTGATACTTGACCTTTCTTAGCGTTTCCTGATGGTGTAGAATCTTTAATAGTAACTACGATTTTATCACCAACTGAAGCATATCTTCTTCTGGTACCTCCCAGAACTCTGATCACTAGTACTTCTTTAGCACCTGTGTTATCAGCAACTTTTAATCTTGATTCTGTTTGTAACATTACTTAGCTTTTTCAATGATTCTTACTAATCTCCATCTCTTGCTCTTGCTCAAAGGTCTTGTTTCTGTAATTAATACAGTATCTCCTTCTGTGCATTCGTTGTTCTCGTCGTGTGCAGTATATTTTTTCGTTTTCAAAACGAATTTACCGTACATCGGGTGCTTTACTCTTGTAGTTTCACTAACAACAATAGTTTTTTCCATTTTATTGCTGGAAACCACTCCGATTCTTTCTTTTCTTAAATTTCTATCCATTGTAAAAAGGATTATTGTTTGTTAGTTAACTCAGTGTTTAGTCTTGCGATTGTCTTTCTCAAATCTCTGATTTGGATTGGATTTTCAAGTGGACTGATTTTGTGAGCCAATTTCATTTTTGAGAATTGAGCTTTAGCTTCAGCCAATTTTGCTTGAATATCTTCAGCGCTTAGATTTTTAATTTCAGCTTGTTTCATTGTTTCAGAGATTAAAGAGGTTTAACAAAATCGTTAGCAACTACAAATTTGGTAACTACCGGTAATTTCTGTGCAGCAAGTCTTAAAGCTTCCTTAGCGATCTCGTAAGATACTCCTCCGATTTCGAACATAATTTTACCTGGTTTTACTACAGCTACCCAATATTCTACAGCACCTTTACCTTTACCCATCCTTACTTCGGCTGGTTTCTTAGTAATCGGCTTATCTGGAAATATTTTGATCCATAGTTGACCTTCTCTTTTCATATATCTTGTCGCAGCGATACGAGCAGCTTCGATTTGTCTTGCAGTGATCCAAGCACCTTCTGTAGCTTTGATTCCGAAAGTTCCATAAGCAAGTTGATTACCTCTTTGAGCAATCCCCTTCATTTTCATCTTATGAACTCTACGGAATTTGGTTCTTTTTGGTTGTAACATAATTTCTTAAATTTTAGATTTTAGAATTTAGATTTTAAAAAAGTAACGGTCATTTAAAAACTATCCTCTAAAATTTTATTAATTATTTTTTTTATCTCTAGAAGGTCTTCTGTTATCTCTGTCTCCACCTCCTCTGTTTCCGCCATTTGAAGGACCACCTTTCTTCTGCTGTCCTACTAATGGAGAAAGATCTCTTCTTCCGTAAACTTCTCCTTTCATGATCCACACTTTTACTCCTAACTTACCGTATTGAGTTAATGCTTCACCGATGTGATAATCGATATCTGCTCTGAAAGTTGACAATGGAATTCTTCCGTCTTTGAAGTTTTCAGAACGTGCCATTTCAGCACCATTCAATCTACCAGAGATTTGAACTTTGATTCCTTCAGCACCCATTCTCATTGTAGAAGCGATTGCCATCTTCACAGCTCTTCTGTAAGAGATTCTGTTTTCGATTTGTTTAGCAATGCTGTCTGCAACTAATACTGCATCAAGCTCAGGTCTTTTGATTTCGAAAATATTGATTTGAATATCCTTTTTTGTAAGTTTCTTCAATTCTTCTTTCAACTTGTCAACTTCCTGACCTCCTTTACCGATGATTAATCCCGGTCTAGCAGTAGTGATTGTTACTGTTACTAATTTAAGTGTTCTTTCAATATAAATTTTTGAAATTCCACCTTTAGATAATCTTGCTTCAAGGTATCTTCTGATTTTGTAGTCTTCAGCGATTCTGTCTCCATAATCTTTACCACCAAACCAGTTAGAATCCCATCCTCTGATGATACCTAGTCTGTTACCAATTGGATTTGTCTTCTGTCCCATACCTTGAATTAATTTTCTTTTGTACCTAAGATTAGTGTAATGTGGTTTGATCTCTTTCTGATTCTGTACCCTCTACCTTGTGGAGCTGGTCTTAGTCTCTTCAATTGTCTTGCACTGTCTACAAAAATTTCTTTAACGATAAGGTTAGCTTCTTCGATATCAGCACCATCGTTCTTTGTTTGCCAGTTGGCCATCGCAGAAAGTAATACTTTTTCTAATTTCTCAGAAGCACCTTTTTTTGAATATTTTAGGATGCTTAAAGCTTTGTCAACTTCTACCCCTCTGATGATATCAGCAACTAATCTCATCTTTCTAGGAGATGTCGGGCAATCATTGTGTAATGCTTTTACTACATCTTGATTTGTTAATTTACGTGCTAATGCACTTTCTCTTTTTCTTGATCCCATGATTATCTACTTCCTTTATTTTTATTACCACCATGACCTCTGAAAGATCTTGTTGGAGAAAATTCGCCTAGCTTGTGACCAACCATGTTTTCTGTAACATATACAGGGATAAAAGATTTCCCGTTGTGTACTGCAATAGTTTGTCCTACGAAGTCCGGAGAGATCATTGATGCTCTAGACCAAGTTTTGATAACTGTCTTCTTACCAGACTCTATGTTTGTCTGAACCTTCTTATCTAAAGTATGATGAATGAATGGTCCTTTTTTAAGTGATCTTGCCATAATTATTTACGTTTAGATATGATATGACGGTTAGACGCTTTGTTTTTCTTTCTGGTTTTGTAACCTTTAGCAGGCATACCGTTTCTAGATCTTGGGTGACCTCCAGAAGAACGACCTTCACCACCTCCCATTGGGTGATCTACAGGGTTCATTACTACTGGTCTTGTTCTTGGTCTTCTACCCAACCATCTGCTTCTACCAGCCTTACCTGATACAGTTAACTGATGATCAGAGTTAGAAACAGAGCCAATCATTGCATAACACTCAGTAAGGATCATTCTAGATTCTCCTGAAGGCAATTTGATGATTGCATATTTTCCGTCTCTTGAAGTCAATTGAGCTGATGAACCAGCACTTCTTGCTAAGATTGCACCTTGACCTGGCTTCATTTCGATACAAGAAATCACAGTTCCCAAAGGAATGTTTTTCAGTTTCATTGCGTTACCTACATTAGGCTCTACGCTTTCACCAGAAATGATTTTTTGGTCAACTTTGATCCCGTTTGGAGCGATGATATATCTCTTCTCTCCGTCTGCATACTCCACCAAAGCGATGAAAGCAGTTCTGTTTGGATCGTACTCTACAGTTTTTACCGTTGCTTCAACATCATGCTTGTTTCTTTTGAAGTCGATAATTCTGTATTTCTTTTTGTGTCCACCTCCGGTGTAACGCATGGTCATTTTACCAGTTTGGTTACGTCCACCTGACTTACTAATACCAACTGTTAGAGATTTCTCTGGTTTGTTGGTAGTAATTTCCTCAAAATTGTTTACAATTCTGAATCTCTGTCCTGGGGTGATAGGTTTTAATTTTCTAACAGACATTACTATTATTTATAATTAATAATTAATTTACAGCAAAAATGTCGATTACTTCTCCTTCAGCAAGAGTGATAACCGCCTTTTTCAATTTGTTTGTCTTCCCTACTTGAAGACCTTTTTTAGTGTATTTCGAAGAAACTTTAGGAGCATAAATCATGGTTCTAACGTCTGCTACTTTTACACCATAAGCTTGCTCAATTGCATTTTTAATCTGGATTTTATTCGCCTTAGGTTGTACTAAGAAAGAATAAGCACCTCTTAAATCTGTAAGATAGTTTGCTTTTTCTGAAATAACTGGTTTAATAATAAGTGACATGATTTATTTCTTTAAATTTTCCTGGAATTTTTCAACTGCACCTTCTAAGAAAACGATCTCACCCGCATTGATTAAGTCATAAGAAGAAATTTCGTTGAATTTCATAACCTTAGTCTTAGGTAAGTTTCTTGAAGATAAATACACATTCTTGTTTGTATCAGGAAGAATGAATAAAGATTTAGTATCGTTCAATGCCAATGCATTCAAGATAGTGATGAAATCTTTAGTTTTAGGAGCAGCAATGCTCAATCCTTCAACAATTCTGATGCTGTTGTCTCTCATTTTCTGAGAAAGAACAGATTTTTTAGCTAATCTCTTAAGAGCTTTGTTCAATTTGAATCTGTAGTCTCTTGGCTTAGGACCGAATACTCTACCTCCACCTCTGAAAGTAGGAGATTTAATATCACCGTATCTAGCAGAACCAGATCCTTTTTGCTTCTTAAGTTTCTTAGTAGAAGCAGTAATTTCGCTTCTTTCTTTTGATTTATGAGTACCTTGACGCTGTGCAGCAAGATATTGTTTTACTTCTAAGTAAACCGCGTGCTTATTTGGCTCAATTCCGAATACTGTTTCGTCTAGAGTTACTTTTTTTCCGGTTTCTTTTCCTGATGTATTTAATACTACTAGTTCCATTTTCTGATAATTACATAAGAATTTTTAGCTCCCGGAACAGCACCTTTTACTACTAAAAGATTTTGTTCTTGATCCACTTTTAATACTTGAAGGTTTTGTACAGTTACCTGCTTACCTCCCATTCTACCTGCCATTCTCATCCCCTTGAATACTCTAGAAGGATCTGATCCCGCACCGATTGAACCTGGAGCTCTTAATCTGTTGTGCTGACCGTGAGTAGCTTGCATTACACCTCCAAAACCGTGTCTTTTAACAACACCTTGGAAACCTTTACCTTTTGAAGTTCCTGTTACGTCTACAAATTCACCTTCAGCGAATAAGTCTACTTTTACTTCATCTCCTACGCTTACAGTATCAACGAATTCTCTGTAGAATTCTACCAACTTAGCTTTTGGAGCAGAACCAGCCTTTTTAAAATGGCCAGCTAACGCTTTACCAACGTTCTTTTCACTCTTGTCATCGAAACCTAACTGAACAGATTTGTATCCGTCCTTTTCAATGGTTCTGACCTGTAAAACCGAGCAAGGACCAGCCTGAATAACGGTACACGGCATATTTTTGCCGTTTTCGTCAAACAGAGAAGTCATCCCGATTTTTTTTCCAATAATACCTGACATTATTTATATAATATGTTATAAAATTTCCTTGGATTCACGTTCATTTTTCGAGTTCTCAAATAATTACCAAGTTTGAATTGGGCATATTCCTCCCCTAAAATGAGTGTGCAAATGTATGAATAAAATTTAATTTGACAAATATATATTGCAAAATATTTTGATTTTTAATGATTTAGAGATTTGCATGAATTTTGAAACGAAATTCTTTTGATTAATTCTTTAATTTTGAGAAAAAAGTAATATGAAAAATATTTTCAGCACATTGATGTTCCTCTTCGGAATAATTTCTTTTGCACAGCAAGCACCGTTTACCGGGAAAAGAGATTTTAACATCGAACACGGCGCAAGCGGATCAGGAACACCGGCTTATTATCTGGATGTAAAGAAAAACGGAAACGTACATTTTGGTTTTTTACAAATCAATCAGGCAGACCGTAAAGAAATCAGAGAAGAGATCAATGCAGGAAAATATAATCCTAAAGTGATGAAAGTTCATTTCAAGACATACAACGAAACATTTTATGTAAAATTTGACAAAGAAAAAATCTATCTCACCGACGAAAACGGAAGTATCAAGAGATCTGATGACTGCTGTCCGGTTTCGGAAATGGCAGAGCTAAACTGTAACTGCGAAAGTATTCTTTACAAATAATGAGAATCATTCAGCTCCTTCTTGCGATCATTTTGTTTACTTCATGCAGTGAAAGACAAAGCCATCCCTATACTTACTATTACTGGAAAACAAATCTCGCTTTAGATAAAACAGAAAAAAAAGCACTCGCAGAATCTACCACTCATTTTTTATGCACCCGATTTTTTGATGTTGATAAAGTAAATGGGAAATTTGAACCTATAGCGGTCATTACCAAAGATCAAAGTTTCAGCACCGAAAAAGAAATCATCCCAACTGTTTTTATCACCAACCGAACTTTTTATCATATTAAAACTGACGAAATACAGTTTCTGGCAAAAAGCATTAATGATTTAATTCAGAAAAAAGTTAAAGATTATGATCTCGCTCCAAGTACCGAAATCCAGATTGACTGCGACTGGACTGCCGGAACAAAAGATGATTATTTTAAATTTTTAAATGAACTAAAAAAAATCTCCGGAAAAGAAATTACCTGTACACTCCGACTTCATCAGGTGAAAGATAAAAACCTGATGGGAATTCCACCTGTGGAAAAAACCTATCTCATGTGCTACTCTACTTCTTCACCGCTGGAAAATTCAGATCAAAATTCAATTTTAGATATTAATATTCTGAAAAGCTATTTATCGAAACTTGAAGACTATCCTCTAAAAAATATAGAAGTTGCCTTACCTATTTATTCTTGGGGAATTGTTACCAATCACTTGGGAAAACATAAACTCATTAATGCTTTGTCTAAAAAAGATCTGGAAAATCCAAATTTTAAAAAAATATCAGACAGTGAAATTGAAATTCTGAAAAACGGCTTCTATTTTGGGAGCTTTATGAGCAGAGGATTCAAAATAAAAGCAGAAGAGATTTCTGATGATCAACTCAATGAAGTCACCCGGTTTTTAGATAAAAAATTAAGCAGCTACAACATTATATATTACCAATTAGATAGTAAATTTGTAGAAGGCAGAAACTTTTGATAGCTGGATGAATGATATTGAAAGCGGGAAAATTATTCTGCCATTAAGTCAAAGAAAATTTTCTACCACGGATTTCACAGATCTTCAGCAGTAAAATTTTCAGTTCATAAAAAAATCAGCGCTGATCTGTATCATTAGCGGGAAGTAAAAAACAAACACCAAAATAAATATGAAAAAGTACATTCTATCACTGGCGGTCGTATCGCTTTTCTATACCAAATTTGAAGCGTGCGCCTGGGCAGATCCGGATTATGACTACTTTAATCTGTTTACCCAAAGCATCATTAAAGACAAAGCTTACCTTCCCTTTCTTCACAACTATTCGTCACGGTTTTACACCGACTTTAAAACTTCTCAAATTCCGAATGAGAATATTGAGGCATGGAGAAAATTCTTTAATAATCAAATTACTTATTCTGAGACAGATTTTTTGGTGAATAAACTTTCTATGAATGATCTGAACGATTTGAAAAAAGGAAGCACCAACAATTCTTTACTTAAAAAACTGGGTTCAGGATCATATCAAAAATACAGAGAAGGAATAGACTATCTTATTGAGGCTAAATATCTCGAGCCTTATATGAAAATCAATTATGTAGAAACGCCGGATTCTTTCTACTACAGAGAAAATGAAAGTGATAAAAACGCGACTCAGTTAGATTACTCTAAAACAGTGTCGGCATTAACATCATTATACAACGCAGCCAAAAATCCGGAGATCAAACAGCGATACGGATATCAGCTCGTAAGATTTAATCATTATACCAGAAATTTTGATGTGGCATTGCAGGCTTTTAAATCTTACGTTCAGCCCATTTCGTTAAAAGGTGCTGCCTATTATATGGCATTAGATCAATTGGCAGGCGCACAGCGCGGATTGCAAATGGGAAGCGAGGCGAACTGGAATTTCTTTCAGGTTTTCAAAAACAGCAAAAGCCGAAAAGAATCTGCATTTATTTCGATGAAACTTTCTGATACGGCATCTTTTAATAATATTCTGAAAAGAGCCGGAACTAATGAGGAGAAAAATATGGCCTATTTTCTATTGGGTTACGAAGATTTCACCAACCCGATTCCGATGATGGAAAAGATGTATGACATTGATCCTAACTCAGAGATTCTTAAAGTTATGGCGGCAAGAAGCATCAATGAGCTGGAAAGAAGTTATCTTCCGACCTACTATTATAATGCTCAAGATTCTGATAATACCTCGCAGACTAAATCTGCCACAAATAAGAACGACACAAATAATAAGACTGCGGAACAAGAAGCAAAACCCAAAGAGCTTTCTTTCTGGCAGAAAATTGTGAGATTTTTTAAGAATCTTTTCAGTTCGAAGTCAGACAAAGATCAGGACGGAAATAAAAATAGTCAAAGTGATGATGAGCTGCTGGAGAATCCGGACAGAATTCCGGTTTACACGAAAAATCAAAGTTATTATTACGATGAGAAGCAAACCGATTTCCTTGAAGATCTGGAAAAATTCACTTCCAAAACAAAAGAAAAAGCTAATGATGAATATTGGCAGATTGCAGATGCCTATCTTAAATTTTTAAAGAAAGATTACAAGGCGAGCACAGAAATTTTGGAAGAGATTAAGACCAGCAACCCGGAATATCTTGAAGAAATCAAACGGATGAAAGTTCTGAATGATATCGTTTCGCACCCAAAGATTGATGCAGAATACGAAGATCATTTAATGAAAGTCTATGTCGATTATTTTGTTGAAAAGAAAGTTGAAAAAGACACCCTTCAGGATGGCGGATACAACTACGGTGCACCGCCTTCTACCGCTTCGTTTTTAAAAGATGTTTTGGCGAACCGTTATTTTCTTCAGGGCGAAGACGGCAAATCTTTCCTTATGAATAATAAACTGTCTGACCTGCAGTACAACCCCAATTCTACTTTGGTGAAAAGCGTTGAAGATTTTTACAGAAAACCGAATAAGACTCAATTTGAACAGCAGATCATCGCAAAAAACATGGACAATGTAGGAAACATTGACGCATTTTTTAATGTGATTTACGGCGACCGTGCCATGAGATTAGCTGATTTTGATAAGGCAAAATTACATTATCAGAAAGCACAATCATTCTCGGGAATTCCGCGGGAGAATTATGAAAGATATAATCCGGAAACCGGAAACTATGAAAAACTGGTTTACGATGGACAAAACTATGATGGCTTCAGCAATATTCCGAATCTGGTTTTTGGACATAATATCTGGGAAAGTTTCCAGAGTGCTGATGCGGAAAGTATGCAGGCAGAAGATTATACTGCATTTCCTTTCATCAAACCAAAAATGAATAAACTTGAACTGGCAGACGCTTTGGTTCAGCTTAAAAAGCTAGGAGACGGTAAAGATGAAAATTCAGCACATGCCAATCAGCTCATCGGGAATATGCTGTACAATACTTCAATACTCGGATACTACAGAGAACTGTTTGTTATGGATGTCGATAACAGCAACGGCGGAAAATATGATTTTTGGAGCACCGATAAGAAAACACCTTACCAATATTACTACAAGAATTTCACATCAACTACCTATATAGAACCTGATAACTTTGATTTAGCTTTAAATTACTATAAAAAAGCTTTAAATCTGTCAACCAACAAAGAACAGAAAGCAAGACTGCTGTTCCAGATGGCAAGTGCAGAGCAGGGAAAATATTATCAGTACGAAGCTAAAAATCAGGCAAACATCGATTATGCTGACCCGAAATGGTCTGAGAAAAATGATGCTTGCCAAAAGCAGATGAGCGATCTTAAAAATCAAAAATACAGAACCTATTTTGCTCAGCTGAAATCTCAGTACTCAGATACGGAAGCAGCAAGAACTCTTATGGGAAGCTGCAGTTATTTTGATTACTTTATGAAGAGATAGTTTAAATAAAAAATAAAAAAGGAATCAAATCGATTCCTTTTTTTGTTTCTGCTCCTGCAGCCAGATTTCATGCTTCTTTTTAAAAGTTTCATGTTTTTTATCCTGATTTCTTTTGGCAGCATCAATGGAATGCGAAGTATGGATATCGGTATCTTCTTCCGCAAAATCTGCGAGTTTTTCGTAGTAGCAGTGAATTTGACCTAATTCTTTTTCAGTAAGATCTTCGATATCTACCATTCGGTTGCTGGCCTTTTCGTTGGCCGCAATCAGTTCATTTAATTTAATCTGAATAGCTTTAGAATCTTTGTTCTGAGATTTCTGAATTAAAAAAACCATCAGGAAAGTAATGATGGTTGTTCCGGTGTTGATCACGAGTTGCCACGTTTCCGAATACTTAAAAATCGGTCCCGAAACTGCCCATATTACCACAATAGCTACAGCGCCGAGAAATGCATAAGAACTGCCTGTAAATTTTGTTGCCCAAAGAGAAAATTTTTCAAAAATACTTTTATCGGAGTTTGACATTGTTCTTCAATTTTATGTTTAAATATAAACAAAAACTCCGCAGGTCTCACGGTGTACTTCAGATCTTTATTTAGGATAATTTACAATTTTATCAAGTTCCAGAGGATTATTATATTTTCTAATATTCTTTTGCTGCCTTTGTCTTACCTCACGAAAATTATCTTTCGTTAATTTTGTTCCATCCTGTAAAAGTGCCCAGTTACCATCCATCAATTCAATATCACCGTTTTTAACAAAACTTAATGGATCATTAAAGTAGGTAAGCTTTGCTTTAATGTATTTTTCACGGTTGACAGGAACACCAATTTTAAAAATGTGATCAAAGGATATTTTTTTTTGCGTTTCGCTAAGCTTTCCTGACTTGACCAGCTTAAATACATAATTATTCTGAGAATCTGAAATCTCCATTATCAATCCCGGCAGACCATGAAATTTGTACGGTCCATACTGGAAAGGAATCTCCGGACTGAACCATGCCGTCCATTTTCTACCGCCCCAATTCGTTTCTGCTTTCTGAACCAGATGATCCTGAAAAGTTTTTTTCTCATCAGTCAAAATCCACTTTTGACTGACTTTTTGAGACGTTTTCAGAACATCATACTGTAGCCATTCATATTGATCATACTCATTATCGGCCTTTCGTACGATGATATCTGTAAGTGTCGGACTGCTGTTTGCGGAAAAACCAATATTGTTTTTAATAAGAGAATCTGCTTCATAATAAGCTCTTCCGTAATATTTAATATCATCAGAAAAAATATCAAGATGATAAAATTCTTTGGTTACAGTATTTTCTGTAGAGTCTTTTTTAGATTCCACTTCATAAATAAAACGATGGTTCTGTGATAAAACAAGATTCCCAAAACTCAAAAAAATAAGCATTACTATTTTCATAATCTTCAAAAATTAAATATAAAAAATCCTTTGCTTGTGAAAAAATATATTTTACTTTATTTTCCGGGGTAGTGAATCGCTTTACTAAATTCGAGAGGATTGTTGTTTTTCCTTATGTTCTTTTGCATCAGGTCTGACAGTTCTTTTAACTGTTCACTACTTTTAACTTCAATTCCCATTACCATAAATCTTGCTCCGGGATCAGTGTTGTTTTTATAATGTTCTTTAAATTCATGAAGTGGATCATTATAATTATCAAGCATTAGTTTTTTAAGTTTTGCCTCCGTAATTTTTACCGGCTTCTGCCCTCCAAAGTTTTCAATAATTGCTGACGTATCGTAAGTTTTAGATAGTTTATAACTTTTGACTAGAGAAAATTTAAAATTGTTTTTGTCATCACCAATTTCAAAAATCATTCCCGGCAGACCCCTGAGTTTATATGGACCTTCGCTAAGCGCAATATCTTTTGTAAACCATGCCGTCCAATTTCTTCCTCCAAATCTGGCAGTAGCCTTCTGCAGTTTGTATCCACCCAAATTTTTAGTTTCATCAGATAATTTCCAGTTTATTTGATCTTCTGTATCTACGATGAACATATTCTGAACATGGATATAATTTGAATTGATATTCGAATTTTTCTTTCTGATTAAGGCCGGAGTATCATCCCAAATAATGCTGTTTTGACCTTTGGTTTTATTCGTAGAATCGGTAACGACAAAATCATAATTGTAAAATTTAACATCTTCAGTATTTACATCCAAAACCATGTTTGCCTTTCTGTATTCCGCGGATGTGGAATCCATTTTAAACTGATATTCGTAAATAAAACGGTGTGTCTGAGCGGTAAGTGATACACTGAATGTTATCAAAAATATTAATATTGCTTTCATGATCATAACTTTTAAGCAAAATTAAAAATTTTCAGCACCTTTCTGAACACTATGGTTAACTTTGAAAAAACCTTACAAAAAAAATCCCTCTTCTTTCGAAAAGGGATTCATATTTAAGGTGTTGCTTTAAAACTTCGGTCATCAGACTTCCATCGATCAGCAAATTTATCACACTTTAATTTCAACGTCAACTCCTGAAGGAAGTTCTAATTTCATTAGAGCATCAACAGTTTTAGAAGAAGAAGAGTAGATATCCATCAATCTCTTGTGAGCTGATAACTGGAACTGCTCTCTAGCCTTCTTGTTTACGTGCGGAGATCTCAACACAGTGAAGATTCTCTTATTTGTAGGTAATGGAATAGGTCCGTTTACAACAGCACCAGTAGCCTTTACCGTTTTTACGATTTTCTCAGCAGACTTGTCTACCAAGTTGTAATCGTAAGATTTTAGTTTTATTCTGATTCTTTGTGACATTTCTTTGATTTAAAAAATTAACCTTTTGCTTTAGCAATGATATCTTCAGCAACGTTTTGAGGAGTAGCCTGGTACTTCTCTAATTCCATAGAAGAAGTAGCTCTTCCTGATGAAAGTGTTCTTAGAGTAGTAACATAACCAAACATTTCAGAAAGTGGAACTGAACCTTTGATCACAACGGCACCGTTCTTTTCTTCTTGTCCACTGATAGTACCTCTTCTCTTGTTAAGGTCACCAATGATGTTACCCATATATTCTTCCGGAGTTACAACCTCCAACTTCATAATAGGCTCCATAATTACTGGCTTAGCAGCACGTCCCGCTTCTTTAAATCCTAATTTAGCTGCCATTTCAAAAGAAAGTGCATCAGAATCCACCGCGTGGAAAGATCCGTCTTTAAGAGTAACTTTAATACCTTCAACTTCGAAACCAGCCAAAGGACCGTTCTTCATTGCAGCTTTAAAGCCTTTTTCAATTGCAGGAACAAATTCTCTAGGAACGTTACCACCTTTGATCTCATTGATGAATTCTAAACCAACTTTACCTTCGTCTGCAGGTCCTAGTTCAAATACGATATCAGCAAATTTACCTTTACCACCAGATTGCTTTTTGTAAACTTCTCTGTGTGGAGCAACTCTTGTAAGATTTTCTTTGTACTCTACCTGAGGCTGACCTTGGTTAACTTCAACTTTGAATTCTCTTCTCATACGGTCAACAATGATATCTAAGTGAAGCTCACCCATACCAGAGATAATCGTTTGTCCAGATGCTTCGTCAGTTCTTACCGTAAACGTAGGATCTTCTTCTGCCAATTTAGCTAAAGCATTACCCATTTTATCCTGGTCAGCTTTAGTTTTAGGTTCTACAGCGATACCAATTACCGGATCAGGGAAAACCATCGATTCTAGAACGATTGGGTTTTTCTCGTCACACATTGTATCACCAGTTTTGATAGATTTGAAACCTACCGCTGCACCAATATCTCCTGCTTCAATATATTCTACAGGATTTTGCTTGTTAGCGTGCATCTGATAGATTCTTGAGATTCTTTCTTTATCTCCTGAACGAGTGTTCAAGATATAAGAACCTGCATCTAGTCTTCCAGAGTATGCTCTGAAGAATGCCAATCTTCCTACGAAAGGATCGGTAGCAATCTTAAATGCTAAAGCCGAGAAAGGCTCTTTTACGTCTGGTTTTCTGAAAATTTCAGCGTCAGTTCTTGGGTCAGTACCTTTGATATCATCTTTATCCAATGGAGAAGGCAAGTATTTACATACTGCATCCAACATAAACTGTACTCCTTTGTTCTTAAATGAAGAACCACAAGTCATTGGGATAATAGATAAATCGATAGTAGCTTTTCTAAGCGCTTCGTTGATTTCGTCTTCAGAGATTGAATCTGGATCTTCGAAGAATTTCTCCATCAAAGTCTCATCGTAGTCAGCAACAGCTTCTACTAATTTCTCTCTGTATTCAAGAACTTCATCTTTCATGTCGTCAGGAATTGGAACTACCTCGAAAGTAGCACCTTGTCCAGCTTCATCCCAGATGATCGCTCTGTTTTTAATTAAGTCAACTACACCTTTGAAATCTTCTTCAGCACCGATTGGTAAAACGATTGGAACTGCGTTTGATCCTAACATCGTCTTAACCTGGTTTACCACGTTAAGGAAGTCAGCACCTTGACGGTCCATTTTGTTTACGAATCCCATTCTCGCAACTTTATAGTTGTCAGCAAGTCTCCAGTTTGTTTCAGACTGAGGCTCTACTCCATCTACTGCAGAGAATAAGAATACCAATCCATCCAATACTCTCAAAGATCTGTTTACTTCTACTGTGAAGTCAACGTGTCCCGGTGTATCGATGATGTTGAAGTGGTAAGGTTTTGTATCAGCTAATGGTTTACCTTGGTCTGTTGGAAAGTTCCAAGAACAAGTAGTTGCAGCAGAAGTAATTGTAATACCTCTTTCTGCTTCCTGCTCCATCCAGTCCATTGTAGAAGCACCATCGTGAACCTCACCAATTTTGTGGTTTACACCTGTATAGAATAAAATTCTTTCTGTAGTGGTAGTTTTTCCCGCATCAATGTGGGCAGCAATACCAATATTTCTTGTAAATTTAAGATCTCTACTCATTTCTAATTAGAATTTAAAGTGTGAGAAAGCTTTGTTAGCTTCCGCCATTTTGTGAGTATCAGATTTTTTCTTGTAAGCAGCACCTTCTTCTCTTGAAGCAGCTACCACTTCGTTAGCCAATTTCAAAGCCATTGACTTATCGTTTCTCTTTTTAGAGTAAAGGATTAACCATTTCATTGCCATAGAAATTTTTCTGTCAGCTCTGATCGGCATAGGAATCTGGAAGTTAGCTCCACCTACTCTTCTAGAACGTACTTCTACGTGAGGCATAACGTTAGTTAATGCATCTTTCCAGATTTCAAGGGCAGTCTTTTCAGTTTCTCCTTTTTTAGTTTCTACGATGTCTAAAGCATCATAGAATATTTTGAATGCGATAGACTTCTTACCGTCTAGCATCAAATTGTTTACAAATCTAGTTACCAATTGATCATTAAATTTCGGATCTGGTAACAACGGTCTTTTTTTCGCTTTTGTCTTTCTCATTGTTTCTGTACCTTATTTAATGATTATTTTTTCTTTCCTTTAGCTGGCGCAGCTGCTGCCTGACCTGGTTTTGGTCTCTTAGCTCCATACTTAGATCTTCTCTGAGTTCTTCCGCTAACACCTGCAGTGTCTAATGCTCCTCTTACGATATGATAACGTACTCCCGGTAGGTCTTTCACCCTTCCGCCGCGTACCAATACTATCGAGTGCTCTTGAAGATTATGTCCTTCGCCCGGGATGTAGGCGTTGACTTCTTTACCGTTTGAAAGTCTTACCCTTGCAACTTTTCTAAGTGCAGAGTTAGGTTTCTTAGGAGTGGTAGTATATACTCTCGTACATACACCTCGTCTTTGTGGACAAGAATCAAGGGCAGCCGATTTACTCTTCTTGGTGAGTGCGACTCTTCCTTTTCTTACTAATTGTTGAATAGTAGGCATTTAATTGCTTTTTATTTTAGGGTGCAAAAATAGTAATAATTTTTTAATCTACAAGTAGTTATGTGAAATTATCTTCCTTTTAAAAAAGTTTTTATTTATTTAAATCTTAATTGCGATGTGTACAAAACCTTTGTTTTATCACGAACCGTATCGTTCATCAACCATTTTATTTTAGGATTTACAGTTCCTGCAATACCTTCCTTCAAACTTCCTTTCTGGCTGTTTGTATGTTTATAATCAAACTTTTTATCAATGACCGGAAAATAATAAGTAGTTACCGTTATCTTATTTTTCTCATCATTATAAAGATATTTTTTATTCTTAAACTTCGCCATCTGAGGTTCAATTTGCTTTTTATTCTCCAAATAATTTCCGGGATCTTTTAAACTGTAACAGGTAAGAAAAACTAAAAAGAAACAGCTCACCCTCCAAATCCATTTATCGGATAACTGGTTTTGGAAATATAAAATAAGGAAGGAAAAGAACAGACAAAAATTTGATGCAGCCATTAATCTCACGCCCATCTCTTCAATCTGCTGAAACCACCCTGAAACCAAAACAGAAATACCGCTGACCCCAGCCATCACCCACAACAGAATATGAAAATAATAGAGAGAAGACTCTTTTGCTTTTTTAAAGTATTTCAGAAAGAAGAAAAATATAAAAACATCAATTACGAATACCAAGAACTGGAATAACAGACTTGCCAAACTGTTGGAAGCAGGCTTTATACCAATATAAGGATCAATCGAATTCATCACCCCAAAGACATCTCTTACAATATAGACCACATCCTTTGATGAAGGCTTTCCTCTCATGTGTTCACCGGTATAATCTCCGAAATGCATGACATTAAAAAGTAGATAACTTCCAATACCTATTCCCGAAAGAAACAACATAAGAATAAGTGGTTTAAAATAAATCTTATCACGTATTTTAAAGAACATCACTCCGCAAAACACTGCGACGGAAACATAGATATAAATCCCCGAATATCTGGTGATAAAAAAACCAATCAGACAAAGTGAAATCGCAACTGCATACGAATACAGATTATCCTTCTTCGATAGCAACTGATGGAAGAAAAAGAAAAGAAAATACATAAGAAAGAGAAACAATGTCTCTGACGCTGCCCCGATAAAGACCGTGAAAAATGTTTTCCCCATAAAAAGCAGTACAGTTTCTCTGAAGTAAAACTTTTTATAATAAGAAAATAAGAGAATGATTACGGTAAATAATAAATTCAAAATCTTTGAAGCCCAGAAATAATCGTGAAGAACATTATAAACCAACCTTACTAGTATAGGATAACCCATCGGGAAAAGATTTGTCTCTGGCTTGGGTAGGTCTGCCGCAATTCCGAAGTACGATAAACTGTCTGCACCAATACCTCCCAAAGAAGTAAAAAAAGTCTGAAAAAAATAAATCAAAACAATTATCATTGCTGCTATCTTGTACTTCTTCATAACGAAAATATTTAGTAACCAATAAATTGAAATTTCAATATATTTTAAAAATTCCAAAGATAAGTATCATCAATCATCATATGATAATTTCGGCACACTTTTTCCTGCCTGCTACACATATTAAAAATTAAACATTATGAAAAACGCCAATATCATCGGCTTACAGGAAACCGACTGTCAGAACATCTCAGAAAAACTCAATATACTTCTGGCCAATTACTCGGTTTTTTATCAGAATACAAGAGGGTCACACTGGAATATCAAAGGGGAACAGTTTTTCACCCTTCACCCAAAATTTGAAGAATTATACAACAGCTTAGTTTTGAAAATTGACGAGATTGCAGAACGAATTCTAACTTTAGGAGCTACTCCGGCACACAACTACTCAGATTACCTTCAGGTTTCTACCATTCAAGAAAGCAAAGAAGTAAGCGATGGAAATAAAAGTGTTGAAATTATTCTCAATTCATTTAAGGTTGTAATCGATCTTCAGAGAGAACTTTTAGAAATTACCGATGCAGCCGGTGACGAAGGCACCAACTCACAAATGAGCGACTACATTACAGAACAGGAAAAAGAAGTGTGGATGTACAATTCTTATTTAGGAAAATAAAAAATAAAATCATTCACTGATGATAAAAATCGCCATTCAAAGTGGCGATTTTTTTATTTATTTTATTACATTTATTTAAAATTAAAATATGTCCGAAATACGACTCAACTCCATACTCGACAACGATTTTTACAAGATTACCATGCAGAATGCGGTGGTCAAACTTTTCCCAAGTCAGATTGTAAAATATGAATTTATCAATAGAGGAAAACATCACTTCCCGGAGGGCTTTGATGTTGCCCTGAAATCTATTGTCAACAAAATGGCAGAACTGAAACTTACCAAAGAAGAGAAAAAATTCTTAGCACGAACATGTCCATATTTAAATTTACCTTATCTTGATTTTTTAGAAGGTTATCATTACGACCCATCAGAAGTGAAAATCATTCAGACTGGAAATGACCTTTCGGTTACCGTAGAAGGACTTTGGTACAGAACAATTCTTTGGGAAGTTCCCCTACTGGCTTTAATCAGTGAACTTCATTACGAAATGAATCACATGGAAAGAGATTCTAATGAGGTCGTTATGAACAAAACTCTGGAAAAGGCAGAATCATTGAATGAACTGGGGGTTAATTTCGCAGAATTCGGAACCAGAAGAAGACATTCTTATAAAGTTCAGAACTTAGTAATGGAAGCTTTAAACCAGAAAAAAGATTCAACTTTCATCGGAAGTTCAAATGTACATTTTGCCATGAAATACAATGTAAAACCAATCGGAACACATGCTCATGAATGGTTTATGTTTCATGGAGCAGAATTTGGTTTTAAAATGGCTAACGAATTAGCACTTGAGCACTGGGTTGATGTCTACCGCGGTGACCTCGGAGTTGCACTTTCAGATACTTACACTACTGATGTTTTCTTTCAGCAGTTTGATAAGAAATTTGCTAAACTTTTTGACGGAGTCCGTCATGACAGCGGAGATCCGTTCGAATTTGCTGATAAAACAATCGCACACTATCAAAGCAACGGAATCAATCCATTATTCAAATACATCATTTTTTCTGATAATTTAAATCTTGAAAAAGTAGAAGAAATCACCAATTACTGCGAAGGAAAAATTGGAGTTTCTTTTGGGATAGGAACCAATCTTACCAATGATGTCGGTTTAAAACCAATGAATATCGTTATGAAATTAATCGGTGTACAGGCTTTAAACAAAGAATGGATTCCTACAGTAAAACTTTCAGATGAGCACGGAAAATATACCGGAGATCCGAAAATGATCGAACTCGCTAAAGAGTTTTTAAGAATTAAAGATTAACTCAAAACACATAATGATGAAAAATTTACTACTGCTTTTTGGAATGACAATGAGTCTGAGCTCATGTTTTATTTACACAAAAGGTGAAGACGGAAAACCGGGCAAACCAGGAAAACGTGGAACTAACGCAAACGAAAAAGAACAGGTTTCCGGATTCAACCAGAAGTTAGCCGACTCTCTCGGCGCTGATCAATTCGGTATGAAACCTTATATGATCGTCATGTTAACCACCGGATCTGTGAAAACTGTTGACAAAACAAAGATGGCCGACCTGATGAAAGGCCATATGAATAATATCGGCAAGCTTTCTACAGAAGGAAAAATAGTTGTTGCCGGACCGTTCTCAGGAAAAAACCAACGTGACTACCGTGGAATGTTTATTTTTAATACAAAATCTAAAGAAGAAGCCGAGTCTTGGGTAAAAACAGATCCTGCAGTGGCAGCAGGAGTTTTCAGTTACGAAATTTTTCCATGGTACGGATCTGCTGCGTTGCCAATGTATCTCAAGCATCATAATGAAATCGCAAAAGAAAACCCTTAAAATAAATTGTGCTGATGAATAAATATCTGAAAGGCTGTCTGATTATTTTAGGAGTGTTGATTTTGCTGATACTTACTTTTTTTGGAATTATATATTACCAGGTTTCTACAAGCAGACAGAGAAACGCATCCGATGATATCGAATGCGCCAATACTCAATACATAAACGAAGATCAGGTCTTCGAAATATCAGACAGCATCGCTACCAAAAATATTGATCGTGTAAAACTTTTTGTAATTCGCGATTCAAAAACTGTTGATTCTGCCCTTGTAGTAAATAAATCCACTGATGCGCTTGTCATGAGTCTTCCATTTAAAAAAGTTAAACTCTCTGACAGCATCGTTATACAGACAGAGAAGAATCAATACTCTATCCAGGATATGACCTATTTCAATGATGCAAAATGGGGAATGTTCGGATACCTCGGTATGAATTGTAAATTTTCTTTCAGCTTTGAGAAATTAAAATAAACTGATTAGCCTCGCAGATTGCGGGGTTTTTTCATTTTTAACTAAAACAAAAACGGGTGTGAAAACCTTCTCCGAATATGTGAAATCATTATCTGAAGTTTAGAAAATCAAAGTCCGTAAGGATGTTTCGCTTTTTCAAATAGAAATACTACGGCTCAGATTTTAAAATATTTAAATTCTTATTATCTGACTTTTTATTAACTGAAAATGTCAAAGGCAGACCATCCACCAATCACGCATTTCTTTTTGTAATTTTGAAAAATGGAGACGACTTACTTAATCATCGGATTTATTTCCGGTGGAATTCTTGGCGCTGTAATTTTATATTTTATCTTAAAATCTTCAACGGTTTCTAGAAATTCTTATGATGAACTGAATCATTTGTTTATTAAAAATAATTCAGACCTTGAAAATGCAAATCTGAAAATCAATGAATTAAATTTAAATTCATTAAAAGAAAAAGAAATCTCTCTAAACCAGTCTGACTTACTCAATGATTTAAGAACTGAGTTTTCAAGAATATCTGCGGAAAACTTATCACTGGAAAATCATTTAAAAGAACAGAAACAGGCAAATGTTGAGCAGACCATCCAGATAAAAGATCTTCAGGACAAAAAACAGGAAGTTCTCGCTCTGAATTCTGAACTTTCAGCAATCAACAGCAGTATGAAAAATTCTCTTACCACGCAGAAAGAGGAGATTGCTAAAATTCAGGAGGAATCGAAACTTCAGTTTGAAAATCTGGCCAATAAAATATTAGAGGAGAAAACTGAAAAATTCACGTTATCCAACAAGCAAAATTTAGACACCCTTTTGAAACCTTTGGGGGAAAATTTAGAAAATTTCAAGAAAAGAGTTAATGAAGTGTATGAAAATGAAGCCCGCGAACGACATTCGTTAAACAGCACGATAAAACTGATGCTGGAACAGACCACAAAAGTTAGCCAGGAAGCCAACAATCTGGCAAATGCATTAAAAGGACAGACAAAAACACAGGGAGAATGGGGAGAAATGATTCTGGAAAGAATTCTTGAAGACTCCGGACTGACGAAAGACCGGGAATATTTTAAACAGCAGACAATTAAAAATGAAGACGGCGACAGTCTGCGTCCCGATTTCACTTTGAAACTTCCGGGAAACCAACTGGTCATTATCGATTCAAAAGTTTCTCTGAATGCTTATGAAAGAATGAATTCTTCTGAATCGGTTGAGGAAAAAGCCCAGCATACAATTCTCCATATTGCTTCGATGAAACGGCATATCGATGATTTAAGCAGAAAGAGATACGATCACATCAGCGAATCTCTGGATTTTACGATTATGTTTATTCCCATAGAACCGGCATTTCTAATTGCGGTTCAAAATGACCAGAATTTATGGAATTACGCTTACACCAGACATGTAATTATGGTAAGCCCGACTAATTTGATTGCATTTCTAAAACTAATTTCAGATTTGTGGAAACGGGATGACCTCAGTCAAAATGCTTTAAAAATCTCTGAAGCAGGTGCAAGATTGTACGATAAGCTGGTTGGTTTTGTTGACAATTTAGAAAAAGTAGGCAAAAATATTGATCTCGCACAGAAAACCTACAACGATGCCTTTGCACAACTGTATACCGGAAGAGGAAATCTTATCAAACGAGCTGAAGATCTAAAAAATATGGGACTGCAAAACAAGATCAACAAATCTCTGCCACAGAGCTTAACGGAGACTGCGGAAAACCAAATTGATCTCGCCGAATAAAACATTCTGCCAAATTTTCCATAATTTTGCGGAATGCTAATCGAAAGTTTTCAAAACGAAAAAATAAAGAATATTACCAAACTTTTAACTGACAACCGGTTTAGAAAAAAATCCGGTGTTTTTGTGGTTGAAGGTCAGCAGGAGAACGAAAGAGCTCAGAAATATCAATTTGAAGCTACTGAATTTTTTGTGTGTAAAAGTATTTTCAAAGGTAAAGAGCCGAAAGAAAAAATTCATTATGTTTCTGAAAAGGTTTACGAAAAGATAGCATACCGTGGAAGTTCGGAAGGCATCATTGGCATTTATAAAGCCAAAGTATCAGAACTTAACAGTTTTAAGCCTAAAGGTAATTCAACAGTAATTATTGTAGAAGGTGTTGAAAAACCCGGAAATTTGGGAGCAATTTTGAGAAGCTGTGAAGCCTTCGGCGTCGATGCGTTGATTGTTACGGATGCAAAAGCCGATTTTTACAATCCAAATGTTATCAGATCAAGCGTGGGATGTTTGTTTGGAATGGAAGTTTTCCAGTCTGAAAACCATGAGACACTTGATTTCCTGAATCATCATGACTTTAACATCTATACAACAATCATGGATGAAACTTCGGAGGATCTATATAAAAGAGATTTCACACAGAAGTCTGCCGTTTTATTTGGAACAGAACACTCAGGATTAAGTGATTTTTGGTCAGGAAAAGGAAAAAATACCTTAATTCCTATGACAGGCAGTATCGACTCTCTAAACCTGAGCAATGCTGTTGCGATTACCTGTTATGAAGCGTTGAAGCAAAAGAAAAATTAAAATAGTCTTTATCATATTGTTTAAACATAAAAAAACCGTTTCGCTGGGCGAAACGGTCTTTATTTTAGCGGTAGCTAGAAATTATTTCTTAACTGCAGCTTTAGCTGAGTCAGACTTAACTTCAACGCTATCTTTCTTAGCATCTGCAGCTACTTTAGTAGAATCGATAGTTGCGTTTTTTGTAGAATCGATATTGTTCTGAACTGAATCAGCGTTGTTTTCGATTGAATCAGCTCCTTCAGTAGCAGTAGCTTCAGTTTTTTTACAAGCAACTAATGAGATTGCAGCGATAGCAGCTACGAATAATGACTTTTTCATAATAAATTAAATTTAATTTGTTAATATTGTTTTTTAAATCTTTTTCTCTGTTCGGTTATTTGAACAAGACAAAGGTATAGCAGATAGAAAGTTTGTTTATGAAAAATAATTGTAATACCTTTGTAAAACAGTTTTACAAATAAATAATACTGAAAATCAACACATTAATCATTTATCAAAAAATTGACTGATTTAGATTTATTACATTTTGAGCAGCTGAAGAAGGACGTTCAGGCTCAATATCTGAAAGAATATACCCCTTCTTATGATGATATATCTAAATGGAAGGGTATAGATATTATATATTTCCAGGAAGATCTCCGAAAAAAGGCTAAAGGCAACATCAGTGAAAAGTCTTTTTATACTTATTTTAAAAATTCACCAGTAACCAAACTGCCGCGTATTGATATGCTCACAATTCTGAGTATTTATGCAGGTTACACATCATGGTATGAATTTAAAAAGCAACATCTTTTTGCCGGTGAACTGCTGCAGGATGAGCAGGATTTAGATGAAGATGATCGTAGAGAATTAGAAAAAACTATTTCAAGCGCATTAAACTTACCGAAATCTGAAAATCAGCCTGCAAAAACCGAAATTTCAACACCTGAAAAAGCAGATTTACAAAATAACACTACTGAAAATCAAATCGTTGAACAAAAACCTTTGCCAGATAATGCAAAGGAAATCTTTGTTGAAAAATCACCTAAAAAGAATTATCAGAGAACTGCCTGGATAGCAGCAACCTCAGTTTTTGTCGTTTTGCTGGGACTTCTGGGATTTAAGGATGAAATATTCGACAAAACATACACCTATTGCTTTACCGATGCTGACAGAAATCAGAAAGTACAGAGCACCATTGAAATAAAAGTGCTTAAGGAAAATGAATCTCCGCTTTTTTTCAGGATAAAACCAGGCGAATGTTTTTATTATCAGACAAAAGATAAAAACATCAAAATGCAGATTAGCTCCACGATGTATGAAAATCTGGAAGTTAATCGTAATCTCGAAAATGCACCCGAGGAAGAAACGATAGAACTGAAACCTGATGATTATAAAATGGCAGTCTATTATTTCTCAACAAAGGATGTAAAAGGGGTCAATGCTGTGGAACAGTTCAATTTGGTGAGACAGAAACGTAAACAGTTGGAAAACCTGATCAGCAATGATGCTGTTATTACTCAGGTCTACGACAGCGACATTTACGGATTGGAATCTCTCGACAAACAGGACTACATAACGCTTGTCACCACTCCAACGACATCATTGAAAAACCTCAACGTAATCGAAATGAGAAAAGACAAAAAAGGTAAAATCATCTCAATTAAATTTAAAATCTCAACCAATGAAAACAATCAATAAGATTTTATTTTTCTCCATATTAATAGGACTTGCAGTTATTTCCTGTGTAAAAAAAGAAGATTCTGCAGTAAGTGATCTTGAAAAATTAAGAAATACCAATAATCAAACTGTTCAGATGGACAGCACTCAGGCAATAAATGCGATTACGCTTCAGAAAGTACAGGATGTTTTGGACCTTTCTACATTATACCTTTCGGGCGAGAAAAATACAGAAATAGATACAGCCATCTATTCCAAGATAGAAAAATACTTTCAGAAACCAGACAGTACAACCTTTAATGTACTATTTAAAGAACTTGAAAGCCTGCAGGTAAAGAAGGTAAAGGTTAACAACATCAATATCTATCAGGAAATACAGAATAATGACACAATAGATTTAGCGAAATTCAATGTGGAATATTTTGACGGTAAAAACAAATCGATTGGGACATTTGAAAAAAATGCACAGTACACTTTGGTCTCAAAGCCTGAAAAAACAAATAAAGAATTTAAATTTTACTTTGTCAACTTCTATCAGCAGCCGTCTAAAAAAGACAGCACATCAGCAGGTGTTACCAAATAGTCTAACGGAATATCATTTTCCCAAACATCATCAATCATATCATCGGGGTCAAAATAATTGACTCCGATTTTTTTTGAATCTTTTGAGACCGTTTCAAAGAAAGCATCGTAAAAACCTTTTCCATAGCCTACTCTATTCCCTTTTTTGTCACAATATAAAAGCGGTGTAATGATATAGTCAAAATCAACAATTTTTGAATCTTCGTTTGAAACCGGTTCTGAGATTCCCCAACTGCCAGCTTCGAACTTTGTATCAGAAAAAATCTCAACTGCAATCAATTTTGTCTCAACGATTTTAGGGACAAAGACCCTGACATTTCTACTTAAAAAATAAGTGACAAAAATATCCGTTCGGATTTCATTAAATTTTTCAATCGGAATAAAAACATGAACTTTCTGTTCCGGCAAAGGCTTAAAGTAATTGACAAAGTTCTCAAAAATCCTGTCAGACAATGCCAAAACCTCATCCTGCGATAAGGCTTTTCTTTTCTCAAGATATAATTTTCTGAGTTCTGCTTTTTTCATTCTCAAATGTATAAAAAATAGTATTGCAACATCGACTTCGATTACCATTTCATGGAGAAACTAATCTAATAAAATGCTGATTATTGTACAGACTGCTTTTAAGTCAAACGATATCCTACGATGTGATCCAATATTCCCAGCAAAAAAAAAGTTGCATTCTGAAAGAATGCAACTCGTATAGTATCGATACGTAAAATTATCCTAAAATTTTATAGATTTTATCGGACAGACGCACCCTGAAAGGAAGCTCAAAGGTAACTTGATCGCCCATTGTAGCCGTTTCACAAGAGCTTCCGTTCACATGTAATTCAGTAATTTCAATCTCCTGATCACCGGTGGTTGGACCTGATATCAAAACTTTGTCGCCAACTGACAGCTCTCCATTCTCAATTAAAAACTGTGCAATTTTAGATTTAGTGTAATAATGTTCCGCTTTGCCAATTAAAGTTTTTTTAACTGCAATTTTCTGTCTGATATTTGTCGATTCAACCTTTGCTAAAGGTTTGTCCGGTAGATCTCCAGAGTTCTTAAAGGTCAGAGCATCAGATTTTCCTTTTCTGAATACTTTATTTCCGACCTGTAACCCTTTTCTTAATCTTAACTGTTCAGCCGCCGGCAGATGTGTAATTTCCAGGCATTCTGTAGAACAGCAGTTTTCCATCGCCGATTTACAGTCATCGCACTGAATAAACAGTAAATGACATGCGTCATTGGCACAGTTGGTATGGTTGTCACAAGGCTTGCCACATTGGTGGCACTGCGCGATAATATCATCAGTAATTCTTTCGCCCAAACGGTGATCAAATACAAAGTTTTTTCCGATGAATTTACTTTCAATATTTTCCTCCTTAATTTGACGGGTATATTCAATTATGCCGCCCTCTAACTGGAAGACATTTTTAAAGCCCTGATGTTTAAAATAAGCACTGGCTTTTTCACAACGGATTCCACCTGTACAGTACATAAGTAGATTTTTATCTTCTTTGAAATCCTGTAACTGCTCGTTGATAATCGGTAAACTTTCTCTGAAAGTTTCTACATCAGGAGTAATAGCACCTTCAAAATGACCCACTTCACTTTCATAATGATTTCTGAAATCTACAACAATAGTGTTCGGATCTTCAAGTAAGTTATTGAATTCCTGCGCTTTCAGGTGAACTCCTTTATTGGTCACATCAAAAGTTTCGTCATTCAGGCCGTCGGCAACAATTTTATTTCTAACTTTTATCGTCAGCTTAAGAAATGAATGATCATCCTGCTCAACTGCTACATTGAGACGAATTCCTTTCATAAAATCATAAGCTTCTAACGTCTCACGAAAGTCTTCCAAGTGATCAGCCGGAATACTCATTTGCGCATTAATACCTTCATGGGCAACATAAATACGACCCAGTGCATCAAGTGCATTCCAGGCTATAAATAATTCGTCGCGAAACTTTTTGGGATCTGAAAGATGGGTATACGCATAGAAAGACAAAGTAAGACGTTGCTTACCGGCTTCATCAATAAGCTGAGCTCTTTCTTCTGCGCTTAAGGTGTTATACAGTTGCATGCTATAAACGTTTTAAGTGAGAAAAATAATTTTGCAAAGATAATATTTTTTTCAAATAGCGTACAATTGTGACAATTGAAAGTCTACTGCTGGAAAAAATGTCACAATTTCTTTTAATTAAATCTTAAGCTTTGTTAAGAAACATTTTAACAATTATGACTTAATGCATAAAATCGAAGTATTCTCGTTAAATTTTAGTTAAAAGTGAAACACAGCATACTAATTGCATACTAATTAAGCATTAAATTTGTGTTTAATAATAGTATAAATAAAACAAAGACAGATAAACAATGAAGAGTACTTTAAAAAAACTTTTACCATTTGCCGTTGTAGGAGTAATCTCAGGAGCTACTACCGTCGGCGTACAACAATATTTAGGTCACGATGCTAATACTGCAGACCAATCTTATTTTACATCATCAAAAAATGCATCTTTTGTAGGAATGAATACCGGAGCTGTAGGTGATGATTTTGTAAAAGCAGCTAAAACCACAGTTCCGGCTGTAGTAACGATCAAAAATTACCAGACAAGAACCTCAAACAGAGCATCTGATCAGGATCTTTTTGATTATTTCTTTGGCGATCCGTTCGGAGGAAGGGGCGGCCAGCAGAAACAGAGACAACAGCAGCAAGCTCCGGACAGCATGCCGTCAGGAATGGGTTCCGGTGTCATTATATCAGCTGATGGATACATTATCTCAAACAATCACGTGGTTGCAGGTGCTAATAAACTTGAGGTTGTATTAAGCAATAAGAAATCTTACATCGCAACTTTAGTAGGTACAGATCCCAATACTGATATTTCACTTCTGAAAATTGAAGAAAAGGGTCTTCCATTTTTAAACTTTGCCAATTCTGATAATATTGATGTGGGACAATGGGTTCTTGCAGTGGGTAATCCACTAGGGTTAAATTCTACGGTAACTGCCGGTATTATTTCAGCAAAAGGCAGAGGAATCGGAATTTTAGGCGGACAAGGGAAAGCGACTAATCCAATAGAAAGTTTTATTCAGACGGATGCAGCTATTAACCCTGGAAACTCAGGAGGTGCATTGGTGAATGTAAATGGAGATTTAATCGGAATTAATTCAGCCATTTCTTCTACTACAGGATATTATCAGGGTTACGGCTTTGCAGTGCCTGCAAACTTAGCAAGAAAGATAGTTGAAGATATCAAGAAATTCGGAATTGTACAGAGAGGCTTCCTTGGAGTAAACTCTTTAGACCTTTCAGACCAACAGCAGGTTACAGGGTATAACCAACAGGAAAAAGCTAATCTGAAAGTAGGTTCTGGTGTATATGTAAGAGGATTCTCCCCAAGCAGTGGCGCTCAGGATGCAGGATTAAAAGCTGGTGATGTTATTGTAAAAGTTGATGAAATGGCTATTACCGACTTTGCCGATCTATCAATTTCAATTGGAAGCAAGCGTCCTGGTGATAAGGTACAGGTTACGTATCTGAGAAACGGTAAAGAAAATGTTGCAACAGTAACACTGAAAGATCAAAATGGAGGTACCAGCGCTAGATCAAAAGCAGACTTAAGTGTTACAGAAAAGATCGGTGCTAATTTTGAGCCTTTAAACGACCGTTTTAAAACCGAATACGGACTGAACAGTGGCGTGGTTACCAAGAATGTAACAGAAGGCAGTGAGATGGCTAAGATTGGTATCGTTGATGACTATATTGTCATCGAGATCAATGGGAAACCTGTGAATTCTCAAAAAGACGTAGAAAAGATATTAGAAAAATACCAAGGAAATGTACAGGTGAAATTTGTAGATTACTCTGGCAGAATTTATACCAAAGGTTTTAAAATGCCATAACAATAAATGCAGTAAAAATAAAACCCGCGGCAGTCTAAGACTGTCGCGGGTTTTTTATTTTTTATAAATGATTATCTTTTATTCATTTTATCTGCGATTCTCTGTTTCTTTTTTCTTTCATAAATAACTTCTACAATCTTACCGCCCATCCAGGCAAACGGAAAAAAGATAAGAAATATAGAGATTTTATAAAACGTAGGATGATAAGGGAAGATGATTACATCAAGCATTGCTATAAACAACATGATAAAACCGATTAAGATTGCATAAGCCACTTTAGCATACTTGACGATAATTGCTGTAGCTACACCTCCCACCGTACTTCCCAAACCTGAAATAAAAAGAAGAAAACCGAAAAACGCATCATTATTCTGCATACTTTCCAAAAATCTTTGCCAGTGCTCAAAAGGCGCAAAAGCTTCAAAAGTTACCCATTTCGGGAAAGCTCTTATGCCCAGAGTGATAATAAGCCCTGTAATCACAAGACCTATTAAGACGGCAAATGTATTTCTGATAAAGCTCATTAATCCTGATGTGCGATCATAGAAATTTCGATGTCAACATTTTTTGGCAAACAGGAAACCTGTACAGTTTCACGGGCAGGATAACTTTCTGCATCAAGATATGAAGCGTAAATATCGTTCATCACAGCAAAATCATCCATACTTTTAAGAAAGATACTTGCTTTCACTACATTTTTAAAGGTCATACCTGCTTCTGTAAGAACAGCCTCAAGGTTTTTCATTACCTGGTGCGTTTCTTTTTCAATTCCTTCAACCAATTTACCGGTTGCAGGATCTACAGGAATCTGTCCTGAAATATATAAAACTCCGTTTGCTAAATTTGCCTGTGAATAAGGTCCGATTGCTGCAGGAGCATTAACAGTAGATATTATTTTTTTCATATGATGATATATATTATTTATTATGTATATCGCACTACCTTCACTGACAGTGAAAATCATGCCGATTTTAACAGAATTTATTTCGGATACAAATATAAAATTTAAATTTAAACAAAAACTTAATTAGAAAGGCGGATTTGGCGATGTAAAACTTCTGTCTTTATACTTCAGTGCATCACTTAATATATTGGCTTTAATCCCGATAAAGAAGTCATAGACTTTGTACTGTCCGAAAGGCACCCAGTTAAAATTAATGGTAAAACTTCGCTGATCTCTGGAAAAACCTATTCTTGTATAGGCTAAATCCTTTGTAACCATATCGTAATGGGTACTTCCTGTGATATTCCAGTAAGGTGTAAGCTTAATACTACCGTCTAAACCTATGGAAGCAATTTTATTTGAAGTACGTGTAGCTCCTCTGGAGTAAGCATAATTGGCGTTAACATTCAACGTCCAGGCCTGATCAAAATGAGCATAATTATCATCATCAAAATAATAGTTCTCGTTTCTGATCTCTCCTTTCTGTTTATACTCTTTAGCATAATCTTTTTTCTCCCCAAAAAGCTCACTGCTCAGAGGATATGAAAGTTGAACATTGAAACCCTGAACACTGAAATGACCGAAATTTTCTGTTCTGATACCTTCCTCTTCCCCAGGAATATATAAAATCTTGTACGGATCTAAAGTTAAACTCGTATTAACACTCAGTTTATTATCGAAGAAAGAAGACTGCCCATTAACTGAAATCACAGACCACGGATGTGTTTTAGCAGCAAAGTTATAGCTTCCGGAAAGGTTCAAAGATTCAAAGATTTTGATTTTTTTCACTCCGGTAGAATCGCTCTTAGATTTTATTTTCATTTCAACGTTGTTTCCGATGTTGAAACCCAGTGCGCCCACCATGCCCGAAGTTGGTGCTCCTACAATTCCGTTATCAAAAATTGAGTACGGCGTCAATGCTCCGTTGGCGTCATAATAATTTCTGAAATAACCAAATCCTTCACCTCCAAAATCCGGAGAATATGTAAATCCGATACTCGGAGTCATCATATGTCTGATAGCCTCAATAGATGCACCTTTTCTGAAATTCAGCATTCCGTAAAGCTGTGTTTGCAAACTCGCCGTTGTAGAAAATGTAGAATAGCCTGCCACCTTTTTATTTACCTGATCAACTACTAAATTCTCGATAGGATCATAGATTTTGGTAAGCGTTTTTGTTGTTAACGCATTGTCAATATTGGCACCTAAACTGAATGTAAAATATTTAGCAATTGTAGTATTGGTTCCCAAGGTGATATTGTTTTTTATTCCGGTCTGCAGTTTATCCCACATGGCTTTTGTGAAAAGCTCACCCTCTTCTGTACTCACAAAGTTGGTTAAATTCAAACCTGTGTTTACGGTAATGTTTTCTAGAAGACCAGTCCTCACACCTGTTTTAGATCCAAACAAATAAAACTGATTGATCGCAACATTCATCTGAGGAAGACGTAAATCTGCCAAACCTGTTGCGAAGTTCTGAGAATAAGATGCTGTTCCTGTAATCGTTGCAGGAAGTTTTAAAAATCTCTTCGTAAGAGATAGTGTAGAATTCTGTTGCGTTCTCAATACACTCTGATCCATAATATAATTATTATTGACCGTATTGTTGTAGAATGTCTGACTGGTTACATCTACAGAGGCAGAAAATGTAAGAAACGGATTTGCTTTTGCATCCTGACTGTGTCTCCATGCAATTCGGTATGTCCCCGTTTTGCTGTAGTTATCCAACCCTTTTATTCCGCGGACTGTATTTCCGATATCCGCAGAGAAGTTTCCGGAATAGCGGTATTTCTTCAGATAATTCATCTCAGGGCGCAGGTTCCAGCTTCCTTTGGTGTAAATATCTGCCAGAACTTTAAGATCGAAATGTTCTCCGATGGGCTGATAGTATCCTATTCCATTTAAGAAGAACCCTACATCTTCCCTCTCTCCAAAACTGGGAATCAAGATTCCTGCAGATCTTTTTTCTGAAAAAGGTAAAATTGCAAATGGCATGATCAGAGGCGTTGGCACCTGCTCAATATACATCTGTACGGGTCCGGTAATAAGAGAACTGCTGTTTTTCCCTTTTACCATTTTAATATGTGGAGCCAAAAGATGGTAATCGGCAAGAGAATCTTTTTTCTTAATGAAATAATCATCCGTAGTAAACAGACCTCTTCTCATAAAGAAAACCGAGTCGTTATACTTCTTTGTTTTTTCAGCGACTATAATCCCCTGACTTTCTTCGGTTCTGGCATTGTAAGCAATCGCCTGTTTTGTTTTGTAATTGTAGTTAAAGTTGTTGGTCTCATACTTTTTTCCTGCCTGAGTAACGATGACAGGTTCTATGATTCTATCTAAAGAATCCTGCTTTCCTCTGGCATAGATGACGTTCTTTTCTTCATCAATAGATATATAATCAGCGTCAATCTGCATATCCTGATATTTTACCTGAGCATTTCTGTTCAGATAAATCATTCTCTTCGGAATATCTCTTCGCTGATCATCGGCTTTTGTGTCGAGTACATCATCTAATGATTCCTTCTGTACAACAATGGTATCCTTTTTGGAAATTGTATCTTTAATTATCGTTGTTTCCGTTAATTTTTTAGGATTTTGCTGTGCTAAAAAACTGTTAAAAATTAGGATAATTAAAATTTGTAATATATTTTTGAAGACGGTTTTGTCCAATTTTGTTTTATATAATTTAGGCTCAAAATTAATATAATTTTTAAAACTGTAAGATGTACACACGAAAATTTAAAATAATTTTAGCATTTCTCCTTATTCTTTCCACCCATTTCGCTTATTCTCAAAAAAAGTTTACCGTCGTTTTAGACGCAGGACACGGAGGAAGCGACCATGGTGCGAACAGATCGTATAGTGATATAGGAAGAATTGCCGAAAAGGATATTACACTTGCGATTGTTCTTAAAATAGGAAGAATGCTTGAGAAAAACAAAGATTTCAAGGTAATCTACACCCGAAAGATCGACGAATTCCCTTCATTATCGGACAGAACCAATCTCGCCAATAGAAGTAAAGCAGATCTTTTTGTTTCCGTACACTGTAATTCTTCTCAGCGGCCTACCGCATACGGTACAGAGACATTTGTACAGGGTCCCGATCAGAACGACACCAATCTGGAGGTCGCAAAACGTGAAAATGACGTGATCTACCTCGATGAAAAAGATAAACAGACCTTCGGTACTTACGACGCAAGATCTCCGGAGTCTCTCATAGCATTAAAACTTCAGCAAAGTAAATATCTTGAATCAAGCTTACTGCTTGGAGGTCTTGTTGAGAACAATTTTGTGAATAAAGACAAAAGATCATCAAGAGGCGTTTGGCAGAAAAACCTTCACGTGCTCCGTATGAACGCGATGCCTTCCGTATTGATTGAAACAGGATTTATCAATCATCCTGAGGAAAGTCATTATTTAGCTTCAGAAAAAGGACAGGACGAAATTTCGGAAAGCATCTATGATGCGATCATTGATTACAAAAAAGCGATCGACAGAAAATCAGGAGGTCCGGTGGCAACCAAAAAACCTGAGCCTGAGAAAAAAGAAGAAGTACCGTTAAAGAATGATTTCAGAATTTTGCTGATGACTTCTGCCATAAAATACAACGAAGATGATCCGGCATTAAAAGGCTTGAATTATATTCTTCCTTTAAAAGAGAATGGAATTTATAAATATTATTACAGTGTCACCAACATGGCTTCGATTCGTGATATTAATATTAAGACTGCAAAAGATGCTGGGTTCAGAAACGCGTATGCTGTAGGATTTATGCCAAATCAAAAGCTGAATACAGGGTATTATACCATTGAAGTCTACACCGGAAAAGATAAACTCAGCGCCAATTCATTTATCCTGCAGACGCTCAAAGATGCAGAAAGAGAGAAAAATAACGGCCTATTCTACTATACCTACGGAAAAGCTGCATCTCTGGAAGATGCTGTAAAACTGCAGAAAGAACTGGAAGCCAAAGGAATAAAAAACACGGTTATTCAAAAAATTAATAAATAGAAAAAAATAATTTTGAAGTTTAAAAGTTAATTAATACTTTTGCAACCTCAAAATTTGGTCTATTCGTCTAGTGGTTAGGACTCAAGGTTTTCATCCTTGCAACAGGAGTTCGATTCTCCTATAGACTACCAATTTGATATCATGCCGGATTTAAAAATACAGGAAGCGAAATTGCTTTTTAATAAAATCCACACGAACCCGAAAAGTTACGATTTAAAGATCAATGAAGAAGGGATTACAGGCAGGGATGATAAAATAAGTTTCAGACTCTACAGGAACGGTGAGGGAAGTGCCTTTGAGGTACTGATTGACGGGATAACTTTCACCAATACAACTGGGGAATGGAACAATGCTCTGAATATGCTGACAAGCACGATCAGAAAAATAGATAAAGAACAACAGAATATAAAACTAGAACAAGCATTAGATAAACTAAAAAAATACCTTACAGAATAAAGTTTAAATTTTTTAAAAATAAATTTGGCTGGTATAAAAAAAGTTTATAAATTTGCACTCACATTTGAACGATATGGCAAATCATAAATCAGCTCTTAAAAGAATAAGACAAAACGAAGTTAGAAAAGTTCGTAACAGATACTACCACAAGACTGCTAGAACAGCAATCAAAGGGTTAAGAAATGAAGAGGACAAAACTGCAGCAACAGAACAATTGCCAAAAGTTATCGCTTTATTGGATAAATTAGCTAAGAAAAATATTATCCACAAAAACAAAGCGGCTAACTTAAAAAGTAAACTGACTAAGCACGTTAACAAGTTAGCGTAATTATAGTAGGCCCGTTCGTCTATCGGTTAGGACCTCAGGTTTTCATCCTGGTAAGAGGGGTTCGACTCCCCTACGGGCTACTAAAAAGAATTGAAACTTTTAAAAATTCAAAATTACTAACCCGCTATTTATAGTGTGATGGTAGATGGCCCGTTCGTCTATCGGTTAGGACCTCAGGTTTTCATCCTGGTAAGAGGGGTTCGACTCCCCTACGGGCTACAAAAGAGATTTCAAATTTGAAATCTCTTTTTTTTTGTACTTTAAATCTGAATTCGTCCTTGTTAAATATTCTAAGCATCTCCTTTTATCTATTCTGTGCAATTACTAAAATAAAAGATTCCTCATCAAAAGTATTTGATGAGGAATGCTGACTAAATGAAACAGAATCTTTTTAATCTTGAAAATTTCATTTAAATTCCAAAGTTGACAAAGACACTGAATCTTGATTTAGCTTCAATATCACCTCCTGCTAAATTGGTGTAAGCAGGAAGCATGACTTCTGTTCCCAAACTGATTTTTTTGTAAGAAGCTTCAAAACCTAACTTCCCATACAAGGCACTTCCAGCAGTTTTCGGAAGTGCTTCTTTGTACTGTCGGTTTCGGTCATAGACTTCGCCTTGAAAACCAAATTTCGCAGAAAGAATGCTTTTCTCATTTCCAAAGATTTGATAGAATCCTGTGGCTGAATAATTCCACTGATTGCCAAAGTGATAGTGTTTTTTATTTTCAGTTTTAATCGTGTAATCGGTATTGAGAAGCACCGCCAGTTTATTTTTCTGAAATCTGTAATTTAAAACTGCCTGATAATCCCAACTTCCGGTTCCCAGCTGAAAACTCGGATTGACTCCAGAAATGCCTTTTTCATCAAAGTTTCCGAGCGGAACTTTTACACCTATACCACCATTGAGCTGATGAATATTGTCTTTTGAATTGATCAGCTGATAAATTCCCATCAAATTAAAATCTCCTATTCCGTTAATTTTGATGTCGCCCTGCAGAGTTTTCTTTTCATGAAAATGAAATGGCAGACTTCCGTAAATACTCAATTTTTGAGTTAGAGGAATTTTTGCCCAAAGCTGAAACGTATTAAAATACTGATCCTGCGTCAAACCATTGACAAATAAATTCTCTTTCGCTTTATAATGCTGAGCGAAATACTTAATTCCGATAAACTGAGGATTTAACAAAGATTCAAAACCTGACGAACCATTTCCTGCTGCGCAGCCACAAGCGTCACATTCCTTGAACAAAATTTCATCATGATAATTATTTAAAATATATAAACTGTCGTTGATGTCTTTAGCCTGATTTAAATTAAATAAAACCAAACCTAACATTAAAAATGTATCCTTCATTTTAATTAGAATTTATTCAGCGAATTTTGGATTGGAAATAAAATTTTTGTCCGACAGCGTTTTCAGAAAAGCAATAATGAATTGTTTCTCCTGAGCATTTATCGCAATTCCGATGTGGTTATTCTGCTTCAGCTGTGGATCGAGGTTGGGATTGTTCTCCACATTATCAGAATAAAAATTGAGCACCGCTTCCAAAGTGTAAAATCTTCCGTCGTGCATGTACGGCGCAGTATATTCAACATTTCTAAGGCTGGGAACTCTGAATTTCATCCAGTCATTTTGATCCAGCGTTACCCGATGTCTTCCTGCATCTTTAAACTGGGTATTGTAATACATTCCTGTGTTCCTGAAACTTTCATCGGTAAACAATTCTCCGCAGTGGCAGGAAGAACATTTCTGCTGAAACAAAGCCATTCCCTGAGTTTCTTGAGAGGATAAATTTACTTTTCCCTGTTTAAACTGATCATATTTGGAATCTGCGGAAATTAAAGTGGCCATAAACTGCGACAAAGCTTTTAGCACTCGTTCTCCGTTAATAGTCTCGTCACCGTAAGCCTGCTTAAACAATTTTTTATAAACATCCTCTTTACTGAGTTTGGCAATTACTTCAGGCATCGAACTGTCCATTTCGTTGGCATCCGTGATTGGAATAATAGGTTGCTGGTTTAAATTATGTATCACTCCGTCCCACATGTAGCGTTTCAGAAAAGCCATATTTTGAATAGCTGGTGCGTTTCTGATTCCTATTCTGTCGTCAATTCCGTGACTAACCGTATGACCATGATGGGTAAATGCATGTTCCTGAATGTGACAGAACCCGCAGGAAATCGTATTATTTCTTGAAAGTCTTCCTTCATAAAATAATTTTCTGCCCAACTCTACTCCATTTTTTGTAATAGGATTTTCATTTTGATCAAAAGTCATTTTCGGGAAATAAGACGGAAACTGAAGATGAACTGCTTCATTTTTATCTAAAGGCTGAATCACATCATTGGAACACGAAACAAAATTTAGAAAAGCAATGATCAATAATCCTGTTTTTAAAATAAGCTTAGTCATTGTGAACGTGATCTACTTTAAACATTTTCACCAAATTATTCGTCACATTTACCAAATGCTGATTGGATCCCATCGCCATATCATTGGTCGAAGAAAGGCTTAAAGCAGTTTCTCCACTTAAATATTGATTAAAATCTGCCAGAATATGAATTGAGGGTTTTATTGTTGCGGAGACTCTTGCGGTAGTCGGAAGATCCAAAGTCACTTCACGGTACAGATCCGCAGTATTATTGGCAGTTACATTTCCCATGTTTCCGGTGTGGTTCAGAAATTCTGTGTTGGCAGAACTCGCTCCGTATTTTCCTTCGAGTTTTACAAAAATATATCCGGCAGCCCAAGACCAGGTAAGGCTTTCTTTTTTGGCTTTATCCCAGAATTCTGCCTGTCCGTTTTGTCCAAGTAAATAGGCATTCTGACTGATTCCCAATCCGAATTTTATTTTTTTGTAGTTGTTTTTCGGAATCTCATCTAAGTTTATATATACAATTCCAGCAACCGCGTTTTCCTGATTAATAATGAAAACTCCCTGATCGGGATTATTTTCATGGTATTTGAATTCGTTTCCGTTTTCGTCGATTAGACTGATGTTGCTGATAACATATTTTAGGGTTGAGAACTGATGTTTTTGTCCGCTCGAAGATGTTTGAGTCGTTTGATTGAGCACAATATTTCCGAGATTATTGAATCCGTTTTCAAATTTAAGCTGGAGTTTACCTTTTGCTTCTGGTGATGAATCGTCTTCATCATTGCTACTGCAAGATGTGAAGGTTAAAAAAGTAAAGGCTATGAAGAATAATGATAAAAATTTATAAATTTTCATTCTAATTTTGATTTTTTAATTGAAATGTTGTATTAATGCCGTATCCCGCGATAGGGATGGTAGCGGTTATCCTTTTTGTCTTATTAGAATCGCTGTTTTACAGACTCACTTTGCAAGACAAAAAGATATGAGCGGACAGCCCGACCCAAGCAGCTGGAAAAGCCAGGGAAAGGGAATCGCCCAAAAAACTAATATGTACAACTAAAAAATCGGTGGTCTGAAAATGTTTTTCAGAAAGAGGAACGTGTAACCTGTTTTGTAAGTGAAATTCAGGTTTGGGAATGAGAAACTGTTCCCGATTGAGGTTTTAAAAATCTCTGTAGGAATATAAAAATCAAGTACTTTTTGAACAGAACTTTTTCCTTTTGAGAGTGGTGAAGAATCGGTGTCGTTGGTTTTTGATAATTCTTTGGTCAAATAACATTTTCCGTTACAATGCAAATCAACATTTTTTCTGTTGACGCAGAGTTCTTCGCTGATGTATTGATAATTTACAGCATACTCCACCAACGGAATCAGAGGTCTGAATACCGTGAAAAAGGTGAGAAATATGCTGCAAACTAAATTCAAAGACTATTTTTTGCTTAAAGCTTCGTCATATCTTCTGCTGATTTCTTTCCAGTTGGTTACGTTCCAGATGGCAGTTAAGTAATCCGCTCTTTTGTTTTGATATTTCAGGTAGTAAGCGTGCTCCCAAACGTCGATTCCGAAGATTGGAGTTCCTTTTTCTTCCACAACATCCATTAGAGGATTGTCCTGATTTGCGGTTGAAGAAACGAATAACTTCCCACTCTTATCAACAGAAAGCCAAGCCCAGCCTGAACCGAAACGGTCTGCACCTGCTTTGCTCATTTTCTCTTTAAAAGCATCCATGCTACCGAAAGCATCTGTAATTGCCTTTGATAATTTAGCGGACGGCTGTGTGTTCTTCATTGGCGTTAAAACTGTCCAGAACAACTCATGGTTGTAATGTCCACCGGCATTATTTCTTACTGCCATAGGTAATGTTCCCGCTTTAGAAAGAATTTCAAACAGTGTCTGCTTCTCCTGTGGAGTTCCGGCGATTGCCTTATTCAAATTGGCAACATACGCTGCTGCGTGTTTTGAGTAGTGAACTTCCATGGTTTGTGCATCCACGTTTCCTTCCAATGCATTGTAAGCGTACGGTAAAGGGGTCTGCTTAAACTGTGCAAACGCAAACTGCGCCGCAAAAACTGCCGTAAATGCAGCTACTTTAAAAATCTTCATAATGTTTTGTATGTAAGGTTAAACTTTTAATTCTTTGGCTGGAAGATGGGTGTTGGAAGATGGAAGTCATTTTCTGTGTGATCATAACTTCCAGCATCCAGCTTCATACTTCTGGCTTTATTTCAATAATTTTTTAATATCTTCTATCAACATTTCTCTGTCGGGATGATACTTTCCTGTCAATTTAGGGATTTTTCCTTCGACATCTTCATAATTCAATCCTGAATAATAAAGGATCGGCATATTTTCTTTGTTGTACCGACATCTGATGTTTCCGTCCTGGTCGACTAAGGCGATCATTCCGCCGTGATTGAGGTTTTCGCTTTCGTCTTCTTTATCTCCTACGTAAATATCAAACTGATCAGCGAGGTTTCCGATATAAGTTCGGTCACCCGTCAGAAAATGCCAGTTTGGAGATTTCACGCCTATTCTCTGTGCATGACTTTTCAACAATTCCGGAGTATCATTTTCAGGATCGATGCTGATGGAAATTATTCCAAAATCAGGGTTGTTGATCTCATCTTCAATTGCTCGCATGTTCGAATTCATCACAGGACAAATCGTTGGACATTTGCTGAAGAAAAATTCAACCAAATAAACTTTTCCCAACATATCATTATTCGTCACTTTTTTATGGTTCTGATCTGTCAGTTCAAAATCAGGAACTTTCATTACCGTATACAGATTGCTTTTGAAGTAACTCATCCCAAATCCTATTCCTAAAAAGAGTAAGGCAATGACTGCAACCGGAATAATAATCTTCTTTTTTGCACTGCTATCTGCCTTTTTATTTTTGGACATATTTCTCTGGATTTTTCTTAAACTCATCCTTACAGTAGCTACTGCAAAAACCGTACGTTTTATTTTTATACACTGCAGTATCTTTCATATCAGGTTCTGTTTTCATATGACAGATTGGGTCAACTGCATTGGCAAACTTCACGGTTTGCACAGTTGATTTTGAAGCTTTATTCTTTGTTTTATGCTTTACTTTTGGGGTTTCCTGCGCACAGGCCAATAATGAAACGGACAGTAAGGCCGTTAATAAAATCTTTGATTTCATTTTATTTAAATTGAAATTAATACTTGAGCTGAAGAAAATTAAATGTGTTTTTAAACTTAATTTAATGTTGATGCGATGAATATGAACCTAACAATTGAATGATCACGACTTATCTATGCAGTTTATCACACTGGAATCTTGACACATAATCAATTTAAAAGCCCAAATCAACTAAAAATATAGTTTAAATAATTTTTATACTAAAGGAGGATGGAATATTCTGGAAAAATATTCAGTAGTATGAGAATCTGTATAATCAGAAGTAAAATTTTCTAATTGAATCTCTGACTGCAATTGATCTGAAAACGAGAGAATAGCGTGAGATAGAAAGACATCCAATCCCATAATTTTTATATTCTGCCCGTTGTTGGATTGCTTTTGTGTTTTTGCCAATTCTTTTTTGACGAAACATTTTCCTTTACAGTCAGACTCGAGTACTTTTCTGTTTTCACAAAGATTTTTCACGATGTAATCATAATTGACCGCATAATTGACCAATGGCAAAAGCGGACGCATTGCGATGGTAAAAATGATGAAAAAGGATAAGAGAAACTTCAAGTATCAAATCTTTAGTACAAATATAGTGTAGAAAATTTGTTTCTTCTGTGTTTTATGATGAAAGTCAGTTTTGGGAAGGATGTTGGATGGTTAATGAAGAGAGTTATTTCCCACAGATCGCACAGATTTACACAGATGTTTGAAAATAAGGATGATGGATGGTGTTTCGTGTTTCGTGGATGACGAGAGTTATTTCCCACAGATCGCACAGATTTGCACAGATGTTTGAAATTTTTAAGGTGGATGATGGATGATGAGAGTTATTCCCCACCGATCGCACAGATTTGCACGTATGTTTAAAAAAGATGGTTACGAACATTTAGGTTTTGGCTAAAGCCAATTGCTTTTTATCTTATGAGGCGGGCTAAAGCCCGCCCCTATTGATGGAATTTGATGGAAAAATATTTTTAATATAATTGTAGGTTCTAGCATTGTACATCCTTCTTCCAAACTAATTAAACTTCATCCTTTGAATTCTCACAGCATTTAAAATAGCCAATAATGCCACACCAACGTCAGCAAAAACCGCTTCCCACATTGTAGCTAAACCGCCTGCTCCGAGAATCAGCACGATGGCTTTTACGACGAAAGCTAAAGTGATATTCTGCCAAACTATTTTTTTAGTTTGTTTTCCGATATTGATTGCCATTGGGATTTTACTTGGCCGGTCATCCTGAATGACAATATCGGCCGTTTCAATAGTGGCATCACTTCCCAACCCGCCCATTGCAATTCCGACATCGCTTAAGGCAACGACAGGCGCATCATTAACGCCGTCTCCTACAAATGCGACCGTCTGATTTTTGGCTTTCAATACTTTTACTTTATTTACTTTATCTTCTGGAAGCAAATCTCCGTAAGCATTTTCAATTCCTAATTCATTGGCAACAAATTTTACAACAGAAATTTTATCTCCGCTCAGCATGGTTGTTTTTACTCCCAATGATTTTAATTTTTTAATCGTCAGCTGTGCATCTTCTTTAATCGAATCTGCAATCGTAAGGTAGCCTACAAATTTTTTGTCGTACGCAACTGCAATTAAAGTGTAGACAATCTTTTCAATATTTACATCATATGAAATATTGAATTTCTTCATCAGTTTCAAATTTCCAATTAAAAGTTCCTTTTCGTGAATGTCTGCTTTCAAACCGTGCCCTGCAATTTCTTCTACATTTACTAACTGAATTGAATGATCCACTTCTCCCGCAAATTCATGAATTGCAGTGGCAACGGGATGTGTGCTTTGACTTTCTAAGGCATTGACAAGTTTTAAAATTTTATCCTGATTAAATTCTTCATTGAAGTGAACCTCCTGCACTTTAAAAACTCCTTCAGTCATCGTTCCAGTCTTATCCATCACCACATTCTGAATGTTGGCTAAAATATCTAAGAAATTACTACCTTTAATTAAAATTCCATTGCGGCTTCCTGCGCCAATTCCACCAAAATATCCCAGCGGTATAGAGATCACCAAAGCACACGGACAGGAGATCACCAGAAACACCAAGGCTTTGTAGAGCCATTCTTTAAACTGATAATTTTCAACGAAAAAATACGGTAGTAAGGTAATTCCTATCGCTAAAAAAACGACAATTGGTGTATAAATTTTTGCAAATTTTCTGATGAATAATTCTGTCGGAGCTTTTTGTGACGTTGCGTTCTGAACGAGTTCTAAAATTTTACTCAGCTTGCTGTCTTTGAATGAAGCAGTCACTTTAATTTGACTGACAGTATTTAAATTAATCATTCCTGCTAAAATCTTTTCACCTTTTATCTTGGTGTCGGGCATACTTTCTCCGGTGAGTGCAGAAGTATTGAATGAGGCTTTATCTGAAAGCAACTCCCCATCTAAACCCAATTTCTCACCTGATTTTAATTGAATAATATCTCCAATTTTTGCATCGACCGCTTTTACCACTTTAGGTTTTCCATTTTCTAAAACAGTGACTTCATCCGGACGCTGATCGAGAAGAGATTTGATATTACTTTTTGCTTTAGTTACTGCCATTGCCTGAAAAACCTCGCCTACAGAATAAAACAGCATTACGGCGACTCCTTCGGGATATTCTCCGATTGCGAAGGCACCAACGGTGGCAATTCCCATCAAGAAAAACTCAGAAAAAATATCACCGTGAATGATGCTTTCGTAGGCTTCTTTTAAAACAGGAATTCCTACAGGAATATAGGCCACCAAATACCAAACAAGGCGAGCCCAACCTTTAAACCAATCATTGTCTGTGAAGTTGTCAAGACCTATTCCAACCAATAATAAAACAAACGAAATAATCGCCGGTAAGAATAGGTTATATGTTGACTGATCCTGAATTTCGTGAGAATGATCATGGTCGTGATCATGACCTTCGTGATTGTGCTCCTGTTTTGGTTTTGTACTGCAACATTCGTCCATAACTGATAATTTTAAACAAATGTAGCGGAAACTTGAATGCAATGCTATTGCAAACTTTCGAGACAGTTTTCACAGATGCCTTTTGCGAAAAGTCTTATTTCATCGATTCTGAAATCGGTTTTCATATTGTCCGGAAATGAGATATCTTCTCTGCAGGTAGTCTGTTTACAGATTTTGCAATAGAAATGAAGATGCCAGTCTTTGTGCGTTTTTTCATCACAGTCATCGTGGCAAAGCTTGTATTTCGTCGTTGTATTTTCCTGAATGCTGTGAACGATTCCTTTTTCTTCAAACGTTTTTAATGTTCTGTAAATGGTTGTCCGGTCGGCATTTTCAAAATGATTTTCAATTTCAGATAACGAAAGTGCGGCATTTTGAGAGCTTAGAAAATCATAGACTAAAATCCTCATGCTCGTAGGTTTTGTATTTTTATCGATCAGTTTGCTTTCGATTTCTTCTTTCATGATGAGATTTGTCCTGATTTTATTAAAGCTATAAGTTAGCGAAAAACTGTGACACTTCATCTTTTTAAGCTTAAAACAAAAAGAATTCTTACTTTTATCCTATGAAAGTTTTAATTATCAATGGTCCGAATCTGAATCTTTTGGGAACCCGAGAGCCTGAAATCTATGGAAATATTTCCATGGAAGAATATTTACAAAAACTAAAGTCAGAATTTACTTCTTACGAGCTCGATTATTATCAGTCGAACATAGAGGGTGAACTAATTAACAGATTACAGGAAGATGATTTTGAAGCCGTTGTAATTAATCCGGGAGCTTTCACCCATTATTCTTATGCAATTGCAGACTGTTTAAAAAACATTCAGAAACCGAAAGTGGAAGTTCACATCAGCAACATTTACAAGCGTGAAGAATTCCGGCAGAAATCGGTTACGGCAGCCAATACGGATGCGGTTTTGTCTGGTTTTGGGATGGATGGATATCGGTTGGCAATTTTGAGTTTGAAATAGAATGTTCCACAGATTGAACAGATTTTTAAGCAACTTATGTTGGAATGATTTAAGACATTGCCTCGGAACTGGAAAAACTGTACCTAAATAAGTACTCAGCTGCGCATCTTCAGATAAGAATCCGGAGTCATCACTGACAAACTGCTGGCTTTATAATCTTTTATATTTCGGGTGATTATTACTTTAATCTTATCATCATTCTGCACAGAAAAATTCTGCAGGGCATCTTCAAAATCTTTAAAATCAGAATTTAATGCGTTGATGACAGCTGTTTTATCTGAAGTAGCAACATGCAGAAAACTCATGAGAAGCCTAAGACTTTCAATTACTTTGGAATGAGTTGCCGTTTTTCTTAAGAGATAATAAATATTGCTCAACGTAACCGACGTTACAAAACCTTTTATTTCTCCGTCTTCGCACTTACTTAAAATTTCAGACGCATTCTGGGAAAAAGGAACTCTGTCGAATAAAATATCAAGAATTACATCAGTATCGATCATTACATCTTTCATAACAAATACTTTTCTGCGAGACGATTTGCTAATTCTTCTTTTTCATCAAAATCTTTTGGCATTTTAAACGAACCTTTTAAAGATTTTACAGTTGTGGATAATTCTACCTGATCTTTCTTTTCAGATTCTGTGTTAACTAAAGCTTTCAGATAGTTTTCAATAAGATCAGATAGACTTCTTTCCTTATTTCTGGCATATTTCTTAGCACTTTCAATTATGGATTTATCAATCGTTAAAGTTAGTTTAGTATTCATAATCACACATTTAAATACAAATATATAAATTTAAAAACAAACACACGTGCTTTTAAATAAATTATAACACGTATTAAATATCTGGGAAAAAAAAAGCCTCATCAATGGATAAGGCTCTTCACTATTTCTAAATGGTCTGTTCCTGCAATTGAGGACCAGAGGCAATCAGCTTCTTGGCTTCGTCATTACCGCAGTACTGCTCGAAGTTTTTAATATATTTTGCAGCAAGATCTTTTGCTTTTTCTTCCCATTCTGAAGCGTCATTATATGTATCTCTTGGATCTAAAATTCCTTCAGAAACATTCGGCAATGAGGTTGGAATCTCTAAATTCATTACAGGAATAGTTGTTTTATCAGCATTCTCAATTGATCCGTCGATGATAGAATCAATGATTGCTCTTGTATCTTTTAAAGAAATTCTTTTTCCGGTACCATTCCAACCCGTGTTTACTAAATAAGCTTTTGCACCGTGTTCTTTCATTTTTCCGATCAATGTTTTAGAGTACATAGTTGGATGTAATGTTAAGAATGCTTCACCGAATGCAGGAGAGAAAGATGGTTCCGGTTCTGTAATTCCTCTTTCAGTTCCGGCTAATTTTGAAGTGTAACCGCAAAGGAAATGGTATTGAGCCTGATTTTCATCTAAAATAGAAACCGGAGGCAAAACTCCGAAAGCATCAGCAGAAAGATAAACAATCTTGCTAGCATGACCTGCTTTTGAAGGTAAAACGATTTTATTAATATGGTAAATTGGGTAAGAAACTCTTGTATTTTCTGTGATTGATCCGTCTGTATAATCTGCAATTCCGTCGTTTACTACAACGTTCTCAAGAAGCGCATCTCTTTTGATGGCTCTGAAAATATCGGGTTCCTTTTCTGCTGACAGGTCTATTACTTTAGCATAGCACCCGCCTTCATAGTTGAAAACGCCGTTGTTATCCCAACCATGCTCGTCGTCACCAATTAAATATCTTTTAGGATCTGCAGATAAAGTTGTTTTTCCTGTTCCCGAAAGTCCGAAGAATAACGCTACATCTCCTTCTTCACCCACGTTTGCAGAACAGTGCATCGATGCCATACCTTTCAGTGGAAGGTAATAATTCATCATGGCAAACATTCCTTTTTTCATTTCTCCGCCGTACCACGTTCCACCAATTATCTGAAGTTTCTCAGTAAGGTTGAACATCACGAAGTTTTCAGAGTTCAATTCCTGCTCCTCCCAATTAGGGTTGGTAGTTTTTGAACCGTTGATTACTGTAAAATCAGGTTCTCCGTAGTTTTCTAAATCGTAATGAGAAGGACGGATAAACATATTCGTAACGAAATGAGCCTGCCAAGCCACTTCAACGATAAATCTCACTTTTAGTCTTGTATCTTCATTTGTACCGCAAAATGTATCGACAACATATATTTTTTTGGCATTGGAAAGTTGATCTAAAACTAAATCTTTACAAGATTCGAAAATTTCGGGAGTTGTAGGAAGGTTTACTTTGCCATCCCAGAAAATAGTATCTTTCGTAACATCATCCTGAACAATATATCTGTCTTTAGGCGAGCGGCCAGTGAAAACTCCTGTCTGCACAGATACAGCACCAGATTCTGTAAGCTCAGCTTTTTCAAATCCCTGGTTTTCAGGTGACATTTCAGCTTGATATAACTCTTCGTACGAAGGATTATAAGTTAATTCATACTCTCCTTTAATCCCTAATTTTTGTAAATCCTGGATGATTTTAGCGTTTTTCATTTTACTTATATTTTCTTTTTGCTTTTTGTTCGTTCAGCAATTCATATTAACTAATTGTTAAACTTCGATAAATATAAACATATAAGTGAAAATGACAAATAAAAAACAGACCTTTTAATTAATTGATTATTAATCAATTAAATCATTCCATTCAAAAACAGTAGTAAAACCTTTTCCCCAAAAATAGTCTTGGTAGCCCTCAAATTTTGCACTCATCACAAAATCACCGCCCCAGGCGCCTAAACTTTTGACAAATTTTGCACAATCTTCAAAAAAAATTGATTTAACTGTCGGTCTTTCAATAAAATCAGAAATACGTTGTTCATGTAATGTCATTAGATGCGAAAAATTATCTAATTCATCACACAATAAAATATTTCTTGTGAGATCAGAAAATTCATCGATCAAATTCTGCGACTTTATTTTAGACTTATAGAGATTGATTCCTTCTCTGCTATCCTGCTTTTGATTTAAGTGAATGAAAATCAGTTCGTTCTTAAACTTAGGATTGAAATCAACTCTTTCGAAATGAATTTCAGGTTTATTTTTAAAGAGAACAGCTGACTTAGCTTTTGCTACCGCAATATCATAGCCGCTCCCCCCCAAACTGATAGAATTTAGATGAAATGGATCAATCTCAGACCATTCTGCAATATTAGTCATTAAGGTAGAGCTGCTTCCAAGACCGTAATCTGCCGGAAACTGAAGGTTTGTTTTTAAATAATAAGAATCTGTAGCTTTAAATTTAATGTCAGAAAGATTCTGAACATTTTTGAGAGTTTTAAGAATAAACTCGGCGCTTGAAATAATATTGGTTTCAAGGATCTGCCAGTTTTTATAATCAATGACAGCCTTTAACCATAATTTATTCTGATGATAGGCTTCCCAAAGAATAAGAGATTTCTGATCCTGCTTTTCATCAAAAAAAAACTCTTGTCCTAGCTTGGTGGGTACCGCTAAGACAAGAGCTCCGTCTACAGCGAAATATTCTGAAGTCAGCATCAGCTTACCCGGTGAATAAATTTCGCCCATTTTTTATTTAAATTAAATTGCGGAAGCCGATGAAACTTCGCTGTCAATTTTTTTAATTAATCCCTGTAAAGTTTTACCGGGTCCTACCTCTATAAAATTGGTAGCACCGTCTTTGATCATATTTTGTACAGACTGCGTCCATTTTACAGGACCTGTCAACTGAGCAATTAAATTATTTTTAATCTGTTCAGGATCAGTAACTGCAGTGGTTGTAATATTCTGATAAACAGGAATCGTCGCTTTTCTGAATTTTGTGTTTTCGATTGCTGCTGCCAATCTTTCTTGAGCCGGCTGCATCAATGGTGAGTGAAAAGCTCCGTTTACCGGTAGTAGCAATGCTCTTTTCGCACCAGCTTCTTTCAATTTCACACATGCTTCTTCTACAGCTGCCGTTTCGCCGGAAATCACTAACTGTCCGGGACAGTTGTAATTGGCAGGAACAACAATACCGCTGATGCTAGCACAGATTTCTTCCACTTTAGCATCTTCCAATCCTAAAATTGCAGCCATAGAACTTGGATTGGCATCACAAGCAGCCTGCATTGCTTTTGCTCTTTCAGAAACCAATTTCAAACCGTCATCAAATGACAGAACTCCGTTGGCAACCAAGGCTGAAAATTCGCCTAAAGAGTGTCCCGCAACCATTTCTGCACCCAACCCATTTACCGCTTTAAGGGCAGCAACAGAATGAATGAATATCGATGGCTGTGTAACCTCAGTTTTTTTCAGATCTTCATCTGCCCCATTAAACATAATGGAAATAATATCGAATCCTAAGATTTCATTGGCATACTCCATCAGGTCTTTGATGTCTTTACGGGAATCGTATAATTCTTTTCCCATACCTACAAACTGTGAACCCTGCCCAGGAAATACAAGTGCTTTCATTTATTGATTTAAAAAATTAATACAAATATATACTTTTAAAAGTAGATTTTTTTTGGTTTTACAGACAAGTCTAATGTCTGATCACACGGAATCCGGTGTTGACATAAGCGCCGTTGGTCTTAGATTTTACGAATTCAAATTTTGTAGCAAGCTGCGTCTGAACCTTATTCATCTGCTTAAAAATCTCACCTTTCTTATTTTCTCTCGACAGCATATCATTGACTACGTCGAAACCAATGATTGCATATCTGCCCGGAGTTTTGCAGTATTTAGCTTTATAAGCTGCTAAAATTTCTTTTTCATAACTGCCGTCAGCATCGATTTTTCTATCCATTAAATAAACTAAACTCGCCTGGCTCAATTCATCCACTTTTTTCTCGAAGCTTAGAACCGAATACATACTGAATGCCTTCATCCCCTGCACTTCTTTTGATAGAGCGATCATTCTGCTGGAGAACGCCTCTCCCACTGCATCATTGTCATTAGCTAAAATGGCAATGACAGGAGCAGACTGTCCGGTCATCATATTCTGATCCAGCTGAATTTCTGTAGCTGAATTTACAATGGTAATATTCGCATTTTTTACAGCTTTCTCAAGATTAGACTTGATGTAGTTGGCGTTTTCTTTTTTAGCGTCTGCCACTACAAAGATCTTCTGATCTGAATATACCGTTTTTACTTCCTCAACAATTTTATCAGCATAAGCCTGATCGTTGGTTTCTACAATAATTAAGTTGCTGTAATTATACAGTTCCGGTGAGTTGGCAAATGGTGCAACCACAGGAATTTTCTGAGTTTTTGTAAAATCTAAAAGATCAATCACATTCGATTTGAAGAACGGACCGATAATTAAATCTGTATTATTAGGGTTAATCTGTGTAAGCGAACTTTTAAATGAAGCTTCGTTTCCAGAATCTACAATTTTGATATCTAATTTTTGACCTTTTGCCGCGTTTCTTTCGATAGCCAGTTTTGCTCCGGTAAGAAAATCTACCGCCATTGCACGATACTGAGTCTCATTGGTACTGTAACCAAATGGTAACATTAAAACAACACTTAAAGCATCACCATTTTTCTTGGTATAAGCCGCATCCAGCTTCTTGATTTTTAGAACCATTCCGGTTTTCAAACCTTTTGCCAAATCCGGATTTAGAGCGATCAATTCATCAATCGTAACTCCAAATTTGTTAACGATAGAGAAAACAGTATCTCCCTGCTCTACGGTATATGTTGCATATTCGTCCTGATTAGAAGAAGTATAAACCGCCGCAGACGACTTCTCGTTACCAGAATCTATTTTAGTTTTTGTATTGCTGCTTGGCTGTACGGTTTCTACCGGCACTTCGACAGGTTTTGTCGGAGCAATGGTTGCCTGAGTTCCGCCATACTTTTTAATACTGTCTATAGGTAACGTAATTTCGTCACCAATTTTCGTGTGAGAATCCAGGTCTGGATTTAATTTTCTTAAATCTGCTTCAGAAATTCTATACTGCTTTGTAATACCGTAAATGGTCTGTTTTGGCTGCAAATAAATCTTTCCCGTCTTTGTAGATGAAGGAGTTGCAGAATTTGAAGAAACCGGTTTTGTAACAGCTGTATTTCCAGCTTTTACTGTAAGAATATCACCGATTGCCAATTTCCCATCTTTGAATTTCGGGTTAAGTCTATTCAACTCATCAATGGTAATCCCATATTTTTTTGAAATATTATAAGGATTATCACCTTTTATAACCGTGTGTGTTTTCTGTGCAGATACACTCAGAAACATACATAAACCAGACAGTAAAAAAAACCTCTTAATCATTTTCAATATTATAATGTACAAAAATACTTCTTTAAAATTAAATGGCAACAATTATTAATTTTGATTGTTCCACTTCCATTTCCTCAGCAATAGTTTCCAGCCACGAATAGCCAAAATCAGCAAAAAAAACAGAGAAATTAAATATTCGTTCCTGCCATGTTTTTGCCGGATGAACATCTAAAAACAAGGTTTCTAAGCGCTCAAGCAATTCATTTTGTTTAATTTTTTCTGCGTGCAGCAATCTTTTCTTTAACCTTTTAAAAGATCTTAACTGACGGACTTCTTCTGCTTTTACCATGTTTCCAAAAGATTTTTCGGTGGTTTCTGCTAAAGATTTTAACTGTGAAAAATTATTCGCAATTTCATTTTCCTGTGCGTTCAGAGATTCTAAAACCAAATTATTATCCAGAATTTTAGCATTCGTTATCTGCGTGAAGTTCTGGAAAAAATCTTCAATTTTCAGATCAAGCTTTTCAATTTTGCCTAAAGTTTTTTCCTTGATAAACAACATCGAATTCCTAGGAATTAAAATGGGAAAAGGTATAGTAATTTAAGAAAAATAATCTTTCAGTTCCAGCCAGTACATGATTTCGGCATTTCCACCGATGTATGCTAAATTGGGTAAGATGCTCTCCTGATATACCGGACGCATCAAAGCGTTTGGACTAAATCTCTCCGGAAAATTTTCTAGTTCCTCAAGGATTTCTTCCTTTGTAAATTTTTTATCTGTATCAACAATAATATAATTTTCACCGTCAAAGTCAATCCGGTCTCTGGTCTCTCTTAGATAAAACAGATTAATTTCTCTCGGGTTTACCTGAACTTTACCATACTTTTCTGTCAGAAAATCTACTTTATCTTTAGAAGTTTTTTGCAAACTGAAATGAAGTAACTCATCTTTAAAAATATCTTTAATCTGATTTTTCAATGCTCTGGAATCTCCATCAAGAATCAATAACCCAAACTCAGAAAACAATCTGTTCACGAAGATCTGAATAGCACCTGTTAAAGTATTTCCGGCTTTGTAAGCTTCTTTAAGCATTAAAATCAATTCTGTCCCGAAAATTGAATCTTTAAACTCTTTCTCAAATTCAGAAATAAAAAATGTATCATTTATTTTAATTCTACCAACTGCTCCACCAGATTTCTCGTTGAGTTCGTAGTAATTATTTTCTGTTTTGAAATGATTGATCTCCGCAAAATCGTGATCTTCCGAAGCCATCCAGTAAACCGGAACAAAATTAAAGTCAGGAAATTTTTCTTTAAGATTTGTACAGGTTTTAATCGTCTGCAAAATTTTATACACAAAAAATACCGGACCAGAAAAAAGATTCAGCTGGTGTCCTGTAGTAATGGTGAACGTATTGGCTGATTTTAAACTTTCAATGTTCTCCTTCTGTTTTGCCGAAAGCTGAAGTTCTGAAAGCTGATCTGTAAAAGCCTTTGAAATAATTTCTCTCTGAGACTGTTTGAAGGAGTTTTGTTTTAAACGTATCTGCTCGGCAAAATTATCTGATGAAAATGTAGAACCTTCAAAACCCTCAATCTGACGATTTAAAAAATCTTTGATCAGCTGAGGAATACTTTCAATATCGCTGAATGAAATTTTATTGACTGTTTTCAATTGTATTGAATTTAGTTGAACAAATACCAGACAATACCAATATTCAGTCTGAAATCATAGACCGGATAATGTGGGAAGGCATAGGCTTTGTTATATGAAATTAAAGTTCCCATCTGCTGTCCCTCAATGTAGAAGAACATTTTTTTGACTTTCATGTTGACATATAAGTCGGCAATTGGCTGACCTCCGATGGAAAAAGAATCGGCACGTGGAAGAATATATTCATTGAGAATAGGGAAATATTCTCTTGAGGCAAATTTCGAAAAATAATATACTTTAATTCCTGCCTGAATTTCTGCTGCATCTTTAAATGCTCTCGATTGGAAAAATAAATTAGCCCTACCGATAAAAGATGGCATTGGCAGAAGTTCCTTATTGGTTAAGGCGCTTTGAAACTGAACTCGTGTATTTAAATGAAATTTTCTAAGACTAAAAGTTGCATCACCCCCGATTTGTGAGATATTTAATGAGTTTTCACTCTGGCGGGGCATAGCCGCAGCATCAAAATAGGTGTAATTATCAATTCTGAAATAATTAGCAAACAATTCACTTTTGAACCATTTTAAATTAATACTTCCACCAATTTCAGTAACTGACTGATTCTTGACATCCTGCAGATAGTAATTAAAGTTGCGGTAAACAGAAGAGTTTGCAAGATAGTTGAAGGAAGGATAAACACTCTGGAAATTAACTTTTGCATTGACAAAATAATCTTTGATGGGTTCAAACTTCACATTGTTTGTGGTCTTTAAGTAATTCCCAAACTGACTTCCTTTTGAAAATTCCAAAAATGAATTTAACTGAAATTTATCAAATAGTTTAACCTGCAGATTTCCTACAGCTCCCAATCTATTCTCTTTCAGTTCAGCCGGAACATCCACAAGTGGTAAATCGATTTCATTTAACCCAAATTTCAGCATTTGGTAACGTACACCAGCATCCAGTTTAAACTTTTCGTTATCGAAAACTAAGCTAACCGTATTGCTTAAATTATTGGAATATTTTCTTGTCGACGGAGGAAATCCGTTCACAAGTTGTGCCGCCGTGGTATACCAGTAATTTTCTAAAGCACTCTGATTGTAATAATACTTGTTTCCCTGATTGAATATGGTGTGCCGTATTCTGAAAGGAAATTTTTCTGAATTAAAAGGTGTAAACTGATGGCTCAGATAATATCTACGGAACGAATACTGAGAACTTGAAGAAGCTAAATTTACCTGAGCATTCTGCTTATTACTCTCACTGTTTCCAGATTGGAAAAGATCATCATCAGCAATTCCGCCATTTTCTACGTTATTGACATTCTGATGAAGATAGTGAGTAAAAAGTTCATAGTTACCACTTTTTGAAGTGTAGTGACCGGAAAATAAGGTGCTGTTATTTGCCGCAAGTGAGTTTCTGTACATTCCTTCAGAACGTAATCCCATATATTCAAGAGCAAAATTAAATCTCTTCCCAATATTTTGGGTATAGGTAGATTGCAGCGCCGCACCGTTTCTCATTGCCGTGTGATAGATAAAAGTTGCAGTAGGCGTTTTTACATCATAATATTTCACATCATTAACTGCTGTAATAACATAAGATTTATTAGACGGTAATAAAGACAGGTTCTGCTCATCGTTGACTTCATAAGACAAAGGATTAAACCCCGCACCGATATTGGCAAACTGCACTCTGCCGAAATTATCGCGGTTGTTATACTGCGAAAAAATATTGGTCTTATCAAAAGTCATCACGGTATCAAAAATTTTCTTTTCAGAAAACTGCGTCTGATACTGATAATCCTGAATAGTGGGCTTAAATATTTTCAGAGAGTCTTTTTTCCCGGAATCGATCACCAAAGTATCAGACAACTTCTTCTCCAACCTATTGGAATCTGTTTTGTTGACAATAACCTGGGCATTAGAAAAAGAGCCGAAGAAAAGTATAATGAGGAGTATATATTTCATGTATTTTCCATTTAATAAAATCAAACTTTGCGAATGATTTTACTTCAGCAAAAATAAGAAATAAAAGGAAATAAAAAGAGACTACTTTTTACAGTAGTCTCTAAAAAAATATCATGATTTCTTTAATCAACATGCTCGGTATTTATGTAGATAATGAAAATCTTACTTGTACATTATGATATTAATAATCACTAGTAGATAGCTTTAAATCAAGAAAAATCTCTGTCTACGAAATCTAATAACAAGTTGACGCTTCTATTACCTAAATTCACTGAAGTCGATTAATCTCACAAAAGAAATAAATAATGTACCGATGGAACTTTGTAATTAGAAGTCTATAACTCATGCTTCAGTTGATTCAAAATCTGATAATCATCTCGTTTTATAAGTTTAGTGCCGTAAAATAGATTGATGAAAAACAAGAAACCCACATTAAAAAATGTGGGTTTCTATAAAAAATATTTTAAGATACTGAATTAATATCCAGGGTTCTGTTGCACATTCGGATTAGCCGAAGTCTCTCTAATAGGAATAGGTAATGTATACTTATAGCTATTATTAGGAAGATTTGTAACAGTGACAAAATCGTCTTTTGTATTTCTATCCATGGTTACTCCCGCTGTTGTTGCCAATCTTTTCAAATCGATATAACGGTGACCTTCTAACGCTAATTCAATTCGACGCTCTTTTAAAATATCAGCATAAGCAAACTGAGCATTTGTGTATGCTGGAGTAGTTGCCGTCCCCAAATAGTTTCTAGCAGTTCTTACTTGTTGAATAAGACCATTAGCAGCTGTTAAATTACCTGCAGCAACTTCTGCTTCTGCAACAATAAAGTACATTTCAGATAACCTGAATACTTTAATGTCATTACGCGTAGGAGCACTTGTTTTACCTGGATATTTATCAATCACTAATCTATCATTTCTTGAATCAATATCTAGATAGTTTGCAGCAATAATAGATGTTGGATCAATATATGTATATCTTCTAATATCACCTTTGTCTGTTGTATTAGGCGCAGAATATATTAAATTAAATAGATTTCTCCCTAAAAACCACATCGGGACACCTGAAGCAGCAGAGCTATTGGTATTCCATCTGATTCCAATGCTTGCTCCTGCACCTAATGCAAGTCTATTTAAAGAGAAAAGAACTTCACCTCTAGAAGTAGTTGCATCATTCCAAATATTTCTGTAAGGATTAAATGAACCTAATAAACCATTCCCATTTGCAGTGGTGTCTCCACCATAAAAAGCATTGTTCCAGGCTGCAGTTGCAGGATTTTGTAGAGCACCAGAAGCTCCACCTGCTCCACCGTTTATTAGAGAGTTGCTTCCTGTTATTGGAGTTGCAATAGTTAATGATAATCCAGAATTTGAAATAACATCTTGCGCGTATTGCTTAGCCAATGCAGTGTTTCCTCTGTAAATATTAAAACGAGCTGACAATGCATTGACAAATCTTCTATCTGCATAGTATTTAGAGTTAGTTGTAGCATAAGTTAATATGCTTCTAGCATAATCTAAATCTTCGTTAATGAAGTTATATATTTCCTGATTTGAACTTCTAGAAAGCTGAGCCTCTGTTGAAGGTATATCCTTAATTAAGATTACACCTAAAGCATTAACATCTTTCATATTAGTAGAAAAATATGCTTCTAACTGCACATAGCAATATGCTCTAAGTGCTCTAGCCTGAGCAAGAATATTATTATATTGTGTTGTTTCAGCAGGTGTGGATGGTATAACACTTTTTGCACCTTCTAATAGTCTATTTACTCTATTAATAACTCGATAGTTATTAAGCCATATTCCATTTGAGGTAGTTGTACTTACCGTACCACCTGTTACTATTGGAGAAGATGGATCAATAAAGTATCTATGTAGATCTTGTTCCTGACCACCACTCCCACTTCCAGGCTTTACTTCATCTGTAAAAACTGCTGTAAAATAGATCTCGTCGGCTGGCTCCAATTCTCCATATACACCGATTAGTGCTTCATTTAAATTTGATACTGTTGTATAAAGATCATCAACTTCCAACTCGCCTGGCTGAACAATATCAAGAGCATCTTGACAACTGTTTAATGTAAATCCAGTTGATGACAAAGCAGCTAAAATTAAAACTGTATTTATTATTCTTTTCATAATTTCTTTTATTAAAAATCAACATTTACCCCGACAGAAACTGTTCTTGGGTTTGGATACACATTTAATGAATAGGTTGTAACCGGTTCTGGATCAAATCCTATCCAATCTGTCCAAGTATATAAATTTTCTGCCTGAACAAATAATTTTATTCCTCGTACTGGTAAATTTCCTAGCTGGTCTTTAGTGAAATTATATCCTAAAGACACATTCTTCAGTCTGATAAAGTCTGTTTTATATAAGAATCTATCTGAAGAACCCTCTCGTCCTGCATTGTTTGCTCTTAACGCCGGCACATCAGTATTTGTATTTTCCGGAGTCCAAGCATTTAACAAATCAGATGATACATTGATGTTGATACCTGCATATGCTGGGTTCATTACCCAAGAATATAAGTTATCATAGCTATATCCTCCTTGTTGAAATGAGAATAAGGTATCAAGAAACCAACCTTTGTGTTGAAAATTGAAACCAAAACCTCCCGTAAATTTAGCATATGGTGATTTCCCTGTCAATTTTCTATCAGCAGCAACAGGAGATTTTGTAGTATTTCCGTTTGCGTCTAAGAACAATTGTTGCCCATCAGCCTGATCTACTCCAACATAAGTGTAAAGTTGATACTGACTTGCTGGTCCTCCAATCGCATTTACAACATCTCCAGATAAATTTTCGTTACTCATTGAAACGATTTTATTAGAGTTATAAGCAGCATTGGCAAATATTGATAATCTTGTATTATCATTTCTTATAGCATTAAATCGGATTAATCCTTCAATACCTTTATTATCTAAAACACCGTCATTTCCTCTAATGGTATAGATTCCTGTCACCGCAGACTTCTGCAAGTCGTTGAACATTCTTGTTGTTCTCTTCTGATAATAATCTACACTACCTTCGATAATCCCCTTATAATTAAAATCTAAACCTAAGTTAGATTGTTTTACCTGCTCCCAAACTAAGTAAGGATTTGATAAATTAACAAATGAATATCCTAATAAGTTTTGGTAAGAAGAACCTCCTGAATACAAATCAAGGAAGTTATTTGGAAGTAAGGCTAATGGATTCGCATTATTTGCAGCGATTCCTAAGTTTTGATTACCTGTAGTACCAATTGACGCTCTAAGCTTAAGTAATCTAAACCCAGAGTTTGCCATAAAATCTTCTTTATCAATATTCCATCTTGCTGCAACAGACCAGAAAGTCTCCCATCTGTTAGCAGGAAGGAATCTATAAGAACCATCTCTTCTTATAACTCCACTTACACCATATTTATCTTTATAGTCATAATCTAGAGTTCCAAAATACGCCAACGTTCCAGCTGTTACTTTTGATGCAGTTGCTGTCGGTCTATAAATATTTGGAGTATCTGGATTAAATGGAATATACCCTGTTCCGGCTCCGAATGACCATTGTAATGGATTCAAGCCATTCTGAGTCTGAGTATTGTTCATTACATGAGCCTTGATATAATCCATATAAGCTCCTGCTGAGATATTGTGATCTCCAAATGCCTTATTGAATGAAATATTGGTGATGTTATTAAATGTAAGATCCTGAGTAGTATTGAACTGCTCGAAACCTCCATATTTCGCACCTTGTCCGGCAGCAACAGAAATCGATAAATATCCTAGTGGCGATCTTGCAAAGATTCTCTCATATTCTTTATATTCAATTCCAGTTCTGTTACCAATGCTTAGGTAATCTGTCAGTTTGTAATTTACATTAGCATTCGCAGAGATACTTAATTCTGTAAATCTATTCTGAATTCCTCCATTGATATTATCCTGTAGAACCCACTGACGGTTTCCTGCACTGTTTTGACCAATTGCATTGTACAATTCCTGACCATTTGCATAAGGAGAAGGAATCACATAAGAAGGTGAAAGTACGCTACCAAATAGGGGATTTTGTATTACATTTCCACTGATCCCGGTATTTGTTTCATCATCTAACTGGCTTCTCTTAGAATATCCTAATCCTAAAATTGTTCCAAATGTCAACCTGCCATCTTTTGATTTACCGCTTAAATTGTTTCTTAAGGTAAATCTTTTAAAATCTGTTGATTTTATTGTTCCTTCGCTATCTAGATAACCTAATGACAAGAAATTATTAAGATTTTCTCCACCTCCGGTAATAGATAAATTATGCTGTTGAGAAACACCTACCTGAGTAAACTGCTTTCTCCAGTCTGTATCAACTTCCCAATTATCGATTTGACTCTGTGTCAGGTTATTTGCTGCTGCAAAACCACCTCCATAATTCTTTTGAATCTGTAACAACTGTCTTCCACTAGACATATTGTAGTCTGGCTTAGGCATTGTAGAGAAAGAAGTTAAACCATCGTAAGAAATTCTAAGTCCAGAATTAAATCTTCCTGATTTAGTAGTAATTACAACTACTCCATTAGCAGCTCTGTTACCATAGATCGCTGTAGCTTGGGCATCCTTTAGAATACTGAATGTTTCAATATCATAAGAATTGAGATTTCTAAATTGTGATCCCGATGTAATTACACCATCTACAACGTAAAGAGGATCGGTAGAACCATTAAGTGAACTAAGACCTCTAATTAAAATATTGAATTTACCAGATCCTGGCGATCCTGATGCGGAGTTCACAACAATCCCGGGTGCCGTTCCTTGAATTGAATTTAGCACAGAAATGTTTGGTCTATTTTCTAATGTTTCAGCACCGACAGTCACAGACGAAGTAGTTGATTTCGCTTTTGTCGATGTTTTACTATACCCTAAAACCACAACTTCCTCAATTTTTGTTTCTTTTGAGATAGTATCTGATTGCTTTTGGGCTAATACAGCTTGCCCTGTAAAAAACAGAACACCAGCTGTCAGTACACTTAATTTCACATTCATATTAACAAATTTTAATATTAAAGAAGCAAATATGTTAATAAATATTAGCATTTACAAATTTTTAACTTTTTTCACAAAATATTAGCAATTAAAATTATTTTGTTAAATGAAAAAATAATATAAAATCTATGATTTATTTGGCTATATATAAAAGATATATATTTGTGATGACAGATTTAACATGATTTAAATAAACAAAAATGTACAATTTAGAATCATTATAAATTTAATGATGTATATAATAAAAATACCATGCAGTCCATATATTTTATGATGTTATATTTATTAAATTCGTACAAATTATTAGAAATGAGAATAAAAATAACAGCTATTTCAGTATTTTTTTTCGCAGTCAGTCAGTGCGCATTTGCTCAGCAGACATTATCTGTAAATCAAGTAACTGGGGATCATTCGGTATTTTCAGGGATTAAATCCACTACTGGCAAGACTTTAAATTACGATGAAATTCAAGGCTCTCCCTATTTTGATAGTAAATTTTACGATGCAAAAGTCGCTGAAAACTATGAAAACATTTTAGTAAGATATAACTCTTACAAAGACGAAATTGAATTTCAGAAAGGAAATATTGTACAGGTATTACCTAAAGATTCTAAATTCTCGAAAATAGAAATAATTTCGCCAAAACAGACAATTATGTTGTTTGAAGACGAAAAAGAAAATAATGGTTATTTTTTCGAACTTGTGAGCGGAAAGAATTCATTGTATAAAAAATTGGTTACCAAATTCATAGATGTCGTTCCCGCAGCAAATTCATATGCAGCAGAAAGGCCTGCGTCTTTTAGAAAGTTGGATCCTTCATTTTATCTAAATACGGAAAAAGGTTTAGTTAAAATCAAAAATCAGAAAAGTGTAACTGATGGAATCCCAGATTCAAAAGATAAATTAGAAACCTTCATTAAATCAAATAAAATTAAGTTTGACAAAGAGGAAGATCTTATAAAATTAGTGACTTTTTTAAACCAGAATTAAAAAAATCCCCATTTGAATAAATCAAATGGGGATTTTTATTGTATCTGAAATTTACTTCAACTTCTTCTTCACAGCAACTTCTTCGTATACTTCAAGAATGTCATTCTGTTCAATATCATTGTAACCTTTTAGGTTCAATCCGCATTCGTAGCCTTTTGTAACTTCTCTTACATCGTCTTTGAAACGTTTTAAACTTTCAAGTTCACCGTCGAATTTCACAATACCGTCTCTTAGCAATCTTACTTTAGACTGTCTTGTTACTTTTCCGGTAAGAACCATACAACCTGCAATGGTACCGATCTTAGAAATCTTGAAGACTTCACGGATTTCTACATTACCGATTACCTGCTCCTGAATCTCTGGAGAAAGCATTCCCTCCATCGCTTCTTTTACCTCATCGATTGCTTTATAGATAATAGAGTATGTTCTGATTTCTATTTCTTCACGGTCTGCCAAATCTTTTGCATTAGCACCGGCTCTTACGTTAAATCCGATGATAATTGCGTCTGAAGCTGCCGCCAAGTTAATATCAGATTCAGTGATCTGTCCTACACCAGAGTGTAGAATATTAACACTGATTTCCTCTGTTGATAATCTCTGTAACTGATCAGATAGTGCTTCTACTGAACCATCCACGTCACCCTTCAAGATAATGTTCAATTCCTTGAACTCCCCTAAAGCAATACGTCTACCCAATTCTTCAAGTGTCGTATGCTTCTTGGTTCTGATAGAAAGTTCTCTCTGTAACTGCTCTCTCTTGTTAGCGATTGCTTTACCTTCACTTTCGTCAGCGTAAACTCTAAATTTATCACCTGCTGTTGGCGCTCCGTCAAGACCTAAGATCGTTGCCGGAATAGAAGGACCTGCCTGTTCAAGGTTTTTCCCCCTTTCATCAAGCAAGGCTTTTACTTTACCATGGTTTTTCCCTGCTACCACATAATCTCCAACTCTTAAAGTTCCAGTCTGTACCAACATTGTAGATACATAACCTCTACCTTTATCTAGAGAAGCTTCTATTACAACACCTTGTGCAGCACGCTCAGGATTAGCTTTCAACTCAAGCATTTCTGCCTGAAGCAATACTTTCTCTAAAAGGACATCCATATTGTTACCCATTTTAGCAGAAATTTCCTGCGCCTGAACATTTCCACCCCACTCTTCCACAAGAATATTCATTCCGGAAAGCTGTTGACGGATGTTGTCTGGGTTTGCATTCGGCTTATCAACCTTGTTGATAGCAATAATCATTGGTACACCTGCAGCCTGTGCGTGAGAAATTGCTTCCTTCGTTTGTGGCATCACATCATCATCGGCAGCGATTACGATAATTGCAATATCGGTAACCTGTGCACCTCTCGCTCTCATCGCGGTAAAGGCTTCGTGACCCGGCGTATCTAAGAATGTAATTCTCTGACCGTTTTCCAGTTTCACATTGTATGCACCGATGTGCTGTGTTATTCCACCAGATTCACCTGCGATAACGTTGGTTTTTCTGATGTAATCCAATAATGAAGTTTTACCGTGGTCAACGTGACCCATTACCGTTACAATCGGAGCTCTTGAAACAAGGCTTTCTTCTGTATCGATATCTTCTTCAGAATCTGTTTCTTCTAGATCAGCATCCGAGAATTCAATTTTAAATCCGAATTCGTCAGCTACTAATAATAAGGTGTCAGCTTCCAATCTCTGGTTCATGGTTACCATTACACCAAGAGAGAAACAAGCAGAAATTACTTCGGTTGCACTTACATCCATCAAACTAGCCAGTTCCCCAACTGTGATAAATTCTGTAACTTTTAGTGAAGTATCTCTTGCATCTGCTTCTTGCTGAAGGTTATCCTGTTCTCTACGGTAACTTCTTTTATCTTTTCTGTGTTTAGCAGATTTTGACTTACCACCTTTATTGGTTAGTTTTTCAAGAGTTTCCTTGATTTGGTTTTTAACCTGCTCGTCAGTCAATTCGACTGGCATTGTTCTCTGACCAGGTCTGTTGTTGTTTCCAAAACGGTTTCCACCCCCTTGTCCCGGAGGTCTGTTCCCCTGAGGGCCCCCTTGACCTTGAGGTCTGTTTCCACCTGGGCCACCCGGACGGTTTTGACCACCCTGTCCCGGAGGTCTGTTTCCTTGAGGACCACCTTGTCCCGGCGGACGGTTTCCACCTGGGCCGTTTTGACCTTGAGGACGGTTTTGTCCGCCTTGATTATTTCCGCCTTGTTGGTTACCAGTATTCTGGTTTGGACCACCCGGCTTTTCAATTCTCTTTCTTTTCTTCTTGGCTGCATTCGGCTTCGGCGCAAACTGCGTTAAGTCGATTTTTTCACCAACAATTTTTGGCCCATCCAATTTTTGATAAACCGTTTCAATCTTCTGAGATTCCTGAGGTTCTTCCGCTGCAGGAGCTGGTTTTTTTTCTTCCACTTTCTCAATTGGTTTTTCAACCGGTTTAGGTGATTCTTTCACAGGTTCTGCAGCTTTTGGTTCTGCTTTCGCCTCTTCCACTTTTGGCTTATCTTTTTTGGCAGGTCTGTTTCTATTTCCCTCAATCTGAGACAAATCGATTTTATCCAACACTTTAAATTCCTGCTTTTCAGGTGTCGGTTTAGTTTCAGAAACCACTTTCGTTTCTTCCTTTGCCGGTTCTTTCACTTCTTCGACAACCTCTTTTTTCTCCTCAACAGGAGCTGGTGCAGGTGCCGGAGCAGGAGTTTCTTCTACCGCCTCAGGTTTTTTAGGTTCCAAATCAATTTTACCTAAAATTCTGGTTTCTGGTTTATTAGCTTTAGCTCTTATTACTTCAGGGGTTTTATTTTCTTCAATTTCCAGTTTTTCTTCCGGAACTTTAGAAATCACCACCTCATGAGAAGCTTTACGTTGTTCGCCGTCTTTGGCAAACTCAGCTTCCAATGCAGAATATGCCGCCTCTTCTAATTGAGCGTTAGGATTGCTTTCAACCACAATATCTTTAGACTGTAAAAATTCTACCAGCCTTGACATCGATATATTGAATTCCTTAACCGCTTTATTTAATCTTATTTTTGGCATCTATATTATTTACTGTTTTTTTTAATTTTTAAAATTAAAGTATTCTTTTTACTGTTTATTAAAATCTATATTAAATTTTAATCTTCAAATTCTGCTTTCAGGATACTTTTTACATCATTGATTGTCTCCTCTTCCAAGTCAACCATCTTCAATAAACTCTCTGTATCTTTATCAAGAACTGATTTTGCAGTCGTAAGACCTACTTTCTTAAACTCATCCAAAATCCACTGCTCGATATCGTCATTGAATTCTCTCAAATCAACGTCATCATCTTCGCTAGCTTCTCTGTACACGTCAATTTCGTAACCTGTCAACCATGAAGCCAATCTGATATTCTGACCTTGCTTACCGATAACTTTAGAAATCTCTTCAACAGGAGTATAAACCATAGCATAATTGGTTTCCTCGTTGATGTCAATTTTATTGATGGTAACATTTCCTAAAGCTCTCTTCACCAATATTTCAGGGTTTTTCGACCACTGAATTACATCTATATTTTCGTTTCTTAATTCTCTTACCACACCGTGGATTCTTGAACCTTTTACTCCGACACAAGCTCCTACAGGATCTATTCTGTCATCGTAAGCATCTACAGCGATTTTCGCTTTTTCTCCCGGAATTCTTACAGCTTTTTTAAGAATAATAGTTCCGTCCTGAATTTCAGGAATTTCTAATTCCAATAATTTTTCCAAGAATTTTGGAGCGGTTCTCGAAATAATAATTTGCGGTTTAGATCCTTTAAAATCAACAGATTCTACAATCGCTCTGATATTTTCGCCCTTCTTGAAGAAGTCTGACGAAATTTGATTTTCTTTTGGCAAAATAAATTCATTGTCCTCATCATCAAGCAAGATCACATGCTTGTGACGGATATGGTGAATTTCTCCTGTTACAATCTCTCCGATTTTATCTTTAAACTGCTCATAAAGCATCGCATTATTATGCTCCTGCAATTTCGTAGCCAAGATTTGCTTCAACGTCAAAACATTTCTTCTTCCTAATTGAGCTACCGGAATTTCCATTGTAAAATCTTCACCTACTTCAAAAGTCGGATCAATTTTCTTCGCTTCGGTAATTTCGATTTCCAAATCATCATCTTCAGACATTTCGTCTTCTACGATTGTTTTGTTTAAGAAAATCTGAAAATCACCTTTATCAGGGTTTACAATAACATCAAAGTGATCATCAGAATCAAATCTTTTTCTCAAAAGAGTTTTTAGAGAATCTTCAATAATTGCCATCAGATCAATCTTACTGATCCCCTTTTCGTCTTTAAAATCACCAAAGGATTCAATCAACGCTATATTATCCATTTATCTTTTTTTCTTTAATTAAAATTTAACTACTACCAACGCTTTTTTGATTTCAGAGTACAAAATTTCTTTTTCCTCTTCCACGTCTACTTTACCTTTACCTATATCTTTCGGTTTTCGGTAACGAAGAATCAATGTAATTTTTTCTTCGTCTACCTGAGCCAGCTCACCTTCTACTGTTGTAGAATCAGTAAGCATTACTTCGATTTCTCTTCCTATATTTTTATTAAACTGTCTAAGCGTTGCCAAAGGCTCACTCAATCCTGCAGACATTACCTGAAGGCTGAAATCATGCTCGTCACGGTCTGCATTGAATTCTATGGCACGGCTTGCATCAAGACAATCCTGTAAAGTCACACCATTGTCACCATCTAAAATCACAGTAACATCATCAGCTGCAGAAATCTTTAAATCAATAAGAAATAAATCCTCTCTCGTCTCAAGGAAAGTATTTAATAATGTTTCAATATTTTTTCTAAACTCCATATTTATATTATCATGGTCTATCTGTACGAAAAAAGGCTTTCTTGCGAAGCCTTCTCATTTTTCCCGTAAATCTTATGCAAATATAATACATTTTTATAAAATAAACAAATACGCTTCATAATCAACCGAATAAGTTTTTAAAAATATCATTTTAAAGGTGTAGCAAAATGATATTTATCAATGATTTTGAACAACTTATTGTTTATTTAAAAAGACCATGAAACTATTTTTAGTATTTTTGTCGAGAATTTTTTAAAAACATATATTTTGAATATTACAATAGTAGGAACAGGCTATGTAGGATTGGTTACCGGAACCACCCTTGCAGAACTTGGAAATTCTGTATACTGTGTTGATATAGATGAAAAAAAAGTGGCGGACATGAAAAACGGAATCGTGCCGATTTATGAGCCGAATCTTGAAGAAATGTTCCTAAGAAACATACAGGCGGAAAGACTTTTTTTCACCACCAATTTAAAAGAAGCCTTAGATAAAAGTGAAGTCATTTATTTGGCATTACCCACACCTCCCGGTGAAGACGGCTCAGCAGACCTCTCTTATGTTTTAAAAGTTGCCAACGATATTGGCGAAATGATGACCGAATATAAAGTGGTCGTTAATAAAAGTACGGTACCTGTAGGAACTGCCGACCGAGTTTCAGAAGTAATTGCTTCAAAAACTCAAATTCCTTTTGACGTAGTTTCAAATCCTGAATTTTTGCGTGAAGGCTTTGCCGTTGAAGATTCTATGAACCCTGCCAGAGTGGTTGTAGGATCAAGTTCTGAAAAAGCAAAAGACATTATGGCGCAGATCTATCAGCCATTTACCAATACCGGAATTCCTATTATATTTATGGATGAGAAATCATCTGAATTAACGAAATACGCATCCAACTCTTTCTTAGCGGTTAAAATTACTTTCATGAATGAAATCGCCAACTATTGCGAAAAAGTAGGCGCTGACGTTGACAAAGTGAGACTGGGAATGGGAAGCGACGACAGAATCGGAAACCGTTTTCTATTTCCTGGAATCGGATATGGCGGAAGCTGTTTCCCGAAAGATGTAAAAGCACTGATCAAATCCGGAAAAGATGAAGATTTTAATTTTCAGATTTTGGAAGCGACAGAAAATGTCAATATTTCTCAAAAAGTGATTTTGGTTTCTGAAATTGAAAAATATTTCGGAGGAAATCTTCAAGGAAAAACAATTGCAGTTTGGGGGCTAGCTTTTAAAGCAAATACCGACGATATCAGAGAAGCTTCTTCTTTAGATAATATAGATTTATTACTTAAAAAAGGAGCAAAAGTTGTCGCATATGACGCCATAGCGGAGAAGAATGTTAAGAAAATACTGGGAGATAAAATACAGTATGCCAAAAATATGTACGAGGCACTGGAAAATGCAGATGCCCTGTTTATTGCCACAGAATGGCCGGAATTCAAAAATCCGAACTTTAAATTGATGGCTGAGAAAATGAACAATAAAGTAATTTTTGACGGAAGAAACATGTATCCCTTGGAAACTCCTGAGCAAAACGGATTTTTCTATAAGTCAATTGGAAGAAAAACTGTTCAGCAGGAAACAAAGTAAAAAATAAGGATTTTCATGTTGATTGTGAAGATCAGGAACCACGCAGTGGTTCAATTTATATAGCCACAGATGAACCTGTGAAAAAAAACATAAACGATCACAGATCAGCTGTGAAAATTAAATTAATACAAGCCAAAAGCTGGCTGCCAACAGAATACAACATGAAAAATATCATCATTACAGGCGGAGCAGGATTTATAGGATCACACGTAGTTCGTGAATTTGTTAAGAACAATCCGGATTCTACCATCATCAATCTTGATGCATTGACTTACGCTGGAAATCTTGAGAATTTAAAAGATATTGAAAACGAGCCAAACTACGTTTTCGAAAAAGCAGATATTACAAAACCTGAAGAATTAAGAAAGGTTTTTGAAAAATACAATCCGGATGCCGTTATACATTTAGCAGCAGAAAGCCATGTTGACAGAAGTATTATAGATCCTATGGCATTTATTAATACTAACGTCAACGGAACAGCAAATCTTCTGAATCTCTGTAAAGAATTCTGGACATTAAACCCAGATCACACGCACGGAAGATTCCCGAACGAAAAGCGAACGAATTTGTTTTATCACGTTTCCACAGACGAAGTGTACGGAAGCTTAGGTGAGACAGGGTTTTTCCTTGAAACAACTACTTACGATCCCCAATCTCCCTATTCTGCTTCAAAAGCAGCTTCGGATCATTTGGTGAGAGCTTACGGAAATACGTATGGGATGCCTTTTATCGTCTCAAACTGTTCAAATAATTACGGACCGAATCACTTCCCTGAGAAACTGATTCCGCTTTGTATCTCAAATATCATTAATGAAAAACCTTTACCAATATACGGTGACGGAAAATACACAAGAGACTGGTTATTTGTAATCGATCATGCCAAAGCAATTCACCAGATTTTCAACGAAGCTAAAACCGGAGAAACGTACAACATCGGAGGTTTCAATGAATGGCAGAATATCGATTTGGTAAAAGAACTGATCAAACAGATGGATGAAAAGCTTGGAAATCCTGCAGGTCATTCAGAAAAACTGATCACTTATGTAAAAGACAGACCGGGACACGATAAGCGTTATGCAATTGATGCCAACAAACTGAGCAATGATTTAGGATGGAAACCTTCTGTAACTTTCGAACAGGGTCTGGGAAAAACAATCGACTGGTTTTTAGAGAACAAAGAGTGGCTGGAAAATGTAACTTCCGGAGATTATCAGAAATATTACGACGGTCAATATAATTAGTGGATTCGAAGTGAAATCTATATGATCAATATTGTTTAAATCAGACACTTAGTTTCAAAATAGACTAATTAATTATTTATTATAAATTTGTAAAAATTTCCCCACAAATGCGTGAACCCCAACAACAATGGACCAACGTTATTGAGTCTAAACATTCTTTATTCCAGCTCAACTTAAGAGAAGTATGGCAATATCGAGATTTGGTCTTTATGTTTGTAAAAAGAGATTTTATTTCTTCATTCAAACAGACTGTGTTAGGTCCGCTTTGGTTTTTCATCAACCCTATTTTAACTACGATTGTTTTTACTCTTGTTTTTGGGAACATTGCCAACTTACCCACAGACGGTATTCCTCCTATATTATTTTATTTGGCAGGAAACACACTTTGGGGTTATTTCAGTAGTACTATGCTGAGTGTATCTAATGTTTTTACAGGAAATGCCGGGATTTTTGGTAAAGTATATTTTCCAAGACTAGTGACTCCAATCTCTACCATTATATCAAGTTTTATGCGCCTCGGCATCCAATTGGTTTTATTTTGGTTTGTACTTGCCTATTACATTTATCGTGGGGAAGTGCATCCTAACTCGTGGGCATTTTTCTTTCCGGTTTTAATTATATTTCTTGCCCTATTTTCATTGGGCTTGGGAATGATATTTTCTTCACTTACTACAAAATATAGAGACTTATCATTACTTTTAGGTTTTGGAGTCAGTTTATTTATGTGGTTTACTCCAGTCATTTTACCGACCTCTTTAGTTAAGCAAAAATTAGGAGACTACGGCTTTATTGCTGACCTGAATCCGTTGACACCTATTTTCGAATGTTTCAAATATGGTTTTATAGGCTCGGGAGATTTTAATACGGCAAGACTAATGATTAGTTTTGTATTTATCATTATTGTTTTGCTTATTGGAATCGTAATTTTTAATAAATCTGAAAAATCTTTCATAGACACCGTGTAGATCTTTAATGGAAATGAATCTATTGAATTACAGACGGTGACTGAGTCAAAATTAATTTTTAATTTTTAAACCAAAAACACATGCTAGCTTTAAAAGCTGAAAATATATCAAAACAATATCGCCTGGGACAAGTGGGAACAGGAACATTAACTCATGATCTCAACCGATTTTGGCATAAGGTGAGAGGTAAAGATGATCCTTACTTAAAAATTGGAGACTCCAATGACCGCTCTACAAAAGGCAGTTCCGATTACGTATGGTCGTTGCGTGACATTAATTTTGAAATTGAACAGGGAGATGCTGTTGGGATTATCGGAAGAAACGGTGCCGGAAAATCTACCTTACTCAAAATTTTGAGCAAAGTAACAAAACCAACCACAGGAAAAATATATACAAACGGAAGAATTGCCTCACTTTTAGAGGTAGGAACCGGCTTCCACCCTGAAATGACAGGTCGCGAAAACATTTATCTGAATGGAGCTATTCTGGGCATGACCCGCAAAGAAATCAAACGCAAATTTGATGAAATCGTAGATTTTTCAGGTGTTGAGAGATATATTGACACACCAGTTAAAAGATATTCTTCAGGAATGTATGTGCGTTTGGCATTTGCCGTAGCCGCCCACTTAGAGTCTGAGATTTTAATTGTGGATGAAGTTTTGGCTGTAGGTGATGCAGAGTTTCAGAAAAAATGCCTGGGGAAGATGGGAGATGTGACAAGGGGTGAAGGAAGAACAATTTTATTTGTCAGTCATAATATGGCCGCAATTCAAACATTATGTAACTATGGTATTCTTTTAGAAAATGGAAAATCAAAATTTTCAGGTCAAATAAGTGAAGTAATATCACATTATTCTACCGCAAATAGCTTATCAGAAAAAATTGTTCCTAATACTAAAAATATTGCTTATCTGACCGGCATTAATTTTTTTTCAAATGACAAATTTGGAATTATTTGTGGTGCAGATGTGAGATTTGAGTTTAATATATTCGCAAAAGAAAAATTAGAAAACATTGTAATCGGCCTCGGAATAAATGACAATATGGGGACACGAATTGTAACTCCATTTTCGATGCACTTTGATGAAAAATTCACTTTAAGCACGGGAGAAAATACAATAGCTTGTAGCATTCCTAACTTTCCACTGAAATTGGGAATTTACCAAGTTGAAATTTATATTGGAGATGGTGAAAAAACATTTGATTATTATGATAAGGGATTAATTATTAAAATAGAATCATTTGATGAAAATTACTCAAAAATAAATCCTGATTCCTCTCAAGGCAGCATCATTTTGCAGCAAAACTGGATTAAAATGTAAAAGTTGAAATATGTAAAATAATAAAATGGAAATTATATTAAAGACTTAGGAAGTTTTCTATTAAATGTATTTGAACATAAAAAAATTATCTCAAAGAATGAATACAATAAAAAAAATTATAAAATCAATTTTAGGAATCGGTCAAAAAAAACAAAATCGTAAAAATGAACCATACGATTTTGATAAAAATAACCCTTTGGGCGATGGTGGTGAAAGGGTAGATTTTACTTACAGTTCTTCTTTAGACATTTCTATATTAGATATGTACCAGCAAAATCATATTCAAAGATACTTGTTTGCAGAAAAATTGATTTCTAATAATTTAGTTTGCGGAGATTTTGCATGTGGTACAGGTTATGGAAGTGTAATTCTGAGTAAAAATAGTAAAAGCGTATTGGGAATTGACCTTAACTCGAAGGTTATTGAAGAAATAAAGAAACGTTACCAAAGCATCACAAACGTATCTTTCGAAAATAAAAATCTTTTAGAAATTGAATTTGAGAATAAATTTGATGCCATCATTTCTTTTGAAACGATCGAACATTTTACAGAGGAAAACATTTACAAGTTACTCTCCTTATACAATAAAGCATTAAAAGACAACGGACAATTAATAATTTCTGTACCCTACTTACAAGAAGAATCTGAAAATGCTAAAAAGCTTGGCTTTCATTTAACTTTCGAAATCAATGAAGATAAGATTTCAAACTGGCTAAGAGAGACTGGATTTATTGTTGAAAAAAATTATTACCAAAATTATAAAACTCATACCATTCACGAAACTCTAGATGATAAGGACTTTATCATTTGTATTGCTAAAAAAAATGGCTAAAGTATCTATTTGCATACCAACATATAATAATCTTGAAGCCTTCAAAAGATGCTTAGATTCTGTTCTAGTGCAAAAGTATTCTGATTATGAGATCGTGATAACAGATGATTCTTCCAATGATGAAATTGAAAAGTATCTTAATGAACAGAATATCTTAAAAGACATTTTCTATTTTAAAAATCAAATTACATTAGGATCTCCTGAAAATTGGAATGAGGCAATAAGAAGGTCTAAAGGAGAATATATTAAAATTCTCCATCATGATGATTGGTTTACTAATGAAAATTCTTTAGAAATATTTGTACAGTTACTTGATAAAAACCCAATATCAACAATAGCTTTTGTAACCTCAAAAAATGTAAATTCAGAAAACAATACAATTATTAACTACAATTGTCCATCTCTAGAAAAAATTGAAGAAATTAAAAATAATCCTATAACGTTATTGAATGGTAATTTTATAGGTGCTCCAAGTGCCACTATATTCCGAAAAAATAATTTCTCTAATTTTGACAGCAATACAATATGGTATGTAGATATAGATTTTTATATCCAAATACTTTTGCGAAGCAATCATTTGGCATTTTCAGAAATTGATGCCATCAGTATAGGAGCAAGTCCTACACAAATAACAAAAAATGTAGTAGACAACAAGACAGTAAACATTGTCGAATATTTTTATCTTTTACACAAGTGGGGTATTAAAAAAATTATTGAATCTCCAATTGAGCATACTACCCTATCTCAACTGAGAAGATTTGGAATAAAGAATTCGCAAGACATCAAAAAACTGGGATTTAAAGATTCTCTTCCGAAAGATTTAAACAAATTATTTAGAAAAATATTTATTATAAATTTAAAAGAAAAATTAAAATTAATAAAAAGGGAAACTATCTTTTTTAAAAAAAACGATGAATAAATCCTCAAAAATATATATCACAGGACATCGCGGAATGTTGGGAAGTACTACTTTAAATCTGTTTAAAGAAGCTGGCTATACTAATATCATGACCGCAACTCATTCCGAATTGGATCTCACCAATCAACAGGCTGTTGAAGATTTTTTCCAAAAAGAAAAACCGGAATACGTGATTCATATTGCTGCCAAAGTTGGCGGTATAAAAGCTAATATTGACAACCCAGCTATTTTTCTGTATGACAACTTAATAATGCAGGCCAACGTAATCAATTCTTCTTATAAAAACGGAGTGAAGAAATTTGTTTTTTTGGGAAGCTCATGCATCTATCCCAAAGAGTCACCACAACCGATGAAAGAGGAATACCTTCTTACCGGAAAGCTGGAACCTACCAATGAGGGGTATGCAATTGGTAAAATTGCGGGAATCAAATTATTAGAAACTTATTATCAACAGTACGGTTTTCAAAGTATCAGCCTGATGCCAAGTAATCTGTATGGTCCCAATGACAGTTTTGATTTGGCCCATGCTCATGTTTTGTCTTCACTGGTCAAAAGATTTGTTGACGCTAAAGAAGAAAATGCAGCATCTGTTACACTTTGGGGAACAGGCATTGCGAAAAGAGAGTTTCTACACGTAAATGATTGCGCGAGAGCCATTTTATTTATGTTTGAAAATTATCATTCGCCAGAATTTATCAATATAGGCCCAGGTGATGATATCGGAATCAAAGCTCTGGCAGAAACCATTGCTGAAAAAGTAGATTACCAAGGTGAACTGATTTGGGATGAAACCAAACCTAATGGAATGCTTAGAAAATGCATGGATGTTAGCAAAATGCTAGAAACAGGGTTCAAACCGGAAATAAATTTAGATCAGGGAATTGATCAGGTAATAAAAAGATATAAAGAACTTAAAAATAAAACTGAAATGTCAAATTTGGACATTGAATAAAAATAAACTCCAGAGATGAAAATACCATTGATGCGTAAAGCTTTTTTAAACGAAGTAGAAACCAAAAAAGCTTTGGCCGAATTTATACTTAATGCAGACCGTCTAAGTATGGATGTAGAATGTGGAAAATTTGAAAAAAAGTTCGCAGAATATCAGCAATGCAAACATGCAGTTCTGTTTAATAGCGGTGGAAGTGCAAACTTAGCTATGCTTCAGGCTCTGAAAAATATGGGTAAGCTGAAAGATGGTGATAAGATAGGATTTTCGGCGTTGACGTGGTCTACTAATACCATGCCCATTATTCAGATGAATATGGTTCCTGTGGTTATTGACATCACCCCTGAAGTGATCAACACAACTTCTCAAAATCTTTTGGAGAGATTAGAGACAACAGATTTACAGGCTCTTTTCATTACGAATATTTTAGGATTTACAGGAGATATTGATACCATAAGAAAAATCTGTGAAGAAAGAAATATTATTCTGATTGAAGATAATTGTGAATCTTTAGGTACAGAATTACCGGAAGGAAGAACAGGAAATTTTGGAATAGGCGCAAGCTTTTCTTTCTTTGTAGCCCATCATATGAGTACCATTGAAGGCGGAATGGTATGCACAAGCGATGATGATTTTGCAGAAATGCTCCGTATTGTGAGAGCGAATGGATGGGACAGAAACCTCAACCCGGAGCAACAACAGAAATGGAGATCTGAGTTTGGAATACAGTCTGAGTTTGAAGCAAAATATACTTTTTATGATTTGGGGTATAACTTCAGACCAACAGAAATTACAGGTTTCCTCGGACAGTATCAGATGCAGTTTTTAGAAAAAAACATCAGCTCAAGAGAACAGAATTACCTGAGAATAGAAAAAGTGGTACACGAAAATCCAGATTTTCTGCCTTTAAAACATGACCATATCAATGTTTTATCAACTTTTGCTTTTCCTTTCGTATGTAGAACTGCAGAGTTGAGAACACATTATTTGAATAAATTTATTGATGCAGGAGTAGAAATACGACCAATGATAGCTGGAAACATGCAGAGCCAGCCATTCTACAAGAAATATGTAAAAGAAGTTTATGATATGCCGGGTGCAGATATGATGCACAACAATGGTTTCTATTGCGGAAATTACCCAGAGCTTTTAGAAGAAGATCTTGTTGTTTTTGAAAATTTATTAAGCAAATAAAATATATGGTAGCTGTAGAACTTATAGGTGGTTTGGGAAATCAGATGTTTCAGTATGCAACTGCAAAAGCATTGTCATTGCATCGTAACGAAGCTCTGTTATTAGACAGTCGACTTTTTGACAACTACAAACTCCACAGCTATTCACTCAAACATTTCAATATTGATGCATCTGTTGTGAAAAATGATGTGCCGCTGAAAGACAGAAGTATTCCAAAAAAGATAATAGATAAGCTTCTAGAAAAAGCAGATGCGCTTACTCTGCATAATAGAATCTTCAAAAATTATCAAGAAAAGGAATTATTATTTGATGAAAACCTGTTCAAAACCAATAAAAAAAATATTTATTTGAAGGGATATTTTCAGTCAGAAAAGTACTTTTTAAAGTATCAGGATGAGATTAGAAAAGATTTTGAAATCGTAACTCCACATAAGAAGGAAACTGCAGATATGTTGAAAATAATCACTGCTGAAAACTCAGTTTCAATTCATATCAGAAGGGGGGATTATATTTCAAACCCTAATGCAAATGCTGTGCATGGAACCTGTAATCTGGATTACTATCACAGAGCGATTGAGATTATGAGAGAAAAAGTGAATCATCCTGTATTTTTTATCTTCTCTGATGATATAGATTGGGCAAAAGAGAATTTAAATATTGAAAATACCATGTACTTTGTCGATTTTACAGATGCCTCAACGAATTACGAGGATATCAAATTAATGAGTTCATGCAAACATAACATCATCGCAAACAGTAGCTTTAGCTGGTGGGGTGCATGGCTTAACAGAAATAAAAATAAAAACGTCATTGCTCCTTCAAGATGGTTCAGTACTGATATGTTAAATTCGAAAGATATAATACCGGAATCATGGATGAAAATTTAAAAATTCCCATAATATCTGTTGTAATGCCCGTTTACAATGGCGAAAACTATTTGACTGAAGCTATTGACAGCATTTTGAGCCAGACTTTTACCAATTTTGAATTGTTAATCATCAACGATGGTTCATCAGACAATAGCGAAAAAATTATTCAGTCTTACTCTGATGACAGGATAGTTTACATTAAAAATGAGAAAAATATCGGTTTGATAAAAACCTTGAATAAAGGTTTAGATCTTGCAAAAGGAGAATATATTGCCAGAATGGATCAGGACGATATTTCTCATCCTGAAAGATTTTTAAAGCAGGTTGCTTTATTAGAAGAAAATCCTGAAATTGGCGTTTGTGGAACTTGGTTTACACTTCTCAGTAAGAATGGTAAAGATCGAGTAATCAAACATCCAGAAAGTCATGAGTCAATAAAAATAGGCATGATTACAAAAAGTCTAATTGGTCACCCAACTGTAATGATGCGTAAAAAAACAATGAATAATTACCGTTACGATATTAATTATCAGGCGGCTGAAGATTATGAATTGTGGACAAGGCTTATAAGAATAACTAAATTTTATAATATTCAAGAGTCACTCCTTCAATACAGATTCCATGATACAAATATGACCGTATTGGAGAACAGTACTCAGGTTGCCAATACGAAGATTATCACTGCAAATCAATTAAAAGAAATTGAAATTGAAGGAAGCAATGAAAATATAGATTTGTGTAACATTTTACTTGAAGCACCATCAAAATTTCTTTACACGGTTGATGAATTGAAAAAACTCGTCGACTTTGCAAACATACTAGAAAATAAAAATTTACAAAAAAAGATATTTGATAAGAAAAAGCTTCATCACATTATTAGTAAAAGATTAATGGAAGCTTTTAATAAAACTGTCAATCAAAATTTTTCGACCCTTATTTTTTTATTAAAAAACAGAAAAGAAATTATTTTAGAAAGAAGTATGATCAACAATACAAAAACGCTGGCAAAAATTATTTTAAGAAAATAAAAACATTATGATGAAAGTTGCATTAATAACCGGAGTTACCGGGCAGGATGGTTCTTATCTCGCTGAATTTTTACTTAAAAAAGGATACGAAGTTCACGGTATAAAAAGAAGAGCATCATCATTTAATACCCAAAGAATAGATCATATATTCAGAGATCTTCATGAAAATAATGTAAAATTCAAACTTCATTACGGAGATCTCACCGACTCAACCAATCTGATAAGAATTATACAGGAGATACAGCCCGACGAAATATATAATCTTGGTGCAATGAGCCATGTAAAGGTGAGCTTTGACTCTCCTGAATATGTTGCCAACACCGACGGAATAGGAACTTTAAGGCTTCTTGAGGCTATAAGAATCTTAGGACTTACTCAGAAAACGAAAATTTACCAGGCATCAACTTCTGAGTTATACGGTGGTTTGCCTCAAAATAAAAACGCAGAAGGTTTTTATGATGAGACAAGCCCTTTTTATCCCCGTTCACCTTACGGTGCTGCAAAAATATATGCTTATTGGATAACCGTAAATTATCGTGAGGCATACGGAATGTATGCCTGTAACGGAATATTGTTTAATCACGAATCACCTAGAAGGGGAGAAACATTTGTTACCCGAAAAATTACAATGGCAGCCGCTAAAATAGCCTTAGGTCTACAAGATGTGCTATATTTAGGGAACTTAGACGCAAAGAGAGATTGGGGGCACGCAAAGGATTACATTGAAGCCATGTGGCTGATGCTTCAGCAAGAAAAACCTGAAGATTATGTGATTGCAACTGGCAAAACAACATCTATTAGAGAATTTGTAATTATGGCCTTCGCTGAATTAGGTATTGAGCTGGAATTTTCTGGAGAAGCTGAAAACGAAGTGGGCAAGGTGAAGCACTGTTCAAATTCAGAATATCAACTTCCTATTGGTAAAGAGATTATATGTATAGACCCCATTTATTACCGACCAACAGAGGTAGACCTACTCATTGGCGATCCTAAAAAGGCCAATACTCAATTAGGCTGGATCCCACGATATGATGTCAAAAATTTGTGTAAGGAGATGATTGAAAGTGATGTGCAGCTTTTCAAAAAAGATAAGGAAGAGTGACGATATAACAGGAGTTCAATAACAAAATATTTATTGATCACTTAAATAAAATTGAATTCCTTAAGATAGGCGCATCATGATTTATTATAACTTGATACTTTAGAGTTATAAATATTTCATTGCGACAGTTTAGTTTATTTTACAGATGTTTACTAAAATGAAAAAAATAAAATTATTCATTCAATTTAGCATAGAAATTATTACTATTTATAAAGCGCTACGATATGCTAAAAATATTTTCATTTTTCCATTTTATCATACGGGAGGTGCCGAGAAGGTACACCTTGACATTGTAAAAACTTTTCCCAAGAAAGATAACATTGTCATTTTTACATCCGAATCATATAATAATCATTTCTTATCTGACTTTGAAAAAAACGCTAAAATATTACACTTACACAAATACAATCATAACTATTACTTCAGAAAATTAACCTTAAAAATTCTTACCCTTATTAAGAATCAGCTAAACACGACAGTTTTCGGGTGTAATAATAAGTTCTTTTACGACATTTTGCATGTACTTCCTACAAACGTAAAAAGAATTGATTTGGTGCATGCTTTTACATCTCCTGATCCGGGTGGTATGGAAATTTACAGTCTCAACAAAGTTTCCTTATTGGATAAAAGGATGGTCATAAACCAAAAAACAAAAAATGATTTTATAGACCTTTATAAAGAAAATAAAATTTCTGAAGAATATATTAACCGAATAAAAATTATAGATTTAGCTGTTCAGACTCCCGATGAAAAACCTGAAAAAAATAAATTGAGATCAAAACTTCAGGTTATTTATTGTGGTAGAATTTCTAAAGAGAAAAGAGTTAATTTGATAGTTCATATTGCCAATCTATTAGGTGACTTGATCGAACTAAAAATCTATGGACATAAAGAATTAGACGTTGAGGGTATCGATAAATATTATCAAAAAAATATTTTAAATCACAGCGAACTTACGCAGATATACCAAGATGCAGATATCTTGCTGATTACTTCGTATAGAGAAGGATTTCCAGTAGTGATAAAAGAAGCAATGTCTAATGGTGTAGTTTGTATATCAACTAATGTTGGCAGTATAAGCGAACATGTAATTACAAATGAAAACGGCTTTATTGTAGAAAACAATGACGAAAACTTGATTACCGATAGATTTGTAGAAATTATCACCAACTTATTAAATAATCGAGATTTATTAAATAGACTGTCCAGTAATGCATATAATTATGCATCAGCAAATTTTGATTTAGAACTGTTTCATCAGAAAATAAAAAATTTAATTAATAAGTAGTTACAAATATTAATGTGAGATTTTTAATACTTTTGTTTTGTTAAACATAATAAATAATATTTTACAGTATAACCTATTCTTAGGTTTCGTAGAAAGATTTGTTTATCCTACAAAAAACGTTGAGATTTTTGAAATCTACAGTGGAATCTAAGAAATCTATGAAAAAATACACAGAATTTATTCGAATTGCGAAAGCTGCAAAAAAATATTTTACTATACAATTTTTGTTACAGATACTATATCCTAAAACAATTCCGGTAATTATAATTAATTTTAATCAGTTAAAAGCACTCAAACAACTCATTGATTTTTTACTGGAAAGAAAATTTACTAAAATTTTTATTATTGATAATCATTCAACCTACGAGCCTCTTTTAAATTATTATAATAAAATTGAAAAGAGTGTTAAAATTATCAAATTGGATACAAATGAGGGGCACATGGTCTTCTTCAAAAATGAAAATTTATTTAACAAATTTGCTCAGGGTTTTTTTATACTTACAGATCCAGACATTTTACCTAACAAAAGACTTCCAAAAAATTTTATGCGAATTTTAATCAAAAACTTACTGAAATATGATGAATGGGTTACAAAAGTTGGTTTTGCCTTGGATGTTTTAAATATTCCCGACTCTTATCCTGCAAAAGATAAAGTTAAAGCATGGGAGCAGAGATTTTGGAAAAACGAAGTTGAAAAAGATATTTACTTGACAAGTCTTGACACAACTTTCGCATTATACAAACCACTTTCTTATGCGGAATACCATGAAAATGACAATCATTTTAAAGCATTAAGAATTGCCGGTGATTTCACCTGTGATCACTTGGGTTGGCATATTGACTATTCTAATCTTACTGATGAACAGAAATATTACCGGGAACATACTTCCAGTTCCGGATCATGGAGTATTGACGATGCTGGACAACCAAACCAAAAAACATATTAGCAACCTATAATATTGAAAAAGATCTTGACTTTCAAAATTTTTTCAGATAGCCCACATGAATAAAGTTTCCATTATTGTTCTTACCTACAATCAAGAAAAATTTATAGAAAAAAATTTGGAAGGGATTTTTATGCAGAAAGTAAATTTCCCTGTTGAGCTTATTATTTCTGATGATTGCTCCACAGATGAGACGACATCTGTTATCAGTAATTTTATTAAAAACACACCTTCTCACATTAAAGTCAAATTTACGTCACATCAAAAAAATTTAGGTTCGACACCCAATTTCTTTGATGCTTTGCAAAAATGCACCGGGAAGTATCTCGCTTTCTGTGAAGGTGATGATTACTGGACCGATGAAAACAAACTGCAGATCCAATATGACTTTTTAGAAACAAATACGGAGTACTCGATGTGTTTTCATCAGGTTAAAAATATTTCTCCTGATCCTCAGATAAACGAAACTGTTTTCGCCCATGTGGAAGACAGAGATTACACACCTTTTGAGATTTTCAGGCACTGGACTGTACATACAACTTCGGTGTTTATGAATGCTGAAGTTTTAAAAAATGAAGCAGTAAAAACACTTTTCAAGCATCCTGAATTATTATATTTTGACACCTTTCTGTATATGGCCTGCTCTCTGAACGGAAAAATTCGCGGTTCGAATCTTACCATGTCATGTTATCTGAGACACGAAGAAGGCTTATCAAACGGCATTAACTATCAAAGAGATCTCAGACATAATCATCTTGACGAAATTATTGCCGAAACCTATGGTGGAAAAGTAAGGGAATATGCCAACTGGCAGATCTTCTCAAGAAGCAGAATCGCATTCATACATCTTTTGAAACAGGGAAGATTAAGCTTGACATTTCAGCACTTAAAATGGATTCTGAAAAAGAAAGGAAACTTAAAAGTATATCTTAAAAAAGAATATTTATGAAGATAGGATTCTACAGTGTGGTGCCGTTGGATGACAAAAAGAACTGGTCTGGTACAATGTTTAAGATGTATGAGCAACTACTTCATCTGGGTTATGAGGTAGTTTGGATTCCTAGGGTATGTTTCACAAAAAGGGAGGAAAAAACCTTTAAAATTATTGAAAAAACCTTTAATAAAATTTTTGACAGAGGCTATAACCGTCATTTATTTATCTATAAAGCAAAAACTGCAGCCAGGCGTTTAGAGAAAAATTTAAAAGACATTAAAGTAGATGTAATTTTTAATCCAACTCACGTCAATGACTTTGCGTATTTAAAAACTGATATTCCCGTTGTTTACCTTAACGATGCGAATGTTGCGCAACTGCTCAACTACTACCACTATTATTCAGGTTTTGGAATTCTATCAAAAATAGAAACTAAATATCTTGAAAGGAAAACATTGAAGAATGCAACATATTCTATATTTTCATCAGATTGGGCAAGCAATTTTGCTGTAGAGTTCTACGGATTGGCAGAGGACAAGGTTAAAACCATCAAGTTTGGAGCAAATATCATCGTTCCAAAAAGAATTGACTTTAATAAAAATAGCACTGAATTTACTTTTCTATTTCTTGCTGTCGATTGGATCAGAAAGAGAGGAACACTTGCTTTTGAAAGTTTGAAAATTTTGAGAGAAAAGGGTTATCCGGTAAAAATGCTGGTTGTTGGCTGCAATCCCGAAATAAAAGCCGACTGGGTTACGATCATTCCTTTTCTTAATAAAAATAATCCTGATGAATTCAGAGAAATCCAAAATCATTTGCTGCGTTCCCACTTTCTGTTTGTACCCACAAAAGCAGACTGTACACCTATCGCTTTCTGTGAAGCTGCTGGATATGGTCTGCCGGTAATTTCTACAGATACGGGCGGTGTTTCTGCCCATGTGATCAATGGTTATAACGGAAGTCTGCTACCTCAAGATGCCATTGCACAGGATTATGCAGATGAAATAGAGAGATTAATAAATAAGCCGCAAACAGTGAGAGAGTACTCGGAAAATGCACGTAAACTTTACGAGAAGGAACTCAATTGGGAAAATTGGGGCATTGAGTTTTCAAAAATTTTAGAAAAACTAAAATGAAATTAACGGTATTCACTCCTACCTATAACAGAGCTTATATGCTGCCAAAATTATTTGAAAGTCTTCAACGCCAGACTGCAAAAGATTTTGACTGGCTTATCGTTGATGATGGTTCATCTGATGAAACAGAAAAACTCGTTAAAAATTTAACCACCAAGGCAAGTTTTAAAATACAATATATCTATCAGGAAAATCAGGGTAAACACATTGCGATTAATACGGCTCTCAAAAATATACACACCCAATATTTCACTACTGTTGACAGTGATGATTATCTCGAAGATAATGCCGTGAAAACCATTTTCGAAAAAATACCACTTATAGATCATTCGAAGGATATAATCGCGATAGCTTCACCGATTAAAATTTTAAACCAAGTTACAGATGGTCGTAAAGTAACTTCAAACATTGTCGCCTCCACCTGTGACATAATTTACCAGCACAAAATACAATGTGAAGCCACGTTAATCTTCAAAACAGAATTGGCTAGAAAGTTTGAATATCCAATTTTTTCGGGAGAGAAATTTATGTTAGAGTCTGTAGTCTTTAACAGGATGGATGAAACATATAAATTTTTATATATTCCTGAGTCTATTGTTAATGCAGAATACATACCCGATGGTTTAACGGCGCAGGGGAAAAAAAAACTGATTGACAATCCGAAAAGTGCTGCTTTGGCCTACAAAGAAAAGATGAACAATCTTAAAATCCCGTTAGAAAATAGAAAAATTTTTGCCAAAAACTATTGGGATTATGAAACCTTAACCAATAAAAGTTTTGCCTCTAAAATAAGTAAAATTAAAGGTATGACTCTGAAGTTTTATATGATAACTTATTTTTTAAGACGGTTATTTAGTAAATGAAACAAACTAATTTAGTTAGAATCATTGCTACAGTATGAATAAAAAAACACGAAGAAACAGAAAGAAGAAATGTTTTCGAAATGCCTAAAAGATAATTAATGATCCCAAAAAAAATACACTACTGCTGGTTTGGAGGAAAGCCAAAGCCGGATTCTTTCTTCATATGCCTTGATTCATGGAAAAAAAACCTTCCTGACTACGAGATCATCGAGTGGAATGAAACCAATTTTGATATAAATTGCTGCGAGTACGTTCGCCTCGCTGCTGAACAGAAAAAATGGGCCTTTGTCTCCGATTATTCAAGAGCTTTAGCACTGTTTGAGCAGGGCGGAATATACATGGATATTGATGTGGAAGTAAAATTTTCACTGGACGAATTTCTGATTCACCGTGCTTTTTCAGGATTCGAAATTAAAGGATCTCCTTTTACGGCGCTTTGGGGTACCGAAGCAGGACATCCATGGCCGAAAAAAGTATTAGATTTCTACAATAAAAAAACAGATTTTGATCTCACTACCAATACTGTTTTTGTTTCTGATCTTTTAGTAAATGAATACAATGTTGATGCAGATAAAGATGAATATCAGGAACTAAAGGATGGAATTGTGATTTATCCTTCCACTTATTTCTGTCTTGATCTTCCAAAGAATTATGCCAGCCACCATTTTGTGGGAACGTGGCATGAAAGGGATACACCTAACCCATTTAAAGATTTTGTACATGCTTATTTTCACGTTAAAAATATAGCTGAAATAAAAGAGGGAAAAAAGGAAATCCACAATGTAATTAATAACATGAAAATGATTTCTGCAGAAGAGATTTTAGATCAGTTCCCACTAAGAATGTTGGTAAAATATATTATTAAGCGTATAAAACGGTAAGCTTTAATTACTTTTGCAAAAACAAACCTGATGAACGATAAAATTGCAATTATTTACGGCACGAGGCCAGAATTTCTAAAAGTATTCCCCATCATTAATGAATTTAAAAGACTTCATGAGGATATTTGCATTGTAAATACCGGTCAGCATGATTCTTTACTTACGGAGATGGAAAACAGCTTCGGCGTTATTTCACATCATCAACTGTCTGTACAGTCGTTGACTTTTACCAATTCTAATCTGATTGCTAAACTGATTGATGAAATATCTAACCTCATCCACAAAGAAAATATCCAAAAGATAATAGCACAGGGTGATACTTTTACAGTGCTGGCATCATCGATGTCTTCTTTTTTGGAACAGAGAAAATTTTACCACATCGAAGCCGGATTGCGAACATCAGATATTCATACTCCTTTTCCTGAAGAATTTAACAGACGGGTTGTATCTCTCACAGCTAACGTAAATTTTGCTCCAACAGAACTATCAAAACAGAACCTTTTAAATGAAAAAATTCCTGAGAGTAAAATTTCTCTGGTTGGAAACAGTATAGTGGACATGATCCAGCATGTTACAAAAAAAGAAAATATTGCTGTCGAATATAAGGATCATGTCTTTATTACCGCGCACAGACGGGAAAATATTGGCAAACCGTTAAAAAATATAGCTCAGGCAATCAAAGAATTAGCCGAAGAAAATCCTGAGACTCAGTTTGATTGGGCTTTACATCCAAATCCAAATACAAGAAAAATTATTATGGAAGTATTTGAAAAAGGAACTCCTGACAATATAAATTTTACTGAACCCCTTTCCTATCTCGAAGCCATCAGAAAAATGGCAAGATCTAAACTGATCATTTCAGACTCTGGCGGAATACAGGAAGAAGCACCCAGCCTTCAGAAAAGAGTGCTAATTTTGCGTGAAGAAACCGAAAGACCCGAAGTAATTACATGTAATTGCGGTGTATTGGTAGGAACAGATATTCAGAAAATTAAAAGCAACTTTAATCTAATCTATAATAATCCTGAAGAATATATTTTCAAGAGTGAAAACAATCCTTTCGGAGACGGAAAATCGGCAGAAAAAATTGTAAAAAAAATCTTAGAATGATTGTTGGAAAAGGACTTATAGCTTCATTATTTTTAAACTCTGACAGAGAGAATACGATTTTCTTTGCATCTGGCGTATCTAATTCATTAGAAATTAGACCGGAAGAATTTCTTAGAGAAGAGACACTTATAAAAAATACAATTTCAACATATCCTGATAAAATTTTTGTTTACTTTTCAACCTGCAGTATCTATGATTCTTCGAAAACCGGAAGTGCATACGTTCTACACAAACTCAAAATGGAACAGATTGTAAAGAACTCATGCAAAAATTTTTTAATTTTAAGAGTAAGTAATGCTGTTGGAAAAGGAGGCAATCCTAACCTTTTGATTAACTATCTTGCAAGAGCTGTCGTTACCAATGATACCATAAATATTCACACTAAAGCAAAACGAAATCTTATAGACACCGATGATATTAAGAAAATAACTTTTGATTTGCTTGAGAAGAAAAAACTTAATAAAATCATTAACCTAGCTTATACTCACAATTATTCGATTATTGAAATTCTAGAAATTATTGAAAGTTTTTACGTGAAAAAAGCAAAGATTAATCTAATAAAAAGCGGCTCTGGATACGATATAAATATCCCCGACGTAGAAGATTATTTTATTAAAAATAATTTAAATAGTAAAGAAGATTATCTTGTGAAGATATTAAATAAATATTACCTCCCATAAAGAGTAATCTCCTGAAGTTTTATTAAACTGCAATCATAGAGTACTTGTTAGCTTTTTGCGAAAAAAATCTTTTAAAAAAGAATTTATACAAAATGCAGTTCTGTAATTCTAAAAAAAGAACTTTGCACAACCATTTTCACTTTATTTTTTCAAATAATAAATTATCTTTTCTTAATATTTCAAAATTCGATCTAGTGCTTCAATTTATTTTGAAGATAAAAGTAAATCGAGTAAAAAAGAGAAGATAAGGAAGTTGAATTTGACTGTTGCTCTCATCTTATCAATGTTCTTCCATCCATATTCCCAAAACCAATAGAGACCAATGTTTATAATTATACTTTAAGTTTTTCTGAACCTGATGGAAATCAAGTTTAAAGAAGATTTTTGAACTCGAATTTTTCAGAATCTTCGCTGTGAGTTCTTCCATTCCCGGAATTTTCAGCCATTTTTCTACAGGTGCACCAAATCCCTGTTTTCGCTTGTTTAAAATACGATCTGTAAGTAAATCTCCAAAAGCTTTCCTTAGTATTATTTTGGTCTGATCGGTATTCACTTTATATTTTGCGGGAAGTGCAGAACAGAATTCCACAAGATCTTTATCTAAAAAGGGAGTTCTCAGTTCAATAGAATGCATCATCGCAATACGGTCATCCTTTACCATATAGTCTCCAGGGATGATATTGGTGAGATCCATTTTCATTGTGGTATTCAGATCAGTATTATCTAAAGCAAAGTGATAGACATGTTCATATTCTGAATAGGATTTCATAAGCAGACTGGTCTCTTTTCTTGTAAAATTACTGTGCACTTTTTCTTTTTGATAAGAAACAATATCCGGAAATTTTGCTCTTAAAATTTTATCCAGAAAATAATCCTGTGCTTTTTTGAAACCCATTTTTTCGCTAACCGTAGAACCAACTTTATAAAAATTCAGAAGATTTAGATTTGTACCTCCTTTTTCTAGAATTTCTTTTTCTTTCTGATACCACTTATATCCTCCGAAAAGTTCGTCACCAGCATTTCCGGTGATTACTACTGTCATGTTTTTCGCCGCTTCTTCGCAGATGGTATATGTTGCTAAGATTGCTGTATCAGCAAGTGGCTCATCCATTTTTTTCAGAATATCTAGTAATAATTTCGGAATATCCTCGTCTTTCAGAGATACTTCTTTATGATTGGTATTGTATTTTTGAGAGATGCTTCTTGCTTCCGGCATTTCATTCCATTCACCCTGATATTCAAATCCTAATGTTGTAAGATTAGAATGGTGTTTAGAAGACAGGGCAACCAATGTCCCCGAATCTAATCCACCACTTAAAAAAGCTCCAACCTTTACATCGGCAATTAACTGCTTTTTTACCGAATTTTCTACCAGTCTTTTAAATTTTTGAACAGCATCTTCTTCTGAAATATTTAATTCTTTTTCGGGTAAATTCCAGTACTGAGAAATTTTAATTTTCCCGTCAGCATATATCAATTGTGAAGCAGGTGCTAACACGTGGATGTTTTTATAAATACTTTGATGACTGTTGATGTAAGAGTGACGTAAAAAATGGGAAACAGCTTCATCATTTATCTCTTTATCTACTAAATCTGTTGCCAGTATAGCTTTAATTTCCGAAGCGAATATAAACTCTCCGTTTTTTCCAGTTGCGAAATAAAATGGCTTTTCTCCAAAACGATCTCTCACGCAAAATAACTGTTGTTTTTCTTCGTCCCAAATTGCGACAGAAAACATTCCGTTTAGATGTTTTGGGAGCTCAGAACCGTATTTTTGATAGAGCGAAAGAATAACTTCTGTATCTGTATTGCTTTTAAAAGGATAGTCTGATAACTCATTTTTTAAATCACGGTAGCCATAGATTTCACCGTTGAAAACAATACACTCATTTTTAGTATCCGAATACATGGGCTGATGACCATCTTCTGATAAATCTACAATCGCTAATCTTCTGAAACCTAAAAAACAATTCTGAAAATACTCGTGACCTTCATCATCCGGACCGCGATGAATAATAGAATCTGTCATGTTTTTCAGATTCTTTATGTATGAGTCATCGTTTAAAATATTTTCTTTTACAATACCTGCTATTCCGCACATAGATCATTAATATCTCACAAATTTAAAACTTATTTATGGAACTATTATGTCCTTCAAATCTTTACACAAGCTTAAATCGTAAAGTTTCTGATCAGATAAATAAAAATTAATTTCAGATATTTGCAGCAATATGCAAGCACAACCTCTGATTTCAATAATTACCACCTATTACAACTCTGTGCAGTTGGGAGATTTTGTAAAATCATCTATGAAATGTCTACAGAATCAGACGTATAAAAATTTAGAACTAATCTGCGTAAATGACGGCTCTACAGATTCTACCTTAGATGATTTAGAATCTTTCGCAAAACTAGATTCCAGAATTAAAATTTATACCAAAGAAAATCAAAAGTTTGCTCAGTATTCTAAAGCTTACGGGCAAGAAAAAGCTTCAGGAGAATTTATTTTTCTTTTTGATCACGATGATCTTATTGATTTTGATACTATCGAAAAATGTTATCAAACTTTTTTAAGTCATCCTGAACTTGACATAGTTACTCCGATTGTTATTACAAAATTCACCAGCGGAAACATTAAAAACACGCACAACATTTATCTTTCTGATACAGCAACTTTTATATTTAAAAAATTTACAGGATCTCAGATTATCAAAGATACGGTTGGAAGATATGACAATCACATCAGAGGATTATACAGAAAAGAAGTTTTTAAATCTCATTCTTATAATTTTACAGAACCACTTCTGAATGCCGATGAAATCGTTGAGAGACTCATCTATGAAGAAGCTAGATTTGTTGGTAACTGTAATGCAGTTTATACCCATTATATTCACCCAGATTCATCTGCAAAACTTCTTTCTCCAAAAAGGATAGATTTTGCGAGAACAGATTTCTTACTTAGAAAAATATTTAAAGAAAAAGGTATTTACGAAAATAGAAAGGCAATTTTTGAATTTATAGCCTACAAAAATCTAGTCAATGCCATTAAAATTTTTTATTATTTTGCGAAGGATATGAGTGCAGAAGAACATTCCAAGCATGATAAAAGGCTGCGGGAATCGTATAATAATTTAGACAAAAAAATTATCATCTCTCAATTCAGTGGATTTGCGAAATACTATAATGCTTTTTTGCTATCAAATTTTTCTCTGCTATCAAATTTCTATAAATACAAAAAATAAATTTATCTCTCAAAACGCCAAATAAAAAGTCTGACAGCCAAATCTGAAGGAATATTATGAAAGAAATTTTTCTTTTTGACATCTAAAGAAAAATCTGAACTAAAATAATCTGTGAGATTCAGTCTTGTAAGTTTCTGCATTTTAGAAATATTTGTTTTTAAGTACTTTTTATCTTTCAACGCTTTCCATTGCATTACGAGAACCATCTCTTTAAAAAGAATAATTTTGCTTTTGATCAACATTTTTAAAACTTCATTCTTTTCCTCTTTAAAAGCTTTAGTAAGGTATCCAAGGATCGTCAGGTAATTCTCAAAATTCTTTTTTCCCCGGTTAAAGATAACCGATTCACCATGAAGATAATACAGATAGGTAATGTCATCAATAATTGATAAAGTATCTGTTTTTAATATTAAATGAAAAAACCACAGCTCATCCTGCGCAAATAATCCCGGTACAAAATATATTTGATTGTTAATTATAAAGTCTTTCTTAAATAATTTATTCCAAGACGATGAAGGAAATCCTCCTTTGCTGTAAACCGAAAATATCTCAAGATTGCTATTGTAATATTTTTTTTCTGCAATGGTTGGAAATCCATAATCCTTTGTAGTATTGTCAAATGTATTAATCCATCGGTTTTGAGCTATGATAATTTGTGCATCAGTTTTCTTTGCATTTTCAACCAACAACCGGATGCAGTCAGGTGTAATTTCGTCGTCACTATCCAAAAAAAACAGATAGTCTCCAGTTGCTGCCTTAATACCATTGTTTCTGACAACAGAAAGTCCAGAATTCTCAGTATGCTCTATAATGTTAATATTAAGCTCCGGATTAGCTTCCATAAAGTTCCTTATAAGAAACATACTGTTATCAGGAGTACAATCATTAACAAGAATAATTTCTATATTTTTATACGTTTGGCTTTTCACAGAGTCTAGGCATCTAATGATAAACTTTTCACATTTAAAAATAGGAATAGAAATAGTTACTAATGGATTCATGGAGGGAATTTAATAAATTATTCCGGCAAAAGTATAGAAATAATAATGAAAGTTTTATTTTTAATATAAAGCACATACAGTGAAATTTTAATTTATTAACGCTCAATTTATCTCTGTACGATGAAATAATAATATTGCTAAGAAGTTTCATCAAATCATTATTTTGTCACTATGAGAAATTATTGTAACTTAGTGCTTATGACACAATTGATTCTGGTAAACCAAAGTTTTGAATATTCAGTAGAAAATACTAAAGTCCATAAACTATATAAAAGATCAGCATCTTAAAAATTTCTATTTACTTTTTTAAAAGATAATTTTATATTATCATTAAATATTTTTATCCAAAGAATGATCCCTATCACAAAACCTTTTTTACCACCGATTGAAGAATATTCGCATTTTGTAGAAGGAATTTACAAAAGAGAATGGCTGACAAATTTAGGTCCTCTGGCCAGTCAGCTGGAGATGGATATTAAAGATTATTTGAATGTCAAACATCTTCTGTTTGTCACAAATGGCACAATTGCCTTGCAAATGGCGATTAAGGCACTCAATCTTACAGGTGAAATAATTACGACTCCTTTTTCATTCGTTGCAACCACAAGTTCAATCGTATGGGAAAACTGCAAACCTGTATTTGTAGATATCAACAGAAACTCTCTAAATATTGATTCATCAAAGATAGAAGCAGCGATTACAGATAAAACTACGGCAATTTTAGCAACTCATGTTTATGGAAACCCATGTGATGTAGAAAATATTGAGAAAATAGCGGAAAAATATAATCTGAAAGTAATCTACGACGGTGCTCATGCTTTCAGTGTAAAAATTAAAGAAAGATCAATCTTCGAATACGGCGACATCTCTATCTGCTCATTGCATGCTACAAAATTATACCATTCTGTAGAAGGAGGGCTTATTTTCACTAAAGACCCTGATTTATTAAAGAAAATCGCAGCAATACGAAATTTTGGAATCTCTGGCTATGACTCTTTTTCTGAGCTGGGAATCAACGGTAAAAATTCTGAATTTCATGCAGCGATGGGGCTTGCAAATCTAAAACATATAACATCAATCTTAGACAAGAGGAAAATTTTGGTTACGCAATATAACAGTTTATTAAGCAACTTAAAGGCATATATTCCAGAGTGGCATCAAGACTCTGAAAACAATAATGCATATTATCCTGTAATATTAGAAAGTGAAGAATTATTACTAAAAATAAAATCTGAACTTGATAAAAACGAAATTTTCACGAGAAGATATTTCTATCCAAGTTTAGCTGAAGCGTTGCCATATCTTGAAAAGCAAACTTTAGAGATTTCGCATGACATCTCAAAAAGGGTCTTATGCCTTCCTCTCTATTATGATCTTACACTAGAGGAAGTAAATTTTATATGTAGATTAATTTTAAGAGTTCAAAATAATTAAAAAATGTTAATAGTCGGCGCCAAAGGTTTTGCAAAAGAGGTATTAGAAATTTGTCATCAGAATAATAATTTGGAAAATCTTGTTTTTTATGATGATGTGAATGATGATGTGAATGGCCTATTGTATGGAAAATTCCCGATCCTAAAATCATTAGAAGAAGCGAAAGATCATTTTGAAAAGATTGATGCAAGATTTACTATTGGAATTGGCAATCCTCTTGTCCGTAAAATGTTATATACAAAATTTGTTGAATTAGGGGGGCTTTTTACAAGCACCATTTCTTCTTCTTGTTATATTGGAAACTACAATAATTCTATAAGAGAAGGAGTCAACATCATGCAGAAAGTTGTTATTACCAACGATGTTCATATTAGTAAAGGATGTCTCGTTAATCAGCTTTCTTCTATAGGCCATGATGTAGTTATAGGAGAATTTACGGAAATTTGTCCTAGTGTATCAATATCTGGTAATTGCAATATTGGCAGTAATGTTTTCGTAGGAACCAATGCAACGATTTTACCTAATGTAATAGTTGGAAATAACACAATTATTGGCGCAGGAGCTGTAGTTAATAAAAACCTACCCGAAAATTGTGTTGCTGTAGGTATCCCTGCAAAAATTATAAAGATCAATGAGTAGAGATATTAAAGTAGTACACTTTTTAGAAGCCACCTTATTTACGGAAGCTTTTATTAATAGCTTTGAAAAAACCTCATCTGATATAACTTTTTATATTATTAATAATGGTTTCTTAGATCGTGAATACATGAAAAAAGATAATGTGAAACTCTTTGACATGGATGATAATAACGAAAGATCACTAATTATAAATTCCATTAATAAAAATGAGACAAAGGTTGCTGTTTTTCATGTATTAAATGCCGTAAAAATGGAAATCATTTTATCTCTTCGAAAAGATATTAGAAAAATTTGGTGCCTTTGGGGAAACGATTTTTATGACACTAATTACTATTATCCATTTAAACTGTATGAAAAGTTTAACCTGGCCTTTTTTGAAAAAGATAAATCGATTGTAAGAAAAATCTATAACAGACCAGAATTTAAGACATTAATTTTCAACACATTAAAACACATTAATACATTAGGTATAAAGTCAAAACTACTAACAAAACTGAACAATCATTTCGCGCTAGACCGTTATTTTTTTATTAAAGAGAATATTGATTATATAAGCTACATTGTACCGAAAGAAAAAAAAATCCTTTCAAAAATATTCCCCGGAAAAGTATTTTGTCATTTATACAGTGATCCAGATCTTCCACAATTTCATCATTTTAAGGAGAATAATGATAATATAGCTCAGGGAAATAATATTTTATTGGCACATTCTGCAGCAGAAACTAATAATCATTTAGATTGTCTTGAAATTCTGAAAAGCTGCAATTTGTCTACACAAAAAATAATTTCACCACTAAGCTATGGAGGAAGTAAAGAATATATAGGTGAAGTCATACAAAAAGGCAAAGAGTATTTTGGCGAAAGATTCGTTCCACTTACCGAAAGACTTTCATTAGAAGAATATTCCAAAATTTTATCATCTTGCTCAGTGGCTATGATGAATCAGCGAAGACAGCAGGCGGGCGGAAATCTCTTCCACTTGATAGGATCTGGGATTAAAGTTTATTTAAACAAAGAAAATGGGTTTTATGATTATTTTGTAGAAAACGGTATAAAGGTTTTTGACATTACTGTTTTTAAAAATAATTTTGAAGTAGAACAAGACTTAAAGTCAAACAGTAAAAAGTTACGTGAACTGTACTCTGAAGAGCATTTTCAGAATCAAATCAATATATCACTGCAAAATTTATAATTCGATATGCTTTTCTCCATTCTTATTGCCCATTACAATAACTATCATTACTTCAGAGAATGCTATGACAGCATCCTGAGACAAACTTACCAGAATTATGAAATCATACTTGTAGACGACTGCTCTGTCGATGATTCTTATCAAAAAATAATAGAACTCACTAAAAACAATCCCAAGGTTAAAGTTTTCAGAAACGCGGTAAACAGCGGTGTAGGTTTAACCAAAAAAAAATGTATTGAACTGGCATCAGGTGAGGTCTGTGGATTTGTCGATCCCGATGATACCTTAGCAGATAAGGCTCTTCAAATAATTATTGAAAATTATAGTAAAGATACTATTGCAGTATATTCACAATTCTACGAATGTGATCCAGACTTAAAGCCAATTAGAGTGTTCCCACATTCCCGGAGAATTACAAACGGAGATAAAAAATTTTTCAATGTCTTTTTTGAAGCGACTCACTTTTTTACATTTAAAAGAGAAGCATATCTGAAAACTTCAGGTATCAATGAAGAATTAACCTCAGCGGTTGATCAGGATCTATATTTAAAGCTTTATGAAATCGGAAATTTTAAGTTTGTAAAAATTCCTTTATATTTTTACCGTATACATGAAAAAGGGGTTTCTCAAGAATTTTCAAAAAAAGAAAAGCTGCACAAAAACTGGCATCAAACTATTTTAGACAGCGCTATAAGAAGAAATGTTGATTCTTTATATGGCAAAAAAATTTCTGAAATTGAAAATCTACCAGGTTTTCTCAAGGTAAAACAAAATGGTGTTTTAAAAAAAATACAAAGGAAATTTTTCTAAATCATAAAAAAACCACAGAAACAATTTCTGTGGTTTGTGCTTTATTATTTTATAACGACTCCCGCATATTTACCATCGAATTCTATGATATGTGGATTGAGGCCTTTGCTTTCACAAAAATCTTTAAATGCAGCATTGTCGCCAATATCATCACTCATGAAAACTCCGTCTTTTCTTAGTTTATCCCACAATAAAGTGTAAGCCCAAATTCTTCCGTCGTACGTTTTATCACTGTCGTAGTGTACAACGTCTAATGAATTCGTTTTAGAAAATATTTTTGGTAATGATTCTTTGTCTGCGAAACGGTAAAGATCCCAGTTGCTTTTATATTTTTCCGGTATCACGCAGCCTACAAAGTCTTCGCTTTGATTTTGCATAATATATGGCATATCTGAACTGTAAAGGGTTCCATTTCTTTTTACCAATGACGCCAGAGCAGCAAAAGATGACCACCCATATGCAACTCCGGTCTCGATCGATTTTAAAGCCGATGCGTATTCATTAATGTAATAAATCACACTTAATGAACCAGCGCCTCCCATTTTGATCGGTGCTTTTTCCTGAGCCTGTACTGCTGCTTCATATTCCTGAGCGAATATTTCCTGAAAAGGAACAAATGGTATTTTCAGAACTTTTTCTATAAATTCTTTTTCAGAAACTGCTAGATTTTTACACCAAATTTCCGCCTCTTCTTTACCACGCAAAGCTGACGAACGGTTGAAAATATTTTTCCATATTTTCCTTCTCAGCTCGGGATATAAATCAGGGCGTTTCAGATATCCAAAAAATGTTGTTGCAATTTCAGCGACTTTACTCATACAGTTATGTTTTGAGGTGCAAAAATACAAAAGAATTGCCCAAACAATCTTATATTTGCTTTTTTAAGAATTATTTTTTTGAAAACTACACAAATGCATCAGAAAATAAAAGTGCTTTTCCGCCACAGATCTATGGAAATGGGAGGTGTAGAGAGAGTTCTTATTGATCTTTTAGAAAATCTTCCGAGAGATATTTTTGATATCACATTCTTTCTTACCCTGAACCAGGGTGAACTAAGAACTGATATTCCAAAAGACATAAATGTCATCACTTTTCAAAAAGGAAAAGAGGATATGAGCAGTAATAAATTGCTCAGAACACTGCAGTTAATTAAAAGAAATCTGACCCTACTCTTTTACAGAAAAAATCCGAAATTACTGTACAAAAATATTATCAAAGAAGATTTTGATATAGAGATTGCTCCTACTTATGCAGAGTTCGAAAATATCCTGTCAAGCCCTCTACAGTCACGAAAGATTGCATGGTTCCATACTGATGTAAGTTACGACCCCAACCAGGAAAGAGTTTTAAATAGGATTAATAATCTTAAAAAGTTTGATTGGGTAATTTTCGGATCAAGACAGACAAGAGATGTTATTAAGGAGCTTTTTCAGATAGAATATCCTAAAAGTTCGGTAATTTACAATTCCATAAAAATTGATGAGGTAAGAAAAAAAGCCAAAGAATTTCCAGTTACTTATAATCTGCATCCTGTATTTTCTTCCATGGGAAGATTACACAGTAGAAAAAACTATCATACGTTGATGAATATTCACAAAAAATTGTTGGATGAAGGATATCCGCATTCAGTAGCGGTGATCGGTGGTGGCAGTGAGATGGAAAATTTAAAGAAACAGGCAAAAGAGCTCAATGTTGAAAAAACATTTTTACTTTTAGATACGCAGACAAACCCATATCCTTATATTAAAAACTCTGATTATTTTGTCTTACCCTCAGAATCTGAATCTTATCCATTGACCATTGGAGAAGTGATGGGTCTTAATATTCCTATTATCAGCACCAATGTAGGTGGTATCCCAGAAATGATTGATCATAAGGTTGACGGATACCTGGTAAATCCTGATGAAAATTCTATTTATGAAGGAATGAAACTGTTTCTAACAGATTCTAGCATTCCTCAACAATTAAAAGACAATACAGAAAAGGCAGTAGAGAAATTTGACAATCAAAAAATCTATAATGCTGTTACCGATGTATTTGTCAACCAATATCAGCTGAAATAATGAATGCCCCTAAAGTAACCATCTTAACTCCTTCTTATAACCGTGCGCATACTTTGCCCAGGGTTTTTGAATCTCTGCAAAAGCAGACTTTTAAAGATTTTGAATGGCTTGTGATCGACGATGGCTCCACTGACAATACTAAAGATTTAGTTGAAGAGTTTCAGAAGACAGCAGATTTTAAAGTTCGTTATTATTACCAGCAGAACCAACATAAATTTTTAACTTTCTTCAGAGGGATTGATCTGGCAGAAGGGAAGTATTTTTCACCCTTAGATTCTGACGACGCTTTGCCAATCGACTCTATGGAGATTTTGGTGAATACCTGGGATCAGATTTCAGATCATCAAAATATCGTTTTTGTTTCAACGCTCTGTGAAGATCAATTTGGGAACATTGTAGGCGATCGTTTTCCAAAAGATCCATTTATCTGCAGTATTTTTGACATGCGTTACAAATACAAGATCAAAGGTGACAAGTGGGGCATGGGAAAAACGGAAATCTATAAAAAAATGAAGCTGAATTTCGGAAATCTTGCAGGAAAGGGTTTTATTCCAGAGGGTGTTTTTCAGTTTCAGTTTGACAAACTTGGCTTTCACTACTGCATCAATAAGGTAACCAGAATATATTTTCGTGACAAAGATGATGAGCAGTCTTTGGCGAATCAGTTTTACGATCATAAAAATGCGTTTGGGCTGGCCGAAAACTACAAAGCTTTTCTTAATGCCTACAGTTCAAAAATCTGGACTAACCCGATGCCGGTTATAAGAAACCTGGGAGGATATCTGAAATTTTCAAAAGTAGACGGGAGATCATTAAAAAAAATTTCATCAGATTTAAAATCAGTTGAAATGAAGATGTTAGCAACGCTACTTTACCCATTTTCAAAATTCATTTAAGAATGCAGAAAAAAATACTATTTATTTACTATCAGAATGTGAAACCGGGAGGCGTTGCAAGAGTGATGATTAATCTTGCAAATGAATTTTGTGAGAACGGGTATGATGTAAGTATTTTATTTTTGATGGAAGGTGAGAATACATTTTATGAAATTAATCCAAAGATAAAAATTCACACCGTTAATTCTTTTGGACACTGGGGCTTCAACAGGGTCAACCCCTTAATGGATAAATATCTGAAAAAATACCGATACCGATACAATCTTAAAAAATATGTTTACGATTTCGGACAATGGGACGTGATGAATCAATGGCTGAAAAAAAATCATTCCCAGTATGACACCATTATATCCTGTTGGTACAAATTATCTGCACAGATTTCTGTAAATAAAAAAATAGCTGCTAAAACATTTGCCTGGGAACACTCAAATTTTGAAGTTGGCGGAAAAATCTGGGGAGAAATTTTACGTCCAAAATATAAAAACTTAAAGGGTGTAATCTGCATCAACCAAGCTTCAGTTGAGTATTATAAGAATTTAAATTCTAATACTTTTCTCATTTCAAACCTGATCGGCGAACCTTTTGAAAGTATTGATAAGATTGATTTTGAATCAAAAAAAAATCAACTGATCTACGTCGGCAGACTGGATGAGGATAAAAATGTAAGCAGCATTATTGATGTTCTTTCAAAAACAGACATGAAAGATTTTACTTTTAAAATTATTGGTAACGGACCAGAACTTGAAAATTTAAAAAAACTAAGTAGAGAAAAAAATCTTGAATCAAAAATAATTTTTACAGGCCAGCTTTCTGCTGATCAAATAAAAAAGGAACTTTTGGAAAGTAAGATTTTTTTGTTTATGAGTAAAACAGAAGCTTTCGGAATGGTTTTGCTTGAAGCGCTGTTTTGTGGTACTTCCCTCATTTCTTATGACTGTAAACATGGCCCTTCCGACATTGTAAATGATCAAAACGGGTTTTTAATCCCTATGAATGACAAAGTGCTTTTTCAGGAAAAATTAGGCGAATTAATTAACAATAGTCATTATCTTGAACAGTTAAACGAAGGTGCTTTTGAAGAATCAAGATTTTGGAGAAAAGAAAGAGTTTTAGAAAAGTGGATGACCTTATTAACTATCTCATAAAAATATGCTCATATCGATTATAGTCCCTATTTACAATAGTTCAGCTTATTTACAAGAATGTATTGATTCAATTTTAGCTCAAACATATACTAATTTTGAACTGCATCTTATAAATGATGGTTCTCACGATAATTCCGGAGAAATATGTGAGGTTTACGCCAAAAAAGACTCCAGAATAAACGTAATACACAAAGCAAATTCGGGGGTAAGTGACACCAGAAATTTAGGTATTATAGCCGCAAAGGGTGAGTTCATTTGTTTTATTGATTCTGATGATTGGATTGACGAAGACTATCTTGAGGTCTTTACTCATAACTTTCACGATCATCATACACTTCTATTTCAAAACATTAAAAGAGACGGAAAAACAATAAGCAATTATACATTTAAAAATTATAGCACCAGCCACGAGATAGTGGAATTATTTGTTGAAAACAACCTATTATATTCCGGCGCCCCTTTCGCTAAATTTTACAGCAAAGCAATCATATCCGATAATAGCATATTATTTGATAAAAATATATCCTATGGTGAAGATTTGATATTTTTTCTTGATTACATCAAATATATTAAAAACATTACTTTTTTAAATTCAACAAAATATAACTACCGATATATTTCCGGTTCTCTAAGCACATCAAAAAATCACCCGTGGAAAACCTATGCTCAGCTTCACATCAAAATATCTGAATTTATTCATTCTATCAGCAGTAGAGCTAATGGTAATCTGAAGTATTTTTATACGGTGGACTGGGACATGATTGAAACGGGAATCGATCAAAATATCAATGCTTTTTCCAATGAGATGTCAAATGAATTTTCTAAACTAAAGGAAACAGTTCACTTTGTACATTTTCACGTTGGCTCTCTTCATAGAAAAATACTTTTCCTACTGATTAAATTGAATAGTTACAGATTGTTAAGAGCTTATAAAAATCTTTTAATAAAAAAATAGTCTTTGAAGCTATCTTCTTCGAAAGATTAAAAAATATAGAAACCAGTTTTAGCATAAAATATCTACTTTTATAGTTAGAAACATGAACTTGTTTAAATAAAATGATTGAAAAGAAAAAAATCCTCATTCGCATCGGTTCTCTTCGTCATGGCGGAGCAGAAAAAGTATTGGTGACTTTCCTTAAAAATCTACCGGAAGACAAATATGAAATTGACCTTCTTCTAAATTTATATTCAGGAAAATATCTGAGTGAAGTTCCTGATTGGGTAAATGTAATTTACCTCAACAAAGGAGAAATGATTACCACAAACCGACTGCAGGACATTCCGGAAAAGGCCGCAAGAGTTATTTTTCAAAGGGTCTTGAAGGAATTCCCGGATCTTTTGTACACACTAATTCTAAAAGATAAAAAATACGATATTGAGTTTGCCGCAATTCATGGGATGCGCGACGAAATCTTACACTCCACCAATCATTCATCTAAAAAAATCATCTGGATTCACAATGACCTTTCGCAGGTAAAAGAATATACCAATGAAGAAATCAGGAAATTTTTTGGTTTTGATTCTATTATGGTGATTTCAAAAAAAATCGAGCAGTTGTTTTATGATTTGGCTAAAAATGAAATCGAAAAGAGAAAAATTGTAAAGATTTACAATCCTTTAGATACAAAAGAAATCTTAACTAAAAGTAAACAGCCTGTTGTTAATTACAAGTTTGATGAAAATGTTCCGACATTTATTTCTGTAGGCACTGTTTTTCCTCAGAAAGGTTTCGACAGACTTTTAAGAGTTCATAAAAAACTTTTAGACGAAGGCTTGCATCACAAAATAGTAATTGTAGGTGACGGTTATGATTTTGAGAACATTAAACATTTAAAAACAGAATTGGAAGTTGACGAAACTGCAACAATGCTTGGTTTCACAGATAATCCCTATCCTTATTTTAAACATTCAGATTTTTATATTTTAAGCTCCAGGTATGAAGGTTTTCCGACAGTTCTGTTTGAAGCGATTACGTTAAATAAGAAAATTATTGCGACAGAAGTTTCCGGAGTAAATGAGATGCTGAACAATGGTGAACTGGGCCTGATTGTTGAAAACTCAGAAGATGGAATTTATCTTGGAATGAAAAAAGCCCTAACAGAACCTGAATTTTTCTCGGACTTTACAGAAAAACTTGAAAATTATACCATGCCGTTCAATCTCGATCATTCTGTTGCCAGAATAGTTTCGGTTTTAGATGAGCTTTAATCGAACTTTTTGTTGTTGGCTTAATATTATCACTGATAATGAAATACGCTTGTTAAAAAATAAGCATTTACACCGTTGAGAAACTAATTTTGATAAAATTAAAACTCCCTTTAAATAAAAATAAAAGAGAATCCTTAAATTTGCTACATGCCCAAAAATTACTCCATAATACAGAAAGACTTTTACAGAGAAAGCGGTGAATGGCTTTCACCACTTCAGATTTTGATGAAATGCATTAATCCTAATCTACATTTTATTTATATCTTAAGAAAGGCACAGAAATTTGATAAAACTCCGATTTTAGGTTTTTATTGGAAGATCGTTCTGCGACACTTCCAGATTAAATATGGTTTTCAAATCTATCCTGAAACGCAAATTGGCGAAGGTCTGTATCTGGGACATTGGGGAAGCTTGGTTGTCAATCCCAAAGCAGTCATTGGAAGAAACTGTAATATTGCACAGGGAGTAACTATCGGTCAACAAAACCGAGGAAAAAATGAAGGTTTCCCAGTAATAGGAAATGATGTATGGATTGGTCCCAATGCAGTGATTGTAGGAAGTATCACCATTGGAAACAATGTTCTGATTGCTCCCAATTCCTATGTAAATACAGATGTTCCCGACAATTCAATTGTAGCAGGGAATAAAGCAAAAATTTATCCTAAAACTGACGCAACAGAAGGATATATCAATAATCGGGTCTAACTTAATATTAGTATTAATCTATATTAAATAATGTTAAAAATGATTCAAAATTCGTGAAAAAGTATATTTTTGTATACTATTGATACAATCTATTGAATTTAAAAATAATTTAAACGAAATAAATAATTATAAACCTTTAAATTTTAATTTATGTCAAATTCGTACGAAGTTATTTTCGAAAACAACAAAAAATGGGTAGAGTCAAAGATCGGTGACAATCCGAGTTTCTTTGAAGATCTTGCTAAAACTCAAACACCGGAATATCTTTACATAGGATGTTCAGACAGTAGAGCTACAGCAGAAGAACTTATGGGAGCTAAACCAGGGGAGGTTTTTGTTCACAGAAACATTGCCAATGTAGTTAATGCTTTGGATATGAGCGCAACAGCAGTTATTGAATACGCTGTACAACATCTGAAAGTAAAGCACATTGTTGTTTGTGGACATTACAATTGCGGCGGTGTAAAAGCAGCGATGACTCCTCAGGATCTTGGAATCTTGAATCCATGGTTAAGAAACATCCGTGATGTTTATAGAATTCATCAATCCGAATTAGATGCTATTGAGGATGAAGGAAAACGTTATGACAGACTGGTAGAGCTTAATGTTCTTGAGCAGTGTATCAACGTTATCAAAATGGCATGTGTACAGGAGAGATATATTCTTGAAGAATATCCGATTGTTCATGGGTGGGTATTTGACCTGAGAACGGGTAAGATTATTGATTTGGAGATCGATTTCGAAAAAGTTTTGAAAGACATCCAAAAAATCTACAATCTGAGCGAAGATCAGTGGATTATGAACAGAAGGTAATGAAACCTTCTTAAACTGAGAGAAATGAAATTCTGGAGTATTATTACATTAATGATCGTTCTGAACTTCACAGCATTGCCCAGCATTGCTGCGATTGCGGATTGGAAAATCATGAGAACCAATGTAATTGTAAACGAAGAAGAAACTCATTCTCACTATTCATCTTTATTTTCTGTTTACGAAAAAACACTTCCAAAAACATTAGATGTCTATGATTATCTGAAGTTTTTCGAGCCAGATTTAGAAGGCGGTGCTTTTTTATGGGTAGATGACACCTTTCATCATCCGCCATTTCTTACTATATTTTCTCCTCCACCTGAGAAATTTATTTAATACTCTAAAGACATTCATAATCATAACTGATGGTGAATATCTTGTGTTTTAAAATCATTCTCAACCTCATACATCTACTGTCATGATTCAATTCTGACGTGTATTTCACTTTCCATGAAAAAATCAAAATCATTCTTTGGAGGAATTCAAGAGAATTTTCCATCGGGTTTAGTTGTCTTTTTGGTAGCTCTGCCCCTTTGTTTAGGTATTGCTTTAGCATCAGGAGCACCACCACTGTCCGGTATTATTTCGGGTATCGTAGGTGGACTCGTGATTGGAGCGATCAGTAATTCAAATATTTCAGTATCCGGTCCTGCAGCAGGATTAACAGCAATTGTCCTAACAGCAATAACGGATCTTGGTGCATTTGAGCTTTTTCTCTGTGCCGGAATTATTGCAGGACTATTACAGTTGGTGTTGGGATTTGTGAGAGCCGGCAGTATCTCCAATTATTTCCCAAACAATGTTATTGAGGGAATGCTGGCTGCAATTGGAATTATTATTATCTTAAAGCAGATTCCGCATGCAATGGGATTTGATAAAGATTATGAAGGACATGAATCTATTTTTGATAAAGGATTGAATTTTGGATACTTCAATGAATTGCTAGCAGCAATTCATCCGGGTGCTATCATCATAACTTTGGTATCTATCGGATTACTTTTGGCTTGGGATAGAATTTCCTTTTTAAAAAGAATGAAAATGCTTCCCGGTGCCTTAGTTGCTGTGGTGGTAGGAATCTTATTGAATGAACTGTTTAAAATGACAGGCAGTTCTTTAGCGATTACACCTACGCATCTTGTATCACTGCCCGTGCCTCAAAGTCTTGCTGATTTTAAAAATCTGATTATCATGCCGGACTTTAACGGATTCACGAATTTAAAAGTTTGGATTGCGGGAGCAACCATTGCCATCGTGGCCTCTATTGAAACTCTGCTATGTATTGAAGCTTCAGATCGATTAGACGTCCAAAGAAGAATTACAGATACCAATCTCGAGTTAAAAGCTCAGGGAATTGGTAATTTAGTAAGTTCATTCATTGGCGGACTACCGATGACATCGGTAGTTGTAAGAAGTTCTGCGAATGCTAACGCAGGCGCGACATCAAAAGCATCAGCGATGATTCACGGCTTCTTATTATTGGTTTGCGTTCTTTCGATTCCGTTTTTATTAAATTTAATTCCTCTAGCTACATTAGCTGCGGTCTTGATTTTAGTAGGATACAAATTGGCAAAACCTGCGACTTTTATGCACTTCTGGCATTTAGGCAAATTCCAGTTTATACCATTTGTAGCGTCGGTTGTGGCAATTGTTGCGACTGATTTACTGAAAGGCGTCGGCATTGGTTTGGCAATTTCGGTATTCTATATTCTTCAGGGAAATATGAAACGTGCGTATTATTTAAGCAGAGAAAAACTGGACGACGCAGACGGAATCACCATTAAACTGGCTGAAGAAGTTTCGTTTTTAAATAAAGCTGCGATTAAAAAGACTTTGAAAAACATTAAAGCAAACTCAACGGTAATTATAGATGCTACAACGACATCGTACATCGCAACCGATGTTTTGGAAATGATTCAGGATTTTGCAAATATAAGGGCAAAAGAGGAAGATATAAATGTGGAATTAATGGGTTTTAAAACCTCATACAGAGATTATGAGACAGATGAAGACTCTCACATTATCATTACTCATAAAAGAGCAATGTAGATAATATGAACGCCGGGAGCTTTGCTCCCGGCGTTTTTTTTGAATCACTTTTGACTGACTTTTATTTAAATAAATTATTTCCCATTAAAAGCTGACATCGTGTTACCGATTCCGGCAAACACAAATGAGAGGCACGCTTTAGAAAATTTCTCGATTCTTTCACCAAGTTTAGATGTTTCTTCTTCATTCCAGGTTCCCAGGACGTAATCTACCTGTCTGCCTTCAGAAAACTCTGCAGAAATTCCGAAACGAAGCCTTGCATAATTTTGGGTATTTAAACTTTGATGTACGCTCTTTAGTCCATTATGTCCTGCATCAGACCCTTTCATTTTCATTCTCAGAGTTCCAAAAGGGAGTGCTAAGTCATCAGTTACAATCATCACATTTTCTAAAGGAATATTTTCTTTCTGCATCCAGAATTTCACGGCATTTCCCGACAGGTTCATATACGTATCCGGCTTCAGAACAAAAACTTTTCTGCCTTTATATTTACCTTCAGCCATCCAGCCAAAATTCGTGGTATTAAAAGAAACATCAAGAGTGTCTGCGATTTTCTCAGCAACTTTAAAACCAATATTATGGCGGGTATTTTCATATTCCGGACCTTTGTTGCCCAAACCTACAATTAAATATTTCATTAGAAATTTTTTGCAAAATTAAGAGTTATAAAATAAAAAACTCAATCCTGTGAAGAATTGAGTTTAAATATTTTTTAGATGAATGATTACATCGGTTTGTAAATGTAATTCACTCCAAAACCTTTTACCATATAAGTCTGTACATCATATCTGTAATCTGTAGAGAAAATCTGTGCAACCGGGATTGGCGGCATTAAGTCAGTAATAGATACTCTTTTCGGGCTGTTCGGAGATAAGTCAAAAGATTTATTGTCTCCATAATCAGTTGCCAAAAGGTTAGAAACTTTAAATGCGAAAGGAAGAAGCGTATATGGGTTAATCTGAGAATCGTAATTCAAAAACTCATATGCGTACTTCTCAATTGGAGTACCGTTTACACCTGCAGTGATGATACCGTAGTGTCTTTCCACTTTTGATACGTTGTCACCTAAGTAAGTATACCAAGATTTCGAGTAATCTTTATATTCAAAGGGAACTCCGGCAGCGTCAGGACCATTTTTCATATTGATCACATCCAGTTTACCTGTTGCTGTGCTGTAAGCTAAATCGTAAAGCGATTTTGTCTTTGCATCCAGAGTATAAGGTCCCGCAGGCACACCTGGTGCAGCTGGCGTTCTAGTAAATTTAGATCTGTTTTCTGAAATGATTGTCAGTCTGCCTAGATTACCGTAAGTGAACAAACGTGTATAAACAATACTGTCATCATCTAATAATCCATCACCATCATTATCTAAATGACCGTTGAAATTAATTTGACTGATTTTGTCGCCACTCCACATCACATTAGCTACAGAATTTTTATCTGTGATAACTCTTGATAATAGAAGTCCGTTATAATGATATTCTGCAATAGTATCAGAATCTGTAATTTCTCTGAATAAAGCTCTCGGACCGTTTAAACCTGTATTTGGGTTTAGGTCAATCAGAGGGTTACCTTCTTCATCGGTCAGGTCTTTACAAGAATGAACAGACGAGATGCCAGCTACAAGTAAAATAAAATAGAAAAGTTGTTTCATTTCCGAAGGGATTATTTATTTTTCCACAAATATAATTTTTTTTTGAATAAAAAGCATATTTTTATTTATATTATCATAAAACTAATAAACAAAAACGCCCTATAAAGCCTTATAAATATATTTTTGAGCCTGAGTCTGATCTGAAATCGGATAATTCATGGTATCATAAAGATAAGTATAGTCACCTGGTATTACAGGGGCGGGAACTCCGGCCACAGGAGATGGATATACAATATTGAAACTCTTAAGATTGTTAGCAGATAATGCCGGGAAATTAATAGGATGCACCAAACTCCAGACTACGAAAAACGCCTTCGGTAAAGTATTGTAAGGATTGATCTGATTATCATACGCAGTGTAATTATAGGTTGTAGTAAGTACAGTTGCTGAAAGATCCGGCACACCTGTAGAGCTCGTAACCCCAGTTTCGGTGACCATTTTTGTAATATTATCCCCAGTATTGGTGAAATTATAATTGGTGAAATGAGTATACGTAGTTCCGGCTTTTTTCTTTTCTACAATCTTTGTCATTTTTCCACCTGTATAAGTATAGGTATACTCACTGTTAAAATTAGGCACATTTCCTAAGCTCGTACTGCAAGTAGTATAATTAATATTTCCGCTTGTATCGTAGGTAATATTGAAGTCATAATTCAAACTGTTCGCCGGAGCACCATTCAGTTCCTGCCCGAATTTTACTTTTGTAATTTTTCCTGAAGTATACGTTACCGTACCGATAAAAAATGACGTTGGACCACTTGCTTCTTTGAAAATTGCCTTCTGCAGAACATTTCCTGTGGTTACAAACTCTTGATTCGTGGTATTATTAACAACAATTTTATGCAAAATTCTGGGTCCCGTGATGGTCGCCGGAGCATTCCCACTGCTACCAGAATTTGTGTTAGGATTATTTTGATTAATAGGATCTGCGGTTGTATTATCGCATGAGAACATAAGGCCAAGAAGCAATACTGCTCCTCCCTTCAAAAGTTGGTTTCTAATCATAGGTATAGTTTTTAACACAACAAATATAATTATTTTTCAACACCACTCAACTTATTTTAAATATTTAATAAAAAAAATCTAAAAACTTTCGCTTTTAGATTTCAATTTATACAATTACTTAAGGATATAAAAACCCACAATCTTTTTACAATGCTAAGATAGACTTCAGCAGAACATTCACCTCATCTACATTCTGCACGCCATCTTTCCTCATCATCAGCTGATTACCTTCTTTCCCAATTTTTTCTTTCAACTGTGCCTGTGAAGGATTTTGAGTTAAATAGCTTATAATATGTCTGAATTTATCCGTCTGGTAAAATTTGTCCTGAGGATTATTCGGGAAATACCCTAAGAACACTTCGTTTTTCATCACTATTTTTTCGAAGCCAATATCTGCGGCCAGCCATTTCAGTGCTACGCTTTTCAGAAGATTAATCGCTTCATCCGGTAAAGTTCCGAAGCGGTCTGTGAGCTCAGATTCAAACTTCTGTAGATCCGTTTCATTATCAATTTCAGCTAGCTTTTGATATAATAAAAGTCTTTCTTCCGTGCTCGAGATGTAAGAATCCGGAAGCATCAATTCTAAATCTGTATCAATATTAACTTCTTTTACAGTCTTAAATAATTTTTGGCGGTCTGCTTCGTTTTCAAACAGATTTTCAAAATCTTTATCGTCTTTCAGTTCTTCCAAAGCTTCCTGCATCATTTTCTGATAGGTTTCAAAACCCATCTCGTTGATAAACCCACTTTGCTCGCCACCTAATAAATCGCCGGCTCCACGAATTTCCAAATCTTTCATCGCAATCTGAAAACCACTTCCCAGATCTGAAAACTGCTCAATAGCTTCCAATCTTTTTCTCGCGTCAGAAGTTACCATATCCAGAGGCGGAGTAATTAGGTAACAGAATGCTTTTCTGTTGCTTCGGCCAACACGGCCTCTCATCTGATGAAGATCAGCCATCCCAAAACGTTGTGCATCGTTGATGAACATGGTATTCGCATTCGGAACATCTACTCCACTTTCTACAATCGTTGTGGCCACCAAAACGTCATATTTCCCTTCCATAAAGTCGAGAACATTTCTTTCAAGCTGTTTCCCTTCCATTTGTCCGTGACCGGTAATAACTCTAGCATCTGGAACCAATCTTTGAATCAGTCCCGCAATATCTTTCAGGTTTTCAACTCTGTTGTTGATAAAATAAACCTGCCCGTCACGCTGTAGCTCATAAGAAACGGCATCACGGATAATTTCTTCACTAAAACCGACCATCTGCGTTTCTACGGGTTGCCTGTTTGGCGGTGGCGTTTTAATCACCGATAAATCTCTCGCCGCCATCAGAGAAAACTGCAGTGTTCTCGGAATAGGTGTCGCCGTCAAAGTCAGCGTATCGATATTAGATTTTAATGTTTTCAGTTTATCTTTTACTGCGACTCCGAACTTGTGTTCCTCATCAATAATCAGTAAACCTAAATCTTTAAATTTTACTTTTTCAGAAGCCAACTGATGTGTTCCGATGACGATATCAACTTTTCCGTCTTTTAAACCTGCTATGGTTTCAGATTTCTGTTTCGCCGTTCTGAATCTGTTTAAATAAGAAATAGTTACAGGAAAATCTTTCAATCTGTCTTTAAAACTCCGGTAATGCTGAAACGCCAAAATGGTTGTAGGAACCAAAATTGCGACCTGTTTTCCGTCTGTGGCAGCTTTGAATGCAGCACGAATGGCAACTTCCGTTTTTCCGAAACCTACGTCACCACAAACCAGACGATCCATCACGGTTTCTGCTTCCATGTCATTTTTCACATCGATGGTTGCTTTTTCCTGATCAGGTGTGTCTTCATAAATAAAGCTTGCTTCCAACTCATTCTGAAGGTAAGAATCCGGCGTGTACGCAAAACCTTTTGCAGTTTTTCTTTCTGCATATAATTTAATTAAGTCAAAAGCAATCTGCTTAACCTTGGCTTTAGTTTTCTGTTTTAAAGATTTCCATGCAGGTGAACCCAGCTTGCTCAGAACCACTTCTTTTCCGTCGGGACCGTTGTACTTTGAAATTTTATGGAGTGAATGAATACTTATATACAATAAGTCTCCATTCTTATAAGTCAGCTTAAAACATTCCTGAATTTTGCCATCGTTATTTACTTTTACCAATCCCATAAATTTTCCGATTCCGTGATCGATGTGGGCGATATAATCTCCTACTTTCAGTGACATCAGATCTTTCAATGTCAGCTGTTCAGATTTGGCAAATGTGTTTTTGGCTTTATATCTTTGGTAACGGTCAAAAATCTGGTGATCCGTATAAACTAAGATTTTATGATCTGCATCTACAAAACCTTCGTGAAGTTCAGATTTAAAACTTTTAAAGGAAACTTTAGACAAACCAGACTGAGAGAAATCAATATCTTCAAAAATAGATTCTAACCGTTCTTTCTGTTTATCGGTGGCAAAAGAAATCCATGTTTCAAAACCCTGCTGCTGTTTTTCTTCCAAATCCTCAATCAGCAATTCGAAGTTTTTATGAAAAGAAGGCTGCTGCGTTTGATTAAGCTGAAGTGTTTCAGAGTTGGAGAGTTCAAGAGTCTGCGGACTGAAATCTATGGTTTTAAATTTTTTATAATCAAAAAGAAACTCCTCATCAGAAATAAATAATTCCTGTGGAGTTCTGTGCGAAATATCTTTGCTTAAGGTATCGTACTTTTCTAATGATTTTTCATAAAAACTTTTTATTTTATTTAAACCAATAACAGCATTTTTTGAAATTACAAAACTGTCTTTTGGCAAAAGCTCCAACAGAGAAACACGGTTTCCTGAAACTGAGTAATTCATATTCGAGACCAACTGAAAATCTTTTACCTTATCAATAGAAAGTTGAGTTTCGATATCAAATGTTTTAATATTTTCCACTTCATTTCCAAAGAAAGTAATTCGGTATGGTTTTTCATTTGAATAAGAAAAGACATCTACAATTCCTCCACGTACAGAAAACTCTCCCGGCTCCGAAACAAAATCTGTTTGCTGAAACTGGTAATGAGAAAGCAATTCGTCCACAAAATCAAAATCGAGCTGGTCGCCAACTTTGATGTGGTGAGAAATCGCTTTAAAATCTTCTTTTTTCAAAACCTTTTCAGACAAAGCGCCCATGTAGGCAACGATAATCTTCGGGGACTTCTCAGAATTTATTTTATTTAAAACATCCGTACGCAGCACCAAATTGGCATTTTGAGTTTTCTCAACCTGATAAGGCTCCAAATGCGTAGCCGGAAAATATAAAACCTTTTCTTTGCCAAGCAAATCCTCCATTTCGGTATTGATGTAAAGAGCTTCTTCTTTATCATCAACAAGGTAAAGAATTGTCTTTTTATGGATAAGAAAAAGTTCTGCGGTAAAAATAGAAACCGACGAACCCGCGCTTCCCTTCACAGAAAGATGCTGATGATTCTCAAGCTGAACAAAAATTTCTTTTCCAAATTCTTTCTTTAAAAGATCCGGAAGAAAGGTTTCTTTTATGGTTTTTAAATGCATAAAAATAATATAGGTATAAACGACAAAAGCGATTTCGGGAGAATTCCGAAACCGTTTTAGCATTACAAAGATAATGCTAATTTTTATTTATGATTCCCTGAAAACCCATCAGCTGAAAAATTCATCAACATATCTTCATTAATCATAACTTTTTACTAAAAAACCAAAAAAAAGTTAAATAAAATTCACTTTTTCTGATACGGCACAGTGTTTGAAAAGTCTTCTTCCATAAACCGAAATATTAAAATATTATGAAAAATGTAATCAAAATTTTAGGCGTTTTTATGCTGGTAATGTTCACAGCAATCTCGTTCACTTCATGCAGCGATGATGACGATCCGGCAAACAATGATTTCTTCGCAGGAACTTACAAAGGAAGCATCTCATATAATGACGGATCAAATACCGTGTCAGCAGATGATGGAAGTGTATTTGTAACAAAAATTGCAAGCGGAACGAAATATAACTTTGCATTCTCAAACAGTATCCCGGATTTGAACGGTGTTGAATTTGAAAAGCAAGGTGATAACACTTTGGTAAGTGTAGGATCTACTGCCACTTCTTACATTAGAATCGACAACAATGATTTGAAGATTTTATATGCAAAAGATGGAAAAATCTGGACAGCAAACTGTACAAGATAATAACTATTCATACATATCTGAAACCTGTCTCTCTTTTGGGAAGCAGGTTTTTTTTGCGCAATACAGCAATTTAATCTTTTTTTAATCTGTGATAAACTTTAGTTAAGTCCGCAAAAATAGATTTTCATATTAAGATTTTCCATAAATTTACTTCAACAAAAACAATAAATATCAACGAATGAAAAAATTTCTTACCGCAATGTCAATCGTTTTAGGATTAGGACTTGCAACTGCCCAACAAACCGCACCGGCTGCTAAAGCAACTGTAAAACAGACAACCAAGACATCAAAAGTAACCAAGCCGGAAGCAGCGAAACCCGCAACCAAGCTTAAAAAGGACGGTACTCCTGACAAAAGATATAAAGAAAATCAAAAATTAAAAAAAGACGGAACTCCTGACAAGAGATACAAGGCGAACAAATAATCAACATTAAAGAATGTTGTTCTTTCATAATCAAATTTCGACGAACCGGTGAATTGTATTCATCGGTTTTTTTTTGTTTAAATTTTAAAATATTTGATGGAATTCTCTACTTATTTATAAATTTGAACCATGTTAAACTTCTTCAAGAAAAATGCAGCATTAATCTGGGCAAAAAAACATGTGCAGAAAACGAATGATTTTAAGCAAAACGCAGAAAGAAATCAGGAGAAATTGCTTTTGGGCTTGGTGAAAACTGCCGAGAAAACACTTTTTGGAAGAGAACATCAATTTGAAAACATTAAGACCGTAGAAGATTTTCAGAAAAATGTACGAATAGCCGATTATGAAGATCTTAAACCTTATATCGAGAAAGTAAAAAGAGGCCAACGAAACATTCTCTGGACAGAAACGCCGGAATATTTTGCAAAAACTTCCGGTACAACTTCAGGCTCAAAATATATTCCGATTTCCAAAGAAGGAATGCCTTTTCAAGTTGCAGGAGCGCAGAGCGCCCTGTTTCATTATATTTCAAAAAAAGGAAACGCTGATTTTGTTAACGGAAAAATGATTTTCCTACAGGGAAGTCCGGAACTGGAAGAAGTTTTCGGAATAAAAACCGGAAGACTTTCAGGAATTGTGGCTCACCATATCCCAAACTATCTTCAGAAAAACCGTCTGCCAAGCTGGGAAACCAACTTGATGGAAGACTGGGAAGCCAAAGTAGATAAAATTGTGGAAGAAACTGAAAAGGAAAACATGACTCTGATCTCAGGAATTCCGCCTTGGCTGATTATGTATTTTGAAAAACTGATTGAGAAGAACGGCAGAAAAATAAAACAGCTGTTTCCCAATCTGCAACTTATCGTAACAGGCGGCGTAAACTATGAGCCTTACCGTGAAAAGATGGAAGAACTTTTAGGTGGAAAAGTAGACATTGTTCAGACCTTTCCTGCGTCAGAAGGTTTTTTTGCGTTTCAGGATGATTACACCAAAGAAGGGCTTCTACTTTTAACCAATCATGGAATTTTCTATGAGTTTGTTGCACTCGAAGATTACGGAAAACCAAATGCAAAAAGACTTACCTTAGCAGAAATCGAACTTAATAAAGATTATGCTTTAATCCTAACAACAAATTCAGGACTTTGGGCTTATTCCATTGGTGATGTTGTGCGATTTATTGATAAAAATCCGCACCGTATTTTGGTCAGCGGCAGAACCAAACATTTTACCTCAGCTTTTGGCGAACATGTTATTGCATTTGAAGTGGAAGAGGCAATGAAAGCTACCGTAGAAAAATTCCCTGCGCAGATCACAGAATTTCACCTTGCTCCGGAAGTAAATCCTGAAGAAGGCTTACCTTATCATGAATGGTTTGTGGAATTTGAGAAAGAACCTGAAAGTTTAGATCAATTTAAAAATGAACTTGATGATCAGTTGAGAAAGCGAAATACTTACTATAATGACTTGATATCGGGAAACATTCTTCAAAAATTAAAAATCAGCAAGGTTTCTAAAAATGCTTTTCAGGAATATGCAAAATCTCAGGGGAAATTAGGCGGTCAGAATAAAATTCCGAGATTGGCTAACGACAGAAAAATTGCAGATTTACTGCAGATTTATAAAAAATAACACACCTTCAATCACCTTTTATGAAAAGAATTTTGTACGCTTTAGTAATCATTTCAATTACATCTTGCAGTTCGCTGAAATACAGCGCAACAGAAAATCCTGACAATTATAAAAATATAAAAGCGGGAAATAAATATACCTTTCATCAGACTGACGGAAGCAAAACTCCAATGACGATAAGTTCGATTTCTAAAGACAGTATTATCGGAAGCAAAAAAAATGAAAGAATTTCTATTGCAAAAACCAATATTACGGAGATAAGAAAAGACAGAACGGCGGTTGCCGTCGTTGCAACAGCAGGAGGAGTTGCCGCATTAACAACAATGATTATAGTGATGTCAAAAGCTACTGATGTTTTAGCAGACACCGCTGCTGCATTTGGAAGTGGTTTAAACTAATTTTGATAAAATAATCATTCGAACATAAAAATTCTTCATTTTTTAGTTTAATCTTACAAAAAGATAAGATTTTCTTTTTTTATGAAAACATATATTCAAAAAAAATTATAAATTTGGAAAACTAAAAAATTATAATGAAAGCATCTGTACTTTTAAAATCATCTTTACTAACGGGTTTATTTGTCATCTCATCTTGTGCTACCACAAAGTACAGCGAAAACATTTCAACAAATAATTATTCTAATCTTGAAGCAGGAAAAATGTATGTTGTGACGCCTAGAGACGGATCTAAAAAACAAACCATCCTTTTTAGAAATATCAGTGGTGACAATATCATCGGAACTGCCGGAAGAAAAGACAGTACAGAGGTAGTAATCCCAAAATCTAATGTTGCTGCAGTAAAAGACAGATCTCAGGGTAGAGTTGTAGGCGGAGCTGCCGTGATTGGTGCTGCCGGAGTTGCTGCATTGGTGATCAGCTCTTTGAGAGCCGACTAAAATAGACGTTATCTTTCGGAAGAAATAAGAAAATTCTTTTGAAAAGACCATATATGAATAGCCCTGAATGAATTTTTAGGGCTATTTTTGCGGAATGATTTCTTTTGCACCGCTTAAAACCTTAGAAAATATAGAGTTCAGAAATCTTCTTACAGGGAGATTTTTTATTGTTTTAGCATTCAGAATGCTGGCCACTTTATTAGGATGGTGGGTGTATCAGTTAACAAAAGATCCTTTCTCCATCGGTTTGATCGGACTATCGGAAGTGATTCCAGCAGTGAGTTGCGCTTTGTACGCCGGTCACGTGATCGATATGAATGAGAAGAAGAAACTGCTTCTTATCTGCACTTATCTCTATGTTTTTCTGATTGGCTTACTGTTGATTCCTGCCTTCTTTAATGTAGAACTTCACTTTTCAGGACACGAAATTACCTATTACATATACGGAGTTATTTTTTTCACAGGAATTGTAAGAGCTTTCATAGGACCGATTGTTCCATCAATGATTCCTAAAATTGTTCAGAAAGTCAATTTACCGAGTGCTATTACTTTAAATCAGGGAACATTCCTGATTTCCTCAGTTTGTGGGCACGCTGCTGGAGGATTTTTAATTGGTTTGGTTGGAGTAAAATGGACGTTAATCGTTATCATATCTTTAATATCTATTGCTTCTATCTTTTTCTGGCAGCTGAATAAGCAATTTTCGCAACATGAAAAAGACAAGATCAAAGTAATGGAAAGTATGCGTGAAGGGATTTGTTATATTTTTAAAACGAAAGAGATTCTTGGAGCACTCTGTCTGGATATGTTCGCTGTTCTTTTTGGCGGTGCCGTTGCGATGATTCCAGTTTTTGCGACAGATATTTTAAAGTCCGGTGCTGAAGGTTTCGGATTACTGAATGCCGCTTCGGATATTGGCTCTATGATTATCATTACTACGCTTTCTATCATCCCGTTACGCAAAAATCAGGGTAAAGTTTTACTCAGTGTCGTTGCAGGATTCGGACTTTGCATCATCGGTTTCGGGCTGTCACATTACTATTGGTTATCGTTCATGTTTTTGGTTTTAAGTGGAATGCTCGACGGAATTTCCGTAGTCATCCGCGGAACTATTGTTCAGCTGAAAACTCCGGATCACATTAGAGGCAGAGTATTGAGTGTCAACTCCATTTTCATCATGTCGAGCAACGAAATGGGACAATTTGAGAGCGGACTTGCTGCAAAACTGATGGGAGTCGTTCGCTCGGTTGTATTCGGGGGCAGCATGACTTTACTGATTGCATTGGTGGTAGCAACTACAAATCCTAAATTGAGAAAAATGCAATATTAGGAAACATTGAGCGTTACATTTAAATATATTATAAAACGCTCACCCTTAGCTTAATATTTTTTATATATTTGTAATTAAATTTTTCGAAAATGAAAAAAACTCTACTCGTTTTTCTTTTTATGTTTTCTCAGATATTTTATGCGCAGTCAGATTGTATTAGCGCTATCTCTATTTGCGGAAATTCAGATATCTCCTATACTTCATCAGGAATCGGTAATATTACTGAAATCCTAAATCAGAATGGTGGATGTTTGGGTACCAACGAACGTTTTTCTGTGTGGTACAATTTTACAGCAGCTACTACCGGAACTTTGGCTTTTACCATTGCTCCAAACGATCCAAGTGATGATTACGATTTTGCTGTGTACGGACCAACAATTAATGGCTGTACTTCACTTCAAAATGGCAGCAATGTTTTCATTTCTCCTGTAAGATGTAATTATTCAGGAACACCTGGAAATACAGGTTTGGACATCAATTTACCATTACCAACTCCTGCACCAATTCCACCACTTTATGGTAACAACAATCAGTTTAGCCCATACATGAACGTAGTAGCGGGTCAAACGTATTATATCGTGATTACCAACTTTAGCTTATCAGCTTTTGGATTTAACTTAAACTGGAGTGGTACTGCTTCTTTAGCATCACCATTTAATGATCCGGGACTTATTACCAATCCTTTCATTGCGCCAGGACTTCCTAACGCTAACCCGGCAGAACCAAACGAGGTCGTAGTATGTACAAGTCCTGCAGTTTTTGATTTCAGCACATTATCAACAGGAATCATCAACGGCAATGCGAACTTCAACGTATCTTATTATTACAATACAAATGATATGTTGACGGGTACAAACGCTATCACCGTTCCAACGAGTGTGAATATGACAGACACGTACTTTTACAGTATTTCATATACAGATCCTGCCAATCCTACCAACCCTATTAACAGGTGTAAACAGACTGGTAAATTTAAATTTAAAAATGGGGCAATCACGGCAACCGACGCTACACTAACCCAATGTAACAATAACAACGAAGGAACTGCAGTATTTAATCTGACAACAGCAAACGTGATCAATGATCCTACTGCGACGATCAAGTATTATCCTTCAATGTTTGATCTGAATGCCAATACCAATGTAATTACAAATCCTTACCAGTATCTATCTGCCGGTGGATCAGTTTACGCGTTGGTGACATCTCAGTTCGGATGTACAGATATTGCAGAAATTAAATTAAATTTCTTCCCGGTCGTAGTGGTTACAGATGCAACCTTAAGAGCTTGTTTTATTGAAAGCAATCCATCAACAGGATTATTCAATCTTACCAATGCCAGTGTAAACACTACAGGAGCTGCCAAAAAGTTTTATCCGTCTGCAACAGATGCCGTTAACCAAACCAACGAAATTCTTAACGCCACTAATTATGTTGCGCCAAACGGAGTTGTATACGTAAGAGTTACCAGTACCGACGGCTGTTTCACAGTAGCGAAAATCACCCTGATTGTAATTCCACCAGTATACTCTACAGTATTGATCGATAAAGTAATCTGCGTTGAAGACAAGACAACATTAGATGCAGGACCAGGATTCTCAGGTTATGAATGGAGCACAGGAGCAACAACTCAGGTGATCTCAAATGTAGGAGTAGGAACTTATTGGGTAAAACTAACAACAGGAGACTGTACAGCTATTCAGAAAGTAAAAGTTTACGCAACAGAGCAGCCGGTAGTTTCAAATATTGAAATTTCGAATAACTCAATCAATGTTAATGTAATTGGTGGTACACCGGCTTATCAGTATTCATTAGATAACGTAAACTGGCAGGAATCTAATTCATTCACCGGACTTACCAGAGGTGACTATACAGTTTATGTAAAAGATTCATACGACTGTGTGCCAATGGAAGTAAACATTGTAGTACCTAATATTATCAATGTAATTACACCAAACGGTGACGGGGTAAATGACGTTATTGATTATTCAGCTTTAAGAAATAAATCTGGCTTAGTATTGACAATTTTTGACAGATACGGAACCAAGATTCATGTAGCAGACCAGTCTAATAATTATACATGGGATGGAACGATAGCAGGTAAGAAAATTCCTACAGGAACTTACTGGTATTCTGTAACATGGACTGAAAACAACAAAAACAAAACACCTATTAAATTCTCAGGATGGGTGATGGTTAAAAACAGAGATTAATCTCAGGATTAAAAAATAAAGAAATCGCTTTTGGGCGATTTCTTTATTTTAATCTATTTGTAATATTTTGCTTAAATTTGCTTAAATTCATTTCACATGAAAAAATTACTACTCTTTTTTGTTTTAATAACATCACAATTATATTTTTCACAGTCAGATTGTATATCTGCCATACCTGTTTGTGGAAATTCTTCAATCTCCTATAACTCCGATACTGCCGGTACAGTTTTAGAACAGACATCTGGAAGTTGTTTGGGAAACGAGAACCATTCTGTATGGTATGTATTCACAGCTGCAACCAGCGGTACAGTTGAATTTACCATTAATCCTGACACAGTACCTGGTGTACTTCATTATGATTACGATTTTGCAGTTTATGGTCCAAATATTAATTGTGCCACTCAGGATTTTGGAGACGCAATCAGATGTAATTACTCAGGTACAAGTGGAGCAACCGGTCTTAGCTCAACTATTATCGCACCTTTTGATCAATGGGAACTTCCTTTGGATGTTATCGCAGGAGAAACATATTATCTGCTTATAGACAACTTTATTCCTACAAGTAATCTTGGTTTTTCTTTAACATGGGGCGGTTCAGCAACATTAGTATCTGCTTTTGATGATTCTACTTTAACGCCTAACCCGTTTTTAGCACCAGGAACAAACCATGATGGAAATGTCAGTATCTGTTCAAATCCTTCGGTATTTGATTTCAGCACGCTCTCTACCGGAATTATTAACGGAAATCCAAATTTCAGCGTTACGTATCACTTAACATCAAATACTGCATTAACAAACTCTAATCCTATAACTGCACCCATTAGTGTAAATACTACAGACACATATTATTACGGCATTCATTACACGGATCCAGCAAACCCGACCAATCCGCTTAATGCCTGTACACAGGTGGGAACAATCAATTTCGTTATAGGTCCAATTGTTGTGACTGATGTTACCATCAAAGCATGTAGCAATAACAAATCTACAACAGGTATTTTCAATCTTTCATTGGCACCGGTATATGCAGATCCGGCAGTATCTAAAAAATACTACCCTACATTGAATGATCTTAATATGGGAACAAATGAAATTACAAACTTTTTAGCTTATCCTTCTACGGTTCCAAAACAGGTCTTCGTAAAGGTTACGACAAATACAGGCTGTAGTGCATCAGGAATTATAACATTAGATTTCTATCCAATATCTGTTGTAAACGATGCAACTATAGAAGCTTGTTTTGTTGAAAACAATATCACTCACGGAATTTTTGACTTAACAACAGCTGTGGTAACAAGTCAAACTCCTGTTACTAAAAAATATTACAAAACTTTAGCCGATGCTACAAGTGGAGCCAACGAAATACTTATTCCTAATCTGTATGATTCTGTAGCAGGTGTTGCATTTGTAAGAGTTTATACTGAAAATGGATGTTACAACATTGCTAAAATAACCTTGACAGTAAATCCTCCAGTAAAATCTACCGTTCTAAAAGATAAAACTATCTGTATTGAAGATAGAACAACTTTAGACGCAGGACCAGGTTTCAGCGCTTACGAATGGAGCACCGGAGCGACAACGCAAGCTATTCAGGGAGTTCCTGTGGGAGCATACTGGGTTAAATTGAAAACAGGAAACTGTTTCACTTTACAGCAGGTCAGTGTTTATGCTTCTCAGCAGCCTGTAATTGCAAGTTTAGATATTACAAACAACACCATCACCGTGAATGCTTCCGGAGGAACAGCTCCTTACCAGTATTCTCTTGATGGAACTACTTGGCAGGATTCAAATGTTTTCAATAATCTTCCAAGAGGTGAAAACAAAATCTATCTGAAAGATTCATTCGACTGTAACCCAATTTTGGTACAGGTAACGGTACCTAATTTAGTTAATGCAATTACTCCAAACGGAGATAATGTAAATGACGAAGTAGATTATTCTGCATTAGCATACAAAAAAGATTTGGTATTTACAGTTTACAACAGATACGGAAACAAAATCTACGAATCTGATAAAATGAGAAATTATAAATGGGACGGAACTTCCAGTGGTAAAAAAATCGTAACCGGAACATATTGGTATACGATCACATGGACAGAAACTGATACCAACAGTACCCAAACCAAATACAGCGGTTGGATATTGGTAAAAAACAGAGAATAAATTAATTTGTTTATATATTGTTAAAATCACCTCAGCGATGGGGTGATTTTTTTATTAACATCACCCAACACCTTTCGATACTGATATTTTATAAGTTATCAACAATAAATCTTAATTACTCATTTCAAATTATTTTTTATTTAAACTATCTTTGCATTATGGCGCAGAAAGAAACTTTATCTTCTCTTACTCAAGGAAACTTTGCTAGAGAATTATCGATTGCAGATGGAAAAATGCCTCCCAATGCTGTAGATTTTGAACGTTTGGTTGTCGGTACTTTTTTAATTGACAAAAAAGGACTTGACCACTCTATCGACCTTTTGACACCCGAAGTTTTCTATGACCCCAGACATTCGGTGATTTTTGAAGTAATTTTAAAATTATACGAGGGCAACCAGCCTGTCGATCTGATGACGGTTATTCAGGAACTAAAGAAAACAGATAAGCTGAGTTCTGCAGGCGGAGATCATTACATCATAGAATTAACGATGGGTGTAAGTTCATCTGCCCATATCGAATATCACGTACGTGTTATTTTGGAGAAATATATTTTAAGAAGTCTAATTAATGTTTCTGCCAACGTCATTGATACTTCTTATAAAGAATCAACAGATGTATTTGAACTTTTGGATAAAGCTGAACAGTCATTTTTTGAAATTACTAACGGAACCATCAAAAAAGGATTTGATACGGCAAACACTTTGGTAAAACAGGCGATTGACACCATCAAATCTTTAAAAGATAAAGAAGGAATTTCCGGAGTTCCATCCGGATTTACAGGAGTTGACAAAGAAACCGGAGGCTGGCAGAATTCAGATTTAATTATCATTGCAGCACGTCCGGCGATGGGAAAAACGGCATTTCTACTTTCTATGGCAAGAAACATTGCTGTAGGTTCAAAAATCCCGATGGCTCTGTTTTCTCTCGAGATGGCATCAGTACAGTTGATCACCAGGATGATTGCTTCTGAAACAAAAATTTCATCAGAAAAATTAAGAAAAGGACAAATGAGCGATGAAGAATGGCAACGTTTGTTCTCGAATGTTTCTGAACTTGAAAATGCACCTCTATATATTGACGAAACTCCTTCCCTTTCTATTTTCGACTTCCGTGCAAAATGCCGAAGATTGGTAATGCAGCATGGGGTAAGGATTATCATGGTCGATTATCTTCAGCTGATGACGGCAAGCAGCGGAGGAAAAGGCGGAGGAAACCGTGAACAGGAAATTGCAATGATCTCGCGTTCACTAAAGGCAATTGCCAAAGAACTTAACGTGCCGGTAATTGCACTTTCGCAGCTTTCAAGAACCGTGGAAACGCGTCCCGGAAAAAGACCTCAGCTTTCAGATCTGAGGGAATCCGGAGCCATTGAGCAGGATGCCGATATTGTATCTTTTATTTTCAGACCAGAATATTATAAAATTGCTGTTTGGGATAACGATGAAGAAGGTCAGGAATCTTCTACCGAAAACCAGGCCGAGCTGATTATTGCAAAGCACAGAAACGGAGCAACTGCAGATGTAAGGCTTTCATTCATGAAGCATTTCGCAAAATTTGGTGATCTTGGAGAAACAGATTACGGATATCCATCAGGAGGTTCAGCTTCTCCCGAACCAAGTGGTTTTGAAAAAATAAAAACAACGATTCAGCCAGGAGCAGCATTTGATTTGCCGGATAATTCTAAAGTATCGGGATCTTCAATGAATGATTTGGATGATGAGGATGATTTTCCGTTTTAATGTAAGATGAATGTGAGGTTTAGACTTTTACCTTCAAATCTATTTAACAAAACTCAACCATAAACTCAACCATAATCTCAACCTAACTATTTTGAGAATCGAAATTTATACAGACGGCGCATGCAGCGGAAATCCGGGAAAAGGAGGATATGGGATCGTCATGAAAGTTCCTGAGAAAAATTACCAGAAAACATTTTCCAAAGGCTTCAGAAAAACCACCAATAACAGAATGGAATTGCTGGCAGTAATTACAGCGTTAGAAAAACTAAAATCTACAGAAAACGACATCCATGTTTTCACAGACAGCAAATATGTTTCTGATGCCATCAATCAAAACTGGCTTGCAGGCTGGATTAAGCGAGGCTGGAAAAACGTGAAAAATCCAGATTTATGGAAACGTTTTGCAGTGCTTTATAATGAACACCACCCAAAAATGCATTGGATAAAAGGGCATGCTGGCCATTTTGAGAATGAACTCTGTGATAAACTCGCCGTAGCAGCTGCTAGTTCCTCTAACCTTGAAGTTGATTCATTCTTTGAGAATATTGACAGCAATTCTTTATTTTAATGTATAAATTTTGAATCATTCTAATTTAAGATTACAGATTTTAATTATTTCTTTACGTATTACAAAATATTCTACCATATAAACATATATTTTTATAAAATTAACATTATATCAATATTTATTGATCAGGATTTAATATCTTTACGCGTCTAATCATAAAGTAACCTGATCGATGAATAAAAAACTACTATTTTATTTTACTATACTCTTCCTTTGCTTTTTCGGAAATCTACAATCACAAACTTATCAATTATCTGGAAACCCGGTTAATACAACAGGATGGACGATGGTTTCCCCCACTGTTGTAAACACAGATTTTATACAGCTTACTCCAGACACCAACAACCAATCCGGTTCGATCAGATTAAATGATCCGATCAACCTAAAATTTTGTGATAAGTGGAGAGTGGAATTCGATTTCAGGATGGACTCTAACCAGACCGGCAATGGAGATGGTCTTGCATTTTGGTATTTGGCTAATCCACCCGTTGCAAGTGTATTGGGATCAGGACTTGGAGTTTCTCAGAATGCGGTGGGTCTTGTTGCAGGTTTCGATACTTACAACAACACAACGACTGCTGTGATGAGTAAAGTACATGTTGCCTACGGACAGGTTTTAAACACTACAGATACAAATAACGTGGAGTTTTTCAATGTTGCAGGAAGTTCATTCCATTCACCGGATATGAACACTACATTGCCTTTTCAGGGACTTACCTACAAACATGTAGAAGTAACAGCAGAAGTAAATCCGGCCGCTCCCACAAACTGGATTATTCAGATAAAAATTGACGGCAACGTCATCTGTAACCAGTCTTTCGCTCCGTCAGGTGCTGCAGCAACAATGACTGTCGGATATTTTGGTTTTTCAGCATCAACCGGAGGAAACAGATCAAGACATTCTATCAAAAACGTAAAAATCTATACAGATAAAGTAAGTATTTTACAGCCCAGTGCAACGCAGACTTACTGCCCAAATCCTACAACTGGAGTTGCAAATGCAAATTTAACTTTGTTTAATTCGCAATTTGTGGCCACTCCGGCTAATTACACATTTACATATTCTGTAGGAGGCACCGTTATTACCAACCCTACAAACTATCCTTTCAGCGCAAACACCACTGTAAATGTTTTTATTAAAGATAACAACGGAATACTCTGCGACAATCCCGACGGACAGATCCAGCTTTCGCTGTCACCTTTTACAGCAAACAACAGAACTATTTCTGAATGTAATAACAATAATGCAAGTACAGCTACTTTTAATCTTACAACAGCGAATGTAAGTGCCGTGCCTGGAATTATAAAAAAATATTACAGAACCATGGCCGATCTTATTGCGGGAACCAATGAGATTACCAATCCGACCGCCTTTGTATCAGCTCCAACCATTGTTTACGTAAAAGTAACGACACCTCAAGGATGTAGCGGAACAGCAGAGATTACCTTAAACTTCCTTCCTCTACCGGCTGTAACCGATGGAAATATAGAATCGTGCTCTAACCCAACCAACCCTACGACAGGTGTATTTGATCTGACCTCAGCTAATATAACTACAGAACCAAGCGTTACTAAAAAATTCTACACTTCTGTAGCAGATGCCTTAGCAGGAACTAATGAAATTCCGACTCCTATTTTGTATACTTCTGCCAATGCAGATGTGTATGTGAAAGTTACAGCAGTCAGCGGATGTTTTATTATTAAAAAGATTACGTTAAAAGTAATTCCTCCAGTGAGATCTACTGTTTTAAAAGATAAAATTATCTGTATTGGAGACAGAACAAGTTTAGATGCCGGAGCAGGTTTTGACGGATACGAATGGAGCACCGGAGCAACGACCCAATCTATACAAGGTGTACCTATTGGTGCCTACTGGGTTATTTTAAGAACAGGAAACTGCTACGCAATGCAACTTGTAACGGTAAAGGCTGCCTCTAATCCTGTAATTGCAAGTTTAGATATTACAAACAACACCATCACTGTAAATGTTGAGGGCGGAACTGCTCCTTACCAGTATTCTCTGAATGGAACCAATTGGCAGGACTCAAATATTTTCACCGGATTACCACGAGGTGAAAATAAAATATTCGTGAAGGATGTTTATAACTGCGAACCTGTAGAAGTGCAGGTAACTGTTCCTAATCTTCTGAATGCAATAACGCCTAACGGAGACAATGTAAATGATTTCATCGATTACACTGCTTTAGCATACAAGAAAAATCTTGTTTTCATTGTTTACGACAGATATGGAAATAAGAAGTTCGAAGCCGACAAAATGAGAAACTTTAAATGGGATGGAACTTCCGGCGGAAAGAAAATTCCAACAGGAACTTACTGGTTCACTATCTCATGGAACGAAAACGATAAAAACAGCACCCCGACGAGATACAATGGCTGGGTACTTGTAAAAAACAGAGAATAATTCTTAAATAAAATCACTCCAAATTTGGGGTGATTTTTTGTAATGTCTAATTACAGTAAATAAATTAATACAAATTTTGATTTTAAGCGAATTAAATACAAAACAATCAATATAGAAACAAACTTTATTAATCATTGAGCATACTATGATTTTTTCAATAATGATAATTCACTTTTAATAAAATTTTCTAAAAGCAATTTATAACATCACCATAATAACCAATCTACTAAAATGAAGAAAACGTTACTTTTTTATTTTTCAGTCATTCTTTTGTTCTTTTTTCAAAAAATATCTGCCCAGACTCATCAACTCACAGGAAACCCTGTCAACACAACAGGATGGGATATTGTTCCTTCAGCAACAGCGCCCAATGATTTCGTACAGCTTACTGCAGACCAGACCAGCCAGTTTGGTGCAATAAAACTTTCTAATCCGATTAACTTAAAATACTGTGATAAATGGAAAGTGGAATTTGATTTTAGAATCGATGGAAACGGAACAACATCATACGGACGAGGCGATGGATTAACATTCTGGTACCTTTCTAACCCACCAACAGCATTTACAACAGGTGGAGGTTTGGGAATTCCGGCTAACGCAAACGGACTGATGGTCGCATTTGACATTTTCAACAATTCCACAGAAGGCCAAATGAGCAAAGTACACCTGCTTTATGGTACAAATAATACTCCTGCAGGAAATCCTAACGTAGAATATAATGTTACAGCAGGAAGCACGTTTCATTCGCCAGATTTACAGTCAACACAACCTTTTGTAGGAACTGCTTACAAGCACGTTGAAGTAAACGGAGAGGTTGACCCAGCCAACATCAACAACTGGATTATTCAGATTAGAATTGATGGTGTTTTAATTACCAATCAGTCATTTGCTCCTTCAGGCGGAGCTATTGGGATGACCACGGGATATTTTGGTTTTTCAGCAGGTACAGGTGCCGCGAGCGCAAGACATTCTATTAAAAATGCTAAAATTTTCATCGACAAAGTTCCGATTTTACAGAACTCTATTACGCCTTTCGTATGTACCAATCCTTCTACAGGAAATGGCTTTGTTGATTTGACATCTTACGCGAGCCAGTTTGTCAACATTCCGAGCAACTATATTATTACGTATTATGTTTTAGGAAGCTCTACTCCGATTGCTAATCCTACCAATTTTCAGTACACAGGAAATACAACGATAACCGTAGTAATCAAAGATCCATCTGCTACTTTATGTGATAATGGTGATGCAAGGATTATTTTAAACCCGTCTCCATTCGAAGCCGTCGATGCATCGTTGACAAAATGTAACAATAACAATGCAGGCGTTGGTATTTTTAATTTAAATGATGCCGCCGTAACTACACTTCCCGTTGTTACAAAACAATATTACCCTACACTTGCAGATTTAATCGCAGGCACTAATCAGATAACTAACTTTGCTGCTTTTCCTGCCGCACAGGGAACTACGATTCATGTAAAAGTTACTACACCACAGGGATGTGTAGACAATGCAGTTATTACACTGAACACTTTCCCGGTTGTTGTTGTCAATGATGCCACCCTGAGAGCCTGTTCTGAACCAACCAATCCGTCAGTAGGAATTTTTAATTTGGTTAACGCCAGCGTAACTACTATGGGTGGTACTACAAAAAAATATTATCCTTCACTAACTGATGCATTGAACGGTACAAATGAAATCAGCAATCCCGGAACATACACAGCTCCAAATGGTGTAGTTTACATCAGCGTATTCAGCACAGACGGATGTTTTTCTGTTGCTAAAGTGACTTTAATTGTAATACCGGCTGTTTTTTCTACAGTTTTAGTAGATAAAGTAATTTGTATTGAAGACAAAACGACCTTAGACGCCGGACCGGGATTTAGCGGATACGAATGGAGCACAGGAGCTACTACTCAAATCATTACTAACGTGGGTGTCGGAACATATTGGGTAAAGTTAAAAACAGGTGACTGTACCGCTACACAAACTGTAAAAGTGTATGCCTCAGAGCAACCGGTGGTAAGTTCAATTGATATATCGAACACAACAATCACCGTTAACGTAAACGGCGGAACTCCGGCTTACCAATATTCTTTAGATAACGTCAACTGGCAGGACTCCAATATATTTACCGGAATTTCAAGAGGAATGCACAAAATTTACGTTAGAGATGTTTACGACTGCGAACCGATTGTGGTAAATGTTACGGTTCCGAATTTAATTAATGTAATTACGCCAAACGCAGATGGACAGAATGATTTTATTGACTATTCTGCATTATCAGATAAATTAGATTTAACCTTTAATGTTTTCGACAGATATGGTTCAAAACTTCATCAGGGAGACAAAACCAACAGATATATCTGGGATGGAACTGCGAATGGAAGAAAAGTTCCTACAGGAAGTTATTGGTATTCTGTAACATGGAACGAGAATAACAAAACCAAGACTCCAGTCAAATTCACAGGTTGGATTATGGTCAAAAACAGAGACTAATTTTTTTTCATATTTTAATTATATTGAGATCACTCCCCTAAAAAAGGAGTGGTTTTTTATTTAGAAAATTTAAAAAATAGAATTTCGGCACAAAACTCTCTTTATTCATATTCAATTCTTAAATTTGTCTTTATGAATTATTTGGAAGCTTTAGGCAGAAGATATTCTGTGAAAAAATTTAATCCCGAAATGATCATTCCGCAGGAAACATTGCTCAATATTCTTGAGGCGGGAAAACTGGCAGCTAGCTCTCAAGGGCTTCAGCCGTATAAAATCTTCGTTGTTGAGAGCAAAGACATGAAGGAAAAACTGATTCCGGCTTTCTACAATCCTTCTCAAATTTCCACCTGTTCGCACCTCATCGTTTTAATATCCAAAAAAGATATGGAAGAAACGTATCTTGATGGGTATTTCAATCATATTTCAGAAGTACGCAAACATCCTGTTGAAGATTTAAGTTTATTTAAAAAAAGCATAACCAATCATTTCAGCAGACAGGAGCATGATGACATTCTGAACTGGGCAGAAAAGCAGGCCTATATCGTATTAGCCAATTTAATGTATGCTGCGGCAATAGAAAATGTGGATACCTGCCCGATGGAAGGATTCAGACAAGAACTGATCGAAGAAATTTTAGATATTAATCCTGAAAAAGAAAAAGTGACTGTAACATTGGCACTTGGCTACCGATCGGAAGAAGATCAGTTTCAGCACATGAAAAAAGTAAGGAAACCAAACGAAAAATTGTTTAAATTTATTTAATTATTTAGACGATTGTCTTAAAGCAAGAATATGATAAAAGCGGATGTATTAGTAATTGGTTCCGGGATTTCCGGACTTTCATATGCCATAAAAGTTTCAGAACAGCTTCCCGATGCCAAAATAATCATTGTAACAAAATCTGACGAAGACGAAAGCAACACCAAATACGCTCAAGGCGGTTTGGCCGTAGTTACAGATTCTAAAAATGACAATTTCGAAAAACACATCGAAGATACCATGCGTGCCGGAGACGGAGAAAACAAGCGTGATGTTGTAGAAATGGTAGTGAGAGAAGCACCAGCAAGATTTAATGAAATCGTGGAATGGGGCGCCAATTTCGATATGAAAAATGGTGAATTTGCTTTAGGAAGAGAAGGTGGCCACACCGAAAACAGAATTGTACATCACAAAGACATTACAGGTTTTGAAATCGAAAGAGCTCTTCTGGAGACCGTCAAAAGCAGCCCGAATATCGAAATTCTTGATCACCACTATGTTATAGACATCATCACTCAGCATCACGTTCCCGGAAAGGAACTGAATGAGGGCGAAATTAACTGTTACGGCGCTTACATTTTAGATGAAAAATCTAAATCGATAAAAAAAATTACTTCAAAAATAACATTGGTTGCCACTGGTGGAGCGGGACACGTTTATAAAAACACCACCAATCCTGTCATTGCAACAGGAGACGGAATAGCTTTCGTTGCCCGCGCAAAAGGTAAGGTGACCAATATGCAGTATTATCAGTTTCATCCTACTGCTCTGTACAGCAAACTTGATGGAATGCTATTTTTGATTTCTGAAGCAGTTCGTGGAGACGGTGCAAAACTGAGAACGAAAAAAGGTCAGAAATTCATGCACAAATACGATGAGCGTGAAGAATTGGCATCAAGAGACATTGTTGCCAGAGCCATTGATGCAGAAATGAAAGTTACCGGTGACGAATTTGTCGGTCTTGACTGCAGAGATATGAGCCAGGAAAAGTTTTTAGAACATTTTCCTAATATTTATAAAAAATGTAAAGACGAAGGTATCGATCCTTTTACCCAACTAATTCCTGTTGTTCCTGCCTGTCATTATCTGATGGGCGGAATAGAAGTTGATAAAGACGGGCAGTCTTCTCTCAATAATCTGTTTGCCGTCGGAGAATGTACAAACTCAGGATTACATGGTGCAAACAGATTAGCTTCAAATTCACTACTGGAAGGTTTGGTTTTCGGACATAATGCAGCCATGAAAACAATGGAATTATTAAATGAAAATAATTTTAATTTTGACGATCTGAAAGCAGTTCCCGAATGGAATGAAGAAGGCATGAAAATTATCGACGAAATGGTAATCGTTTCTTACCTCAGAAAACAGCTTCAGGAAATGATGAGTGACCTGGTAGGAATTGTAAGAAGCAACAGCCGCCTAAAAATGGCTCTTCAAAAACATCAGGAAATCGCAGCTGCTGTTGACGAAATTTACCACTACTCTATTTTATCGCCTCAACTTTCAGAATTAAGAAATCTTACAACCGTTGCCCACTTGATTATTACCCAGTCGATGGAAATGACACAAAATAAAGGTGCATTTTACAATAAAGATTTAGTGCAGGCATAATTGATTATTTATGAGAATTCTGTTTTTCATTTTATTTTTATCATCTTTATATAATTCACAAGTAATTAAAGATTCAATTTTAGGAAGACCTAAATTCATAAAAGAACAAGTTGTCTTTCTGAATGATTCAAGTCCGTTTACTTTTATGAAAGGTGACAGCGAATATGGACATGCTGTAATTATGATTCCTAAATTTCTTAGGGAAAGAATGTCAAAAACATGGTTTGAAACTAATTTCTGCAGATACATAAACAATGAAACGCACTATGATGAAAATCGAAAAATCATAAAGGAAACATGGTATTATAAATCTGGAAAAATCGTTGATAGTTATAACTATGAATACGACTTATCAGGAAGATTAAAAAAGGAAATATCAAAAAATGATTATTCTGAGGACACCAAACTCTATTTCTATGAAGGGAAAAATAAGATACCGAGGTTCGAAAAAAGCACTTATAAAATCAAGAATGATCCTATAAAATTTTACTTAAGAGATAATAAAGAATTCGACAATTTATCGGTTTCAAAATTTGACAGTATTTCTAAAACCGACAGTATTTTCTCTATTACAAATAAATATATGAAGAATATAGGTGAACGCTCCTATACTTCTGCCACCGATACTATTTACAGACCACGATTAACCAAGGTAAAAATATACGATGATTTTTTTCGTGTAGTCAAGGAGAAAATTTTCGAACCTAATGATTATACGCTAAACAAAGTTTTTTTTAACAACGAAATTAGTTATGAATACGATCCATCGGGAAGGATCATAAAAATTGCACGGTTGAATGATGATCAATATCATAATTTTTTACTTAAAAGCAACGGAAAATACGACGAAGATATAAAACCCGGAAGAACTGCAAGCAACTCGACTACAGAATATTCTTTTAATTCAAACGGTTATCTACATAGTATGACTCACTTTTATCAAGGAAAAATTTCCAATCAAATTTGTTTTGAATATGAAAACAATCATATTAAAAAACTCTTCTATATAGACACGTGGGGCAAAAAAGATGACATTTTAAAACCAAATATTATTACTTTCAAATATAAATTTGACAAATATGATAATTGGATTGAATGCATCAAGAATGTAGATGGAAAAGATTTGTATGTTTGGAAAAGGCAAATAGAATATTATAAATAATTTTTCAATGCTGCAAAAAAGCAATAAGCAATACATCAGCTAAACCCCAGATTTAACATACTTTTGAATCTTGAAAATCCACATACACAATAAAGTACCCAAAAATTTCAAATCTTATCTTCTGTCAATCGAGGAAGTTGAAAACGAATTAAAAAAATTATAATAATGAAAAGACCAGACTACGTTACAGATAAAGTTTTAAAGCAATTCATAAAAAACGCTTTGGAAGAAGACATCCAGGATGGCGACCATTCTACACTCTCTACGATTCCTAAGGACTTACAGCAAAGTGCAAAACTTTTGGTGAAAGAAAACTGCATTTTGGCAGGAGTTGAGCTGGCTGAGATTATTTTCAAAACTTTCGATAAGAATTTAAAAATTGAAAATTTCATCAAAGACGGAGACGTTGCAAAAGTCGGAGATGTTGCTTTTATCGTTACAGGAAGCGCAAGATCAATCCTGTCAACAGAAAGACTGGTTCTCAACTGCATGCAGAGAATGAGTGGCATTGCAACATTGACCCAGGATTGGGATTCAAGATTAGTAGGAACAAAAACGAAGCTTTTAGATACGAGAAAGACGACTCCCAACTTCAGAGTCTGCGAAAAATGGGCGGTTGCCATTGGTGGCGGAACCAATCACAGATACGGTTTGTATGATATGATTATGCTGAAAGACAATCACATCGACTACAACGGAAGCATTACCAATGCAGTGAAAATGGCGAAAGATTATGTGAAAAAATCTAAAAAGAAACTAAAGATAGAAGTGGAAACCCGCAATCTTGAAGAAGTACAGGAAGCCATCAACGCAAAAGTCGACAGAATCATGCTTGATAATATGGATGTGGCTACTATGAAAAAAGCAGTGAAATTAATCAAAGGATCATGTGAAAGTGAAGCTTCAGGCGGGATCACACGAGATCAATTAAAAGAAATCGCAACTACAGGAGTTACGTACATTTCCGCGGGAGCATTGACACATTCCGCCAAAAACATAGATTTAAGTTTAAAAGCTGTTATGTAAAACATTGTATTTTTAATAAAAACTACGGCTTTTTTTTAAATATTAAATAATATGATTTTTTTCACGTTAAAACACATAAATAAGTTAACTAACTGAAAATCAATAATTTAATTACTATTAAGACTGAATAAAAATTAACATTAAGTTAATAATAGTTAAATTTATTTTTCCGAATTTTGCGGTAAATTTAATTCTAACTATTACTTACGATTATGAAATTAATCAACAAATCGATGCTAACTGTGATGATCTCACTTTCTACAGCTAGCGTTTATTATGCACAACAGACTCAGGATACGGTTGACACAAGGTCAAAAGATATTGAGCAAGTTGTACTAACGGGTGTTGCCGATCTTGCAAAAGACAGAAAAACACCAGTTGCTGTTTCTACAATTAAAGAAGCACAAATTGTTGAAAGATTGGGAAATCAAGAATTTCCTGAAATTTTAAAATCCACACCATCAATCTATTCAGCTAAAGGCGGTGGAGGATTTGGTGATGGTCGTATGAACATCCGTGGTTTCGACACAAACAATACTGCAGTAATGATCAATGGTGTGCCTGTAAATGGTATGGAAGATGGAGCTGTATATTGGAGTAACTGGTTAGGTCTTTCAGACGTAACTTCTGCTATGCAGGTTCAGAGAGGTTTAGGTTCTTCAAAATTAGCAATCGCTTCTGTTGGGGGTACTGTAAACATCGTAACAAGAGCTGCTGACAAAAAAAGAGAAGGAAATGTGATGGTGGGCGTTGGAAATGACGGTTATCTAAAAACATTATTCTCATACAATACCGGTAAGTCTGCTACAGGATGGTCTACATCATTCTTAATGGCTAGAACTGCAGGATCAACTTACATCGACGGATCAGAATTTGAAGCATACAACTATTATTTTGCTTTAGGTTACCAGCCTAATGAAAAGCATGATTTCCAATTTACATTTACAGGTTCTCCTCAAAGACATATGCAGAACTTCCAAAGTTCAATTGCAAACTTCATTAAATACGGTAATGGTGTAGATGAGCCAAACAGAAGATACAACTCAAACTGGGGTTATTTGAATGACGAAGTAATGTCTCAATCAGTAAACTTCTATAGCAAACCAGTAGCATCAGTTAACTGGGATTGGAAAATCTCTGAGAGATCAAAATTATCTTCAGTTCTTTACGGATCTTGGGGTAGAGGTGGTGGAACTGGAGTTATTGGTGGAATTAACAGTTTCAACATCAACACTCTTCCAAAAACTGCTGACGGTTTAATCCGATTTGATGACATTGTAAGATGGAATCAAGGTGGAAACGTTGCTGATTTTGGAGCAAATAACACTATGCCTGGTGTTGTTCTTAGAAATGGTTCTATTACAAAATCTACAGGAAATGGTCTTGCGAGAAGAGCAAGTATCAATTCTCACGACTGGTACGGTTTCTTATCAAATTTCCAGCATAAAATCAATCAAAACTGGAATTTCTCTGGAGGTATTGATTTAAGATATTACTATGGATATCACCCAGGTGTATTAACTGACCTTTGGGGGAATACAAAATACATTGAGCAGGACAATATGAATATTCCTGGAGGATACGATGTTACTTTAGTTCAAAATGCTGCTCCTTCAGCAAATCCTTTCGCAAAATCTGTTAAAGATAAAGACCAAATCGTTTATAGAAATTATGACGGTGAAGTTCTCTGGGGTGGAGTTTTCGGTCAACTTGAATATTCTAATGATAAAATCTCAGCATTCGTCCAAGGTTCAGCTTCAGAACAAGGATATAAAAGAATTGATAACTGGATCATCGATGGTGTAACAGTACAGCAAGGTCAAACAGTAAACACTAAGACTGACACAAAATTCCTTTTTGGATTTAATGCAAAAGGAGGAGTGAATTACAACATCGACGATATGCATAATGTGTTTGCGAATGTAGGTTACTATTCTAAACAGCCTTTATTCAACGCTGTATTTAATGCGCCTTTGACTTCAAGAATTGCAGCAAATCCGACAAGTCCTTTAAGTGATGGTAGAGCAACTGGAAATCAACAGATTGTAAACCCACTTTTGACTAATGAGAAAATCGCTTCTGCAGAATTAGGATATGGTTTCAGAAGTAAAATATTTACTGCAAACGTAAATCTTTACTATACTTCTTGGAAAGACAGATATCAAAGATTTACAAATCTTCCAGGTATTGCTATCAATCCGGCGCTTCCTGCCACAGGAACAAATGTTTATAATAGACCGTTTGCAAACGTTACAGGAATTCAGCAAGTTCACATGGGAGTTGAATTTGAAGGTAATTTAAAAGTTACTGATTATTTAAACATTACCGGTATGTTCTCTATGGGTGACTGGCGTTATAAAGGAAACCCTACAGGAAATATCTTTGATGAAAACGGTACGCCAATTTTATTCAATGGAAAAAATGATGTAACTCTTGCATTTGACGATGTAAAAGTGTCAGATGCCGCTCAAACAACAGCTGCATTAGGATTCACTTTGAAGCCTGTTAAAGACCTTAGCGTTTTTGCTAACTGGAATTATTACTCTAACTACTATGGACTTGTAAACTTTAATGGTGATTATTTAGTTGGAAATGATGGCTCAATTTCAAGAAACGCTCAAAAAGGAGCTTTGGAATATCCTAGCTATAACTTGTTTGATTTAGGTCTTTCTTACTCATTCAAAGTAGGAAACGGACAGAGATTAGTATTAACAGGTAATGTATACAACTTATTTGATACTACTTACATTTCTGACGGTAAATCTTCTACTCACATTAGTGAACTTGCAGATTTCACAACTACAACGACTGGCGGTGTTACTACAACAGCACAGCAAAAGTATGATGCATATATTAATAATCCATCAAACTTCTATAAAGGTTTAGATACAAGAAACACTGTTTACTTCGGTTTCGGTAGAACTTGGGCAGCTTCTGTTGCATTTAAATTCTAATAATTTAGAACTTATTAAATACCAAATCCCGGCTTTATAGCTGGGATTTTTTTATATTTGTACACTTTAAAAAAATAGAAAAAATAGAAGTATGGATCTTTACAAAATTTTACTGAGCGCACATAAAGGCTTTGCCTATCTGGAGCTTGCTTTAACCTCTTTATTTATTATCGCACTCTTAACTGTAATGTTCGGATACAGTGGTAAAGTAAACAAGTTTTTGAAAAAAATCACGCTTTTTACGATGATTTTCTTTCACGTACAATTCTTAATCGGTATTGTAATGTTGATCATGAATTTTACAAAAGGTCTGGATATGGGATCAGTGATGAAAAACGCTGACTTGAGATTTCAGTATGTAGAGCACCCGTTTTCTATGTTAATCGCTGCTGTTTTAATGACCATCATCAATAAAAAAGTAAAATCTAATGACACTATTTCTTTAGGAATCGTGATTATGGGATTAATCGCAGTAGGTTTATTTGCATTTGCATTTCCATGGACCAGAGTCTTTGGAGCTTAATTATATATTAATTTAATTTTTTTAAACAACAATGAAAGTAGCTGTAGTAGGTTCAACAGGAATGGTTGGACAAGTGATGCTTAAAGTTCTCGAAGAGAGAAATTTCCCTGTAACAGAATTAATTCCGGTAGCTTCGGAAAGATCTATTGGTAAACAGGTGAAGTATAAACAGGTAGATTACACTATCGTAAGCATCGACGACGCTATAGCTGCCAAACCTGATATCGCAATCTTCTCTGCCGGTGGATCAACTTCTTTAGAGTATGCCTCAAAATTTGCCGAAGCAGGAATTACCGTAATCGATAATTCTTCAGCATGGAGAATGGATCCTACTAAAAAATTAGTCGTTCCTGAAATCAATGCGGATGTTTTAACAAAAGAAGACAAGATCATTGCGAATCCAAACTGTTCTACCATTCAGTTGGTAATGGTTTTAGGCCCGTTGAATAAAAAATATGACTTAAAAAGAGTTATTGTTTCTACATATCAGTCTGTAACAGGAACCGGTAAAGCAGCAGTTGATCAGCTGAATGCTGAAATCGCAGGTGACGATTCTGTTGCTAAAGTGTATCCTTATCAAATCTTTAAAAATGCATTGCCACACTGTGACGTATTTGCTGATGATGATTACACAAAGGAAGAAATTAAATTGATGAAAGAGCCTAAGAAAATTTTAGGTGACGATACATTCAATTTAACAGCAACTGCAGTGAGAGTTCCGGTACAGGGCGGCCACTCTGAAAGCGTGAACATCGAATTTGAAAACGAATTTGAGCTTGACGAAGTAAGAAAAATCTTATCAGAAACTCCGGGAGTAATCGTAATGGATAATGTTAAAAACAACGAGTATCCAATGCCACTCTACTCAGAAGGTAAAGACGAGGTATTCGTGGGAAGAATCCGAAGAGATCTCTCACAGCCAAAAACGCTTAACCTCTGGATTGTAGCAGACAATCTGCGAAAAGGCGCTGCAACCAACGCAGTACAAATTGCAGAATACTTAGTAGCAAATAACTTAGTATAAACTAACAAAAAAGAAAAGAGTCTCCAAAAAGAGATTCTTTTTTTTATCAAAGGGCTTTTGATATTATTCAGAACCCCTGGCCATCAAAGTCCCAAAGGGACGCTTTAACAAAGGATAGGATTAAATCCTATCAAAAAAACATTTCAACACTCCCGTCTCTCATAGCTGAGACTGATAGTGAAACGTTCAAAAACATAGGAAGAATTCCTAAAATAATATCACAAAGTGATATTAAGATTAATAAAAAAATGACAACTAAAAATACCAATCAGGATAAAATAGGTTTCCAAAGGCTCATTGCCGTTTTCGGAATAATTTTATTCGTCGGAAAAATTGTAGCATGGAAACTTACAAATTCCGATGCCGTATTTTCTGATGCCATGGAAAGTATCGTCAATGTCATCAGTGCTTTTATGGGGCTGTATTCTCTACACTTGGCTTCCAAACCAAAAGACGAAGACCATCCGTACGGTCATGGTAAAGTAGAATTTGTCACCGCAGGAATAGAGGGAGCCCTCATTGCCATCGCCGGACTGATGATCATCTACGAAGGAATCAACAGTTTGGTAACGGGAAGAGTTTTGAAAGGTCTTGATTGGGGAATTGCCATCATAGCAGTTACTGCGGTTATCAATTACTTACTGGGCTACATTTCCATTAAAAAGGGCGAAAAAGAAAGCTCTCTAGTTCTGATCGCTTCCGGGAAACATCTACAGTCCGACACCTTTACCACTTTGGGAGTCGTGGTGAGTTTAATTGTAGTATATTTTACAAAAATCTACTGGATTGATTCCGTAGTCGCTCTCATCTTCGGCTTTTACATTATTTTTGTGGGCTACAAAATTGTCCGTAAGTCTTTGAGCGGAATTATGGATGAGCAGAACCCGGAACTTCTCAACAGCATCATCGATCTATTAGAAAAAAACAGACATACAGAATGGATCGACATTCACAACATGAAAATCCAGCAGTTTGGCGCCTCTCTACACATTGATGCCCACATTACTCTGCCTTGGTATTACAGCCTTCGTGATGCTCATAATGAGATGGAAAAAGTAATCCTCCTTCTGGCAAAAAACACAAAACGAACCGTAGAATTCAATTTCCATATGGATGACTGCAAACCCATCTCCTGCCCCGTTTGTCAGATTCTGGACTGTCCGGTTCGTGAACAGCCTTTTGTAAAAAAGGTAAAATGGACTGCCGAAAATGTTACCAGAGTTGAAAAACATACTGTAGTGTAATTGTCTTAATAAAGAGGTTTTTTTAGGAGCTGTTTCCGGCTCTTCGCTCATACTCCTCACACAGCCGCTTATTCTCAGGTCACTGAAATTGGCCAACGCTTGTTGCGGGGTAACCGCTGCGATCCGGGCTATCACAGTATATGCTCATCATATTAAAAATGGGTGCGCAGTTTTAAGGTTCTCTTCTCACAGTACAACACATTCATTTCGCAATAACGGGGTTATGAATGTGCACTTATTTCAAACTGAATGCAGTAAAAATTGAATTTCGAAAGATGCTTTTATCCGTTTTGAGTGTTTCTCAATAACAGTTGCCTTCTGTAATAAAACAGAGGCACAATTAGAAGCAGGATCAGAGGCTGTATAACAAACCGTCTCATATAAAAAGAAAAGAGGTATCCTATTTCAAATCTGTCGTAAATACAGTACAGATAAATAGGAAAAGTGATCGCGAAAATAATAGAGATTAAAATAGCTCCCTGAACCGTCCATTCTTTATTTTTAAATAAAAAGCGAATAATTACGCATGAAAAAAACAGGTTTAAAACAAATCTGAATATGTGCCCGACAATCAGCTTAATCCATTCAAATTCAGGAAAAGTACTATTTTTATTCGCCTCATGAAAATAGTTTAAAAACGGATCATAAAAAATCTGATCTTCCAGCATTCTCACGCCAACAAGCCCGCAAAGTCCTGCGAATACTAAAAACCAACTAAGAATTCTCATTTTTTAAAGCAAAAAATTTAATCCAGATTAGCCAAAGAATCACTACACTTCCATAAATAACAGCAGGGAATAGGTAATCGTGGGCTCCTTTACTGTACTGCGGATAATCACGGGTTACAATATTCAGTCCGGCGATTCTAAGAACATTCATAATGTAAAGGGCAAGAAGTCCGGCAGTGGCAAAAACGAAAGTTTTAGTTCCTTTAAAAAAAGCAAACACAAAAGAAAGAAAAAGGATCATTATAGATATCGCATTGCACCCTTCCACCATTCTTGTGACATATTCTTTTTTTACATAAAAATAAACCTGCTCATTCGCAACATCATCATACAACAGGGTCGCATAATTAAGTTTATTTTGAATAAACATGACATGATCAGCTATAACACGGGAAAAAGGATCAAGGCCCTGCGCCTTAAAACTGTTCAGGTAAAACTGATATGCGAATAACAGCACCACGTAGATGATGATGAATCGCAACAGAATTCCTAAAACAGGCTTAAAGTCCTTTAGCATGTTGCAAAGATAAAAATTCGGGCGTAAATTACTATATTTGTTACCATATTATGACTTTTGAAAACGCAAAAAGATTTTTTGAAAACCATTTTGGCGAAAAATCAACTGAATTTGTCACATTAGCTCAAAGCGGTTCTGCAAGAGTTAACTTTCGGGCTGAAAATCAAAACGGTAAGTACATCATTACCTACAACGAAAATACTCTGGAAAACGAGAGTTTCCTGTATTTTTCTGAGGTCTTCTCTACTTTAAAACTAAATACTCCGAAAATTTACAAGGTTTCTGATGACAGAAAAATGTACATTCAGCAATATCTGGGTAACGACACCCTTTCGGAAATTATTTTCAAAGAAGGGCAGTCAGAAAATGTTGAATCTTTGGTTAAGGAAACTTTAGAAAAACTTTTTCAGCTGCAGATTCAAACGCAGGATCAGATCGATTACACCCAAACTTTTGAATACGAAAGTTATGATGACTTACCGGTAATGCATGATTTGTACTACTTTAAAAATTTCGTTGCCGATGTTTTAGAGCTCGAATATCATAAATCATCACTGTTAAAAGAATTTAAAAAACTTGTCAACCTCATCGAAAATCTTGAGCCAAAAGGCTTGATGATCCGCGATTTCCAGGCGAGAAATATTATGGTAAATGAGCGTAATGAAGTTTCATTTATCGATTATCAATCAGCTATGAGAGGTCCTTTGATGTATGATGTGATTTCTTTTCTGTTTCAGGCTAAAGCTAATTTTCCGGAGGAATTTAAAAACAGAATGCTGGAATTTTATCTTCAACAGTTTGAAAATAAAGAAATTCAATCTCAACTAAAAGATTCGGTTAAACCAATTCAACTAATGAGATTCTTACAGGTTCTCGGTGCCTATGGCTTCCGTGGTTTGATCCAGAGAAAGCAACATTTTATTGCAAGTATTGATAAAGGAATAGAAAACATTACGGTATTTTCAGAAAACTGGGAAGACATGAAAAATTATCCTGAACTGAATAAAGTAATCGGACAGTTAAATTCAGATAAAATAAAATTGAAAATTGAAGAGATTTTGAACCATGATGAGAAGATTTAAAGTTTAGATTTCAATGCAATAACTGGAATGCTTTCAATCTTCAACTAAAAAAACGTTTATATTGAAATCATATTCCATCATCATTTATCAACCAAAAAATTTAAAATAAAAAATATGCTACACATAGACATCCATAGTTTTTCATACAAGAAAGGAGGAATACCCAAAGACGATTCCGGTAACGGCGGTGGCTTCACGTTCGACTGCCGTGGAATTTTAAACCCGGGAAGAGTGGAAGAATATAAAATTCAAACAGGAAACGACATCGGTGTTCAGGAATATCTTGAAACAAAAACCGATATGCCGAAATTTTTAGAATTAATTAAAAGCATGGTTTCCATCAACATCGACAATTATTTGGGAAGAGGTTTTGAAAATCTTCAGATCAATTTCGGATGTACGGGAGGGCAACACAGATCAGTATATTCAGCCATTAAAATCGCTCACTTTATCGAAGAAAAATATGGTGAGAAAGTAGAAATCAGTCTGCACCACGACGAGCAGCATCAACTAAATAATAGATAATCCCTGATAATCAATAAAAGATTATTTTATTATCGGTTATTATTCATCATCTATCAATCATAAACATGAAGGCATTAATTTTTGCAGCAGGAAAAGGCACTAGACTGAAACCTTTTACAGATCACCATCCAAAGGCTTTGGCGAAAGTCAACGGCATCGCGCTTTTAGAAAGAAATATTACTTATCTTAAGGGTTTTGGAATTACAGATTTCGTGATTAACGTGCACCATTTCGGCGGGCAGATTGTAGATTTCCTGAAAAAGAACGGCAATTTTAATTGTAAAATTGAAGTTTCAGATGAGTCTGAAGAACTTTTGGAAACCGGCGGTGGTTTGGTTTTCGCTAAGAGATTTCTTGATCATGGAGAAGACTTCATTATTATGAATGCTGACATCCTTACCGACATTAATATAAATAATTTAGTAGAATACCATAAGAAGATTAAAGATTTTGCTACTTTAGCAGTATCAGACAGAGAAAGTTCGAGAAAATTATTATTCAACGACGATTTGGTTTTAAGAGGATGGCTGAATGTGCAGACGGGAGAGCAGCGGTTGGCAGAATTTAATAAAGGATTTAAACCTTATGCTTTTAGCGGTGTGCACTGCATCAATCCTGTAATTTTTGATAAAATTAAACGAACGGGAAAATTTTCCGTGATGGAAGAATATCTGGATCTGATGCAGACCGAAAAAATTCACGGTTTTCTGCATGACAGCTTACTGATAGATGTGGGAAGGCCAGCTTCTGTAATAGAGGCTGAAAAATATTTTAAATAAAAAACAATGGGAATTGAAGGAAGCAGGGATGAGAGTTTACAAAATCCTGAATTAGATATTAACGAATCAATATTACACAATAGTTTCAGACAAAAAACATGGGATGAGATCGTGACCAAAGACAGCTGGATGGTTTTTAAAATCATGGCTGAATTTGTAGATGGCTACGAAAGAATGGCTAAAATAGGTCCGTGTGTTTCAATTTTCGGCTCTGCAAGACTAAAACCTGAGAGTAAATACTATCAGATGGCTGCAGAGATTGCTGAAAAAATTACGAAAGTAGGTTTCGGTATTATTACCGGAGGAGGCCCGGGAATTATGGAGGCTGGAAACAAAGGTGCTTTCAACGCGCAGGGAAAATCGATAGGACTGAATATTGATTTACCATTTGAGCAGCACTTCAATCCTTACATCAACAAAATGTATTCACTTAATTTCGATTATTTCTTTGTTCGAAAAGTGATGTTTGTAAAATATTCACAAGGTTTTATCGTGATGCCAGGAGGTTTCGGAACTTTGGATGAATTGACGGAAGCCATTACTTTAATTCAAACCAATAAAATCGGAAAGTTTCCCATTGTTTTGGTGGGATCTGAATTTTGGGGTGGTTTACTTGACTGGTTTAAAGCTACTTTATTAAAAGATGGAATGATTTCTGCGGACGATCTTGATCTTTACCGTGTGGTAGATAGTGCTGATGAAGCTGTAGAGCACATTAAGGCTTTCTATGAAAAATACGCGGTTAATGTTAACTTTTAATTGGCATTATATTTGAGCCAAATACTTTCACAAGATGATTAACAATCAAGAAATTAAGATGAAAAAATTTTTATACATATCGGGTATTTTATCATTATTTGCGCTCATGAGTTTCATGACAGTGGATTTCTTCTCATCAATGACTAAAGTCGATTATATTGACGGTAGCAAAACTTTGAAATTCACAACAAAGATAAATACAAGCCATATCTCGGATGCTATTAAAATCAACCGTAGCACGGCGGGTTTTGAGGCCGAAGTGAAGAAATACGTCAACAACAATTTTGATGTGTATGTTAATGGTTCTCCGAAAACCCTTACTTTTACAGGAAGTCAGGTAAGCGGAGAAACAGTATGGGTATATTTTGAAACCGGAGGCGTTTCGGATGTCAGCAGCTTAAAAATAAAAAACAGTATTCTTTTAAGCGCATTTCCGAAGCAGATTAATCTGGTAAACATTGCCTACAAAGGAGCTCTTAAAACCATGAATTTCCAACGCGGGAAAGAGGTAAATGAGGTTTCTTTCTAATAAGAATTTTCAGTTTAAATAATACAGCCACTGCTTTACAGCGGTGGTTTTTCTTTTAGTAAAAGTCAATCTAAATAATATCTTGTAATCATAAAAAAAAGCGAACCGTTCAGTTCGCTTTTTTTATCATTCATTTACTACTGAGCTTTTATTTTAAAGTCATCAATTTCCCATGTTGCTGCGGCAAATGGTGTGGAAGTGTACTTGAAAGCAATTCTTATATTTTTACCGAGAAAAGCATTCAAGCTTACATTTCCGGAGCCCTTCCAGTCTCCAAATGCTAAGTTATTGCTGTCTAAAGTTGCTGGTAATAAAATCCAGTTGGTTGTAGAAGGATTCCCTGTATAATCTTCTGTGGCATAAACCTGCAGAGAATTACCTGCATATCTTACGTCACTGGTAAAACTTAATGCAGCTTTTGTTTTGCCTGCTAAACTTACTGATTTGGAAATTAACCAATCTTCATTGGCTGTATTTGCAGTATTAAAGCCATTCATGATCGCATAATAATTGGTACCATTTCCCGTATTGGAAGTCGACCAGACCTGTGCGCCCGCAACATTCACTGCTAACCAATCTGAGCTGAAACCTCCCGAAGTAAAATCATCACTGTAAATAGTAGGCAGAGTAACATAGACCGAACCGTCACATCTTACATCATCTAAATCTGCACCTAAGAGATCTCTGAGTGTTAATTGATAAGTCCCATTGAAAAATCCGAGGATTGCGTAGATGTCACCTTTCCCAGATTCAACGGCTGTTCCGGCAAAATCGGCAAAATTGCTCGTTCTCACTATGATCTGATTCCCTAAGCAGTCTTCAACGAATCTGTTTGTTGGAATAGCACCTGCGTAGGGTCTTTCCAGATCCTGGTTTGCAAATTGTACATTTTTAAGCTTAATCCAACGGCCAACGTCAGCAAATGTAATCTGAGAAATGGTTTTTTCTGTAGGAATTAAAGGCGACAGCGGTTTATTTGAATCAAAAAAATATTTGTAGATATCGGCTTCAGGAATTCTTCCTACTGCGCCGTTGAATGGTGTACCCATCTGAATCTCTCCCGAAACAGCGCCAACGTATAAATTTTTAAGTTTAATATAAACTTCTTTCCCAACCGCAAATCGGGCATCATTGAACAGATCATTTTTGTCAATATTGATCCTTATTCCTCCGTTTGCATCTTCAGCATAAATATATTTAAACAAATTTCCGGACTTGTCATTCGCTGTCACTTTCGCTTTCAAAACAAAATCTCCGGTAATGATATTTAAAGGACCGGTTGCTAATTGTTTAATCTCAGCCACAGTTTTCGGTGTTAAACCTGCATCACTGTATTCACAGGGATTAGCTGTAATACCATCTAATCTTGGAAATGTGTTCATTTCAAGATCTGACACTTTATTGATATACAGCTGATAGGTAGAACTGTACTTGCTGTAAATGCCTACGAATTTTCCGTTTCCTGACGGTAAAATCTGATTGGCAAATGAAGCATAACCACTGTTTCTGACAATTCTTGCCGTAGTGGTTGACGCATCTTTTATCATTCGGTCTACGGTGACTCCATTGGGTGCAAAGTTGGTGCATAGAACCCGGCTGTCGAACTCAGCATTATTAACCTGAATTAAACAGCCAATAAACCGATCATTCGCAGAAATCATTTGGGAGCAGGTCATAATTTTAGGAACAATATTTTCTCTGACAGCGCATGATCTAAAAATTTTTGATGAAACTAATTTCTCAGGAATTCTCAATACCGATGTCGTCGTGCCTGCAGGATCTTTCACTCCCAACTGCACAACTCCTCCGTAAGTTCCTAAAGCTAAACCTGCCAACTTTATAAAGACTTTAGAACCTTGGGGAAATTTTGTATAAGTGCTCACCATATCGACACTGATCACAAAACCCTGAGTTGGATTTTCCGCTTTATCCTGAATGAATATAGTTTTATAAATATTACCGGTCTCATCCGTTGACGAAACATAGCCCTCGACAATATCCTGAGAATCATCCGGAAAAGCAAAAACTGTATTGACATATTTTGCTCTCAGCTGTGTCAGCGTCATTGTGGCGGTAAAATCGGCACACTCATAATGATTCAGATCAGGCTCGTCGTAGTGATCGTCATGCACACAACCTATTATTCCCAAAAAAGCAATGAAAATCAGGATGTATTTTAGTAATAAGTTATTTTTTTTCATTCTGTATTTTTTAAAATCGTAAATAAACATTTGTGAAAAAAGTAGTACCTCTGTCATACCAGAGTTTTGGCCCGAAATGAGGTATCGCTCTCTGGGAATCTTCCAGTGCATCGGTAAAATTTGCAAGCCTGCCTTGCTCAAATCCGCCCGTAATATAATTTCGGTTATTGAGAATATTATTGACAGAAATACTCACTCCCATTCTGTATTTTCCTAAAAGAAATGACTTTCCCGCATTTGCATTAAGCATAAACTGATCATCAAATTTTTTCTGAGCCGTCAGTTGCTGAATCAATTCTGGGGTTACACCCTCGTATGGATCATTCGTTGATGGGTCTGTGTACAGATACGGCGTTTTATTTAATGCAGAAAAATCAAGATATTGATCCATTAAATAATTGGCAGACGCACCTACCCACCAGTATTTTGGCGAATTGTATTTTAAGCCAAAGGAAAATGCTTTTTGGGGAGTTCCCGCCACTTTATACCCTTTAATATTTGCTTTCCCTTTCCAAAATTCATCTCCTCTAAAACCATTAAAATCATCAAAAGTCGAAACGTTTACATTGCTCGTGTATGTATATTCTCCCACACTGGCCGCACCAACTGCATTAAAAGTTGGCGTCACTTTGACATCGAAACCCATTTCGAAACCGATGAACCTTTTATTTACATCAGTGATCGCCTCATTAACCAAAGTATTAAAAGATGTTCCCAACTCATTTGTAGCGTCGGCATAATATCTTGAAATTTCTGTTGAATTGCTGATCACTGTATAATATCCTGACAGACGAAGTTTCAAAACCTGACCTCTTAATATGTAGCTCAGATCATTGGAATTAATGATTTGGTTTTTAACTCCTGGTGTTACATAATCTACAACTCGTGGATTGATATAAATTTCGTTGAGTGTTGGAGCCAAACTGAAGAACGCTCCATTGTAGACAATGAAATTCTTCCCATTAATTTTATAAGTAACTTTTGCTTTAATACCTGCATCCAATGCATCGTAAACTGCACTCTTTCCTTTAGAATTATTTTTAAATCTTGTTATTCCACTTCGGTAATGGCCGTCTCTCTGCGCTTCAGAATAGGAAGTGAAAATAGATGCGGCGATATTCCATTTACTGAAGTCGATCTCAGAAGAAATATTTAAAGAATATTGGCTTCGAACTAATTCATAAGAATACTGTGTACGGTCACCATCTTTCACCTGAACATTAGGATTATCTGCATCAAACTGTGAATCGTTGTTGAAAGCATTGAGATTGTACGCAAAATTTCCTCCAAGCAAATCTTTGATTCTTCTGAAATTATCAGAACGGAGATTTTGATAATTAAAATTGATGTTGAGTTTCCAGTTATCCTGAAGTCTTGTATCAAAATGTGAGGCAAAATTGAACGTCTTATCTCTGTTGACATCTTCTACAACCGAATATACGGCACCTCTATCTGTACCATCCATATTTTTGAGATTCAGATGATTGGTTTTGTAGAGAAAGTCCCAATTGATCTGAGATTGCGCACGGAATTCGTCTGAATTTAAAAGGCCATAACTGGGAAGCTTTCTGTAGTAAGTAGGATTAGGATCTGCAGCATGAAACCAGTCTAGTCTGCTTCTGGCATCATTTCCGATTTGGTAAGAAATAGTGTTAATTAAATTTGAGTTTTTTCCTATTTTCAGATAATCTGTCAGCATAAATATAGGCTCGAACACTTTTCTGATTCTTGAATTTCTTTTTTCGCCATCCTGCCAACCCCAATAAGAATTGTAATTTTTCCCCATGATATCGTAAACCTCCTGCGTATTCGGTGAGTTGGAAGCTCTGTAGGTCGGCGATCCAAAACCTGTCAGGTTGAGAGAATGTCTGTCACTGAACTTTTTTTCAATTGCAGCAAAATAAGCATAAGAATCCTGATAAACGCCTTCAATTACAGCATTATTTCCCCATCTTCTGCTTCCGGAAACTGTGAATGACCAACCTTTCCTACTCAGTCCTGAAGAATAAGTTGCCATGGCTCTGTGAAGATAGCTTCTATTTGTAAATGAATAAGATAAAGAGGTTTGCTTCCGGTAACTGGAGGCTTGTGTATTATAATATGCAACGCCACCCAAGTTGCCAAATGCATATTCTGAAGGAGTGATATTATCTACATTTTCATAAGGATATCTTGTAATGTCATTTAAGCCTCCCCAATTACTGAAATCAAGTCTTCCGTCATCATTCTTAGACATCGAAACTCCGTTAAATAGAACATCTTCATACCTGTTGTCCACTCCTCTAGGCCTGAACCAGTAAGCTCCTAACTCAAATGCGGAAATACTCTGAAATATATCCCTACCTGAACTCAACAGGCCGACCGTCGGCTGCATTGCAGAACCGCCGTCATCAGCATCTGATGCTGAATCATCAACTAAGACAACGCCAGCCTCTGAAGTGAGATTACTGTTGAGAACAATAACGCCCAGGTCTTTTCTTTTTTCATGCGCAACAATATCAAATTCTAAAATTTTTGATTCGAAATTTTGCTTTGCGATGGTAATGAGATAATGCCCCGGTTTTAAGTCAACAAATTGAAAGTAGCCAATTTTATCAGCAGTGACATCATCTGGAGAATTTTGCAGATCTACTTCTGCGCTTTCTATTGGACTGCCGTCTGCAGATTTTACGTATGCGAAAACTGTGGTCTGTGCGAAGTACCACGACGCTGGCAAAAAAGTCAGCAGCGTGATGAAAGATAATTTTTTCATCATATTAATAGGTTTGTGTTTTGTGTGTAAATTGAGTAATAAAATTAATATTATTTTCATTACAACAAAATGTTTTGAAATAAATATTATAAATAATTCACTATTGAATAAATTATTTTTACTTAAAATCAGAAACGGAAGTGAAAAAAACGTAATTTTAATTCTCACAGAAATAGATCAGATTCCCTTCTCATTTATTTAAAAAACACAAAATGAAAAAATATTTAATCATCATCGCACTGATGCATTCATATTTCATCTGTGCTCAGCAAAAACAGGTAAAACGCGCAGCTATCGCATTTTTAAACGTAGAAAATCTTTGGGACACGATTGCATCTGCAGAATATATTGATGGTACGCTACCCTTTTCTCATCCTAAATTTCACAGAAGCGTACCTATTGATTCACTAAAATTTCTTGAAACTACCGAAGATTACAAAGGTGAATGGAATAATGAATTACTCATAGGGAAAAAAGTGATCAGAAGACAGGTTCTTGCCGACGATTTCACTCCTAACAGCCCAAAGAGGTGGGGAACAAAATACTACAACCAAAAACTGGCAAACGAAGCAAAAGTAATTTCAGAGTTGGGTCGGCAGTACACCAATGACAATCCTGCCATATGTGGTCTGATAGAAGTTGAAAACAGGCAAGTCATAGAAGATCTTATCAGGCAACCAGCTTTAGCAAAAAGTAATTATGGGATCGTCCATTACAATTCTTTTGATGCCAGGGGAATTGATATTGCAGTCATTTATCAGAAAAACAGATTTACCGTACAGGATTCTTATACCAAGGAAATTAAGATCTATAATGAGGAAGGCAGAAGACAGTATACGAGAGATATTTTAGTGGTTATTGGATTATTAGACGGTGAAAAAATCGGAGTCTTTATGAATCACTGGCCATCCAGAAGTGGTGGAGAAGCTATTTCTCAAGCTAAAAGAAATGCAGCTGCAGTTGTGCTGAAAAATGAAATGGACAAATTATTAGAGGAATACCCCAATATCAAATTAATTTCTATGGGAGATTACAATGACGATCCTGTGAGTCCTAGTTTAAAAAAACATTTAGGAGCCGTTGGTGATCCGAGTGAGCTCTCAGAAACATCGCCTTATTATAACCTTATGTATAAACTGTACAGGCAAGGCATAGCATCACTGGCTTATAAAGATGCTCCCAATTTATTTGATCAGATTATCATTTCAAAAAATCTCTATTCTAAAGAAAAAATCACCTCAACCTATACGTTATTTAAAGCCGAAATATATGCGCCATCATATTTGGTAAATAAAGAAGGACAGTTCAAAGGCTATCCTTTTCGTTCGTGGGATGGTGACAGATTTACAGGTGGGTACAGCGACCACTTTCCGGCAGTATCTGTAATTCAGAAAGAATATGTCAAAAAATAAATCTAAAGTAGTTTTTGAAGGATGCTTTTGTGTAACTTTATTCTATGAGAAATTTAATTTTAATCATATTTTTATCCTTCGTCCCGATAAGTTTTCTTGCACAGTCGATACCTAAAAGTGAGAAAGAAGAATCTGCAATGAAGCCGGAGAAAAATGACGATGGCGAATGGGAGCTTACCGTTATCGATACGCAGTTTGATTATTTTTTGAATGCTGTTGCAAAACCAATCAGTCAGTATTCTGAATCATATTTGAAAACCCGCAATACTTTTTTGGTCAGCGAATGGAACTCATACTACACTTCCGGCAGATACCGAAACATTATAGAATCAATGATTGATTATGACTCGCAGGAAAAATATGGGATCAAATTTGAATACAAACTGTATCAGGTTTTTGCATACGTAAATTGGAGATACAAACTCAGAATGAGTGGTCTGGGCGCATCCGATGCCACAAGGTTTTAAACTAAAAAAGGTTCAGAAAATTCTGAACCTTTTTTTATCTCATTTAAAGATGATTATTTGTTAAATAACTCTTCAACCTTATCCCAGTTTACTACATCAAAAAATGCAGTTACGTAATCAGGTCTTCTGTTTTGGTAGTTTAAATAATATGCATGCTCCCAAACATCTAAACCTAAAACCGGAGTTCCTTTTACATCTGCCACAGGCATTAAAGGATTATCCTGGTTTGGAGTAGAAGTTACAGATACAGAACCGTCTTCATTTTTAATCAACCAAGCCCAACCAGATCCGAATCTTGTTTTAGCAGCTTCAGCAAATTCAGTTTTAAATTTTTCGAAACCACCGTAGTTTTCAATTGCATTGCTTACATTTCCAACAGGAGTAGAACTTCCTCCTGGAGTAAGAATTTCCCAGAATAATGAATGATTGAAATGACCACCACCATTATTTCTTACTGCTGGCTTGTCAGTTCCTGTTTTACAAACTTCTTCAATTGTTTTTCCTTCTAATTCAGTTCCTTCAATTGCTTTGTTTAAATTATCAATATAAGCCTGGTGATGCTTTGAATGGTGGATTTCCATTGTTTTTGCATCAATCGTTGGCTCTAAAGCATCGTACGCGTATCCTAATTTTGGTAATTCAAATGACATAAGTTTAATTTTTAATGTTAATATGTAAATTTAGCCAATATTTAAGCCAATATCAAAAATTGCAGATTATTTTAATAAATCTTTAACATTGATAATTTAATTTAGAGTCAGAATATTTTACTGAAATCAGAATAACAATTTTTCGTGACAATTAAAGTGATTGAAAAGACTTAATTTGGAAAAGAACTAACAGCAAAAGTCGACTGTTAAGATTTTTAATTGAGCCTGTAAGACACTCAAAACTTTGACAATTTTTTACTTTTTGCCCGACTGTACGAATACAGGTTTCTATTTTCTTCTAAAAAACAGCCATACATTGTGGCTAATTAAACATTTACGTTTTCCATTATCAATAATTTATAACAAAAAAAGCACAGACCGAAATCTATGCTCTTATAAACAATATTAACGTATGCCTATCTATTCATAGACATTAAAAATTCTTCGTTGTTCAGAGTCCCTCTGATATTTTTGTTGACAAATTCCATCGCTTCGATAGGATTCATTTCTGAAAGATACTTTCTGAAAATCCACATTCTCTGTGAAGTCACCTCATCCAGCAATAAATCATCTCTTCTTGTGCTCGAAGAAACCAAATCGATCGCAGGATAAATTCTTCTATTGGCGATCTTTCTGTCTAACTGAAGCTCCATGTTTCCGGTACCTTTGAATTCTTCAAAAATAACCTCATCCATTTTAGAACCTGTATCAATTAACGCAGTTGCAATAATTGTCAGCGAACCTCCATTTTCAATTTTTCTTGCCGCACCAAAGAATCTTTTTGGTTTATGTAAAGCATTAGCGTCTACACCACCGGAAAGCACCTTTCCAGATGCTGGAGTTACGGTGTTGTAAGCTCTTGCCAGTCTTGTAATAGAGTCTAATAAAATAACCACGTCATGACCGCACTCCACCATTCTCTGCGCTTTCGCTAAAACTAGGTTAGCAACCTTTACGTGTTTATCTGCAGCCTCATCAAATGTAGAAGCGATAACTTCTGCATTTACACTTCTTTCCATGTCGGTAACTTCCTCTGGACGTTCGTCAATCAAAAGTACCATCATGTAAACTTCCGGGTGATTGGCTGCGATAGAGTTGGCAATATCTTTCAGCAACATCGTTTTACCGGTTTTCGGCTGAGCAACGATCATTGCTCTCTGCCCTTTTCCGATAGGCGCAAACAAATCAACGATTCTTGTAGACATCGTAGAATTGTCTCCTGAAAGATTAAATTTCTCTTCCGGGAAAAGTGGTGTAAGATATTCGAAAGCAACACGGTCTTTAATAAATGCCAAGTCGCGTCCGTTAACTTCTGTTGGTTTTAGTAGTGAAAAGTATTTTTCACCTTCTTTTGGTAAACGTACGATACCTCTTACAGTATCCCCAGTTTTTAAACCGAAATTTCTAATCTGTGCCGTAGAAACATACACGTCATCCGGTGAAGAAATGTAACTGAAATCTGATGAACGTAAAAATCCGTAGTTGTCCGGCAAAATCTCTAAAACCCCTTCAATACTCACCATTCCGTCGAAATTGAATTCTTTTCTGGATTCAGTTTCTTCCTGTCTTTCAGAATTTCTGTTCTGATTTTGATTAGGATTCTGGTTGGGGTTTTGATTAGGATTGTTTTGGTTAGAATTCTGATTTTGGTTATTGTTCTGATTTCTATTCTGAGGATTTCCACCGTTTTGTTGTGGATTATTCTGACCTTTCTGATTAGGGTTTTGACCTTGTTGCGGTCTTTTAGGTCTTTCTTCTCTCGTTTGTGTAGTAGCTGCAGCTGCTTGAGAATCTGTATTTGTAGGAGTTTCCTCTTTTTCCTGAGTCTGTTCTTCAGAAGTATTGGCAGGAGTTACTCTTTTTCTTTTTTGTTTAGAAGCATTGTTTGCCGGTCTTTCTTCTACAGCGCCTTTGGCAGGTTCTTTTACGATTGCTTCTGCAATAACTTCTTTTTCTTCTGTTGCTTCCTCTGCTTTTGCAGGTTCTGCTTCTGTTGGTATTTCTGTGGCAGCCTTTGGTCTAGCCGGTTTTTTGGGTGCTGGTTTTTTAGGAGCAGCTTTCACCACTTTTTCTGCCGTGGCAGGTTTTTCTTCAGTTTCTGTGTTGCTTTCTGTAGTATTGAAGTAATCTTTTGCAACTTTAGGGTTAGAAGCCTGAAAATCAAGAACGGCGAAGATTTTGTCATTATCTGTGCTGTTTCTTGCAACCTTAACGCCCAAATCTTTTAGGATTTTAGCCAATTCCGTTACGGACTTTGACCTTAACGTTTCTATGTTAAACATATTTAAAGTGAAAATGTAATTAGTTGTGAGTAAGAAAAGTAAGTCCGGTGACTTTTGTTTTCAAGTACATTGTATATTGCAAATCTACACTTATTTTTGAATTGTGCAAAATTTATGTTATTTTTGCTCCTGAATTTAAAATTCTATGTTACAGAGAATACAGACTATTTGGATTTTGCTGTCAGTTTTAGCGGCGGCATTCCTATATATTACAGGACAGGATGTAGAAGTTTTCGGAAACACTCCGATCATCAGCATTTCATCCATTGTTTTGGTTTTGATAGGCGCTTTCAGTTTGTTTAGCTTTAAAAACAGAAAAAGACAGATCATGCTGAATAATATCAGCATCATTATAAACGCTTTGTTGATTGGTATATTGGTGTACTGGATGCAAAACTTATCCGGAGGAATTGATTTTCCTGAGAAGGGTATTGAGCCAGTTTTCCCATTGATTGCGGTAATTTGTTTGTTTTTGGCAAACGTATTTATCAAGAAAGATGAGAGGCTCGTAAAATCTGTAGACAGACTTCGATAACCTTACAATGATTTTTTTTGAGTAAGAACAGTTCCTGCAAAGGAGCTGTTTTTTTATGTAAAAATTTTAAATATTTGTTTTAATTTTCTAAACCTCACAGGTTTTAAAAACCTGTGAGGTTTGACTACGCTCTACCTACTAGCAAGAAATTACGTTCAGAATTTACTTAAATTTAACCAAAATTATTTTTTTCACTTAATTAAGTAATTAAAAATATCAAAACACTCTGCGAATGTGCAAATCTCTAGGAAAATATAATTTAAGTGTCTATGAAACGTTTTAATAAAAACTTCGACAGATTCAATTAAAATAAAAATTCAATATGAAAAAACTAACCTACCTTGTTTTATCTCTCTTTTCTGTACCCATATTTGCACAGGAAGTTTCAACTGAAAGAATAAAAACTGTGATCTCTACCCTCGCATCCGATGATATGAAAGGTCGGGAAATAGGAACTCCTGAAAATGATAATGCGGCCAATTATATCGCTACACTTTTCAAAGAAAACAATTTAGACTATTGCACCGGCACTTCCTATCTCGTTCCTTTTAATTACAAAGGAAAAACAGCGTACAACGTTTGCGGAATCAAAAAAGGAAAATCTGACAAAACTTTGGGCTTTTCCGGGCACTTTGATCACATCGGAGTGAGCAAAAAAGGAGGTGATGACATCATCTACAACGGCGCAGATGACGATGCCAGCGGAATTACAACGTTGGTCGGCATCGCAGATTATTTTAAAGATAAAAAACCTGAGTTCTCAATGGTTTTCATGGCATTCAATGGGGAAGAAAAAGGAATGCTGGGTTCAACCGCAATTTCGACGGATAAAAATTTAGATAAAATTTATACCAATCTTGCTGCACTTTTCAACTTCGAAATGGTGGCTACAGAATCTGAGTTTGGTAAAAATGCAGTTTTCATCACCGGTGACGAGTTTTCTGACCTTGATGAATTATTTAATCAATATGCTGTGAACAGTTTAAAAATACATCCCGATCCTTACGCTTCGGAACAACTATTTTACAGGTCAGACAATGTGAGTTTTGTAAAGAAAAAAATCATTGCTCATTCTATTTCTACTGCAGACATGAGTAAAATTAAGCATTATCATCAGTTAAATGACGACATCAATGTGGTTGACTTCGACAATCTTACGCAGCTGATCAATAATTTCGGGAAGACATTGGAAAAATTAAACACTAAAAATTTCAACCCGAAGTATAATGACAAAGTAAAATTCAATTAAAAACGTCATATCATTATATTTTAATTAATTTTGCTATCCAATTTTATTGAATGAACGAATATAAAAAAATACTAAAATTCGCAAGGCCGCATCAGAAATATATTTACGGAAGTTTATTCTTCAATCTGATGTATTCTTTATTTCAGATTGCTTCATTAGGAACAATTTTGCCGGTGTTGGGAATGCTTTTCGGAACCATCAAACGTGAAGATTTCAAATCTGCTCCGGTTTATTCGGGAGACTTAGTTGATTTATTCTCCTATCTAAAACAGTATTCCAATTATTACATTCAAACTTTAGTTGATGATTATGGCACCCTGAATGTTTTGGCTTGGTTATGTATTGTCACAGCTTTTATGTTTTTATTGAGAAATCTTTTCAGATATTTAGGCTCATTTCTTCTTATCAATTACCGCGTAGGAGTAACGAAAGATCTTAGAGGCGCCATGTATCGCAAGATTTTATCATTGCCTGTATCATTTTTTACAGACAGCAGAAAAGGTGATATGATGTCCCGTATGTCAAACGACGTAGGTGAAGTGGAAGGAAATATTCTAGGAAGCTTAGTGGAATTAATTAACGCTCCTTTTATGCTGATTAGCACACTGATAAGTCTTTTTTGGCTGAGTTCAGAACTTACACTTTTTTCTCTTTTGGTTTTACCTGTAATGGGAACTATGATTGCTTTAATCGGGAAAAGTCTTAAAAAAGATTCTCATGAAGCTCAAAACGAAATGGGAAATATATTTTCTATTGTAGATGAAACGCTGAAGTCTTCGAAAGTCATCAAAATTTTCAGTGCAGAAAAAATAATGGATAACCGTTTTATGGGTTCTATGCAAAAATGGATTAACAGCTCGATAAGATTAGGCAGAAAAAAAGAATTGGCATCGCCCATCAGTGAGTTCCTTGGCTCTGTTACTTTTCTCATTATTGCCTGGTATGGCGGTAAACAAATTATTGTAGACCAAAGTATAGCTCCGGAAGATTTTTTAGTGTTTTTAGGAATGTTCTTCCAGATTTTACCTCCCGTAAAAAGTTTATCGTCTTCTATTTCTAATGTTCAGAAAGGTGAAGCTTCTCTACACAGAGTTTTGGAAATTTTGGAAGCCGATGTGAAGATTGAAGAGATTGCAGAACCTGTATCAATTGAAAATCTTGATGCTCATATTCAGTTTAAAGATATTGGATTCTACTATGACAAATCTAATTTGATCTTAAAAAACTTTAATCTTAATATTCCAAAAGGAAAAACAGTTGCTTTGGTAGGTCAGAGCGGAAGCGGAAAAACCACGATTGCCAATCTGTTAGCGAGATTTTATGACGTTTCTGAAGGTGAAATTTTAATCGACGAAACCAACATTAAACATCTGAAACTGACTGACTACAGAAAATTACTGGGCATGGTAACCCAGGAATCTGTACTGTTCAACGATACGGTTTACAACAATATTCTGATGGGTAAACCTGAGGCAACGAAAGAAGAGGTTGTAGCTGCAGCAAAAATCGCCAATGCCGATCTGTTTATCACTCAATTGCCAAATGGTTATGATACCAACATCGGTGATGACGGAGGAAAGCTTTCCGGCGGACAGAAACAGAGAATCTCTATCGCAAGAGCGGTTCTGAAAAATCCACCGATTATGATTTTGGACGAAGCAACTTCTGCTTTAGACACAGAATCTGAGAAGTTTGTGCAGGACGCACTTGAAAAGATGATGGAAAACAGAACTTCCCTGGTGATTGCCCACAGACTTTCAACCATTCAAAAAGCCGACTGGATTGTAGTGATGGAGAAAGGCGACATCGTAGAACAGGGAACACATCAGGAACTTATAGCAAAACGAGGAACGTATCACAAACTCGTGGAGCTTCAAAATTTTGACTAAATCTTTTAAATTCAGTTTAAAATGAATCCTATACAAGAGTACTTCTTCAGAATTAACGAACCTGAACGGAGTACTCTTTTGTTTTTAAGGAAAAAAATATTAGAATCAGATACTGAGAATATTACGGAGACTTTGAGCTTCGGTCTTCCCTTTTTTAAATTTAAAAAGAAAATGCTTTGTTATCTGTATTACAGCAAAAAACATCAGAAACATTATATCAGTTTCTATCATGGTGATAGGCTAGACCACCCGAAGTTGCTTTCAGAGGGCAGAAAGAAGTTTAAAATCCTGTTAGTTGACATGGATGAGGATTTGCCCGTTGAATTAATTTTAAGCCTGATAAACGAGGTTAAACAACATATTAAATAATCTCGACATCACTAAAGCATCAACCGATAAAACTTTGATTTTACGCAAAAGAGCAAACATTTACAATCTTACTCACTCACCATACCTCAAAATTTAAATCCGGAATATTTCCACAAAAAAACCGTCACTTTCGAAACGGTTTTTGATTTGTATAATTTTAATTTGATATTAATCTTTCATGCGGGCAATCACATCAATACCGCCTTTCGTTTTATCGCCAATCTTACAGATAATTTCGGTGTCTAAGGGAAGAAAAATATCCATTCTTGAACCAAATTTAATGAAACCGAATTCGTGACCAGCTTTTGCAGAATCGCCTTCATTACAGTAGAAAACAATCCTTCTTGCCACATATCCTGCAATCTGTCTGAACACCACCTTATGGTTGGTTAAGCTTTCTACAGCTACCGTTGTTCTTTCATTTTCAGTAGATGACTTTTCATGCCAAGCTACCAGATATTTCCCCGGATGATATTTTTTATAAATTACATTTCCGGAAACTGGATATCGGCAGATGTGAACATTCAGTGGAGACATAAAGATAGAAACCTGAATTGCTTTTTCCTTTAAAAATTCGGTCTCATCTACTTCTTTAATCATCACTACTTTACCATCTACAGGCGCGATAACGTTTTCTGTATGATCTAAAATATCCCGATTTGGAACCCTGAAAAACCAAAATACCAAACTGTAAATAACCAGTAATGGAATGATAATTAAAAGCGACCACATTTCAAGAAAATAAATAGCCGTAATAGCAATAACTGCAAAAAGCACGGTAGCTACAACGATCGTTCCTTTCGATTCTTTATGTAATTTCATGAGTTATATAAATTTTTCTAAAATAAAGTACAAATATACGACAGGTACGCAGATTAAAAAACTGTCAAGTCTATCTAATACACCACCATGTCCGGGAATAATGTTTCCGCTGTCTTTTACCCCGAAAGTTCTTTTCAGCTGGCTTTCTACCAAATCTCCCAACGGAGCAAATGCTGCAATCAGAAAACCAACAATCATCCAGTTTCCTCTGAGCTGTGGCTGATACATTTCAACAAAATAAGAAAGAACTAAGGTAAGCACCACTCCACCGGCATAACCTTCCCAGGTTTTTTTAGGTGAAATTTTTGGAGCCATCTTATGTTTGCCGATAGATTTCCCCACCAAATATGCAAATGTATCGCTGCTCCATATTAAGATAAAAAGGAAAATCACTTCCAGAGAAAAATTGCTGTCGTAAGAAGAGTATTTTGGCAATCCTAATGCAAAAGAAAATGGCAGTGCTACATAAATGACCGTAAAAATAAGCTTTCCGCTATCAAAATACAGCTCACTTGTAAATTTAAATAAAGTGACAACCGCAATGACAATCAGCGCAATTGCCAGAATCTCTGACAACCTGAAGTCATAATAAAAGTCATGATAAAAAAATCTTTTCGAAAACAAGTAAAAGATCAGCAGCACTATGGGGAGGACAATCCATTTTTCATAGCCATCACCAAATTTCATAATCTTAATACACTCCCAAGTTCCAACCAATAAAAGAAATGTGATAAGTCCGTAATAGAGATACTGCTGTTTTACAAGACCGGGAGAAATGGAATCCAGAAGCTGAGCTCCCAATGGTGTAGTACAGAGAATAATGACTGCAATATAAACAATCCCCGAAATGGTTCTCTGAATAAGATTTTTGTCCAAAATTTAAAATTTAGAAATGTGATGCTAGTCTTCTAACAACAATAGAAACAGTTTGGTGTTATTGTTAGCTGCCGTATCCAGTTTAGAATGATTTCCGCTTATTGAGGTAAGATTCTTAATGTTTCCTGTACGTTTGATTTTTCCCATGGCATCGTTAAGATTGTTAACGATTTGGGAAATGTTCGCCATAATAACGATTTTCGAAGGTAACCGTGAAGAATGGTAATGCAGGATATTATTGTGGGAAAGCATAATTCTTCCGTCATATGCGATAAGATACTCACATGTGATAAATGCCGCATCATTTGCGAGCTCTAGCTGTGGTGTATGTGAAATTTTCAGAACATTCAAAAAATTCTGCAGATCTTTATCACAACAAAACACAGAGTTTACACCTTCAATTTTGAGGATCTGGTTCAACGTCTGCAAAGCTTCAGCTTCATCAGCGCAATAATTAAAGAAACCTCCTGAGTGGGTAAACAATTGGGCAAACTTATAATCAAGATCAGCATTTTTCAGCGAATCTCCTAGCTTCTCCAGACTTTGTTTGTCTTCTTCCTCAGGCTGATTAGTTAGTTTGCTTACAATTCTCTTAAATAAACTCAACTTAATGTATTTTTAGTCAACTTAATACAAAAATAGAAAATTAATTAGAATTTTTTCTAATAATATCGCTATAAAATGAAAAAACCCAGCAATTAAAAAATCACCGGGCTGTATTCAATTGAATATAAATATCTTAAAGCTGAGCAGGACTTTCTGGTGCCTGAATTTCGCTCTCTTCTATTTTTTCATGTAAAGGAATGGTATTGGTTACCGGTCTCTCTGTCAATTCGGGATCCCAAGCTCTCTTACCGAAGATATCTTCAAGGTCTTCACGGAAAATCACTTCTTTTTCTAAGAGTTTATTTGCCAATGCATTCAGTTTATCTTTATTCTCACTTAAGATTCTCACTGCTCTTTCGTACTGATGCTCGATAATTGTTTTTATCTCGGTATCAATTTTAGATGCAGTAGCTTCAGAATACGGTTTTCCAAAGTTGTATTCTGACTGTCCTGAACTGTCATAGTAAGAAATATTACCAATATTAGGACTCAGTCCGTAAATCGTAACCATAGCCTGCGCTCTTTTAGTTACTGTTTCAAGATCTGAAAGCGCACCTGTAGAAATATTATTAAATATAACCTGCTCTGCCGCTCTACCTCCTAAAGTAGCACACATTTCATCTAACATCTGCTCAGTAGTCGTCAGCTGTCTTTCTTCCGGAAGATACCAAGCCGCACCTAATGAACGTCCTCTAGGAACAATGGTTACTTTCAACAGTGGCGAAGCATGCTCTACCAACCAAGAGATCGTTGCATGACCTGCTTCGTGGAAAGCTACTCTCTTCTTTTCAGAAGGTTTGATTGCCATATTTTTCTTTTCAAGACCTCCGATGATTCTGTCAACGGCGTCTAAGAAATCCTGTTTATTTACAAATTCATGACTGTTTCTTGCTGCAATCAATGCTGCCTCGTTACATACATTTGCAATATCAGCACCACTGAAACCAGGAGTCTGTTTTGCCAGGAATTCTCTGTCTATACTTTCATCAAGTTTGATCTTCCTTAAATGAACATCAAAAATCTCTCTTCTTTCATGCAATTCCGGAAGATCTACATAAACTGAACGGTCAAAACGGCCAGCTCTCATCAATGCTTTATCCAAAATATCAGCTCTGTTGGTTGCCGCCATTACGATTACATTCACGTCGGTTCCGAAACCGTCCATTTCTGTAAGCAACTGGTTCAATGTATTTTCTCTTTCGTCGTTTCCGCCTGAGAAATTGTTTTTACCTCTTGCACGTCCAATTGCGTCAATCTCATCAATGAAGATGATTGCAGGAGATTTTGCTTTTGCCTGAGCAAACAAATCTCTTACTCTTGAAGCTCCTACCCCAACAAACATTTCAACAAAATCTGAACCTGACAATGAGAAGAAAGGAACTTTAGCTTCACCTGCTACAGCTTTCGCCAATAACGTTTTACCAGTTCCCGGAGGGCCAACCAATAGTACACCTTTAGGAATTTTACCTCCCAATTTCGTGTATTTTTCAGAGTTTTTCAGGAAATCTACCACTTCCTGCACCTCTTCTTTAGCGCCTTCTAAACCTGCAACATCTTTAAATGTTGTCTGAATTTTTTCTTTTTCGTCAAATAATTTGGCTTTAGATTTACCAATAGAGAATATCTGTCCTCCAGGGCCTCCACCGCCTCCCATTTTTCTGAAAAGGATGAAATAGAATAATCCTAAAATTGCTATCCAGATTAAAGCTGAGAACAAAATTTCCGTGAACGGACTTTTTCCTTCAGCATAATCTTTAGAAGTTTTTATCGCTGGATTATCTTTTTTAATGGTTTCAAATTTCTCTAAAAAAAGCTGTAGATCACCATATTTCAGGCTATAATCAGCTTTTGAAGACATACCTAAATTTGAAAAAGGATTTGCTTTATCTTCTTTTTTTACGGTCGCTGTCTTAGCAGCTTGTGTTAAAAATACTTCCGCTTTCTGCGCCTGCTTATCAATCAACACATTCTGAACTTTTCCTGTCTGCATTTCTCTGAAGAAAGCATCTTCGTCAATAGTTTTTGCATTGTTGTCACCCAAAAAATTTGAGCCGAAAAATAACAAAAGGGCAATTATTGCGATTGGGAAAAACCAGTTAAATCCTTTATTATTCATTTAATACTTTTAAAATTTATACTTCACTTTCTATTTTGGTGATTTTTGCATCACCCCAAAGTTCTTCAATATCGTAATACTGACGAGTTTCTTTTTGGAAGATATGTACGACAACGGTTACATAATCTACCAAGACCCACATTGAGTTTTCTGTACCTTCAACGTGCCAAGGTCTGTCCTGAAGATCGTTTCTTACTTTCTTTTCTACACTTCCAGCTAATGCCGAAACCTGTGTATTTGAGTTACCACTACAAATTATAAATGTTTCTGCTACCGAATTTTCAATTTTTGAAAGGTCGAAAATCATAATGTCTTCACCCTTTACATCCTGGATAGCTTCTACAATTTTATCTATTAGCGCTTGCTTTTCTACTGTTTTGTTCATTAAAATATACTATAATCTGCAAATTTATTGTTTTTCTTTTACTTTAACCTTACTTTTAGGGTCTTAATGTCTTAAAGTTTTCTTAAATGAGTGAACTGTTTTATCAAAAAGAGTGTTCTTCTACTAATGACGAAATATCTCAGGTTTTACTTTACCCACATTCAAATTTTGTCGGTCTCTATACTTTTAATCAGACAAAAGGAAGAGGACAGTATGGAAACAGCTGGGCTTCCAGACCTGAGGAGAATCTCGCTTACACACTAGCTGTAAAAACAGAGAACATTACACTCACCGATTTTATGTTCAATTATTATACCGCGATAGCAATTCGGAACTACATTGCCAATTTGACTCAAAAACCCGTAAAAATTAAATGGCCGAACGACCTCATCCTGAAGAATAAAAAAATTGCCGGCATTTTAATTGAGAAGAAAAAAATCAATGGTGAACAGTACTTTATCATAGGAGCAGGAATCAACATTTTACAGGAAAAATTTGATGAAATTTCTAATGCTGGTTCTGTTTTTACACAGACTGGAGAAAGACTTGACTTAAAAAATTTCACGGAGAATCTGCACGAATTTTTAGTCGGAAAATTTAAACACATCACTTCCGAAAGCAATGTTCTGGGTGATTTTAATTTAAACTTATTCAGAAAAGATGAAATCTCCGTTTTCGAGATTGGCGGAAACAGACAAAATGGCATCATCCGAAAAGCTGATGAGAAAGGTGAAATCTGGATTGAATTCGAAGATGGATTACAGTCGTTCTATCACAAAGAAATAAAACTTCTTTACTGATTGGCTCTTCTGATGTAGAGAATTAAGGTCAACGGAAAAAAGATAATATTGGGAAACCACATCGCCAACGCCGGAGACATACTTTTGTTCTCTGAAACAACTTTTAAAGCTTCAAAAGAAAACACAAATACAAACGCCAGGGAAATTCCCAGTGCAAGGTTAATTCCCAGACCACCTCGTTTCTTTTGGGAAGAGAGCGACAGTGCTAAAAACGTCAGCAAAATAATAGAAACAGGCATTGAAGTTCTCTGATGAAATTCATTGAGGTGCGCATTCAGGTTGCTGTTTCCTTTTTCTTTTTCTCTGTCAATAAATTTTATAAGCTCGGGCGTGGTTTTATTCTGTCCTAAAAGTTCGTTTGGAAATAATTCTTCCGGAGCCTGTCCGTAACTCTTTCTAAGCTCAAAACCCTGTCCCAGTTTTTCAGTATCATCTTTATTGATGGTCTTTTCCAAATAAGTATTGAGTACAAACTGTTTTTTTTCAGCGTCCCAAAATGCATCGTTGGCCTTAAGTTCGTAGACCATTCTTCTGTCTTTGTTAAATTTCTGATAAACAAATCCGTAACCTCTTTTCTCACGTTTGTTCCACGAATTCACGAAGATATATTCGGTTTTACTTAATTGCGCAGAAACAGGAGCCGTACCTAGTATTTTCTCTTTATTGGCGGCATTGTACGTGTAGGCTTCGAGCTCATTTTTTTTAATATTGGCCCACGGAAGCACAAAATGATTCACCGTAAGCGATATCAAAGCAATAAATAATGATGTAAACAGATAAGGCTTTGCAAATCTGTGAAAACTTGCACCACTACTGATAATTGCAACAATCTCGGTATTATTTGCCATTCTAGACGTGAAATAAATCACCGAAATAAAAACCAGAATTGCCAGAAATGTAACGACAAGATTAATAATCCAGAAGGGATAAAAATGGATTAGAAAATAGGTTAAATCTAATTTCGGATCAATTGCTGTTGCATTTTCAATTCTCGGAATTTTCTGCTGAACATCAATTACCAAAACCACTGTAGACAGCAAAATCAGCATGAAACCAAAGGTTCCAAGATATTTTTTAATGATATATCCGTCTACAATTTTAAACATCCTAAAATTTTACAGTCTTTGTCTTAAAACAGGCACTACAGAATTTTTCCACTCGTAGAAATCTCCAGCTAAAATATGTTCTCTTGCAACTTTTACCAAATCTAAGTAAAATGCTAGATTATGAATAGAAGCGATCTGTTTTGCCAAATACTCTTTTGAAACGAATAAGTGACGCACATATGCTTTAGAATATTCTCTGTCAACAAAACTTGTCCCAAACTCATCCAATGGCGAAAAATCTTTCTTCCATTTCTCGTTTTTCAGATTCATCACACCCTGCCATGTGAAAAGCATTGCATTTCTGGCATTTCTGGTAGGCATCACACAATCCATCATATCGATTCCCAAACCGATTGATTCTAAAATATTCCATGGAGTTCCTACTCCCATTAAGTATCTTGGTTTATCTTTAGGCAGAATATCGGTCACCTCATCAGTAATTCTGTACAGTTCATCTTCAGGCTCGCCGACAGAAAGCCCTCCAATGGCATTTCCTTCAGCACCTGCTTCGGCAATAACTTCCGCAGAAATTTTTCTTAAATCTGAATAGGTAGAACCCTGAACAATTGGAAAGAATCTTTGTTTGTAACCGTATAATTCAGGATTTTGCTCATTCCAGTCCATGCACCTTTTTAACCAGCGGTGGGTCATTTCCATGGATTTTTTTACCTGATTGTAATGTGCGGGATATGCAACACATTCGTCAAAAGCCATAAAAATATCTGCACCAATCTGTCTCTGAATTTCCATTGATTTCTCCGGAGTAAATAAGTGTACACTTCCGTCGATGTGAGATTTAAATTTTACGCCTTCTTCGGACATTTTTCTTGTCCCCGAAAGTGAAAAAACCTGAAAGCCACCTGAATCGGTAAGAATAGGAAGATCCCAGTTCATAAATTTATGCAAACCTCCTGCTTCCTCCATCACTTCCATGCCGGGACGAAGGTATAAATGATAGGTATTTCCCAAAATAATCTGAGCTTTAATATCATCTTTTAACTCTCGCTGATGTACGGTTTTCACACTTGCAACAGTTCCTACCGGCATAAAAATCGGAGTCTGTACAACGCCATGATCTGTTACCAATTCTCCTGCTCTCGCTTTTCCCTGCGAAGTTTTTTCTATTTTAAAAAATTGCTGCATTTTTATCTTTCTAATTTCGGAAGTTTTGTGTTGGGTTTAGATTTGCCTTCCACAAAACCTTTTGCTTTTGGATCTTTCTCTAAGAGAATTTCCTTTGCGTCATCCACAATTTGATCCATTTTTCCTTTCACTACATAATATTTATAGCTTTCTATAAAATCGTCAGCTTTTATATTATGGGTTTTTAGGATATATCTAGTTCCGCTTTCTAAATTTTTACCCTGAAATACTGTAGTCACCTGATCGTTCATAGCTAAATCTGCCATGACCTCAGACATCGTACTTTTATCGAGGAGATTTTTTGGTTTGTCAATGTATTCGTTGCAGGAAACCAAAAATAAGAACGTAAAAAGCGCAATTATCTTTCTCATAACCTGTTGATAATTGATTTCCATTTTAAATTTAAAACACCAAAAACAGCTTCATGAATAATGCCGCCGTTCATTTTACTTTCGCCTAATTCTCGGTTGGTGAAAATGATTGGGACTTCTACGATTTTAAAACCTTTTTTAAAAGTTCTGAATTTCATTTCAATCTGAAAGCCGTAACCTTTTAACTTTACATTATCTAAACCGATTTCTTCTAAAACTTTTCTTGAAAAACACACAAAGCCCGCTGTCGTATCGTGAATAGATAACCCGAGAATAAATCTCACGTACTTTGAAGCGAAATATGAAAGCAAAACTCTTCCCATTGGCCAATTGACAACATTAACACCTTTAGAATACCTTGAACCGACCGCCATGTCTGCGTTGAGACAAGCTTCAAAGAGTTTAGGCAAATCGTTGGGATTGTGAGAAAAATCTGCATCCATCTCAAAAATGTAGTCGTAGTTGTTTTGCAATGCCCATTTAAAACCATGGATATAGGCTTTTCCTAATCCATCTTTGATGTGTCTTATTGACAAATGCAGGGTGTGAGGATGCTTTTTCTGTAATTCTTTGACGATATCTGCCGTTTTGTCGGGCGAAGAATCATCTACAACCAAAACATGAAACTCTTGATCCAATGCAAAAACAGCAGAAATTATCTTTTCGATATTCTCCTTTTCGTTGTAAGTTGGAATGATGACGAGTTTTTTCATTTCAATTTGCAAAGATAAGTTATTTAAGCTTTTTATTTTATACAAAATAATCTATAATTTTGCAAAAAATTACCCGTTGCCACAATCTCAAGATTTTACCAACCAAATAAGAATACCCGAAAGTAATGATTGGGTAGTTTTTATATTGATAGGATGCCTCTTCCTTTACATCTTTATGATGAACGTCATAGAAAGAGAAGCCAACCTGAAAGATTTTCTTCTTCAGAAATACTTTGACTCGAGCAATAACCTGCCGAGTTGGATCATTACATCATGCGTCATCATCCTAAGTTTGGCAGTATTAATCTCACAATACGTTCCGGTGGTACCCGAATACGCTGCAAAACTGCAGATTTTCGGATATCAAATGAACAAATTTGGGTACAGCCTGACTGCAGTTTCATTATTTTACTTTCTGAGAACTGCTCTCGGCTTTTTGTTCTACCAAAGTATAGGCGATGGGAAAAAGTGGACTATATTTTATTTTACCTCTACAAAATTCAACTTTATCCTCTCTATTTTAATCATAACACTCTGTGTAACCCACTATTATTTCCCAATCGACAGAAATAATGCGTTTGTATACTATTTTTACTTTTTTGTGTTTGTTTTTATTTTCAAGATTTTTTTCTACTTATTTCACAGAAACAACATCTTACCCCAAAAATGGTATTATAAATTTTTGTATATTTGCACGCTTCAAATAGCACCTCTTTTGTTGCTATGGAAGTTATTATTTATTTAATAAAAGTACATGATGAGAATAAAGTCTATATTGGTTTCTCAACCATCACCTAGTGAGTCTTCTCCGTATTTGGAAATTGCAAAGAAGGAAAAAATAAAGATTGATTTCCGTCCTTTTATCCACGTCGCAGGAGTTGACAACAAAGAACTCAGAACTCAGAAAATAGATTTAACGCAGTATACGGGTATTATTTTTACCAGTAAAAATGCAGTAGACCATTACTTCAGGTTAGCAGAAGAGCTTAGATTTTCTGTTCCTGACACGATGAGATACATCTGCCAGTCTGAAGCTATCGCAAATTATCTTCAAAAACACATCGTTTACAGAAAGAGAAAAATCAGCTTTGGAGAGAAAAATTTTGCAGATCTTTTGCCTCTGTTTAAGAAATTCCCTACTGAAAAATATTTACTCCCGTCATCTGACGTATTAAGCCCGGATATTCCGAAAACTTTGGATTCAGCAAATATTCAGTGGACAAGAGCAATTATGTACAGAACGGTTTGCAGTGATTTGACAGATATCAACATTAATGATTACGACATGTTGATTTTCTTCAGCCCACAGGGAATCAAATCTTTACAGCAAAACTTCCCCAATTTCAAGCAGGAAGAAACTAAAATCGGAGTTTTTGGTCCCACAACTTCTGCAGCAGCTGAAGAAGCAGGTCTAAAAGTAGATCTAATGGCTCCTACAAAAGAAAACCCATCTATGACGATGGCTCTTGAAAAATATATTAAAAGTTTACACAAATAGTTTTTAAAACTTTAAATCATACAGCCGTCTTTTCGATCAAAGGAAAGATGGCTTTTTTTTAATTAAATTTGAACAAAAATTAATATTGAATAATTATCATTTTAAATGCTCATTTTTCTGCATTAAAAATTATTCAATTTAAAATTAAAAATTTCTGATGAAAGCTCCACAGGCAAAAAAAATAGAAAATATACTCGAAATTCACGGCGACAAAAGAATTGACAATTACTTTTGGATGAACGACCGAGAAAATCCTGAAGTCATTAAATATCTTGAAGAGGAAAATGCTTACGAAGAGGCGATGATGAAAGAAACGGAAGCTTTTCAGGAAGACCTTTACGAGGAAATGAAAGCCCGTTATAAAAAAGACGATGAGTCTCTTCCCTATTTCTTTAATGAATACTGGTATATCGTACGTTACGAAGAAGGTAAAGAATATCCTATTTTCTGCAGAAGATTCCAAACCATGGAAAATCCTGAAGAAATTATTCTAGATGTCAACATTTTGGCAGAAGGTCATGAGTTTTTTGAAGTGGCTAATGTTGCGGTAAGCCCGAATAATGAGTTGGCTTCATTCTCAGAAGATAATGTTGGAAGAAGAATTTACAGCTTAAATTTTAAAGATTTAAAAACTGGAGAAATTCTTCCAGACAAGATAGAAAATACAACAGGAAAAGCCGTTTGGGCAAATGATAACAGGCACGTTTTTTATATTAGAAAAGACGAAAGTCTTCGTGCATACAAAGTGTACCGACATGAGCTTGGAACAAATCCTTCCGACGATGTTTTGATTTTTCATGAAGAAGATGAAACTTTTGACGTGAATGTTTTTAAAACCAAATCTTTAGAATACATTTTTCTAGCGAGCTCGAGCACGATTTCAGATGAGCATCATTTCATCCCTTCTGATAACGTTTTTGCAGAGTGGAAAGTTATTCAGTCAAGAATTGACGATTTAGAATATTCTGTCGAACATTATGAGGATGAATTTTACATTATCACCAACGCAGACGACGCTACCAATTTCAAAATTGTTAAAACTAAGATCGACAATTGTGGAATGGAAAACTGGGTGGATGTAATCCCGCACCGCGCCGAAGTTTTACTGGAAGGTTTTGAGATTTTTAAAGATTATCTTGTCCTGGAAGAAAGAGAGGAAGGGCTTTTACAGATTAAAATCATCAACGAGAAGAATGGAGAAACATATGATCTACCTTTTTCTGATCCAACTTACACCGCTTATATCGGTTTAAATTTAGAATTTAATACTGAGATTCTGCGATACGGATACACTTCGCTTACGGTTCCGAGTTCTACATTTGAGTATAATATGAAAGACAAAACCACCAAACTTTTGAAACAACAGGAAGTTTTGGGCGGAAAATTTGTGGCAGAAAACTATATTTCAGAAAGAATTTGGGCAGACTCAAGAGACGGAGAGGAGAGAATTCCTATTTCTCTGGTTTATCATAAAGACACAAAAAAAACAGCCGATACTCCGGTTCTTTTATATGGTTACGGAAGTTACGGGCACACGGTTGATGCAAGTTTTTCTAATGTAAGACTTTCTCTTTTAGATCGCGGTTTTATCTATGCCATTGCACATATCCGCGGTGGAGAATATTTGGGAAGAGAATGGTACGAAGACGGGAAAATGCTTTTCAAAAAGAACACGTTTTTCGATTTCATCGATGCCGGAAAATATTTAATTAGAGAAAATTATACTTCATCAAGACACCTTTATGCAATGGGCGGAAGTGCGGGCGGTTTGTTGGTAGGAGCTGTCGTTAATTATGAACCTCAATTATTCAACGGAATTGTTGCCCAGGTACCTTTTGTAGATGTGGTGACAACCATGCTCGATGAAACAATTCCTCTGACGACCGGAGAATATGATGAATGGGGAAATCCGAATGATGAAGAGTATTATCATTATATGAAAGATTACTCGCCATACGACAATGTAGAAGCTAAAGATTATCCGAATATGCTGATTACGACAGGCTTTCATGACTCGCAAGTTCAGTATTGGGAACCTGCAAAATGGGTTGCAAAATTACGAGAGCTGAAGACTGATGATAATCTTTTATTATTTAAAACCGATATGAGCTCCGGCCATGGCGGTGCCAGCGGAAGATTTGAATCCTTAAAGGAAGACGCACTGGAATATGCGTTTTTGATGAAACTTGAACATAAAATTTAATTAAAATCAAACGTAAAACCTTTGATTTAATCACAATAAAATAAATTCTTAAAAGATGACAGAAGCAGAATTATGGGCTAAGGTTGAAGAATTTTTCGTAATCAATTTCGACACAGAGAAGCATCCGCAGATTGACACCATTTTATTTTTAATTGGCGTTCAGGAACTGGGAAGCGGACAACAAAAATATACAAAAGACGACAAGCTCAACATTCTTCACATTGCAGTGTGCAGGTTATTAGAACCTTTTGGTTACTTCAAATTTTCTCATTACGACAAAGACGGATATCCACATTTCGAGGAAGTGGAAAAACTTCCGGAACTGAAACCTAACGAGCAACAGCTTTTGATGAAAAAAGCGATTATTCATTATTTTCAGGAAGAGGAATTGATTTGAAAATGAGCAATTTAAAATTATTCATTATAAAAGATGGAAAGTACACTTACTTTCCATCTTTTTATTTAGTAAACAGAATGAAATATTCAAATCACTTCAAAATCAAATTTTTAGATTATTAAGAATTTCTTCCAACTGATTTAAACCCATTTTGAAACCTTCTTCAAAACCCATTTCCAATTGCTTTTTCATATCTTCTTCAGTCTGAAAATGCATATTGACCGACAGCTTTGTACCTTCTTCAACTCCCGTAAATCCTAATAACCATTTGGTCTGTGGGAAACTTTCATCAATTTTTCCGTCTGCGTCACAGAAGGCATCGATTCCGTCAAAACTTCTTCCATCATTGATTTCGCCATATTTTACCTGAGAATACATTTTCTCACCGTCGGGACCATTCATTGAATAGAACCAAATTCCTCCTTCTTCAAAATTGAGATTTTCTGTAGTACATTTCCAGGGCTTCGGAGCCCACCATTGATCGAGCAATTCTGCCTGGGTAAAATAATCCCAAACTTTTGAAACTTCAGCATCGTAAACTTTCATAACGTAGATACTTTTAGAATCAAAATCTTTATTAAAAACAATTTCTGAACTCATTAGGTATATTTTTATTTAAAATTAGAAATTTAAACTTAGAAACCACTAAATATTTCCCAACAAAAAACCTACAATTCGTAAAAAAATGTTAAAAAACACGATTTTAAGAAAATGAATGCAATTTTTTGGCGCATTTTTTGTTTATATCGTCGTAAAATATTTAATTTTAACATTTGTAATTACAAATTATTATATTCAATGAATAACAAGTTCATCCCAATAATCTCAGTGTTTATGACGATCTCACTAATTGTCTTTGTTACACTGCAGTTTTATTGGCTTAAAGGTTACTATGGAGCACTGGAACAGGAGTTTTCCAACAAAGTGTATACCGCTCTGGAAAATACCACCAAAACAGTTTCTGACTTAGAAGTTAATAAGATTTTAAATGAAAATTATGACAATTTCAGAGACAATGTTTTAGCTAATAATAAGCAACCTTCATTAACGACTATTCAGCAGTCTATAGATTCAGGAACGCAGCGATCTATTATATATTCTAAAAATCTAATTGAGCAAAAGCAACTTCCCATTTCCAAAAGAGGAGATTCTTTGAGTTTGACTACCCTTTACACGGATGAAGCTGCCTACAAAATAAAAAAAGACACTACTAAAAGAGAGCAGTTAACTTCTGAGATTAATCAGGACATCCAAAGCGGCGACTGGGGAATGAGGGAATTTGTGAAGGTCAACGGAAACAATTTACCGATCACCAAACGTGTTGACTCAAAAATATTAGATTCTATCATTACCAAAGAATTGAGTATGAAGGGTATTTCTGCCAATTTCGGTTATGGTGTCATGGATAAAAACAATAAATTAACCAACGTCGTTAACAAAATTTTTAAAGATAAAAAAGAGGGCAATACGTATTCTTACCCGCTATTTACAGATACCAAAGACCGTACGCTTTACACATTGTCTTTAGTTTTCCCTAAAAAGGAATATTCTTTGGCAATGAACAACTGGCCGATGCTTCTTGGAACTTTTCTTTCGCTGCTGACGATTTTGGGAATTTATATTATTTCCATTAATTATATGATGAAGCAGAAGAAGATCGCCGAGATCAAAACTGACTTTATCAACAATATGTCTCATGAGTTTAAAACTCCGCTGGCAACAATTTCAGTAGCAACAGATTCTCTGGCGAATGACAAAATTGCCACCAATCCCGAGAAAGTAAGATATTATTCCAGCCTTATTAAACAGGAAAACCTGAGAATGAAAAAGCAGGTGGAGAACGTTCTCAATATGTCTAAACTTGAAAGGAATGAGGTAAAATTATTCCTGAAAGAAACCAATGTAAGAGAACTTATCAAAAGAACAACAGAATCTTTCGGACTTATTGTTTCGCAGAGAAACGGTACATTGAGACAGGAGTTTAATGCCAGCAAGTACACTTTTAAAATTGATGAATTTCACATTTCAAATATGCTGGTCAACCTTTTGGATAACGCCAATAAATATTCTCCCGAAGCACCGGAAATAGATGTGAAAACTAAAAACGAAGGCAACTGGTACGTCATTGAAATTTCTGATAAAGGAATGGGAATGGAAACTGAAAACAAGACCAGAATTTTTGAAAAATTCTTCCGTGAAGAAACCGGAAATATCCATAATGTAAAAGGACAGGGACTGGGACTTTCATACGTAAAGAAAATCATTGAACTGCATAAAGGTCAGGTCATTGTAGATTCGGAAAAAGACAAAGGAAGTAAGTTTATTATTAAACTTCCAATGGCGTAATGATAAATGGTCAACGATAATTGATCAATATTGAAAAATTTAAATAATTAAACAAATAAAAGATATGAGTAACAGAATATTATTAGTAGAAGACGACCAAAGTTTCGGAGCTGTTTTGAAAGACTACCTTTCGATTAATAATTTTGAAGTAACATTGGCAGTTGACGGTGAACAGGGACTTAAAGAATTTACCGAAAATGAATTCGACATCTGTATATTCGACGTAATGATGCCGAAAAAAGATGGTTTTTCTTTGGCTGAAGACGTAAAAAAAATTGATAAAAATACACCGATCATATTTCTTACCGCAAGAAATATGAGAGAAGACATATTGAAGGGTTACCAGTTGGGTGCTGACGATTATATCACAAAACCATTTGATACTGAATTACTTTTATACAAAATCAAGGCGATACTTCAGAGAAGTTCTACTCTGGAAAATGAAGAGCAGGAACAGTTTAAAATCAGCAACATTTTCTTTGACTCAATGTTGAGACAGTTGAGAGTTGGAGACAATGAATACAAACTTTCACCTAAGGAAAATGAACTACTGAAGTTACTATGTCTCCACAGAAACGATTTTATGCCGAGAGATCTGGCTTTAAGAAAAATCTGGAAGAAAGAGAATTACTTTACTGCAAGAAGTATGGACGTATACATTGCCAAACTGAGAAAACTCCTGAAGGATGATGACGGCTTAGAAATTATTAACGTTCACGGCGAAGGTTTCAGACTTTTGGTTAAGAACTAACCAAACGTTAAAATACCAATATAATATCCAAATTAGCAAAGCATTTGAAAATGTTTTGCTAATTTTGTTTTTTACGATTAACTGTCATATGAAAAATACATTTTTAGGGATCATCGTTGCAGGATTGGTAGTAATTTCATGCAAAAAAGATGAAAAACCCACTTACATAAAAGACGAAACTGGAGCTCAGCAATCTGTAGCGACAGTGAATAATACTCCACAACCATCATTACTGAATCAAGCCGGAATTCCAACTGCTGCACCAAGTTCGCCGTCAGTTGCTACGGCACCGGGAATGAATCCTCCTCACGGAGAGCCTGGACACAGATGCGACATTCCAGTTGGTCAGCCACTCAACGGAGCTGGCGGTACACCTGCACAGTCAGCGAGCCCTTCTACACAAAATGTTACAGTAAACGGTAACAATTCTGTGCAGATAGACCCAAATGCGGTGAGCCCGGGAAAAATAATGATAGATCAAAACGGTAAGCAGGTAAAAACAGCGCCGGGAATGAACCCTCCTCACGGTCAGCCAGGTCACAGATGCGATATTCCTGTGGGACAGCCTTTAAACAGTAAACCTGCAGCGGCTAATCAACCAACTGCACAGACAACTCAGGTACAGGCTCCGCAGCCAATGCCGGCAACTCAATCTGTAGCAAATAATACAGGTCCGAAACCAAAATTGAATCCTGCACATGGCGAGCCTTGGCATGACTGTGCTAAAAAAGTTGGCGAGGCACTATAATTTTTTTTCGTAAGTTTGCACTGTGAAGCACATTCAGATCTTATTAATTATCTTTTGTTTAGGAATTTTCTTGATTCCTAAAGATAATTTCTATGCTCAGGCCTCACAGGAAAACTGTTGTAAAACCGACTCAAAAGCAGACAGCTGCTGCGACAAAGACCACAACAGTCACGATTCGAAAGACGGAAAATCTTCTTGCAATGACGATTGTTGCTCTTTCTGTATGACGTGCCATACTTTCGTAGAGAATCTATCCGCAAAGACTTTATTTTTCAATCATTCTCCTTTCAAAACGGAGAGAAAATTAGAATTTCAATATTCTGACCCTCATATTTCAGACAGTTTAAAAGACATTTGGCAACCGCCGAAGTTAGGTTAATTAAAAAAAAATGTACCGATGTATCCGTATACCAATCTGCCACTGATTGTTATGCTATTACGTTGTGAAGATTGTTACATTAATTCAATTAATCTAAATTTTTAAACAAAATGAAATCATATACTACCAAGATATTCCTTGGCTTATTCCTGTTATTTACCCCCTTTATTTTCGCTCAGAATCTTCATAAAAGCCAGTTTCAGGTAAAAGGTAACTGCGAAATGTGTAAAGAAAGAATAGAATCTGCTGCACTTAAAGCAGGAGCTAATGCAGCGAGATATTCAATTGATTCACAGACGCTTACTTTGGAAACTTCAGACAGCGTTTCATCTGATGATATACTTAAAAAAGTTGCAGACGCAGGGCACGATAATGAAAAATTTAAAGCGACTGATGAAAACTATCAGAAACTGCCGGGATGCTGCCTCTACAACAGAGAAGAGCAAACTACAGTAACTCCAGCGACAGAAAATCATGATCATACTAAAAATGAAAATGAATATTTCGTGAAAGGAAACTGCGAATCTTGTAAGGCCAGAATTGAAAAAGCAGCGAAATCTGCAGGAGCAAAATCTGCAGACTGGAACGCAGAGAAACAAACCGTTACATTGGATTTCGATTCCTCGAAAACTTCAGCAGATCAAATTTTGAAAAAAATTGCCGAAGTGGGACATGATAACGAAAAGTATAAAACCACCGATGACGTTTACAAAAATCTTCCAGGATGCTGCCTGTATGACCGTGAAACTGAATTTGGAGAAAAGAATGTGAACGTACATTCTGATCAAGCTGTTAAGGAGCAGAATTCAGAAAAACACGACCACTCAGACCCAAATCATCAGCACGATGGAAAAGCTAAGAACATTGAAGAAGTTAAACTATCGGTATCGAAAGCAACAACGTCAATCAATAAAAAAGAAGCTGGTCTGGTATTTAATATTGATTCTAAAGAATTATTAAAGGCAGCCTGCTGTAATTTATCAGAAAGTTTTGAAACCAATGCTACCGTAGATGTATCTTTCAGTAATGCGGTAACCGGAACAAAGCAACTTAAGATGTTGGGACTGGATCAGAAATACACGAGTCTTACAAAAGAGCTGTTACCTGAGATCAGAGGTTTAGCTTCTGCCTACGGCTTAAATTTTATTCCTGGTAGATGGATTGAAAGTATCCAATTGACAAAAGGTGGAAGTACCGTGACCAGTGGCTATGAAAGCATTACAGGACAAATCAATACCGAACTTATCAAACATTCTGAAAAATCTGAGACTTCTTTAAATTTGTTTTCAGACTTTAACGGAAGAGCGGAAGCTAATATTACGCACGTTGAACCTATTAACGATCACTGGACTCAAACTTTTCTTCTTCACGGTAACGGAACTTTCGGAGACACCGACATGAATGACGACGGTTTTCTGGACCGACCGAAAGGAACACAGTTAAATGCAGCTTATTTATTGAATTTTAATGACTTAGAACACTCCGGATTCGGCTCACATTTCGGAATCAATTTTGTGAAGGACGAAAGAACTGCAGGACAGATCGGTTTCGATAAAAAACTTTCACAGGACAAACAAACTGCTTACGGAGTCGGGATCGACATCTCAAGATTTCAGGTTTGGAACAAGACAGGATATGTTTTCAAAGGAAAACCCTATCAGAGTTTAGGCTGGATGAACCAATATGTGTATCATCAGCAGGACAGCTTTTTTGGACTTAGAAATTACGCCGGACAGCAACATACGTATTATTCAAATTTAATTTTTGAAAGCATCATTGGAAATACAAACCACAAGTATAAAACCGGAGCGAGCTTTATGTATGACACATACAATGAAGACTATCTTACAGACAATTTCAAAAGAAACGAAATTGTTCCCGGAATTTTTGCAGAATATACTTTAACAGGTTTGAAATACACTTTAGTTGCGGGTGCGAGAGCTGATTTTCATAATTTGGCAGGTACACAGTTTACACCAAGATTAAATTTTAAGTATGATTTTACTCCGCAAACTATCCTGAGATTATCTGCAGGACGAGGCTTCAGAACGGCTTCAGTTTTTGCAGAGAACCAGCAGTATTTTGCATCCAACAGAAATATTCAGATTCTACAGAATGGCGGAGATATTTATGGATTAAGACCGGAAATAGCATGGAATTACGGAGCAAGTTTACAGCAGGAATTCAAATTATTTGGAAGAAAATCAACCTTAATGGCAGATTTTTTCAGAACAGATTTTCAGGATCAGGTTTTGGTAGATCTTGACCGTTCACCTCAGCAACTGACTTTTTATAATTTAGAAGGAAAATCTTTTGCCAATTCATTTCAGACCCAGTGGGATTTTACCCCTTTCAAAAATTTTGATATTAGACTGGCCTACAAATATTACGACGTACAGGCAGATTACATGGATGGAAGAAGAGAAATTCCGTTTATGGCGAAGCACAGAGGATTTGTAAATCTTGCGTATACTACCAACAAGAATACAAAAGGAGGATTTTGGAGCTTTGATACAACACTGAATGTGGTCGGAAAACAAAGACTTCCCAATACAGCAAGTAATCCTGCAGAATTCCAAATTCCAACGTATTCGGAATCTTATGCCATCGTCAACGCGCAGATTTCAAGAAATTTCAATCAGAAAATCAGAGCTTATGTAGGAGGAGAGAATCTGACATCTTATCATCAAAAAAATGCAATTGTAGACTTCAGAAATCCTTTCGGAAATTATTTTGACGGCGGAATGGTATACGCACCGATAATGAAAGCCAATTTCTATCTAGGACTGGATGTGAGTTTTTAATCTGGTGGTTGCATAATTTTCAAATTATCTCACTTCCAAATTTTCAAATTAAAATAAAGCATGATTTCAACAAATTAATACAGTTGTCATCATGCTTTTTCGTATTTTTATCTTTAAATTTTTAAACATAAAATATTATATGAAACGTAACGCAACAGCCGTTTGGAACGGTACCGTAAAAGAAGGAAAAGGTCACATCACGACTCAAAGCACAACCTTAAATCAAACTCAATATTCGTTCGGCAGCCGTTTTGAAGACGGTGTAGGAACAAATCCTGAAGAATTGTTGGCAGCAGCACACGCAGGATGTTTTACAATGAAACTGAGCGCAGAACTTTCTCAAGCAGGTTTTACACCTGACGAACTGACTACAAAATCTGTCATCACTCTTGACCCGAGCATCGGAAAAATCACTAAATCTGAATTGACTCTAACGGCAAAAGTTCCTGGAATTTCTGAAGAAGATTTTCAGAAATACGCTAAAATCGCAGAAGAAGGATGCCCTGTAAGCCAGGCTTTTAGTTTTGAAATAACTTTGAACGCAACTTTAGCTTAAGTTTTAAATAAAATTAACCAACAAACAGATAAAGTCTGAGAACAAAATTATTCTCAGACTTTATTTTTGAAATAAAATATACCGATTGGTATATTTTTACTATATTTGCATACCGTTTTTAGGTAAAAATGTCTAAAGCAGATAAAACCAAGCAGTTCATCATCGAGAAAACCGCAGCCTTGTTCAACAGCAAAGGCTATACAAGAACATCTCTATCCGACATTTCTGAAGCGACCGGCCTAACCAAAGGAAGCATCTATGGAAATTTTGAAAACAGAGATGAACTGGCCATAGAAGTTTACAAATTCAATTCCGGTCTGCTTGGAAAAAATTTACTGAGATCTTTTGGCGATGAATTCCCCACTCTACTCGATAAACTGTATGCATTTGTCGCTTTCTACCGAAAAAACTGGCATTTTGTTTTCGCGAACGGAGGCTGCCCGATTATGAATGCGGCAACAGAATCTGATGACACTTTCCCAAATCTTAAAAAGCAGGTTGCTATTTCCTTTGAAAACTGGAAGAAAACCGTTTCAAAAATTATTATAAAAGGTCAGGATACCGGAGAATTTAATAAAAAAATAAGTGCAGAAGAATATGCATCCCTTTTCATTATGCTGATTGAAGGTGGTATTCTCCTTTCAAAAACTACAGATGATGAAAAATATCTTAATCTTGCTTTAGACAGAGTAATTTCAATTATCGACCGAGAGATAAAATCACCATCATTAAAAAATTGGGATTATGGATAAACTGGCACAGCTGCAGGCATTCGTTGGTAAAGAATTCACAGAATCTCCTTCTCCATTCATGAGGTGGCTAAATCCTGTTGTAGTTTCTGCTGAGGAAGGTCAAATTGAATTTCAGTATACTGTAAGACCAGAATGGCTGAATCCTATGGGAAATTTACACGGTGGAGTAACTGCAGCAATTATGGATGATATCATCGGTGCAACTATGTTTTCTCTGAATGAAAAAACTTTTATCGTAACCGTCAACAACACCATTGACTATTTCTCGACCGCAAAAGAAAATGATCACATCATAGCAGAAACCAAAATCATTAAAAGAGGTAAACAATTTGTGAATACACAGTGCGAAATCTGGAATGAAGATAAAACTCGCCTGATTGCAAGAGGAACCTCTAATTTATTTAAAATCAATAACTAAACATAAAACCGTCAATATTTAGGCACACTTTTGATACTATTATTTGACCTTTAAAAAAGAATAAATTTAATTATGCTGTCGTTACCAGTTTCTGAAACACTTACGATAGCATACACTTAAAAATAACAGCATAAACTTATGAAAAGAGTTGTCATTACAGGATTGGGTGCAGTAACACCTTTGGGAAACAATGTCGAAGATTTTTGGCAAAACAGCATCAACGGAAAAAGCGGTGCAGATTTAATCAAACATTTTGACACAGAAAAATTCAAGGTTCATTTTGCCTGTGAAGTGAAAAAATTTGATCCCAAAATTCATCTTACCCACAACGAAATAAAAAGAAGCGACCTCTTTACTCAATATGCAATGTATTCTTCTGCAGAAGCGATTCAGGATTCTGGATTGGATTTTGAAAAGATGGATCCATTCGACACCGGCGTTATCTGGGGCACCGGACAGGGCGGAATGTGGACTTTTGAACACGAAGTAATGGAATTCGCAAAAGGAGGAGAAAACCCACGTTTCAATCCTTTTTTCGTTCCTAAATTTATCGCAAATATGGCATCTGGAATGATTTCTATGAAGTTTGGGCTTCAGGGAATTAATTACACTACCGTTTCCGCATGCGCTACCGGAAATACTGCCATCATGGACGCATTCAACTATATCAGATTGGGAAAAGCGAAAGTTATCATCAGCGGTGGTTCTGAAGCAGCCATTACTCCGGCATCCGTTGGAGGATTTTCTATCATGAAAGCGATGTCTACAAGAAATGACGATTTCGCATCAGCAAGCCGACCGTATGATGCCGACAGAGATGGCTTTGTAATGGGTGAAGGCGCCGGCTCTCTGGTTCTTGAAGAATATGAACACGCGAAAGCCCGTGGGGCAAAAATTTACGCCGAATTGGTGGGAGCCGCAATGACTGCCGATGCCTACCATATGACCGCCCCACATCCTGACGGAGCAGGAGCCATCAAAGCGATGCAACTTGCTCTGGAAGAAGCCGGCGCCAACGCTGAGGATATCAATTATATCAATCCACACGCAACCTCTACTCCACTTGGAGATTTGATTGAGCTGAATGCAATTACTAAAGTATTTAAAGGGAATACCAATTTAGATATCAGTGCAACAAAATCAATGACAGGCCATTTATTGGGAGCTGCCGGTGCGGCTGAAGCCATTCTTTCTATTAAAGCTATTCAGAATGGAATTATTCCTCCGACGATTAATATGCACAGTATTGATGAGAGAATTCCCAGAGATATCAATATCGTATTTAATGAGGCGAAAGAAAAAGAAATTAATTACGCTTTGAGTAATGCCTTTGGTTTTGGAGGACACAACGCGACGCTGGTTTTCAAGAAGTTTTCTTAAATTATAGATCAAATAAAAATGCCGTTTCAAAATTATTGAAGCGGCATTTTTTATAATTAAATTACACAATTTAGTTTCTACTAATAATCCACCAGCGACCAGCATCAGCGGTCGATTGTAGCGTAAAGCATCTCCCACCACCTGCAGTACCAAGAATAACAGATGGATATGCTCCACCAGAGTCCTGCATATTACCAGTTAATGTTCTTGCATTGCCGTCACTGCAAATATTTAAAATTCTACCTTTATTGTTAGCAGTTGATGCCGGAAGTGTTGCATCACCACTTAAAACAACTGTATAATCATCTGCATTTATTGTAGTTCCAAATTTAAAATTTGCCACTAAACCATTGGTTTTTGTATTTCCGTTCACCTGCAAAATAGCATCGCTAGCCTGAGATAAGATGTGAAAGTCAGAAGCGTTCACTCCCACTTTTCCGTTTCGGAGTACAGCAAAAGCATCTGATCTGTTGGTGTTGCTTGTACCATTACCTACAACAAAGAGTTTTTTGTTTCGGTCAATTGATGAGTTGGGTTCCGGGCTTGCGTCGCCTGCATTAAATTCACCAATTACAGTATTACCCTGGTTTCCGGCAGTTGTTCCCAGTCCTAATGCGGTAGCATATTCTCCTGTTGCTTTGTTCTGATAACCTATTGCCAATGAAGATGTATTTGTGGCCTCACTGCTGTTTCCCATGGCAAAAGAATAATTTCCGCTGGCTTTAGTGTCAGCTCCTAAGGCAAAAGAATTTATACCTGAAGAATTCGAAGCAGAACCAATTGCTACAGATCCCACACCCGAAGATTTCGCCGCCTGACCCATTGCAATAGAGTTTTGATTGGTTGCCTCAGAAGTAATTCCCATTGCTATACTCGATTCACCTGATGCAGTGTTGCTTAATCCTATAGAAATAGCTGAGTTACTGGTAGAAGAATTTTGAGCGCCAATGCTGACAGATCCTAATCCTGTAACCGTATTCATACCACCTAAAGCCACTGAAAAATGAGCATTGGTTAAAGATTTATTTGAGGCTCCCAATAATGTGGAAAAACCACCTTTTGCTGAATTAAATGCGCCTGTAACAAACGAACCCTGTCCTAAAGCTCCCATATCTGCTGATGTAAGCGAGGTTGCAGCTAAAGCTGCAGCATACGTTCCTACGTAAGGAAAAGATTCTGTTAAATTGGTCGGGTTCCAGGATAAATCAGCGGCATACTTTCCGAGCGGTCCGTAGTTAGCCGGGGTTGCACCAATAAATCTCCATCCGAAATTGGTTGCTGACGCAGAAATTCTTTCCAGACCTGTAGGTTTTGTATTGGTATCTATAATTTTTAACCAGACATTCCCGGTGCTGCTGTAATAGTAATGCGCAGGAGAATCCATATTGATATAAGCTCCCGTTCGGCTTGCCAACGGTACGGCTGTAGTCAGATAGACCATCATGCTGTTTTGTGCAGCGGTCATGGTCATTCCGGTAACCTCAGTATTGGTGAGTCTTGGAATAAGCAAACCGCTAACGCCAGATGCGCTTTTAGTGATATCAAGAGTTGCTTTTGGGTCTGAGTTGTTGATCCCAACTTGTGCATAAGAATAGCACGTGCTGATTATCGCAGCTGCGAATATACTTTGTCTAATCATCATTTGTTTGTTTGCAACAAAACTAACAAAAAATTCGAAAATAAAAATGCTCTGCATAAAAAAACCTTACAATAAATGTAAGGTTTTGATATTTATTCGTTTAAGCTCTCAGCCATTCCGAAGATGAAAGATAGTTTTCATCAGGATAATAAATGAAGAGACAGTTTTTACCTTTAATAGTATTGATGATTGGCTCTGTCAAACTTCTAGGAATGGCAGGGCAACCCCAGCTTCTTCCGATTCTTTTGTGTGCCGAAGCAAATTCCTCGCTCACATAATCGGCTCCATGCATTACAACAGCTCTTCTGTATGCTGCATCATTAAAGCCTTTGTCCATTCCCAATAGCTTCAGAGAATATCCGTTGTCTCCATTATAAGTTGATTCTGTGATATAAAAACCCATGCTGCTTTGCAGTGAACTCTCTGTATTGGAAAAATTTGTAGCAAATTCTTCACCTGTATTTTTTCCGTGAGCAACCAATGAATTGAATAGAACTTTTCTCTGTTCAGTATCAATTACCCAAAGTCTCTTTACATTTGAAGATAATGAGAAATCGCACACCGTCAGTAAATGAGCTTCCTGGCTTAACTTGCCTGCTCTTTTAAGATTTTCAAAACCTAATAATGCTTTTGCAAAAACATCAAACTGAAGTTTATTGGTATTCTCGAAAGAAATAGATTGATAAAGTTCTTCAGAAGAACTCACTTTGGTGGTATTTAAAGATTTTGCTTCAACTATAGTTTCTATTTTGTCTGTGTTCTTTGTACTTCTAGAATTTTCTGCTTTTTTGGGAGCAAGATAAAAAGAAGTTGAAATCAAGTACACAATGCCTAATACGCTATAAAATCCTTTCATTAAATATTATGTTAATTAAAAATTGGTCGAGCAAAATTATAAAAACATAACGGAGTAACAGTTAAAAACTCAAAAGTTTAACTGAATTTAAGAAAGTTTAACGTAATGATTATCTGATACTAAGCAATTATTTTTCTGAGTCGGGAACAAATTCTAAACTTACAGAATTCATGCAGTAACGCGTTCCCGTAGGTGCCGGACCGTCGTTAAAGACGTGACCCAAATGCGAATCGCAACGCTTGCAAACCACCTCTATCCTTTCCATCCCATGAGAAGAATCTCGGTTGTAAGCAGTCCCCTGTTTATCCGCTTCAAAAAAACTTGGCCATCCGCATGTTGATGAGAATTTAGAATCTGAACGGAATAAATGATTACCACAAACCGCGCAGTAATATTCTCCCAACTCATCAAATTCATTGTATTTTCCGGTAAATGGTCTTTCTGTAGCTGCTTCCCGTGCAATGGCGTATAGATCTGGAGAAAGAATTTTCTTCCATTCATCATTGGATACATTCAGTTTAGTGCGGTCAGTTCTTGAGTAATATGGATTGTTTTTTGCTTCAGTATTTTCCATAGGAGTTGATTTAACAGGTTTTTGAGTCTGCGAACACATTTGCAGAAAGGTTAATAATAATATGGGAATTAAAAATTTCATAATGAGTTTTAAAAACTTCAAGATGAATGCAAATTTTAATCCGCAATCATCTTCCATCTAATTTTATACCATTTTCCAATTTCAAATTTACTAAATTTGAGACTATGAATGATGAACTGAAACGAAAACAACTCAATAAATACAAGGCTTTTGCCACAGGACTTTTTGTTCTGATGGCTGTGATTTTTGTAATTACAACGATCCTGCAGAAAACTCACGAATCACATTGGATTGGCTACGTCCGTGCTTTTTCTGAGGCCGCAATGGTTGGTGCTTTGGCAGATTGGTTTGCCGTTACTGCACTTTTTCGTCATCCACTTGGGCTTCCGATCCCGCACACGAATCTGATTGAAAACAGTAAAGAGAAACTCGGTGATAATCTCGGAAGTTTTGTTGTATCAAATTTCTTATCACCTCAGACGATCCGTCCATACATACAAAAAATTAAAATCTCCAATTTTGTCGGGGAATGGTTGACGAAAGAGAGAAATCAGGAAGCTTTAATTAAAAATCTTTCTGACATAATATTGGATATTTTGAATAAACTCGATGATGCTGAAGTCAGCCGTTTTATCAGCAAAAAAGTGAGCGAGATGACGGATGATATTCAGTTAAATAAAATTTTAGGCAACGGAATTATTTATCTTCTGGATAAAAATGATCATCAGAAAATAGTAACCAATCTTTCAAAACAAATCAAAGAATATCTCATCGAAAATGATGAAATGATTAAAGAAAGGGTGAAAAAAGGAAGTTATTCTTTTATTCCATCGTTTGTAGACAAAAAGATAGCTGAGAAAATTGCAAGCGGACTTTCTGATTTCTTCCGTGAAATTGAGGAAGATACCAATCACGAAATCAGAACTTTAATTACGGAAAAAATTTATGATTTTTCAAATGATTTGAAGGAAGATCCGAAATGGATTGATGAGTTTAATAGCATGAAAAACGATTTTTTAAACAATCAAAAGCTGGATGAATACTCGAATGACATCTGGGTTTCCATTAAAAAAACATTGAGCACAGAACTTCAGGAAGAAGAATCATCATTAAAAAAATACATCACCAAAAACCTCAACCAGTTTTCTGAAAACTTAAAAACCGACGAAAAACTTCAGAATAAAATTGATAATTGGGTAAGAGTTACCGCCTACAAATATATTCTGAAAAACACACACCAAGCCGGAAACCTCATCAGCTCCACCGTCGGAAACTGGCAGGGAAAAGAACTGAGCGAAAAACTTGAATTAGAAGTTGGTAAAGACCTGCAGTTCATCCGTGTGAACGGAACTTTGGTAGGTGGTTTGGTGGGTTTGATTATTTATACGATTTCGCATTTTTTTCTTTAAATGATAAAGGGCGGATAGTTAATAATTCTATTTTGAATACCTTAAAGCTTCAGATAATTTTAAAACTATTGTTTTTTGATCTTTGAAAATAAATAATCCCAGAATCAGTTCCACCGCCATTCAGCGCCAATCCTAAATTAATGTTGGAAAGAGCATCCATGTATCGCGAATTTTCAATTCCCTTTAAAACTAAACCGTTAAAACCCATTTCTTCGGCCAGATTTTTGACCAATTCTGCTGCCTCATCATCGGAAGATGCGATGAACACTGTCATTTTTAGTCCCTTGTAGTTTATTTTGTCTTGTTCCATTGTTTCGGCAAATACTGTACTAAAAGCCTTGACGATTCTACTTTTTGGCAATAATCTTGCGGTTTGTTCACCACTGCTATCTTCTCCTAAAAAAATTGGACTCCAGTCTTCATTGACAGGATTTGTAACATCTACAATAATCTTTCCTTGCAACAAATTTATTTTATTTCTTAAAAATTCTGCAACTGACACGTACGGAATAGCTAAAAAAATAATTTCTCCAAATCCGGTAACCTCGGTAATGGATAACTTATTTTCCACGGGAGTTCTTACTCCATATTTCACAGTGTGCCCGGCATTCTCCAGCAATTCTCCCAATTTTGATGCAACTTTACCTGCACCTATAAAACCTATGTTCATATCTTAAATTTTATTTATTCATAAAAAAATATAGCGGCTCAATCTTTTTTACGAGATTTAATTCGAACCGCTATTAATTTGATTGCTAAGTTCTATTCAAAACTGAGCAACACTTTTTCACCTTTTTCTGTATGTGCTACTGCTTCAGCAATTTGATCTAACCGGTAAATTGAAGCAATTGGAACATTAAGACTACCATCTGCAATTAATTTTGCCGCTTCCTCTTTCGCTTTGTGTAATTTCGGAAGGTATTGTGGCAGAAACATCCAAAATCCGTGCAGTGTAATGCGTTTAAAAATAATGTCGACAGCACTAATCACCATCGGCTGAAGACTCAGCACAGCATAAGTCACAAGATGGCTGTCAAGACCCAAAATTTGGGCAAGTATTCCGGAAGCTTCTCCGCTAACCGCATCAAGCCCTAGACGAACATTTGCATTATCAGTAGCAATTTTCGCTTCTTCTACAACCGTTTCAGATTCTACCAAAACAATATCTGCACCTGCTTTTAAAGCTGTATGAACTGCATCAGCACGTCTGACAATGCCCAATGTTTTTATTCCACGAGATTTAGCAACTGTAATAATTGTATTTGCAACACTGGAATTGGCTGCATTAATGACTATCCAATCTCCTGCTGAAAGTTTTACAAATTCATCCAAAAGTAAAACAGCAGTTGGCGGATTGATGGCAATCATTGCTGCTTGCTGTACGTTAAGTTCTTCCGAAATAACAAATAATTCTGCAGCTTTAGCTTTTACTTTTTCTGACCAGGCATAAGTTCCAAATGGCAAACTTACACGATCACCTATTTTCACATTCGTAACTTCAGTGCCAAGCTCTTCCACAATACCAATTCCTTGTCCGCCAATTACGGCTGGTAATTCCGGTCGTATGGCATAAATCCCTTTGGCAAGTAATAAATCACTGGGATCGATCGGGCTGTATTCCATTCGGATAATAACTTCTCCCACATCAGGTTTGGAGGGTTCGGGAATGTCTAAAAGTTGTAAATTTTTTAATGGATCGCCATAGGCTGTTAAATGAATTGCTTTCATTTTATTTTAATTTTTGATTGATGTTAATTTTATTTTTTCCTGTCATATCTAGAGTAACCCAGAAATCTTAGCAACAGATACTTAGCAATATTTTAGCATTTATAGAAATAACTCAAATACTTCAATCTAAAATCTATTTGTTCTAAAGCGCTTTAAAATAAATATTTCTTAAATTTGTAGTATCAATTTAATACTGCAAATGTAAATAAAAAAGTAGTACTAAATTAATATTACTTAAAATATTTTTTTTATGAAAGAGATTGGAAAACGATCAACCTGTGCGATAAGCTATTCATTAGATTTATTTGGAGACAAATGGACCTTATTAATACTGAGAGATATGATCTTTAGCAAAAAAAATTCCTGGCTGGAATGGAAGAATGCGTATGAAGGCATTGCGCCAAGCGTATTGACAGACAGAGTAAATCTTCTAACCAACGAAGGGGTAATTATGAAAAAAGTTTCAGAAAAAAATGCGTCTAAATTTTTGTATTATCTTACCAATAAAGGATTAGATTTAATCCCACTGATGGTCGATCTGATGGAATTCGGATCAACTTATCACCTCGAAGGCGGCTCAAAATATTGGCTGGAAAAAATAAAAAAAAATATAAATAAAACGATTGAAGATCTCCGTGCAGAAATGATTACCGCGAGAAATGAAGCATTTCCAGAAATGATGTAATTTTCTTAATTTAATTAGATCAGACACTGCAGTAAGTTTCCAATTGTTGTACAACAAACGGAAAGACTGTCAATCTAAGTAACTTCCCTGTTGAGATTTCCATCCTATTTAGAAATACAAAAAGCAGTTAATATATTTATCAGCTTAGTAACGACCTAAAAACTACACGGTAAGTAGATGAACAATACTATTTGGTTATTTATAAAAAAGGATTAATTTCCAGTGTCTACTTTCTAAAATTAGAGATAAATAGTGTTTTAAAATGAATAGACTATCAATACAGAAAACTTCTTCAGATTAAAAAAATTTAAAAAGGAAATTTCAGTAGAGCCTGTAGGTATCTAAAAAAAAGCAAAACCTTATCAGTTTTGCTTTTCAATATTTTCTATAAAAATTTTCAAGTTACTTCGAAATTCTACTTGCTATCGTTAAAATTTCCTTATTAATATCATTGATTAGTTGCGGTCCTTCATAAATAAAACCTGTGTATAACTGAACCAAACTTGCTCCCGCATTCAGCTTTTCAATCGCATCTTTTGCCGAGTGAATTCCTCCTACACCGATAATTGGGAATGCGCGGTTACTTTTTTCTGAAAGATATTTAATCATTTTTGTGCTTCGCTCACGAATCGGTTTTCCACTTAAACCACCGTTCCCGATTTCTGCTAAAGTTTCTGCAGAAGTTTTTAAACCTTCTCTGTTTACTGATGTATTTGAAACCACAATTCCGTCGATTTTTGTATCTGCAATCAGTTCGATAATCTCGTCCAATTGCTGGTTGTTTAAATCCGGAGCAATTTTTAAAAGAATTGGTTTTTGGGTCGGTTTAGTTTGATTAATTTCTTTTACGGCAGTAATCAGCTCTCTCAGATATTCAACATCTTCCAGTTTGGCGTGGCTTCCGACGTTTGGACAGCTTACATTTAAAACAAAATAATCTACGTAAGGATGCAGACCCTCGAAACAGTCAAGATAATCCTGAGTGTAATTTTCAGGGGTTGTGTTGGTATTTTTTCCGATGTTTCCGCCGATGATGATTTTTCCTTTGTTACCTTTCAGTTTTTCAATCGCTGCTTCCAGACCGTCGTTGTTGAAACCCATTCTGTTGATGATTCCACCATCTTCAATCAAACGGAAGAGTCTTTTCTTAGGATTTCCAGCCTGCGCTTTGGGAGTAACCGTCCCGATTTCTACAAATCCGAATCCTAAGTCGCCTAATTCGTTGAATAAAACCGCATTTTTATCGAAACCTGCAGCTAAACCAACTGGATTTTTAAATTTCAGTCCGAAAACTTCTCTTTCAAGACGTTTGTCAACGATAGGTTTTGGAAGGAATAATTTGGTTAAAAATCCGAAATTTTTAAGCATCGAAAAAGTAAAGTGATGAACTTCTTCAGGATCAAATTTGAAAAGGATAGGGCGAATAAGCGATTTGTACATTGAAAAAAAGTTTTACAAAAATACTCATTTTCAAATTAATGAATTCTTGATATGTGATAATTTATTTAAATGGAGATTATTTGTTGTATTAAACACCAATTGTACAAATGTTTTTCACTAAATAACATTTAAAATCTGGGAGATATTTTTAACGCAAAGTTTTATTAAATAGGCTTCTTATTTTTAGGGATGCAAAGGCAAATAAATTTGCTTCGCGAAGCTTGAACGTTAGCTTCAAAAATCAACTCGTTGATTCTTTTTTGCTTTCTTAAGTCTTGCAATATTGAAAATAAATCTTTGCGTTTAAATAATTTCCATTAAATTATCAATGATAAATACTTAAATCAAAATTTAAAATATCTCCTACCCTTTTGAACTCATCATCTATAGTGGCATTGACCATAATTTTTTCGTTAGAAACAGGATGATTAAAGATTAACTGATGGGCATGAAGTGTCATTTTGTTAATCTCAAATGCCTGAAGCCACAATTTGTTTTGCTTGTTACAGCCATGTTTTCTACAGCCTAAAATTGGATGCAGAATATGTTTAAAATGCTTTCTCAACTGATGGAATCTTCCCGTTTCAGGAATGGCTTCTACCAAACAGTACCTCGAAGTCTGATGTTTTAAAAAAGGCAAATCTATTTCCGAAGTCTGCAGGCGACGATAATATGTGACAGCATTTTGTTTAACTTCATTTTCGTTTACCAAATCGTAATCGATGGTCTCTTCTTCTTTCGCCCAGCCACGGAGAATGGCGATGTATCTCTTTTCGACTTCACGCGATGCAAACTGTTCGCTCATGGTTCTCAACGTTTCTTTATCCAAAGTAAACAACAAAACGCCCGAAGTTTTTCTGTCTAAACGGTGAACAGGATACACTTTCTGCCCGATTTGCTTTCGTAATTCCTGAATCGCATACGTGTCTGCCTCTCCGGAATAAAAAGATTTGTGAACCAACAGTCCGCTGGGTTTATTGATGGCAATAAGATGTTCGTCTCGATAAAGAATTTCTAACATTTGGCAAAAGTAGAGGTTTTCTCACTATTCCTCAAATTTGAGATGTTCATTAAAATAGGGCAGCATCTGGTTTTCTATTCTTCCGTTTTTTTTGCTTACCTCACTTCCGTGGGTGCCGATATACTCTTCTGCTTCGTGTTTAATATGTAACATTTCCAGAGTTTTACTGAAAGCTAAGCAGCTTGGCGGAATATGTTTCAGTTCATCATTTCTTCCCAGTCAAATTTGATGGCTTTTAATTTCTTTAGGTTTTCATAATATGAAAATGGCAGTTCTGATGTAGAATTTCTTTTTAAGTCTTCGACGACAGATTCATTAACAGTTAATTGATTATCTTTAAATGAAAATGGAAAATCTGCATAAAACGGTGGCTTTTTTTCGTTTCCACTGTAAGCTCTTGCGATGGCGAAAATAATATTTGCTCTTGCATTTTCCGGCTTTGATAAGTCTTTGACCTCTTTAATATTCTCTAAATCTCTGTAAAAATCAATTTGTGTCAAAGCAAAATATCGAGCATCTAAAATTCCGGGAGAAAGTGCGTAGACCGAAGAAAAAACTTCGGGATGAAGAATTGCATTTCTCAAAGCTCCATTTCCACCCATCGAATGACCGGATATTGCACGACTTTCTTTATTGGCAATTGTCCGGTAATTTTTATCAATAAAATTGACGAGTTCGATAGAAGTGAAATCTGACCAGTTTCCGGATGATCTTGAATTGGCATAAAAACTTCCTTTAAATACTGTACTTTGATCAGCCATAACAACAATAACGGATCTTATCTTTTTAAAATAAATTGCCCGATCCAAAATATGATTTATCTTATCGTTGTTTATCAACAAACTGTCACTCCAAAAAAAGCCATGTAAGTAATAAATTACAGGATATTTCTTAGACGAATACTCGTAATCTGGAGGCAAATAAACAGTAACTCTACGTTTGGCATTTTCTCCGGCCTTGTTTTTTAAAGTCTTCGCTGTAATATACTGTGTCACAACTTTTCCTTCAGGAATACCTTGAGCCGGTAAAAACTGAGCACACAAAACAAAAATGAATAATAGAAAACCGGATTTTTTCATTGTGAAATTTTTAAGTAAAACAAATCTCGGTAAATTGTCTCAAAAAAAGACAATAATGACTAAACTTATTTTCCAGTCATTAGCCCTGATGGAGACCGCCATAAAAAAGATACAATCCTTCGACAAGCTCAGGATAAATTACCAGCAGGTTCCCGGCTCCTAATAATTTCAGGATTAAAAACTTCTGTCATCCCGCTTTTAACTTCCTACATTTTCACTATTTTTGCAGGTAAGACGAAAAATTTATGGCAAAGCAAGACGATGTTTTCAAGAAAGTGATTTCCCACGCTAAAGAATATGGGTTTATTTTCCCTTCCAGTGAGATCTACGACGGTTTATCAGCTGTTTATGACTATGGACAGAATGGTGCAGAACTGAAAAACAATATCAAACAATACTGGTGGAAAGCGATGGTACAGCTGAACGAAAATATTGTGGGTATTGATTCAGCGATCTTAATGCACCCGACTACCTGGAAAGCTTCGGGCCACGTTGATGCTTTTAATGATCCTCTGATTGACAATAAAGATTCTAAAAAACGTTTCAGAGCGGATGTTTTGGTGGAAGATTACTGTGCGAAAATCGAGGATAAAGAAAATAAAGAAATTGAAAAAGCTGCCAAAAGATTTGGTGAGTCTTTCGATAAAGCACAGTTTGTTGCGACGAATCCCAAAATTTTAGAATACAGAGCAAAAAGAGAACAAATTTTATCCCGGTTGGCAAAATCTTTAGAAAATGAAGATTTGGCTGATGTAAAAGCTTTGATTGAAGAACTGGAAATTGCTGATCCTGATACCGGTTCAAAAAACTGGACTGAGGTAAGACAGTTCAACCTGATGTTTGGAACCAAACTGGGTGCGTCAGCAGATTCTGCGATGGATCTATACCTAAGACCGGAAACGGCACAGGGAATTTTCGTTAACTTTTTGAATGTACAGAAAACATCCCGCCACAGACTTCCGTTTGGTATTGCACAAATTGGTAAAGCATTTAGAAATGAGATTGTTGCGAGACAGTTTATTTTCAGAATGCGTGAATTTGAACAGATGGAAATGCAGTTTTTTGTGGCTCCGGGAACTGAATTGGAATTCTACGAACAGTGGAAGCAAAAACGTCTTAACTGGCATTTAGCTCTTGGTTTAGGAAATGACAACTACAGATTCCATGATCATGAGAAACTGGCACATTATGCAAATGCTGCAGCAGATATTGAATTTAATTTCCCATTTGGATTTAAGGAACTTGAGGGTATTCACTCGAGAACTGATTTCGATTTGAAGGCGCATGAGAAGCATTCAGGACGAAAATTACAGTTTTTCGATCCTGAAAGAAATGAAAACTACGTTCCGTATGTAGTTGAAACCTCAGTTGGTTTAGACCGGTTATTCCTTTCTATTTTCTCTCACTGTCTGAAAGACGAAGTTTTGGAAGACGGTTCGGAAAGAACAGTTTTATCTCTACCTCCAGCCTTGGCTCCGGTAAAAGCAGCTATTCTTCCTTTGATGAAAAAAGACGGTTTGGCAGAATATGCAGAAAATATCTTCAATGATCTGAAATATGATTTCAATTTATTCTACGAAGAAAAAGACGCTATCGGAAAACGTTACAGAAGACAGGATGCCATCGGAACGCCTTACTGTATCACGATTGATCACGATTCTTTAACAGACCACACCGTGACGATCAGAGACAGAGACACAATGCAGCAGGAAAGAGTTCCGGTTTCTGAACTGAGACGGATTATCGATGAGAAAACGAATTTCAGAAATTTACTTTCTAAAATATAAATTGGAAGCCTTGAGAAATCAGGGCTTTTTTGATGTTTTAATATTCCTAAGTTTTGGCTAAAGCCAATCTGCAAAAATTTGATGAGAGTGGACTACAGTCCGCAATAATTTAAATCTTTGGTTTTTGACTCATTTGCTCAAATACATCCTCAAGTTAATTCATAATCTGATATGACTAAGGGTCAAATTATTGAATAATCTTCAATAAAAATTTAACATAAAAATATTTTCTTCAGCATATTTATAACATCCTTTAATTCATTACATTTGGATTTCAAAAAATAACTATGAAGAAAATTTCTCTTTTGATGTTTGGTCTTATCCAGACATTTGCTTTCTCCCAAACTCAGGATCTTGCGACTTTAGCTTCCGGACAAAATATCGGGATGAATGCCCTTTTCGACACAAAAGATAACCTGTACGGCTATGTTTCGATGTATTCTCTAGGAAAAACCGACAAGAAAACTCAGAAATTCGAATATGTGCTTTTAGATAAAAACCTAAACCCAGTTGCTAACAAAGAATTCGAAGCCAACATGATTGTTGGGAATTATTTTGGATATGTAGATTTTAAAGGTCAGATTATACTTCAGCCTTACGATTTTAATGTGTTGCAAGCTTTATCAAAAGGTGCTTCAATGCCTGTTTCGATGGTAATTGATCCTAAAACCAATACCGTAAAACCAAAGGTTTATTACGATTATCAGGAAAACGGAACTTTTGTAGAAATCACTCAGCCAAAATCTTTTAAAGAAGAAAGAAAGGAAAACCGTGCGGAGAAAAAAGATAAAGGTTACAATTACGTTTCAACAGTTTCGGAAATAAAAGAAGGTGGTTATCTAGCTGTAGAACTGAACGATTACGGAAAATACGTCAACAAAAACAGCATCATACGTTTCGACGAAAATAAAAAGCAAGTCTGGAAATACAGCTATAATACCGACGGAAGCAAAAAAGTATTTTCTGATCTTACCGTTCTTGAAAGAGACGAAAATCATCTCTACGGAATTCTGAGAAAAGTAAATGATGATGACAAAACCTTTTCTGTTCTTGTTCTCGATATGAAAACCGGAAAGGAAGTATCCAACAAGCCATTGACCGGACTTTCGCCTGAAACCATTTATAATATTGATGTTCTGTACTCAAGCGGAAAGAAAATTGATAACGATAAAACTTTTGACGATAAAGTACTATATTTAGGCAGAAATTATGAAAAAGGCGATAAAGGTTTTGCCCGACTGATGTTGGATAAAAAAAGCTATAATGTCGATTTAAAAACAATCAGTTACAAACCAGATCTTTCAGCGCACATTCCTAAATTGAGTGCAGATGGAGGTGTAGAAAGCGGATATTTTCTTCAGACCAAAGACGTTTATTTCATGAGTGACGGAAGTGTGGGGATTTTATCCGAAAAATTCAAACCCGAAGGACAGTATAGCGCTCCCAAAACTACAGATTTAGTTTACATCAATACCGACAAAGATTTTAAAGTAAAAGATGTTCAGATTTTTGAAAAAGCAAAATCTAAATGGGTCAACAGCGATTATCTTTTTTCGCAATACTTAAATGACGGAAAAGATGTTGTTTTCTTTTTTAGAGATTATCAGAAAGATCAGGTAACGAAAGAAAAAAAATGGAATCTGTTTATCAACACCGTAATCAACGGGAAATTTAAGCAGGAAACGATCCCGATCTCTGAGAAAGATAATTTTGTTGTTACACCGTTTGTTGCGAAGGAAGGATATATTTTGCTTCGTGAGTACAATGAGAAGGAGAAATTTAATAAGGTACGTTTGGAAAGATTGAATTACTAAATAGTAAAAATACAAACCCTCAAGGTTTCAAAAACCTTGAGGGTTTAATAAGTTTCAGGATTCTTTTTTATAATAATCTGCAATGTTTTTAATTTCATCCAGACTTAAATTCCACATGAAATTCAAAAATTGCTGATAGCTTTCACTTTGATTTTTCGGGTCTACTCTATCTAAATACCGGTTTAAATTATAGTTTTTTCGTGCTTCGTAAATTCTAGAAAAACACTTCCCAAGCCAGCCTTTGTAATACTTTTCCTCTTCGCCATCCTGCAGAAACTGCAGACTTGTGTATATTCCTACTCCGTAATCTTCAGAATAGTAAAAATTGGGTAAAGTCTCCATTCTTGCAATTTTTTCGATTTTGGTGTAAGATTCTGATGCTTTTCCATCTATCTCCTCATTTTTCAGTTCAGGGAAGAACTTTTTCAGGTTTTCTATTCTTAATGAAATTTCCGGATGCGAGCGTAGAGAATCTTTATCAAGCTTTTGCTTATAGTGATTGTAATTGTAAAGCGAGAAATCTTCCTTTTTAAGCCAGTTTTCTTTAAATTCCTGATTCGGAATACTGAAGTATTTTTTATAGGTTTCCACTTTCAATGTTCGGGGAGAAATTGTATCAAAATCTTCGAGTCTTTTTAAAGTATTGACAAATTCCGCCGGTTTGAAATTGCTTTTCTTAAAAATAGCATACCCTAGAGAGTCTGCCTGCATTTCCTGCTTTCTGTTCTCAACTCCTTCTTTGTAAACTCTGTTTTTCAGAACATCAAAAGCCCGTTTGTTGCGGTTTTCTTTGTTTGATTTGATATTCTGAACTACCAATCTGTCGGTTTGATTTTGATCTATTAAATTGATAAAAGCCTTCAAAGTATGATCTGCAATTTTGTGTCCCAACTCGTGTGCAATGACTGCCGCCAGCTGGTCGTCGTTATTCAGCCAGTTGAAAAGCCCCATATTGATTACAAAAGTGCCGTCAGCAAAACAGTAGGCATTCGGCGTATTGTCTCTTGCTATCAGAATTTTTAAATTTTGAGGAATCTGACTGTTATTTTTTCGTAAACCATTAATAAGACCGTTTACCTTATCATCAAAAACAGAATTGAAAACAAAGTCTTTATCTTTTACTTTTTCAGAAAAATCTTTTTCAAAACCTTTGTAGATTTTTGCCAGTTCACTGCCCTTTCGTCCCGGATAATCTGTTTTATTTTTCTTAATCAGATTATCGGTATTGAGAGTAAAAGTTTTCAAAAATTCTTTTCGCTGAAGATAATCTGCGGTATCAATTGCTTTATAGGCTTGTCCGAAACACGTTACAACGTAAAAAACAGACAGGAGGAACATCAATTTTTTAATCATAAAATCATCACATATTCACAAAAATAAATCATTTTCAGTCAATATTTTAAAATTAGTTTAAATTTGTTTCAGGAACATTTTTTATGGCTATTTTCACATATTTCATTGTATTTTTAATTGTGTTGACAGCAATTGTCTACATACTTGACTACGGTTATCTCATCAACGGAATTTCCAAAACTTATCTGAAAGGCAAAGCCAGTGCTCACATTGACGATGGTAAATTCTTCAGTAAAAATGTTATTGAAACGAAATCTCCAAAACCTTGGGTAAAAGCTGACAATTACAACAAAACCGATCTACCGAAAAATATAGTTGATGATTTGAATATTGGCAACACTGCTTCATTCTTAGTGATTAAAGACGGAAAACTGGTGCACGAACAGTATTGGAAAGGCTATAACAAAATTTCTCTGACCAATTCTTTTTCGATGGCAAAAGCTGTTACGGTGATGCTTTTGGGGAAAGCTTTGGAGGAAGGAAAAATAAAAAATATCAACGGTAAATTTTCAGATTATTTTGATGAATTTAAAACCAAAACATCAGCTGAAAATTTAACTTTAAAAAATCTGGCTCAGATGGAATCCGGTTTAGATTGGGATGAAGATTATAAAAATCCTTTCCGTCCCAATGCCAAGGCATATTATGGAAAAAGTCTCATCAATGCTACGTTTACAAGAAAATTTAAAGAAAAATCAGGAGAAAGATTTGAGTACCAAAGTGGATCTACTCAACTTCTGGGATTTGCGATAAAAAAAGCTATTGGACAAACGCTTTCGAGTTATTTATCTGAAAAATTCTGGATTCCACTGGGAATGGAACAGAATGCCATCTGGAGCACCGATCAAAGCGGTATGGAAAAGACCTATTGCTGTATTCACGCGACTTCCAGAGATTTTGCCAAGCTTGGACAGCTATTTTTGAATGACGGGGAATTTGATGGGCAGCAATTACTCAATCGCGAATTCATCAGTGAAATGAAAAGCCCGACCAAAAAATCCAGTGAAATTTACGGAATGGGATTCTGGATCAATAATGACAACCCGATTAAACATTATTATTTTCTCGGACTTCAAGGGCAATACATCATCATGGTCCCTGAACATAATATGGTGATTGTGAGAACAGGAAGCTATAATAATTTGCCCAAAACAGACAGAGGAAGACCGGATCAGGTGAGGTTTTTGGTGAATGAAACGGTGAAGTTTTTAAGTTAAGGTTGAAGTTGAGGTTAAAAATGTTAACCACGAAGTTTAAATAAAAAATTAAGGAAATATTTAAAGACATTTTAAGCAGTTCACTAATTTCAGATGCATCTGATACCGAAAACTAAAAGTCCTTACTATTTCAACTTTATTAAAATTAAAATCATGGAAAAATACAATCCGAAAGTTGATGAGTATATTGAAAAAGCACCTGATTTTGCAAGACCGATTTTAAACCTCATCAGAGAAGTCGTACACGAATGTTCTCCGGAAATTGAAGAAGCCATCAAGTGGAAGTTCCCGACATTTATGTACAAAGGGAAAATTCTTTGCTCAATGGTTTCATTTAAACAATATTGCAGCATGGGATTTTGGCTGCACGGTGAAATGCAGACGATAAAAAATCTTGAAACTGATGCCGAACAAACCAACATGTTCAGCCTTGGCAAGATTACCAAAATGGAAGAACTTCCTAAGCGGCCTCAGCTCAAGAAAATTATTCTCGAAGCTATGGAACTGACCGACATGGGCGTTAAATTGAAAAAATCCGCACCTTCAAAAACCGAAATTGAAGTTCCTAAATATTTTCAAAATGCTTTAAGCCAAAACAAAAAAGCTCTTGAAGTTTTCGGAAAAGCATCACCCTCATTCAGAAAAGAATATGTCAATTGGATTGTTGATGCTAAAACAGAAACAACAAGAATTAAAAGAATTGAACAGGCTTTGGAATGGATCGCAGAAGGAAAAGGGAGAAACTGGAAGTATGAGAAAAAGTAATGGAGCCGGAAGCTGACCGGCTTGAAAATATTTTTTAACCTGAAACCCTTTTTTAAATATTATCGGATATCGCTAATCAGTAATAACATAGTTTTCACCAGTATGATTGTCATTCCGGAGGAATTTAAGCTGTTTTATTTTCAGTTTGTTGAGATTCCTACGGAATGACAAACAAACTGTTGACTTTTTATTATGATGAAACGGACATTTATTTAAACAACAAATCCGTCACAGCAAATCAATAATTTCCTCAAAGTTGATGAATGCTTTTTCGACAAAGTCAAAAAAATCCAAAGGATTCTTTAAGTTGATTTTTTTGAAGAAAAAATTCATAAAATTGAAATCCAAAGCTTATTTTAACTTCTCTTCAACCTATATTAACTTTAATTTCAGCATTAACTTTTGTGACTTTTGTGGTTAAAATAACTTTTAGATAAGCTATAAACATTAATTGAATTTCTGTCTCGGCAAATTGATTTCATGCGCCTGCGGATAAGGTTTTCTTGAGGTCATGCTGACGTCTTCACGAACCAACCGGTGCGCATCATATTTTTTCTGTTCGTCATAAGCATATCGCGGATCTGGAATCATTGGCATTTTTGCCATCTTGTGAATGGTGATGGTCGGAAAATGATAATCGACTTCCACTGTTCCGAGCAAAAGATAACATCCGCCACCCTGAAAATCGTATTGTTTCAGACTATCTGGAAAATGGGCGGTATCGAAATAATCTCCGTTCACATCGATCCACGTTCCGAAAAACATGGATCCTTTTTTGGTGGGGACGTGTTTTCTCGAAATCAAATAAGCAAGCATTTTAACCTGTCGTTTGTGAAATTTCAACAGATCTTTTACGAAAACAGCTCCGCGGTATTTTGTTTCCAGCAAATCAAACGGACTGCAGGAAACGGGAAATCCTATAATTTCCAGTTCATCAAAGGCATCTTCAAAGCGTTCCCTTTTAAGTTCCGGAAGTTTATAATCCTGCACAGGTTCTTCGATGAGCATTAAATTTCGATTTTCAGGTTTGAAATTGATCAGCAGCAATCTCGCCTCGATCAACAGTTCATTTTTCTGCTTTCCGGTAAATCTGAAAGCACCAATAAAAATAAGGATCTGAATGGTTTCAATACCAATCGGAATGCGTTTGATAAAGTCTTCCAAAGATTTGTAACAGCCGTTGTTATCACGCTCTTCAGAAATCATTTGAGCAACTTTAGTTTCGAGTGACTGCAAAACCATAAAGCCCAGATAAATTTCTTTTCCTTTTAAAACCGTCTGAAATTCGCTTGTATTCACACAGGGATTCTGCACGATCGCTCCCGACATTCTCGCTTCGTGAATATAAACTTCGGTACGGTAAAATCCGCCCTGATTGTTAATCACCGAAACCATGAATTCTAAAGGGTAATACACTTTTAAATATAAACTCTGATAACTTTCCACGGCATAAGAAGCCGAGTGCGCTTTACAGAAAGAATATCCTGCGAAAGATTCAATTTGCCGGTAAGCTTCGGTCGTAAGCTCAATAGAATGCCCTTTTGCGATGCATGATTTAAAGAAATGCGTTTTCACTTTCTGAAGTGCAGACAGAGATCTTCCTTTTCCACTCATCGCTCTTCGCAGAATATCGCCATCGCCTAAGCTTAATCCACCAAAATACTGTGCGATTTTGAGAACATCCTCCTGATACACCATAATGCCATACGTATCTTTGAGGTGTTCTTCAAAAATAGGATGGAAATATTCAAACTCGTCGGGATGATTGTGCCGGAAAATATACTCCCGCATCATTCCGCTTTGTGCAACACCAGGACGGATAATAGATGAAGCCGCAACCAGTGTAATATAATCTTCGCATTTTAATCTCCGCAAAAGTCCGCGCATGGCGGGAGATTCTATGTAAAAACAGCCAATCGTTTTCCCGACTGACAAATATTCGTTGCAAACCGATTCGTTTTTTGAAAGTGTCGTATCCCGAATATCAACATCAATCCCTTGTGTTTCTTTGATAAGCTTTACCGTGTCATTAATAGTTCCGAGGCCTCTTTGGGAAAGAATATCAAATTTTTCCAGACCAATATCTTCCGCCACATACATATCAAACTGAACGATTGGAAATCCTTTTGGCGGCATCTCGAGAGCGGTGTAATTAGTAATGGGCTCCTCAGAAATCAAAATTCCACAGGCGTGCATACTTCGCTGATTGGGATATTTTTCCAGTAACTTTCCGTATTCATATACCTGTTTTACAATTTTATCCGAATGATGCTCGTTTACTGATTTTGTGGCGAGAATATCCAGTTCTTCTTTCGGTAGGCCAAAAGCTTTTCCAACCTCGCGAAAAATTGATTTGTATTTAAACTCTACATTGGTTCCGCAGAAAGCCACGTGTTCTTTATCATACTTTGTAAAAATATATTCGAGCATTGCATCACGATCCTGCCAACTCCAGTCGAGGTCGAAATCGGGAGGTGCGGTACGGTTAAGATTTAAAAAACGTTCAAAATATAAATCCAACTCGAGCGGACAAATATCTGTAATCCCGAGGCAATAACTTACAATAGAGTTGGCGCCGCTTCCTCTCCCAACGTGCATAAAGCCCATTTTGTTGCTGTGCTGCACAATATCCCAGGTGATCAGAAAATAGGCCGAGAAATTGAGATCACCGATAACTTTCAGTTCTTTTTCAACCCTTTTTCTGGCAACCTCATTTTCTAAGCCATATCGTTTTTCTAATCCTTCATAGGCGAGCGTATTTAAAAGCGCTATATCTTCTTCCCGGGATTCTAAATAGTATTTCTTATTCTTATTTTCTGTACTTCCGCGTTCTTTATAGGTAAAATCAAAACCACATTTCGCAAGAATTTCTGTGGTGTTATTGATGATTTCAGGATAGTGTACGAATGATTTTATTAAATTTAATTCAGAAGTAAAATACTCAGACTTTCGGCAGACATCATCTTCACTAAGTTTTGAAAGAATCGTGTTGTTATCGATGGCTCTTAAAATTCTGTGCAGATTGTACTCTTTTTTGGTGCTAAATGTTACCGGATGCAACACCACCATTTTATGACTTTTATCTTTAAATTCAGGGCGAATCAATAAATTCAATTCTTCTTCTCTGATGCCTATAAATTCATTTTCTTTTAAATTTTCCGGAATATTGCTTAAAGGATAAATGACAAAAACCTGCTTGAATTCGGGAGCCATTTCAGAAAGTTCAACGCCATAGCAATTGTGAGCAGTCAGTATTTTATTGACTTCACCAATGCCGCTGAATTCTTTGGCAATGGCGATATACAAAAGTTTATTCTCTTTCCTTACCTCAATTCCGGCAATGGGTTTTATCCCAACATTTTCACATTCTTTTTTAAATTCATAAATAGCAGTTATCGTATTGATATCCGTTAAAACCAATTCTTTAATTCCCAGTTCCTCAGCCTGCCTCACCAGTTCTGTGACCGATAAAGTACCGTAGCGAAGACTGTGAAAAGAATGGCAATTGAGAAACATTGTATAAAAATTTTTAAAATTATTTTCCGAAGTCAAATCCTGAAGCTCTGCCGACAGCATCTGCCCCGAAGCGGTTTTTAAGATAATCCATGGTTTGGTAAAGGTTCATTTGCTCTTCGGTATCTTCAAACAGATTCATCTGATGATTTCCGTGTACAAGATCTGTAAAGCGCAAACCCACGAGTCTGAGGCGCATTCTTCTTGTATAGACTTTATTAAAAAGTTCCAGCGCAATTCTCGACAACGTGTGATCAGCAGAAGTGTAAGCTACTCTATGCTGTTTGGTTTCGGTATCGAAATTGGCATAGCGGATCTTAATAACAATGGTAGAAGTCAGCCATTTTTCCTGTCTTAACTGATAGGCTAATTTTTCTGCCATGCCTGAAATCAGTCTTTTCAGTTCCAGCAGATCCATAGTATCGGTGCTGAATGTTCTTTCTGTGGAAATCGATTTTCTTTCGGAATAGGGAACAACAGGATTTTCATCAATTCCGTTGGCTTTTTTCCACAATTCTTTTCCGTTGACGCCGATCATTTGCTGTAAAACCAAAACAGGAACTTCCGACAGAGTCTGAATGGTTCTAATGCCGATTCTCGATAAAAGCTGAAACGTTTTGTCGCCCACCATCGGAATCTTCTTTACCGACAGCGGATTCAGGAAAGGTTTAATTTCTGATTCTTTGATTTCTAACTTCCCGACAGGCTTGGATTCTCCGGTTCCGATCTTTGAAACGGTTTTGTTGGTGGACAATGCAAAACTTATCGGCAAACCGGTTTCTTTGGTCACGGCGGCAGAAATTTCTTTGGTCCACTGATAACAGCCGAAAAACTTATCCATCCCGGAGAGGTCAAGATAAAACTCATCGATACTTGCTTTTTCCACTACAGGAACTCTTTCCTGAATAACTTCGGTGACCAGATGTGATAATCTGGAATACAGTTCATAATCTCCCTTAACTACTTTTGCATCAGGGCAAAGCCTTAACGCCATCCTCATCGGCATTGCTGAACGGACTCCAAATTTCCGTGCTTCATAGGAACATGACGCCACAACCCCACGGTCTCCTCCACCGATGATAAGAGGAATTCCTTTGAGTTCTCTATTTTGTAGTCTTTCACAAGACACAAAAAAAGTATCCATATCCATATGAACAATTGCACGTTTCATTTTACAAAATTAGATACTATTTGTCCCAAAATTATTATATTTGTGGATACAATTTGTCCCAATGTCAATTTTTTCAGATAACATCAGGTTTTTAAGGGCTAAGAAAGATTTATCCCAACAAGGTTTTGCCGATAAGCTTAATCTCAGTCGTGATCGGTATTCAAAATATGAAAATGGTCGCTCTGAGCCCTCATATGATGTATTGATTAATATATCTAAACACTTTCATATCAGTATTGATCTTCTTCTTACTGTTGATATTAAAAAATATCCGTTAGACGAAATTCTGCAACTTCCGGACAACAGAATTGTGCTGCCCATCATCGTCGATCAGTCAGGAAACAACAGCATTGAAATTATTCCACAGAAAGCATCAATGGGTTATTTGTCCGGCTACAGCGATCCTGAATATATCGAAAATTTACAGCGGATTTCATTACCGTTTCTTACCAACGGAAAATACCGGGCGTTTCCGGCGCAGGGAGATTCTATGCCACCGTTCAGAGATGGTTCCTACATTATTGGAAAGTACATTGAAAATATTGAGGATTTAAAACCAAACAAAAGCTACATTTTCATTACGCTGGATGATGGAATTACCTATAAAAGATTTAAAGCTAAAAAAGAAAATTTAATTACCGTAAGTGCCGACAATGAATTTTATTATCCGTATGATATTGATCTGAAAAATATTGTTGAAGTCTGGCAGTATGCATCCGGTATTTTCCCTGAAGAATTTGAAGCAGATCATCCTCAGAATTATAATGTGAAAGATTTATTTTTGGAATTGAGGAAGGATATTAAAAATCTGGAAAATAAGATGTTTAAATAATTTTAGTAAGACTAAAAATTAAACGGAATATCCGTTATTTTTCCAGAATACGTATTTGTTGCAAAGGGAAATAAGGAATTTTAAATTGTTACTGTTTTAAAATATATAGAGGCGTAAACTTATCAAACAAGTACAAAATACTTCAATTATAAATCATTTTAATTTGATTTTTAACAGAAAAAAATTGGTAAGTATTTACCCTATCGATCAGTAAAAACATTGACTTAAAACCTGAAAAACAGGATTTCAAAATAGCGTATAAAATACTTAACATAAAAAAATATATTTGAATCCGAATTATAATACGACAACTTCTGTCGCTTCCCAAGCCTACATTTGCTTTAATGAAAATCACCAAAAAAGCAATGAAAAAAGTAACCTTACTTTCTTTAGACGGCGGCGGAATAAGAGGAATTATTACCTGTATTATTTTACGTTACATAGAGGAGCAACTACAGCATCATGACCATCCCAACGCAAAATTGGGAGACTATTTTGATCTGGTTGCAGGCAGCAGCACTGGCGCTTTGATCGCATCGATCATTTTGTGTCCTGACGAAAACAGAAAAGCAAAACACTCAATACAGAAAGGTTTAGAACTCTACGCAGAAAAGGGAGAAAGCATCTTTCAGGTATCATTTTGGGAAAGACTGATCAATCCGTACGGTTTATTTAACGAAAAAATATCTCAGAGTGTTTTAGAAAAAAATCTTATCGACTTTTTCGGAAATTTAGAATTAAAAGAATTTCTAAAACCGTGTTTAATTACCAGCTATGACATCGAGAACCGCAGAGCAAAATTGTTTAACTCCTGGAATGCAGGTTTGAGTACGGATAACTTTTATGTAAGAGATATTTGCCGGGCTACTTCTGCCGCGCCCACGTATTTCAGCCCGGTACAGATTAAATCGATGTACGGACAGATCTTCAGTCTGATTGACGGTGGAATGTACGCCAACAACCCAGCATTGTGCGCCTATGCAGAAGCTAGAAAAATCCCTTTTGCTGAAGTGCTGAAAAATCACCAGAAAGCCAATCATCCGACAGTAAATGACATGATCATCGTTTCTATAGGAACCGGAATTGAATCTAAAAGTTATTCTTTTAAAAAACTTCAGAAGGCAGGAAAATTGGGTTGGGTTTCACCGATTATTGATATTCTGATGTCGGCAAATGCTGAAACCGTAGATTATCAGCTGTGTCAAATGTTTCAGACTTTAGGACAGAGAAATCAGAAGAATTATTACAGAATCAATCCTTCATTAAAAAACGCTTCTCCAGCAATGGATAACGTGAGAAGATCGAATATTGAAAATCTGATACAGGCCGGATTGAGTTATATTGATGATAACAGAGAAGTTTTAAATCAAATTGTTCAGAAACTGATCAGAAACAAAATATAAGGTTTTTTACTTATAATGAGTAGATATAAGCTTTATTGATTATAAAAAACCGCTCATCATCAGAGCGGTTTTTGTCTTAAATTTTTAAAACACGACACATCTTGTCGCACTAACATACTATATTTGTCATATAAAATTCATCCATGAAAAAAGATTTTTACCTCACCCGATACGCCCTGATTATTAAGAAATTAGAAAGTGCTCCCGCAACGTACTCTCAGCTTGAGGATTATCTTTTGAATTCTTTTGAATTTCAGGATGCAGATATTAAGAGCTACTCCATCCGTACTTTGCAGCGGGATATCCGTGAAATTTCCAATCTATTCAATCTTTCTATTCACAATAAAAAGAAAGGTGACAACCGTTACTACATCGAGAGCCGTCCGATTTTGGAAGTTGACGAATACAATCAGAAATTACTGGAATCTTTTCAGGTAAGTAACGCTGTTAATCATCATCCGGATTTTGCAGATTTTATTTTTTTTGAAAGCAGAAAACCGACGGGTGTTGAACATTTTTATGAAATTTTCTTTGCCATTCGTAATAAACGGGTGGTGACTTTTGAACATTACAATTACAAAAATAAGCTGATGACTTCAAGAAAAGTTCATCCTTTGGCGCTGAAAGAATCTAAAGATCGATGGTACCTGATCGCAATAGACACCAAAGACAAAGCTTTAAAGTCATTTGGTTTAGACAGAATCAATTATCTGGATGTTAATAAAAATAAGTTCAGAGAAAAGTACAAGTATAACTTCAGAGAACATTTTAAAAATGCTTTCGGAGTGATGAATCTTACCGAACAAAACCCTCAGAAAATTGTCTTGAAATGCAGCAGACATCAGGGAGAATACATTCGGAGCTTCGCACTTCATCAGTCTCAGAAGGAGATTATAGAAACTCCGGAAGAAATTGTTTTTGAATTTTTCCTGCATCCTACTTACGACTTTATGCAGGAGATTTTATCTTACGGAAAAGAAGTAAAAGTTTTAGAACCTAAAAAATTAGTCGAAGAAATTAAAAAACATTTACAGGAATCTCTAGGCAACTATTCTGAGGATGAATAGACTTCGATATTCATTTTTTGATTACATTTACATAAATATCCACGATTGAAATCACTTTTTCTCTTTCTTTTGTTTTTCATATCTACCTTTTGCTTTTCTCAGCAGACGGAAGAATTTAAGCAGGTGAAAAATTATTACAATCAGCACCGGACTATGTTGAATAATGAGTTCAAGAAAAAATTTGATGCAGAAACAAATAATATCATTAAAACTTCCATCAAACAGGATTTCTTATTCTTCATGAAAAAGATGGACAGCATTGAGAATACGGCATTGGTGGGTGCTTTGCTAAAAGTGAGAAATATCGAAGATCTGGGCAATCTTAATTTAGAAAAGAAACCAAATCCCACTGCCGATCACAGCGAAATTTTTCCTTTCACAGATAAAAACGCAGATTATCCTGGTGGCATTAATGCTTTGAGACAGGAAGTTGCCAATCTTTTTTACAGCGAAGCCGTATTTTCTGACACTAACCCTGTAAAAACCAATGTAGCTTTCGTGGTTGAAAAAAACGGTAAGATCACCAATGTACGAGCAGAAGGAGATAATTTCACTTTTAACCGCCAGGCAGAGATCGCATTGTATTCTCTTTCAAGAAAATTTTCTCCAGCGGTGATCAACGGCGATCCTGTAAGATACCGTTTCAGGCTTCCTTTAACTTTAAATCTTGAATGATTGAATTTTTTTTTGGCCATCTCATTTTTAATATTATTTTTGAGAAAAAAATTCCATGAAAAAACTCTTTACCATTTTAACGGTTTTTATAACCATCTTTTCACTTCGTGCTCAGGAACTTAATTCTAACCAGGAAAGCGGCTCCGAACGGAAAAATGACATCATCCTTGATCCTATTTTACTAATTGCAGTTCCTATGATTAATGTTTCTTACGAAAGATTAATCAATAAAGATATGGGGATCGGGGTTAATGCAATGGTCACTTTAAGCGATGAAGTGGATGATTTCAAACAGTTTTCACCCTACTTCAGATATTATATGGGCAAAAAATATGCTTCAGGATTTTTCTTCGAAGGTTTTGTTCCGGTAACCTTGCAGAATGATGCGTACTACAGTTATCAGTATGATGATTACACCAACAGTTATTATTACATCAACAATGCTAAAAAAAATACAACAACTGTAGGGGTAGGATTCGGTGTTGGTGGAAAATGGATCATTAAAGACCGTCTCGTAATAGAAGCCAGCGGAGGTATCGCAAGAAGATTCGGTGATTTTGACAATTACGATATTGGGCCTGTTACCGGAAAAATTATGGGCGGTATCGGATATCGATTCTAAATTTTAAAAGATATATACTGAAAAGCTTAGTTTTGCACTAAGCTTTTATTTTTTATGTTTACCGACGAATATTTTATGAAAATGGCTTTTCAGGAAGCCGAGATTGCCTTCGAAAAAGATGAGGTTCCGATTGGATGTGTAGTAGTTTCTAACAATCGGGTGATTGCAAGAGCGCATAATCTTACCGAAACTTTAAACGATGTTACCGCTCACGCTGAAATGCAGGCCATCACTTCTGCTGCCAATTATTTGGGAGGAAAATACCTCATCAACTGTACTTTATACGTCACTTTAGAGCCTTGCGTGATGTGTTCGGGAGCTCTTTCATGGTCGCAGATTTCAAAAGTGGTGATTGGTGCAAGAGATGAGCAGCGCGGCTTTATCAATAAAAATCTAAGCCTTCATCCCAAAACAGAAATCGTCACCGGAATTATGGAGAATGAATGCTCTTCTATTGTAAAAGAGTTTTTTAAATCTAAACGCTAGAAGCCATTCCTGAAAATGGAATAAAGAGAAACATCCAAATATACTCCGTCTTTCTTTATATGCTGTTTAAGTACAGCCTCTTTTTGCATACCTGCTTTTTGCATTACAACACCAGACGCAGGATTCTGAGGAAGATGTGTGGCGAAAATTTTATTATATTTCAATTCTGTAAAACAGAAATGAATAACAGCTTTTGCAGCTTCGGTTACATAACCGTTATTCCAAAAAGATTTTGCCAACCAATATCCCATTTCTGCTTTATCAAAACCTTCATCATGAATGCCAATCGCTCCCATGATTTTTTCATCTTTATTCCGAATTGCAAAAGTATATCCTTGATTATTTTCAAAGGCTTCTTTTGAAATTTTAATCCAAAATTCAGCATCTTCTTTACCATAAGGATAAGGAATATTGGTTGTAAGGTCTGAAAATATTTTATCTTGCAGATAGCTTACAACGCAAGGAATATCTTCATCTTTTAACTGAGAAAGAATAAGGCGTTCTGTTTCTAAAACCGGAAATTGCTTCATCATTTAATTTTATAGATCTTTTCCTAAAAAATAAAGCCCTTTGAGAGTATGAAGCCTGTCTGCAATGTGTATTTTATCGGTTAATGGTTTATAAACATGAGAAACACCGCCGGTTGCGATAACGAAACAGTCGTCGTTTACCTCATCATTGATACGGTCAATAAAACCCTCTACCATTCCGAGGAAACCATAGACCATCCCGCTTTGCATACAGCTGATGGTATCTAAACCTAAGACAGATTTCGGTTTTATCAATTCAATTTCGGGAAGCTGGGCTGTTTGGCTAATCAAAGAATTTAATGAAGTCACGATTCCCGGAGCAATGATAACGCCCAATGTTTCACCGTTTTCAGCGACACAGCTTGCGGTAAGCGCAGTTCCGAAATCAAGCACAATTTTCTTTCTGTCGGGGTACATATTATGTGCTGCCACAAGGTTGGCGTAGATATCCGTTCCCATTTGCTTAGACTTGGCAATAACTTCTGAAGGTGTAGTGCGGTTTACCATAATCGGAACAATTCCGTGAATTTTTCTTATCGCAGAGGTAATTTCCCTGGTTAGCTGGGGAACTACAGAGCCAATAATGATTTTCTCTATTTTCTTAGGATCAACTTTATAAGTTTGATATAAAATCAGCATCTGACCGTGCAGTTCATCGGCTGTACGGTACGGCTTTGTATTGATCACCCATGATATATCACAGTTTTCATCATCAAAAAGGCCAAATCTGATATTGCTGTTTCCAACATTGATTACGATAGAATTCATTGAATAGCTTTTCGGTGGTAAATTTAACAATTTTAATAAAAAGAGCCTTTTAATATTTGGCAAAATGGTTTATCATTGTAAAAACAATTGATTAAGCACCAGATACCAATGAAAAAACTTATCACCCTCATATTTATCAGTCACTTTATGATCATCTTCGCTCAGAAAAACATCAAAATGTACAACGAGCGAAAAGGCGACACGATCACATTTTATGTCGACAATCAGGAGATTTATCCCGTATCATTAGTTTTTAACGGTCAGCCGGAAATTAATAATTTAAAAAAGCCTGAACTGTTTAAAACCATTCAGGTTATTCCTGCTAAAACGGTGAAGCAGAAAGTAACTTATTTCGTGGTAACCGATAAAAATAAAGGCTGGGGAATCAAAAAAATGCCAGGCTATCAATCCTACATGGGCGACATCACCATCAAAAATTATGACACTCAATATGTCTACGATTTACCTTTCGGAAAGGGGAAAGCATTGTGGATTCATCAGGGATACAACGGAACATTCTCTCACCAAAATGAAAATTCTTTAGACTTCATTATGCCCGAGGGCACGGAAGTTTTAGCAGCACGAGAAGGCAAGGTCATCGATATTGTACAGAGCAATAACAGAAGTTGCCCTACAAGAAGCTGTGCACCTTTCGGGAATTACGTTTCGATATTGCATCCCGATGGAACGATTGCACAATACTATCATTTAGAGCAAAATGGTGTTCAGGTAAAACTTGGAGAAAGCGTAACGAAAGGACAATTTATCGCCTACAGCGGAAATACCGGCTGGAGCAGCGGGCCACACCTCCACTTTAATGTATATATCTCAAGTGCGACGGCAGACAAGAACAGAATTACGGTGAAGACGCTTTTTAAAACCGGACATGGGGATAAGGTGCAGTATTTGGAGGAAGGCAAATCTTATGCGAGAGGGTATTAGTGAATACCAATTGAATTTATTATGAGATTTAAAACTATTCTAATTGTATTCCTCTCTATAGCCGCTTTATACTATATTATAAGCATAATCATTTTTAGGGGAACCTTTATTCAAGAACATGATTATTCTTACAATTCTTTATCAGAATCTAAGAAAGAAGGTACTTTAATATCTAATAACTTGGAGCTAAAAATTGAGGGGGATTCTTTAAAAAGAATAAAAAACCTTCATGAAAAATTTTTCTCAACTCAATCAACATATCAAAAATTTTATGGTTTTTTATTTTCAATAAACAAAGAAGATGAAAACTACAGAAGAATTATTTGGGATGAACCCACTCAACTTTCTGCAGGACGAAACTGGATCATCGTTGATAAAGACGACAATTATTTAGGAGAAGCATTCTACATCGGACATCTTGATGCAAAAGTATCTGAAAACATAACATTAACAGTAAAAAATGCCAAAACAGATTACGAGATAGGCACAATACAACTCATGGTAAGATAATAAGTGATTTCACGATTGTCAACTCATTTCAACAATTAATAATTGGGGAAATTTGAAGAGAACTCTTCTATAAGCTACTAACACATTTTTGATATAATATTTTTTAATATTTCAAACAGATAATGATAAACAATGAAATATTCTTTCACAATACTTATTCTTTTACTCATTAACTTAAGCTGCGTCAGCAAAAAAACACGAACAACGTCAAACTGCAATGACTATTCATTTTACTATAATTATAAAAGTAACGACGCCCTACAGCAGATAAAAGACATCCCAAATCTTAAGGAAATAGATGAGCAATCGTTCATTTCTTATCTTGATAGCGGTGATAATTTTGAAAAAATTAAAAAGGATCAAATAGTATTTGTCCCGGAAAGTGAGTTTTTTCAAATTCCTGACCGTAAAGGAGAGATTCCACTCTACGTTCTAGGATTTGTTCAGAATAACAATATTAAACAGTACCTGGTATTTGGTCTTCATATTGGACAGAACTCATCTTTATATATCATCAATCAGGTAGACAACAAAATAACCTCAATGTTTTCAGCTCATTCTAATTACAACTCCGGTTATGGTGGTGAGAATGTAGAAACAAAAAAAATATCTGATTCTATTTTCAATGTTAAAGTGTTTCATTCTTATGATAATGACCGCAATGGCAACTCTTCCGAAACTTGTCACTATCAGCTTATACTATCTGATGAAGGATATTTAAGTATGGTTCCGTAATTCTCCAATTTAGTAAAGTTTAGTGGTTTTTAAATTTAGTAAAAACCAAATCCATCCGTTTTAAACAAAATGCAACTGCATGAAGACTCCCGCAAGTTGTGGGAAACAAAATGCATCCACAGGAAGTCCCCCGCAAACCTGTTTTAAACAAAATGCAACTGCATGAAGTCTCCCGCAAGTTGCGGGAAACAAAATGCAACATACAGAAGACCCAAACACATCTGTTTGTAACCAAATGCAGTTTGCATTGATACAAAACAAAATCCCCAAAGAAAAACTCTTCGGGGATTATGTATTGATTTAAACCAAACTATTTCACTTCAACAAAATTGTTTTCAGGATTTACATCTGCCATTCTCTGGCTGAAATCTATGCCTAACAATGACAGTTGAGATTTGGTATAAGGAATCGTAAGGGTATATTCTTTCTGCGTCCACGGCCAGTATTTTTCTGTTTTAAAATCACCGTAGCCATCTTTCTCCTTCCAGGTATGGGTCATATTCATTGGGATGTAATAGGTGATAATCTTTTTATCTGCAGTCATCACGCTAAAGTCGATAGGCATAGGAATCTGACTGTTGTTCAGCAAAGTGACCGTTGTAGATTTTGCGTCGTACTTCACATCTTTAATTCCGTAGTCGATGGTCTTGGTCGTGTTGATCCAGTAATGATGAAACCATTTTAAATCCATACCCGAAACTTTCTGTGCGATATGAAGGAAATCTCTGTCTGTAGGATGTTTCATTGCCCATTGATCAAAATATTCTTTCATTATTTTTTCTAAATTCTGCTCACCAACGATATAGCCCAACTGCACCAGATACAATTCGCCTTTCACATAACTTGCAAAACTGTACGCTGTACCGTTGTCATGATGATCGCCCAACCAAACTGCAGGTTCTTCAATTCCTCTTTGTACAATACTTCTGTACGCATTGATCTTATCTACGAAAGGATTCGGTCTCTCGTCTTTTGGAGGAAAAAGCTGATGCATTACAATGCTTTCGGCATAACTTGTAAAACCTTCGTCCATCCACGGTCTCAGAGGCTCGTTGGTTGCCAGCATCTGCTGATACCATGAGTGAGAACCTTCGTGAACCATCAGCCCCATCAGGTCTTCGATGTTTTTTGCTTCACCTAAGATCATCGTACACATTCCGTATTCCATTCCGCCATCGCCGCCCTGAATGAATGCATAAGATGGATAAGCGTATTTCCCGAAACGGGAATTCATAATCTGGAAATATTTAGTGACTAAAGGTTTTGCCTCGCCCCAGACTTTAGTTTTATCATTTTTCTGATATACAAAAAACACTTTCGGGCCTTGCGGAACATCAAAACTTTCTACCGAATAGTCTTTGTCTGCTGCCCATGCGAAGTCGAGCATATTTTTGGCTGACCATTTCCATGTAGCTTTGTTTTTATCTGCTTTAATTTTTGCTGAAGCGTCGTAACCTTTCACTTCTGTAGGATTTAAAAGCGTTCCGCCTGCTCCTACTACATAATCTTTGTTGATTTTAATGGTAACATCAAAATCCGCAAACGGTGCATGAAATTCTCTTCCCACATAATCGAAAGTTGCCCAGCCATCGTAATCGTATTCGGCAATTTTCGGATACCATTGAGACATCGTCATATCAACACCTTCACGGTTATTTCTTCCGCTGCGTCTGATCTGCTGAGGAATTACAGCATCCCACTCCATGGTAAAAGTGGTTTTGGAATTGGGTTTTAGAGGTTCATTTAAATAAACCTTCATCACGGTTTCCTGAATTTCAAACTTCAGATTCTTTCCGTTTTGTTTGATCCAGTGAATATTTTGTGCGCCTTCCTGATCCTTCGGGATCGATGCCAGTCTTGAAATTCCATCTTTCTGCAATCTCGAATCCCCGTTTTTTCCCTGTCCGGCAACTCTTTGGTCCATCATTGAATTGGGTTTAAAAGCATTCCAATACAAATGGAAATACACGACATTAAGTTCGTCCGGTGAGTTGTTGGAATAATTTAAAGTCTGATTTCCTTCGTAGGTAAATTTTTCTGCATTGACATCAATATCCATTTTGTATTGGGCAGCCTGCTGATAATAAGCGTTCTGCTGCGCCTGAAACTGCGAAATGATCAAAGCAAAGAGTATTGCAAACGATTTTTTCATTGAAGATTTATTTTTTTTAAAGGTAAGTAAATTTTTATTTCCCACGGATTACACGGATTTTCACAGATGATTGCGCATAGGAATCTGTGAAAATCTGCGAGATCTGTGGGGAATTTTTAAACCACTAATTTCACGAATGAATCTTCACTAATTACACAAATCATTAGTGCTATTTGTGTTTAAACAAAATCATTTTTTTAATCAAAGCAATTTGCCCCAAATGATAATAAGCATGTTCAATCATTCCGTCAATATTTCTTAAATGTGTTCCGTATTTTTCATCAACAAAAACTTCATCCATTTTAGAATCAGGCATCTGTTCTAATAATTTTGCGAACTTTTCAGAATCGCTCCCTAATTTATTTAAAAGTTCTTCCCATTGCTGCTGAGATTCAATTGGTGGAAGATCATAGCTGAACTGATCTTTGATTTCCAAATTTCCACCTTCGAAAACATTGAGAATACCTGCAATATAATAGTCGATGTGAAATGTGAGCATTGCAATGGTGTTAAGATCGGCAATTTTCGTGTTTGCCTGATGCCAGGTTACATCTGAAAGTTGATCTTTAAAATTGGTATTGGCAATCCATTTTCCATCCAATACAACTTCACGGAATCTTTTGGCTAATTGTGAGGGTGTGCTCATTTCTTTTACATTTAAATATCTTAAAGATAATATTTTTTGAGTTCACACAGATTACACTGATTTCACAGATTTTTTTTAAAAACAGCAAAATGATTATTGCCACGAATTGACGAATGAAACGGTACCATCTATTCTAATTAATCTTGACAAGGTTAATTGATTGAAACAACAGGATTAATAAATCGTTACATTAGATTGAAAGTTGGACTTAGAGTTCAGAAGCTTTTACACAGTTACTTGTTATGGTTAAAGCCACCCTTATTTTCGATATTTGCTTTTTTTTATAATTATCATAAATCCGAAATATTATTTAGATTTGGGAATTATAATTAGCACAAATGAAAAACACATTATCCTTTATTATTTTATTTACTGTAGCAATCAATATTTTCAATGCACAAGGATCTAATTCTTACAGCAAAGTTGTTAATAATGCTGAAAGAGCTATTACCAATAAAGAAAATGCCAAGGCCTTATCCCATTACGAAGAATTGAAAAAAGAGAAATATATTTTCAGTAGAGAAATATACAACGCTCTGATTTGTGCTAATAAAGCTAAAAGATGGGAAGAAGTGAATTATTGGGGGAAATTGTTTTTAGAAAAAGGAGCAAGTTTAAGATTTTTCAATCAGCGTAAATTTGACGAATATAGGGGTACACTGTTTTTTGAGAAACTAAAACGATTACAAATAAAAAATTCGGTCAATCAACAACTGATAAAAAGTTTGGATTCACTTACAAGAACTGATCAAAATCTCTTTGTAAAATTAAAGCAAGACCCAAATACAAAAGTTTATAATCTGACAGAAGAAATTGATAAAAAGTTATTCTTTTTAGAAAAAAAATATGGAAAAATAAGTGAGGAAAATACCGGAATCAATTTGAGGAATGACACGATATATTCATCGAGACCAAGCTTCGTTGTTTTGTACAGACATAGTTACCAATCCCATTTGCCGAATAGTTATTTTAATGTAAAATCAAAAAACAATGAGCTCGAAAGAATATTATATTACAACAGTATGGATTATAATCTGATGCCTATTATAGAACACAAAAATATTTTGTACTATCTTAAAGAAGATTTTCTTCAGTTGGAATATAAAAATGATTTTATAAACTTTCTCGAAATAACAAGAAAAGCATACAGAAATAAAGATTTTTCTGATTATTCATTCTACTACCCAATTGCCAGAATTGATAGTTTTGCAAATGACGAAAGTGCTCACAATTTTGAAAAAATGCTGAAAGAATTTTACGTTGAATAAATCAGTGAATAACCACAGATCTTTAGCGATATAACAAAAAAACCCTCAAGGTTTTAGAAACCTTGAAGGTTTAATGTATACTGAGTGATCAGACTTATTTTTTCGAAGAAATTTCTTTCTTTCCGCTTTGTAAAATCTTTTCCAGGATTCTTAAAGTAATCAGATACGTCGGTTTTACCCCTGTTAATCCTAAACCTCCGGAAGAAAGGGTAGCTCCCGTTTCCAAAGGATTATCTGAAGCGTAGTACGCGTAGCTTACAAATAAATCCGGCGCAATATGATGTCTGATTTTCGATGCTACCTGAATAGCTTTTTGATAATGTGCACCTTCCATTTCAAGTCCGATGGCTTTCCAGGAAGTGTTCATAAAATAAGAAAGAATGTCTCTGTTTTGAAGTGACGTTCCCAAAACGGTAATCATCGGTCCTTCGAATGCCTGCAGTTCATCATCTTTAAAATCTTCCAGCTTCAGAGCATTTTCAAACGGATAATTATCTGCCGTTCCTTCAAAGATGTGCGAAGTTGGGATCATAATATCGCCTTTTCCACCAGCGAGAATTCCCGCTTTCCCCATGATAGAAACAGATTTTACTTTCATCATATATACTTCTCCTTTCTGTTCGAAAGGTCTCAGCAATTCATCCATTACCTCAAAGGCCTGTTCGCCAAAAGCATAATCGAAAACCATGATCACATCGTCACCATAGTATTTCAAGTGACCGAATGGCGTATTTTTAAGATTGGTTTTGCTTAAATCAATGATCTGAACGTCGATGTTACTTCCGCTTTTGTCGTTGATATAAATTAAACCTTCTTCCAAAGCGTATTTTGAAACTTTGTCGCGAAGATCTTTTTTATCTGAAATTTCTCCGTAAAGTTTGTAATCAACGTCTTTCGGATCTTTTTTCTTTAAAGCATCATTGCTGTACAGCATATTTTTCACCGAATGCATATTCGCAGAAATAATGTGTAACGGACGCATGTGAAGGTCGTTTTCGAATAAAACTTCTTTTACTTTGTGAGCCCATTTTTCACCGAAATAATGATGCCCAACTCTTTCCTTTAAAATAGCACTGAAATAAATCTCGCGCTCACGGCTTTGTTTGGCATCTTCCAGACTCACTTTTCCTAAATGGTAGATGATTTTGAATAATCTGTCCGGATTTTCATCGTCACCAAAAGTGTTGTAGGCATTTAAGGTCTCATCAAAAGTTCTTCCTATTAAAGAAGACAGATGAATCAGTGCGACTTCTTTTTCTCTTCTGCTGAATTTTTTCTCGCCTTTTACCACTTCTTCGATGATTTTGAAAGCACGTGTCGGCTTCCAGTTTTCATCCTGAATAAATGCGAGATTACGGATTTTATCGGCTTCTATAAATAAGAACGTTAAGTGGGTAAGGATATCGTAGATTTCTGAACGCCCCAAAAGAACTTCAATGTTCATCTGATGTTCGTCGATACGGTAACAGTTTCTTCTTCTCTTTTTGGGAACAATCGGCTCGAAACTCCCTTTATCAAAACCTTCGTCTGATGTAAGATGAATGAAAGCACATTCTTCTATACCTTCCGGAAGTCTGTCTAAAACATACATCAAACCATCAAGCTCCAATTTGCTTGGAACGCTCATGGTACCGTAAATTTCGGGATTGATCGTTTTCAACAAACTTCTAATGCTTTCTCCGGAAACTCCGCTTGGCTTGAAAAAACCTCTATAAAACAGGTGTCTCATAGAAATGTATAGTCTTTCAATTGCCTCGGTGGTTTCTCTTGCTCTAGAATTTGTCATATATTAATTTTTTTATAAAAAGTCTGCTAAGTTACGGAAAATAATTTTAATGATTTAAAAAGCTTTAAAACAAACAATTACCTTTTAAACTAAATTTTTAAACGATTTAAAATTAATATTTACGTTTCTGTTGAGAAAGAATTTTGGAATAAGTTTTATTCATATTGCTTCTACGCATTAATCGATCTTAAATATGCGTCAAATTTTAACCTCAAGATCTCCACCGCATTTAGTTGCTAACTTTATAATTTTGGAAATTGTAAAATTTATACTTGAAATGCTTTTGTTTTTAAAACGCAGGGATACACAAAGAATTCATGAGAATAAGCATTGAGACTAAGCTAAACAATGCCGTTTCACTTATTTCCGAAATACAAAGCTTCAAAATGCAGTTGCGATTAATTATCTATATTCTTAATGATAGTCTCCATTTTTTCTACGGTGACTTTCTCTACGGTTTTCATCAGTTTTCTATTCATATAGAATTGTACAGTATACGTATTATTTTGTGTGGGAGTAATCAGAATTCCGTCTTTGGGTTTTCCTTCAGCATCCATCTGAATTCCCGTGATGATACGGTTTTCGTCGGTGTCTTCAATAAATTTGTTGCCTGAAATTTTCTCTGCCAACCTATTGAAGTTCTCCTGAAGACCTGAAGTTTCATTCACCATCGTATAAACTTTGTAGAACAACTCAGTTCCTTCCATCGGCTCCATCGATTCATCAACCGGATTTACAGTACTTGAGACAATTTTTCCGTCTTTCTCGTGATAAACAATAATGCTTTCTTTATACTTTGAATCTAAATAATCTTTTCTGGTACCGTCAACTACTCTTCCATCGATAGAAAGCTGTTTGTTAAACGTGTTTTTGGATGGGTCAATTTTAATTTCAGCCTTTCTGTTTGCCTGCATATCGCTAATTTCAATCGTATTATTTTTCATTTCAAAATGAAGCCTGTTAAAATAATGCATTGCAAACAAATCCCAGTCGAACGCCTGCAACACTCCGCTTTTCCAGTATTTTGTGGTAAACTGCTTTTCATTTAGTTTGTATTCTACACCATCAGTTATTTTTCCTTCTTTGTAGGTTGATTTAATGTTGTAATTCTGATGTCTGTAATTATCCATGTTTTTCAGATAATCGTTTGAATACTGAAATTTCAGAATCCCATTTTCGTAATAATTGACCTGCTTAAATTCACGGTTATCATCTGTTTCAAAATATCCTGAGAACGGTTTGCCATTTTTAAAAACACCTTCATAAGAACTTTGTGGCCTTTCTGAAATATCAAAAGAAAAATCTTTAACCTTTACGAGGATTCCATTTTCATACAGTTTTTGCTTCCGAATGTTATCCTTATTATATGTATCTTTAAAATACGTCTCTTCTGTAATTTTTCCGTTTTTGAAAACCGAAGTTTTCTCACTTTCAATCAAGGTTCCGCTGTATGGCTCATCATTTTTATACTCTAAAGCTCCCACAACTTTTCCGTCATCATAGAAAGTAGTGATTCCGTTGAGTTTTTCATTTTGGATGGTGTAGGTTTTTTCTAAATTCTCCAGTCTGTAACCAAACACTTTCTGCAGACCGGTTTTTTTAAAATTTTCAACATTGATTAATTCATAGGTGTCAGAACGGTTTTCATTATCTTCAATAAAAGTTCCGTTAAAAGGTTTTCCGTTTTTGTAAATTCCTTTTGCAACAACTTCCCCGTTTTCATTTTTCACGACCGCTTCTCCTTCTCTTATACCGTTTGTGTAATTTTGATTGACAAGCATTCCGCCTACTCTCACGTCGAAATTTCCGTTAAATGGTTCGTTTTTTTTATACACTCTTTTGCTTTTCACAGATCCATTTTCGTTAAAGACGGTTTCTACACCTTCTTTATATCCGGTTTTATAATTGGTTTCGAAAGAAACATTTCCATTTGGAAAATAAACGATCTCTTTCCCTGACTTTTCACCTTTACTAAAATCTGAAACAGACTTAATACCGGTCGCAAAGTTATTTTGAAGATAATATCGATATTCAGCGCCGTTTTCAATGTCATTTCCATATTGTTTGAACTGAGTTTCATTTAAAGACTGAATCAATTTCCCGGTTTTATCGTAATTTTTTCTAGCAGTAGGTTTAAAATCATACGCGCCGATTTCATAAACCGTTTCCTGAGCCAATTGCTTTGAGTTGACCCAAAATATTTTTTCTGAAACGGTTTTTCTGTTTTTCGTGCTTTTCGAAAGATTTTCACCTTGATAGACTGCCATTTCTACCTTTTGAGGTTCAACAGTTGTTGTCTGAACAACTACCGGAGGCGGAGACGAAACCATTACCCCTTCGGTCGTCTCCAGAATTTTAACGTCTGTAACTTCTTCACTAGTTGAATTATAATCGTAGTCATCACTTTGTCTTACTCTTTCAAAACTTCCGCTTTCGGGTTTACCTTTTGCATAAATCCCTTTCATTAAAACCGTTCCATCGTTTGCGTAGATTATGGCTTCACCATCCTTCACACCATTTTTGTACTGAACTTTTTTGCGGATTTTACCATTAGTGTGGTAATATAATAAGGTAGCGCTGTTGGTGTCGTTACGGTACTGTCTGAAATTCTCGTCATTCCCGTTTGCGTCATACCAGATCACATCTCCAACGTAGGAATGCTCATTTTCTTTCAAGGTATAGCCTTCAAACTGTGGTGTTCCGTTCATATAAAAATCTTGAAGCAAAACGAGATCGCCACTTCCCTTCAGCGGCATAGGACGGTAGAATGAAGCACTTGCCTTCGTTGTCACTTCCCAATCTTTGTCATAATAGATAGGATCTGCTTTTTGAGAAAACAGCATCTGCACGCAAAGGCAGGAAACAGTTAGAATCAATTTTTTTATCATTTGGTTTTGATTTATTCAAAAATAAGGATTCTAAAGCATGATGTACTTATATATTCAGAAGATTTGTTGAACTTCCATCGCAGAAATTATTGAAGTGTGTTTTGAAAAGCATTTTAACAGACAAAACTATTCTTCAACGCAATGTTTTATATTTCTTTTAAATAAAAATTAATTTAATCTCAACAACCCCCATATTGAAATAGGGGTATTTAATAGTTCACAATAAAACAATTTATCAAATAGTCTAAAAAAATTAGGGGTATTTTCTTTTCGATTCATTTTTTTCGTAAATTTGCGCCATAAAATTCAACACTATATGTCAACTTTAAGATTTAAAGCTTTAGAAACTTTACCATTCAAGGACTTTAGAAAAGATAATTCAGTAGAAATTCCTGCTAAGTTATCAGAATTATTTTGTGAAAATGTATTCTCTGAAAACACAATGAGAGAATATTTAACAAAAGAAGCATTCCAATCTATCATGGATGCTATTAAAAAAGGAAGTAAAATCCAGAGACTAATTGCAGATCAGGTAGCAGTAGCTATGAAAGACTGGGCAATGAGCAAAGGAGTTACTCACTACACGCACTGGTTTCAGCCATTAACTGGAAGCACTGCAGAAAAGCATGATTCATTCTTTACTCCTATCGAAGGTGGTAGAGCGATCGAAAGATTCAGCGGAAACTTATTGATTCAGCAGGAGCCTGATGCATCTTCTTTCCCGAACGGTGGTATCAGAAACACGTTTGAAGCAAGAGGTTATACGGCTTGGGATCCTACATCTCCTGCATTTATTATGGGAACAACTTTATGTATCCCTTCAATCTTTATCTCTTACACAGGAGAAACTTTAGATTACAAAGCACCTTTATTGAGAGCTTTGCACGCTGTAGACGAGGCTGCAACAAACGTAATGCAGTATTTCGACAAAAATGTAACGAAAGTAACTCCTACTTTAGGTTGGGAGCAAGAATATTTCCTGGTTGATTCAGCATTGTATCAATCCCGTCCGGATCTGGTTTTAACTGGTAAAACTTTATTAGGACACTCTCCTGCTAAAGGACAGCAGTTGGATGACCACTATTTCGGTTCGATTCCTACGAGAGTCATGAATTTCATGAAAGAACTGGAAGTTGAATGTATGAAACTGGGAATTCCGGTTACTACAAGACACAACGAGGTGGCTCCAAACCAATTTGAGCTGGCTCCGATGTTTGAAGAAGTAAACGTTGCTGTTGATCACAATTCTTTATTGATGGACGTTATGGCAAGAATTGCTCACAGACACCATTTCCACATTTTATTCCACGAAAAACCTTTCGCAGGTGTAAACGGAAGCGGAAAACACAACAACTGGTCTTTGGCAACTGATACAGGTGAAAACCTTTTGAGCCCGGGAAAAAACCCAAAGAAAAACTTACAGTTTTTAACATTCTTCGTAAATACAATTAAAGCTGTTCATGAGTACGCAGATCTTTTAAGAGCAAGTATTGCTTCTGCAAGCAACGATCACAGATTGGGTGCAAACGAAGCTCCACCGGCAATTATTTCTGTATTTATCGGAAGCCAACTGTTCAGAGTTTTGGAAGAGCTTGAAAAAGTAACAGAAGGGAAACTTTCACCGGACGAAAAAACAGATCTTAAATTAAATGTAGTTGGAAAAATCCCAGAAATTCTGTTGGATAATACTGACAGAAACAGAACTTCTCCATTTGCATTTACAGGAAATAAATTCGAGATCAGAGCGGTAGGTTCTTCTGCAAACTGTGCAGAATCTATGACCGTAATGAACACGATTGCCGCAAAACAGTTAAGCGATTTCAAAATAGAAGTAGATGCTTTAATTGAAACTGGTCTTAAAAAAGATGAAGCGATTTTCAATGTATTGAGAGAATACATCAAGCAGTGTAAAAACATTATGTTTGAAGGAGACGGATATTCTGACGACTGGGCTTTAGAGGCTGAAAAAAGAGGCTTAAACAACTGGAAAACTACTCCTGAAGCTTTGAAGCAGGAAATGAACCAGAAATTCCTTGACCTTTATGAAGAAATCGGAATCTTCAATCACAGAGAAGTTGAAGCAAGAAACGAAATTAAATTAGAAAAATATTCAACAGTAATCGATATTGAGGCAAGAGTATTAAGTGATATTGCAAGAAACCACATCATACCTTCGGCTTTAAACTATCAGAACAGACTGATTGAAAACGTAAGAGGTCTTAAAGAAATTTTTGATGATAAAGAATTCAAAACTCTTGCTAAAGAGCAGATGAGCTTAATCACACAGATTTCCGGAAACATTTCTAAAATTAAATTAGGTGTTGAAGATCTTATGAAAGCGAGAGAAGCTGCAAAAGCAACGTCTGAAAGCCAAAAGCAGGCAGAACTATACTGCACAAGCGTTATTCCGTTATTTGATCCGATCAGAGAAGCATCTGACGATCTTGAAATGATGGTTGATGATGAGCTTTGGCCGATGACGAAATATAGAGAAATGTTATTTACAAGATAACATCTGTAAAGTTCCATATTAGTGAAGGTTCCCCGTTTGCGCGGGGGACTTTTTTTATGTCTTTTTAACAGAAAAAATCTAATTGGGTGATTTTAAGGAACTCCGATTAATAAAGGAAAGTAAATATATTATGTTAAAAAATCTTAATAAAAAAAACGCCACATTCACCAAAACAGGCGCTTAGCAGCTACTTTTTCTTTAACATACATCTATTAGATGTTAAAATGTGTTAAAACACAAACATGACAATAATCATATCGAGGCTGTCTTATATGGAATATCTACTTTTGTAGGGCTTTAGAGAAATAAATATTTCTTTTTCAACCGGAAATTAAAAAATATGAAGAAAAGAGTTTTGTTTTATTTAGTTGCTTTTGTTTCTACAATATCACTACAATCATGCGTTACGAATTACGTAGTTTCAAAACCGGCAACTTACACTAAGGAATACAAAACAGATGCCAAACTAGCTGCAATAGACACTAAGATCGAGAGTGATAAAAAGTTGTTAATCAACTCTTTCATCTCTGAAAAAGCAGTGGCCATCGCAAACGCAAAAACCTCTTTAAAAAATTCTGAAATCGCAAAAGCGATTAAACACAATAAGACGATTGATAACATCTTAACAGAAGCTTCAACGTACTTAGGAACTCCTTACAGATACGGAGGAACCACAAGAAACGGAATCGACTGTTCAGCATTTGTATTATCAGTATTCGGAGCAGCAGCCGGTCTTACTTTACCAAGAGTTGCAGCATCTCAGTCTCAGGAAGGGGAAGCTATCGACAAAGAAAACCTTCAGAAAGGAGACTTAATTTTCTTCTCTCACGGCAAAAGAATTTCTCACGTAGGAATTGTGGAAGACGTAACTGAAGAAGGAGAGGTAAAATTCATCCACGCAGCCACTTCAAAAGGAGTAATGATCTCTTCACTGAATGATTCTTACTGGGGACCTAAATTCAGGTTTGCCAAAAGAGTGATCAATGAGAACGGAGAAAGCTACAACAACTTAGCCTCTACTAGATTTTAGTCTTAAATAATTGATTTATATAAACGAAGCCATCAAAATTTGATGGCTTTAATTTTTGGTTACAAATGGAGCTTACCATTAAGCATTAAATACTCTTACACATAATCGCACATTAGCCTGATTGAGCATTTGCTTCAAAAATTAGCTTTAACCAAAACCTTGAATAAGATTATAAATTGGGGATTAAAGCTATTTTCCGAGCGGTATTTTTTTTAAAACGGACTCAGATAGCCGGCCAATGATTCGTATGGCAAATAAACTTTCGTTTTAAATAATTGTAATCAGCTGTTTTTATCGATTTCTATATCAAAACGACGTAAGAGACCCTGAACTTCAGAAAGTGAAAATTTCGTCTTCTTTAGCCTGTTTGAATCCGGATTAATTGTATAACTGAATGATGACCTAAGATCGGCCTTCTCCAGATTTGTTCTTTCGAAGGTCGCGCCGTTTAAATCACAGTTCGACAGCACAGAATTTGACAGGTTAGATTCAGCAAAATCTACTTCAATCAGTTTGCAATTTTTAAAAAGCGTTCTTTTGATGGACGTTTTATAAAAAACAGAATTATTTAAGGCACATCCTTCAAATCTGAACGACATTCCAAACTCGTTACAGTCATCGAAATGCATTCCGAACATTTTGCAGTCCCGGAAAATGACATCGCGGAAAGCGGTTCCTGTCAGTTTAGTCATGCTTAAATTGCAGTCGGTAAATTCGCAATCTGTAAACTTAAATTGAGATAGGTCAGCGTATTCAAAATTACAGTTCTGAAAACTGCAGTTTTCGTATTCACCTGTTTGTAGTGGTGTTTCAGCAAAAGTTATTTGGTTATAATTCTGATCTACCGAGTAAGCTTCGTTCATCAACTATAAAGATTTTATATAATGAAATATTAATAGAAATCTGATTCCGCTGATTGTGCAGATTTTGTAGGTTCAAATTAAAAAATCCAGAAAGAAAGTCACTTTCAATCATCCTTCTTCCAACTCCCAGCTCTAAACCAGACTGTTTTTATCAGCGTAATTCAATTTAAAGAAAATAAAAGTCAGCATCGAAAAAGCGAGCAATGAACTTCCTCCATAACTAAAATAAGGCAATGGAATACCTACGGTTGGAAACAGACCCATAACCATGCCTAAATTGATCGAAAAGTGCATGAGAAGAATGGAGGCAAACGAATACCCAAAAACTCTGTTAAAGGTAGATTTCTGCTTTTCTGCGAGGTAATAGATTCTCCCAATGTAAACCATGTATGATAGAACAAGTATGGTACTGCCAAGAAATCCCCATTCTTCACCTACGGTACAAAAAATATAATCGGTTTCCTGCTCTGGAACAAATTTTCCCTGAGTTACGGAACCTTCACGAAAACCTTTTCCGAACATTCCACCGGAACCGATGGCTGTTTTAGAATAAAGAAGGTTATATCCGGAAGTATCACGGAATTCGCGTTCTCCCTTGTAGAGAACTTCAACCCTTTCCTGCTGGTGCTTAGGGAGCTTCTCAAAAATAACGGGCGAAATGAATGACAATGCGGCCAATAGCAGAATTATCCCGACACCCGGTAAAAGTGTGTAAATATTTTTACGAAGAAAAGCTGCGTTAAATGCAAACCACAGTCCACCTACTACAATAATAAATAATGTAAAATACCAAAGACTCCATTCCAGAGGATCGTTGAGATAATTGGCTAAAAGGAAAACAATTCCGAAAAGTCCCCCAACGAGAAAGAGTTTCCCACTGAGACCTTCACGGTATAAAGCGATAAAAAATGCCGTAAATACCAATAGTGAACCAACATCAGGAATTGAAAGCACCACAATTGCAGGAATGCCTATTATGGCCAGAACTGCTATAAGCGATGTTCTGTTTTTTAAATTAAATTCAGATCCTGAAACATAATTAGCCAGCATTAAAGCTACTCCAATCTTCGAAAATTCTACAGGCTGCATGGTAAAACTTCCGAATTTGTACCAGTTTTTCTGACCTAAGATTTCAGTTCCGAAAACATGAAGACCGGCAAGAAGAATAACCCCACCAATATAAATGATTCCAGACATATTTTCGAAAAATTTGCTTCGGCTGAAAAATATAATCAACCCAACAAATAAAGAAATTCCGAAAAAGATCAATTGTTTTTTCCCTAAGCCTTCATCTACACTGTAGATATTGGCAATTGCAAAAATACAGAGCATCAAGTATAAGCCGAGACCTAATTTGTCTATTCCTTCTGTCCACTTCATTGTTTCAAAGGTTTTTTAGATTCAACTTTCTTCTTAGCTTCTAATTTTTCTTTAGCTTTTTTTATCAGATTTAAGCTGTCCTGTATTCTTTTAAGCTTTACAGAATCAGGTTTAGGTTCTTTATAAAGTCCTTTTCTTTTTAAATCTGCGACCCACTGTCTTTTATATTCAGGCATGAAACTCGCCGTGACCATTTTTTTATAGAGCTGTTCTCTTTTCAGATCTCCAGTAATAAATTTTTCGGCAATTACTGTGGATGCGGGTCCGGCCCAGGTGGCACCAAATCCGGCGTGTTCCATTACGGCAACTACAACAATTTTCGGTTTGTCTGCAGGAGCAATTAACACAAAAATCGAGTTATCTTTTCCCTGAGGAACCTGTGCAGTTCCTGTTTTTGCCAACTGCGTAAAATCATTTGATTTCAGACCTCTTGCTGTACCTCTCAAAACCACAGCTTCCATCCCTTTTAAGACAGGATCAAAATGTTTGGGATCAACCAGCGTTTTATGTTTCACCTTAAATCTGGGATCCGGATTGGGTTTACCGTCAATCGATTTTACAATATGTGGAGTGTAGTACCATCCTCTATTGGCAATAGCAGAAACATAATTGGCTAACTGCAGCGGAGTTACCATAACGTCACCTTGGCCCATCCCGTTGTAAATGGCTCCGGTAGACATTTCGTCCCAATTTTTATAATCGGCTTTCGTAGAACCGTTTGCTTTAATAATGGCTTTAAATCTTCTTTCGTAAAAATCTCCTGAAGGAATTCTGCCTTTTGCACCTACCGCAAAATCATTATTTAAGTATTCTCCTACTCCGAAACTGCTCATTATCTTTTTCCATTCATCTACACCTTTGGAAGGATTTCCCGGATATTTTTTGATGATAGCGATAAAAGCATAGGTGAAAAAACAGTTACTTGAAACCTGAATAGAAGGGATTAATGGATCTGCTCCACCGTGACCTTTAATTCTTTTTCCTTTGTAATAAAAACCACCACCACAAGGGAAAATTGTTTTTTCATCCATTACGCCCATCTGCATTGCTGCCAGAGCTGTTAACAATTTAAATGTAGAGCCTGGAGGATAACCTGCCTGTAGCGATCTGTCAAACGTTGGTTTGTTTTCGTAGATCGTATCTTTTGAAAGAGCGTATAAATTTTTAGACTTGTTAGGTCCGGTGAAAAGATTGGGATCAATATCCGGTCCGGTTGCGGCAACCAAGACTTCACCGTTATTTGGATCTATTGCGACGATTGCCCCATGTTTATTTACCATCATCTCTTCAGCAATTCTCTGAAGGTCATAATCGATGGTCAAAGTGATATCTTTTCCTGTGATCACATCACGGTCTAAGGTTCCGTTTTTATACGGACCTACATTTCGAAGTTTAATATCTTTCTGAATGTATTTTATTCCCTTTACACCGCGAAGTTCCTTTTCGTAAGATTTCTCAATTCCTGTTTTTCCGATGAGGTCACCAGGAAGATAGTAGGTAGAATCTTTTTTAATCTCTCTGTCATTGACTTCACTGGTGTATCCCAGAAGGTTCCCTGATGTGGAAACTTCATATTGCCTTTGCGGACGCTGAACAATACTGAAAGCGGGGTATTTAAATATAATCTCCTGAACTCTCGCAATTTCTTCTCTGCTGAGGTCTTTGATGAAAGTCATCGGAGTCAGTTTAGAATAGTATTTTTCTTTCTTAATTAAATTAATTTTTTTAATAAAATCTCTTTTATCAATTTTCATTAAACTGCAGAAAGACAGGGTATCAAAGTCAGGTTTCATCAATGCCTGAGTGAAAGAAATCTCATAAGCAGGCTGGTTTCCCACCATAATTTTTCCGTTTCTGTCGAAAATAACTCCACGTTGAGGAATGACGTATTCGGTTTTAATTGAAGTATTGGCAGCATTGAGTGCGTACCGATCCGTAAACAACTGTAAATAAGAAAGTCTTGCCACAAAAATGATAGCAAGAATGATGAGAACAGATAAGATTTTTATATGGCGTGTGTTCAAACTTTCTGTTTGATTTTAAAAATTAATGCGTAAACTATGATAAATATAAAAGAAATTGCACTAGTTACCAACACATTAAGCAAGATTTCGAAAATTCTGCTGAATTTAAAAAATTCAACATACTGCACCAAAAGCTGATGCAAAAATATACTTGAAGAGAGGAACAATAAAAACTGTGTCCACTGTAATGATTGAAACGAGAAGAAATCTGTAGAAGTATCTGTAGAAGTTCTGAATATTAAAGTTCTGAAATAGGCAATTACCGTCGTCGCCAAAGCATTGATTCCCCACGAATACAGAAAAGCGTCAATAGACAAACCTATTAAGAAGCTTAACGCTAAAAACTGAAATTTATTTCTAAAAAAAGGATAAAACATAACGAACACCGGATATAAGACCGGAGTGTATTTACCAAATAAGGTAATCCTGTTCAGTACAAATATCTGTAACGCCACAAGAAACATCATGATCAAAAGATCTGTAAACAAAGTTCTGCTAATCATTTTCTTTTTTTATTACAGCCTGCATGGTATCGCTTATTTTCTGCACTTCAGCTTTCTTCAGATTTTTAACGACATACACTTTATTCAGAGCGCCCATTTTCTCACTCAATTCCACAGAAATATCCCAAAAACCGGTCTGGTTGTCAACAGAATATCCTGCTACAGTTCCGATCATCACGCCTTTAGGAAAAATAGCTGATTTGCCGTCTGTTATAATCGTATCTCCAATTTTTAATGAAACATATTTAGGAACATCTGAAAGATGCATCACGCGTGAGTTGTCGCCCCTCCAGGTTAAAGTACCAAAATACCCTGATTTTTTGAGAGCAGCATTAATTCTGATTTTATTGACACTTAAAACAGACTGTACCAAAGCATAACTGTCTGTAGAATTGATGACGATTCCTGCGATTCCTTTAGGAGCCATAACGCCCATCTGTGGAAGAACACCGTCTCGCTTTCCGCGATTGATGGTAAAGTAATTGTTTCGTCGGTTGATACTGTTGAAAACAATTTCACCGTCTACGAATGTATAGATTTGTCCGCCTCCTAAGGTATCATGCACTTTTCGGAAAACGGGATTTTTACCACCCTGCTTTCCGTACAGCTCAATCATTAAGGCTTTATTCTGCGCTACGAGACCTTCGTTAGTCTGCTTCAGTTTCAGATAAGAAACTCCTTCATCAATGTATCCTGACACCCACGAATTGAAAGCAGCAGTTTCGCCCGCAAGCCACGATCTCTGCATTGCATTTTTAGAGAATATAAGAATGAGAGCAATAATTTGCAGAAAGATAAAGAAGACAAATAGAGCATTCTTTGAAAATAATCTCAGCAAAAATCCCATTCAGATAAAGAGTCGTAAAAAGTTAAAATTATTTAATTAAGAAATTGAATTTATCCATATTCTTAAGTGCGATACCTGTACCACGTACAACGGCTCTCAAAGGATCTTCAGCTACGAAAACCGGAAGACCTGTTTTCTTGTGAAGCCTGTCTGCAAGACCTCTTAGCAGAGCACCACCGCCTGCAAGATAAATACCTGTTTTGTAAATATCGGCAGCAAGTTCCGGAGGAGTCAGAGAAAGAGTTTCCATTACAGAATCTTCAATTCTGATAATTGATTTATCCAGAGCACGAGCAATTTCTTTGTACCCAACCATAATTTCTTTTGGCTTACCGGTAATGAGATCTCTACCCTGTACCGGAATATCATCGATATCTACATCAAGATCTTCAACAGCAGAACCTACTTCGATTTTTACTCTCTCAGCAGTTCTTTCACCGATATAAAGATTGTGGTGTGTTCTTAAGAAATAAGCAATATCATTGGTAAATACGTCACCCGCAATTTTCACAGATTTATCACAAACAATACCTCCCAAAGCGACAACAGCGATTTCGGTGGTACCACCACCTATGTCGATAATCATATTCCCTTCAGGTTTCTGTACATCAATACCTACTCCTATTGCAGCAGCCATTGGCTCATAAATCAATCTTACTTCTTTTGCGTTTACTTTCTGTGCAGAATCTCTTACCGCTCTTTTCTCAACCTCTGTAATTCCGGAAGGAATACAGATTACGATTCTTAAAGCCGGCTGAATAAATCTGCCTTTGATTCCCGGAATTTTCTTAATAAATTCCTTAATCATATGCTCAGAAGCATGGAAATCTGCAATAACACCGTCTTTCAAAGGACGGATCGTTTTTATATCTTCATGAGTTTTACCCTGCATATGTTTTGCCTGCTCCCCCACCGCTATCGGTCTCCCCGTAGAACGCTCAATCGCTACAATTGAAGGCTGATCGATAACAATTTTATTATTATGGATAATAAGCGTGTTGGCAGTTCCAAGGTCTATCGCAATTTCTTGCGTAAACATATCGAATAAACTCATAATTTTGTCCTGATTTAAGTTTACAAAGATATAAATTTAAGACTACTAATGAATAATTTAGTTAATATAATTTGGTTAAAATTTTATTAAAATTTAAATTTTTCATTAACCTTTTGTTTCTCTAATTCTTACGGCATTTGCACATTTATTTATAGCTTTTCACGATATTTATCATATACAATATCAGCAGAGGCTTAATTTAAAAATACTTAAATTTGCAATGCTTATGATACAGTATTCTAACATACATCAGACGACAAATTTCGCTGTGCTTTCAGTGAGTTATGAGAAGGCAGATGTAGAAACGAGGGGCAAATTTGCCTTCTTCGACGAAAACATCAAAAACTTTGTTACCCGAATTCATAACGAAAATCTTGGGGACGCTTTTGTGGTTTCCACGTGCAACAGAACAGAGATTTATACAACGACATCCAACTATCTTTTTGTGGCTGAAGAATACTGCAAAACGATTGGTGTTAACCTATCAGATTTTTTGCCTTTTGCCAATATTTTAACAAAAGAGGAAGCGCTTAAACATCTGTTCAGAGTGGCGGCCGGTTTAGAAAGTCAGATCATCGGTGATTTTGAAATTATCGGACAGATTAAGAAAGCTTACGCCCGATTTAAAAAAGAAAGACAGAATTCGAATCCTTATCTTGAGCGTTCTATCAACTCTGCGATTCAGATTTCAAAAAGAATCAAAAACGAGACAGGAATTTCCAACGGAGCAGCTTCAGTTTCTTATGCGGCAGTGCATTATATTCTAAATAATCAGAAAAAACTGACCGAAAAAAACATCCTTCTTCTCGGAGTAGGCGAAATCGGACAAAACACGGTTGAAAATTTGGTAAAACACGTATATCAGCCCAAAATTAAAATTGCCAACCGTACGCAGGAAACAGCAGCAAAAATTTCAGAAAAATATAATATTCCAAATATTGATTACGCAGATTTCGATCAGGAAATTGAGAATACTGACATTTTGATTGTGGCAACCGGCGCAAAGACTCCAATCATCAACAAATCTCATTTTCAAAATGGAAGAGAAACTCTGGTGATTGATCTTTCAATTCCGCATAATGTTGATAAAAATGTTTCTGAATTGAGTCATGTGACTTTAATTGATGTGGATGAACTTTCGAAACAGATTCAGCAAACCATCCAGCAACGGGAAAAAGAAATTCCGAAAGCTGAAAAAATCATCAAGGAAATGACCAAGGACTTTCTTGAATGGGAAAAAAAGAGAAAACTGGCGCCCAACATTCATCATTTCAAAGCAGTCTTAAAAAATATGGAGCGCAATGAGATGCACAATTTCTACAGAAAAAATAAGTACATCAATATCAACGACATGGAGCTTTCTGAGAAAATGATTCAGAAAATTACCAATCGTTTTGCAAAATATATCATCGATAATCCTCTAAAAGCCGAAGAAATTAGTAAATTAATGCACGAAATATTAGTTGAACAACCCAATAATGAATTCAATGAAAAGCATTAGGATAGGAACCAGAAATTCGGCACTTGCCCTTTGGCAGGCCAGAGAAGTTGCGAGGCACTTACAGAACCACAATTACCTTACAGAGATTACTCCCATCGTTTCTTCGGGAGACAAAAATTTAAATCAACCATTATACTCTTTAGGAATAACAGGTGTTTTTACAAGAGATCTTGATATCGCATTGCTGAATGACGAAATAGATATTGCTGTACACTCTCTGAAGGACATCCCTACACAGCTTCCACACAATATCGAATTGATCGCCCATCTTGAAAGAGATTATCCGCAGGATGTTTTAATAAGAAGACAATCTGCAAAAGACAAAGAGTTTCACGAGCTGAAATTGGCAACAAGTAGTTTGAGAAGACGTGCCTTTTGGTCAAAACATTATCCTGACACTCAGTTTTTTGACATCAGAGGAAATATCCAGACGAGATTACAAAAACTGGAAGAGCAGGACTTCGATGCAACCATCCTGTCATTAGCCGGAATCAAGAGAATGAAAATGGATATCAACTACGAGATGCTTCCCGTAATGATTCCTGCGGCTGCACAGGGCGTTATTGCCATTGCCGGACATTCTGAAAAACCTGAGATCAACGAAATTTTACAGTCTATCAATCATAAGCAGACCCAAATATGTGTAGAGATGGAAAGAAATTTCCTGAGCACACTGGAAGGTGGCTGTACGGCTCCGATTGGTGCTTTTGCTGAGAAAATTGAAAACCAAATTCGTTTTAAAGGAGCCCTCTGCTCACTTGATGGCAAAAACTACATCGCCATCGACGAAAGCTTTGAATATAATGAAGAAGAAAATTTCGGTGAAAAATTTGCCAACATTGTACTGGAAAATGGCGGAAGAGAATTAATGGCCGAGATTAAAAGTCAGCTGTAATTTTGAACATTCACCACTTAAATTTATAATTTCTAAAGAATTTGTTTGGCAAACGCGCGAATTGAGATTTTTACGAATCTTAACATTTCTTTATGTCTAAAGTATCTCAGTGTTTAGAATTAATTTTTGAACTTTACAGAATTGTTTTTAATTCAAAAGTTTCAAGCCGATGAAAAAGTACTTTTCTATTCTCATTATTCTGCTTTTTGTTTTTACGGCAAATGCACAGAATCAGTTTGCCCAAAAACTATCTGATGCTGCTTTGAGTTTAACCAGAGACAGAGTTACCTACGACCCGACTTATTTCAGCATAAAATATCCCAACGGTGATGTTCCTGCAGATAAAGGCGTATGTACAGACGTGGTTATTCGTGCGTATCGGAAAATGGGGATCGATCTTCAGAAGGAAGTACATGAAGACATGAAGCAAAACTTTTCCAAATACCCGAAAAACTGGGGTCTGAAAAGACCCGATACCAATATCGACCACAGAAGGGTTCCCAATCTGAGAGTTTTTTTTGCGAAATTCGGGAAATCAAAATCTACAGAGATTAACCCGGCACTTTATGCTCCAGGCGACATCGTAACATGGCTTCTTCCGGGAAATTTAGCGCACATCGGAATTGTAGTCAATAAAAAATCGGCCGATGGGAAAAGATATCTGATCGTCCACAACATTGGCGGCGGACAGGTGATAGAAGACTGTCTGTTTAAATTTAACATCACAGGACATTATCAATATCAAAAATAACTTTCATGAAGAATCTTATCTGCGTTTTATTTTTATTGATCTTAAATTTTTCTTCTGCACAGCTAAGCGATTTTAAAATTGTCAATAAGCCCATCAATTATTCTGAGGAGAGAGTTCGTCTTAGCTTAGAATATCTGAAAGATCATCACGGCTTAACTCAAAAAACACCTACGATTGTACCGAAAATGATTGTTCTGCATTACACGGCAGGCGGAACGATAGAGAGCAACCACAAATATTTCAACAAAACCCATCTTGAGAACGCCAGAAATACTTTAAAAAAGCAAAGCACACTCAACGTTTCTTCACAATACATCGTCGACCGCGATGGCACGATTTATCAACTGATGGAACCCAACATGTTTGCAAGACACACTATCGGCCTAAATTACTGCGCCATCGGAGTGGAAAATATCGGAAGTAAAAAACAGCCACTGACAGAAAAGCAAGTTGCCGCAAATGCACAGCTGGTAAGATATTTAACTAAAAAATACAAGATCGAATATCTAATCGGACATTCAGAATACGGAGTTTTCAGAAATTCTAATCTCTGGAAAGAATCTGATCCGAAATATTTTACAGGAAAAGAAGATCCCGGCAAAGATTTTATGAGCAAAGTAAGGCTTCAGGTCGCTGATTTAAAATTAAAAGACAAGCCCGTTAATTAAAAACTTTATAGGCTTTGGTAAGTGAAATGTCTTTGCCTCAAATTATTATTTTTGAATCGGCTAAACTTCGTTTTGCGAATTTAAAAACAGTTAGTATTAAAAAATCTTTGCGCTCTTTGCGTTAGAAGCTTCTGCATTATCAAAGATCAATATTTAAATGAACATTTTATTTACCAAAAACATAGATTCAGAATTGCTTTCCAAAGAATTGGGAGGCGATATCTCTTTTGACTGTGTTGAGGTAATTCAAATTGAAAATCTGAACGTTGAGGCATTTGATTTAAAAGATCACTCCCTGATTTTTACCAGCTTAAATGGCGTTAAATCTTTTTTTGAGAACCAGTTTAAACCAAACGAAGATTTTGCGACTAAAAATTACAATAAAATCTACTGCGTTGGTGAGAAAACAAAAAAAGAGCTTAGGAAAAACGGTTTCGGAACTTTTAAGGTTTTAAAAAACGCGGAAACACTTTCTAAATTCATTATCGAGCATTGTCAGCATGAGAAATTTATTCATTTCTGTGGAAATCTTGCCATTGATGTGTTAGATAAAAGCCTTCCACTGCAAAATATCAGTTACCGGAAAGTCACTGTTTACACAACAAAAGAAATCAATCCTGTGATACCTGAAAAATATCATGCAATAGTTTTTTTTAGCCCAAGTGGAGTTCGTAGTTTTGCGAAAAATAATTCTTTAGACAATATGCTTCTTTTTTCAATTGGAGAAACTACCTCTAAAGAACTGAGAAAACATACAAAATCAGATATTTTTACAAGTAAAAAAAATACTTTATCAAACCTGTTGCTGATTATCAAAGATGCTTTAAGTAATCATTAATTTAAAGCAATCTGCTGAAAACCAACAACTACCAACTAAGATTATGATTAAAAACGACCTATATTTAAAAGCACTCCGTGGTGAAACCGTAGAAAGACCACCGGTTTGGATGATGAGACAGGCCGGAAGATACCTACCGGAATTCATTGCACTTCGTGACAAATACGATTTTTTCACAAGATGTCAGACTCCCGAACTGGCTTCTGAGATTACTGTTCAGCCGATCAGAAGATATCCTTTGGATGCTGCGATCTTATTTTCCGACATCTTAGTGGTTCCTCAGGCAATGGGAATTGATTTTAAAATGAAAGAAAATGTCGGTCCGTGGTTGGATAATCCCATCAGAACAATGGAAGACGTGCAGAATGTTATTGTTCCGGATGTGAATGATACTTTAGGTTATGTTTTTGATGCCATCGAACTGACTTTAATTAAATTAGACAACGAAATTCCATTGATTGGTTTTGCGGGTTCTCCATGGACATTACTTTGTTATTGCGTAGAAGGAAAAGGAAGTAAGGCGTTTGATATTGCAAAATCTTTCTGTTTCCAGCAGCCGGAAGCTGCACATTTGTTACTTCAGAAAATTACCGATACTACGATTGCTTACCTGAAAAGAAAAGTGGAAAAAGGTGTTTCTGCAGTTCAGGTTTTCGATTCCTGGGGTGGAATGCTTTCTCCACAGGATTATCAGGAATTCTCGTGGCAGTACATCAACCAGATTGTTGAAGCTTTAGCTCCACTGACGCACGTTGTCGTATTCGGGAAAGGGTGCTGGTTTGCCTTGGAAGACATGACGATGTCACCGGTTTCTGCTTTGGGTGTAGACTGGACGATTAAACCGGAATTGGCTAGAACATTAACCAATCATACAATGACGCTGCAAGGAAATTTTGATCCTGCAAGATTACATTCCACTCCTGAAACCATTAAAAAAATGGTGAACGAGATGATTAACCGTTTTGGCAAAGACCGATATATTGCCAACCTTGGTCACGGAATTCTACCGAATATCCCTTTGGAAAATGCAGAAGCGTTTATTAGAGCGGTGGTGGATTGGAAGCCGAATAATTAATCATTTTATCTAGCACAGATATTATACAGCATCTTTGTCATTCCGCAGGAATCTAAGCTTAGAAGTAAATAGTTTTATATAAAATTCACAGTTTAGATTCCTACGGAATGACAAACAAAATATATCACTTAAGCTCAAATTAATAAAACAAAATCCCTTTCAACTTTTTGCGAAAGGGATTTTATTTTATCATTCTAATTCAAATATTCTAAAATATTTTTCTTTTCAAGTTTAAATTCTTTTCCAGAGTCAACCTGAAATGTGATGATCGTGCTACTGTCTCTCGTTCTTTTAACCTGACAAAAAGTAACACTATTTATATTGGTCGTGTTAATATTATTTATTTTAATAATTTTATCTCCTACATTCAATTCTGACAATTGAGGTATTTTTAATTTATTTACAATAACTAAATGATTTTCTACGGGAGCAAAAGCAATTCCGAAACTATTGTATTCTGGAGTTTTATCCGTTGTATGAAGAACAATTTTTTTGTTAATAAAATCTAATTCAATGAGGTAGTTCTCCATAAATTTCGTGCCCACTAAATTTCGGGAATCTGAACTGGTATCAATAATCTGATTGCCTAAGTCAGTTTGGCTTATTTCAATTTTCATCAAATCAAGATACCTTTCTCCTTTACTCACGCTACTCAAGGACTGCGACAAAAGTCCTTCAAAAGTCAGAAAATTATTATCTTTTACCAATTGATAAGATTTTGAATCGAGCGTAAATCCTGAGCCTGCTCCAGTATCAAAAAATACATTGAAATTTTGGCTTCTTATATTGAGATTGATAGTTGGAACATGAGTGAAACTTTCCTCAGAAAAAGGAATTAATACTGATTGTGCAGAACTTTGAACAACTTTATCCGAAATAATAATTGTCTTGGCTGTAAAATCAAGACTCCATACTTTATTGTTCATCATATTGGCTCCGAAAATTCCGCTGATTTTTCTACATGCACGAGAATCCATCCAACCAATATCAGCAAATGAAAAATCTACATTTTTAAATTTCAAATCAGATACCTTCAAGTCATTGGTTGAGAAAACATCCATTGTAGATTTGGAGTTGTTAGCGTCTGTAGCTTCAAAAATGATATTGCTTTTCTTTGCATTCAACGAACCCTTTAGTTCAGAAGAAATTATCGTTAAAGCACCGGTATCAAAAATAAAATTGTGCTTCTTATTTTTAATATCCACATTAATGATCATTTTCCCGTCGATATATTCAAAAGGAATGGTCGTTGCACTTAAAAATAACGGAATGATTAAAAATGCAAGAGCATAAAGATTTTTATATTTCATCACAGTATAAAAATAAAGACTGCTTCGGATAAACAGTCTTTGAGTTATTAAGAAAGCATTCTCTGTGCTTTTTTTACACCTTCTACCAACAGATCAATTTCCTCAAAAGTATTGTAAACCGCAAAACTTGCTCTTACCGTTCCTGCGATATCAAAGAAATCCATAATCGGCTGAGTACAATGATGACCTGTTCTTACGGCCACACCCATTTTATCGAGAATCATTCCGACATCAGAAGAAATACCCATTCCAATTAGATTAAATGAAACAACTCCGGTTCTGTTCGCATTTTCACCATACACTTTTAATCCTTCAATTTCCAACAGATGTTTCTGAGCATATTGAAGCAGAGCATTTTCGTGATTCTGTATGTTTTCATGACCGACCTTATTGATGAAGTCAACGGCAGCACCGAGAGCGATATTCCCGCCCACATTTGGTGTTCCGGCTTCATATTTAAAAGGTAAACCAGCATACGTCGTCCTGTCGAATGAGCAAACTGCAATCATCTCTCCTCCACCGTGGAAAGGTGGCAGATCTTCAAGAACTGCCTGCTTCCCGTATAAAATGCCGGTTCCCATTGGAGCGTACATTTTATGCCCAGAAAAGACAAAAAAATCGCAGTCTAAAGCCTGAACATCAATTTTAAAATGTGGCGCTGACTGAGCGCCGTCAATTACGATATAAGCATCTGAATTAGCTCTTGTTTTCGCAATAATTTCCTCAATCGGATTTACAATTCCCAAAGCATTGGAAACTTGATTTACGGAAACAACTTTCGTTTTTTCACTTAAAAATTCGTCTAAATAATCCAACTGCAGGACTCCGTTTTCATCAATTGGGATAACACGAAGTTTTGCTCCGGTTCTTTCACATAACAATTGCCACGGAACGATATTCGAGTGATGCTCCAGGTAAGAAATGATTATTTCGTCGTCTTTTTTAAGCTTTTGAGTTAAAATATAGGCGATCAGGTTGATTCCTTCGGTAGTTCCTTTGGTGAAAATGACCTCAAAATCGTGTTCAGCATTGATGAACTTCTGAATTTTTCTTCTCGAAAGTTCCATTTCCTCAGTTGCCAGCTGGCTCAATGTATGAATTCCTCTATGGACGTTAGCATTAAACTCTGTATAGTATTGATTCCAAACTTCAAGAACTGAATTTGGTTTCTGCGATGTTGCTGCATTATCTAGGTACACCAATGGCTTACCGTTCACCTGCTGGTTTAATATAGAAAACTGACTTCTTATTTCCTGAATGTCAAACATTTATTATATTTTTTATTATTAAACGTTCTAATTTAGAACAGCTCAAATTTACGACTTTTTATCCAAAAGTCTGCCGGATTAATAGAGTGATAGATTTCATCTAAGAACAAAAAAACCTGCCAAAATAAATTGACAGGTTTTTCTATTTTGATTAAGAAATTTCTTATTCAGCTGCTGCTTCTTCAGTTGCAGGAGCTTCACCTTCAGCTGTTGCAACTTCTTCTTCATCGTCATCATCTGCCATAGCGCCACCTTTAGCTGCATTTCTAGACATTTTAACAGCTACTACCACTGCATTGTCTGGGTGCACGAAAGAATAACCTTCAGCTTTGATTGTACCAACATAAAGTTTGTTACCAATTTTAAGAGAAGTAATATCAACTACGATCTCGTCTGGCAAGTTTGCAGGAATAGCTTTCACTCTCAATTTTCTGAAAGACTGACGTAAAACACCACCAGCTACAACACCTTTAGAACGACCTGTCAATCTTACAGGAACTTCCATAATCACTGGCTTATCGTCAGATAATCTGTAGAAGTCTGCGTGAATGATCTTGTCTGTAATTGGGTGGAACTGAATATCCTGAAGAACTGCAGGAATTACCTGTCCGTCAACTTCAATAGATACCGTGTGTGCTTCAGGAGTATACACTAAACCTTTGAACGCTTTCTCTAATGCAGAGAAGTTCAATGGCTCGCCACCTCCGTAAACAACACAAGGAACTAATTCAGCATCACGTAAAGCTTTTGTCGACTTTTTGCCCACGCTTTCTCTTTTTGTACCTTGAATTGTAATAGATTTCATTTATAAAAATTTAAAAAATTGTTTTGTTTTAATTTGCAATCGATTAATTATCAATTAGATAACAAACTTACTGCTAATCGACTGATGCTCGTGCACCATCTTCATAACATCAGCAAATAATGGGGCGCAAGATAGCACTTTTATTTTAGATGACAAATTAGTTTTCACAGGAATTGAGTCAGTTACAATAACTTCCAACAATTGTGAGTTCTCAATATTCTCATAAGCCTTACCTGAAAGCACTCCGTGAGTTGCCATTGCGCGAACAGATTTTGCTCCTTTTTCCATTAAGATCCCGGCAGCTTTGCAAAGCGTTCCGGCAGTATCAATCATATCATCGATAAGAATTACGTTTTTGCCTTCCACGTCTCCGATCAGGAACATTTCTTCTACAACATTTGCCTTTTTTCTTTCTTTATAAGCAATTACCACATCAGCACCCAGGTGACCTGCGTAGTTTTTCGCTCTTTTCGCTCCACCCATGTCCGGAGAAGCAATGGTCAGATTATCAAGATTCATATCTCTGATGTAATCTACAAAGATTGTAGAAGCATACAGGTGATCAACTGGAATTTCAAAGAACCCTTGAATCTGATCCGCATGCAGATCCATCGTCATGATTCTTGTAGCACCAGCAGCAGTTAAAAGATTGGCTACCAATTTTGCTCCGATCGGCGCTCTTGGCTTGTCTTTTCTGTCTTGTCTTGCCAACCCGAAGTACGGAAGTACTACGGTAATGCTTTTAGCAGAAGCTCTTTTTGCTGCATCAATCATTAAAAGAAGCTCCAAAAGATTGTCTGCCGGCGGAAATGTAGAAGCGATAAGAAAAACACGTCCTCCTCTTACAGATTCGTCAAGCACAGGTTCAAATTCACCATCGCTGAATTCCTGGATGATGATTTTTCCCAATTCTTTCCCATAATGATGGGCAATTTTTTCTGCTAGCTCCTTACTAGTTCTTGTCGAAAATAGATAACTTTGTTGCTCGGCCATTTTTACTTTTTAAAAGATTTTGCAAATTTAAAAAAAAACCACAAGAATCAATCCTGTGGTTTCGTTTTTTATTTTTATTAAATTTTAAGGAAATGTAACTCCCGAATATTTATTTACATCTACTTGCGGTAAAGTTGATTTATACTTTAAATTAATTGCCTTGATGAATTCATTGGCAACAATCGCATAACCTCTACCCGTAAGGTGTACACCGTCTAAAGAGAATGTTCCTCCTGTTACGAATTTAGCAGTGTATTTTACTCCGTCAAATGAAATTCCTGACTGACCGTTAAGTTCAACCATTTTTTTATTTGCATCAACAAAAGCCAATCCGTAAGTATCTGCTAATGTTCTAATCGAAGTATTGTAGGCATCTACTGCGGTCTTCACTGCTGTAGCTTCAGTTTTAGTCAGTACATGCTGATTCTGTAACGGATATGAGATTCCGTACACATTGATTGAAGACGGCACTCCTGGCGCTGTAGTTCCGATAACTCCTCTTGTTGTAAGAAGAATATAATCTTCAGCAGTGGTTTGTCTTGCCTGTCCGTAGATCTGTCCGAAAGCAGTTGCTGTAGGAAGACCTAATGATGGTGTAAGTGCTGCAGTCAGTTGTGCACTTAGATCCGTAAGAGAAGCATCTTTAATTAAAACTGGGTTTGCAGAAGTTGCTGAAAGCGGATTAATTCTGTTCCCCGCTCCAAAAGCTGTCAAAGCCTGTTTTAGCGGACCGTATAAACTTGTGTTTAAAGTTGTAAGATTTGCGCCTAAAGCTGCCGGTGTAAGCGGATTGTAAGGAACTGTGGTAAAATAAGGAATTGATGTTACATAAGGAATGTTTGCGATCACCCCTTTTGTTGTTCCTCCTACTTTTAATTTATCAAGACCTGCTTTGATTGCCGCTGCAACAACGTTAGGATCAGAAATATCATTTGCTCCATAAGTAGCAGGATTAATATTTCCGGTTTGGTTTACACCAACCCCGCCGCTTGTAGCATAGCTTAATACATCGTTATTTCCGATCCAGTAAGAAAAAAACGTAGGCTTCTTTAATACTGCATCATCTACAACACTTGAAGTTGCGCTTGTAGAAAACCTTACGTAATAAGGATTTGCAGTTCCCGTCAAAACTCCCGCAATGTTTCCATAGCCAGGTGCTACTAAGTGAAATGATTTTGCTCCGGGAACCCCGAAATTGTTCAGAGCACCTGTTACTTTATTCGCAATATTTGTTGTTGGTGTTGCCGCAACATTCGTAATGTTGGGAGAACCGTTTACAAAAGACTGAATATAAAGTTTTGTAGCCTGAATAGCAGTTGTACCAAGAAGAAGTCCTCCGTTATTGTCTGCCATCAGTGGCTGCACGAAACTTCCTCCACCAGCTAATCTCATTTGACCAGCTACAATATTAGGATAAGATTCATTTTGCCCATCAATATATAATGCATTATCTCTGTATCCTGAAGTCAATGAATTTCCTAAAGAAACATAGTTAGAAAAATCTGCCTCACCTCTAGTTACGGCGATATCTTGTACGTCTGTATCAAAATCTGTTTCGCAGCTTGTTGTAAAGAACAGCGCAGAAACAGCAAGTGTAGATATTATTATTTTTTTCATAATTTCAAATTAAAAAGGATTGTAAGATAAACCTAGACCCACGTAGAATGCTTGTGCTTTTGCCTGACCATAGAAACCTAAGTATTTATTATTCACCTCTCTGCTCTGTGGCATTACATAACCTCCAGCAATGTCAACTCCAAATTGCTTGAACTTAAACCCTACCCCTCCGGTAAGTACGAAAGAATCGAAAGATGGTGTTTCAGGAATGAAATTTTCATCAGTATACGGAGACTCGTCATAGTAAGCACCCAAACGTCCGAAAACCATATCGTTAAACATATACTGTGTTCCTAATCTGAATGTCTTAGAATTTCTGAAGTTTTTAGGAGCAACCAGAATTGTAGCATCGGTCTGATTTCCGATCGGGGCATTGGCAAAATCTAAAGTCAGCCTGCTGTATCTTTCCCATCCGTGATAATTAAAATCTGCCGAAATCAACCATTTTGGTGTAACCTTGTATGTTAAACCTACTGTATATTCTTCAACCAATGGTAAGGTTGCGGTAAAACCGTCCTGTCCGGCACTGTTTAATCCCAGCAATCCGTTAACAGTATTTTGTGCAGGAACTGTGAATGTAGCAGTTCCTTTTTTAGCTTTCATATCAACAGGTGAACGGTAAGCAATACTCATATCAAACTTTGGATCTGGTCTGAAATAAAAACCGAAACCGTAACCGTGGCCACTTGCTTTCTCATCATTGATATTAACTGTACCTCCAAATTGTGTAACTGCTTTGTCCCAGTTTACCTGTCCTTTAGCATAAATGTAGCTCGCCCCGAAAGACAGCCAATCTGCCATTTTCACAGAAACCATAGGCTGAAAATAAAAACTTTTCAGTTCAAGCTTCTGTACCATTTCTCTTCCCTCCCAATCGTAAGGATACTGAATAGTACTTCCGAATGGCGTTGAAAAACTGAAACCAACAGACAATTTATCAATTGGCTTATATGCAATCGCAGCATAGATAGGAGTTCCGATAGGATTATCGGTTTCTGTACTCTGTAAAGTATTTAGATTTTGAAAAGTAACTTTGTTACTTGCACCAAAACCTCCTGCAACGATACTCAGTTTCGAAGGAATGAATGACATACCGGCAGGGTTAAAGAATGCAACACTCGCATCTTCAGCATGAGCACTGGTATGTGCCATCGCCAATTGCTTTACCCCTTGCAAAGAAACCCTAAAGCCTCCTGCATAAGATAGAACCCCAGCCAACAAAGCGGTTGATACTAATATTTTTTTCATAGACATTTATTATATAATCCAAATATAAAATTATTTTGACTACAGTTGTTAATTATTCTTAATATTTTAAACAAACTCATAAAAGAAAATTATGTTTAAAATAACACTTTCTATAAATCCCCCATTAAGTGACTATTATTAAAGACATTAGAAAATAAATACGATCATATATTATCTTGCGTTTAAGTTTAAACATTTTACAAAATAAAGATTTAGTATTTTTGGAATTGTGTAAAGATAAAAATCAATAAATTTGCAAGATTAAATAAATTATAATATATGAGTTGTGGATGCAAAACATCCGGCGATTCTGCACATTCTTGCGGAACGAAATCCGCGAATGGCTGTGAAAGTGTAAATACCTGTGGTAATAGTTATAAATTAAGTGTTTTCGATTGGTTATCTAACGTACAAAACCCGGCATCTAACCGGTTTGATTTTGTGGAAGTTAGGTTTAAAAATGACAGAAAATCGTTTTATAAAAATGTAAACAATATCCCTTTACATATAGGTAGCGTAGTAACAGTAGAATCTAGCCCCGGACACGATGTAGGAGTGGTAAGTCTCTCAGGAGAATTGGTAAAAATCCAGATGAAAAAGAAAAGATTTTCAACTGAAGACCCACTTAAAATATACAGACTGGCTAACCAAAAAGACATCGAAGTCTGGCAGGAAGCAAGAAAAAAAGAAGAAACCGTAAAGGTTGACGCCCGAAAAATATCTCACAGGTTAGGTCTTGAAATGAAGATCACGGATGTGGAATATCAGGGTGACGGATCGAAAGTCACGTTCTACTACACGGCCGATAACCGCGTAGATTTCAGAATGTTGATTAAGGAGTTCGCAGGAACTTTCAGAACCAAAATCGACATGAAACAAATCGGTTTCAGACAGGAAGCTGCAAAAATCGGTGGAATCGGTTCTTGCGGAAGAGAATTATGCTGTTCTACATGGTTAACAGATTTCAGATCAGTGAATACCAACGTGGCAAGATATCAGCAGTTAAGCATCAATCCTCAGAAATTGGCCGGACAATGCGGAAAACTGAAATGTTGTTTAAATTACGAATTAGACAGTTATCTGGATGCGTTGAGCCACTTTCCTTCTTCATCTACGATGTTGGATACAGAAAAAGGACGAGCTTTCTGTATAAAAATCGATGTTTTCAAAAAGAAAATGTGGTTTGCCTACGTTGACAGTTCGATGGCCTGGTATGATTTCGATATCGATTTAGTAAAAAAACTCATTGCTCAAAACAAAAAAGGCGAAAGAATACTTCCATTGGAGGAGTTGAAAGTGCCGGATATTGCTTTGCCGAGCGTTGACCTTATCCAGGAGAACAGTGTAGATCGATTTGAGAAAAAGAACAGAGGAGGTTTCAACAAAAACAGAAATCAGGGTCAGGGTCAGAACCCTAATCAGAACAGACCGAATAACAATCAGGGACCAAGAAAAGACCGTCCGGAAAGGAATGACAGAAATGACAGACCTCAGAAAACGGATCGCCCTTCAAATGAGCGACCGGCAAATTCTGACAGACCAAAGAATACAAACCCGAACGCGAAATCTAACCCAAACCAAAATACAAACCAACGACCGCCAAAGCAACAACAGCCACAGCAGCCGAAGGTTCAGTTAGAAAAAGCAGAGGCAAATGTTAATGCTGAGCAAAAACCACAACAGCCTCCAAAAAAGAAATTTAAAAAGAAATTTCCGCCCAAAAAAGACAACAATGCATAGAATTTTAGGGGTAATGATGCTTATTTTTTTAGTAGGATGCAGCACTTCGGGTGAAGATGTCATGATGAAACCTATTAATAATAAATGGAGCAAAAAAGCCGAACAGAAATTTAAACTTGAAATTACGGATTCGCAAAATCCTAAAAATATTATATTTGTTGTAAGGAATAATAATGATTATCCTTACAGCAATATTAGATTTATTGTTAATTTTAAAAACCCAAAAAGCAAAACCGCTCAGGTAGACACCTTAAATTATATTTTGGCAAAACCAAACGGCGAGTGGCTTGGGACAGGATTTGGAGAAACAAAGGAAACTTTATTTCAGTACAGAACAAATTATAAATTTCCGGAAAAAGGAACTTATGAGATCGGGGTAACTCAGGCGATGAGAAACGACGATCTACCGGGAATTGAAGACATTGGTATAAAAGTAGAAACGGCTAAACCGTAATTATACATGGAAGTAAACAATCAAAATACAGGAAATAAGGGAAGAACATTCCCTCTTCCGCCTAAAAAAAATGGTAAAAGTACTGCCTGGAAAAGATGGGTTAAATTCATCTGGATTGGTTTTATTGCAGTAGTTTTAGGGATTTCAGGACTTTTCTTTTCGGTATCCCAAGGTTTTCTTGGAGACATGCCGGATGTAAAAGAACTGGAGAACCCAGACATTTATGTAGCATCTCAGATCATCTCATCAGATGGTGTTGTTTTGGGTAGATTTGAAAAGGAAAAAACCCAGCCAATTGCTTATCAGGACCTTCCGCCTTATATTATCTATGCTTTGCAGGCAAAAGAAGATGAGCGTTTTAAAGAACATTCAGGTATTGATTTGCAGTCTGTAGCGCGAGCGGTAGTCTATGGTGGTGGCCGAGGCGGTGGATCTACTATTACTCAACAGCTTGCAAAATTACTTTTTACAGGAGGAGCTTCTCAGAATAAAATTTCAAGAGCTTTCCAAAAGCTTAAAGAATGGGTGGTAGCTGTAAGTCTTGAGAAAAGATATACAAAAGAAGAAATCATCACTTTGTATTTCAACAAGTTTGATTTCCTATACAATGCCAACGGAATCGAGATGGCAGCGAAAATTTACTTTAATAAATCTACAAAAGAGCTTACTCTTCCTGAGGCAGCAATGTTTGTAGCTATGCTCGAAAATCCGAACAAGAACAATCCGATGCGTAACATGGATAGAGCTAAAACCCGTAGAGATGTGGTTTTAGATCAAATGTTAAAAACAGGATATATTGATCAGGCAACATTTGACAAAGCCGTTTCAACGCCGATTACTTTAGATTATCATCCAATAAAGAATATTAACGACAATCACTCTGCTTACTATAAGTTTTATCTGAAAAAAGAGATTGACAGATATCTAGAGGATTATGAAAAAGAAAAAGGTAAAAAGCTGAATCTCTATAAAGACGGTCTTAAAATCTACGTAACGCTGGATTCTAAAATGCAGCAATATGCTGAAGAGGCTATCAAAGAACATTTAACTGACCTTCAGAAAAGATTTGATGCAGAGCAGAGAGGAAGAAAAAACAGACCTTTTTATTTTCTTAATGACAAGCAGGCAAATGATGTAATGATGCAGGCTGTAAGAAGAACCGGTCGTTACAAACAGTTGGTGGCTGACAATGTTCCCGAAGATTCAATAATGATGGAATTTAAGAAGCCGATTAAAACATCACGTTTTACATGGGCTGGTGAAGAGGAAGTTGAAATGTCTCCTTGGGATTCTATCAGATGGCACAAGCAGATTGCACAGGCCGGATTGATGTCTGTAGTTCCGGGAACAGGTGAAATAAAAGCCTGGGTTGGTGGTATCGACTGGCAGCACTTCCAGTATGATCACATCAAACAGGGAAAAAGACAGGTAGGGTCTACATTTAAACCATTTGTATATGCTACTGCAATTATGAAATTAGGTTTAACACCTTGTTCTACAATATCTAACGCGAGCTTCAACAAAGGTACTTATCACGTTCCGGGAAGAGGAGGAATGCTTACACTGAAAGATGCATTGGCGCAATCACAAAACCCCGTGGCATTGAGACTTGCTGAGATGACAGGTACTCAAAGTGTTATTCAGACTGCTCGAGACTTAGGCGTTACACAGGAAATTTCTACAAGCTTACCAATGGCTTTGGGATCATCAGATATTACCATTTACGAAATGGTGGGTGCTTACAGTACATTTGCCAACTACGGAAACTACAATAAACCGGAAATGATCTGGAGAATTGAAGATGCCAACGGTAGAGTAATAAAAGAAGTAAATGCAGAACCTAAAGAAGTAATGAACCCTAATTATGCATACACCATGATCGAATTGATGAAAGGTGTGGCACAATTTGGTACAGCTTCCGGTGAATTGGGAAGAAAAGGAATCTCTAAGGATGTGGAGATTGCTGGTAAAACAGGAACTACCCAAAATAACTCAGACGGTTGGTTTATGGGGATTACACCGAAACTGGCAACTGGCGCTTGGGTTGGATGGGAAGACAGAGCAACTCACTTCTACGGAACCGGTGAAGGTCAGGGTGCTAAAATGGCATTGCCAATCTGGGCAATCTATATGAAAAAAGTATGGGCAGACAAATCTCTGAAAATTTCTACAGATGATAAATTTGTAAAACCAGGCGACTGGAAAGATGGCTGTACCAATCTTCAGGGGCTTGGTGGCGGTTACGGTGATGATGGTGGTTTACAGACTATTGATCAGATCAAAAATCCTAGACCGGCTGATCCCACACCTAAAAATAATGCAGGTAAAAAGGACGAAAACGTCAATGAAAACCTGAATACGGGAGAAGATATAGATTTTAATAAATAAATTCTTTAATAATTATTATAAGACCTTTCAATCACTGAAAGGTCTTTTTTTGTCTCTGTTTTAATATATTTGAATTATGAATCTTAAGAATATCAAACAACCTTTTCTCGAAAATTTCCCAGGAGATTTTTCTAAAAATCCAATACAGAGAAACACCCCAAAAGTTTTGTTTTCAACCATTGATCCTGTAGGATTTGATCATCCGAAGCTGATTGTCTTTAATGAAAAACTTTCTGAAGAAATAGGTTTGGAAAAATTCAATGATACTGATCTTGATTTTCTTGTCGGAAATAATTTACCTGAAAATATAAAAACCTACGCAACAGCTTATGCCGGACATCAGTTTGGAAACTGGGCAGGACAATTGGGTGACGGAAGAGCAATTATTGCCGGAGAAATACAAAATCCTGAAGGACAGAAAACTGAGATTCAGTGGAAAGGCGCAGGAGCGACACCCTATTCCAGACATGCAGATGGAAGAGCAGTTTTGAGATCGTCCGTAAGAGAGTATCTGATGAGTGAAGCCATGCACCATCTTGGTATTCCAACAACCAGAGGTTTAAGCTTAAGCTTTACAGGTGAAAATGTAGTTCGGGATATGATGTACAGTGGTAATCCACAGGAAGAAAAAGGAGCCGTTGTAGTAAGAACAGCCGAAAGCTTCCTGCGTTTTGGTCATTTTGAACTGATGTCTGCACAAAAGGAAATTGATACTTTACAGAAACTGACAGATTTCACCATCAAAAATTATTTTCCTGAAATTACTTCCGAAGGCGAACAGAAATACAAAGACTTTTTTCAAGCGGTCTGCACCAAAACTGCAGATTTAATGGTGGAATGGTTTAGAGTTGGTTTTGTACACGGTGTTATGAATACCGATAATATGTCGATTTTAGGATTAACGATTGACTTCGGACCGTTTTCTATGATGGATGAATATGATCTTAATTTCACCCCAAATACCACAGATCTTCCGGGAAGACGATATGCTTTTGGCAAACAGGGACAAATTTCACAGTGGAATCTTTGGCAACTCGCCAATGCACTTTTTGCTCTGATCAAAGATGAAAAATTCCTGGAAGAAACTTTGAATTCTTACGGAACTTATTTCTGGAAAGCCCATGACGCCATGCTCTCCCGAAAATTCGGCTTTGATGGAGTGAAAGAAAATGACGAAGAATTTTTCACTAATTGGCAGGGATTAATGCAGGAACTTCAGTTAGACTATACTCTGTTTTTTAATTTGATTGAGAAAATTGATACTGTTTCTGATCTAAAAACAGAATTTCAAAAAATCTCGTATACCATTTTAGATGAAAAAAAAGTAAGAAAACTTGAAGATTTCATCAGACAATATCAGTTACGTTTGAAAAAAAATACGATTGAGAAAGACGAATCTGTAAATTTAATGAAGAACAACAACCCAAAATTTCTTTTGCGAAACTATCTTTTATTTGAATGTATTGAAGAAATTAACGAGGGCAAAACTGAAATGCTGGAAAAATTAACCAAAGCTTTAGAAAATCCTTACCAAGAAATTTACCCCGAATTTTCGGCTAAAAGACCTTCAAATTACGATGACATTTCCGGCTGCTCAATGCTTTCCTGCAGCTCTTAAAACCGTAGGAAAATAATAGAATTAAATATAAAACTCATCTTCATTGGTGAGTTTTTTACTTTATTTTTGCACAAAATTAAAACGGTGTCTATAAAATCAAAATTTTTAAACTTTTTTAAAATTCTTTTTCCTTCCACGTTTGTAGAATTAGGAATTTTCATCTTCTTTTTATCAGTCTACGGAATTTTGGGTTCTTATATTGCGGTCAATTACAGAATTATTTTCGACAGCAGAATTCCTTGGGATGCATATTTCAGTTTTGATAATAAAGCGATTGTCACTACAGGCGGAAGCTTTGAAAGACATCCTCTGTCATATTATTTTTTCAACTGGATGAAGGATTCTATTCTGCTCTTCACAAACGGAAAAACGGATGTAAATTTCAGACTGATTTTGGCCTGGTTAAGTAATTTCATCATCAGTTTAAGTTTGGTTCAGGTCTATAAATATCTGAAAAATATTATCCGACTTCCACTGCTGATCAGTCTCCTGATTGTCTTCTTTTTCAGTTTATTTTCAACAAATATCCTTCTTTCATTCACTCCGGAAACCTATACTTACACTTTGTTTCTGTTGGTTTTGTTTAATCATTATACAGCAATAAAATTTAAAAAGGACGGTAAAATTGCCGGATCAGCCTTAGTACTGGCAGGAGTGACAATCGGAGGATTAACCGTAACGAATATTGTGAAAATTTTCATTCCAGTTATCTTCGAAAAAGGACTGTTTAAAAGCTGGAAAAAATTTGGAAATGCAGCTTTCAGAGTAGTCCTTTCCGTTGGTGTTTTTGTTCTTTTATACCTGAACCGAATCGATTTTAAATATCAAAACATACTTTCAAAATCAGGCGAACAGTACGAAAAGTTCTCCAATGTGAAATCGACACCAACCTGGGATATGATTTATTCCTATTTTTTTGGCGGAAATATTCTTTTCCCAAGTTTTTTCATCCGCGAAAAACATAATATGAAAGGTTTTTACTTTAAAGCCATCTTCATGGAGACCTACTCTACCGCGCTTGCCTATGTTTTCATCGCACTGATTTTAGGACTTGCATTATGGAGCTACTGTAAGAATTTCAAAAACAAACTGGTGCAGATTCTCGTACTTTCTTTCCTGGTGGATATTGCTATTCACTGCATCTTTAGGTTTGGCCTGCATACGTCTTACATATACGGAGGACACTACGTTTTTGTATATCCACTTCTGTTGGGCTGGCTGTTTTTCGCCTATGGCAATTCACCAAAAACCTTATCTTTCCTGACCGCTACAACCGGGATTTTGACTGTTTATTTACTGCTGAACAATTACCACAGAATGATTGATTTCTTCGATTTTCTAAACAAATATTATATCTAAAAAAAGGGCTGAGAAAATTTATTTCTCAGCCCTTTTTTTATTTTATTGTAAAAACCTACTTAGCTTCGGCACAGAAAATTCTGTACTGTACTGCAACTGCAGATTTGAAATACTCTCTCACTCTTGAAAGATCCGAAGCGGCACTTTGCTTTGTAAAATAACTTCCTGCCAAAATCTTGTAATTCGGTCTCAGGGACGCGTCTGTCTCAACTTTCAAATTTGGAAATCTCTTTCTGAAATATGCTTTGATTTCGTTGGCTTCATCGTTACTTTTCACTGTAGTGATCTGAATTTTAAATCCTAAAATCCTTGGATTCTTACGGCAAACTTCTGCATTCGTCAATTCTCTGTTAGGCACAAAAATCTTGGCAGGTCTTGCAGGAACATCGTCATTATCTACAGATTTTACGACTGCAACTCTTGCACATTTTTCCTCCAAACTGCTCATCGCGTCACTCACACGCGAGTCCATCGTCATTACCAGTTCTGTACCGGATAAAGTATCTCTCTTTACAACCTGTTGGGCATCAATGGTATAAAAACCAAAGATAGAAAGTATCGAAAATATTTTAATGAAATTTCTCATTTAAACTTGTTTCTGCAAATTTAGAATAATTTAAAAATACAGCAACCATAGTTATTTAGAATAATTACAAATTAAACGTTAATGACATTTTCCCCTTTAGTTATACCGTTAAATTCCTGTTAAAAATATTATTTTTGCGGGATTGATTACAGTTTCAATATTTACTAACATAAGATAATTTAAATGATTAGTTGGAGAAAGCATTATAAAAAAGGGCTGATTGCGATAGGTTTATTGCTATCAACAAGTGCTTCAATTTACGGGCAAGACGGCGATCCTAAAAATGGTGAGAAACTTTTTAAGGCAAATTGTACAGCATGTCACGCTTTAGACAAACAAGTTGTAGGACCGGCACTGAAAGGTGTGGTAGAAAGACTTAAGTCTGAGCAGGGACTGGATACAGAATGGCTTCACAAGTGGATTAAAGACAACAAAGCACTCAGAGCTTCTGGCGACAAGTACGCCAATGAAGTTTTTGAAAAGTACAATAAGACTGAAATGCAGGTCTTTCCTAATCTTGCAGACAAGGATATTGATGATATTTTAGCGTACACAACTAATCCTCCGGCTCCGGAACCAGCTCCAGAAGCTGCAGCAGGAACTACTGCTGATGCGGCGACTGCTGCACCGGCTAACAACACTACTTCAAGCATTGTAATCATTTCGCTTTTGGCAATTGCCGGTTTATTGGTTTGGATCTTAGTCAAACTTAGACAGCTTGTGAAAATGGGTCAGTCTGAAGATTTAGCAGGTCTTAACGAAAGCAGAGTAAAATCTTTCAGCGAAATCTACGAGAAATACCACTACATCGGTAAAGGTCTTCTAGCTGTTTTGGCTATATTAGCGACTTACGGAGTATGGAACTGGATCATGTGGATCGGTGTTTACAAAGGGTATAAGCCTGAACAGCCTATCTACTTCTCTCACAAAATTCACGCTGGCGAAAATAAAATCGACTGTCAATTGTGTCACTCAAGTGCTAAATACGGTAAGGTTTCTGAAATTCCTTCCATGAACGTTTGTATGAACTGTCACAGAACAATTTCTGAATACAACGGTAAGTACCTTGAGCCAGGAAAAGACAAAGCATTCTATGACGGCGAAATCAAAAAGATTTACGAGCACACTGGTTGGGATTCTGAAAAACAACAGTATACAGGTAAAACATCTCCTGTAGAATGGACAAGAATTCACAATATGCCAGACTTCGTTTACTTCAACCACTCACAACACGTTGTAGCAGGTGAACAGGCGATTATCAATTCTTTCAACAAAAAGAATCCAGACAACAAAATTGATGTTGTATGCAAAGCATGTCACGGAAAAATTGATACAATGAATGTGGTACAGATGGCAAACGACTTCACTATGGGATGGTGTATCGAATGTCACAGAACGACTGAAATTGATATGAACAACGGTTATAATAAAGAATACTTCAAGAATCTACACGAAAAGCTTAAGAAGCAATACCCTCAGGATGGCGGTAAGATTACTGTAGATGCGATTGGAGGTCTTGAGTGTGGTAAATGTCATTATTAATAACTAAAAAATCAGAAGTATAAATGGCTTCAAACAAAATACAATTTAGAAGTATTCACGAACTTAAAGACCCTTCCCTAAACGGTAAGCTGGCTCTTAAAGAGTTCCAAGAAGAAATTCCGGTAGAAGATTTCTTAGGTGATGCTGAGAAAAGTGATGCTAGTACAACAAGAAGAGATTTCTTGAAGTTATTAGGTTTCTCTACTGCAGCAGTTACTTTAGCAGCTTGTGAGGCACCGGTAATCAAAACAATTCCTTATGTGGTAAAGCCGCATGATATTATTCCGGGAGTTCCTAACTATTACGCTTCAACATATTTTGACGGTTTCGATTTCGCAAGCGTTTTAGTTAAAACCAGAGAAGGAAGACCAATCAAAATTGATCCGAACCCGGCAGCAGGTGATTTAGGTAAAACTAACGCAAGAGCTCAGGCAAGTGTACTTTCTCTTTATGATAACGATAAAGTAAAGCAGCCTAAGTTTGAAGGTAAAGACGAAACTTTTGATAAAGTAGATGATTACGTAATCAAAGGTTTAGAAGAAGCTAAAGCTTCAGGTAAAAGAATTGTCTTATTATCTCACTCTTTTGCTTCGCCTACATTCAAAAAATTATTTGCTGAATTTAAAGCTAAATATCCTACCGCTGAACTGGTAACTTACGATGCAATTCCTTACGCCGCTTCTTTGGATGCTGCACAGGAAGTATTCGGACAGAGAGCTTTACCTGTTTATGACCTTAAAGGTTCTGAATTGGTGGTTGCTTTCCAGGCAGATTTCTTAGGAGAATACAATGCAGCAAGTTTAGAAACTTCTTATGCTGCAGCAAGAAAGCCGGGAGCAAACATGTTGAGACACATCCAAGTGGAATCAAACATGTCTTTAACTGGTGCTAATGCAGATTCTAGATACAGATTAAAGCCAAGTGCTGTAAACAAAACTTTGGTTGAAGTTTATAACGCAATCGTTGCAGGTGGCTCTTCAGATAAATTAGCTAACGAGCTTGCTAAAGAATTGTCAGCAAAAGGCAGCAAAGCTGTTGTTTTCGCTGACGGTTCTAAAGGTGCTCAGGTTTTAGCTCACTTAATCAACCAAAAATTAGGTTCAGTAGCTTTCACTGGTAAAGCAAACTTCCTTAAAGAGTTTGATAAAGTAAGATTCCAGGAATTTCTAGGTTGGGTGAATGGTGGACAGGTTGGTGTTTTAATTACAAACAATGTTGACCCAATTTATTCTCACCACAAAGGACAGGATTTCAAAAAATCTTTGACTAAAGTTCCTTACGTTATTGCTGTTGCAGACAAGAAAAACGAAATGTATAAGGCAGCGAAAGCTGTAATTCCGGTAGCTAACTGGCTAGAATCTTGGGGTGATATTGAGCCTCAGTCTGGAGTTTATTCATTGATGCAGCCAACGATCCAGAAAATTTACAAATCAAGACAGATCGAAGAATCTCTATTGGTTTGGAAAAACGGAAAGAACAATGCAGCAAACAACTATTACGATTATTTAAAAGCAAATTCAGCTTCTGTCTTAGGTGGAACTTCATTCAACAAAGCTTTATATAACGGTATCGTAGCTTCTGCTAACGCAACTACTTTATCTTATGCTGGCGGAAACGCTGCACAGGCTGTTGCCGAATTAGGAAACTTTAAAGCTTCAGACCTAGAATTGGTTTTATATACTAAGACTTCAATCGGTGACGGAACTCAGGCAAACAACCCTTGGTTGCAGGAATTACCAGATCCATTGACAAGAATGTCTTGGGATAACTACTTGACAATTTCTCCGAAAGATGCTCAGAGATTAGAAATAGAAAACGACCTGAATGCAAGAATGCAGTTAGACGGATCTATTGTAAATCTTACCGTAAACGGAGTAACAATAAAAGACGTTCCTGTATTTATTCAACCGGGACAGGCAGACGGATCAGTAGGTCTTGCGCTTGGTTATGGTAAAAAAGATTCAGGAGCAACTGCAGATACCGGGGTAAATGCTTATCCTTTATTTGATGGTTCTAACCTTGTAATTTCTAATGTTAAATTAGAAAAAACAGGAGAAAGCCACGAGTTTGCAGGTATCCAGCTTCAAAACACTCTAATGGGTCGTTATGATATTGCTAAAGAAGTTCCGTTAAAAGAATTCTTAAATGTTGCTTTTGATGACGAACACCACGGATGGAACAAGCCATTGGAATATCACACCATCAGCGGTGCATTGCCAGCAGGTAAAATTGACCTTTGGGATGCATTTGATGATACAGACGGTCCTCACTTCAACTTATCTGTTGACTTGAACTCTTGTACTGGTTGTGGAGCATGTATTATTGCTTGTCAGGCAGAAAACAACGTTCCTGTTGTTGGTAAAGAAGAGATCAGAATGTCCAGAGATATGTACTGGTTGAGAATTGACCGTTACTATTCTGCAAAAGAAAAAATCGAGACTAAAGAAGGTGTAGAAAGAGGCTTAAATGTTCCTCAGTTATATGACATTTTAATTGAACCGAATGAAAGTCCAGATGTGATCTTCCAGCCGGTAATGTGTCAGCACTGTAACCACGCTCCTTGTGAAACAGTATGTCCTGTAGCGGCTACTTCACACGGTAAGCAAGGTCAAAACCACATGGCTTACAACAGATGTATCGGTACTAGATATTGTGCAAACAACTGTCCGTACAAAGTAAGACGTTTTAACTGGTTTACTTATAACCTGAATGACCGTTTTGATTTCAATCAGAATAACGATTTAGGAAGAATGGTATTGAACCCAGATGTTGTTGTAAGAACAAGAGGGGTAATGGAAAAATGTTCATTGTGTATCCAGGAAACTCAGGCTACTATCTTGAATGCTAAGAGAGAAAACAGAAAAGTAACAGACAACGAATTTAAAAATTCTTGTGCTTGTGCTGCTGCTTGTTCTACCGGAGCAATGACATTTGGAGACATGAATGACAAAGAATCTGAAGTGAGAGAATTATATTCTAGCAACAGAAGATATCATTTACTTGAAGAGATCGGAACAAAACCAAACGTGTTCTATCATACTAAAGTAAGAAACAGAGTAGAAAATTAAAGTTTAAATAATAAATAGGTAAAAAATGTCAGGACATTACGAAGCTCCGATAAGGGAACCTCTGATTATTGGTCACAAAACTTATCACGATATCACAGAAGATATTGCACGACCTATCGAAGAAAGAGCAGGAAAATTATGGTGGGTATCACTATATGCAGCCTTAGTTCTATTCATCTACGGATTCGGCTGTATCGCCTACACTATCGGGACAGGTATTGGAGCATGGGGGCTTAACAGAACTATTAACTGGGGTTGGGATATTACCAACTTCGTATGGTGGGTAGGTATCGGTCACGCCGGAACTCTTATCTCCGCAGTATTATTATTATTTAGACAGCGTTGGAGAATGTCTGTAAACCGTTCTGCGGAAGCGATGACGATCTTCGCAGTTGTACAGGCAGCAATCTTCCCGGTTATCCACATGGGTAGAGTTTGGGTAGGATATTGGGTATTCCCTCTTCCTAACCAGTTTGGTTCTCTTTGGGGGAACTTTAACTCTCCTCTACTTTGGGACGTATTTGCAATCTCTACGTATTTCTCAGTATCTACAGTATTCTGGTTTATGGGATTGATTCCTGACTTTGCAATGATCAGAGACAGAGCAAAAACTCCTTGGACAAGAAAAATTTATACATTCCTGGCTTTCGGTTGGGGTGGTAAAGCAAAACACTGGCAGAGATTCGAAGAACTATCTTTGGTTCTTGCAGGTTTGGCTACTCCACTAGTATTCTCGGTACACACCACGGTATCTTTTGACTTTGCTACGTCAGTAATTAAAGGATGGCACTCTACGATCTATCCTCCTTACTTCGTTGCAGGAGCAATCTTCTCAGGATTTGCAATGGTACAGACTCTATTGTTGATCGCTAGAAAAGTTTGTCACTTAGAAGACTATATCACAATGTATCATATCGAAATTATGAACATCGTAATCATCTTAACAGGTGGAATGGTAACAGTAGCTTACGCAACTGAATATTTCATCGGATGGTACTCTGGCTCTAGATATGAAGACTTTACTTATCTTTCTCCAGGTGCGGCAACAGGGCCTTACTGGTGGGCTTTCTGGTCACTAATTATCTGTAACCTTGTTATCCCTGCATTATTCTGGTTCAAGAGAATAAGAACAAACATCATTGCTACATTTATTATCGCATTGATCATCAACATCGGTATGTGGTTCGAGCGTTTTGATATCATCGTTATCAACCTTTCAAGAGATTACTTGCCAGGATCTTGGACGATGTTTAAACCAACTATTATCGACGTAGGTGTATACTTAGGAACTATCGGATTCTTCTCTGTATTATTCTTATTATATGCAAGAACATTCCCTGTAATTGCACAGGCCGAATTAAAATCGATTTTGAAAATCTCAGGTGAAACTTATAAAGCAAAAGAAGGAGATGAGCACCACTAAAATTGTATACGGACTTTATGCTGATGACGACGATCTAATGAACGGAGTTAAAGCATTCAACGATAAAGGAATCGCAATAAATGAAGTTTATACTCCATTCCCGGTTCACGGGCTAGATAAAGCTTTAGGTTTAAAGAAAACAAGAATTTCTGATGCTGCATTTATCTACGCTTTATATGGTGTAAGTATTGGCGCAACAGTTACCTGGTACGTAATGAATCATGACTGGCCTCAGAATATCGGTGGTAAACCGGCTTTTGACTGGGCACACAACATGCCGGCATTCGTAGTTCCAATGTTTGAATTAATGGTATTCTGTGCAGCACACATGATGTCTTTAACTTTCCTGGTTAGAAACAAAATGTATCCTGGTGCTCCGGCTCAGAACCCAGACCCAAGAACTACAGATGATAAATTCATGATGGAATTTATTACTGAAGATGTAGAATCTATTAAGCAGCTGCTTGTTGATACGGGAGTTGAAGAAATAACTGTTAAAGATGCTTAAAATGAAAAAGAATGTACTAAAAATTACAGCAGTTTTAGGTTTAGCGTCAGTTTTACTTAATTCTTGTGGACCGAAAGAAAATGCACCATTGGTATATTTCCCAGACATGTACTTTCCGGTAGCTTACGATCCTTTGATGAAAGCTCAGGATGCGTATTCAGATCATGAAAATGAAATTCCGGCGTTTGCTAATAACAGCTTTGCGACAGGTCTTGCTCCAGTAGAAGGATCAGTAGCTCAAAATAAAGATGGTGTTTTTGCAGAAGGTAAACTTCCAAAAAACCCGGATGAATATAACGCAGGTTATGATGCTTCAAAATCATTAACTTCTTCTCCATTAAATCCGGCTAACGCTACGAAAGATATCGAAAGAGGTAAAATGTTATTTGACCGTACTTGTTCAGCTTGCCACGGAACTGGTGGTGACGGACAGGGACCAATCGTTCAAAGCGGAGCATATTCTGGTGTACCAAATTATGCAGATAGAGAAATCACTGTAGGTTCTGTTCATTATGTATTAACTAACGGTAGAAATGCAATGGGTTCTTATGCAGGACAACTGAACGCTGGAGACAGATGGAGAGTTGCAATGTACGTGATCAATGCTTTCAAAAAAGGCGCACCGGCAGCAGCTTCAACTACAGCCACAGCAGCAAAAACAGATTCTACCGCAACTAAAAAATAAGAAAAGAAATGTATAGTTTTTCACCAAAATTAAAATCAACTTCTATCATACTTCTTGTTGTAGGTTTAGTTCTATTTGGTATTGGTTTCTTCCTTAATCACGGGATCAGTACAGAAAGAATCGAGCACATGATGGAAGCAGTACACTCTGCCGGTCACGATGCTCCTACTCACTCTAGCGAGATGATAGGTCCTCAGGATCACGATTCACATCTTGAACATGCGACATTGCAGATTCATAATTCGCCTTTAGCATCAATTCATTTTGTAGCAGTATTCTTTTTCGGAGTTAGTTGTGCGGTATTGTTTTTCTACTGTATTCAGCACGCAGCTCACGCAGGATGGCCAATTATTATTACAAGAGTAATGGAAGCTATTGCTTCTTACATCCCTTACGGTGGTGCTATCTTGGTTATCATTATGTTGTTAAACATTTTACACCAAGGTCACTTATTCCACTGGATGGATCCGGATTTAACAGATCCAAACTCTGCACACTTTGATGTGATCTTATTTGAAAAGAAAAGATTCTTAAATATTCCTTTCTATGCAATCAGAACTTTGATCTACGTTATCGGAGCTTCATTCTTCGCATGGAAACTGAAAGCACAGTCTAAAAAAGTAGATGATACAAAATCTTTGGTTGAGTATCAGTTCCTTTACAGATGGGCAGTAGGATATATCGCATTCTTCGGGTTTGCTTCTGCAGCTTGGGCTTGGGACTGGTTGATGTCTATTGACCCTCACTGGTATTCTACTATGTACATCTGGTATTCTATGGTGAGCTGTCTTTCTAGTGGTATCGCAGTAATTATTTTACTAAGTGTTTACCTTAAGAAAAACGGATTCTTGCCACAGTTCAATGACAACCACTTGCACGATTTAGGAGTTTTCCTTTTTGCTACAAGTATGCTTTGGACGTACACATGGTTTGCTCAGTTTATGTTATACTGGTATGCGAACGTACCGGAAGAGGTAAATTACTTCTTCGGAAGATTCCAACACTACGGAGTTACGTTCTTGCCAATGTTGATCATCAACTTCTTATTACCATTATTGGTATTGGTAAGTTCAAGCATCAAGAGAAACTACAAAGTGGTTACGATCATGGCAGTAGTTGTAATCTTAGGTCACCTTTTAGATTACTTCAATATGGTAATGCCGGGAACAGTTGGTCCTTACTGGAACACTCCTGAAGTATTATTGTTGGTATTGGGTTCAGTATTATTTGTTGCAGGTTTATTTATCTTTACAGTAATGTCTGCATTATCTAAACTGAAATTAATTCCTACAGGAAACCCTTTCCTTCACGAATCTGAAATTTATGAGTATCCTTTCTAAGGACTTGTAACAAAATAAAACTTTAAAAGACTGATTGAAATATATCAGTCTTTTTTTTGTGCTTTAAGGCAACCTTTTCTAAAATAAACCGTCTTATAATAAATAAAACTAATAATAAACCATGAAAAAAACTCAACTCCTTTCATTACTGTTTGTATTGCTGTTCACCTTTATAAGTGCACAGACCACCACTTTTCTTTCAGAAAAAACAAACCAGCCCCTTCCTAAAGTTTCCGTATTTGGAAAAGACGGAACTATCATTGCCTATTCAGACATTGACGGAAAAATTGAGAGAAACACCTTAAATCTTTCCCAGGAAAAATTTCAGTTAGTGTATGAAAATTTATCACTCGGAACATTTTCTTATGCTGAACTGAATAAAGATGTGGTAAAACTAAATGACAGAGTAAAAGATATTGAAGCTGTGGTTATCAAAAATAACAAGCCGGCAAAATATGTTTTGGTAAAAGGAAACTTCAATGCTTACGTAACGGTGAATGGTAAACTGAACTGTTATGTTGATGGAGTTGCCACTTACGTTTTCGACAACAAAACCAAGAAAGTAAAAAGTACCAACGTGGAGCAGTACCGTATTTATTATCTGGAAACTGCAAAAAACGATCTCAAACAAATGGGTTCGTGGGATTACAGTTCTTCACTTGAATTTCCGAAGCTGAGAGATGTGGGAAATATTGGAGAATTCAAATCAAAAAAATTGAAAATAAAAGAGTTGAAGGGAAATGCGAAAGATGAAGTTGAAATTACGGGTCAAGCACTTCAGCAGAAGGAAGTTGCATTTTTTGGTTACCGCTTATATGATATAAAAAGCATTTTAAATATATCTTACGAGAAAGATTCAAAAAAAACATTGAGAGATTTTATTGAATCAAATGAAATCTATTTTATGAAACTAAAGCATAAAACTGAGCCACAATACAATCAGGTGATAAGTTATCGAAACTTTTATCCTACAGAATTAGATTTCAGTGATAAAAACGATGTTGAAAAAGTGAAGTTTGACAAAGACATCAGTCAATACAAAACAAACTATTGGCAAGATGCATCATTCCCAAATATGCAGACTATTTTCAGTTCATTTTTTAAAGAAGATTTAAAGGAAAAAGAAAACAAAAAATAAAAAATCTGTATTCATAAAGGTTTTACTAAATTTGCATCAAACCATATAAAATGAAAAAGCTAACTTTTCTAATGCTATTTAGTTTGCTTCTTTTTACATCTTGTAAAAAAGATCATGTAGATGCAACGACCACTCAGACTTTGCAGTCGAGCATTAATGATATGGCTTCAAGCCTTACAACGATCAAGCAGATAAAATTTAATGAAGCTCTTTATATTTTAAAAACATTCGGTGTAGAAGCCGAAGGTGATGTGAACGAACTGAAGGCTTTGGGACAATTAATCGACGGAAAAAAAGTTCCTGAAATATTATCGTTGGCAGATCAGGTAGCACAGAAAAATGGTATCGAATGGGCAAGTACTGCCCCACCTTCATTAGGAGAAATGAATATCTTCGGCGACGAGTCTGCCAAGGAAAGTGATCCGAATGACGTACGTGCATCTTCTCTAAATCTTGCCGCGCAATTATCTGGTGATACAGGTAACGGACCTACGTCAATGCAGATCATTCCAAGATTGGTAGATAACGCAGGAAATCCTGTTTCATTCACTGGTGCAGCTTTAGAAACGACTCTGGAAGTTTTCAGTAACGGCGTGAAACTTTCAACCGCTAAAAATCTAATGCAGGACAATAACTTCAGAGGATTTAATCTTAAATTTTCATCTTTGCTGGCTTCTAAAATTGTTGACAACAAGATTGACATTACCGTTTCTGTAAAAACCACTGCAAAGACTTTTAAAATGTCTAAAATCGGTTTGGATGTAAATCCTAATGCATTAAAAGTTCCTGTGGCTCCAAAAACAGATTCTACAGTGATTGTGCAAGATCCGAATGCGGTTATTGATCCTTCCAATCCTACAGGAACAACGCCGGGAACAGTGACTGATCCTAATGCCACTACTCCAACTCAGCCAAAGCAGCCAACTGCAGACCCTAAAAATACAGTAAGCAAATTTTTAAATAATGTAAGTTCACAAAATTTAAAAGCTGCTTTTGATGCGTCAAGCAATCCAAGCTGGGGAAGCTACGAGTCGTTCTCAAACCCAACCTCAGGGTTTGGAGCGGTGAAAAATGTAAGTGTAAAAAATATTACTACCAACGCAACGAATCCAAACGTTTCCAGCGTAAGTGCTACGTACGATGTTACAGATAAAAATGGGAAAACAACTTCACTGAGAGCAACTTTTGGATTAAAAAGTGTGAATGGCGAATGGAAAATTTCAAGCTATAAAATCAATCCTTAAAATGGCCTCACAGGAGCTGATACAAAAACTGGATAACACGATTGAAAATATTGCTGATTTTCCGATTCCGGGAATTCAGTTTAAAGATATTTCGCCAATTTTTGCTGATCCCAAACTGTATCAGGAAGTCATCGACGACTTGGTGACATTCAGCAAAGGAAAAGTAGATGCAGTCTGTGGAATTGAAAGTCGCGGTTATCTTTTCGGAATTGCCATTGCAGTAGCTCTGGACGTTCCTTTTATCCTGATCAGAAAAAAAGGCAAACTTCCGCCACCGATTATATCAGAGAAATATGATCTGGAATATGGCAGTGCAGAAATAGAAACCCGTGAAGGTCAGATTAAAAAGGGTCAAAGAATTTTAATTCACGATGATCTTTTAGCGACTGGCGGAACTACAGAAGCTGCCGCAAAATTGGTTAAGAAACAAGGCGCAGAAGTTGTTCAGTTTAGTTTTTTAATTGGATTGAAAGATTTAAAAGGTAAAGAAAAGCTCAAAAAATTTGATGCAGAAATTTATCATACTTTAGAATATTAAATACTTTTCATAATTTTTATTGTAACAATTATACTCTTAGAAAATGAATAAACTTTTTTTTCTAATATTCTTTCCTTTTTTCATCAAGTCTCAAATAGGAGTAAGTTTCTTCACGGAATTAGATAGAAAAAGTGTGGTAGTAACCATCACAAATCATTCTTCCAAAAATTACGTTCTGCCTTTAGAAATGACAAATCTAAAACCATATTGGGAAGGCGAAAACTCCTGTGAAACGTTATCATATTATCATAGTCAGTCTCATCAATTATCATTTTCATTAAAACTTACTGATTCAAAGACTAATATTGCCTTAGAACCACAAGATACTCACGTAAATTTAGATTTTGATTTTATAGAGAAAGAATTAAAGAAAAATAATGATTGCTATAACATAAATTCAGAATTGAAGAAATGGCAGCAAAAATTTAAAATCAAAGACCAAAAAGCTGCTGAATTAAATTACTATATCTATAACAATTTAATATTTCTAAAGCCAAATCAGAAAATAAAATTCAGATTGCTAACAGATCTACAAAACATATCTAATGAGCTTTATTTTGTATATAGATATGATACCAAACCAGACAAAAGATATAGGTTTGAGCTTTTAATAGAAATTAACAATTGTGCGTATGATATATTAACACCAGAGCAAAAAGAGGAAATGAAAGATTATTCATTTTTCACAGGTAAACTACAAAGTAATAAGCTTAACTGCGACTTTTTACAATAAAATACATCAATCATTTTTTCGTTTAACTATTTGAAATTGAAAAATCTACTTTCAACTTAAATAATATTAATAATACCTGCAAAGTATTTTGTAAATCACTCAGAAACAATTAAATTTGCAGTTCAATTTTTTAAGAATTTATGGCAAAATTGGGTAAGAATGCTCCAAATGAGCAAGAAGGTAAAGAAACAGTGGAATTTTTTAAAGATCTTGACAGAGAGGCTTTAAACACAGAAAGATTCCTGGAAAAATATCAGAAACCGTTAAGTATCGTTTTTGGAGTACTTGTTTTAGGAGTTTTAGGCTTTTTCGGATACCAGCAATTTGTGGTAGCTCCAAAAAATGCTGAAGCTGTAAAAACGTATTTAGCTGCTCAAAAAAATCTTACAGAAGGTAAAGATAAAGACGCTCTAGGTGGAAAATCTGCTGCTAATCCTGGTTACCTGGGAACGTACAACGAATATTCTTCAACTAAAATCGGTAAACTTTCTGCTTACAATGCAGGTTTATTGAAATTTAAAGAAGGAAAATTCCAGGAGGCCTTTGATCTTTTAGATAAATTTTCTTCTGACAACAAAACATTGATGGCCATGAAGTATGGCGCAATGGCAGATGCTAAATCTGGACTGAATAAAAATGACGAAGCATTATCTTTATTAGATCAGGCAGCTTCAGCTTCAGATGATCCTTACACTTCTTACTTCTTCACAAGAAAAGCCGGAATCGTAGCTTTAGGAATGAAGAAAAATGCAGAAGCTAAAAAATATTTCGCAACTATTGACGAAAAATATCAGGACTACGACAACGGAATGTCTGATTCTTATATTGAAATGACTAAATATTACTAAAACATGGCAACAGTTAATCTTTCAGATTACAAGCCACTTCATATAAATAATGCCGAGGATTTTTCTATCGGCATTGTTTTTTCTGAGTGGAATGACTTTGTAACACATAATCTACGTGATGCGGCTTTAGAAATTCTTGAAAAAGAAGGCGTAAAGTCTGAAAACATCAAATTATTTTCCGTTCCCGGAGCTTTTGAACTAAACTACGCAAGTATGCAGCTTTGTAAAGAGCGAACGTTTGATGCGGTAATTGCCATCGGATGCGTAATTAGAGGTGAAACCCCACATTTTGATTTTGTGTGTGACGCAGTTGCCCAGGGGATTAAAGACTGCAATATTCTGACAGATACCCCAACTATCTTTTGCGTGCTGACTGATGATACCAAAGAACAGTCGATTGCCAGAAGTGGCGGAGATCTGGGAAACAAAGGTGTAGAAGCTGCAGTAACCGCATTAAGTATGATCCAGTTTAAAAGAAATCTTTCTGATAAAAAAGGAAACATCGGTTTTGGAAAATAAACTAAAACCTGTTAAAATAAAAAGGAGCTGATTTTACAGCTCCTTTTCTTTTATGTAAATTTTATTTGAATCAATCAGATGAGGAATAAACCGACTTTGATTATTGGTAATTAAATGATTACTCTCACGAATACCAATTCCCGCAGGTTCCTGACCAATTACCCAACTTCCTATAACCGGATAATTTCCGTCAAAGTTTGGCAGATCAAATAACTGTTGATAGATAAAACCTTCTTTTCCGTAATCGCCGTCATTTTCTTCAACTGCAACATTATTTTTAAACAAACTGACGTTAGCTCCTTCCCGAGAATAGATTGGTTTTTTAACGAAATCTTTTAAATGCTTCGGTTCAAAATAACATTCCAGTAAATAAGGATGATTCGGGAACATTTCCCACAACACCGGCAAAATAGCTTTTGAGGAAAGAAGAATCTTCCAGGCAGGTTCCATCCATTGCGATCTGAAATTATTACTGACCAGCTTTTCGCCAAAACCATCCTGCAGAATCCATTCGTAAGGATATAGTTTAAAAATATATTCCATAATGGTTTTGTCTCCGGCAATAAACTCTTGAATATCCTCTGCCCAGCCAATATCCTGGATGGGAATGAATTCTGTTTCAAAACCGGCCTGCGTTGCACAGTCCCGCAAATATTCCACATTCGTTACATCTTCGATATTCGTTAATGAAGCAAAATAAATGTAATGCGGATTCATGTACTTTTTAAGATACTTCCAGTAATCCACCAGCTTTTCGTGAATGGAATTGAACTGATCTTTATAAGGAAACATTTCCTGCAGCCAATACCATTGAATTACTGAACCTTCATACAGAGAAGTCGGCGTATCGGCATTAAATTCAAGCAGCTTCAGATTTTCACCGTCAAAACCAAAATCAAATCTTCCATAGATTGACGGATGATCTTCTTCCCAGCTTGTAACAATATAATTTCTAAACCATTCCGGAATATTGAATTTGTCCCAAAGATTTTTTTCAATAATATAATCAACAGCTTCAAGACACATTTGCCACAGCTCAGCTGTTGCAGCTTCAATTTTGTTGACTTCATCCATCGAAAATTCATAGCAATGACTTTCATCCCAGTAAAGTCCTTCCAGAGAATGATAGCCAAAACCTAGATTTTCAAGTTTATGTTCCCAGTTTTTCCGGAATTGTGACTGTACTCTTTTCATATGAAAATTTTAGTTTTTAAAGGTCCACCCGAACCGCCAGGGCACGCAATACAATCGCTGAGCCTTCATTCCTATTTATGTTCCAAATCATAGCAATTTCATCATTACGATGATGCTCTGAAACCACTTCTTCCCAATCCACCTCTCACAACATTTCCTTTGTAAGAACTTCTGCCAATATTCGATTTTGAGCTGATGGCATCACTGTAATATCCCGCACGCTGATAAGCACCATTGCTGTATGCGCCATAAGGACGAAATGCATGATACAAAAGGAAGCCGGCAATAAAACCGTGCGATCTTGAATATGAAGCTGTAGTATCTGACCTCATATAAACTTTCTTTTCTTTTCCCCACTCTTCTTTAGGCTTTTCCTGAGTACACGCAGCAAGAATTCCTGTGACGAAAAGTAATTTTACAGAACTTGATTTTTTCATTACTGAACGGTTATATAAAATTCGTAGTCTTTTTTCACCTTCGCACTGTGCTCATTTCCTCCTTCATCTTCCACAATCTGTAAGGTATCTCCCAAACTCGGAATGGTATCTGTCTTTATAATTTCTCTGAAAAGTTTGTTGTTTTTCCAGATCTTATGTTTTGTAATCAAAACATCGGCAGTATCAATGTGTTTCACAGAAAGCTCGGTTTCTATAGCAGATTTTTTGTCTACATTCTGTACTTCATCTTCCTTAGATTCGCTTTCGTTACAAGCGGTAACAGTTGTTAAACTTAAAAGCAAAAGAGCAATTTGAATTTTTCTCACTTTAATTGTAATTTTTGACAAAAATATTATTTAATATTTTAAATTTACACATAAAAATAACAAACAAATGAAATGGACAGACGATAGAAGCGGCAACGTAGATGACAGAAGAGGATCCGGCGGTGGCGGAGGTGCTATTGTAGGTGGTGGCTTAGGTACCATCATTATTGCCGCAATTGTATTTTTCCTTGGTGGAGATCCTTCGGCGATCCTTTCCTCAGGTGGAAATTCATCTCCACGCACGGAGCAGAGAGAATTGAGTCAGCAGGAATTGCAAGTTGGTGAATTCGTTAAAATGATTACCGCTGAAAACGAAGAAACCTGGACTAAAATTTTTGCCGAAAACGGTATGCAATACAAACCGGCCCGAGTGGTCTTGTTCAGAGAAGGTACAAATTCCGGTTGTGGACAAGCGCAGTCTGCAATGGGACCATTTTATTGCCCTGCCGATCAATCTGTTTATATGGATATGAGTTTCTTTCAGGAGCTTCAGGAAAAATTCGGCGCAAAAGTTACAGAGTTTACCATCGCTTATGTCATGGCTCACGAGATGGGACATCATGTGCAAAATCTTTTAGGTACTTTGGATAAAACAGACCAATTGAGAAAAAGCGGAAGATATTCTGAAACGCAGCTTAATCAGGTTTCTGTAGCAACCGAACTTCAGGCTGATTTTTACGCAGGACTTTGGGCAAGATATTCTAACGAAAGAGAGAAATTTCTTGAACCCGGAGATTTAGAATCTGCAGTGGAGGCAGCAGAAGCGGTAGGTGATGATAATATTCAGAAAAGATCACAGGGATATGTGAATCAGGAAAGTTTTACTCACGGTTCATCTGCACAGCGTAAAGAATGGTTTATGAAAGGTTATAATTCCGGAGACATCAAACAGGGAGATACTTTTAATCAACTTTTAAGATAAAATAAAAAGGTCTGAAGAAAATTCTTCAGACCTTTTTATTTTTATTTCAGCTCGATAGGATTGCTGTTTCTTTTTGCTTCCTCTTTAGCCCTTTCCTCCATTCGCTTTCTCATGTCTGCAGGATTTTGGTTTCCACCACCTCCGATTCTCATTGGAGCTGAAATTCCACCGCCGCCACGCTGACTGTTCATAAAAGAAGCTGGGTCGCTTTTATATTTTTCCTGCTGCTTTACGTAATCTGTTCTTTTTACTTTGATAACATTTCCAAATGTTGTCATTTCGGGAAATTCAGAGATTTTATAGTTTTTCATTAAATCAAATGAATAATCTCCGTCAGCATCTTCTGCTTTCACTACCAAACCGGGAAGTCCGCTGAATTTATACGGTCCATCCTGATAAGGAAGATCGGTTGTGAACCATGCGGTCCATTTTCTGCCACCAAATTCTGTTTCTGCTTTCTGAACTTTATATTCGCCGATTTTAGTAGTTTCAGATAAAATTTTCCAATCCAGAGGCCGATCTTCTTCATACGCATATTGGTCTCTTCCCAAACGGTCTTTATACAAAGTCTTCTGGTTTTTCTTATCTTTTTCAATCGAATAATTCATATTCGTTCTCAAACCTTCCATCTGCTCTCTGTTAAAACCTCTCGCTCCACCACTTTGAAAATTAGCTTTCATTACAGAATCTCTTTTAATCCTGTTTTCAGAGTAAAACATTGATTTTTCTGCAGAGATATCCAGATATGCATTTTCTGTTTTAATATCACCTTTATTACTGATATCCGGCTTTGAAGTGACTTGGTAAACAAATCTGTTGGTTTGGGAGAAAGTAGCCTGTGCAAGCAAGACTGCAGCAAGAATGCCTAATTTTTTCATTTCTTTCCTGATTTATAGTTTTGATTTTAAATATACACCAAAGTTAAACCATCGATGATAAAAATCGATAAAATAAAAACGTCGATTTTTATATACTGATTATTGTTCGTATTTTTGCACCATTAAATCATTCTAAATAAATACAATGATAAAAGTTTCAGATCATGCTAAGGAAAAAGCCATTCAACTGATGACAGAAGATGGTTTTAATCCGGCAGAAGATTATATAAGAGTTGGGGTAAAGAGCGGAGGTTGTTCTGGTTTGGAATATGTTTTGGGTTTCGACAACAAAAAAACAGATACCGATCAGATTTTCGAAGACAATGATATCAAAATTGTGGTAGAAAAAAAATCTATTCTTTATTTAGCAGGTACTGTCCTGGAATACTCAGGAGGGTTGAATGGAAAAGGATTTGTTTTTAACAATCCTAATGCAGCCAGAACGTGTGGTTGTGGTGAGAGTTTTTCTTTATAATTAGACATTGGAAGTATTGATTTAGAATACTCTAAATCTTAAATCTAATTTCTAAAATCTAATAAAATGAGTAAATATACTGAAGACGACTTAAGAGTCGATTTAGAAAATAAAAAATACGAATTCGGCTGGGAAACGATACTCGATTACGAAGATTTCCCAACAGGATTAAACGAAGACATCGTCCGTGCTATTTCTGCTAAAAAAGAAGAACCGGAATGGATGACAGAATGGCGTTTGGAATCTTTCAAAATCTGGTTGAAAATGACTGAGCCTGAATGGGCAAACATCAAATATCAAAAACCGGATTTTCAGGCGATAAAATATTACGCTGCACCGAAAGCTAAACCGGAACTGGCAAGCTTAGATGAAGTGGACCCTGAATTACTGGCAACTTTTGCCAAGTTAGGAATCAACATTGAAGAACAGAAGAGGCTTTCAAATGTTGCTGTTGATATTGTTATCGATTCGATTTCTGTAAAAACAACTTTTCAGGACACTTTAGCAGAAAAAGGAATTATTTTCTGTTCAATTTCCGAAGCGATTAAGAATCATCCGGATTTGGTGAAAAAATATCTTGGAAAAGTGGTTCCAAGAGGAGATAACTTTTATGCAGCATTAAATTCCGCAGTATTTTCTGACGGAAGTTTCTGCTATATTCCAAAAGGGGTAAGATGCCCGATGGAATTATCCACTTATTTCCGTATCAATCAGTCTGGGACAGGCCAGTTTGAAAGAACGCTTGTGATTGCAGATGAAGGAAGTTATGTTTCTTATCTTGAAGGCTGTACCGCTCCGTCAAGAGACGAAAACCAGCTTCATGCTGCGGTTGTTGAGTTGATTGCTCTGGATAATGCTGAAATTAAATATTCAACTGTTCAGAACTGGTATCCTGGAAATGAAGAAGGAAAAGGTGGAGTTTTCAATTTTGTAACCAAAAGAGGATTGTGCGAAACCAAAGCAAAAATCTCATGGACGCAGGTAGAAACAGGTTCTGCAGTAACATGGAAATATCCTTCTTGCATCTTAAAAGGTGACGGTTCGATTGGTGAGTTTTACTCTATCGCAGTAACCAATAATCATCAGTATGCCGATACCGGTACAAAGATGATTCACATCGGTAGAAATACAAAATCAACGATTATCTCTAAAGGAATTTCTGCAGGAAAATCTCAAAATTCATACAGAGGATTGGTAAAAGTAATGCCTTCCGCAAAAGGGGCAAGAAACTTCTCACAGTGTGACTCATTATTGATGGGTAACGAATGTGGAGCGCACACTTTCCCTTACATCGAAATTAAAGATCCAACAGCTCAGTTGGAGCACGAAGCTACGACTTCAAAAATCGGTGAAGATCAGATTTTCTACTGTAACCAAAGAGGAATCGACACAGAAAGAGCAATTGCTTTAATTGTAAATGGTTTCAGTAAAGAAGTTTTAAATAAATTACCAATGGAGTTTGCCATCGAAGCTCAGAAATTATTGGAGATTTCTTTGGAAGGTTCTGTAGGATAAAATTAAGATTCTGTCTAAATTTTACAAACTATTAGCAGTTTGTTTGTCATTCCGTAGGAATCTCAACAAAGAAATTCAATGCTGTTGAGATTCCTACGGAATGACAAAAATGCCTTGAAAATCTAAAAATTGTTAGAATAATTTTAAATAGATTGATAATAAAATTAAACATAGGAATTGATTAAATTCTTAATATTAATAAAATAATAAAAGCATTAAGTATTGCTTAATGACTGATAAATAAAGTTTATGTTAAACATTAAAAACTTACATGCCAGAATTGAAGATGGCGCACAAATATTAAAAGGTATTAATCTTGAAATCAAGCCGGGCGAAGTTCATGCGATCATGGGACCCAACGGAGCAGGTAAATCTACTCTTTCTTCTGTGATAGCAGGAAAAGAGGATTACGAAGTTACAGAGGGAGAAATCCTTTTTCAAGGTGAAAACATTATTGAAGATGCTCCTGAAGAAAGAGCGCACAAAGGAATTTTCCTTTCTTTTCAATATCCGGTAGAAATTCCGGGAGTTTCTGTGACGAATTTCATTAAAGCTGCTTTAAACGAAAACAGAAAAGCAAACGGATTTGAAGACATGCCTGCGAAAGAAATGCTGGCCATGATTCGTGAAAAATCTGAAAAGCTTGGAATTAAAAAAGATTTCCTTTCAAGATCATTAAACGAAGGATTTTCGGGAGGTGAAAAGAAAAGAAATGAGATTTTCCAGATGATGATGCTGAATCCTAAATTGGCGATTCTTGATGAAACCGATTCTGGATTGGATATCGACGCCTTAAGAATCGTTGCAGACGGTGTAAACCAGTTTAAAAACGAAGGAAATGCAGTGCTTTTAATTACGCATTACCAGAGATTGCTGAATTATATTGAGCCTGATTATGTACACGTTTTAGCAAACGGAAAAATCATTAAAACAGGTGATAAATCTTTAGCTTTAGAATTGGAAAGCAAAGGGTACGATTGGCTTTTAAATTAATTTAAAGATTAAAAGCATTTAAAAATTAAAAAAATTAAACGGCATTTTTGTCATTCCGTAGGAATCTAAACTTCTATCACGATGGCAAAATAAACGTTCAAATAATGAGTTTAAACGAACAAATTTTACATAATCACACTGAATTTCTTGGCACACTTCGCCATCGTTTTTTAGATGAAACGAGAATTGAAGCTTTACGAAAATTTGCAATCAAAGGTTTTCCTACAAAGAAAGACGAAGAATACAAGTATACCAACATCAAAGAAATCACGGAGAAAGATTATAATTTTTTCCCGAAAGAAAGTCACAACATCACCAAAGAACAGCTTGATGAGTTGCATTTGGGAGAAGAAAATTTTGACTGGATTGTTTTTGTAAACGGTCAGCTTCGCAAAGAGCTTTCAAACATTTCTATCGAAAATGCAGAATTTCTGTCTTTCAATTACGCTCTGAATGATGAGAATCACAAAGATGTTTTCGACAAATATTTTAATACAATTGCTGCAAAAGATTTAGCTTTTACCAATTTAAATCAGGCATACTGCAAATACGGATTCTTTTTAAAAGTTCCGAAAAATGTGATCATCGAAAAACCGATTCACGTTTTTTATCTTTCGCAAAATCAGGAAGAAAACACATTCTACAACACGAGAAACTTACTGATTGTAGAAGAAGGTGCAAAAGTTGAAATCATTGAAAGTCACCATAATTTTGATGAGAGTTTTGTGTTTACCAATTCAGTAACTGAAATTTTCACCTATCAGAATGCAAAAGCAGACTGGCACAAAATTCAGAACGACAGCGATACGTCTTATTTAGTAGATCATACGTTTGCAAAACAGGAAAGAGACAGCTTAACTACAGTAAATACATTTACATTCGGAGGGAAAATCATCAGAAACAATCTTGATTTTATTCATAACGGAGAAAATATCAATTCTTTCATGAACGGAATCACCATTATCGGGAAAGATCAGTTGGTAGACCACCACACGGCAGTTCACCACAATACGCCGAACTGTCAGAGTTACCAGAATTACAAAGGTATTTTTAAAGATAAATCTCACGGGGTTTTTAATGGAAAGGTATTTGTAAATAAAATTGCTCAGAAGACCAACGCGTATCAGCAAAATAACAACGTTTTACTGAGCGAAGGTGCAACAATCGATACTAAGCCTCAGCTGGAGATTTTCGCAGACGACGTGAAGTGTTCTCATGGTTGTACGGTTGGTCAGTTGAATAAAGATGCTTTGTTTTATTTGAGAGCAAGAGGAATCTCTAAAAAAGAAGCTCAGGCATTACTGCTTTACGCTTTTGCCAATGACGCAATGCAGAACATCGACATTGAGCCGTTAAAAGTAAAAATCGAGCAGCTTTTAGCTGAGAAACTTGAAGTTACCATGGAATTTTAAAATTCCATTTAAACATAAAAAGGAAAGCACTTCAATTGAAGTGCTTTTGTTGTTTTATAATGATATCAAATCTATTTCTTTAACCACCACTGACTGTCTTTTCGGTCAGAACGCTTCACACCGTTATCAATATTGTAGGCAAAACCAATTCCTAAAGTCTGCTTCAGCTGTGTTTTCTGAATCTGATTATGGTCATACATCAAATCTAAAGTAATAATTGAAGATACAAACCTGTTAATTTTCATATTCAAAAGCATATTATACGACAAAACCATATGGTCAGGATTTTCAAGATAGTTGGAAAATACAGATCCTGTGTTGGTCATTTCAATATTTTCCATCAGTTTTACTTTATAGATTGCTGAGGCCAGGAAACCCATCTGCATCAGGAAAAAATCACCGTCAGACTTTACGAACTGTAATTCTTTATCCAAAACAAAGGTGAATCTTCCGTTGGCAGGTCTGAAGGTCACGGTCAGATTTTCGTTTGGTCTGTACGTTATCCCGACACCGGCATTCACATAACCTGGTGCCATAAAATTTGAAATTTTCTTTGCCTCAGGATTATTTCCGTCCTCAAATCCGCCGGAAAACTGTGACAGTAAACTCGCTCCCGTTGACACATACCAGCTTTTTGAAAACTGAAGACCATAGTTGGTGGAAATATTCAGAACATCCTGCGTTTTTCTTGTACCAACACCTTTCGTTGTATTTTGTCCATAATTTAAGATGATAATATTCTCCCAAAGATTACGGCCATTTTCATAAACCAGATTGTAATTTGCACTCGCCAGCCATCCTACGTTATTGGCGCCACCACCAACCCAATTAGAGAAGGCTGCCTGGTTAAACATCACGCTATTTTTCGCATTAACAGACCAATGTCGTGGTTTTTTGATGGTATCTACCGCGGCTGAATCACTGATGACTACCTGCGCAAAAGAATGCGCACTCAGATACGTAAAAAGTAAAACGAAAATCTTTCTCATAAATCTCAATTTTTCCAAGTGCAAAAATAGGAATATAATGTGAAACAGCAAGTTTACACGTTTTCAGAGGTTTATTAGAAATTTTACCGCGTCATGATTTTAAAACAAAATAATATAGAAAACCTTACCTTTTGTCTTAAATATTCTTTTAAAAATAAAATCATCGACAAATTTTCCGAAATTTATACTTGGCTTTTGATTTGACAGTTTTCAGGTATGCTAAAAAATGTAATTCACAAAAACGCAATCATCAATCCTCTGCTTATGCTGGGAGCCATGTGGTTGGGATATTTTCTACAGACGCAGGGCTTTTTTTCCAGTTGCTTTGGTGCGATTATTCCGCTGTTGCCGGAAGGTTTGCTTGGAATTATCACTTCACCATTGCTTCACGGGAGCATTGATCACATTGTAGGAAATTCCATCCCAATTGCTGTTTTGATGTGCCTGCTCTATCAGTTTTACCCTTTGGTGGCCAATAAAGTTTTTGTCATGGGCTGGCTCGCAACAGGACTTTTACTTTGGATACTTCCGCCCATTGACATGATGACCGGCGAGTATATGTACACCTGTACGATCGGAGCCAGTGGCGTTGTTTATGTGTTGGCATTTTTTCTCTTTTTCAGTGGAGTTTTTAAGTGGAATATGACGTTGCTTACAATTTCTCTTCTTGTTGTTTTGTATTACGGAAGTTTAATTTGGGGAATGTTTCCGGAAGAGCTTTTTTACAATATGCCTGAGCCCAGTAAAATATCCTGGCAGGCTCACTTATCAGGTGCTTTGGTCGGAAGCATTTTAGCATTTGTTTTTAAAAATATAGGCGACAAAAAGAAAAGGTTTATTTGGGAATTCCCCAATTATTATAGCGAGAAAGATGATAAACTCTGGCAGGAATACAAAGAAAATCATCCGGATGATTTCTTGGAATTGCCCTACAAAAAAAATGAAGATCTTTGGGATCATTTGGAAGAAATAAGAAGAAAATAAATCCTAATTCCCTACATTTGAATAAAATAACACACAAATGTATTCTGAAGAACATCTCTACTCTATCGCTCTCCGCGAGTGTAATTTTATAGGTGATATTAATTTTTTCAAATTGGTCCGCAGTTTCGGGAGCGCAAAAAATGTTTGGAAATCCACTAAGAAAGCACTCAGTAAAACCGACGGAATTGGTACAAGAACAGTATCAGATATTGGAAATTCTGAACATTTGAAATTTGCAGAAAAAGAACTTTTGTTCTGTGAAAAAAATTCCATAAAAATCAATTTAAGACATCAGAATGAACTGCCATTTCTACTCAAAGAATGTGATGATGCACCGGCAATATTATATCAGAAAGGAAACTTTGATCCCAATTTAAAAGCTGTCAGTCTAGTTGGAACGAGAAATATTACAGCTTACGGTAAAAAGTTTATTGAAGATTTTTTTGATGAAGCAAAATCGCATGCATTCATTTCAGTAAGTGGTCTGGCATTGGGTGTGGACAAAGAAGTTCACGAACATTCTTTACAACATCTGATTCCCACGATTGGTGTCTTGGCGCATGGTTTTCATACTTTATATCCATCGAAAAACAGAAAACTTTCGGAGAAAATCATCGAAGAAAATGGTGGATTGCTTACAGAATTTAATTCTTCAAGAAAACCCGACCGCGAAAATTTCATCCAGAGAAACAGAATTGTAGCCGGAATTTCCCCTTCAACGATTGTGATTGAGACGGCTTTTGGTGGCGGTTCTATAAGTACTGCAACATTTGCCAATAACTACAACAGAGATGTATTTGCCTTACCGGGAAAGATTACCGACAAATATAGCCAGGGATGTAATCACCTTATTTTTCAGAACAAAGCTACGGCAATTTCAACAATCAAAGACCTGCTAAATTTAGTTGGCTTTAATGACCCAAAAGACAAAATGGAAGAACTTTTTCCATACAGTGAGACTTCAATTCAATTATCTGAAAATCAAGAATTAATATATCAGAATATCGCAGCAAACCCTCATGTTTCATTAGATGATTTGGCAGATATAATTTCGGTGGCATCACACAAAATATTGCCTGTGATTTTGGAATTGGAGCTTTTGGGGAAAGTAAAATCATTTTCCGGGAGACAATTTGTAGCGATTTGAAATTTAATGATTTCTTAATATTTCATTATTTCATATATAACATTTAATTTTTAACAAAATTTAAATCATAATTATCAATTTAATAATATTCTGTTTCATTATTATTGAATTTTCAGCAAATATTAAATAAGCTATTGTGAATCTTGAAAAAAAAATTAAATTTGTTGACATAATATTCAACCCTACCTAATATGGAACAATATAATATTGACCAGAAAATCCAGGAGTTTATCGCCAAAATTGAGGCGAAGAATCCTAACGAACCGGAATTCTTACAAGCAGTAAAAGAAGTTGCTGTAACTGTAATTCCGTTTATTTTAACCAGAAAAGAATATACCGGCATGAAGCTTCTTGAGAGAATGGCTGAAGCTGAAAGAATTATTATTTTCAGAGTTCCATGGGTTGATGACAAAGGAGAAATTCAGGTTAACAGAGGTTTCAGAATTCAGATGAACTCTGCGATTGGACCTTACAAAGGGGGAATCCGTTTCCATCCGACGGTAAATCTTTCTGTACTTAAATTCTTAGCATTCGAGCAGGTTTTCAAAAACTCTCTGACTACACTTCCAATGGGAGGTGGAAAAGGAGGTTCAGATTTTGATCCACAGGGAAAAACTGATATGGAAGTAATGCGTTTCTGCCAGGCTTTCATGACAGAACTTTGCAAGCATATTGGTCCTGAAACGGATGTTCCTGCGGGAGATATCGGCGTAGGAGCTAGAGAAATCGGATATTTATTCGGTCAGTATAAGAAAATCAGAAATGAATTTACAGGAGTTCTTACCGGCAAAGGTTTGGCTTACGGTGGTTCATTAATCCGTCCTGAAGCGACTGGTTACGGAGTTGTTTACTTTGCTGAGCAGATGCTGAAGACTATCGGACAGACATTTAAAGATAAAACGGTAACAGTTTCAGGTTTCGGTAACGTAGCTTGGGGTGTTATTAAAAAAGTACACGAACTTGGCGGAAAAGTGGTTACTCTATCCGGTCCGGACGGTTATGTGTATGATAAAGACGGAATCGATGGTGAGAAGATCGATTATTTATTAGAATTAAGATCTTCAGGAAACAACAGAGCTGAGGATTATGCTAAAAAATATCCGTCAGCAGTATTCCACGCTGGAAAACGTCCTTGGGAAGTGAAGTGTGATGTTGCCATCCCTTCTGCAACCCAGAACGAACTTGACCTGGAAGACGCAAGATTATTGGTAGAAAACGGTTGCGTATGTGTAACAGAAGCTGCAAATATGCCTTCTACATTAGATGCAATCAATTATTTCCTTGAAAACAAAGTATTGTTCTCTCCTGGAAAAGCTTCTAACGCTGGTGGTGTTGCCACTTCAGGTTTAGAGATGACTCAGAACTCAATCAGATTAAACTGGACTTCTGAAGAAGTTGATGCAAGACTGAAAGAGATTATGATCGGAATCCACAAAGCTTGTAGAGACTACGGTAAAGAGGAAGACGGTTATGTAAACTACGTAAAAGGTGCAAACATCGCCGGATTCGTAAAAGTAGCAGAAGCAATGTTGGCTCAGGGAGTCGTATAAAAATATTAAGGTCGGGAAATTTTCCCGACCTTTTTTCTGAAAACCTGTCCCGGGATTATAAATGGGAAAAAGTAATAGTGAAAGTGAAAGCATTGAATGTCCAGTTCAATGCTTTTTTTTTGATACAAAATTGTCTTATTTTGTCTTTTTTAAGGCGTGGTTGGAGTGCTGGTATTTACAGTTCCGGATCCCGGCAAAGGCTTATTAACACTCGTATTTACGTTTCCGCTTGTATTGAGACTGCCGGTAGTTCCGATGTTGACATTACCAGGCGATAAAACTTTATTATCGACAGTGCCTGTATTCAAAGGAAGTGTTCCGTTTGGGTTGGGAGAATTGATGGTTCCGTTATTCATGGTGCCCATATTGTTATTCATAGTTCCCTGCAGATTGTTCCCGGTGCCTAATTGATTATTATTCAACGCTCTCACATCTGAGTTAAGGTTTCCTCTGGGAATTATCACACCCTTCTGAGTTGTTGATGGAGTTGTAACAGTGGTTGAGCCTGTATTTGTTTTCTGAGGTGTTGTCTGTGCAGATACAGCAAATATACCTCCCATAGCAAAAGCTGCTAAAATTAATCTTTTCATAATATAATATTTTGGTGATAATCAATACTATACAAATAGCGTACAACTCTGTGATCATTAATGAAATTAATTTTTTTTTTAGTTTTTAATGATTTAGAATTTCATATTTTTTATTTTTAATAAAAACTTACAATGAAAAACACATTTACAAATTTTGAAGAATATTTTCTTCTTTTCCCCAAAGATGTTCAGACTAAGCTTGAAGCTTTAAGAAAAACCGTTCACGCTCAGACTCCAGAACTGGAGGAATACGTCGGCTATCAGATGCCGGCGTTCAGGTATAAGAAAAAGCCTCTGGTTTACTTTGCTGCGTACAAAAATCACATTGGATTTTATCCGCTTCCTGAGGCAATTATTCATTTTGAAAGTCATTTTAAAGAAAGAAAATATAAATTCTCAAAAGGAGCAGTTCAGTTTCCTTTGACTGAAAATCTGCCTTTAGATTTAATTGAAAAAATGGTGCAGTTTAGAATGATGGAAATATATCAGAAAAAATCCTGAAACATTACATTTCAGGATTCCATTTTTACTTATATAAAAAACTACTTCTATTTAAACCAATTGGGGATTGATTTATTACTGTAACGCAGTCTTTTAAGTAAAATTATAATTCACCATTGTTTTAACTAAACTTTATAAGATTTTATAAGGAATTAAGATTTCAAATTATTTGCTCAGATTTTTCATCAGACTTTACAAATATAAAAACAAACAGCAGTTTGATCGTATTTCGGAAATTATAAGATTCAGGTTATTTCTTACATTGAGCAGAATAGTCAGCGAGAACATGTACCAGTCCATCTTTAGTTTTGGTATCGTATTTAGAAAAATCTAAAGCCGGACATTTCATATATTCGTCAAAAGCTGCTTTTATTTTTTCTGTCTTTCTTTTTCCGAAAGCACCTTTTTCTCCTAGGTAGACTGCTTTTGGCTGGCTTGTTAATTTTATGTAATAATCTTCAGGACTTTTCACGTCATTTAAGATATAGTTTCCATCATTTTCTGAGACAATTTCGCAAAACTCACTTTTACCTAACGTGTTTGTGCCTGAAACGCCTAAAAAGCATTTTTCTCCGGCACAAAATTTTACATTATCTTTTGCCTTGTACACTTCATTTTTGCCATCCAAATTTACTGTCACTGTGCCTCCGTAATTTGTCAGATCACTTATACCTTTCTCTCTTCCCAATTTTGCGTCAATAGACTCAAATTCTATGGTTACAGCGCCTTCTTTCTTCACACCTTCTTTGCTTATTACATATCCCGGCAGATTGTATATATTGCTGGATTCTGCCTTCGCTTTGTTTTCAGCATCTACTGATCTTTGGTTGGCAGCATCTCTTTTATCTTTGGCAGCAGCTTCAATTGTGGGCTTCATGTCGCCCAAAGTATATCCATTGGCGTACAGCTTTTTTACCATTCGGCTGGCAATCTTATCTACTGCTATTGGAATTTTAAACTCCATCCCGTTTTTAGCTGTCATGGGTATTTCTTTGTTGTCATAGGTATAAATTACCAATCCCTTATCTTCATTTGTCATATCACTATCAGAACACGGAAGTTTAGCGATAAGGATTTTGTTGACATCAAAAACACGATACTCCAAAAACTTGTCCATCATTGATTTGCTTTTGAATTTTGACTGCGAAGCTTCAATATTTGCTCTGGTGACAGTACCAATAAATTTTCCGGTATTATCTTTAATATTCCCGTCATAGTCGATTGAAATCCCTGTGGCATCTTCATTCACTGCTTCTGTCTTTTGAGCGGTGATTCCATTTTTTCTAGCTTCAGATAGCGAGCGGTCTTCCGTAGCGAAAAACTCATTTACTTTTGCTTCGTCAATTCCGTCTTTAGTGATAAGACCATTTGCGAGAGCACTCTGAACAATCAGTTTACCCATACTAAGCGTAAATGCACCTTCTGCATGTTTAGATTCTTTAACGACATTATTTGTGCCTGTGTATTCTATCCAGCCATTGTCAGATTGCGTGCCAATGGTTCTGCCGTTAATGATTGTTGCAGTAAACTGCAGTTTATTACCGAGATCGCTGAATTTGTAAATTCTGCCTTTGTCATCTACTTTTGCAACCACTTTTTCATCCAGAGACACCTCTCCTTTTTTGATTTTTATTTCCTGTGCGAAAAAGGAAATACCTGCAAACATCGTTGCAATGAGTACTAATTTAGTTTTCATCATTTATTTAAATTAAAAATTTGTGTGTTTTTTTGAAGTAACAAATATAAAAAAAACCCTGAGGATTACTCAAGGTTTGGAGATTTTTATCAATTTGATCGAAATTTAATATTCAATTATTTGCTCAGATTTTTCATCATACTCTCTACAAACTCAAAAGCCGCCGGGCAAATCACCGTATTTTGTATCATTAAATTATTAATCTGATAAATCTTTTTTCGGTCTGTATGTGGATATTCTCTGCATGCTTTTGGACGGACATCATAGATTGAACAGGTATTATCATCATTCAGAAAATAGCATGGAAGATTCTGCAGAACTTTATCGTTTTCCTCATCTACACGCAGAAATTTTGCTTCAAAATCAGCCTGTTTCATTCGCAGATGCTTAGAAATTCGCTCGATATCTTTTTCGGTGTAAAGCGGCCCTGTTGTCTTGCAACAGTTGGCGCACTGAAGGCAGTCTATTTTTTCGAAAACTTCTTCATGGGTTTCCTGAACGAGATAGTCGAGATTTTTTGGTGGTTTTTTCTTTAAACCTTCCAAAAACTTCTTATGCTCCTTCTGTTTCTGTAATGCCTGAGTTTTGTAAAAGTCTAAATTCAATTCTAATATTTTAAATGTGAAAGCAGAGTGCAAAGATAAAATATTGTTTTCATGAATTTTATCAATCACCACATGTTCTTAAAGATTTAGAATTAAACTAAATTTGAGGTATCATTTTAAGTTCCAATTAAATAAAGGTGAAATGAAAAAATTAGAATCAAGAGAAGATATAGAATTATTGGTGAACTCATTTTACGATAAAGTGGTACAGGATGAAACGATCGGTTTCTTTTTTAAAGACATTATTAAAGTTGATTTTCAAAAGCATTTACCCAAAATGTATTCTTTTTGGGAAAGCATATTATTTGGTCAGATGAGTTATAAAGGAAACCCCATGGCAGTACATTTCCCGATCAACCACCTTGAAGCGATGGAAAAACATCATTTCGCACAGTGGCTAAAACTTTGGAAACAGACCATAGAGGAAAATTTCACCGGTTATAACGCAGATATGGCGATTACCAAATCTGAGAACATTGCCAACCTGATGTCTTACAAAATGGAAATGGCGAGAAAACATTAAATGTTTTTAGAACTCTTGTAAAGAGTATTTTGTGCGTGTATTTTATGGCACAATCACCGTAAAAATATAGGCTGCTAAATTGACGAGAAGAACAGTTCCGTAGAGAACATTTGTTTTTCCGCGGCTCAGCGACAGCATAACGATAAAGACGGATAAAGTTAGCAGGATAATATCTTTTTTATCTAATCCTAAAACCAAAGGAATATCATACATAATACTGACTGCAGAGATCGCCGGAATACTTAGTCCAATACTCGCTAAAGCTGAACCTAATGCTAAATTTAAACTCGACTGTATCTGATTATTTCTCGCTGCACGAATTGCAGCCACACCCTCCGGAAGAAGTACAACCCCGGCAATAATCACTCCCACTAAAGATTTTGGAGCTCCCATACTCTGCACCATATCTTCAATGGTTCCTGAAAGACCTTTCGCCAAGAGAACGACGATGACAAGACAAATCACCAGAAAAAGGAAGCTTACAATTGCCTGAGTTTTATTTGGGATATAATATTCTTCGGCAGTTCCGTCAGCAGGCATAAAATAACTTCTGTGTCTGACGGTCTGCACCATCAAAAACACTCCATAGATTACAAGACATGCTATAGAAACAAAAACCAGCTGTGCATTGTTATAGTAAGGACCGTTAACACTCGATGTGAAATTAGGTAAGACCAAAGTAATTACGAGAATTGATACGATACTCACCAGGTAAGTAGTCGCAGATGTCCGCGCAAAAAACTGCTCGAAATATTTAACTCCACCTACAAGAATACAAATCCCAATGATACCGTTAAGAATAATCATTACGGCAGCAAAAACTGTATCTCTTGCCAAGGTCAGCGCCTGTTCGCCACCAGCAACCATTAATGAGACAATTAATGCAACCTCAATTATGGTAATACAGAGTGCGAGAATAATCGTTCCATAAGGCTCGCCAACTTTGTGAGCAACCACTTCTGCGTGATGAACTGCAGACAGTACACTTCCGGTTAATAATATTCCAGCAATGATATCAAAAACAACTCCGGTTCCCATTAATCCGCTGAAGTAATAAATCACCGCAAAAACAGGAAAAATATAAGTATAATGTAAAAATTCTTTTATTTTCATAAGTGACTGTAAAATACAAAAAAACTATGGTTTTTAAATTATCAAAAGAAAATATTAATAATATTTTAATGACACCAAAGCTCAAAATCCTGAAAATCGGTTAGCATATGAAGGAGCAGACCGATGCCAATAATCCTTAAATTTCCTTTGAAAAATAACAGCAAAAAATACACCGCAATCGCATAATAGGAATGCAAAAAATGAAAACCAATGCTCATTCTGTTGGGATCGAAAACAGGATCTGCAAACAGATGATCAAGATCTACAAGCATTGTCGCCAAAAGAATTAAGTATACTTTCTTCCATTCCTTACGATAAAATACAAAAGCAATAAGCGCCGGAAATGCCAGATGCAGAAAATAATGCGTAAAAGTTTTGAGTAAAGCAATTTCAGGTGGACACATGTTTTATCTTAAAATTAAAGGATATTTTTCTTTTTTGAATTTAATTTTCACCGTGTAATCGCTGCTTTTATTTCCATAAAATACATACTCTACATCACGCAAAACAGAGTTGTTTAAAAATTTAAAAGAAGAATACAGCAAAGCATTATTTCGGATGAAGACAAAATTTTGATTTTTAATCTCATTCAATTTTGCAAATTTCCCGACAGACTTTATAGAAATTGTATTTTTATTTTGACTTATTGTATTAGGTTGAAAAGGAATTGCTGTAAACTGACTTTGTGCATTAATCCATTTTTTGTGCCGAAAATAATTCCATGTTTTATCGGGATTTGATGTCTGAAGAAAAATTTCATAATTGGGCTGAATGATCTTTTGATAAGTGACTTTTTCAATCTCATTAAAGTTGTCATCATATCCATAGCTCACGATGGTATCATTTACCTCTACAAGATCTGCACTCATTTTCAAATGATTTACAGATGTTGATTCTGTAATATTTTCTTTGAAGACAGCACTTATTTTCCCAATGTTTTCTGAATCTAATTCGGCTACAAAAAATTGTGCTTTCTTATGCAAATCTGAAATCATTGAGTTGAAATCAGCAGAATTCTTTTCATTTTTTATTTCAATTTCGTCATCGTTCAGATTAATATCAAAATTCTGAATATCCTTCCCAGAGATCAAACTTAAACTTCCTAAACTTCCCTTAATAAACCGGTCTGCACTCGTATTTTTATTTGACGGATTCTTCTTCAGAAAATCTGCAATGTATATAAATTCATCATTAGAAGTTCCTATAACAGCATATTTTTTATTTACATAAACGACATAATGGTCTTTTACGTAGCCCTGAGCTCCTTTATTAATAAACTGATTTTGTTTAAGAAGAGTACAGAACTTTTGAAAATCATCTAATTCTAAAATCGTATAATAATTTGAAAACTTACTGTTTTTTAAGTGAAAAATCTGTAGAAAATCCGGAATCTTTACTCCTGAATCTGAGATGGAAATTTTATTTTTATCTTTTTTATCTCCTTCAAACCATTTCGAAGGATGTGTCAATACGCTGAAAATATATTGTCTTTTCGCTTTCTTTGTGTCTACCAAAATCACAACATCAGCATTCTCAGGAATAAATTTCAAGCTTCGGTTCTGGTGAAAAAGCAAAAAATAAATTCCTGTTAAAAGCACAAGTACAATAATGGCAGTAATATATTTTTTCTTCATTAATTTTTAATTAGAAAATCCGGCCAGCTGATTACAGAGTCTTTGCTTCTTTATCAGATTCCCTGTTCTTGAACATCTCGTCAAACAGATCAAAGAAATACATCAGGCTGTTTTCTGAAGAATTTTTTATTTGGTAATCTATTTCAGTCTGAATGCTTTCGTTTTTAACCTCAGTTTTAAAATAGACATCGCCCACATTTTTTCTCAAAGAATTCAATGTCCTTTTTTCAGAAACTGATTTGAATTCCTTTTCCAAACCAAGCAGTAATTTTTGAATATCCAATCTTCCTGAAAGAGGATACTTCGCAGAATCTTTCATCCATTTTCCGGAAACTGAAGACTGGCTTTTTTCAGTCAGATTTTGTGTAGAAGTCGTAAGATAAACAACACCGTTTTTCACGGTGAAAAATATCTGATCAAGATATCCGTTGCTTTTCTCTTCTTTAAAGGAATATACATCACCGTTTTTAGTGAATTTTTTGGCGAAATCTTTATTGGTTGTCAGAACGTCAAAGATTCTTTTCCAGTATCCTTCATTTTCAGTCACAAAAGCAAAAGTAAAATCCGGCACCATGACATCCTTGGTCTTTTTTACTTCTTTTTCGTTATAATTTTCATCGTAGTCGTAATCTGTGTACCCTACTTTTTTAGATTTCAATTCATTCAAAACAAAAATTCCGTTTCCGGGTGCGATTTTAGCAATCGCTTCCTCATCAAGAACGATTTTCATGGTTTCGATAACCAGCTTAACTTCTTTCTGATATTCTTTGTCGCCGGCATCCTGAAGCAGACTGTACATCATATCAAAATACTTGTAGCCATTCACATTCATCGCATAATAACCGATGCTTCTGTCGTTGATTAACGCAGTCAGTTTTTTATTCTTCTTTCCCTGATAAACGGCTGAAATATTTTTCTGTGTTTCTCCATCTTTATGCTGATAATTGTTGACCAATCTAACCTGATCTTTGTCGAAATAAAGATTGTATGCAGAGTTTGAATTGTACATTTTACTCAGAATACTGCCAAAGTTATATTTGCTGTACATTTTATCATACAGTCCTTTGCTAATCAGTTTTTCGTAATTGGCGTAAACAAAAACATCAGAATTACCATCTCTGAAACTCAGCATTTCTTTTGACGCTTCAATCTGCAAATTTGTGTTGAAATAAGTGTCAAAACTTCTTTCTGCGATTGCTTTTGCAGTTTTATATTTTTCAATATTGAATAAGTCCATTTCTTTTTGATACTCAGCGTCTGCCGGATAAGCTTCTGTTTCTACATAATCATCCTGAGAAGCTGGCGGAGCCATTGTTTCTGAACTGTCTTCCGGATACAGAGAATCTGTTGTCTTTTCAAACTCTTTTTTTTCTTCCGGATATCTGTGATGTTTTTCGAGATATTTAATATCTTTCTGATGTCTGGCAATTTCAGTATTGCTCGATTTGATATTATCCTTCAGATATTTAATTTCATCTTTTAAATATTGAATTTCTTCTTTGTAATCGAATGGTTTTTCCTCAATATCTACTACTACAGCACTGTCTATATCTACCATTACACTGTCGGTAAACGCAGCTGCCGTACTGTCTACCGCATATATATCGTCATCCCAAATATCTTTTGAACGTTTTCTGTAATTCACCAAAGTGATAACGGCTCGCTGATCGTTCCATGCAACGAAAAGATTGTCGTCAAGATCAATGTAGGAATAGTTTTTTTTCTTAGAAGGCTCCAGTCCTTTTTTCTTGGTCGAATTGATGAATTCCTGAAACTTGAGTTTGTTATCTAAAACAAAATGTGCCGTATAAGACTGCACAGAATCTGAAATTTGCGCGTAATGATACTGCGTAGCATCATACTTAATACCCGTCTTGGAATAGTCATTCCACGAAGGCTTTCCCTTTTCCTTTTTGTCGATTTGCTGTAAAAAAGGATTAAACTTTTCCCAATTTATCTTTTTATTAAGCTCTTTTCCGTTGATCTCCATATAAAATACGGCATCCGAAGGAACTTTCATGCTGTTTTGCGCAAAAGCAATGGCAAAACCGAAGAGCAAAAAAGTGATTTTCTGTAATTTGTGTAAAAATGATCTCATATTATAAATGGGGATTATTGAAATAGAATAGTATTTTGAGTCTGCTTTCTCTGAAGGATAAAATCTAAAATATTGCCTTCCAGCTTCATTGCTTTTCTGTTGGGTGAAAGTTGATAAGAAGCATTAGACTGGGATTTTACTGTATTTTCAAACTGCAAAACTGAAGTATATTTCGCATTATTAAAAACTTCTTTGTCAGCAGAGCTCAGCTTGTCATAGTCACTTTTGAAAGTATTAATTTTATTTCTGCTAAAAGTTTTCTTTGCGGGACTGTGACTGTAGATGTTGGTAGGAATCATTTTTCCTACAATATTTTTAGCTTTCAGCTGTTCTAAACCGGAGTTGACATCTTCAATTTTTTTGAAATTGCAGCTCAGTTTGATGATATAGTTATCAAAATCCATCGAAGTTTTTACGTTGGAAATGCCGGGAACAGTTTTGAAAATTCTTGCAGCTTCGTTGATTTTGGCTTCTATTTCTGATTTTTTGGGAACTTTTTTACCGTTGACTGTTTCCATTTTTGAGATGGAGGCCAGTCTTGTTTTACTTTTGCTGGCATTGAGAATCAGAGAATATTCGCCACTGCCATCCGCTTTCACGTTCACTTTATCTAAAATATCAAAACAGCTTGTCAAAAATAAAAGGGGAAGCACCAACAGAAGACACTTAAGGATGATTTTCATGATTTTGGTTTAAGTAACAAACTTACTTAATTTTGATTGAATTAACGTTGCGAAATAAACCTTTGCACACCAATGAAATCTTAAATTCTGCCCTTTAGATAATCCTGTCGGAGTTCTTCATCTAATTTTTCGATTGAATAGCGAAGGCAGGTTCGCGGCATTTTTTTATAATGCTGGTTGAGATATGTGATTAATTCATTATTATTTTTGTTTCCCATTTCCCGCAACATCCAGCCATTTGCTTTGTGCATTAGGTCGTGTGGATGGTTTAAATTATGGGTTACAAATTCCTTAGTCAGTTCAAAATGACCTTTTTTAATATAATGCATCGTTCCGACAACCGCTACTCTCTTGTGCCACATCTGATCAGAATTCGAAAGATCTCTGAACAAGCTTTCCTTTTGATTTTCAAATGCATACCGACCCAAAATCTTATAACAGCTGGTGTCGACCAGATCCCAATTATTGATATTCTGCAGATGATTGAGATAAAATTCTACAACCTCATCTTTTACAACCTGATCTTTTGTTTTTTCAAATTTAGAAACCAACATCAGAAGAGCCGTCAATCTGTGTTCGTGATAAGTTGAAGAAAGCAATTCGCTTAACTCTTTTAAACTAATCTTTGAATAAAATTCTTTGGCAACAGACCGTTGATCCGGAACCGTTACACCCAAAAACAAATCACCTTCACCATATTCTCCTTTTCCTGTCTTGAAAAATTTCGGAAGAAAAGCTGCTTTCTCCGGAATAGATAAAACAGCCAGTGATTCTTTGATTTCTTTAAGAATATTATTTGTCATCTTTGAAAAAGTCTTTATGGTGAGTTGTTCTTACAAAAAGCAGATCCTGTCTGTACTTATAAATATTAAGCCAAGAACCATCAGCCAGAACTTTAGATTGAAAGGATAATCGTTAATCCTGGGACAAAAACTTCAGAGCTTTCTAATGCAACCATTTGATCTGAAAATTTGTAACTACAAGCGGCGAAAAATATAATTTCTCCGTTCCGCTATTATTTATTGTCTTTAATAAAAGTTGATATTGACTAAAATGAAAATCACCCTTATCTTCTTCTTTAATTTTATAATGTAATTTTTGAAGATCCAATAAAAGCTCTTTTTGCAAAGGATTTTTCTGATACAGGATTTTTGCTTTTTCTAAAATCTCTGTTGCTTTTTTAAATGAAATATTTCTATCTGAAAACTTGGTAACTTCACCAAGATCGGTCATAAAATCACCTCTTTTAAAGCCATGATCAACATAATTGTTTCCATAGTAAATGTAATTGAGCTGTTCTTGATTCAAAGATTTGGGATCAGTTTTAAAAATCTCCAGATTATCATAATAAAACTTTTTAGGATCACTTGTCACATCGATTTTTATTTGGTCAATGTTTACCTGAGAAGACAAAATTCAAAAAACAATAATAAAATAACAGCTTCTTCACATCTAATTTATTCTGATTAACAAACAATTAATGACTTTCTTCTAAAGCGATACTTTCCAACTCTTTTTCTTCATCAGCAATCCTTTTCGGATTGGCAACTTTTGCAATTGTAAGTCCCTGAACGATAATAGAAAATACAACTACACAGTAAGTAATACTTAAAATAGCATTACTGTATTCATTTTTCGGGATCGACATTGCCAAAGCGATGGAAACACCACCTCTTATTCCTCCCCAAAACAGAACCTTAATCGTCTGTGGACTGAACCGCGTTCTGAAAGACATAAATTTCGTAGGTCCCCAGATGGAAATAAATCTCGCCACCAAAACCACAACAATCGCCAGTAAACCTGGAATCACATAATGATTTAAGTCTTTGATCATCAATAATTCGAAACCAATAAAGAGAAATAAGACAGCATTCAGAATTTCATCAATTAGTTCCCAGAATTTAATTAAATAATCCTGAGTAACAGATTTCATTTTAAATTTAACATTAAAATTACCCATGAATAAACCGGCAGCAACCATTGTCAACGGGCCGGAAACGTGCATCTGTCTGGCAACAAGATAACCTCCCATTACCACAGCAAGCGTCACCAAAACTGAAATTATATAATCATCGACTTCTCGCATTAATCTAGAAGTTACCCATCCTAAAAGCACTCCCAAAAGCAGTCCTCCACCAGCTTCCTTCATCAGTAAAATGGTGATATTTTCTACACCTAAATCTACTTCTCTACCTACCGCAAGCTGCAATACAACTGTAAAAACCACAACAGCCATACCGTCGTTAAACAGTGATTCACCGGCAATCTTTGTTTCTAGTGACTTAGAAATGTTAGCCTGTTTTAAAACACTTAAAACCGCCACCGGATCTGTAGGAGAAATTAATGCTCCAAAAACCAGACAGTAGATAAAAGGAATTTTTAATCCTACCAAAGGCAGCAAATAGAACATCCCGAATCCTACAATAAAAGTTGAAATAATCACACCTGCTGTTGAAAATATGAGGACGGGACGAAACTGTTCTTTTAAATCATTAATATTAATATGAATTCCCCCGGCGAAGAGCAGGAAATTAAGCATTGCTCCCATCAGAACTTCGGTAAAGTCTATACTGTTCATTAAATCATTCAGATGACCGAATGTCTTAGGAAGAAAGTTTTCACCAAATAAAACCAATATGATAGACACCACAATGGCAATAACCATAATTCCGATGGTGCTCGGAAGTTTTAAAAACCGGTAGTTAATATATGCAAAAATGGATGCTAATACGATAAGCGCTGAAAATGAATAATATAATTCCAATGAATTGTTTTTTTAAAAGATTAAGTCTAGATATAATACTTTGATATAAATTTTACTGTCGCCTTTTTCCCAAACGTCTATTACTCCATCTTTCAGAGGTCTTGAACCTCTTGTGTAATCCTGTCCGATGTTCATGACGTTCAGAAAAATATATTCATCGCCTACACTGTTTACTTTATAAGCGGTTTTCTCAGATTTTCCGTCTCCGGAATTTTTGATTGCATCTGTGAGAAGTCTCAACTGCGAAATATGATGCGTGAAATTGCTTACATCTTTGGTCTGATCGTAGGCACGAAGGAGAATAAGAATGACATCAAGATTGGTGGAATCTTTATTGTAAAGAATCTTGCCCAGCCTGATACAGTCTGCAAAATTATTGTTTTTAAAAGCTTCAGCCAGACTTTTGAACTCGTCGCCAGTCTGGGAAACTTTATCTTTTATGAAATTTCTTCCGTAGTATAAATGCTGTGCTTCTGCACTGTCAAGTGATTTTGGAAGACCTTTAAATTTAAAAATCAGTTTTTCATAATTGTAAGGCGAGCTGGAATTTTTGAGGTTTTTCTCAATACTTTTCAGATCTAATTTAGTCTTTTGGCCATATGCAAAAAACGGAATAACAAGCAGAAAAACGAGTATTTTGTAATTCATTAATCTTCTTTTTCTGATGCTTCGTCTTCGTCGTTATCAAAATATTCGAAAAGAAAATCGTTGTATGGGAATCTTGAGATATGAATTTTCATCACCTCATCATAGATCAGCCTTTTCATTTCAGGGAAATTTTCTTTCTTCAGAGCGGAGATGAAAACCGCGGGATGCTTAGATTTATTCATCCACGTGCGCTTCCACTCTTCCAGCGAAACATTTTTACTTGAACCCGGTGTAAGATCGTCTTCGTCTTTTTTCTCGTAGCTGAAATCATCAATTTTGTTGAAAACCATAATCATCGGCTTCTGATGCGCATTGATTTCCATCAGAATCTGATTTACAGATTCTATGTGATCCTCAAAGCTTTCGTGAGAAATATCAACCACGTGAATCAAAAGATCCGCTTCTCTAACCTCATCCAAAGTAGATTTAAAAGACTCTACCAACTGCGTCGGCAATTTTCTTATGAAACCTACCGTATCCGTCAATAAGAAAGGTAAGTTTCCGATGACCACTTTTCTCACGGTTGTATCAAGCGTTGCAAAAAGTTTATTTTCTGCAAAAACCTCAGATTTAGAAATTGCGTTCATCAAGGTAGACTTTCCTACGTTGGTATATCCCACTAAAGCTACACGAACCACTTTACCACGATTGTTTCGCTGAGTTGCCATCTGTTTGTCAATGACTTTCAGTTTATCTTTTAATAATGAGATTCTGTCACGGATAATCCTTCTGTCGGTTTCGATTTCCGTTTCCCCAGGACCACGCATTCCAATTCCTCCTTTCTGTCTTTCAAGGTGGGTCCACATTCTCGTTAATCTGGGAAGTAAATATTGATACTGTGCCAGTTCCACCTGTGTTCTAGCGTATGAAGTCTGCGCTCTCTGGGCAAAAATATCCAAGATTAGATTCGTTCTGTCTAAGATTTTTACCTCAATTTCTTTTTCAAGATTTTTAAGCTGTGAAGGCGACAGTTCGTCATCAAATATAATGGTTCCTATCTCGTTTTCCTTTACATATTCTTTGATTTCCTGCGCTTTTCCGCTTCCCACAAAAGTTTTGGAATCGGGCTGAGTTAAATTTTGAGTAAAACGTCTGTCTACCGTAGCACCTGCCGTTAAAGCTAAAAACTCTAACTCGTCCATATATTCCTGCAACTTATCAGCATCTTGATTTTGGGTTACAACGCCTACCAAAACTGCCTTTTCGTAACTATGTTGTTTCTTTTCTAACATTAAATTCTGTATAATTTATAAGATTTACAAGATAACGTTTTTAATTAATAAATGCAAACCCAGTCTTCAAATACAGTGATTATCCCTTTTTTATTCTAGTTCTTTTCCTCTGGTTTACCTCATCCGTCTGCATGTACCTTTACACCGTAAAAATCTCAATAACAGATGATAACATCAAAACTCATATTAACCAGAAATTATCTTAACATGAAAAGAATTTTTATTTACGGCTCTTTTTTGATTCTTTGCTCATTATCAGAAGTCAATGCCCAGAAAACACTTCTTGCAGCAGGATCAAACGCAACAGGGAGTAGCGGCTCTGTTTCTTACAGTGTAGGGCAGATTGATTACACTAGTAAGGGACCTAACAGTCAGGTAAATGAAGGTGTACAGCAAGCTTACGAAATCATTACACTTTCCACCACAGAAACAACTGGCGCCGACAGAAAAGACATTGTATTGTACCCTAATCCTTTTAAAGACTTCATTTTTTTGGATTTTGCCACAAACGACTACCGAAATTCTGAATTCCAACTATTCGATTCTTCCGGAAAGCTTTTAAAAGAAACTAAAATAAAAGAATCAAAATCAGAATTTAATTTTTCAGAGCTTCCATCGGCGATGTATATCGTAAGAGTCAATCAGAATGGAAAAAACATCAAAACATTTAAAATCATTAAAAAATAATCACCATGAAAAAAATTTTACTAACCGTAGGAATGATGCTTGGCCTTCATTTGGTTTCTGCCCAGGCTCCAGAAAAAATGAGCTACCAGGCTGTGATGAGAAGTGCAACAGGGCAATTACTTGCCAGTCAGAATATCGGTGTTAAAGTCAGCATTCTACAGGGTTCGGCTTCAGGAACTGTTGTATACTCAGAAAGATTAACCGGTGTAACCAACGCCAACGGACTCATCAGTCTGGAAATCGGAACCGGAACTGTACTTTCAGGAACATACGCTACGATCAACTGGCCTTCGGGAAATTATTTCTTAAAAACAGAAACAGATCCTACAGGTGGAACATCTTACACCATTACGGGAACCAGTCAGCTTTTAAGCGTTCCTTACGCGATGTACGCCAAGTCTTCAGGCAGTTCAGGCGGAGGTTTCACTTTACCATATTCTGCTACCGTCAACAACGCCTCAAATCTTTTCACGATAACCAATGACGGAGACGGAACTTCTCTGGAAGGAATCAACAACACCACAACATCAAGCATTGCAGCAGTAAGAGGAACTGTGACAAATGTAGCGCCAGGAGGATTTTCATCAGCCGTTCGCGGAATTAATAACGGAACAGGTGGTTTGGGAATCGGAGTTTGGGGGTCACAGGCAGGAAGTGGATGGGGAGTTTATGGTGTGACTGCAACGGGATTAGGAGTTTATGGAAATTCTTCAGGAGCGGGATATGGTGTTTACGCCAATAGCAATACCGGAACAGGTTTAAGTGCCACCAGCACCAATGGGCCAGCTGCCAGCATTTCGATATCCAACAACGCAAACAACAGCACGGTTCTTACTGCGAATACTTTGGGTAACGGAACAGTGATTAATGTTTCAAGTACAGGATCAGGAGCTGGTGTGGTAAGTTCTACAGGTACAGGATTTGCCGTACAGGGAACTACAAATCAACAGAGTTCTGCGGGAATTTACGGAGAAAATACAGGGAGCGGAGAAGCTGTGGTCGGTATCGTAAACAGTGGTATTGCCGGAGCTGTAGTCGGAAGAAATAATGGTGCCGGATATGGTGTGCGAGGATTTGTTTCCGGAAACACAACAGGAACAAGCATTGGAGTGTTTGGCCAGGTTGGTCTCAATTCAGGCAAAGGAAGAGCAGGAAGATTTGAAAATACAAATACTGCAAACGACAGAAATACTTTTGAGGTAGAATCTAACGGAGCAGGAAACATTCCTGATAATACTTTAGGGAACGTCTCATCTTTTCTTTCTAATAATACAAACAGTGTAAGTGCAGCAGTAAGAGGCGAAGTGAAAACTATTTTCGGAAACTTTGGAGCGGCTGGTATTTTCGGAGTATCATCCGGAACGGGAGGCTTCGGCGGATTGTTTTATTCTTCAAATGCAACGGGAAACGGACGCGCTTTAGTTGCCCTGACAGACGGAAATGGTGACGCAATTGTTGCCAATGCCGGAAAAGACGGTGATGCTATAGAAGCAAATGTTGACGGAGCAGGACGAGCCATCTACGGCTGGGTTCCAACATTCAGTACTGGTAAGGCGGCAGAATTTAAAAATTTCAACACCGCAAATACATCAACAGCTCTTTCCTCAACCACATTAGGAAACGGTATCGCAGGAGAATTCTTCGTAGACAATACAAATGGAACTTCACCCGCAGTGAAAGGAAAAGTCAATTCTCAGTTTGCCAACTTCGGAACTGCAGGAGTGTATGGTGAGTCTGCAGGAACAGGCGGTTTCGCAGGTTTATTTTATGCGAGTAATGCGTCAGGAAACGGACCTGCATTAATGGCTCTTGCGAACGGAAACGGAAACGGTATCACAGCGAATGCAAAAAATACCGGTGATGGTGTAGAAGCAACGGTAGACGGAACAGGTAGTGCCATCTACGGTTGGGTTCCTAATTACGGAACCGGTCGCGCAGCTTATTTCAGAAACTTTAATACTGCAAATTCTCAGGCAGTAGTATCTGTCACCAATGTAGGAACAGGAACGGGAGTTTTTGTAAACCATACCGGTCCGTCAGGAAACATAGCCGTTTTTCAGAGTGCAAGTGCCAACGTTACCCGTATTGATAAAACAGGAAAAGGATTTTTCAACGGCGGAACTCAAAACAGCGGTGCCGATTTAGCAGAAGCATTTGATGTAGAAGGAAACAGTTCAGAATATGAGCCGGGAGACATTCTTGTGATCTCAACAGACACAGACAGAACTGTAGAAAAATCATCAAAAGCCTACTCCACTTTGGTTGCCGGAGTTTACGCTACCAAACCAGGTGTTCTTTTAACAGAAGAAAATATTGATTCGGAATTGATTGGTAAGGTTCCCATGGGAGTTGTCGGGGTTATTCCAACCAAAGTCTGTCTGGAAGGCGGAAATATAAAAAGAGGTGATCTTTTGGTAACCTCATCAAAATCCGGAGTTGCGATGAAAGCCAATCCTAAAAAGGTGAGAATTGGTCAGGTTATCGGAAAAGCTCTTCAGGATTACGACCAAAGCTCAATTGGAAAAATAAAAGTATTAGTTAACATTAAATAAAAAAACCATGAAATCATTATACATCATCCCATTCTTACTGTTGAGCGCAACATTTTATGCTCAGGAAAAAAAATCTGCAGAACTTCAGGATCAGGAACAGGTTTTGAAAGACGCCAAAGCATTTGAAAAGAAAATGCAGAGTCAAAACGAATCGAAAGCCACTAAAAAAGACAATGTTTTAGCCTCAGACCAAGCTTCAGAAGTGAAGCAGCAAGCCCAGACAGCGCAAAAGGAAACCAATCAGGGAAAATTGATTGCTAATACGGCGAGCCTTGAAGAAGTTTTTGCAACAATTCCGAACAGGCAAAATGCAAAAAAAACGGGAGCCTCAGCAAATCATGCTGTAAAAATTCAGGGAATTCCCAGCACCAGCACTTTAGAAGAAATTAAAAAAACGATTCCAAAAAACTAAACTGATAACCACTTTTATACTAAGGAAGTCCGCAACAAGTGCGGACTTCCTGATTTTTATGTTTAAAAGATTTAATCCCAATCGGCTGCAACGAATTTCATTTCATTTCCTAAATCATCAGAAAGCATCAAGCGATGACCTTCAATCTCATAATGGGTCATCTTCTTAAATTTTTTCATGAAAGTGTTTTCAAGTTCCATATTTGTACAGGCCATTTCTGTACCTCCCAATCCTGAAATTTTTATTTTTCCTTTGTTGTTCAGTTTAGCTTTAAAAAAAATTCGGTTGCATCCCATTTTTGCAGTCCCTTTTATTTCTGTGCCGGTTGTTTCACCCGTTAAATTGATTCCAGCCTCGTTTTCAATAAGTTCCTGTTTCGTAAATTTATCAAAAGAAACCATCATCCATTCTCTCTGATAATGTTGGTTATTGACCTGAGTGGAGGAACAGTTTGTAACTGCTGTCAAAATAAAAACAGCAAAAAAACTCAGAATAATGTTTTTCATACCACTCAGTCACCCATTTTCATACCAATTACGGATGGATTATCGTAAAAATTAGTAAATTAGCCCCACAATAATTATTTTAAAAATGAAAAGAATATTTTTACTATTCACTTTCTTGTTAGGTTTTGCCCAGATGAGGGCAGATGAAGGGATGTGGCTGTTAATGCTCATCAAAAGACTTAACGGTGTTGATATGCAGAAAGAAGGTCTGCACCTTACTCCAGAAGAAATCTATTCTGTGAACAACTCAAGTCTGAAAGATGCGATTGTAAGCTTTGGAGGATTTTGTACCGGAGAAATCGTATCCGACAAAGGGTTGATCTTTACCAATCACCACTGTGGTTACGGCGCTGTAGCAGCTGCTTCTACACCTTCAAAAGATTACCTGAAAAACGGTTTTTGGGCAACGAAAGAAAAAGACGAGTTTAATGCAAAAGATCTTTATGTAAGATTTTTGGTGAGAATGGATGATGCTACGCAGAGAATCAATTCTAAACTAAACAACAACATGACTGCAGCTGAGAGAAAAGCTGTAATTGATGCTGAAACAAAAGCAATTCAGACAGAAAATTCTGAAAACGGAAAATATACCGTTGTTGTAAGAGATTTCTTCAACGGAAATGAATTTTATTTCTTCGTATATCAGGATTATAAAGATATCAGATTAGTAGGTGCACCACCATCAGCTTTAGGAAAATACGGTGGTGATACAGATAACTGGGAATGGCCAAGACATACTGCAGACTTCACAGTTTTCAGAGTGTATGCAGACGCAGCAGGAAACCCAGCAGAATTTGCTCCTACCAACGTTCCTTTGAAACCTAAACACTTTTTACCCGTTTCTATTAAAGGAATTAAGCCAGGTGACTTCTCAATGATCTTAGGTTACCCAGGAAGAACCAACCGTTACCTGACTTCTTATGGAATCAACCAAATGGTTTCTAAAGATTATCCGGCTTGGGTAGAAACTTCTAAAATGGCAATGGATGTAATGAAGAAGTACATGGATAAAGATAAGACCACTCAGTTGGCTTATGCTTCTCAGTACGCTTCTGTTGCTAACTACTGGAAAAACAGACAGGGAACAATTGATGCCGTTATCAAAAACGGAACAATCTCTGACAAACAGAATATCGAAAAAACATTCAGACAATGGTCTGCACAGCCTGGTAACGAGATGTATGATGGTGTTTTAGATCAAATCAACACGTACTACAGACAGGTGTCTGACAGAAATGTTGAAAGAAATTACGCTTCACTTCTTACCAGAAATGCAAAATATATCGCTTTAGCATACCAATTGGCTCCGGCTCTTGATGCTTATGCAAAACAGGATATGGCAGGAAGATTGGCTATGAAACCTAAAGTTGAGGCAGCGATTAAAGATGCTTACGATAACATCAACCCTGAACTGGAAGGAGAAATGCTGAATTCTTTGGTGAATCTTTATAAAACAAGAGTAAAAGCAGATGTTGCATCACCAACAATTATGGCTTTGGATGCTAACAGTTTATCTACTGTGGCATTCTCATCAATCTTTGCAAACAAAACTTCAGTAACGAATTTTGTTCTAAACCCAGACCGTTTGAAACTGGATGCAGATCCGCTTTTAAAAATTGCGAGAGGAGTAGCTGAAGATCAGAAAGCTTCTGGAGAAAGATTTGTAAAAATCGATGATAACTTTGCAAACAACAACCGTCTTTTCTTAGCTGGTTTGATGAAAGCAATGCCTGAGAAAAAATTCTATCCGGATGCTAACTCTACTATGAGATTAACATACGGACAGATTGATACTTTGCCTGTAAGAACAGACAGAAACTATTACGGTGTAACAGAAAACTATTACACAACAATGGAAGGTTTAGTAGGTAAATACAAGGCAGGCGACGAAGAATTTGATCTTCCACAAAGAGTGATTGCGCTTCAAAATGCAAAAGATTACGGTCAGTATGCTGATAAAGCAGGTTACCTTCCGGTAAACTTCTTGTCAAACAACGATATTACAGGTGGTAACTCTGGTTCTCCGGTAATTGACGGTGATGGAAACTTAATTGGTATCGCATTCGACGGAAACAGCGAAGCTTTAAGTGGTGACATCGTATTTGAAGATCAGTGGCAAAAAACCATCAGCGTAGATATTCGTTTTGTTCTATGGACAATCGACAAATATGCTGGTGCAAGAAGATTGGTTGACGAATTGAAATTAGTGAGAGACGAAAATACTCCAGCTGATACAGGCGCATCTAAAATTAAAACTGCTGCTCCTGCAAAAAAGAAAAAGAAATAATTTTTCTAAAATAATATTGAAAACCGTGGAATTTATTTCACGGTTTTTTTATTAAATTGAAGTAGAAAAAAATCATCTCCACCATTATGAAACTTATTAAATTATTTTCTCTTTCGATTGTATTCGTTCTGCTCAACTGTCAGAAGAAAAATGATAAAAGTTCCGTCATTACTGAAAATTTAATTAAAAGTAAAACTGATTCAAGCGTAAAACCAAACAATAACACGGAATTAAAGGAAATCACTCTCCCGAAATCACAGGCATTTACGAAAGATTTTTTAGAAATTGAAGATGCTGAAATCAATGGTCACCAAATAGTCCTTTCATTAGCTGAATTTGACAGACTGTATCCCACAAAAGATTCTTTGAAAACGGATGTATGGGAATGCGGAAGCCCGTTTGAATGGTTAGACGAAAACTGGATGATCAAAACCTACGGCAGAAAAAATTCTCAGTCTGGAACTTTCGAAAGATTTGACGGAAAGATAAGTTCAGTGTATACCCACAGTGCAGAATTTAATTCAAACAAACACATTGTTCTGTTTAATTCCGCTGATGCTGCAAAGAATAATTTTGAAATAAAATCCCATCACATTTTACTCAATCAGAATACAACGATTGAAGAATTTCAAAAATTATTTCCCCAGTTGAAAAAAGAAATTACAGATCAAAAAAATGTATTCCGGTACAGGATTTCTGTCGGTAAAGATAGGGATGATGCTTTTCTATTTTATTTTAAAGACGGTAAACTTGAAGAGTTTGTTCTGTGGTGGCTTTTGTGCTAGATTGTAAAGAATGATCAATTCTGATCACGACTTTTGTATTCTATTGTTTTTTCTTAATAATTAAAAGTCAAGCACTTTGATTACAGTTTCAACAAGTAATAAATACATCAAAAAATCTGCAATAAAATCCTAAATTTTAAAAAAAACAGATTTCCAAATCGATCAGAATAAGATTTAAATCACTTAAAAAAAATTATTTTAAGCGCATTCGTAATTCATTATAGTTTATTATATTTGAAAAATTATTACAGGATTATTACGAATATCTCCACTTTTGGAGAAGCATTAGATGAGGTAGATTTTATTTGAAGCACAGTCAACAAAAACCACCATGACATTGATAGCCAATAAAGTATGGTGTTTTGGTGTAAGTAAATAAATAGCTAATCTTATAAGACAAGTGCTATAACGACCTTACTGACTTGTTCATAATTTCATTTCCAGATTTTATGAATAATAAAGAAACAAAGCAATATCAGTAATAAGTTTAAAATTCAATAATTACACAAATTTTAAAATTACATAAATGAAAAAAGTTTACCTCTTTTTACTTTTGGCCATTAATTCCCACACATTTGCACAAGTTGGAATTAACAATCAATCGCCCAAAAGCACCTTGGATATTACTGCAGCCCGCCCAACCGGCACTTTAAATCCCGAAAACAAGGATGGTATTATCATTCCTAATTTAGACAGAGAACGGGCACAGGCTATCGGGAACAACACAAGTCCCGCTACCGCACTCTCAACACTTATATACATCAATGACAGTACGACAGGTACAGCAACTGGATCAGCGGTAAATATCGGCTCGCCGGGGTTTTACTATTTTGACACCACTATTCTTCCTGCACCTGGAGTATGGCAGCCTATCAGGTCGACAAATGTCGATATCTATGGTGGTCAACTGAAAATACCTCCACATAATTCATTTACACCTGATTTCTCAGCTCACACCAACACAACCTTTGATAGTGATAATTGGTGGGTTATTTCCAAAACTTCAACAATTCCAGGTACTGGCACCCCCGCAAAAATGAGTATTGTATATGAATTTCAGGGTAACCAGTTTAATACGACAGGCCTCTATCCACAATTAACTGTTGGCAACAGCAGTTCGCTTCCGGATGTTTACAATGCCAATATGGTTTCTATCAATAATAATGGGACGGGAGGGAAAACAAGACTTAATGTGGTGGTGGTTCGTGTTGATAATTTCACAAACAGTTGGCAAGGTACTTTTCTTTTAAATGTGCTTCTTACAAGAAGATTAAACTGATAATCTCTTATTTTGAAATAGATTATAGGCGCTAGTTAATTCTTTGATGATGCTGAGTCGCAGTCCGAATCATTTTTTAATGAACTTGCTTTAAACTTATTTTGAAATCAAAAAAGCTGTCCTAGCACATTTTTATTTAAACATTCCAAAACTCGCGATCCAGACTTCTGTACTGTATGGCTTCAGAAATATGATGTGACTGAATATTTTCAGCTTCTTCCAAATCTGCAATCGTTCTTGCCACTTTTAAAATTCTGTCGTACGCTCTCGCAGAAAGATTCAGTTTCTCCATGGCTGTTTTGATGAGGCTAAAACAGGATTCATCCAACTCACAGAACTTCTCCAGTTCACGGGAACCAATTTGAGCATTATAACTGATTGACAGATCTTTATACCTCTCGTTCTGGATCTCACGTGCTATCAAAACACGTTTCCTGATATCCTCACTTTTTTCTCCTTTTCTTTTTTCTGCCAGTTGTTCAAACTCAACTTTCTGAACTTCAACATGAATATCAATTCTGTCTAAAAGCGGTCCCGAAAGCTTATTCATGTAGCGTTGCATTTCAAAGGATGACGAAGTATTATTCGGATCATCAGGAAAATATCCGCTCGGACTCGGATTCATTGAAGCCACCAACATAAAACTTGAGGGATAATTGATGGTAAATTTTGCTCTCGAAATCGTTACTTCGCGGTCTTCCAATGGCTGGCGCATCACCTCCAAAACCGTTCTTTTAAATTCAGGCATTTCATCCAGAAATAAAACACCGTTGTGAGCCAATGAAATTTCGCCCGGCTGAGGATAACTGCCACCACCGACAAGTGCGACGTCAGAAATTGTGTGATGAGGTGATCTGAAAGGACGAACGGTCATTAATGAAGTTTCCGTCCCCATTTTTCCGGCTACAGAATGAATTTTTGTGGTTTCTAATGCTTCCTTCAAAGTAAGTGGCGGCAAAATACTCGGAACTCTTTTCGCCAACATCGTTTTTCCACTTCCGGGAGGGCCGATGAGGATAATGTTATGTCCGCCGGCAGCGGCAACTTCCATCGCCCTCTTAGCCGTTTCCTGACCTTTTACCTCAGAAAAATCAAACGGAAAACTGTTTATTTTATCCTGAAATTCTTTACGCGTATCTAAAACAAATTTCTCCAATGGTTTCCCTTCATTAAAGAAATCAATAACCTCTTTAATATTTTCTACGCCATACACATCCAGATTATTGACGATGGCGGCCTCTCTGGTATTTTGTTTCGGCAGAATAATTCCTTTAAAACCTTCTTCCCTTGCCTGAATAGCAATCGGCAGAACTCCTTTTATGGGTTGCAGACTTCCATCAAGCGACAATTCTCCCATGATAATGTAGTCCTGTACATTTTCACCCATAATCTGATCTGAGGCAATCAAAATCCCGATGGCAATGCTCAGATCGTAGGCAGCTCCTTCTTTCCGCAAATCTGCAGGCGCCATATTTATCGTAATTTTCTTTCCCGGGATTTTGTAGCCGACGTTCTTCAGTGCAGCCGAGATCCTGTAACTGCTTTCTTTGATTGCATTATCAGGTAAACCGACGAGGTGATAACCTACTCCGCCCGTATCAATGTTTACTTCTATAGTGATGGTCTGCGCAGAGACCCCGAAGATGGAACTTCCATAAATTTTGATCAGCATATTTTGTGTTTTAAGTAAAATTAAAAAATTTTCGTGTGCTATCTGATAGTTTTGCTTAAATTTTAAATCTAAATTTTAATACTTTTGTTTTAACACTTAATTTCATTAAGAAAACCTATTCATCATGAATGTTAAACCTGAAATATCCTGGGCAGATTTTGAAAAATTAGATATCCGGTGCGGAACAATTATTTCCGTAAATGATTTTGAAAAGGCGAGAAATCCTTCCTATCAGCTTGAAATTGATTTTGGAGATTTAGGAATCAGAAAATCAGCCGCTCAGATTACCACGCTTTATCAAAAAGAAGATTTAGTTGGAAAACAGATTTTAGCCGTCGTGAATTTTCCTAAAAAGCAGATCGCCAATTTCTTCAGCGCATGCCTGGTCTTGGGCGTTTATGGTGAAGATGCTAAAGATGTCACGCTTTTATCACCTTCTCTTCCAACAAAAAACGGATTGCAGGTTGGATAGATCTTAATTAAAAAATAGTTTTTAAAATCGATTAATCATACACAAATATGATACAGAACATTCCTTTAGAAAAAGTTTTATTCCTTGATATTGAAACTGTTCCATTGTACGGAAACTGGAATGAAATTCCGGAAACCGAGCAAAAACTTTGGGATAAAAAAACAAGATTTCAGCGTAAGGATGAATTCTCAGCAGAAGAGTTTTACGAACGAGCCGGAATTATGGCTGAGTTTGGAAAGATCATCTGCATCACCATTGGGATGCTCGAGAAAAATGAAACTCTAAGGATAAAGAGTTTTGCCAACGATGACGAGAAAAAACTGCTGCAGGAATTTGGCGAACTGTTCAACAGTCCTAGACTTCGCGACGTGATTCTCTGCGCTCATAATGGGAAAGAATTTGACTTTCCATGGATAGCCAGACGTTTTTTGATTAACGGAATGCAGCCACCTTCGCCTTTTCAGATGTTTGGGAAAAAACCTTGGGAGATTCCACATCTCGACACTATGGAATTATGGAAATTTGGGGATTACAAAAGCTTTATTTCTCTGGAATTATTAGCGCATGTTTTTGGAATTCCAACCCCGAAAGATGACATCGACGGCTCAATGGTTTCATCAATTTACTACATAGAAAAAGACTTGCAGCGAATTGTTGACTATTGTGAAAAAGATGTCTTAACTTTGGCAAACATTTTCCGACGTATGCGCCAGGAAGATTTATTGCAGAGAAATATCAATTTAGATTAACAAATGAACTTTACAGACGATCAGATTGCCGACATCGGTGAAGAAATTATAAGAGTACTGAAAACCGTTTACGACCCGGAAATTCCGGTGGATATTTACGAATTGGGATTGATTTATGACGTTCAGATTTCGGAAGAAGCTGATGTGAAAATCATCATGACCTTAACGAGCCCAAACTGTCCCGTTGCGGAAAGCCTTCCGCAAGAGGTAAAAGACAAAGTGAAAGAAGTAGAAAACGTAAAAGAGGTAGAACTCGAGCTTACTTTTGAGCCGACCTGGAACAAAGATATGATGAGTGAAGAGGCAAAATTTGAGCTGGGAATGCTCTAAATTTTCGTAAAAATAAATGAGGCTGTCAAGATTTTGGCAGCTTTTTTTGCTTCTTACAAATCCTGATTTTTTTATTCTTTAAATATATGTTGTCATTCCGTAGAAATCTCGGCAATGTTTAATTATAATAGCTTAGATTCCTGCGGAATGACAAAGTATAGTTTAATCTAAATCTCCTTTGCAACTTCTTTCCCTTCTCGTCTGCTCCATTCACTCCACGAGCCTACATACAGATCCGGAATTGCAAAACCGGCATAATTCAAAGCTAAAATTGTGTGACAGGCTGTAACTCCGGAACCGCAGTGAATGATTAATTTCTCAGGCTTATTCTCTAATAATTTTAAATATTTTTCTCTTAGAATTTCAGGTTTATGGAAACATCCATATTCATCTAGATTTTCAGAAAAAGGAATATTAATGGCACCCGGAATATGTCCCGCAACTAAATCAATCGGTTCAGATTCACCCTTAAAGCGATATGAATCTCTAACATCAATTACTGTTGCCGAATTGTTTACCAATTCATTTTCAACATCTTCCAACTCAGAAATTGGCAGAAGCCATTCTTTCCTGTTATTGATTTCAGTTTTTTTAAAAGTTTCTTCGCCAGATGAAAATTCTAAATCGTTCTTTTCTGCTTCCTGAAAACCGCCATCTAAAACCTGAACATTTTTTAACCCAAAAGATTTCAGCATCCACCAAGCTCTCGCTGCAGCATTCGCTCCGTTTTTATCATCATAAATTACAATGTGAGCATCTTCAGAAATTCCTAAATGGGAAATTGTTTCTCCAAACTTGTCAATGGTTGGAAGCGGATGTCTTCCACCAAATGCGGCGTCTTTTCCTGTTTCTGCCAAATCTTTATCTAAATCAATAAATCCTGCTCCTTTTATATGTTTATCAAGATATTTTTGGCGTGCATCTTTACCAACCCTTGCATCGAGAATGATGAGATTTTCAGAGGTGAGATTTTTTAATTGTTGTGATGAAATAATCGGAAGCATATTTAAAATAATTTTTTGCACAGATGACTCTGATTTACTTAAATCTTTCAAATCCGAAAAATCATTGTACGGTAAAAATAAAACCGCAGAAATCTCTGCGGTCTGTTTTATTGATAAATAAAAATCATGGTCTGTACCAATTCCGGATGAAGGCTTCTGGCTACCGGACAGTTATGAGCGGTTTCTTCGATGAACGCTTTTTCTTTATCTGAATATGAGTCAGGAAAAACAAAGTTACATACGATTTCCCCGATTCTTCTCGGCTCTGTTTTCATAATTTTCTGAAGTGTACAGTACGCTCCGTCGATATTGATCTTTTTGTCTTTTCCTAAAATGGCAATGGTTGTCAAAGCACATTCTGCTAAAGAAGTCGCGCAAAGATCGGTTGGTGAAAACTTTTCTCCTTTTCCGTGGTTGTCGGTAGGCGCGTCACTTTCGATAACGGTGCCTGACTGTAAATGTTCTGCTGAACATCTTAGTCCGCCGATGTATGTTATTTTTGATGTCATAATTTTTTAATTAAAATAAATGAGACGTTATCTCAGAAATGAAAAATATCTTTCGCTCTGTTATAAGAACTTTCGAAATTTAGTAAATTCAATTTGTGTTCCGCTTTTTCTACGCTCATAAAGTTGATAACCTGTTCGGTCGGCATATTTCCCACCAAATCATCTTTTGCCATCGGGCAGCCACCAATTCCTTTGATGGCAGAATCAAATCTTCTACATCCTTTATCGTAAGCAGATTTTAATTTAGAATAAGAATCTTCGTAACGGTTATGAAAATGCGCTCCGAAATCAATATTCGGATACTTTGAAGGAATTTTTTCAAACAACACAGAGATCGTTTCCGCTGTTGCAACTCCTGTAGTATCAGACAGTAAGATGTTTTTAATTCCAATTTCAGAAAAACGCTTTGCCCAGAAATCTACATCTTCCCATTTCCACATTTCGCCGTACGGATTTCCAAATGCCATGGAGAAATAAAGATTGAGTTCTTTGCCTTCGCTTTTAGTCAGCTCCAGCATTTTAACTACTTCATCAAAAGCTTCTTCCTGATTTTTATTGGTATTTCTGTGCTGAAAAGTTTCAGAAATAGAAAACGGAAACCCTAAAATATCCACCGACTGATGCGCCAATGCTTTCTCAGCTCCACGATAATTTCCGATGATGGCAGAAACTTTGGTATTGGATAAAAACTTGTCAATATTTTCGGCAACCTCAGCAGAATCAGCCATTTGCGGAATTGCTTTTGGAGAAACAAAACTCAGACAATCTAAAACATCAAAACCCACTTCCATCAGTGAGTTGATATAATCGATTTTTTTGGCAGTCGGAATAAATTCTCCCCAACCCTGCATGGCATCTCTAGGACATTCTGTAAGAAACATTTTCACTTTTGATTTTCTCAAATATAATAAAACTAAAACAATTCGTTTGTTGTACAAAACAAAGCTAAGATTCTTTTGATAACCAATAATTTATATCTGATTCATAATTTCAATACCTCATATTCAAATACAAAAAACATGTTCTCAGCATCAAATTTGCTAACTTTGTTAAAATTTTAGACATCTAATGAGTACAATCGAATTCAACGAAATGTGGAGAGAAAAACTACTGAACCGTTTTCTCAGCTATGTAAAAATATATTCAACCAGCGACGCAGAAAGTGAAGCAACACCGTCTACTGAAAGACAGTGGGACATCGCCAATTACATTGTAGAAGAACTGAAAACTATCGGTTTGGAAGACGTTTCTATCGACGATCATGGTTACATTATGGCTTATGTTCCATCAAATCTGGAAAACGACAGTCAGCCAACCATCGGATTTATTTCGCATTACGATACTTCACCGGATTTCAATGGTGAAAACGTAAAACCTCAGGTTTGGGAAAATTATCAGGGCGAAGATTTGGTTTTAAATAAAGAAACGAACTTCACTTTATCTCCTGCAAAATTTGAAAGTTTAAAACAATATATCGGTCAGACTATCATTACAACTGACGGAAATACACTTTTGGGAGCTGATGACAAAGCAGGTTGTGCAGAGATCGTAACGGCTGCAGAATATTTAATTGCTCATCCTGAAATTAAACATGGAAGAATGGCCGTTGGTTTCACTCCTGACGAAGAAATCGGAAGAGGCGCGCACAAATTTGATGTAGCTAAATTTGGGGCAGAGTTTGCGTATACAATGGACGGAAGTGAAGTTGGAGAACTGGAATATGAAAACTTCAACGCAGCTGGAGCTATCGTGAAAATCCACGGCTTGAGCGTGCATCCTGGTTATGCTTTCGGAAAAATGGTGAATGCAGGTCTTTTGGCGGCAGAATTTATTCAGTTACTTCCTGCGAATGAAACTCCGGCAACAACAAAAGGTTTTGACGGATTTTATCATTTAATGGATATCACTGCTGATATTTCTGAAGCTAAACTTCAATACATCATCCGTGATCATGACGAAGTGAAATTTGAAGTGAGAAAGAAATTCATGGAGGAAAAAGTTGCTGAATTTAACCAAAAGTATGGTGAAGGTACGGCTGAAGTGGAGATTAAAGAACAGTACCGCAATATGAAGCAGCAGTTCGAAGGAAAAATGCACATCGTTGATCTTGCTGCAAAAGCAATGAAAGAAGCGAATATTGAACCGAAAATCAAAGCCATCAGAGGTGGAACAGACGGAGCGCAATTATCGTATATGGGACTGCCTTGTCCGAATATTTTTGCAGGCGGAATGAATTTCCACGGACCGTACGAGTATGTTGCCCTGGAAAGTATGGAAAAAGCGCTGGAGGTGATTGTGAATATTGTGAAAGCTTAATAATTTTTCAATTTATTTGCTTAGCAATTTTTTGTAGCAATTTTCTCCTTCATGATAGCCAAAACAGAGGCTCAGGTTTCCGTCAATTTCTTCAAAATATGTACTAAAAGTCATATCAACATCTTTAACATCATCTGGAAAAGCAACTAAATTTTTATCTAGATTAAAATAGAAACTTTCAAATTTAATCGAATTAGCATCTAAACTATATGTAGATTCATAATCTAATAGTTTTCTTTTCATCTTATCGTAAAGTACTCTTCTGTATTTCCCTTCTTTTTTAATGATTATTGTATCAAAAGTATTATTATATGATACAGGATAATATTTTCCGTAAACTTCATTTTCATCAATCCCTTTACACGAAATAAAAAGTAAGAAAAGAGAATAAACTATTAATTTCATCCAACAAATTTTCATTTGCAAATTAATTATTTAAAACAAAAAACCACTACAAAAATGCAGTGGCTTCACAATATTTACATTAAATATTAATCGTTGTTCTGCCTTCCAACATAATTGGAAAATTCACAAAGTTATTCCGAAAATTTTAAAATAACACATTAAAACTATTTTGTATAAGGAAAATTTCTTGAAAGTTTTCTCATCATACTTTCGACTAGATCATCGGTACTCTTTCTATAATTGTCATCCATAGTTTTGTAAAACCTCCAAACCATCTCACCAGTAGCACCTTCATTTAAAACCATTGTAAGCGTTCCTGAACCTGTTTTACCACCTGTACCTAACCATAGAGCATTATTACGCGCCTGCCTGTCACTTCTCGTTTGTTCATTTTCAAATTTTCCGCTGATTATTGCGTCTACTTCAAGTATTTTAGCAATTTCATCCTTTGTTAAGTCTTCCAATTTATCCAGCACTCCAGCACGCTTAAGTAAAATATTTGTCTTATCTACGTCCTGAAATTCTACGGTATATTCTTTACGTTTTCTTAATAGAAAAGTGTACATACTAGTCTGTATGCTTTTCGCCATTGTTTGTTCCTGCTGACGATTCATTTCTGCGCTCAGTGCCTCATTTTGCTTCCGGTGTGTGATGGCCACATAGAAAGGTAGTATTGCAACCCTTTTATGCCTTGCAATCACTTCCTTTAGATTATCTGCTTCATAAATTTGCTTTTGTGCTGTAGCAGATAATGATACAGTAAATAATGCAAGTATAATTAGTTTTTTCATTTATTTTATTACTTTCCTTTTTTCAAAATTTTTGTATCCGTCACTTTCATTACCCACATAGATATCGCCTGTTTCTTTATCTAAAATAATTAAATCTCCATAGCTACTACCTGAATCAGGGACTCTCATCATAGAATATTTATCCTTTGATAAATTAGATATTAGATATCCAGCAATGAATCCTATAATCAGACAACTTAAAATTATAATAATATTTTTCATAAAAGATGTTTTTACCTGCACTACAATAATATATTCCTATTTAGATTTTTTACATAATTTTTTGTAAAATAGATTAATTATAATCACGAATACATACTATTTTGTGCAACGCGTTTTTCTTAACTTAAGAAATATCTGCATCAATGCATTGCGAATTCACTGCATGAATGACTTTTCACCCGTTAAAATTAACAAAAACCACTACAAAAATGCAGTGGCTTCAAAATATTTAAATTAAATTTTAATCATTTTGTTGATTTCCTAAAAAAGCATCCCAACCTTGCGCCGTTAAAGCTACCAATTGGTTAGAACCTCTCGCAACCATGAAATTTCCTTCTTCCTTCTCAACAGCATGACCGATAATCGTAAAATCCGGATGGTTTTTTATCTTATCAAAATCTTCTGAAGCAATCGTGAACAGCAATTCATAATCTTCACCTCCGCTTAATGCCGTCATCACTGGATTTAAATTCAAATCGTCCGCCGTTGTAATCGTCAGATTATCCATCGGAATTTTCTCTTCATACAATCTGAATCCTACTTTTGACTGATCAGAAAGATGTAAAATTTCAGAAGCCAGACCGTCTGAAACATCAATCATAGAAGTTGGTTTGATATCCAACTGCTCTAAAATTCCTTTTACATCGGTTCTTGCTTCCGGCTTCAACTGTCTTTCTAAAATATAATCGAAACCTTCCATCTCAGGCTGCATATTGGGATCCGCTAAGAAAACGGCATGTTCTCTTTCCAAAATCTGAAGTCCCATATAAGCTCCACCCAAATCTCCGGAAACAACCAGCAAATCGTTCGGTTTTGCGCCGCTTCTTTTCACAATATTTTCTTCATCTTCAATTCCAACCGCAGTAATGCTCATCACCAAACCTGCGTTTGAACTTGTTGTATCTCCACCGATCAAATCGACTTTATATCTTCCGCAAGCTGCCTGAATTCCTGAATACAGTTCTTCCAAAGCCTCCACCGGAAAACGGTTCGAAACCGCAAGAGAAACCAAAATCTGCGTAGGCGTTGCATTCATCGCTGCAATATCACTCAAGTTCACCACAACGGCTTTGTAACCCAAATGTTTTAACGGTACATATCCTAAATTGAAATGAACACCTTCTGCCAGAACATCAGTAGTTAAAACAACTTTTTTGTTTCCGGGGTTAATCACAGCCGCATCATCTCCTACTCCAACTTCCGAAGATTCATTGGACAAAGGAAAAAATTCTGTTAAGTGTTTTATTAATCCAAATTCTCCCAATTTAGAGATGGGTGTTAATTCTGGTTCTTTATCTTCAAACATATCTTTTTTATATAATTGATGGTCGATCAGTGATAATTGATGGCAAAAAAATCAGTCATCATTTATCGATGATCATTTATTTATTAAAAATCGCCGGGTCAATATTTTCCGGGCGGAAAGGAAGTTTTTTAAAGTCTTCTCTCGTCATCAAGATGGTTTCAGCAGTTTTGTACTTATTCATCGCTTCAACCACATCATCAGGTGGAGAAGTCATTTTTCTCAGCATGGTATCAATCCACACACCTGTCGCTTCTGAAGTCGCACAATGTGAACCGTCAGGAAGGTAAAACTTGTGCATAAAACGGTAGATCGCTGCATCTTCTGCACATCCGTCGATTTCAAGGCTCACAATGACTTTTTGGTCAGCGAAAATTTCCTTGAAAAACGAAAATCTTTCGTGCATAATCACAGGGCCAATTCCCCATCTGCTCATTTGGGTAACTCCCATTTTTTCTTTTTTCATAAAAGCCATTCTCGTTTGCGCACAGTACTGCACATAAGACGAGTTGGCAAGATGTTTATTGGCGTCAAGATCGCTCCAGCGAACTTCAAAAGTATGATAGAAAGTCATTTAATAATAGTTTTAATTTGAATTTTTTTAAAGCAAAAAATAAAAAATCTAACCTTTTGTTTGTCATTCCGTAGGAATCTAAACATCGTCATTCAAAACTCAGCAGAGATTACTACGGAAATCGAAGATTCGACGAAGTCAAAGATAAACTGACTGAATATTGATGCTCAAGGATTAAAAAGTAAATAATTCTTTTGTGGTTATATTTTGAGCTTTAAAATTCAAAAATTACAATCATCAAAATTACTCAAATAAGATGGTTTATAAAAATTGTAATTTTGCATAAATAATCCATTGCATAAAAGATTAAATATTTTTTATCAAGTAACAAGAAATAAGAAGAGAAGCCGCGAAGCGGTGACATCAAAAGCATAAGGTAAAGCCCTATGAATAAAGTTACCCAAAGTTTTCTCAGCCCTGAAAGGGCGAAATCAATGACTTTCTTGATCGGTAATTAAATCAAAAACTATTGTGCATTTTGTGGTTAATATCAAACTATGAAGAAAATAATCATTATCGGAGGCGGTGCCGCAGGATTTTTCTGTGCAGCAAATCTTGACGAAAAGAAATATAAAATCACCATTCTTGAGCAGAACTCAGACGTACTTCAGAAAGTGAAAATTTCAGGAGGCGGAAGATGTAACGTTACCCACGCCTGTTTTGATCCTAAAGAATTGGTTCAGTTCTATCCCCGCGGAAACAAAGAATTGTTGAGCGTTTTCACCAAATTTCAACCCGGCGACACGATGGATTGGTTCGAAAAACGAAAAGTTTCGTTGAAGATTGAAAACGACAGCAGGGTTTTCCCGGAAAGCAATTCTTCGCAGACGATTATCAATACTTTTCAGAACGAAATTCAACAGAAAAATGTTGACGTAAAAACGAAATGTTCGGTAAAAGAAATCATAGAAAGAGGTGGTCAATACTTAGTTTCTACAAGTTTGGGAGATTTCATCGCTGATTATGTTATCTACACCACAGGAAGTTCGCCGAAATCTTTAAAGATGATTGAAAATTTAGGACATAAAATCATCGATTTGGTTCCTTCACTTTTTACATTTAATATAAAAGATGACTTGCTGAAAGATCTTTTGGGAACAAGCTTCGAAATGGCGGAAACATCAATTCCCAAATTAAAAACAGAAGAAAGCGGACCGCTTTTGATTACGCACTGGGGACTTTCCGGACCTGCTATTTTAAAAATCTCGGCTTGGGAAGCGATTAATCTGGCAAAAGTAAAATACAATTTTGAAGTTCAGGTGAACTTTATTTCTAAAGATATGGATGAGGCGGAAGAATTATTTCAGAACTTTAAAATTTCAAATCCTAAAAAATCAATTGGATCATCAAAAATTTTTGAGGTGACCAACCGTTTTTGGCAAAGGATTTTAGAAGTTTCAAAGGTTGATTTAAATAAACAGATTGCCAACATTTCAGGTAAAGAAATACAGACGATTTTGGAGAACCTCTGCAAAAAGAAATTTCAGGTAACCGGAAAATCGACTTATAAAGATGAATTTGTAACCGCAGGTGGTGTAGATTTAAAAGAAATAAATTTTAAAAATATGTCTTCGAAAATTTTGCCTAACTTTTACGTGGCCGGAGAAGTTTTAAATATAGATGCCTTAACCGGTGGTTTTAATTTTCAGGCTTGCTGGAGTGAAGCATGGCTGATTGCGCAGGATTTGAATAATTTATAAAATACAGTGATGAAAAAACTACTTTTTATTATGCTGATGATAAGTTCAGTAACGATTTATTCTCAAGAAGTCAATAAAAAAGAAAGCGAGAGCAGTGTTGGTGATAATATTTTTGAAAAGGTAGATATATTACCTGAATATCCAGGAGGAATAAATGCGTTTAGACGAAAATTCTCCGAGTCATTTGACATTCGCCGAATAAATTCAAATAAACCTGCAAAATCCGAAGCACAGTTTGTTATTGATTTAGATGGCAATGTTACCGATATTATAGCGGTAGGCGAAAACAGATCGATGAATAAAGAAATGGAAAGAGTTATAAAAACTATTTCTAAAACAAAATGGAAACCTGCACGACTTAATGGTGAACCAGTCAAATATCTTTTTAAATTACCAATTTCTATGAATCTTTAACATTCAATAACCATTGTTAGAAATTAGAAAAAAAAGTAATTACATTCTTAAGATCCTTCTCACCGCTGGATTCGCATATTTCTTTTGGCTAATGTTAAAAATCACTTTAGAATATATCCCTTTAGATACCAATGTCAGCTTTTTAATGATTAAACAGACTGAAGTGGTGGAAAGACCGGAATATCTTTACTTTTTTTACACTCATGTGTACACGAGTATTTTTGTTTTGTTAGCCGGATTTTTAGCCATTCTAAGAAAGGATTTTGGCATTAAACACTTTCATAAAAATGCAGGAAAGATATATATTTTTTTAATTCTTTTTCTTGTGGCACCATCCGGAATTTACATGGGAATTTTCGCCAATGGCGGTTTTTTATCTAAAATTTCTTTCGTTATTTTAGGTTGCCTTTGGTGGTTTTCAACCTTTAAAGCTTATCAATTAGCGCGACAGAAAAAATTCACAGAACACAAACAGTGGATGTGGCGAAGTTTTGCATTCACAATTTCTGCCATCACTTTGAGAATGTGGAAAGTTTTTATTGTATATTTATTTCACCCAAATCCGATGGATGTTTACCAAATCATTGCATGGCTGGGTTGGGTTCCGAATATTATTTTGATAGAATATTTAATTACCAAAAAACACATTTAATCAATATGAAAATTTTAAAATTTACTTTAATCACTCTGGTGACCGTTGGTTTAACAAGTTGTAAAAAAGATGCAACAACCGAAAAAAAATCTGCTGACAGCTTAACTGTAGCAAAAGATTCTGTGGTGGCTCCCGAAATTCATAAAGAATACTATGGAATTTACACCGGAGAATTTGCAGGCAAAGGCGAGGTTTATGATAACGAAACGGGAGAATATTACGAAGGAACAGATTACAAAAGACTATCCTTAAAAATCAACAGGATTACTCAGGATTCTGTCTACGGACAGACCGTTTTGAATGGAACTCAGCGACCATTCAGAGGTGTTTTTAATGAAGGTTCTCAGTCATTTATTTTGGATGAACCGGGAAGTGATAAAACCGACGGAAGATTTGAAATCAAACTGAATAACGACAGCATTACAGGAAAGTGGACCGCCTTCAATAAGTCTGCGGTAAAAGCTCCAATGAAAAATTTAAAACTGATTAAAAAAGAGTTTGTCTACAATCCGAATTTTATGCTGGATGAAAATTCTGACTTAATCGATTGGGAGAATCCGAGAGATTTTAAAGAAAAATATACCGATGAAGAAACCGGTAAGACAGAAACGTTCACCTCATCAAAAAACAGAATTGCTTCTGATGCGGTTTTTAAAATCAATGCGTCTAAACAGAAACTGAGTGAAAAAGACCTGAAAAATCTTAGAAAACTGGATATGGAAATTATCAAAAATGCAGTTTTCGCAAGACATGGCTATTCATTTAAAAAGCAGACGTACAGATCCTTTTTTGAACAAACCGATTGGTATATTCCGGTTTCTAACAATGTCGACAGTGAGCTTTCTCCGATGGAAAAAGAAAATGTCGCTTTACTGAACCGTTTTATAAAATATGCTGAAGATAAATATGACTCTTTCGGCAGGTAAATTTTTTCTAAAAATTATACAGATTGTCCTAGTTTTTTCTGACTGGAATTGATTTTAACGATGAGATATAGAATTAAACATCCCGCTCCATAACATACAATATCAATCCACGAAAAGGAATTTCCGACTACAATATACATCAGGCTTCCTTCCGGGAAGCCTAATTTGTCTGCTAACTTAAAATACTGGGCAAACTCTACCAGGCAAGAAAATGCAAAAATTCCCAGAATTAGTTTTGTGCTGTCAATTATGAAAAAGCTTTTCACAAGAGTATATAACAGCATCACAACGATAACGTCGCCCAAATAGGCTCTGATAAAGAATTGATTTTTTAAAACTGTTGCTATCAGAACTTCAACAAGGAAAATAAAGGTCGTTAAGAGAAAATATTTCAGGTTAAATTTGAATTTCATCTGACTGAATTTTTAAGTATTTTTTTATTTGTGCTTAAAAAAAGCGGACAAAAGTCCGCTCTGTTGAATATTCCAATTGAGGAAATTTATTTTTTTGCTTTTATGGTGCAACCAATCGCTACAGTCTTTGTAGTTGCTATCGGTTCTCCTTTTATAAGAGAGTTTACAGCATCCTTTACATAATGCTCTGTAGCCTCAGCCGCATTTTCGTAGTTATTGTCAATCGCGCCGATATATCTTACAACATTGGTATCACCTTCTTTTTTCAGAATAAATACGTGAGGTGTTTTTGTAGCACCAAATTGCGGATAAACTTTCTGACCTTCATCTACGAGATAAGGAAATGTAAATCCTTTTTCTTTAGCTCTTGTTACCATTTCTTTGAAACCATCCTGAGGCTGAACCTTTGGATCATTAGGATTAATAGCGATGACAGGATAACCATCTCTCTTATATGTTTTATCTAATTCTATAATTCTCTCTTCATAACTTTTAGCGTACGGACAGTGATTACAGGTAAAAATTACGATAAAACCTTTCGCTTCATCAAAATCTTTTAGCGAAACCATTTTGCCATCTATATTCTTCAGCTTAAAGTCGGGAACCCTGTCGCCTACCTGATATCCTTTTTTCTCAGCATTTTCTTTCGGCGTTTCAGAGCTTGTTTTTGCTGTCTGGGCAGAACTCATCACTGCGAAGCCTATCATAAAAGCTGTAAACAATGTTTTGAATCTTTTCATTTTTATATTTATAAATTTTTAATAACTGTATTTTCTAATTCTTCTTTGCTCATTTCTCCGTCATTGAAATGTACTTTCTCACCATTCTTATAAAAAACTGTAACCGGTATATTGCCTTCCCAATTCTTATCAAATCTGGGAATCCAGGTATTCATCCTTTTGATATCATCCAATAGAATAACTTCTGCGGTAAGATTCTTTTTTTTAATAAACTGAATAACTTTTTCCTTGTCTTTTGCACGGTCTAAGGATACTAAGATCATTTTAAACTGAGGATTATTCTTAAACTTTTCATTAATAATCATAAAATCAGGAAGCTCTCTTACGCATGGCGCGCATGTCGTTGACCAAAAATTAACGACCACCATTTTGCCACCCTCCTTTTGAATTCGCTGTTCGAGCTCCTCATAATTCATTGCTGTCACATCATTCTGCACCTGAGCTTGAGATGAAGAATATCCCAGAATTAGTAACAGAATAACCAAAAAATTTTTCATTCTCAAATTTAGCAAAAAGCATTGACAACTTGATGGCAAACAATCTGTTAAACTTTGTTAATAATTTTCGCTATTCCAGCGCTTCAAAGAAATTAATTCATAAAATGTAAATATTTGTGGTATCTTTTTTGCTGAAATTTAAGTCACCTATACATCTGAAATTTATTTTCAGAATCAGTATTACTAAATTAAATTTCATGAAAAAAGCATTTTTTTTTCTTGGCTTATTATTCATCATACCCTTCTCTGCTCAGACTTCAGGGACAAAACCGACAGGCACCAAAAGCTCATCAGCCTATCCTGATTATTCTGTAGTGCAGACCAAAATGAGTCTGAAAGATGTGGTTACAAAAGCAGATTCAATACCCGAATTTCCCGGTGGGCTTAAAGCTTTTAAAAGAAAATACTTTGAAAGCATCGAAACTCTGGATGTAAAAATCAAAGAAAAAGTAGATACGCGTCTTTATTTTATTGTGGAAAAAAACGGTTATGTCCGAAACGTAACAGCCGTCGGAACCAATAAAAAACATGCAGAAGCTGCTGAATTAGGTTTAAAACGAATTTTCGCACGCTGGAAACCCGCGACCATTAAGGGTGAACCTGTGCGTTATCTCATGTATTTTCCTTTGACGAGCAAAGAATATTAGGCCATAAAAATTATCTTTGTTAAAGCTATAACTGTGACAAAAATACTAATCGTCTTTCATTTATTCTTCTCCTATATTGTATTCGCACAAGATTCCATAAAAAGTTACGGTCAACTCAATGAATTGGCTCTACGTGAAAAAAATGGAAAAACTGAGATTGAAATGGAAAAAATTCCCGAGTTTTGTCAAGTAACGCAACTTTCCTAAAGATGATACAGAAAAAATTTAAGACAAGAAAAATTTTAAACACCGGAAAAAAGGAAAGCTCACAAGTAACATTTATAGTTGAAAAAGATGGCTCTATAACTGGTGTTGAAGCTTTTGGGAGTAATGAAGAGCTCAACAATGAAGCTGTAAAATCTGTTTTAAAAATTAAAGGTACCTGGATTCCCGGTGAAGTAAATGGGATGAAAGTTCGCGGAAGAATGAAATTTCCTAATTTCTATTGATTTCACTCAAAACAGAAATTAACTACTTCCCAATCATCTTTTTAATCGAATTCAGCTTCATCAAAGCTTCAATCGGTGTCAAAGTATTAATATCAATTTTCGTGAGTTCTTCCCTAATATTTTCCAGAACAGGATCATCCAACTGGAAAAAAGAAAGCTGCATATTTTCTCCGGTAACCCTTTTTACACCTTCAGAAGAGCCTCCCTGCGAACGGCTGGCTTCCAGAGTTTTCAGAATTTCGTTGGCTCTGTTCACTACTTTTGAAGGCATTCCCGCCAATTTTGCGACATGAATACCGAAACTGTGCTCGCTTCCTCCTGAAATAAGTTTTCTCAAAAAGATAATATTCCCTTTATTCTCCTGAATGGAAACGTGAAAGTTTTTCACACGCTCAAAATTCACGGTCATTTCATTTAACTCGTGATAATGCGTTGCAAATAAAGTTTTTGCCTGCGAAGGATGCTGATGAAGATACTCCGCAATCGCCCAGGCAATGGAAACCCCGTCATACGTTGAAGTTCCACGGCCGATTTCGTCCAATAAAATCAAACTTCGGTCTGAAATATTATTTAAAATATATGCCGCTTCATTCATTTCCACCATGAATGTTGACTCTCCGGCAGAAATATTATCTGAAGCTCCAACTCTTGTGAAAATTTTATCTAAAACTCCAATTTCAGCGTGTTTTGCAGGAACAAAACTTCCGATTTGTGCCATCAGACATACAATTGCGGTCTGACGCAGAATCGCAGATTTACCCGCCATGTTGGGACCGGTCACCATAATAATTTGTTGTGAATCTTTATCTAAAAAAATATCATTCGGAATATATTTTTCGCCTAAAGGAAGGGCATTTTCAATGATTGGATGTCTGGCTTCCTTTAAGTCAATTTTAAAACCGTCATTCAGAACAGGTTTGGTATAACTTTCAGAAACCGCCAGTTCAGACAGACCAACTGCCACATCAAGCTGCGCAATAATATTTGAATTTTCCTGGATTCTGTCCATGTAAATCATCGTATCCGAACATACTTTTCGGTACAGTTGATTTTCCAGAACACTGATCTTTTCTTCAGCGCCCAGAATCTGACTTTCGTATTCTTTCAGTTCCTCTGTGATGTATCTTTCTGCATTCACCAACGTCTGCTTTCTGATCCAATCGCTTGGAACTTTATCTTTGTGGGTATTTCTTACTTCAATAAAATATCCGAAAACATTATTAAAATCAATTTTCAGACTGGTAATTCCGGTGCGTTCCACTTCCCGCTGACACATTTCGTCCAGAAAACCACGTCCTTTGTTTTGTAAACCTCTCAGATGATCGAGTTCTTCGGAAATATTCTGTTTGATCACATTTCCTTTCGCTAAATTGACAGGAAGTTCTTCATTCAAATAATTTTCCAGCAGTTGAATCAAATCATCTAATGAATTTAAAGGCTCCAACCAGGCTAAGACATCTGCGTGAGGATGAAGCAATCCTTTAATTTTGTGAATATTGATCAGACTCTGACGCAGATAACCTAATTCTTTAGGTGAAATTTTTTCTGCGGCCAGTTTTCCCATCAAACGGTCTAAATCTGAGATCGCTCTCAGTAATTGTGAAATTTCATATTTTAAATGATCATTTTCATTTAAAAAGTCAATTAATGAAAGCCGTCTGCCAATTTCCTCAACAGATTTTAAAGGCAGAATAATTCTTCTTCTCAACAATCTTCCACCCATAGGCGTAGAAGTTTTATCGATAATATCTAAAAGTGATTTTCCTTTCGGATGGCTCGGGTAAACGATTTCGAGATTTCTCAGCGTAAAATGATCCATCATCAGATAATCTTCCTGCGGAATAATCTGAATTTTGGTAATGTGCGCCAGTAATTTGTGATGCGTATCTTCAACCAGATAAGCGAAAATAGCTCCTGCTGCGGTAATTGCCAAAGGTAAACCTTCAACGCCAAAACCTTTTAATGAATTGGTTTTAAACTGATTCGTTAGCTTTTCGTAAGCGAAATTGTATTGATAAGCCCAGTCTTCCAGTTTGAAAACGTTTCTGTTTTTCAGCTGATCGGGAATCTGTACACTTCGTTGGTAAATAATTTCACTCGGGTCAAATGTGTTGATGATGTGTAAAATTTTATCTAAATTTCCTTCGCTCACCAAAAATTCTCCGGTAGAAACATCGACTAAAGCGATTCCGTATTTTTCTTTTTCTTTATGAAGAGAAAGCAGGAAATTGTTCTTTTTTGAAGTCAGAACCTGATCGTTGAAAGTCACTCCGGGCGTCACCAATTCCGTGACACCACGTTTTACAATTCCTTTGACGGTTTTTGGATCTTCCAGTTGGTCACAAATCGCCACACGAATGCCGGCTCTCACCAATTTAGGCAAATAAGAATCCACCGAATGATGCGGGAAACCCGCCAGTTCGATATGACCTTCGCCATTGGCTCTTTTCGTCAGAACAATCCCCAAAATCTGAGAAGTTCTTACGGCATCCTGACCGAAGGTTTCGTAGAAATCGCCCACTCTGAAAAGCAAAAGCGCATCAGGATATTTCGCCTTGATGGTGTTGTACTGCGTCATTAACGGGGTTTCTTTCTTCGTCGCCTTTGCCATTGAGTTTTACTTAAATTTGGGTTGGTAAAAATAGGAATAAAAAAAGAAGGAGGGAAATGGTGATTTTAAATCTCATACAGAAGTTCTGTAACATCAGCTAAAACTATACAATCCAGATTTTTCAATAAAGGGTTTCAGCTTTTCGATGACATTTTTATCGGTGTACCAAATTATGAATGTATAATCCCAATCTTCAGATAATAAACATTCTAATTCCGGAATTACATAAATTGAAAATTCATTTGATGTTTTAGTCATTGAATCTTCATAATTAGGAAGCGTTTCATCAATGTTACTAATTTCATTTAATTTTCTCTCTTTTAAATCAACGAGTTGCATTCTGTAATGCTTAAAAATAGTATTTATTAAAGAATTAAATTTAGACCAATCAGCCTCAGTGACTTCGTCCAATAGATGATAGTTTTCTTTACCGAGCCATTCTGGCCAAAGCGAAATGAATTGCTTTTTGTATTCACTTTTAACTACTTCATCATCAAAATATTTATTGAACATAATTAATTAAGTATAATTTTATAATGCAATAATTTGTAGATTACTTTCTACAACCTGAGTTTTTGTTTTATATTCAGTTTCATTTACAATCTCACCAAGACGATTGATTAAACCAGTTTCATCTTCCAAAGTCATTATTATTTTAGTTCCTGATCGATGATTGGCTTCCAAATTATTAATTACAATCCGCATTATTTCTAAGCTAAATTTATCATCAACATTCTGAAACTCTTCAAAAACGAAAAGGCTATTGTTTTCTGCAATCCAATCGATGTGAAAATCAAAAATTTGGTTATCATTATATTTTCGTTTTGCTTCGTAAAACGGCGAGAAAAGTTTTTTTGCCTGGACTATATTTAGATAATCTGAGAGAGACTTCATTGATTTGGGAAATCTAATAAGCTCAAGATTATTATTTTCAAGAATTTGGGCAAGAGTTTTATGTCTTTCCTCCTCAGTTTTTCCAACAATTAAAATATGTTTCTGAAAAGTAAATCTGTAGTCCATTTTTTTGCATTAGCTAAAGTCAATATTTTAAACCTTCTCTTTTTTTACTTAAATGCTTTTCCAAAGTCTCAGTAGCCTTCTCATACGCCCATTTCTGCTTATAATCTACCCATTCAGATTTAAATAATTTCCGCAAAATTTTGTCGGTGTAGCGCATAACAAAAACATGATACAGCATATTCGCAAAAACTTTAGGTTTATTCGGTAAAGCTCTGAGAGACATTGAAAAACCAGGTTCCAAGTATCTGTTGAAATGCCAGAATGCGCCGGGAATAAAAAGCGCATCACCGTGTTCCATAAAGATTTCAATGCCTTTGGCGTATTTCAAAGCCGGAAATTTCTCGTAATCAGGATTTTCGTAATCGATTTCGTAAACCGTATGAACTGAAAGCGGAACTTTATATAAAAACTTTGACTGTTTCTGGTCAAACAGCAAAATTCTTTTCTTCCCTTCAAAATGGAAATGCATAAAATCTCCCAAATCAACATCGTAATGCATCAGAACATGCGCTTCACTTCCTCCAAAAAATAGAGTCGGAAGCCGCTTGAAAAACTTAATTCCCAAATCAGGATATGTAAAGTTTTTCAGTAGTTCAGGAAGCCTGTCGGTGATGATGTAAAAGAAAATACGCAGATCAGAAGGTTTAGATTTTATCGTGTCGATATAATCCTTCATTTTCATCTTTGTTACTGGTGCATCAGAACTTTTCTTTGCATCCGCAGGTTTATTGTCGTAGAGTGGAACTTCCTGTTCGCCCGCTTTTTCTTTAATAAACTCAAAATTCCATTTGTCGAAAGCTTCCCAGCGACTTGCGTAGTTTTTGATCAGAAGAGGTTTTTTCTTCTTGAAATAATTTTCCTGAAAATCTTCTTTACTGATGTCGCTGACTACATCCACGTTTTCGAGAATCATCTGTTTTGTTTTTTAATGCGAAATAAAAATAGTGTTTTTTTGAAATTTGAAAAAATTTTGATGGGATTAGTTGCCACAGAATACTCAGATCAGCATGGATGATTGTGAATAATTATGGTGAAAAAATGCCACGAATGCACGAATAAATCTTTATTATTTGAACAACCGAATTTTGCCCGACTTTTTAATTAAACGCAAAGCCAAACAAAGAATTTAAATTTAATCCGTCTTTTTTAAGTTATATAAAGGCGCAAACTTAGCAAGGAAATACAAGTTATTCTTAATAGGACAAATTGCGACAATTGTAATTATTATTTAATTAAAATGCAGAATTCAGCCATTAATTCATTAAAATTCGTGCATTCGTGGCAACTTAAAACTATTATTTAATTAAAATCTGCGACATCGGCCTAATCTGCGGGAGCTATTTAATTCGAAAATTAAAATTTCCACGAAAAACAATAATCCGAATATTTTATCTTTGCAAAAAGCACATCAGCCATGAGAGTCTACAACACCAAAAATTTCCTGAAGATCCTGATCAGCTTACACAAAAGTGATACGCTGAAAATTCTGTTTCCAACGATGGTTTTGATGGCGCTTTACTCCTATGGAATCCAATATCTTGAGATTGAATATTTACATTTAACCTCAAAATCGAAGGTCAGCAATGTGGGGATGATTCATTCTTTATTGGGATTTGTGTTGTCTCTGCTTTTGGTTTTCAGGACAAACACGGCGTACGACCGTTGGTGGGAAGGCCGAAAACTTTGGGGAAAACTGGTGAATGACACGAGAAATTTCGCCATCAAAATCAGTATTATTCTTACGGACAACAGAGAATCTGCTGACCAGATTTCAAAATATCTGAAGTTTTTTCCGCATCTCTTAGCAAAACATCTTTCTCAGGAATCGACGCGGCTGGCTTTGGATGAGGATTATTCAGAAATCAAAAATTCTTTGAAAAATCACGGACCCAATGATCTGATTATCCAGCTGACTGAAAAATTATATCAGCTAAAAAAACAGGGTAAAATTTCTGATGTTGAAATGCTGTATTTAGACACGCAGATTTCCGGTTTTCTGGATGTTTGTGGCGGTTGCGAAAGAATAAAAAACACACCGATTCCGTATTCTTACTCATCTTTCATTAAAAAATTCATTATTCTATATGTATTGGCTTTGCCGGTTGCCTATGTAATTAACCTTGGATTATTTATGATCCCGCTGACGGTTTTCGTTTATTACGTGTTGATGAGTCTGGAACTGATTGCTGAGGAAATCGAAGATCCTTTTAATAATGATGAAAATGATATTCCGATGGAGACGATTGCGCAGAATATTGAAAGAAATGTACATCAGATAATGGGCGGGAAATAGTAAGTAAATCTGTGGGCAAAGAAATCTCCCACAGATCTCACAGATTCTCACAGATGAATTTGAAATAAAATTTTAAAATCCATTCATTCAGAAGAATTCGTAAATTGTAATTAGAAATAAATATATTTTGGTAAATAAATTAAAACTGGAAGAACTCAACAGAATTGATGTAGAAACGTTTAAGAAGGTTGAGAAAATTCCGTTGGTGGTTGTTCTGGATAACATCAGAAGTATGCACAATGTAGGGGCGACTTTCAGAACGGCAGACGCATTTTTGGTTGAGAAAATTATTTTATGTGGAATTACGCCGCAACCGCCACACCGTGAAATTCACAAAGCTGCTTTGGGCGCGACAGAAAGTGTGGATTGGTCGCATGAAGCAGATATTAATGTGACGATCAATGATTTAAAAAGTCAGGGATTTGAAGTGGTGGGAATCGAGCAGACGACCAACAGCACGATGATTACTGATTTTAAAATTGACAGTTCAAAAAAATACGCGGTCATTTTAGGAAATGAAGTAGAAGGAATCAGCGATGAAGCGCTTCAGGATATCGATTCTTTTATTGAAATTCCGCAACTGGGAACTAAGCATTCCTTAAATGTAAGTGTATGCGGAGGAATCGTGATGTGGGAATTTGCAAAAGCTTTAGGAATTAAATAATAATTGTTTTAAATTAATTCTTTGAAGGCTTCGCTAAGTAGAACGCCTTTGTATATCTTAACAGCACTCAGAAGTTCAAAAAAATCTTAGCGGACTTTGCGTTTAAATAAAAACAGAAAAATTCAGTTTTCGAAAATCAGAATATGCCCTAAAATAAAAAAACTGCGTCTGTCAAAAGACAGTGCAGTTTGAAATAAATCTAATAAAAAGTAAAAATGAAAGGCGACAAAGATACTTCAAATTTCTTTACGGGCAAATTTTTATTTCACTTTTTTTATTTTTATGAAAAAAAACTGCAATAAAGCAGGAAGGTTTCGTTTTTAATTTTATAAATTAGCACAATGTTTATCAAGGACTATATCTCAAAAGATTTTCCGTGTTTTCATCTGACTGACTCCATCGAATCGGCTAGGGAAACCCTAGAAGCATTTGGATATACGCATATTTTCATCAAAAAATCACACCACTTTTACGGAGCCATCGCCAAAGACTTTCTTTATGAAGAAGAAGGTACTTTAAAGAACCTCGAACATCAGATCGAGCGCTTCGCCATTTTGGAGGACAATAATATCATGGACAGCATCCGTCTTTTTTATACATTCAATGCCAACGTGATTCCTGTGATCAATAAAAACGAAAAATATCTGGGCTACATCTGCTGTGACGATGTTTTTCAGACCTTTTCAAAATACCCTCTGTTTTCGGAAACCGGTGCTACCTTAACGATAGAAACTCCGGCAAGAAAATATTCTATGACAGAAATTGCCAACATCGTTGAGAGCAACAATTCTAAGTTCTACGGCGGTTTTATCAGTTTCATGTCAGACGAATTTATTCACATCACCATTAAAATCAGCAACGAAAATTTAGCTTCCATCGACGCTACTTTCGACCGTTATGATTACAGAATTGTTGAAAAATATTATTCTGATGAGAAAACAGATCTTTTCAAAGACCGTTTAGGTTTTTTACAAAAATTTATCGAAATATAATATGAAGGCAGCCATATATTCTCAGAAAAAAGATCTTGATACTTTTTTATATTTAAGCAAATTTATTTCTGAATTGGAAAGCAGAGGCGTAAAATCTGTTTTGTTTGACGAAATGGCTGACGCGCTTCAATTTTCAAAAATATTTGAGACTTTTGGCAACAAACAGGATCTCATCGACAAAAAAGTTGATCTGTTTTTCACCTTTGGTGGCGATGGAACGATTGTAAATTCATTAACATTTATCGAAGATCTCGAAATTCCTGTTGTGGGTGTCAACACCGGAAGACTTGGATTTCTGGCAAGTTTTACCAAAGAAGAAGCCTTCAAAGAACTGGACTCTATTTTAAAAGGTGATGTGAAAACCAGCCGAAGATCAGTTATCGAAGTTGTTTCACCAAAATCTGACGAATTTTTTCCGTATGCTTTAAATGATGTGACGATTTCCAGAAAAGAAACCACATCAATGGTCACGGTAGATTCCTATATTAATAATGAATTTCTAAATGTTTTCTGGGGCGACGGCGTGATTGTTTCTACGCCAACAGGTTCTACCGCTTATTCTTTAAGTTGCGGCGGACCGATCATTTCGCCAAACAACGAAAATTTTGTCATTACTCCAATTGCGCCGCATAATTTAAATGTAAGACCTTTGGTTGTCAACGATAAAGTTGAGATTAAATTTAAAGTAGAAAGCCGGGTTCCACAATATTCTCTTTCTTTAGATTCAAGATTAATTCATATTGAAACGGATAAGGAAATTGTGATCAGAAAAGCAAGTTTCCAGCTGTTACTGGTACAGCCGAACAATTTAAGTTTCTACGAAACCATCCGCCAGAAGCTACTTTGGGGACGGGATAAAAGAAATTAATCATTTCTCAAAAATTATTACCTTTACAAGAATTTTTCAAACATACCCTAATTTTATATAAAAAGTAAACATGAGCAGAATTTTTCCGGCAGGAGTTGCCACAGGTCAGTTAGTTACAGATATTTTTCAGTATGCTAAAGAAAACAAATTTGCATTGCCTGCAGTGAACGTAATCGGTTCGAGCAACGTGAACGCAGTAATGGAAACTGCAGCAAAATTAAACTCACCTGTTATCATTCAGTTTTCTAACGGTGGAGCATCTTTCAACGCTGGAAAAGGATTGAGCAATGACGCTCAGAAATCAGCTATTTTAGGTGGTATCGCTGGAGCAAAACATATTCATACTTTGGCTGAAGCTTACGGAGCGACAGTAATTTTACATACCGATCACGCTGCAAAGAAATTATTGCCTTGGATCGACGGTTTGATGGAAGCTAACGAAGAATTCTTCAAGCAGACCGGAAAATCTCTTTACTCTTCTCACATGCTTGATCTTTCTGAAGAATCTTTAGAAGAAAACCTTGAGATTTCTGCGGAATATTTCGAAAGAATGGCAAAAATGCAGATGACTTTGGAAGTTGAAATCGGTGTAACAGGAGGTGAAGAAGATGGCGTAGACAATTCTGATATCGACAATTCAAAATTATATACGCAGCCTGAAGACGTAGCTTACACTTACGAAAAACTGAAAGCAATTTCTGATAACTTCACGATTGCAGCAGCTTTCGGAAATGTACACGGTGTTTACAAATCAGGAAATGTAGTTTTGACTCCGAAAATCTTAGACAATTCTCAGAAATTCGTTCAGGAGAAATTCGGAACTGCTGAGAAGCCGATTAATTTCGTATTCCACGGTGGTTCAGGCTCTACTTTAGAAGAAATCAGAGAAGCGATTGATTACGGGGTAATTAAGATGAATATTGACACCGATCTTCAGTTCGCTTATACAGAGGGAATCAGAGATTACATGGTAGATAATGTAGAATATCTGAAAACTCAAATCGGAAATCCTGACGGAGACGATAAGCCAAACAAAAAATTCTATGACCCAAGAGTTTGGGTTAGAAAAGGCGAAGAAACGTTCTCTAAAAGATTGGTAAGAGCATTTGAAGATTTAAATAACGTAAATACTTTAAAATAAATTGATTTGAGATTTGAGGTTTGAAATTTGAGATTGTCTGAGATGAAAATTTTTATCGGCAAACCTGAATTCCAAACTTCAAATCAATAATTTCAAATCAATAATATGGCATTCGACTGGTTTAAAAGAAAAGCACAAAATATTACCACTTCTACCGACGAGAAAAAAGATGTACCGAAAGGGCTTTGGCATCAGACTCCGTCAGGAAAAGTAGTGGAACATGACGAGTTAAAGAAAAACAATTATGTTTCTCCTGAAGACGGATTTCACGTAAGAATAGGAAGTGCCGAGTTTTTCAGCATTCTTTTTGACGAAGGAAAATTCACTGAGCTGGATGCAAATGTTGAAAGTATTGATATCCTTAGCTTTAAAGACACAAAATCGTATACCGACCGTCTGAAAGAAGTAAAAGCTAAAACCAAGCTTACCGACTCTATCAGAAACGGAGTAGGAACCGTAAACGGAACCGAAATGGTGGTTTCATGTATGGATTTTGCGTTTATCGGAGGATCTTTAGGTTCTGTGATGGGTGAAAAAATCAGAAGAGCAATAGATTACTGTATCGAAAAGAGACTTCCGTACATGATTATTTGTCAGTCTGGTGGTGCGAGAATGCAGGAAGCAACGTATTCACTAATGCAGTTGGCAAAAGTTCAAGCGAAACTGGCTCAGCTTTCAGAAGCCGGACTTTTATACATCGCTTACCTTTGTGACCCTACTTTCGGTGGAATTACCGCATCTTTCGCAATGACTGCAGATATCATTATGGCTGAACCAAAAGCACTGATCGGATTTGCAGGACCAAGAGTAATCCGTGAAACCATTGGTAGAGACTTACCGGAAGGCTTCCAGACTTCTGAATTTTTACAGGAAAAAGGTTTCGTAGATTTCATCGTAAAAAGAACTGAAATCAAAGAAGTTGTTTCAAAAACAGTAAATTTATTAGCGGTAAAAGCTTAATATTTTAACTGAAAATCATACAATCTCTCTCTATTCGGGAGAGATTTTTGTTTAGATATTAGCAATAAATAATTGTTTAAAAAATACAAACAAATTGACGAATTTCATATGTTTGAAATAGCTCTACAGTTCGCTCCTCCGGAGCTCGTTCTTGTGGTTACTTCATCTTTTCTACTGACAGTTAATCCCGACGGGATTAATTTAGCTCCTTTAGGAGCGTAATGTTAGTAGAAAAAGTCATGTTAAGAATTTGAGCTCCAGAGGAGCGCCCTGTGAATAGTATTTAATTTTCATCAATCAAGAATGATTGGAAATATTATATTAAAATAATACGGCTTGATTTAAAGCCTAAAGCAGTAAGCCATTTGCCAAAAGCCAATCTATGAGGACTTTCAAAGTAATTTTCAACACGATAAAAAGCATGAGTTTTAAGAAAATTCTTAAGCTCTCATCTGCCGTATTGCCACATCCTCTTTTTTCCATGATGAGTTTTTACGCAACGGTAAAAGCTTTTTCCATTGCTCAAAAACTGTATCCGAAAACAGCATCTAAAAACGGTGAAGGAAACGCGTTCAGACACGCTTTCTGGTGTTGCCTGATTATGATGTACTGCAGCAAAATTTCCTCACCCGAAAAAGCACTGGAGTTCTGCAAAAAAATTACAGATTTGCACGAGGAATTATTCCCTAACGAACCATTAGAAACCAAAATGGATCTCCACAACAACAAAATCGGTATGGATTATTTCATGGAGCTTTTGCCAGGAATTCACCGCCAGTTTTTTGAGAAAAATTTCTTTATCGAAGAGCTTCAAAAGAAGACTGCTAACGCTAAGGTCTTGAAAAGTTTGGATGATGATTTTGCGGGCGAGCTGGTCTATCTGGATGAAAAATAATTTTTTATTCGTTACATTATCGTATAGTTTGTCATTGCAAAGAAATGTCAGGACAATTTCTTTTAAAATAACAGTTGAGATTCCTTCGGAAATCTAAGATTTGACGTAGTTAATAACAAACATTCTTGGAATTTATTCACGTCAACAGAAATTATATTTCATCACTTTTTGCAATCTGAAGTTTTTTTAACTAAGTTTAAACAATTAATTTAATCAAATGGTTCTCAGCAGAATTTGGTCGGCCTTTATCATTATCGCCATTGCCATTGCCAGTATAAAATACATCTCGTCAAGCCACTACAAAACCATTTTCAACGATATGGTTGTCGGAAAAGGCGGCGACACTGTTCAGGTGGCAACCCAAAACATAAGTATGCTTTCTCCAGTCGTGAGAGACAGCCTGATGAAGAAAAATGATTTTGCAGACAGCAGAATTCATTATAAAACCGATTCTCTGAAACAGAACGTTCAGGTGTACCGAGTACAGGAGGCCGATGGTGTCATTGGAACTTCCGAAACGGCAGTGAAAATCTGTATCGGTCTGATTGGAATCATGACCCTTTTTATGGGATTCATGAGCATTGCTGAGAAAGCAGGCGGAATTAATTTATTAAGCCGGTTTATACAGCCATTTTTCTCAAGACTATTCCCTGAAATTCCAAAAAATCATCCTGCTTTTGGGCACATGCTGATGAATTTCAGTGCCAATCTTTTAGGTTTAGATAATGCCGCAACGCCATTTGGTTTAAAAGCGATGGAGAGTTTACAGACTTTAAATCCAAATAAAGACACAGCGAGCAACTCACAGATTATGTTCCTCTGCCTTCATGCAGGCGGAATGACTCTGATACCAGTTTCCATTATTGCAATCAGGGCTTCGATGGGTTCAAAAACACCTACCGACATTTTCCTTCCCTGCATGATTGCGACTTTTACAGCCACAATGGCGGCAATGATTATCGTATCATTATACCAAAAAATAAATCTTTTAAAACCTATCGTCCTTGCCTATGTTGGCGGAATTTCAGCATTAATTGCCCTTCTGGTTGTTTATCTGGTTCAGCTGAGCAAAGACGAACTTGATGATTTCAGTAAAGTTTTGAGCAATGGTTTAATACTTTTCATTTTTTTAGCCATCGTTCTTGGTGCTGTTTACAAAAAGATCAATGTTTTCGATGCCTTTATTGACGGCGCCAAAGAAGGATTTTGGACCTGTGTAAAGATTATTCCCTATTTAGTCGGAATGTTGATTGCCATTTCTCTTTTGAGAACCTCCGGTGTTTTTGACGTTATTATCGATGGAATGAAATGGGTTGCCTATGCAGCAAATCTCGATGCACGGTTTGTTGACGGACTTCCGACAGCTTTAATCAAACCTCTATCGGGTTCAGGAGCCCGTGGAATGATGGTGGATACGATGGCAACTTTCGGGGCAGACAGTTTTCAAGGGAAATTGGCAGCGGTTCTACAAGGAAGCTCAGACACTACGTTTTACGTAATTGCAGTTTATTTCGGAGCCGTAGCCGTAAAGAACACGAGATATACGGTTGTTGCTATGCTTTTGGCGGATTTAGTGGGCGTGATTACTGCAATTGGATTGGCGTATTTGTTTTTTGCTTAAAAAGAGATACTTCTTATAATTTGGAATCGTATGAAAATTAAATTTGGTTTAGTCTTATTTTTCACTCTTTCTCTTAATTCTATTTTATCTGCGCAGGGCGGATGGGATATGGGTTATTTGAAAATTGAAAATATTACAGAAGACCAGACTGGTAAAACATTCAGAATAGATTTTAAATCTAATCAACTGAAAGAAAAAGAACCTTCAATAAGATCCTATTTTCAGACAAAAGACTCCAATTTTATTTTAATTGATGGTACTAAAATAGAATTTGTTGAAGTAAGAAAAATCAATGTTGACGCAGGATATTATGAGGAACAGTTTCTACTTTGTAAAAAATGTAAATCACCTTTAAGAATTTTAGATATGGTGTTGTCCGAAATAAAAGAAGAGACATTAATTTTTATTGCTGATTTTGAAATGGAAATTAATGATAAATCTGATAAAATAAACTTCAAAAAAGAAATTGAAGTTCATAGAAATGAATTGGAAGGATTAATCTTTTTAAATTCAAAATTTTAAATAAACAAAAATTATGATTACAGATAAAGAATTCACCCTAAGACTTATCCGTCAGCTATCTCAAGCTTTGGAAAAACTGATTTTGGACAAACCCGAAGAAAGTTTAATGCAGAAAGAACTCGATTTCGATTCTTTAATGAAAGATATTTTTAAATTTGATTTTAAAGAACTTTCGGCAAAACCAAAAGAAGAAGTGATTGAAATTGTAAAAGAAAGACAGGAAAGAGATCACAAAGATTACTATGAAATGCTCGGAAATCTTTTCTATTACAACGGGAAAGTATTAAACAACAATGACTTTTTAGACAAAGCAAAAACCTTCTATGAGCTGTATCTTCAGACCAGTGGAATTTTTGCACTTCCCATTATTAACAGAATTAATGAAATCGCAAAAAGATAGGTGTTTTTAATTCTACCAAAATAACTATTGTTTTCTTACTACAAATAATAAAAAAAGCACCTGAATCAGGTGCTTTTGTATGTTAGAAAGTAATGCTGTAACTTCCGGTGGAAGAAACGCTGGCCTTTTCAGCCTTTACATATTTTTTAACCCACGCTACCGATGTGGAAACCACACACGGATCAGAGATTCCACCTGATCTTCTTGCCGAGGAGATATTCCCTGCTTTATCTACAACATAGGCTATCGTGATCGAGCCACTTGCAGAGCAGCTGTGACTTGGTTGCGCTCCACCTCTGCCCATCGTTCCTGGAATGTAGCCAACCAATCGTCTGTCGATTCCTACTTTGCTGTCGCCGTTTCCGTCTCCACCTAAAGGATCACCATTGTTACCGATTCCATCGCCTGTTCCCTGACTTCCTGCTTTTGTTCCACGACCTTTGATTAAATTTCCGATTGCGGCAGTACCTTTTCCGTCACCATTTCCTGTTTTTGAGTTAGCAGTTGTGGCAGAACTTTTAGCTTTTGTTTTTGTTGTAGAAGTAGCGGTTGACTTCTTATTTGTTTTTGACTCTTCCTTTTTCGGAGCCGAGACTTTAGAATTGGTTCCTGTAATGATTTTATCTTTTACTTCAGTCTTTTTAGCTTCTGGTTTAGGTTCCGGAGTAATGACCGTTTTCGGTTCTGAAACAACATTTTCTACAGGCTCAGGAGCATTTTCTTCCGCTTTTGCAGCCAAGCTTCCTTCCTGATTGGCTGGTTCATCAATCCCTGCTCCATTTCTGTTGTCTCCAAAATTCACAAGCATTGTAGTGATGACTTCAGTTTCCTTTGGACGCTCCGTAGGTTTCATTTTATAAATGAAAACAAATAATAGAATAGCAGACCAAATTAAGACAGAAAGCACAGCGCTTTTTGCCTTATCTTTATTTTCTTCGTTTCTATTGATTGCGTAACCTCTCATTTTATTATTCTTTTACCGTTGCAATGGCAATATTCAGTTTATGCTTTTCTGCAATTTCCATTAAGAACACTACATCTTTATGCATCGTACTCTCATCAGCTCTTATGGTAAATGACTTTGCAGATTTGCTCTTAAGATCATTGACGATTGTCTGTTCTACCAATTCTCTCGCAATCGGTCTGTCATCTACAAAATATGACCCGTCCGGTTTTACACTTACTGTCATCGGATTCGGGATATTATCTTCTACGCTTCCCGTCTGAGGAAGCTTCACGTCTATCGCACTTTGATTAGCTGCTGACGAAGTGATCATAAAAAAGATCAACATCAGCAAAATAACGTCGGTCATCGCCGCTAAGCTGAATTCCGGATGTGCTTTATTTCTTCTTTGAATCTTCATCTGTTAGAAATTACAAAGGTTTATTAATTAAATCTAAAAATTCTCCCGAAACATTCTGCGTTCTTAAAACGAATTTATCGATTCTTGTCAACAGAATATTATAGAAGAAGTTCGCCGGAATTGCCACTGCCAAACCGACAGCCGTCTGTCCTAATGCGGTGTAAATACCTTCAGACAGTGTTTTCGGCGAGAAAGCACCTTCTGCGTGTGATAAATCAAAGAAAGCAATGATCATCCCGATAACTGTTCCCAAAAGTCCTAGCATCGGAGCGATACTTGGTACTACTGCTAAAAGATTCAGGTTTTTTTCCATATTGGCTACTTCAATCTGAGCCTGAGATTCCATGGCACTTACGATATCTGAGACAGGTCTTCCCAATCTCGAAATTCCTTTTTCTAAAATTCTTGATTCCGGAGAGTTCTGTGTTTTACAATAATCAGCTGCTGCATCTATTTTCCCGTCTCTGATGAAATCTTCGATGTTATTCATAAAGTTTGAATCGGTCTTTGTCGTCATTCTTTTGATATAGAAGAATCTTTCGAAGAAAAGATACACTGAGAAAACACCCAACGTCAGCACAGTTACCATTACTATTTTAGCAAAAGCACCACCGTGAAATAGGATGTCCCAAAATGAAAATTCAAGTTTTTCAACAGGCACTGTAGGTACAGCGACCTGTGCAAATAAAATCTGAGTAAGTTCCGTTAACAGCATTAATTAGTTTATTTATAATGGATTTAAACGACAAAAATAAAGGAATATTATCAATACTTATCTTAAAATAAGCTTAAAATATCACTTCAAAATAAACATTTCGCCTAAAAACAGCAAATTTCTTTCCAAAAGAAATATTTGAAAAGAAATTTACAGTAAATATTGGGTAGTTCTTAGTCTTCGTCTACGATAATTTCGTCTGGAGTAAACTCGCATTTCAGTCTGAAAGGAAGTGGAGTATCAGATCCTGTGTAGAAATCGTCAATATTACCTTTCCAGATTACCTGAAGCTCGTCTTCTTCATTTTTCTCAAAGCAAAGCTCGTTGTCATAGATGAACGCTTCTTCATCATCAAACAAATCTACTTCAGTATAAACTTCGTCTGTAGAATCGTTGATGGTAAACGTTTTTCCTTCAATCTCAGAAGAATCAATCGGAAATTCGATAACTTCCAAAGAAAGTTGAGGAAAATTATATTGTAAAGAATCATCATCTACATGATCGAGCCCGTCATCCGTAATGATTTCTACTTCTAGAAAATGTTCTTGATTACTATAAACAGCCTTGCAATAAGTGCTTTTTATATTGTACTTCAATGTCTCGTCCGGATGGTAAATTTTTAAAATCCCTTTCATTATTTCTTAAAAAAGAACTGTAATAGTATGATAGTTAAATGCTTTAGGCAAAGATAAAAAATTGTGCGAATGTTTAAAATATTTTCAAATTTATTTTTTTATAAATAGCGATTCTCCAAATCTTTCTTGTGTTTATATTCTTTATTTTTGTGTTTTAAAGATCTTAAAATGAAAAACATCATATCAAAAGCGGTTTTAGGCTTAGGTTTAGCACTGAGTCTTGCTTCCTGCAGAAAGACCGATTCACCTTTAACGAAAATTACCCCGACCAATCTCGACTCTATCGCGGCAAACTATTACGAGCAGTATTTAAAATTATATCCTTTGGAAGCTACATCACAGGGAGATTTGAGATACAATGACCAATTGCCGATTAATATCGATAAAGACTTTATTTCAGGGGAAATTGCTTTTTATAATTCCGTGCAGAAACAGCTGGAAAACGTTGATTATAAAGCGCTTTCGGATGAAGATAAAGTAGTTTACGATGTGTTGGATTTTACTTTAAAAGACAAAACTGAAAAATACAGTTATCATCCGGAATATATTCCTTTCTCCCAGTTTGAAGGCCTGCCGCTGAACTTCCCTCTGTACGGAAGCGGTCAGGGAAGCCAGCCATTTAATACAGAAAAAGATTATCAGGATTGGCTGAAAAGAATGGAAAAATTTCCGGATTGGATGAATGCGGCGACAGAAAATTTCCGTGAGGGAATGACGAATAAAATCGTTCTCCCGAGAAAATTGGTTTTAAAAATGATCCCGCAGATGAAAGCGGAAGAGATTATCACTCCAGATTTCGAAAAAAACATATTTTCCGGACCTGTCAAGAATTTCCCAAAAGATTTTTCTGCTGAACAGAAAGAAAAATTCACCAAACTTTACAAAGATGCTGTTGCCAAAAACATCATTCCTGCATACACAAAAATGGCTGAATTTTTAGAGAAGGAATACCTGCCAAAATCAAGAGAAACAGATGGTTATAACAACCTTCCCAAAGGAGACAATATCTACAGATATTATGTAAAAAGCTGGACTACCACCAACAAAACTCCGGACGAAATCAATAAAATCGGTCAGCAACAGGTTGCCATGCTCCGTGCTGAAATGGAGAAAGTAAAGCAACAGGTTGGCTTCACTGGAACTTTGGAACAGTTCATCACATCAGTGACGGCAGACCCAAAAGCAATGCCCTACAAAACGTCAAAAGAAGTTCTGGATGGTTTTAATGGAATTTTAGCGAAAATAAGTCCGAAGCTGAAAACCATGTTCAGTGTAACGCCAAAAACGAAATTTGAGATTAAACAGACCGAAAAATTCAGAGAAGCAAGCGCAAGTGCGGAATACATACAGGGAACTCCGGACGGGAAAAGACCTGGTATTTTTTATATGCCACTTCCCGATCCTTCAAAATTTAATGTTACTTCAGGAATGGAATCACTTTTCTTACATGAAGCCATTCCGGGGCATCACTATCAGGTTTCTCTGCAACAGGAAAATGAAAAACTTCCTAAATTTATGAGATTCGGGTGGTTTGGAGCTTACGGCGAAGGTTGGGCGCATTACTGTGAAACTTTAGGACCTGAATTTGGCCTGTACACCGATCCTTATCAGAAAATGGGGTATTTAAGTGACCAAATGCTTCGTGCTGTTCGTCTGGTTGTCGACACAGGAATTCATACCGGAAAGATGACAAGAGAGGAAGCGATTACCTATTTCCTAAGCAACATCGCTTATGACGAAGCAGGAGCAACCGCCGAAGTTGAAAGGTACATGGCGATGCCCGGACAGGCTTTGGGATATAAAATCGGCTCACTGAGAATTCGTGAATTGAGAGAGCAATACCAGAAACAGCTTGGTAATAAATTTAATCTGGCAAAATTTCATGATGAAGTATTGAATCAGGGCTGTCTGCCTTTGGATGTTTTGAACAGGAAAATGGAGCTTTGGGCGAAAAAGCAGAAATAAACCTGTAAAGACAATCAAATATAATGTAACGAAGCAGTGTAATATTGCTTCGTTTTTTTTATTTTTATTAACATGAAAAAGATTTTTTCTTTACTCCTCCTCTCTTTTTGCTTTACTTTATTCTACAGCCAGAATAAAAAGGTTTTTAATAAAATCGATTCACTCAACACAGCAAAGGAGGTTCAGGAATTTCTTGATAATGATCAAAATAAAATAAAGTATTATTTAAACGTTAAAGAAAAAAATAATTATGATCGGTATTGTACACTAATTGCTGACAGTCTCCATTTAAAACAAAACTGGGAAAAAGCAGACTTCGATAACAATGGATTAACTGATCTCTTGGTAACCGGAAATATCTCCGAAGGAGTAAAAACGATTTATATTTTAGATAAAGGAGATCATTTTGAATCTAAAAATCTCAGTAAAGGAGAACTTTATGAGCGATGTTCATTTTCTCTGGTAAAAGGTAACAAAATAGAATACCACAGTGTCAAAATCCTTAATCGTCAGGGATTTATAAGGAGATTAAGTGAAAATCTTATTTACAAGTTTGGCGAATTTATTGAAGAAAATACAAAACCCAAAAGGCATAATATTCTGGAAATACAAACGAGAACTGCTGGCTCATACAGGATTAAATCTTTCTTTAAGATGGAAATAATTTCCAATGGAGACATACTATGGGTAAGCGAAGGTGATGGTTTTATACAAGCCGGAACTTACACAGCAAAACTTTCGCAGGCAAAATTTAAAGAAATTGTAGAATTACTGAATTATATCGATTTCGAAAATTTAGCAGATGAATATGAAGTCGGTTATTCTGACGCCACCACCACTCATCTTCAAGTGACCTATGACAATTTAAAAATTAAAAAATACGGGATTCCAGAGGAATGGGAACAAGAGGTCTCAGAATTTTTTATGATCTGCTGAATGATCTGAAAGGAAATCAACAGTGGACAAAGCTTTAAAAAATGACAGCTGATTCTTAAGATCTTTCAAAAAATTTATTCAAATAAAAAGAAATTGAATATCAAAGGAACGTAGAAATACGTTGAACATTTGTAAGATATTCTCTTCCGAAGGATTGATGGATCTAAATCTATTTTAAATCCTGCATTCTAAAACCACCCCGTCTAAATTTCAAAATCTATCCCGCCCCCGGAGGAAGGGGAATTTTGTGACTGAAAATCTCTCACTCCCTTTCAAACAGCATTTTAGTCAGGAAATCTTTCTCTCCTTTTCCTCTTGCCGGCGAGTATTCTCTTCCGTAGTAGATGATCTGAAGGTGCAGTTTATTCCAAACCTCTTCTTTCCAAATGGTCTTGGCGTCTCTTTCTGTTTCTACAACGTTTTTACCGGAAGTTAATTTCCATTGCGTCATCAGTCTGTGAATGTGCGTATCAACCGGAAAAGCAGGAAATCCGAAACCCTGGCTCATGACTACAGAAGCAGTTTTATGGCCTACTCCTGGTAAAGCTTCGAGTTCTTCAAAGGTTTGCGGCACCACTCCATCGTGTCTTTCAAGTAAAAGTTCGGCCATTCTCTTTAAATTCTTGGCTTTTGTATTAGACAGTCCGATTTCTCTGATGAGTTCTTTGATCTGATACTCTTCCAGTTTTGCCATTCTTTGTGGTGTTCCTGCAACTGCAAAGAGTTCGGGTGTTACCTGATTGACTTTTTTATCGGTGGTCTGTGCAGAAAGAGCGACGGCAACCATTAAAGTGTAAGGGTCGGTATGATCTAAAGGAACGGGAACGGTAGGATATAATTTCTCTAACTCTTGCTGAATAAGCGCTGCTCTTTGCTTTTTTGTCATGTAACCATTAAATTTGAACAAAAATAAATCATTATGCTGAAAGTAGGAGACAAATTACCCGATTTTGAAGGAATCAATCAGGACGGAGAGACCGTAAATTCTGAAAAATTAAAAGGAAATAAATTGGTTATTTTCTTTTATCCGCAGGCGAATACACCGACATGTACTGTGGAAGCCTGTAACCTCAGCGATAATTATTCTCTATTGGAAAAAGCAGGATTTCAATTACTGGGAGTCAGCGGAGATTCTGTGAAAAAACAGAAGAATTTTCATAACAAATTTGCTTTTCCTTATGATCTGATTGCAGACGAAAATCGTGATATCATCGAGAAATTCGGAGTTTGGCAGGAGAAAAAGACGTTCGGAAAAACCTATATGGGAATCGTGAGAACTACGTTTATTTTTGATGAAAAAGGAATTTGTACACGAGTAATTGAAAAGGTGACTTCGAAAACGGCGGCTGAGCAGATTTTGGAGAATTAATTTTTATTACAGTTGCACCAAATAGTTCTTCACGAATGGCATAAATTGGAAAGGTTATTCGTGGAGATATTTTCTAATGAGTGGATCGTTATTCTGTTTCGTAGTACATCAACTCTTCAACTTCATTGGGAAGAGTGACATATTTCTGAAATCTTAACCCTAATCTTTCAATTAATTTTTGAGAAGAGATATTATCTTTTGTGGTAATTGCGGAAACTTTCTTTAGGCCAAAATCATTCATGCCGATCGATTTCACTTTTTGAGCAGCTTCAAACATATAGCCTTTGCCTTCAAACTTTTCCAAAACAGAAAAACCAATATCTACAATATCCAATCCTTCTCTTTCGAAGATTCCTACTCCACCGATTTTTTGGTTACCTTCTTTCAAAACAATCAGATAATTTCCAAAACCTAATTTTTCAAACTGTGGAAGAAACTTAGACTGAATATAATTTTCAGCATCTTCAAGAGTCCGAATATTTCTGTCCCCAATAAACTTAATAAAATTGGGCATGTTGTAAAGCTCCAAAATAAGATCCGCATCCTCCAGAGACATAGGACGGATGATTAATCTTTCGGTTTCGTAGCTTCTACTTCCGTTTTTTGACAGGCTTTTTCTTTGGCTCATCTTTCGGTTCTTCTTTCTTTTCGATTTTTAAAAGACGCGGATTGTTTGCGCATTTTTTGGTGTACAGCTCAATGTAAGTTCCATTTTCTTTTACCTCAGAGATTTGCGATGTCGCTTTGTTGACGGTAAGGGTAAAATGTTTTTTCTCGTACGGACATTCTTTTGAAGTAACTTTCCCCAAATCAAGATAATAATTGGTCTTATCTTCGTAGTAATTTCCTGCAACGTGGGCGAACTGTTCATCAATCACATACCCATCCAAAACCTGAGCAAGGGCAGCTTCTTCTACGTTATCGGCCTTTCCGATAAAATCTTTGAGACCGCTGATCTCGGTGATATAATTAAGTTTTCCTGCTTTTGAATAGACGATGTAATAAAAACTGTCTTCCGTTGGAGTAATATTAAATCCTGAAGACTGTGGCAGATAATCTTTTTTGGCTCCCGCAGTTTTTATTTCTTCATTTTTACCATAATTATTCTGAACCAAGATCCAAAAATCAATTTTGTCATTAGGGATAATCCTTGCCAAAACATTCTGCGTATTGAAATTCTTCTTTTTCTCCTGAGAAAATATAAAAGTTCCCAAAACCAAAAAAAAGATCATGCTGAGTCGCGCTGTTTGTATCATAATGCAGAATGCGGCAGATATTATGCCAATATTTACATGAATTTATCTCCCTTTTTTAAACTTTTTAGATCTAAAACGTAGTCTTTGATAAGCTGATCATGTTCTCTCGGGCATATTAAAAGAACCTTGTCGGTGTCTACCACAATATAATCTTTCAAACCATCGATTACGATCGCCTTGTTATTATTCTTCACATGAATAATATTTCCTTCAGCTTGATACGTCAGTGAATTTTTTGTGTTGATGGAATTCTGAAATTCATCCTGCTCACTATTTTCAAAAACTGAAGTCCAGGTTCCCAGGTCGCTCCATCCCAAATCAGCAGGAATTACATAGACATTTTTAGCTTTCTCTAAAATTCCGTTATCGATAGAAATCTTCTGAACTTTAGGATAAATGAGTTCAATACAGCTTTTTTCGCTGTCTGCATTGTATTCGCAGGCTGTAAAATGCTGAGTCATTTCCGGAAGATACATTTCAAAAGCTTTATGAATAGATTTCACATTCCAGATAAAAATTCCGGCGTTCCAAAGAAAATCTCCGCTTTCTATGAAACTTTTTGCCAGTTCCAGAATAGGCTTTTCGGTAAATGTTTTAACTTTATAATAGTCAGAATCCTTCTTTTCTACAAACTGAATATATCCGTAACCGGTATCTGGACGGGTTGGCGTAATGCCCAGTGTCACAAGATAATCGTGTGCAGAAGCCTGTTTAAATGCGAGTTCCAGTTTTTCTAAAAAGACATCTTCTTTCAGAATTAAATGATCCGCCGGTAAAACCACCATCGTAGCGTCAGGATTGATTTCAGCAATCTTATTGGCCATGTAAAGATTACATGCAGCCGTATTTTTCATGAGAGGCTCGCCGACAACATTATCTGTGGGAATCTCCGGCAACTGCTGATGCGAAAGGGCTACATATTCTGTATTGGTGATAACAAATATATTTTCATCAGGAATCATTTTACTTATCCTGTCATAAGTCTGCTGAATCATCGTTCGGCCTGTTCCTAATATATCCTGAAACTGTTTTGGGAATTTCTGCGTGCTCAGAGGCCAGAATCTACTACCGATTCCTCCAGCCATAATCACACAGTATTTATCTGATTTTGACATATTTAACTGCATTTTTTCACTCTAGCCAATGGTTTGAAAGAGTATTTCCTTCCTGTAGCCAGATTGAGACAAAGATAGTTTTTTTTAATCAGACCTTCCAATAAATACTTTTCTGTCCGGTAAATGAAATGATCGCCTTTCGCCAGCTGTTCCACATAAATTTCGTCATCATCGTGATTTTCAATGTGAAAGTATTTAACCAATTCCGGACTTGCCATAAAATTGGCTTTGGGTGATTTAGAAAACTGAACGATAATCGGTTTTAAATCATTTTCATAAACTTCTAAACTTTCCAGAAGCATAAGTCTGAAGGTGTGCTTCCATTCATTTCCGTGCGGTGAAATTCTGCGGCCGAACTTTTCAAACGCAATGAGATGCGCTAGTTCGTGAGTCAGTACAAAGAAAAAAAGCTGTGGCTGTAAGGTAGAATTAATTGTTATTTCATGCGAAAGATCCCGAAGTTTTCTGTAATCTCCAAGTTTAGAGTTTCTGTTTTTTGTAATTTTAATATGAATAGAATAATCCGAAAACCAATTTCTGAGATGGCCTAAAGTATTTTGTGGTAAATATTTTTCTAGTGACTGAATAGACATTTCAATTGAGTACAAAAGTTGATAACGAGCTTGTGTAAATTTAATTCAAGATAAATCAGTGTTACCAATAATCATGAATATATTCTCAGGCAAATTCAGGAGATTAGGCTGATTAATGTAATGAAAATCCGGAAAATCAATTAGCTGCGTGGCCAAAAATAAGCTAATTACTAGAAACAGCTTACAAACTTAGTGGAATTCCCGCATAGAAATTCAACAGTTTAAGACTGAAAAGATAATTGTATTTTGCCTGCTCTACAGAACCCTGCGCATTTGCATAATTGTTTCTGGCAATATTGAGATCATAAATTGTTCCTCTTCCTGCCGCATAACTTTTATCTGCAAAATCCATTGCGAGTTTTGTACTTTTTTCAGCTTCTACAGCCGCTAAATACACTTCGTAGTTTGCATCTACATCAAACTGTGCCTTCTGAACATTCTGTCTTACCGCCTGTTTCTGTTGATCTAAAGAGTTTTTGGCAATATTTTCATTAATTTTTGACTGCTCCACCTGAAGCCTGGTAATTCCCTTATTAAAAATCGGAATATTCAGAGAAAGCCCACCCTGCTGGCCAAAGTTATCTTTGTACTGTCCGAAAAACGAACGTTCATTAACGTAGAAAAATTCATTTCCTACATTATTGGTATTTAATAAGTTATTATAGAAACTCCCAATACCTACACTTGCAGTAAGGGTTGGCCAAAACGAAGTTTTCGTCACTTCAGTCTGAGCTTCTGCAGATTTGATGCGGCTTTCGGCAGCTTTGATCTGAGGCTGACTTTCGTAAGCTGTATTTAAAACCTCATCCACAGAAATCAGCTGCGGACTCAGCTGTTCACCAATTTCTACATTTTCTACATCAAAATTTTTATAATCCTGCAACTGTAAAAGCTGAGCCAGTGCAAACAAACTTCTTCCAACATTAATTTCTGCTGTTTTCAGATTTTGTTTTTCTCTTGCCCAGGCTGCTTCGGCTTCGGCAACAATAGTTTGCGCCGTAGTACCGACCTCTGTAGTGATTTTTGCTCTGTCGAATTGCTTTTTAGCGTTTTCAGTAGCACTTTGAGCAATTTTAACAATTTCTTTATTGAGCAAAGTCGTTAAATATTGCTGAGCAATCTGCAGCGAAATATCATTTTTAATGGTTTCGATATCATACTGACTTGCTTCTACATCAAACTGAGTTTTTCTGATAGTTTTCTCTAATCTTCCATTGTTGTATACCAAAATATCTGCAGCGACATTAGCATTATTTCTAAATACATCGTTTCTTATACTCCCTGTTCCCAAAGAAGCCTGCCCAAAACTCACATTATTTCCCAGATTGGCAGATACCGATGGCAGATAACTGTTCTGAGCAATTTTCAGATTGACATCCTGAATTTGTTTTGAATATTGATTTTGAATAACCTGAAGATTATGCTCTGTTGCATAGTCGACACATTCTCTCAAAGACCACTTCTTCTGGGCACTCAGACCCAGACCAGATAATCCCAAAATAATCATCAAAACTTTTTTCATATTCAGCTTTTTCTCCATTAGACGAAGAGAAAGTAAAAAAGTTACAATTTTGAAAAATTATTGTTTCATTTTAATGAAAGTTTTGGGAATTTTGCAATATGACAAACGAAGAATATCAGAAGGCCGTTGACTGGCTTTTCGTGCAGGCTCCGAATTATCAGATTGATGGCGAGAAAGCTTATAAACCAGGCCTTGATAACATCACAAGACTTTGTGCTTTTTTTGATAACCCTCAAGATAAAATTAAATGCATTCACATCGGTGGCACCAATGGAAAAGGCTCTACCAGCAATATGCTGGCTTCTGTTCTTCAGGAATCGGGTTATAGGATTGGTCTTTATAATTCTCCTCACTTAATTGATTTCACCGAGAGAATCAAAATCAATGGTAAAAATTGTGATAAAGAATTTGTCTTTCAGTTTATCCAAAAATTAAAAACCTTACCGGAAGACATTCTGCCTTCTTTTTTTGAGTTCACCACAATCATGGCGTTTGAGTACTTTTATCAGAAGAAAGTTGATTTTGCGATTATTGAAGTCGGTTTAGGCGGCAGGTTAGACTCCACCAATATTATTAAACCGTTAATCTCAGCGATCACCAATGCACAACTTGATCATCAGAACATTTTAGGAAACACGATTGAAGAGATTGCGTTCGAGAAAGCAGGAATTATAAAACCCAATATTCCAATAGTTTCCGGGGAAGAAAATGAAGTAGTAAAAAATATTTTTAAAGCCAAAGCAGCAAAGGAAAACACCCATTTCATTGATGCCACACTGGTAAAAACTGGTTTAAACTCAGATTTAAAAGGAAACTATCAGAAAAAGAATATTCGTGTTGTTTTGGCATTGGTTGACGAACTGAAAAAATTAGATTTAAAAATTTCTGATGAACATGTAGAACAGGGATTGTTAAATGTTCATGACAATACAGGATTTATCGGCCGCTGGTTTGAATTTTCACAGAATCCACTGACAATTTGCGACACAGCGCATAATCAGGCAGGATTAGAACTAGTCTTTTCACAGTTAAATTCTATTCCGAAGTACAAGCATGTTGTTTTAGGTTTCGTAAATGACAAGAAAATTGACGATGTCATGACCCTACTTCCCGAAAATTCTGCGTTTTATTTTGCGAAACCGGCCATTAACAGAGGCCGTCACCCTGAAGAATATGAAGATCTGCTAATAAATTCAAAAATAATTTATAAAATTTTCGATTCTGTGCAGGAAGCCTATCTTTCTGCTAAACAACAAGCTACAGCAGAAGATTTGATTTTTATTGGCGGAAGCAACTTTGTGGTCGGAGAATTTTTAGAAAAAAACTTGACTGATATAAAATAAGTGTGTATATTTGCACCACTCAAAACGAGAAATCGTCTAGGGCTCTTAGCTCAGTTGGTTCAGAGCATCTGGTTTACACCCAGAGGGTCGGGGGTTCGAATCCCTCAGGGCCCACAAAAACTCTCAGATTATTCTGAGAGTTTTTTATTTTATTAGTATTCATGGGATTTTGCAGAGATTTTAAGAATTTGTAGAAATTCCAGAGAAGGTGGGTTTTTTGTTCTTTTTAGGTTTTGAGGCATACATTTCGGCAACCATCAATTTTTTAGATTAAATAAGACTAATTCATCCTGCGCAGAAGCATTCCTAATTTGAAAAAATCAAGGTTTCTTAAATTGGGCTTACCCGAAACAAGATTTTTAATTATTTTACGTTCTAAAATATTGTAGAAGAATAAAAAAAGGTTGGCTACATTATTTTTTTTCAACTTTTGAGCTGTCCAAAACACCTTAATATCCTTTATGTAAACCAGGTTCTCAGAATTTAGAGATAATTGATACAGCGAGTCTATTGCGGTTTTGGTTTTATCTAGAAAAACATCGTTCACGGTCTCATCAATATGAATGACGGGATTATTGATCGCAGAAAACTTTACTTTCGCAAGTTCCATTTTTTTTGCAAAAACGTAATCTTCATATCCGTAATGGATCAGCTCCTCATTAAACGGAAATTTCCTGAATGTTTCTGTTTTGACTATAAAATTGACTGTTTTAAAAACCGAAAAGTCATCCGTTCTGCTTTGTGTGAAAATTTCTCTTTCAACCGAATACCGGTTTCGTAAAGTGTCGGAATATAACGGCGATATTTTAAAGTTTCCATAAACAACTTCTACTCCATCGTTTTTATCGAGTTCATCTAAGTAATTTCTGAGGAAGTTTACACTGTCGATTTTTGCGTCACAATCTAAAAACAGTAAATAATCTCCCTCGGCATATTCCAGAAACAGATTTCTGATTTTTGATCTGCCTATATTTTTTTCCAGAAAAATAAAGTCTTTTACTTCGTTCCGAAGTTCTCTGTTGATCGTTTTAAACTGATCTTCAGAAGCATCATCAATAAGAATAATTTCTGCATCGATTCCTTTTTCATTTATTTCTTTTTTCAGATCAAAAACAAGCTCCCGAACGTCAAAATTGTAAACCGGAATGCACACAGAAATTTTCATTCAATTTAAATTTTATCAATAATTTTCTGTACGCTGATTTCCTCCAGACACGCCCAATCTCCCCGATAACATTCTTTATCTCCGAAAACCGAGCAAGGTCGACACGTAAGATCATTAATTTGAACAACATCATCTTCACTTTGTCCGAAACCTAAAAAACCGGCATAAGGATGCGTCGCTCCCCAAATTGAAACACAACGGGTCCCTACGATACTCGCCAGATGCATATTAGCTGAATCCATCGAAATCATTACTTCAAGTTCAGAAATCTTGTTCAATTCTTCAGAAAGAGTGAGTTTTCCGGCCAGACTTTGGGTGTTTGGGATTTGTTGTTCCCAGCTTTCCAGGGTTTCAGTTTCTTTTTTTCCGCCACCGAAAAAGTAAATGGTATGCTTCTGTGCTAATATTTTAACAAGTTCGAAAGATTTTTCTAGGGGTAGCATTTTCCCTTTATGCTGAGCGAAAGGCGCAAAACCGATTCCTGATTTCTGGTTAGATTTTGGTCTTAACTGATGCGAAAGTTCAACCTTAAAACCCATATCTCGAAAAACATCGGCATAGCGCTCTACGGTTTTTTTGAGCTGGATTTTATCTAAATCCCAAACATCAGTCAGCTTTTCTTTTTCTTCTTTGCCTTTATTGATTTTATAGACCTTCAGACCCTTTCGTACATAGATTTTATCTAATATTTTTGAGCGGATGACATCGTGCAAGTCAGCAATAAAATCCGGCTGATATTGTCTGAGCAATTCTTTACCCAACCGTCTGATTCCTAAAAAACCTTTATACTCATCAAGATCAATTCCGTGGAAGATAACATTCGGAATATCAGCAAATAAGCTCTCAAAATTTTTCCGTGAAACCATGACAATCTCAACATCAGGATTCTGCTCCAGAAATTCTCGGAAAACAGGCATTGTCATAGCGACATCACCAAAAGCGGAAAAACGGTATGCTAAAATTCTGGTCACAACTAAGATTTCAGTTGATATGCGACAGCGTAAAATTTAATTTGCTTGGTCATCGCCATCAATCCGTTGGCTCTGGAAGGAGACAGAAATTCCTGCAACCCGATTTCAGAAATAAATTCAAAATCAGAATCAAGAATTTCCTGCGTTGAATGACCGCTGTAAATACTTACCAACAGAGAAACGATTCCTTTTGGAAGAATTCCGTCAGAATCAGCATTGAAAAACAGTTTTCCGTCTTTAAATTCAGCGTCAATCCACACCTTGCTCTGACAACCTTTGATCAGGTTATCATCCGTTTTCTTTTCGTCCGGAAGACCCTTGAGTTCTTTGCCCAAGTCTATGATGTACTCATATTTTTGCTCCCAGTCGTCAAGAAACGCAAATTCATCAATTATTTCCTGCTGATTTTCTTTAATGGTCATTTCTATACTTTCTTTATGCAAAGATAACCAATTTTAAAAAGATAATTTAAAACTGATTTAATATGAAAATCTATTTTAAATGATTGAATTTTTATTTTTTAACGCAAGGTTACACAAAGATTTTTTGAATGGTTTTAAATTTTTTAAGATAAAAAATGCCGCCTTGCTTATTTTCGAAATACAATTTAATCTTTAAGCAAAGCTTCTTTAATAATTCTTATCCTTAATTTCCTGAAATGGTTTAAATCATTTTGATGCTCTTTCAAAAACCTCCAGTAATTTTACTTCTTCATTTTCCCAACAAAGTTGTTCAGCAGCTTTTCCCAATTCAGGCTGATAGTTTTTTCTTCCTTTATTTAAAACTTTATTTATGGCTTTAGCGATATTTTCAGGGTTGTGATTTTCAATAATTTCTCCAACATCAAACTGATTTTTGATGTTCAACATTTCAGGAAGCGGAGAAAGAATTAAAGGAACTCTTGCCTGAATGCAGTCCAGCACTTTATTAGGAAGAGAAAACTCATAACTTTCGCCTCCGTTTTCTTCGATGCTCATTCCGATATCGGCTGTTAAAGTAATTTCTCTTAGATCTTGCGGAAGTAATTTGCCTAAAAACTGAACTTTTTCCTGCAGATTTTCTTTCATAACCAAATCTTCATATTCTATTTTCCTTGGTCCATCGCCGGCAATTTTAAAAATAACATTGTCAAGATGATGCATTGCCAAAATGGCTTTATCAATTCCACGAAATGGATTGAGTGCACCCTGATACAACAATATTTTCGGATTATTTTCTGGTATTTCAATTGAAAAATCAATTTTTCTTGGCGCATTTTGAACAACCACAGGCAAAATTCCATACTTAGTCTGAAACCATTTTGCATAACTTCCACTAGCAGTCATCATGAATTTCAGATTCGGAACCATTTTATTTTGGAGATAGCGCCAAAGTTTTTGAGACATTTTCCCCTGAACAGCAGGCATTTCCGAGAAAATTTCGTGACTGTCGAATACCAGAGGAATATTTAATTTTTTAGCTAAAAGATAATTCGGCAGCAATGCATCCAAATCATTTGCATGAAGAATCGTATTTTGATCTGCTTTTTTCTTTATTTCCTGATAAAGCTTCCAATTAAATTCAAAATAGGCAGTCTTTAAAGTTTTAGACACAATATTTATTCTCGAAAAAGAATAGGGACGTGACATTTTTTCTTCTCCACCCCAATTATTTCCAATCAATTCGACATCATAGCCATTTTCATGTAAAGTTCGGCAGACTTTTTCGATTCTCTGATCCGTATAAAGATTACTGAATGCCGAAGTCAATACTTTTTTTCCAGCCATTATTTCTTCTTTGCTGTCAGTAAATGATAGACCTGTACAAAGCAGATAATTCCGTTGGGAATAATCACCGGCCAAAGCATTCCGTTGAAAATGCCGTAGACAACAAAACAGATACAGCCTACCAAATTGACAATTCGGATTTTGGTTAAATCTTTAAGAATAAAACTTAAAATAATGAAAACGGAAGCGGCATAGCCGATGTAATTTGTAATTTCGGAGCTCATGAAAGGAATTTGAGGATAACAAACTTAGTCATTTTCAGTAAGATAAAAAACTTTTATCTGCCATAAAGTCATTAATTGTTTTTTGGTAAAATATTTGTAATTTAGTTATAGAATAAACGATAAATGTTATCGTTATTCCAATTTGAGATACAATATTATGGATTATAAGTTTTCACAAGGTTTGAGCCAAGTGTTCAAACAGAGCAAAAATGAAGCTAAGCGGCTGAAAAGTGAATTTCTTAATACAGAACATCTACTTTTAGGTATTATAAAAACAGAAAACTCTGCAAAAGAAATCCTTCAAGGGCTAAATGCCGATTTAACACAAATCAGAAGAAAAATTGAAACTTTAAATACAGCAAGTCTAAATCCTATTTCTGAAGAGGTTACCAATATTTCATTCACTAAAATGGCAGATCATTCCATTAAACGTGCAGAATTAGAATGCAGACAATATAAGAGCAACGAGATCAATACCGTTCACTTGCTTTTGGGCATTTTATACAAATATGAGGATCCTACTTCAAGTATTTTGGGAGCTTATGACATTGACTATGAAGGAGTTTCAAGAGAATACCAAACCATGCTTAAAAATTCTGGCCAGACCCCTCAAAACTCGGCTTACGATGATGATGATGACAGAGAAGAATTTGAGCAGATGAGAAAGCCAACAGGAAATTTAGGCTCTGCAAAAAGTAAAACGCCAACTTTGGATAACTTTGGTAGAGACTTAACTTCTTTGGCAAGAGACGGGAAATTAGATCCAGTAATCGGTCGTGAGAAAGAAATCGAGAGAGTTTCTCAAATTTTATCCAGAAGAAAGAAAAACAATCCTTTATTGATTGGTGAGCCAGGAGTTGGTAAATCTGCCATCGCTGAAGGTTTGGCTTTAAGAATTCAACAGAAGAAAGTTTCAAGAGTTCTTTTTGGTAAAAGAGTAATCACTTTGGATTTGGCGAGTTTAGTTGCCGGAACAAAATACCGTGGTCAGTTTGAAGAAAGAATGAAAGCCATCATGACGGAACTTGAAAAGAACCGTGATGTAATCTTATTCATTGACGAGTTGCACACAATTGTAGGAGCAGGAAGTTCGACAGGAAGTTTAGATGCTTCCAATATGTTCAAACCGGCTTTGGCAAGAGGTGAAATTCAATGTATTGGTGCTACAACGCTTGACGAGTACCGTCAGTACATCGAAAAAGATGGTGCTTTAGAAAGAAGATTTCAAAAAGTAATGGTAGAGCCTACCAATATTGAGGAAACGATTCAGATTCTGAATCAGATTAAAGATAAATATGAAGCGCACCATAAAGTAGTATATACTGAGGAAGCAATTCTTGCGTGTGTCAATTTGACATCAAGATATATTACAGACCGATTTTTACCGGACAAAGCGATTGATGCGATGGACGAAGCTGGATCTCGTGTTTATATTAAAAACATGAAGGTTCCTACTGAGATCATTGATTTTGAAAAGAAAATCGAAGACATTAAAGAACTGAAACAAAAAGCCGTAAAAGCTCAGGATTATCTGGAAGCAAGAAAGCTGAAGGACGAAGAAGAGCGTTTGCAGATGGAATTAAATTCTGCTCAGGATCAGTGGGATAAAGACGTCAAAGAGAAGAAAGAAACAGTTTCTGAAGAAAGTGTTGCTGAAGTAGTTTCGATGATGAGCGGTGTTCCTGTAACGAAAGTTGGTAAAAACGAGCTAGACAAGCTTGCAGGAATGGATAATAACCTAAACGGAAAAGTGATCGGACAGGAAGATGCTGTGAAAAAGGTTGTGAAAGCAATCCAAAGAAACAGAGCCGGACTGAAAGATCCAAACAGACCGATTGGAACATTTATTTTCTTAGGAACAACGGGTGTCGGTAAAACTGAGCTGGCTAAAGTAATGGCGAGAGAACTCTTCGATTCTGACGAAGCTTTGATCAGAATTGACATGAGTGAGTACATGGAGAAATTTGCAGTTTCTAGATTGGTTGGTGCGCCTCCGGGATACGTTGGATACGAAGAAGGTGGACAGTTAACAGAAGCTGTAAGAAGAAAGCCTTATGCAGTTGTTCTTTTGGATGAGATTGAAAAAGCGCATCCTGATGTATTTAACATCTTGCTGCAAATCTTAGATGAAGGTCACGTAACGGATAGTTTAGGAAGAAAAATTGATTTTAGAAATACAATTATCATTCTTACTTCAAATATCGGTACAAGAGATATCAAAGACTTCGGTGATGGTGTAGGATTCGGTACCAATGCGAAGAAAACCAATTCAGATTCCAGAACCAGAAGTACGATTGAAAATGCACTTAAAAAAGCATTTGCTCCAGAATTCTTAAACAGAATTGACGACATCGTTATCTTTAACTCTCTGGAGAGAACTGATATTTCTAAAATTATCGATATTGAATTAGGTAAACTATATTCAAGACTTGAAAAATTAGGTTACAAAGTAGATTTAACTACGGAGGCCAAAGATTTCATCTCAGAAAAAGGATGGGACAAAGATTTTGGTGCAAGACCGTTGAAGAGAGCCATCCAGAAGTATATTGAAGATTTATTGGCAGAAATGTTGGTAAACAAACAGTTAACTGAAGGTGAAACAGTCACTTTAGACGTAAATGAAGCTAAAGACGGACTAGAAGGAAAAACTCAGAAAACGAAAAAATCGGCAACTGAAAAGTCTTAATAATCAATTTTTAAATAATTAATAAAAGCATCGGGGATTTCCTGATGCTTTTTATTTTTCCTTTAGATAACACAGATTTTCACGGATGATGCTGTTGAATAATCAGACTATGGGACTAAGCTTGATCGATCAGTGAAGCCTGCAAGAGAGTTTTTAATGAAAATATTATTTCGAAAAAAAACATGCTCAAGAATGTGTGACAATCATCGTAATTCGCGGCAAACTTTTAAAGTCCCACCACAAACCCAATACTTGGGATTAGTCCTCCTGAAAATATACTTGTATTTTCTTTATATAAAACATTGTACATCAAGCCTATCTGCATAAAAGAGCGGTCTCCTATCTGCAACATATATCCTCCACCAAGATATAATGCAGTTTCCTGCTGATCACTTTTAAAATCATATAATTTGTCCTCGTAGTTAACAAAGTAATGTTGCAAATTTCCACTTACAAAGAAAGATCTTGCAAAATAATAATTTACAAAGGGGCCAATTCCAAACATGGTCGATTTATAAAAATCTGAACTCTGCCAAGAAACACTTCCGATTAAACCTGCTTCCAGATCATTGGTCAGACGATATCCCGCTCTTGGAGCAACCTGAAGATTAAAATAAGAATTGCTTCCAAAGCCAACTCCCAATCCGCCACCAAAAGTCCATCTATTGGGTTCAACCGTTGGTGTTCCTACTGCAATTTGAGAAAAGGATAATCCGGAAATAAAAATAAGGGAGGAAATAAACAGTTTTTTCATATTGAATATTTTTTCTGGTGAAATTTAGGTGATTTTACGATAATATCGTTTTTATCAATGCATAAAATTATCATTTTTTTCGCAATTAAGATTATTGTAATTTTGCGGCTCAACTAAGAACTCCCGTTAAGAGTTTCGTAAAATTGAAATAATGAAAGTAGTAGTAGGCCTCTCAGGAGGTGTAGATTCGAGTGTTACAGCGTATTTGCTGCAACAGCAAGGTCACGAAGTGGTGGCTTTATTTATGAGAAACTGGAATGATGCTTCCGTAACTTTGGAAGATGAATGTCCCTGGATTGAGGATAGTAATGATGCCTTAATGGTTGCCCAAAAATTGGGAATTCCTTTTCAGGTAATTGACATGAGTGATCTGTACAAGGAAAGAATTGTCGATTATATGTTTGATGAATATCAGAAAGGAAGAACTCCGAATCCTGATGTTCTGTGCAACAGAGAGGTGAAATTCGATGTTTTTATGAAGACCGCAATGTCCTTGGGTGCAGATAAAGTAGCCACCGGACATTATGCAAGAGTAGACTCTACTTTTGATGAAAACGGTAAAGAAATCTTCCATCTTTTAGCAGGAAAAGACAATAATAAAGATCAGTCTTACTTTTTGTGTCAGCTGAATCAGGATCAATTGTCAAAAGCATTATTTCCGATTGGTGAACTTACGAAGCCGCAGGTAAGAGAAATTGCCAAAGAAATCGGTTTGGTAACGGCTGATAAAAAAGATTCTCAGGGATTATGTTTTATTGGAAAAGTGAGCTTACCGCAATTTCTGCAACAGCAATTGATTCCGAAAGAAGGCGAAATTGTAGAAATTTTCAAAGATTCGCCATTGTTTTCTCAGGAAATTCCGGCTTTTTCATCGAAGGAAGAAGAGTTAGAATTTTTAAGCAGAAAAATCGATTATAAAAAATCTGACGGAAAAGTCATTGGCAAACATCAGGGTGCTCAATTTTTCACGATTGGTCAGAGTAAAGGATTAGGAATCGGCGGTCACAAAGAAAGTTGTTTTATTGTCTCGAGAGATATGGAAAACAATATTATTTTTGTGGGTGAAGGACACAGTTTTCCCGGACTACACAAAAAAGCCTTAAAGATTGACAATTCTGAACTGCACTGGGTGCGAGAAGATTTAAGATTAAAAAATGGTGAATCAATGGATGTTCTCGGAAGATTCAGATACAGACAGGAACTTCAGAAAGCAACCATTCATCAGTTTGAAAATACTTTCTATATGGAATTTGAAAATCCTCAATCAGCTATTGCTGAAGGACAGTTTGCCTCGTGGTATCTGAAAGATGAACTGATTGGAAGCGGAGTAATTTCGTAAATATATAAAAGACCTTTTTTAAAGGTCTTTTTTCTTTTATATTCTCATAAGATTAATTCGCTGTTACAGTTTCCTGTGATTCTGCGTCAACAATTGTTTCAGAAGTATTTCCAATAATTTCTTTCCTGTGAGCAATTCCCCATTCTGTAAGATGACTGATAATTGTTTTCAGGGATTTCCCGTGCTGTGTTAACTCATATTGAACAGTTATGGGCTGAGTTTCCAAAACAGTTCTTTTGATTAATTTATTGATTTCCAATTCTTTTAATTCCTTACTCAACATCTTGTTGGAAATACCCACTACATCGTTCAGTATATCTGAGAATCTTCTTTTGTTATAAAAACACAATGACGAAATAATGGCTATTTTCCATTTTCCGCTCAATACATCCATCGAGTCCTGAACGGCCATCATTTCTTTCTTATGTTGTTCTTTGATAAGGGGTTTACAGTTCATATGGGTTACTTTTTTGTTACCGTGTTACTCCGCTGTTACAGTTACTTTTCGTTACAAAGTTACCAAAATAAATCTTAATGTGATAATTTTGCTAAAGTTTTTAAAATAAATACAACAATGAGTAAACTAAAAAATAAAGTAGCTGTCATTACGGGCGCATCAAAAGGAATAGGAGCGTCCATCGCAAAATACTTTGCAGCAGAAGGCGCAAAAGTAGTCGTTAACTACGCTTCAAGTAAAGAAGATGCCAATAAGGTTGTGGATGACATTATCAAAAATGGCGGAAAAGCAATAGCCGTACAAGGAGATGTTTCTAACGAAGCAGATGTCATCAGGATTTTTGAAGAAACCAAAAAAGCTTTCAGCACCTTGGATATTTTGGTAAACAACGCCGGAATTTACAACTACGAACCTATCGAACAGGTTTCGGCAGAAACTTTCCACCAGCAATTTAACATCAATGTTTTGGGGTCTATTTTTACGATTCAGTCGGCTCTGAAATTATTTGGTGACAAAGGAGGAAACATTATCAATATCAGTTCTGGAGTAAGCAGATCACCGTTGGCAACCGGTTCTGTATATTCTGCAACAAAATCAGCATTAGACGCTTTCACCATCGCCCTTTCAAAAGAATTCTCAGGCAGAAATATCCGCATCAATTCTATTTTGCCGGGTGTTGTAGAAACAGAAGGTTCTCGCAGCGCAGGATTTATCGGGAGTGAATTTGAAACAAAATTACTCTCTACCACTCCACTCGGTCGTACCGGACAACCGGAAGATATTGCGAAGGTTGCCGTATTTCTTGCCTCAGATGATGCAGGGTGGATTACAGGTGAACAGATTGCCGTTTCAGGTGGAATTTATGGATTATAAAAATTGAATAAAATGAACAGATTACAAAATAAAGTAGCAGTAGTTACGGGCGGAAACAGCGGAATAGGTTTTGGAATCGCTGAAGCTTTTAAAAATGAAGGCGCGGTAGGTACCATCACCGGGAGAAATGAAACAACTCTCAGTCGTTCTGTAGATTCTCTGGGTAAACAGTTTATCGGCATTGCAGGAAATGTCACCAATCTTAATGATTTGGAAAATACTTTTAAGCAGACTGTAGAAAAATTTGGCAAAATAGATGCACTGGTCGTGAACGCAGGCGGTGTTGTTGATGGTATTGCAATGGGTTCCATTGATGAAGTTACCGAAGAAAGCTACGATCAGTACATGGAATTAAATTTAAAAAGCGCATATTTTACGGTTCAAAAAGCACTTCCATATCTCAATGACGGAGCTTCAGTCGTTTTAATCGGCTCAAGTGCAGCCCATCGTGCAGCGCCAGGAATGGCGATCTATGCAGCTGCCAAAGCAGCAGTCATTTCATTGGCAAAAGGTTTATCGTTAGATTTATTACCGCGAAAAATAAGAGTGAATGCTTTATCACCCGGTTCTATTGACACTCCGGCTTTCGGGAAAATGGTACCTGAAGAACATTTGGAACAGGTAAAAAAAACCTGGAGTGACATCACACCAATCGGAAGACAGGGCTTGCCTTCTGAAATAGGAAGTACTGCAGTATTTTTAGCATCAGACGAGTCATCGTTTATCGTAGGAACAGAAATTCTTGCAGACGGTGGTCTTACAAATATCAGTCTGATGAACTAATTTCTATTCGGTAGATGCATTCTCATGTTTATCTAAAAAAATGCTTAAATAACTGTAGCCTTTATTGATGGTTATCTGAGACATACATTGTTAAAAAGCTGAGAGAATATGTAATTTAAAAAATGTAACTATTTTGAAAAAACATTTTCGGTTTTGAACAGATTTACCTCATTCAATGTCTGTGTACAAATAGGCCAAAAATAATCCCGAAGCATCTTTGTTTCGGGGTTTTTGTATTCATTAAAATTTGTAGTTGCTATTTCAACTTTCGGTTGAAGTCATTGAACTTAAAAATTAGAATCACAATAACTTCTATGATGAGTATTATAATTAAATATCCTACCGGTTTTCCTAAATATAATCCTCTGATCAATTTTGCAATTCCTAATAGCATGATGCTTACTAAAAAACAGAACACCATATTGCGTTGATAAATTTTTAAAAATTTGCTGAGCAGAACAGACAGGTAAAAACCTATTAAGATCATCAGATAAAATTTTAAAAATTCAGGTCCTTTTACTGTAATCGGGTTGAAAGTATGTTGAAACCTGAACAGCCAGAATAAGCTGACAATTACAGAAGCTAAGTATAGAATCATCGTTTTCATTTTATTCAGTTTTAGCTTCCACATCCACCACAACCGCCGCCTCCACAGCTGCTTCCACAACTCGATCCGCTGCTGCAACTTGATCCTCCTCCACTACAGCTGCTTCCACCATCGCCGTTTTGATTGTTTTCTTTGTTTTTATTGACCTGACTTTCAAAAACACCTCCGATAATGTAGATGATGAGAAAAGAGGCAAAAAATAACACGAACACAGTAAGTAAAACACTGGACACTTTATTTGAACAGGATCCTAAAAGAAGTAGAACTGCTGCGACAGGAATGAGTTTCAGATGTCTCAGCCAAAATGTTTTGGCCTTAAGTTTAGGAGTCTGATGATTCCAGATTTCTGATGGTGGCTCCTGAGAGAAAACTGCTCTGTAGTTTTCCAAAGTTTCCGAGAACCAGTTTTGATGTTTCACGCTTTCAGAACCTCCGCCTGTTGATGGATGGTGATGAAGACTTCTTTTGAGAATATTCGGGCAAAAATCTTCCCAGTAATTTTGAGTGTAGATCAAATGCATATGCCACACTTTATCCACAATTTCACTAGGTGAAGCGCCGTTGGGTGAGATGCAACAGAGATAGACAAACTTTTTGTACTCTGCGATTGCTTTTTGGGCAAAGTCTGAGCTCCAGTTTTCTTCTTTTGCCAGTTTTTTTGAGAATGGAAATGTTGCATTCTCTGCGTCTAATGAAAAGCCTTGAATTCTTTTCCAAAGATTTTCGTTTCTTAATACCAATTCTGTTTTCATTTTGTTTGTTTTTATTTTTTCTACTCAAATATCAAACGTTTCGAAAATATAAAAGTCCTGCAAAAATCTTTTTTAGATTTAAAAAAATCTTAAATTAGTCTTACTAAAAAAATGTTCAGATGAAAAAAGAAGATATTATACATTTAGAGAAACTGATGAATTTCCTGAGTCTTCATTTTTTAAAGAAAAACCACTGGGAAGATGTTACCAAAACCGAATGGTCCTACATCGTTGCAGAAATCAACGACCTCATCATCAGTGATTATGAAGATAAAAGCATCAATAAAAAACCGGAATTATTAGGCTTGAATTATCTGTATGAACATTTGATTATCAATAAATTAAAGAGGTTTTATCAAAATGAAAATTCAGTTTTAAGCAAACCGAATCTGGCAAAACTAAGTAAGATTGTCAAAGTTTTAGGCTACTCAAATTATATTGATTTCATCAATTCCAATACAGAGTCCTTTAACTTTAATGATTTGAGAATAGATATGAACAACGTCAAACAGAACACAGATTTGCTCGACAGACTGGTGGGATGCTGGTATTCATACAACAGAAATCTTCCGGAGAACCCTTTACAGGCCAAGGAAGACAGAATCTGGCGTTCCGCAACAGAGATCTACAAGTCTGAAATTTCAGGTGAATATTTTGTGGAAAGAAGCGGTGGCGACCATCACAAGTACTTTGGAAAGATAACGGCCTATTCAGATTATGTTTTTATAATCATGAACAGCAACACTTTTATCCGCCAAAGACATTTCATCTCAAGAATTAAAGATATCAAGGAGAAACTTAAAAATCCAGAATATAAGCTCTATGAATTGCATTTTATAAGTACGTGTATTAGTTTTAACCAAGAGCCGATTGCTCTTTTTGAGATTTTTCAGAAAGCTGAGAGAAAAAATTTCATTCCAGATTCTATCAGTTTTCCTATTGACAGCGACGAAATTCCTGATTCAATCATCAAACAGTTAGAAGACACCGAAGCGAATAGAATTGCTTATAAATAAATAAAACTCTGTTGGTCTATAGAATTTTATATTTGGTCTATAGAATAGCTCCATTCGTCTATAACACCGATTTCATCGCACTTTGAGGCATGTCAATTGATTCTTCTAAAGCAAGAACAATCAATAATTAATCTTAAAATTTGTATTATGAAAAAGTTATTTTTAGTAGCAGGTTTGGTAATCGCATTTACAGCCAACGCACAACAAAGAAGAAACGATGTAAGAAATGATAAAACAGAGTTTCGCCAAAGTAACAACGATTTCGGTGGTCTCAGACTTAGTTCTGACCAGCAGAGAAAAATCAATGCCCTTTCAAGAGAAAGATTAAGCCAAAAGGAGTACGAGATGAGAATCAGAAAAATACTTTCTAAAGATCAATATGCGAAGTATACAAAATCTCAGCACAATGATTTTAAAAAAAATAAGAAAGTGGCATACAATGATGGTTTCAGAAGATAAAAAAAATCATGATCAACTATTTTTAAAAGAACCTCGAACTGATGATTCGGGGTTTTTAGTTTCCCACCAGCCAATCTTTGAAATCTTTCACCCGCTCACGGCTAACCGTAATCTCATCTGCAGGCTGAAAATTAAGCTCAACTTTATAATTCGGTGAAGTATGAATATTCTTTATGAAATCTGAATTAATAATAAACTGTCTGTTGACGCGGAAAAATTTCTTCTCGTCCAAAACATCTTCCAGCTCATCTAAAGTAAAATCTGACGGATAATTTCTCTCCTGTGTCTGCAGATAAACAATTTTATTTTCACTGAAAAAGCAACTGACTTCCTGCGTCTGCACAATCTTTAAATTATAACCAATCTTCACCAGAATTCTTGAAAGCGTTGTTTTATCTTTTTTGATCAGCTGTTTTATTTCCTGCACATTCCCCGAGTTACCGTCCGGCAAAAAAGATTTAAATTTCTCAATGGCGCCGGAAAGATCTTCATCTAAAATCGGTTTTAAAAGATAATCAATGCTGTTCAGCTTAAATGCTTTTAAGGTATACTGATCAAACGCGGTTGTGTAAATGATAAAAGCTTTTGTAGAAATTTTCTCAAAAATATCAAACGACAGACCGTCTCCTAAAACGATGTCTGAAAAAATAAGCTGCGGATGATCATTATTTGCAAACCATTCTACACCTTCTTCTACAGATTCGATCTTTGCAACGAGTTCAATTTCAGGAAACAAACTCAACATTCGCTCCAATTTTCTTGCTGCAGGTTTTTCGTCTTCAATTATGAGAGTTCTGATCATTTTCTTGTATTCGTTTAAATATCAATAAAAATAATTAAATCTTTTTATTTTCTAAAAATTAATTGGTTTTTTAGTTTTTTTCATCTCCTCTTCAAGAATTTTATTTTCCCATTCTTCATCAAAGACAAATAACTTAACTGCTTTCACGGCCAGGATAATCCCCCAAACTGTCAGGATAACAGATCCGGAAAATAACGATTGCGACAGATCTCCGCTTTTCATAAATCTTCTGAAGAATATGATTAATGCCACGATACCAAACCAAAGACAGTTTTTATAGAATGATTTCAGGTCTTTAACTCTTTGTTGTGCTGTTTGAATGTTCATTGCTGTAAGTTTTTATTGTTTATTAATTAAAGTGATTTTTTGTTTCTTCTCTCTTCTTCCATCAACTGCTGTATTTTTTTCTCTTCCCAGTCTTTCCCGATTCCGAAAACATTTGCTGCATGCGCCGCAAGCCCGATTCCCCACCCTAACATTGGCCAGTAAAACCACAATTCACTTGGAGTTGTCAGAAGGTTAATCACCAGTAAAAACGGAATTACAAGACAGTACGAAGTAAGATTTCCATAGAATCCTTTCAATTCTTTTACTCTTTTAGATGCTCTTTCATAAGCTAAATTTTCTTTGTTGAATGATAAATTTTCCATGATGTTTTGTTTTAAAAATTAGTATTTGTTTGTTTTTCTTAAGTCAAATTTAGGTCAGAAAACATACGCGGTTCAACTTTATATAACCGAACCGTCAGTTTTGGCGACTGAACAGCAAAAATCCCGACTCAACAGAATCAGGACTTGTATTTTTTGAATTTAAATTACAAATGAACTACTTGTCTTTGCCCATCAACTCTCTAATCTTCTTCTCTTCCCAGTTTTTTCCCAAAATAAAAGTGGGAAGAAAAACGCTCAGTGCATGTGCTGCCAAACCAATTCCCCAAATTAGAGGAAGACTAACTAAGTCCCAGTCCCAAAAAATCTCTCCCGGATCACGGTCAATTGCTTTTGAGGCAATGATGAAGATATTCACAAAGAAATAAACAATCGCATGAATGTAAAAACCTTTGATTTTTTTCACCCTTTTCTCCGCTTCCCGGTAGCGCATATCCTGTTCTCTTTTATTTTCCATATCTATCTTTTTCTAAAATTTCTCTTATTTTCTTTTCTTCCCAACCTTTTCCGATGGTAAAGACACTCATTCCATGCGCAGCTACGCCCATTCCCCAGCCTAACATCGGCCAGTAAAACCAAAAGTTTTTCGGGTTTGTTATTAAATTTAAAATTACTAGAAAAGGGATGACGATACAAAAAGAAATCAAATTTCCGTAGAACCCTTTAATTTCTTTAACGCGCTTCTGAGCCCTTTCATACGCCTGGTCCTCAGTATCTACGACCGTGTTGACGATATTTGGCTTTTCAGAAAGAATCGGCAACTTCACCTTAAAATAATCTTCAGACTTTTCAATAAAAACATTCTTTTTCGTGAGTAAAGAATAGCGCTGAACGATATTTGACAAACCTATTCCTGCGCTCTCCTTCATCTGTTCACGCACCTGTAAGTTATTTTCTATGCACAAAGTGTCATTTTCTGAAAAAACTTTGATTAACAATGGCTTCGAAGAAGTTGCAAAATTATGCTTAATGCAGTTTTCCAAAAGCAGCTGCAGAGACAGCGGAACTACAAATCTCCGCATGTCATCTTTTTTTACATTAAATTCAAAATCTACGCTGTCCTCAAAACGGGTTTTAAGCAATTCACAATAGGTTTTCGCAAATTCAATTTCATCTTCTACAGTCACCAGTTCCTTGTCTTTCTGCTCCAAAACATATCTGTAAATCTTTGACATTGAAGCGGTAAACTTCTGAGCCTGATTAGGATTTTCATCGATTAAAGCGCTCAAGACATTCAACGAATTAAAAAGGAAATGCGGATCAAGTTGATTTTTGAGACTTTCAAACTGTGCATTGGCAGATTTGGCAATTAATTTTTGCTCTACCACTTCTTTTCTGGAAGTCTTTTTAAGTTCTTCCATAAAGCCTTTTGCATGCAGGAAAGTAGAAATCAGCAACGCAATATTGATCGTAAACCAATTGATAAAATTACACCTCCCTGAAAAATATTCTTCTGTTGACACCGCTTTCTGAAAGATCACAAAATTCATATAGTTGCAGAAATAGACCAAAAATGTGTTGGCAACAAGTATCGATATAATGCTGATGACAGTCCGCTTTGTGGTCGCTTCCGACCAGGGAAACCGTTTATTGAGAAAGTTGTTGATCACTCCGTTTCCTGCGCCTAAAACGAAAGAATACATAAAGGAAATCAGAACGGTGATCGTAAAGTTTTCAAACGTTTTCTCATTGGTAAATGCGAAAAAGAAGAAAAGCGATGTTCCCACCGAGATCCAGAATAATATGATTATGTCTTTACGTTTCATTTGTAGATACTATTTTTAGGGTCATGCAATTCATGAATCTTTTGTGAATGTTTAAATTTACAAATCACCGTGATTTCACAATTTAAATTTCAAGATTCAAAAGTAGATGAAATTATTTTGAGCCAAAAATTTTTGCTGGTGTTAAATATTTCTTTAAAACTCGACTGTCACAGCAAAACATTCAGGAAAGGCACTAATTATTTTGTAGCCTGACTCACGAAATACTCCGCTTCAGATTTCCCCCAGTTCGCATCAAGATCTGATTTTGGTTTGTAAGAATTAAATTTTTCTAAAGCTTGCTTAAAAAGCTCCATTCCTTTTGTTATACTTCCACCGTATTGCTCCGGTGTAAAATATACATCTTCAGCTTTAATCAAAGCAATACGCGGGTTATTTGGATCAAGTTTTTCTGCTGACGCCATCTGTTCTGTAGCTTTCATCCCAAAGGTCATGTATCTCTCCATTGGATTGACCATCATTTTCAGTGAATAAATCATTTTTTGCAACAGCTGAATGTCTGCATTAGTTTCAACAGTTTTGGCTTCATCTACATATTTCTGAGCCTGATCAGCAACCTCATCCAATTCCTGTACTTTGTTTTCTCTCATCAAAGCTCTTCCTTTCTGAATGTAAGATAAGGCTGTGTAGTAACTGGGCTGCCATTTTCCCTTCTCTTTGTCGGCAATTCTCTGAAAATCGTTCGCTAAAGCCTGAAAATCTTCAGCAGATTTTCCGCTTTCAACTTTGGCGATTTTCTCTTTCATTATTTTTTCGTAATTCGTCTGAGCAAAAGACAGTAAACTGAAGAGAACTAAAGTAAAACTTAAAATTTGTTTTTTCATGATTTCATTATTTAAAGGTTAATATTTTGAATAAATTTAAAGATTATTATTGATTGCATCCTGAGTTTTATCAACTCCGAAACTGATAAACATTCCTACAAAAACAAATGTATTTACTGGCGGAACTACAGTTGAACTCCTGTTGCCGTTTTGTGAAAAATTGTATCCGTACACATTTTTAGTACCTAAAATATTAGAAACACTTAACACAAAAATGGTAAAGGCTTTTGCATCTTTTTTACCTAAATTCGGCAGATAATTAACACTCAGATTTAATGCATTGTAATCTTTAAGCTGTCCTTCATTTCTGATGATGTTCTTGTCATTTTGCGTGATAATATCGTAGTAAGGCCGCCCTTTAGCATAAGTGTATGAGAGATTCACTCCTGTTTTCCATTTTGGGATAAATCTTTTGGCAACTACAGAAAGTGTGTGTTCAGAAGCAAAATTGGGTTTTAAACTTACCGGATAATTTAGAAAATCTCTTTTGGAATCCAGAAATGAATAACTGATCCAGTAATCGATATTTTCCATTGTTTTTTTGTCCCTCCAGAATAGCTCGAGCCCTTTTGCAAAACCATTTCCGCTGTTGCTGAATGCAGTCTGCACCTGTTGATTCTGACCTGCACTGGGAATCATATTCTGGGTTTTGATCAGGTCATCATACTTTTTGTAGAATGCTTCGAATCTCAGACTTCTGCCTTCAGTAGATCTCTGAACCTGAAAAATAAAATGCTGCGACTGCTGAAAACCTAACCGGGCAGATGAATTAATGTATTTACTTTCAGGATTTTGAAAGAACAGTCCATAAGCGAATGAGGTTGTCCAGTCTTTTGCTAAACGGTAAGCTAATGCCAAACGGGGCGCAATATTAGTCTGATTTAAATAAGAAGAATTCTCAGCTCTTACACCGATTTTTGCCGATAAATGATTGCTGAAACCAAGATCTGTCTCCATGAAAGCAGAGGAAATCAGATCGCGGTACTTTTTATTGATTTCACCGAACTTAAGTTTTTCGTTAGCGTAATTGAGCTCAAAACCACCTCGCAAAGCACTTATTTTATTAATTTTTCTGTCGACGACTGCTTTAAAGTTGACATAGTTTCCGTCATTCAATACCTGCGATTTGCTACTTTCTGCATCATCCGTTTCTGTTGAAAATTTTAAATCTGACTGGTTGTAAGAATAAGAAGTTCCAGCATTCAGAAGATATTTCCCAAATTTCTGTCTGAATGAAAGATTATGATAGGTGTTTTTTCCTTTTAAGTGTACCAAAGCGAAATCATAATCAGGTTCTAAACTTTCAGTCTTCACACCCATTGTATTGCTGTCAAACATTCCATAATACTTTAAAAATCCGCCAGATTTTGTTTTTATTCTGAAATTGGCATCACCATTGAAACCCTGCGGTGCATTGATAAAATCTGTATTAAAATTAAAGATTTTCTGCATCAGATTCAGATTGGAATAACCTGCTGAAACGCCGAAAGATGAATTTTTACTGTCGCTTAATTTCTGAAAACTTCCATTTACAAAGATTGGAGAAACTCCGAAATCATAAGAAGTCTGATCTGGAAGATCTACACTTTCAAGCATCAATGCCCCAGACAGAGCTTGCCCGTACAAAGCAGAATATCCACCGCTTGAGAAAATATTTCCTTTGAAAAGAGAAGTATTGAATCGATCACGCCCTGCAATTCCGGGAACTGAATTTGAAAAATAATTATTGATTAGGCTTCCATCCATAAAAATTTTCGATTCTGTTCCTGTTCCGCCACGAACGAATAAACCCTCTGTCTCACCTACTTTTTGAACTCCGGGAAGATAATTTAATGCCGACGAGATTTGTCCGTCAGCTCCTGCTGTTGTGTAAATATCAATTGGTGTTAACAAAGCTGTCGCTCTTTTTTTATCACTGGCTTCGATTGATCCGGCAGAAACTACCACTGCATCAATTTCGTTAATCTGTTCTTTGAGCTCCGCATTAATCAAAACATCCTGGTCTGCAATAAGAATAGTCTTTTCAATGTCATTATATTTTGGATGTACGAAAGTGAGAATATGACTGCCTTTTTCAGATGTTTCAAAAGAAAAATTTCCTTGCAGATCTGTGGTTGCTCCGTCGTATGTATCCTTCAGCGTCACATTGACTTCACTTACACCTCTGTTTTTAAAAGTAACTTTTCCTGTAATTTTAATCTGAGAAAAACTCAGAATAAATGAGAAAAAAGAGACAAGAAATAATAGTTTTGTTTTCATAGCTGTACTAATTCGAGTCAAAAATATGCTGAATTTTTACTGTTCTGAATTTTTTGTTGCTGAGCTGTAGAATTTGGAAACTGAACCGTAATTTACACTTTAACAGAGGCTAAATACAACTTTTTCTAAACTTAGTTCGGTATCAAGATTGTTATCTATATACTGAATGATTTTTACCATTCTCTTTTTCTACTCTTTCAAGGCAAAATTTTTGCAAAGGTATCAAGATAATTTGATGGCGATTTGTCTTTTATTGCTATTACAGGAAACGATTTCAAATCATAAACTGTTCTGAAATTGTTTATTAAATTTAGAATTACAACATTAAAATATATTTTATGAAACTACAGACTTTAACTTTATTAACGGGTTGCGCTTTAATTGCAGCATCTTGCAGCACGAGTAAAACCTACAACATTTTAGCAAAAAGCGGAACAAAAACTGAAGGTACGGCAGAATTTACCCAAAAAGGAAATGATGTCGTACTGAATTTGAAAGTTAATAATTTAACTCCTGGAATTCACGCAGTACATATTCATGAAAAAGGAGACTGCTCATCTCCGACCGCAGAATCTGCCGGCGGACATTGGAATCCCTCAAAATCTGACCATGGAAAATGGGGTAATGCACACTTCCACATGGGAGACATAGGAAATTTGGTTGCCGACCATGAAGGAAAAGCGAAACTGACGTTTAAAACCGATAAATGGTGCTTGGATTGTCCTGAAGAAGCTAAAAATATAATGGGGAAAGGTTTAATCATCCACGCAGGAAAAGATGACTACCAGACTCAGCCTACCGGAAATGCCGGCGGAAGAGTGGGTTGTATCGAGATTAAATAATTTTCTTTTCTAAAATAAAAGAAGCGGCGCTAATCGATGATTGGCGCCGCTTCTTTTTAAAATTTTATTGATCTTATACTTTCGCTTTCATTTCTGCAATGATGTTCATCGCTTCCTGTAGGTAAGTATCTTTCTTCAGATTTTTAATCCACATTTCAGATTTTTTCTTGAATGCTTCATCTTTTTTCTCTCTTTCGATTTCTGCAGGATACATTGAGAATTTCAGGCCATTTTCAAATTTAGTTAATGCTTTGAATTTCTCGATCTGGGCTTTTCTCTGCTTCATTAACTCATTGAATTTAGTCATATTCAAAGTGATCGTCTCTTCCTTATCCAGTTGTTCTCTCCATTTTGCAGACTCTAACAATAACTGATAGTTTTTATTATTTGCCATTCTGTCGTTGCTGGATTTCTCTAAAGCTTTAACATCGAAGTAGCTCAGTTTCTGATAATTTGAACTAGGAATTTTGTCCCAAGCCAGAGCAAAATCGTCATATCTTTCACCAACTTCAGCGTAGGTAAAGAAATCCTCCATTCTGATATCTGAAACAATCCCTTTTCTCTGGTTAGATTCACCGCTGATTCTGTAGAATTTTTGGATTGTTAATTTTAACGATCCGAAATCATCTTCGGTATTGAGGAATCTGTTCAGATCAACAAAAGTCTGTACCGTACCTTTTCCGAAAGACTGTGGCGAACCTACAATGATTCCTCTTCCGTAATCCTGCATTGCACCCGCTAAAATCTCTGAAGCTGAAGCAGACAGTTCATTCTGCATAATAACTAAAGGACCAGTCCAGATTGGTGTTTCCTGCTTATTTTTCAAAGTCTGGATTTTTCCGTTTCCGTCTTTCACCTGAACGTAAGGACCGGCATTCATGAACAATCCCATGATGTCTCCTACTTCGGTTAATGAACCCCCACCATTATTTCTTAGGTCTAAAACAATTCCTTCAATTCCTTCAGCCTTTAGTTTTACGATTTCATTTTTGATATCATCAGAAGCATTTCTTCCTTTTTCATCTTCGAAATCTGCATTAAAGCTCGGTAAATTGATGAAACCATATTTTTTTCCATTTGGAGAGTTGACGATAATACTTCTTGCGAAAGTATCTTCAATAGCCACCTCTTCACGAATCATCGTTACTTCAATGATGGTTTTATCTTTTTTCTGAACAGTAAGGGTCACCGGAGTTCCTTTTTCACCTCTGATCAATCTAACCGCCTCGTCAGAAAGCATTCCAACAACATTTACGGCATCTTCTTTCGGTTTGGATCTTACTTTAAGAATTTTATCACCTTCCGAAAGTTTCTTAGATTTCCATGCCGGTGCACCTATCGTTAATGCTCCAAGGAAAAGATTTCCTTTTTTCTCCTGAATAATTGCACCGATTCCGATTACCTTTCCTTTGAACTGAGTATCGAAATCTTCTTTATCTTTTGGAGAATAATAGTTGGTATGCGGATCGAAAACTTCTGTATACGCATTCATATACACCGTGAACCAATCCATCTTCTTTCTTTTCTTAAATCTTGTAAAAGTTTCTTTTACCAAATCTTTTACTTCATCCGTAGCCTTTGTCATTTTTTGCTGAGGAGAAAGCATTTCAAGTTTTATGGTGTCTTTCAGTTTAAATTTCTGTACAGAATCTTTCTTTTCTTTCTGAGCTTCTTCTTTGCTGTTCATCGACTCAATTTCCTGAAGAATGTTGTATTTGATGAATTTTTTCCACTCGTTATACTGCTCCTGCTTATCCTTAGGTACATTTTTAAGCTTAGCCTCTAAAGTTAAAGTTTCATCTTCTTCCAGATTAATTGGCTTGCTGAAGATTTCCTGAGTAATCTTATCAATTTCATCTACTCTCTGGTACAGTCTGTCAACCGTCAGTTTGTAGAATGATAAATCTCCCATGTTCAGATAATCATCAAGCTTGGTTTCATGCTTCGCAAATTCTGTCATATCAGACTGCAGAAAATATCTTTTCCCAGGATCGATCATTTCAAAATAATGTTTATAAACATCTTTTGAGTAAGCATCATTGATTGGTTTTGGGCTGTAATGTAGGTATGAGAGTGTGTTTTTAACGCTCACCATTATCGTCTGCATTTTCTCATCGTCATTCTTCGGCGAGTTGAAACAAAACATAAGACTTGTTAATGGAATGAGGAGTAAAAATTTATTCAGTTTAAAATTTTTCCACATAAATCTTTAAGGTATAATATTATTTTCTAAAAATTGTTTGCCAATTAGTCTATAAAACCATGAGGCTGTTACAAACTATCAAAAGTAATACCTTATTTAGAAATATCAAGCAGTTTTAAGTATTTTTTAATAGCAGACTTCATTAAATTCTGCAGTTAAACTATTTCATTTTGCCGGGATAATTTATATTTTTGTTTAAACACAAATTACACAAATGAAAGAAATTACGCTCTCCAAAAAAGAGTTGCAGCACCGGCTCAACAGCATAAAGATCAATTCTAAAGGTCTTAAGCCCCGAAAATACGGTGTTTCTGTAAAATACTTTTCCGGAAATGAAGCAAAACCCTACAAACGCATCGACTATGAAGTGGTTGCTGATTTACAAATCATCGATGGCACTGGTTTTATTCGTTTTGATAAAGATAACATTTCTACAACCAGCACAGCCCGGATCTTATTAATGAAATTATTTCCGACAGAATTTCAAAATCAGTCTATCCCATTGAAACCACTATTAACGAAAGAGGAAATTCTACCTGCGAAATTTTTGTTACCGCAAAAGCGAGTATTTGGAAAATGGATGTGAAGACAAACCTTACGAATCAATAAAACGCGAACCTGATTTTTTAAAAGATAAATTTTACATTATAAAAGCAAAAAATGATTTAGACAAGCATATATTTAGTTTTAATGATGCTAATCACGTCATGCCAAGAAAAAGAAAATAAACAAAAAATAGAAACATCAACTTCAAGTGGAAAAGGAAATGTAACGGAAGAAATTATTAGCCAAGTTCACAATTATTCATCAACGCCAATGTATTCATTGCAAATGAATAAACACGGATGCAAACTGGTGGTAGAAATGGAAAACAATGTCGATTACCGACTGGTCGAAAATAATGGGGAAAGCACGATAATCCCTTTAAACGCTATGATTACGAGTAGTGGTAAGCAAACGTTAAAAATTAAAATATATCCAAAAGACGGTGAACAGTTTCTTACCAAATATGCACATGTACAAATCAATATTTTCAATGCTCCAACAAAAGAAAGTGGATTAAAGGATTACAAGAAAATTGCAGAATTTACTTTGCCACAGCATTTGGAGGCTCAAAAACTTCCTTACTATGAACAAAGCGTTGATTTTGAAGCTGTTGTTCCTTTTGATTACAGCAAAGAGCTCGCTTCAGCTGCAGATTTGAGCAAAATAAAAAATATTGAAGATTTAGTAATGAGTAACTACAAACAAGTGAAAGAAATTTGTGAAAAATCAGATGTTGCTGCATATAATAAATTATCAAGCCATCCTTCAGCTTTAGTTTATAATACTACCTACACAAGCCTCGAAGACATTAAAAAAGATCAGCAATCTAATCGTTTTGGAATAGTTGATAATAATTTGAAAAACCGAACCTTTTTACCGATTGAAGAATATTACATGCAGTTTTATGCCAATAACAAAATTGTTGCGCTTTGGCAAAAAAATCATCATCCAGCCTTATACATGAAAGGTGAAAATGCTTCAGATAAAGAAGTGGAGGGTGGGGATCCTTTATTTCTCTATATCCCAACAGGAAGTTCTGAATTAAAAGCTTGGTAAGTTGCTGAATTACAAGTAACTTGTTTAAAAGCAGTCAGGTAAAAATTCATTAAATGTTAAAATGAGAGCATTTTGTTTTTGTCTTGAAAAGTTATCAAATAATGGAAACCCGCCGATAGGGAGAATCTGTGACATCAGAAAAAAATTTGGCATGATCCAGAATGAAATATACAGATGATGAATAATACAATAAATATATTAACCTGCACAGTATTATTTTTGTCAACGATAGCTAGTTATAGTTGCTCAAATAAATCTAACGATAATAAATTAATCATTCAAAATAAAACCCAAATTGAGAAAAATAAACACATAACTTATGCCGTGCATGTGAATGCCAAAACACCATATGAACTTTATCTCGATGATATATTGATCGATCGTTTTTATGAAAATAATATGAATCGTAGTACAGATTTAAACACTTATCTTTTAAACAATGGAACACATAAACTAAAAATTAGATATCTGCCATTGTCTGACAGTCAGGATGGTTTGTTGGATCCTAAAGATATTATATTTAATAAAGATTCGAGATGGCACATTTACTTTGTCTCGCTTAACAAGGACCCTGAAGCTCCTTTAGGGTATACCAATGAAATAGATTATGGAAGTAGTGCTTTGAATATTATAACGCCACCAAAAAAGTCCCTTTTTGGGAACAGGAATGGGATTTAGAAATTAAGGACTTACCCTATAAGTTAAAAGGATGGAGTGAAAGTGAAGATTTATCAAAGGTAAATCAAGACGAGTTGAAAAAAGAAGTTGTAGCATTCTTTGAGGAACAAAGACTTTTATTAAATGAGGGAAAGGTTGACGAATATCTACAATTGGGATTAAAAAAAGATCAGGAATTAATTGTTGCTACTTATGGAGAAGATTTAGAGTATTATAACTCACAAGAAAGAAAGAAAATATATTAAGAGCAAAAGGAGATATGCTTCCATTAGAAAATTATACATTGGAGCTGTTTGCCAACGGAAGATTAGCAACATTAAATATAGCATCCGGACAATATAAAAATTGGTCAGCATTATTAAGTAAAAGTGAAAAAGGAAGAGTTAGCGGATGGGGAATCTTAATACATAAGCCTAAAGGCTCATCCCAATTTGAAATTATTAGAAAATAAAACAATTTTGAAGCAGCTTTTAAATACCGGAATCAAAATAATAGGAATTATATGTTTAATTGCTACAATCATGATCTCTATTACTGCCTATACTCATCAGATAGAAATTATACCTACTTATTTCAAATAAAAGTAAATCAATCTTTTACATTTTATTATGTGCCTATTTTATAAGTTTAATAGTTTTCTTTCCTGATCAGGGAAATAATGCTTATCATTTTGAAGAAAGAATTAAGCGATTACCGTATGTTTTATGTTTTTTCTATTTAGTAATTCTAATTACTTCCCATAAAAAAATAATAATCCCTAAACTAACCGAAGGAGTAACCCTTCTGCTTTCAGTTTCTTTTATATATTGGCTATCATATAAGCAATTGCTGAACTTTGAATCTTGGTACTCATCAATAATAACAACAGTTACTATATTGTTTTTATTAATATCTGTCATTAATGGATTGTTTTTGGTAAAACTTTCTAAATTAAACCGTTTAATTTTAAGTATTTGGAGTACAATTGTAGTATTTGTAATAGGTGTAGATGATTTTATAGGTTTGATGGATTATATTAGTTTTGATGATCAGAATGGTCTTTCTGATTCATTTAAGATTGTTATTCAATATTTTCTTTTTGGGATGAGTAGTATTTACTTAGTTCAAAACTTTTTTTTATTATTTCTGCTCATACCATCGAAAGAAGATCAAGACAATATTTTGTTTCATGAAAACATCAGAGATCATTACGGTCGGTATTCTGAAAGTCAAGCAAAAAGACTCTTTTCTATTTTTTGCATTATATATTGTTTTGTATTTTTTTACCTAAATCATATCCTAAAAATTTTACCCATAAATACAATTATTTGGATCGTTACATTTACATTTCCAGTTGTATTAAATGTAATGATAAAAATTAACTATAAAAAAAGTGAGTTCATTGATTAATGATGGATTGGTTTGTTTGTAGAAAAAAAGATAATCAAATTATTAGATTAAAATTTTTTTTAATGTTTAACAACTTACAATTATATCCTCAATAAATAAAAAGTATCTCAATAATTTTAACAAAACCTTCACCCCACCCTCTCAAAAATCAATTTCCATTTTAGTAAATTTGTTCAAATTAAAAATAATATATGGAAAAACCACTTATTCTGGTAACCAATGATGATGGAATTACAGCTCCCGGTATCAGAAATCTTGTAGAATTTATGAACGAAATCGGAGAAGTAATCGTGGTTGCTCCCAACTCTCCCCAAAGTGGAAAAGGTCATGCCATTACCATTAACTCTACTCTAAGTTTTGAAGAAGTACAGCTTGACGGACCTCAAAAAGATTATTCGTGCAGCGGTACTCCCGTAGACTGTGTGAAGATGGCTTTAGATAAAATTCTTCCTAGAAGACCGGATATTGTGGTTTCAGGAATTAATCACGGTGCGAATTCTTCAATTAATGTAATTTATTCAGGAACGATGTCTGCAGCTGTGGAAGGCGGTGTGGAAGGACTTCCTTCGATTGGTTTTTCTCTTTTAGATTTCAGTTGGGAAGCAGATTTTACGCAGGCAAAGGAATATATTCAGAATATTGTAAGAAAAACTTTAGAAAACCCAATGCCTAAAGGTGTTGTGCTGAATGTGAATATCCCTAAACTTTCGAAAGAAGAGATCAAAGGTGTGAAAATCTGTAAGCAGGCCAACGCAAAATGGGAAGAAAGTTTTGACGAAAGAATCAATCCGCACGGTAAAAAATATTACTGGTTAACAGGTTATTTCAACAATATGGATGAGTCTGAAGATGCTGACGAAACCGCTTTGGCTAACGGATATATCTCGATTGTTCCCGTTAAATTTGATATGACGGCTTATGAATATATGAATACGCTGAATGAGGTGATGAAGTTTGATTAAAAGAATTATTCTTTTGTCTTGAAACAAAAGAAACAAAAATTCAAGACTTGGAACTCTAATGCTAAAAATTAAAATTTAATCCTAAAATTCCCAAAACTTGCGCGATTGAATATTTTTTCTTCGATTCAAAATTTCTACCGCGCTTCGAACAGTGGGAATTTTTTCACGGATTAAATTTTAATTTTCTTAACGCTTCAGTTTCCTATGTCGTTTCTGATTCATCACAATATAAAAATCGGTGAAATCTGTGGGAACATTTTACTTTAAGTTATTGTTCTGTGGAATTTAGAATAGAATTTTATCCTCTTTCCTCAATTCCTCCAGATATTTAATTTTATCATCGCGGTAAAATAAATTCATCGTCTCAAACGGAATCATTTTTAAATCTTTATTCACAATGTGAACACATGATTTTTTAATTGCCCGGACATCAAAGTCGTGAGCATCCATAAAATTCATAATAATGATTCTGAAAAGATTATCATAATCCAAATTCGGAGCCGAAACTTCTGGCAGACAACACAATAACTGGTTTACTTTAGGCTGAACTTTATCCACAGAAATACCGGTACTGAAAATATCCAAAAGCTGCATCTGTAACCCTTGATCCTGTTCGTAAACAATAGTGTTTTTCGTTTCGTTATTCAGAAGATCAGCAGGATTAATGTATCTTGTTAGAGGAATCGTCTCACCTTCGAGCTTTAAAATATAACCCATGGCCAAAGAATCGGGATTACATGGAACAGGAATGATATCATCACCATTCAGCAGCGGAAACTGATTTAAGATTCCCTGCCGGACTTCAGTTAACGTAATTTTTTCGTGCGCTGAATCTTCACGGTTTCTTCCGGCGACCTCAACGGGTTGGAAGGTAATTCCGCGGACGCATTTCTGTTTTAAAGCAAAATCAATCAGCTTCCCAATCTCATCAATATTTTTTCCTTTCTGAAGAACAATCACGAGCGTCGTGGAAAGATTTAACTCATTCAATTTCTCCAAAGCTTTCATTCGGACATTCGTGAGATCTTTTCCTCTGAAATCTTCCAGAACTTCAGGCTTAAAAGAATCAAACTGAAGATAAATTTCAAATTCCGGAGCGTAAGTCGCCAGCTTTTCTGCAAAACCGGGATCATTTGCGATACGAATTCCGTTGGTATTGAGCATCAAATGTTTAATGGGTTTCGTTTTGGCGATATCCATTATTTTAAAAAATTCAGGATGTATTGTTGGCTCACCACCGCTGATCTGCACGACATCTGGCTCGCCTTCATTTCTGACAATCGTATCAAACATCGCTTCGATCTGCTCCAAACTACGGTGACTTCCGTAATGTGGTGAAGACATTGCGTAACAGGTCGGACATGTCAGATTACACCGGTCGGTAACCTCAACAATCGACAGACAGCTGTGCTGCTCATGATCTACACACAATCCGCAGTCGTAAGGGCAGCCATATTCCACGTCAGTTCCGAAGTGAACGGGCATTTCTGATGCTTTATTGTAGTTTCTGATATTTTTATAATAATCAACATCCGAGGCAATCATCGTTTTGAAAAAGCCATGATCCGGACATCTTTTGGTCATAAAAACCGCTTCATCTTCAATGATAATCTTTGCTCCTACCCTTTTCAGACATTCGGGACAAAGGCTTATTGTATAATCGTAATAGGTATAATTTCTTACAGGCATAATTTATTCTTTAAAGTACTCCGCCACAGACCATTCCGCTTATAATCAGAATAAGAAGGGCTGCTATTGCAATAGTCTGCCAAAACTGCTTTGAAGAAAATTCTTGCTTTCTCCAATGAAAAATACCTTCTGTAATTTTTGCAATGACAAAAGATATGAAAAAAACGATGGCTCCTCCCATCAAAAGAAGCATCAAAATTCCAAAGATGATTTCCATTTAAATTTTTTACATTCCTCCACAAACAGCTCCGCTTATCAATCCGCAAATCAACATTGAAATAAGTACGGTTGTCCAAAATTTACTTTTAGAAAATTTTCGTCCGTCTTTACTTTCGTAAATAAGTTTTGCGAAAACGGCAACCACCAATGATACAACGAAAGCTACAGCAAGAATCATCAGAATGATCATGGCAACCAATCCTTCTAAACCACCAACTTCCAAGAGTGTCAGCATTTTCATAATGTAACTGTGTTTTTAGGTTTAATTAAATTTCTCTCCGTTTTTAATACATAAATATAATAAATAATCATTAAAAGACAGACCAGTTGAATCGTTCCGAGATTTCCGATAATGTCAATTTTAGGTTTAATAAAATCTAAAAGAAATCTGAATGAAAAATAACTCAGCATAAACATTTTAAACAGAAATCCGGAAACATATTTGTTTTTCCGGGCAATCATCTTCAGTTCAAACCAAAGAAAAAGTAGAAATGCAATTTCATACAGAGCTACAGGATGTCTCAGATATTCATCACCGAGATGCATTCCGAAAATTGAGGTTGTTGGTAAGCCATAGGTTTCTTCGTGAACTCCTGTCAGAAAACAGCCGATTCTGCCGATGATCATGGCTAAAATCAAAGGATAAACAATTAAATTTCCTGTACTTTCTTTATGACCGACAATCTTTTTTGCCAGTTCCACCCCAATTAAGCCGAACGCTAAACCGCCGACGATGGTATTATTGGTCCAGAATCTTTTAAAGTTAAAATCACTGAAAAAAACATGAGGATTTTCAAGATTTCCGATGATTTTTGAGCCGATCAGAGCGCCTGCTGTTGCACCGATCAAAACCGCTGCAGAAGTGTTGAAAGACAGTTTTTCGGAGGATTTTCTTTTTAAATAAAAATAAAAACGCATTCCAAGGAAAATTCCCAACGTTTCGAACACGGGATGTGCCAGAATTGTTTTGCCAAAAATCTGAAAAGTAACAGGGAAATCCATCTGACCAAAAGTAGTATATTTAAGGTAAATTATTAATTTTAATATTTAAATAAAAATAAATTTCACCAAAATGCGAATAGAAAATGATATAAAGCTGGGTTTTAAAGACGTAATGTTCAGACCGAAGCGTTCAACCTTAAAATCCCGCTCAGAAGTTGATCTGGAAAGAGAATTTACCTTTCTTCACACCCAAAAAAAATGGAAAGGAACCCCAATTATCGCTGCCAATATGGATACGGTGGGCACTTTTGAAATGGCTGTAGAGCTGGCAAAAGACAAAATTATCACTGCGGTACACAAACATTACACCGTAGAAGAGTGGTCAGAATTCATTGAAAATCAGCACACAAGCATTCATCAGTACATTGCATTAAGTACCGGAACAGGGAAAGCTGACGAGGAAAAAATTAAAAAAATTCTTGATAAGCATCCGCAGATTGAATTTTTGTGTATTGATGTCGCCAACGGATATTCAGAACACTTTGTGCAGTTTGTAAAGAAAGCAAGACAGGATTTTCCTGATAAAATCATTATTGCAGGCAATGTAGTGACCGGTGAAATGGTGGAAGAATTGCTTTTGGTAGGTGCAGACATTATCAAAGTAGGAATCGGGCCGGGATCAGTCTGTACGACAAGAGTGAAAACAGGTGTTGGTTATCCCCAACTTTCTGCCATTATTGAATGTTCTGATGCTGCTCACGGTTTGAAAGGTCATATCATCGCAGACGGTGGCTGCAAAGTTCCGGGTGATGTTGCCAAAGCTTTCGGTGGCGGAGCAGATTTTGTAATGCTCGGAGGAATGCTTGCCGGACATGAAGAAAGTGGTGGCGAAATGATTGAAGAAGACGGTAAGAAATTTAAACTTTTTTATGGTATGAGTTCTAAAACAGCAATGGATAAACACGCCGGAGGTGTAGCCGAATACCGTGCCTCGGAAGGCAAAACCGTAAAGATAAAATACAAAGGAAATGTATCTGAAACCGTAAAGGATATTTTGGGCGGAGTGAGATCAACATGCACTTATGTGGGCGCTTCAACGCTCAAAGAATTGTCAAAAAGGACGACATTTATCAGGGTTCAGGAGCAGGAAAATCAGGTTTTTAATGATTAAATATCATTGCTTCAACTTAAATCAATAATAAAATAAACTTTTATAACTTATTGAATAACAAATACCTAATTAATTAGAGGGCTTGTTGAGGGGCAGTTTTTTTGGTGTTTTTCAGGTTTTTGTGTCTATTTGCATCATCAAATGAAACACAAAAACACAAATGACGGAAGAAGTTCATCTCCGAATATTTTAACCTATTGGAAAAAAGTATTCGGAGTTTTTCTTTTGTGTTTTTTACAGCAGTTTCAAGCTCAGATTACAAGTGATCATTTAGAATCAATTCGTACTGAAAATGAAGAAATCACCATCAATAAAATTTCAACCGACAGTATTCAGGTAGAAACCCATGCAACAATCTATATTGACTCGGAAACCGAAATTTCGGGAATGGATTTTATTGCAGGAAATTTCGAAATTATTGAAGAAAATCTATCGCAACCCGAAGTTTCAGACATAAAAAAAATCACTCCGCAAAAGAGCGAGTTAGAGTCGCACAAAAACTCTGCTAAAATTCTTGCATCAAATATTACGAAAGCGGTGAGTGCTTATGATATTGGGAATACCGAATCTGAAAGTGTATTCCGTTCTATTTTTTCCAGTGGAGAAGTAGGAATTTCTCCTCACCATTATCAACACCATTTTATCACTTTAAATAAATCAGATTCAATTCCTGCAAGTTTTGATGATGAAAATTATTGTCTTACCTCATTGTATTCTGCAGAACATCGTAGAAACTTTTATTCTACGGAATTTTCTGTGAGACCTCCACCTTCAGTTGCATTTTGTTAAATCAGATTTCTCTGACTCTACAGAATAATTATTTATGCTGAATAACATTTTTGTTTCTCAGCCTCAAAACTTAAAAACACATACAATGAAAAAAATTCTGACAGCGATTTTCTTTTCGCTTTTAGGAGCATTTACCGCTATAGCTCAGACATGTACTCCTTCGGTATCTGCCCCTGTAATCAATGCATCAGCTAATTATTCATCTGTAAACAGTGCATTCAGTATACCGTGTGGCAGTGCAACGGCTAATTTATCTACATTGACAACAAGTCCTGCTGCTCCCGCCGGAACTAATCTTACCTGGCATACGGGCACGCCTGCTACTGATGCCAACCGAATACTGACCACCACCGCAGTAGCCGGCACTGTAAAAGTGTATGCTGCTTTCCGTTCATCTACAGGATGTTATTCATCTACGAAAGAGATTACCGTATATGTTCCTATCTGTGTACAGGATGATGATCTTACAGCATTTCCTATCCTGAAAGGCCAGCCAATTACGTTACCTTCTATTTTTACCAATGACAGTTTTAATGGAAGTGCATTTACTCTGGCGAATCCCAATGTGAGATTTGTAGGAGATCTTTGGACTCCAGCAAACGCAACTGTAAATGATGACGGGACGATAACTGTTCCTGCTTATAATACATTTGTGGTTGGGACAACTCCTGTTTACTATTATAAAATCTGTGATCAGGATCCTGATGCTACATACGACAGCAGTTGTAAAACCGGTTCTGTAACATTTAAAATTGTATGTGCTTCCGGAACTACTGCACCGCCGGTAAACTCTAATTTATCAAACACCTGTCCGGCAACAACCGTTAATCTGAATAACGCCCATACAGGAACCGTTCCTAACACCACAGAATTGATTTGGTATACCAATAATTCGCATTCAGGACCTCAGCTTACTGCAACACAGGTTGCAGCGGCTGGAGCTGGAACTTATTACGCTTATTACTTTTCTGCAGAAGGAGGTTGCTTTAGCCCTGCATCCAATCCAGTGGTAGTATCAATAGGAAACTGTTCGGGATGTTCTGTTGTCACAGCCAATCTTCAACCTTACAACAATACTTCTGTTGCACCTTACACGGGAACGCCTACTTCGCAATCTGTTTTTGCAAATAACCAAATCAAAATCGGCAGTAACAGACTTTATCTTACTCACACAACTACGTTAGATCCTGCATTATTCAGTCCGAATCGAATTTCTGATGTGCATTATACAGGTGAAACAGGAATACATATCGGACACAGCAAAAATGTAGTTACCGGTATTTCTTATGCTGAAAGAATTGTTTCAACGCTGCAGTTTGATGCTCCTATGAAGAAGTTAAGCTTTACGCTGAGCGATGTTGATCTTGGGGACAATATTATTGTTAATGCATATGATGCCTCCAATAATTTAATCAATATCAGCCCATCAAACTACACCATTTATAATCCTGCAAATATATCAAGGAATGGTAATCGATTTTACCCGACGAATGTAGGTTTTGAGAGTTTAAGTAATACTCGTGAAGGTACTGTAGTTTTTAATTTCAACGGATTATCTGTGTCAAAGATTGTTTTTGAATTTTATGATACTGAATATACAGGATCTTATACCATTTCAAAAATATCAGGTGAAGAATGTGTCAGTTACTGTACAAAACCGGCAAATCTCCAGACGGTCAGCAATCCTACCAAGATTGGTATCACTGTACAGCAAAGAAAAGCCGGCTGGCCGGAAAGCATTCCCAACGGTTTTATTGCCATGGAATCTAAAGAAAAAGGATTTGTCATCACGAGAGTTCAGAATTCTACTCTTATTGCAGACCCTAAGCCTGGAATGCTGATCTACGATAAAGATGCGCAGTGTGTAAAACTTTACAACGGAACCATCTGGAAATGTCTGAGCAGAAGCTGTAACGATACGTTGTAATCTGAATCTATTTTTAAACTATTTTAAACTTAAAACAATGAAAAAAACACTTATCATACTTGCTTTTACATTCATCGCCAATTTATCAATTGCACAGGTTGCGATCGGAAAGGAAACCGTGAATGGAAACAGTACTATTTTAGATTTCAATGATACTACCGGCAACACAAAAGGAATTATCTTACCTAGCGTAAACAACACCAATGCTGCCCTTACATCACCAACGTCAGACAACAACGGAACTTTTGTGTTCGATAAGTCAGACAGTAAGGTAAAGATGTATCAAAACAGTTCGTGGGTCAATCTGAGCGATGCAGGAAATTCTACACAGATTACAGCAAACAGTTCGGAAGAATCTACCGGTTTGCAAGGCGCCATTATTGGTGCTGATAACAGTCTAGCGAAAGGCGTCCTGGTTTTGGAAAGTACGAATAAAGCGATGATTCTGCCTCAGATCGCAAATCCGCATCTAAATGTTAAAAGTCCTTATCCTGGAATGATGTGTTATGATACGGTGAGCAAGAGCCTTGCTGTTTTTGATGGATCTGTCTGGAATTATTGGAAATAAAAATTAACCTCCCGGTACTTAAGTATTGGGAGGTTTTATTTAGAGACTTAACATAATTTTTGTAAGAATTTAATTTTGATCAGACTTAAAAAACTTAATTAAAATGATCTGAGGGAGATTTATCCCAACTCATAGATGAGCAAAACACAAACAAAAGAAAAAATAACATTTGACTTCTCTACATTCTGGAGAAAGATTTTTCTGTGTGCCTTTGCTTTCATAATCAATTTTTCTTTTGCACAGATTTATATTAATGAAGGTGCAATGATCTACGATGCTGAAAAAAGCACAGCCTTAATTGCTGATTCTTCAGTCTGCAAACTTCCTCACACTGCCATCGAAAATAGAATTGCAGAAGAAAAATTTAACGGTGATGATCATACTTTTAAGCCTTCCAAAAACGCTGCAAAGACGGTAGAACGAACCATCGCCGAGAAGAAAACAGAGATAAAAAAAATACAGAACACGGTAAAGTTCAACCCTCATTCAAAATCAGAAGAGTTTTTTTTAATAAATGACGAGTCGTACTGTGCGATGATTTCCATTTCGCTTTTAAAACACAATGCAGTACTCTCAAAGACCTTGAATTTAAAGTCAGATTTAAAAAGAACATTTAAAACTTTAAAAAATTCAGATTTTAAGAGAATTGCCACTTCCGATTACCACCCTGATTATCGGTCTCGACCACCTCCTGTTTTTTCCTAAGTCCAATTTATCTTTTCAGATCACTGATTTTAAAAATTAAACACAAATAAATATCAAATATGAATTATTTTCAAAAAATGCTGACAGTAGCTTTGTGCTTCCTGTCGTTTCTATGGTTTGCCCAATCGGTCAACATCAGCCCTACACCCGCGCAGTGCCCAGGAAACGGCGCCGTTACTGTAACAACATCAGGAGTTACCCAGCCGCTTTTCCAACTGAAAGACAATAGCGGAAATAACATTGGCAGCGGAAGTACCAGTGGGACATTCACATCTCTGGATGCAGGTAACTACCAAATAAATGTGACGGGACAGGGATCTTTCAACGAAACACACCCTTTTCAGATTGCCAATAATTATACTCCGATCCCTCTTCCAGAAATTACCATTTCAGATCTTTGTGACAGTACTTTTACCATAGGTGGAACTTTAAGTATCAGCGTTACTCCTGTTCCGGGGAAAACTTACACCTATAAAGTAGTGCAAAGCAATGACCCTAGTTTTCCTGACACTTTAGGCACTTATGTTTCCATAAGTACGATTACCAATATCACTGCATTCGGAAAATACCAGATCAGGGTGAAAGATGAGTGTGGGCAGACCACAACGCTGACAAGAGATATACAGCCTGCTCTGCAGAAAATCGCAAGCATGAGCTGGAACGTTGCCAATGATCAGGTATGTAACCAATCTGCAGGAATGTCTGCGATACAGTTCTATGCGGCCAATGGATCTTTATTAAATTTAAGCACCTACGCTGGTTCTGGCGGTATAAAAGTAGAAATGTGGGAACGACCTTCTAATGCCTGTCCTACAAGTGTACCAGCTACTGCACCCATCTTTTCTCAGATTATAACATCAAACACCGGATATGTACTTCCTATTAACAATACTAAAAGATATGTAATACGGATCACAACACCATGTGGAGAGGAGTCAATATCTTGTTATGAATCTGTATCTGGTGCTACACCAGCCTTTACTGTTGCAAGTACTAACTCCGGTTGTGGAGCTTCAGAAACAATGTCAATAAAAGGTTCATCTACAACTTTCTTGAAATATCCTGTACAGGTAGAGATCAGAAACGCTGCAAATACGGTAGTCTATACTTACACGGCAAATGACGATTGGCAAACAAACAACTGGGCTGCAGCTAACCTGCCAATGGGCAACTACACGGTAAGATATACAGATGCCTGCGGATACACAGACACCAGAACGGTGGCAAATCCTAACACAGGAAGCCAAACAACGCCTACAGTTTCTGTAGCCTATACCAAATACAGATGTTTTGACGATAATTCAGGAAGTTTAACATTAACCGGGGCAACACAGATTGCACTGACCATTAACGGATATATTCCGAACAGAGAAAATGCTGTCGTGACTATTATTTCCGGACCGAGCAATGTTGGTGTCCCTGCAAAAATTCACAACAACACATTATTTGTCTGGACTAATGTGATTCCTGGGCCGTATACTATCAGAATCAACAGTGGATGTTCAGGCGCTCCTATCGACCTAAACTTTAATGTATCTCCGCCGTCTTCACAGATTTTACAGCAGTCTCTGAATTCGACAGGAACATCGTTCTGCTCAGGTGGAGGAAGTATTTCAAGTACGATTATCTATACAGGCGTTTTCAATAATGTTGTTGAATTACTTAACAGCAGCAACACGGTTATTGCAGAAAACACTTCCGGAACATTCGCCAATATTGCGCCTGGAACTTATAAGACAAGATTGAGAATTTCTACATGTACTTCATTTAAATACTACATAGAAAATGCTAATTCAATTGTTATTACCAATCAGTCGACAGGCCCACAGATTGTAAAAAAAGTAGGAATTGTCTGCGAAAACGCTCAGGGAGTACCTCTTTCCGCAGGTACTGCTTATTTTGAAATTGCCGGTGCCGCGCCATTGACTGTTCAGTACAAATTACAGTCAGAACCAGATTCAGCGTTAATCACCTTCAGTAATAATGCACCAACATCATTTCAGATTACCGGACTAACGCCTAATCAAACCTACGAACTTGTTGTGACCAGCTGTGGGAATTCCATAAGAACGTCTATCATTATTCAGACTCCGGGATCTATGAGTGTTTCCAATACTGTGAACCCTTGCGTGAACTCGCCATATACCCTTTCGGCACCAGATTATGCAGGTGCTACTTATGAATGGACAAACCCTTCAGGAACTATGGTTGCAACTACAAAAGATTATCATATTGCCAACTACAATGCGTCGTATGACGGTCAGTACAATGTGAAAATAACTTGGGGTGGCTGCGTTGTTAGATTTACTTCAATTTATATTAATTCTCAACAATGCGGTGGTCCTATCGATGCGGTATGTACCAAACCTGGAGATTTCACAGTAGCAGGAAACCCTACAAAACTCGGGATTACCGTTCAGGAAAAGAAATCTGGCTGGCCGGAAAGCATACCTAATGGCTTTGTTACTTTAGAATCCAGACAGAAAGGTTTTGTCATCACCAGAGTTGCCAACGAAGCTGCTATCTCTGATCCCAAAGCAGGAATGCTGATTTATGATATGAGTACACCGTGCGTAAAATTATATAATGGAAACAGCTGGAACTGCATCAAGAAATCCTGTAACGACACCCAATAATCACCTTTTAAAATTAAATCTAATGAAAAAAATAATATATACCACGCTAGTGTTATTCGCTGTTTCTGCCAACGCGCAGGTCTCAATCGGCGGAAAAGATAATGTTGAAGGTAATTCTACTATACTGGACTTCAACAGTCCATTTTTATCAGGAAGTACTATTCAGACAGAGAACAATAACACAAAAGGAATTATTTTGCCCGCGGTGGATAATTTAAACAGTGCATTGGCCACGACCGTTGCCGTCAACAACGGAACTTTTTTGTTCGATAAATCGGATAACAAAGTAAAGATGTTTGAGAAAAACGCATGGGTTTCTCTCAGCGATGTAGGAAGTTCTTCTTTGATTACTGCCAATACCAGTAACGATACAGATGCTCAGCAGGGCGTTATTATTGGCTCTGAAACCAGCTCGGCAAAAGGCGTTTTGGTTTTGGAATCACCGAACAAAGCCATGATTCTCCCAAGGATTATGAATCCTCATCTTACGGTAAAAAGCCCATATCCAGGGATGATGTGCTATGATACTATAAGTAGAAGTTTAGCCGTTTTTGATGGTTCCGTTTGGAACTATTGGAAATAAAAGATTACAATTTTTCGTTCATTTTTTTATTAAAGCTTTGCACAATTGAGTGCAAAGCTTTTTATTTTTGTTGAAAATATTGAATTATCATTGAATATATTTTATTTAAAATTGATCTCTTCACATCATATTTAATGTAATAATCATCACATTTGAATAAAAAAAACTTATCTTTATATGGGATCATCTATAAAATTAATAAATAAATATGCTTTAATATTTGATAATGGTCATCATATTTAACGATTTTACTAAGTCCAATAAAAAAGATTTTTTAAGATTTTTTAAGTTTGAGAAAGCCTGCTTTCAAATATTTAATTAAACACTAAATTGTTATAAATAAAGAAATAATAATCGGCAATCCCCCTGTTAGAAGCAAAAATTTAATGATACCCAGAAAGATTATCACGCCTTACAGCGTTTGGTAATTGATGAAAATGAATCTTTTTTAATCAACATTAGTTCTTAGAAATATGGATTTTATAAAGTCCTCAAAAATATATTTACTCGCAGCACTCGTAAGCTGCATTCTGCTGTTTGCACAAAAAACTGATGTACAAGACAAAAAAATTTCTGAATTAATCAATGAGACAGAGAATCTTTATCTTGCGGGAAACACAGAAAAGTTTCTGGCTTCATCACACAAACTGATATCCCTTTCTGAAAAAGCCAAAAACCAAATGGGACTGAGCTGTGGCTACTATTATCTAGCAGCATGTCTGTACAACGTTGGAAAATACCGTGAAAGCATCAACTACATTAAAAAAGCTCAACACTATAAAGACTATCTGAAGCATGATATCATGCATCATTCCAGAACTTACGGTTTATTGGCAGACAATTATCTGAGTCTCGAACTGTATTCTTTATCTGCTGAAAATTATCATCAGTCATTAAAAATTCTACAGACCGTCGCTAAAAAAAATACCCTATACTATCTTTCCGAGAGCACTTCTTACTCTTATCTGGCAATACTTTATAACAATATGAGTCTTAACGATTCAATGTATTACTATCTTAAGAAAGAGAAAAGCAGTCTGTCAAAAATCAACAATGGGAAACAATATGCAGAAAACGGATGTGCTTCCAATGACTTTGGACATTACTATTTAAAAACCAATCAGCTAGACTCGGCAAAAATTTATTTAAATCAATCAGTTGCATTCTTTCAAAATGAAGACAATGAGTGTAAATTCGATGCAATTTCAGGCCTAGCTGATCTCGAAATTAAAAATAAAAATTACAAAAAAGCATATCAATTATATAATGAAGCTCTAAATGGTTTCAAAAAAAATAATTATCCACAGTTAGTCAATGATCTGTACAAGAAAATCTCTGAAGCCTATATTCAGGAAGGCAACACCGTAAAAGGAAAATATTACCAGGATCTCTATCAGAAGGCAAACGTCGAGATGGAGGAGGATCGCAGGAAAGAAAGAGATTTCGTCATCAATGAAGTGATGAAAGAGGAAGCCAGGAAAAATGAATTTGAAAAAGATAAAAATAAAAAATACACTGCTTTAATTATTTCACTTTTACTGATCATTACAGCTATTGTGATATTTTTCCTGAGAAAAAATAAAAAGAAAAATGTGCAGTCGAATGAAATCACAGATCAACTTAAAGTAGAAAATGCAGTTCAGGAAAAGGAAAAAGATGTTCTGAAATCTCAAATTAACGAGAGTTTTGATGAAGTGATGAGTCTGGCAAAGGAAAACAGTCCCGAGTTTTTTATCCGCTTTCAGGAAATTTATCCTCAGTTTACTCCAAAAATGCTTAAAATAAATCCAAACTTTAAAGTAACCGAGCTTACTTTTGCGTCTTACATTTATTTAGGCTTTACTACAAAAGAAATTGCTGATTATACCTTTAAAGCTGTAAAAACGATAGAGAATAACCGCTATAATTTTAGAAAAAAACTTGACCTCTCCCCTGACCAGGATCTTCAATTTTGGATCAAAAATTATATTGATGGCGAATAACTTACGAGTATGGCTTGGTTTTAGTAATACGGACTTGAAAATAAATTATAACCATTTAAATTAATACCGTTAAGCACAAATGGGTTTCAAAAAATCCTTACAATATCTCCTTCTACTGATGCTCCTTTTGTGGAGTGTGAAGTTCCACGCTCAAAATATAGTTACTCCACAAAAGATTGATCAGTTAATTGCCACAACCAACCAGTTATATCTGGATGGAAAAACGGATGGTGTTTTCAAATTTTCAAAACAGATTATTGATGAATCTGAAAGTTTGAAATACGATAAAGGACTTTCCTACGGTAACTATTATTTAGCTACCTATTATTACGATAACGCAGAATTTAAAGAAAGCATCCATCATGCTAAAAAAGCGCAACAATACGGCGTTTATTTAGCCAAGGACAAAACACAGTCTGCCAGAATTTCAGCATTGCTGGGAGGAAATTATCTGTTGTTGGAATTATACACTCTTTCTTCAAAAAGTTATAGAAAAACACTGAATATTTTAGACAGCAAAACGGAGAAAAACATCACAGATTCTCTTACAGAAGGCGCGGTCTACTCTAATCTAAGTTATCTTTTTCAGAATATCAATATGCCGGACTCGATGTATTTTTATCTTAAAAAGGAAAGAGAAATTTTAAGAATGGTAAAATTCAAAAATGCTTATGTAGAAAATGGCTGTTCATGTCTGGGTTTCGGAAATTATCATTTAAACCAGAATAAGGTAGATTCTGCACAGTATTATTATAACCAGTCGCTGGCAATTTTTAGCGATAAAAAACATCCCTGTAAGATTGAAGCGCTTATTGGTTTAGGAAATCTTTACACCCACGAAAAAGATTACGAAAAATCGCATCAGTATTACGATATAGCACTCACCAATTTTGAGCAGAATAATTTTCCGGATATCCAGAGCGAGTTATTTAAAAAAATATCAGAACTGTATATTTCTGAAGGCAAAGCATCTGAAGCAAAGCACTACCAGGATTTGTATCTCACAGCACATAATAAACTGGATGCCCAGAAGAAAAAAGAACGTGATTTTGTGCTGAATGAGGTAATGAAAGAGGAAAAAGCACAGCATGAGAATGAAGTGAAGAAGAGTCAGACAATGACGTGGTTCATTGTTTCTCTCCTTGTTTTGATTACTGCTTTTATCATTTATCTACTTCAAAAGTCAAAAACCAAAAATCAGAAAGCTTTAGAAATTACCAAACAGCTGGAATCTGAAAAAGCAATGAATGAAAAGGAGAAGGACACTTTGAAATTACAGCTCAACGAAGCCTTTGAAGAAGTCAGGAAATTAGCTAAAGAAAACAGTCCCGATTTTTTCATCAGATTTCAGGATGTTTATCCACATTTTAGAAATAAAATGCTGGAGATCAATTCTCAGTTCAAAGTTTCAGAACTCACTTTTGCTGCCTACATTTACTTAGGATTTAATACCAAAGAAATTGCAGATTACACCTTTAAAGCGGTAAAAACAATTGAAAACAACCGTTATAATTTCAGAAAAAAGCTGGGCATTTCGCCCGAAAAAGACCTGCAGATCTGGTTGCGAAATTATATTGATTTTGAATAAAAAAATCCCTTTCATCACAGTGATGAAAGGGATTATATTGTATGATAAATTTTCTTGTTTAAGTAAGCATTCCGCCGTCAACGTTTAGAACCTGACCGGAAATGTAAGAAGACATCTCACTGCCGAAGAAAACACATGCATTGGCAACGTCTTCTGGCTGTCCGCCTCTTTTCAACGGAATTCCGTCTCTCCAGTTCTGAACTGTTTTTTCGTCCAATGCCGCTGTCATTTCAGTTTCAATAAATCCTGGAGCAATCGCGTTACAACGGATGTTTCTAGAACCTAGTTCAAGCGCTACAGACTTTGTGAAACCAATAACTCCGGCTTTAGAAGCTGCATAGTTGGCCTGTCCGGCATTTCCTTTTACTCCAACTACTGAAGTCATATTAATGATAGAGCCTGATTTCGCCTTCATCATCGGCTTTATTACCGCCTTGGTAAGGTTGAATACAGAATCTAAATTAACCTTAATAATTGTGTCCCAATCATCTTTAGACATTCTCATCAACAGGTTATCTTTTGTGATTCCCGCATTATTCACCAAAATATCAATTTTTCCGAACTCAGCAAGTACTTCTTCCACTAATTTCTGAGCAGCGTCGTAATCTGATGCATCAGACTGATATCCTTTAATTTGAGTTACAGAACTCAAAGCAGTTTCTAATTCTTTAGCTTTTTCTACAGAACCTGCGTAGGTAAATGCCACTTTTGCTCCCTGTTGAGCAAAAATTTCAGCAATCCCTTTTCCGATTCCTCTTGTAGCTCCGGTAATTAGCGCTACTTTTCCTTCTAATAGTTTCATTATTGTTATGAATTTATTTTATTTTTTTGCAAAAATACACTTTTTGTCAGTAACAGTCTTTGGGTTTCTTTTCAATCAGCTTTTTACGCTTCTCGTCATATTTATAGCAATGCTCTTCAATAAGTTTCATTTGGTTATTCTGAACCTTATAAATATTTTCAACAACAGATGCGCCTGCACAGCATTGGTTTATTTCTTTAATTCGCTTCGTTTTCGCATCAAATTCCAGCGAGACGCCCGTAAAATCACTTTCAAAAAATCTTTTTTTTATCGGATCAAATAAGAAATAACTTTTTGAAGTATTGGGTCCTGCATAAGTCTGCAAACAGCTCGAAAAATCATCGTAACCGTCAAAATTAAAATCTCCGATTGAAATATCACCAGTACTTCCCAGCATACATTCTCCCAATTCCATCTTTTGAACCAGATTTCCAGATCTCTTTTCAAAAATTAAAACCGGATTTTCATTGGTTTCTTTTAAAGTTTTAAAGTAAAACTGTCTTGTACTTTCAACTTGCAAAATCTCGTTCTGATTGTCTTTTTTCTTTAGATAAACTTCTAATGAAGTATTTTCTTTCTTAAGATTAATCCAATTTCCTGAGATTTCGTTTTTATTTTCATCAAAATCTTCAAAGACAAATTTTGCTGTTTTGCGATCACCTTCAGATTCAAATAACGTCAAATTCTTCTTGACATAATTTCCATCGATGGATATAGGATTATTGTATGTCGAATAGACATATACTCCATCCGCAGATTCATCGTTCAGGTTCAAAACCATTTCTACCGAATAATCCCCAATCTTTCCCTCATAGCTTATCTGAGCACTGAAACAAACGGGAATCATCAGAAAAAAGAGTTTCAGGAAATTCATTATTTCAAAGAATTATTCACAATAAGTACGATTTCTCCTTTTAAAGTTTTGCTTTTAGAGAATTCAATTAATTCATTGATTGTTCCTCTTTTAGTTTCTTCGAATTTTTTTGAGATTTCACGGCTTAAACTTGCTCTCGTCTCCTCGCCAAAGAATTCTTTAATCTGTTCTAAGGTTGTATTAATCTTATGCGGACTTTCGTACAGAACGATGGTCTTCTTCTCTTCTGCCAGCTGTTTCAGCTTTGTCTGTCTACCCTTTTTGGGAGGAAGAAAACCTGCAAAGAGAAATTCATTATTCGGCAGTCCTGAAACTACCAAAGCCGGAATTAAAGCCGTTGCACCTGGTAGACAAATCATTTCAATATTGTGATCTGAACCGGCTTTCGCCAGTAAATAGCCTGGATCAGAAATTCCTGGAGTTCCTGCATCAGTAATAATGGCAATATTCTGGCCGCTCTGAAGATCTGTAATTACTTTCTCCGTCGCGGTGTGCTCATTATGGAGGTGATAAGATTTTAAAGGTTTTGAAATTTCGTAATGCTTTAAAAGCACTCCCGAAGTTCTTGTGTCTTCACACAGAATATAATCGACTTCTTTCAGCACTTTTACCGCTCTGAAAGTCATGTCTTCTAAGTTCCCAACGGGTGTGGGAACGAAATATAGGATTCCACTCAAAATTATAAGAATTTATTTTCTACCAATATCCAAAGTCGTTGTGCGTACTCGTCTACTTTATTCCATTTTCTGTCGTAGTACAGTTCACTTAGATATTCTTTTGCTTCTTCCAGATTTCTGCATCTGTTCAGCTCAGTAACGGCTTGGTTAAGGTCAGTCTGACTTCCTCCGAACAGTAGTTTGGTAAAAGCCATTCTGTCATTCAGATCCAGTCTGAATTCAGGTTTTTGCTTGTCCGCTTCCATATAATCGGTAGGAATATTTGTTTTCAACAGGCTTCCTGTCTCTTCTTTTACAACTGGAGCCGGTTTTTCCTGAGGAACTTCTCTCTCCAAAGGATCGTCATCGAAAAGAGTCTGAATATTTTTTAATCCTCTGATATTGGCCAATCTTATCTTTTTCTCCTGTCGGTAGGCTTCGAGATTTTCAAAACTCTCATCAGAGGCAGGTTTTTCAGATTCATTGACAGGCTTGTCGATTTCGACAATTTTTCGGCGGTCTGCATCTTCATTGATTACCGCTTCTGCTTCATTCGTTTCAGTATCTTTTTTAATTTCCGTCAGAATACTTTCAACATTTGAATTTTCAGTGATCATTTCATCTTCATCATATTTAAAATCATCAGAAACTGATTCATTTTCAGATCCTTCAATTAAAATTTCATTATCAAGCTCCTCAGGTTCAAACATACTGGGAATCTTTTCAGCAGAAGCATCAGAAGTCTGTGCAGACTCATAATTTTTTAGAATTTGCTCTTCTTCCTCAAAATTATTGGAAACAGTTTCGTCTGAAATTTCATTTTCAAACTCATCAATTTCATTCAGCTGATTATTAAATATTGCCTCTTCTTCAGTTACTTTTTGGTCAAATATTTCTTCATCGATATCATTCTCATCTTCCGGAACAGAATTTTCAAGAATTCTGTCTTCATCCACAAAGCTCAGAACCTGTGAAACCTCTTCTGAAGATTCTTCCTCTTCTATTTCGTTTAGCTGCTCATTAAAAGCAGTATTTTCTTCAACAATTTCTGTATTGTAAACTTCTTCTTTTTCTTCTTCTTTATTTAAATCGTCCTCTGAAGCTTCAGTTTTCTCTTCTTCTGCTTGATTGACCATATTTTCATGGTATTCATTTTCGACAATCTCATTTAATTGATTGTTAAAAATCGCCTCTTCCTCCATAACTTCATTGGGCAGATTGTTTTCACTTCCCTCAATTTCATTCAGTTCATTGTTGAAAATTGCTTCTTCCTCCATTACTTCGTGAGAATATTCCTGAGATTCTGTAGGCGTATCCGCTAAAAGTGAACCGGATAACGGTTGTAAAAACTGTAAATCATCACCACTGTAGTATTCTACCTTGGTTTTTAACAGCTTTAAAAATGAAATTCGGTCTGCAAGCTCATCGATAAGATTTTGCTTTGTAAGTAGCTCGTCAACGTCGTTTATTTTGTCTAGAATACTGATGATATTCTTAGATTCAAAAAAAATCTTTTCCTGTAAATCTTGGATGTTCTGCATAGAAGAATCTTATTAAAATTGCTTACTTTTGGTCTTAAAATATTACGGCTAAAATAACAAATGTTTTTAGAAAATACAATTAATCATTCCAAACAAAGCGGTTGGATGGAAGTTATTTGTGGCTCCATGTTTTCCGGAAAAACCGAAGAGTTAATCCGGAGACTGAGAAGGGCTGAAATGGCGGGGCAGAATGTGGAAATTTTTAAACCCAAAACAGATACAAGATATTCTGATGAAGATGTTGTTTCGCATAATAAAAATAAAATCCGAAGTACAGCAGTAGAAAATCCTGATGAAATTATTCTTTTGGGTTCAAACTGCGATGTGGTAGGAATAGATGAAGCTCAGTTTTTTGACGAAAGCATCGTAGAAGTTGCTAATCAATTGGCAAACAGTGGAATTCGGGTTGTCATTGCAGGTTTGGATATGGATTTTTTAGGAAGGCCTTTCGGCCCGATTCCTAATCTAATGGCAACGGCAGAATATGTCACAAAGGTGCATGCCATCTGTAAAAGAACAGGAAATCTTGCCAACTACTCCATGAGGATTTCTCAGGGAAATAATCTGGTGGAACTCGGCGAAACAGAAAGCTATGAAGCAGTAAGCCGTCGTGTTTTTATCGAAGAAGTGCTTTCTAAGAGAAATAATGAGTAATTTAGGCTGAATTAAAAGTTTAGGTTAATATCAAGAGTAAGAGTCTTCCTCAATAAAAAATTGCTGATTTTTGATGCTGTGTTCATCGAAGTTGTCTTGCGCTTAAAAATCAAAATTTTAAATAAACTAATGCTTTGCAATTAACTAATTAAAACATTACGAATCAAACACATCAGATATAAAACAGAGCAGACAGGGCACCAATGAATTATACAGTACAACAAATTGCAGAGATCACCAATGCGCAGGTTATTGGAGATAAAAATCTATTAATCAAAAACATAGCTTTTGACAGCAGAATTATTTATTCGACTAAAAATGCTGCTTTTATTGCAATTAATACTCAAAAAAATTCAGGTGAAAAATTCATAGAATCGGCGGTCGACCGTGGAATAACCGTTATTATCTCTGAACATCAATATCCGCAGTTTGAAAATATTACCTGGATTATTGTGAAAAATTCTGTGGAATTTCTACAGAAATTAGCTCAACATCATTTCGAAAATTCAAATTTAAAATCAGTCGGAATCACCGGGAGTAATGGTAAAACCATTCTTAAAGAATGGCTTTATCAATGTCTGTGGAATGAATTTCCTACAGTGAAAAGTCCGAAAAGTTTCAATTCTCAGATTGGTCTTCCGCTTTCTCTGCTTCAGATCAATGAAAGTCACCAATTAGGGATATTTGAAGTCGGAATTTCGATGCCCAATGAAATGGACGTTTTGGAAAATATTTTTCATCCGCAGATTGGCTTACTCACCCACATTGGAACCGCTCATGCCGCGAATTTTTATTCTGAAGAAGATTTAATTGATGAGAAAATAAAACTTTTTAAAGACTCAAAGGTGATAATCTTTAACGGTGATAATATATTGGTAAACAGAAAAATACGTGAAATATATTCAAGTAAAAAATTAATATCCTACGGATTTAATCAGCATAATGATGTCACCTTTAAAAACAACATTTCAAAAAACGAAGATGTTGTTGTTACCTATTTTGATGAGGAAATTACCTTCCCTGTCCATCAACGTGATGAAGCCACTTTAACGAATGCTTTGGCACTTATAACCGTTCTGAAAGAACTCGGCATCAGCAATGATAAGATTGTTGATAAAATCAACGCTCTGAAAGCCGTAGAAATGCGACTTGAAGCAATTGAAGGCATTAAAAATAATATTGTCATCAATGATTCCTTCAATCTTGATCTGGATTCTTTGAAAACCGCACTTCAGTTTCTCAATGAATACAAGAAGTCAAAAAAATCATTGGTTCTGACAGATATTATTGGTGTAAATACCAATTCGAAAGAGCTGTATGAAGAAGTATCAGAACTGGTCAACGAACAGCATTTTGATAATGTCTTTTTGATTGGAGAAGAAATTACCAAGTTTAAAGATTTGTTTAAATCTAAAACGTTCACTTTCATTGATACTCAAGAATTAATTGATAATAAATATCTTATAGAAATAGAAAATCAAATTATCTTATTGAAAGGTGCGAGAAAATTTGAAATTGAAAAACTGAAAGATCTCTTAGAACTCAGAAAACACGACACGGTTTTAGAAGTGAACCTGAATGCAATTCTTCATAACATTAACTACCATAAGTCTCTCCTGAAACCTTCCACCAAAATGATGGCAATGGTAAAAGCCAATGCTTACGGATTAGGAAGTTATGAGATTTCAGAGTTTTTACAGCATCATCACATTAATTATCTTGGGGTTGCATACGCAGACGAAGGAGTTGAACTCCGTAAAAAAGGAATTACCACTCCTATCGTAGTAATGAATCCTGAGCAGCACAGTTATGATGCAATAATTCAGTATAATCTTGAGCCGGAAATTTACAGTTTCAGAGTTCTGGAATTGTTTTACGAGGCCGTTCAAAAATCCGGATATGATAAAAAATATCCCATCCACATTAAACTGGAAACAGGAATGCACCGTCTTGGTTTTAAAGAATATGAATTAGATCAGCTCAGCCAGAGTTTAGAATATAAAAATCTAAAGGTTCAGAGTATTTTCAGTCATTTGTCATCAGCAGATGTTCCTTCGGAGAAAGAATTTACATTAAAACAGTTGGAAATATTTGAAAAAAATTCAGGATATTTAATTAAAAATTTGGGCTACCAACCGCTCAGGCATATTCTAAATTCATCAGGAATTACCAACTACAGCAGCCATCATTACGATATGGTAAGAATCGGCATTGGAATGTTGGGAGAGTCTGCGAACGCTGACATTCAAAAGCAACTTCAGTCGACAGTCAGTTTTAAGACCGTGATCTCACAGATTTCATTGGTTGAAAATGGTGAATCTGTAGGCTACAGCCGAAAATATAAGACAGACCATCTAACGAAAATCGCAACTATTCCTGTAGGATATGCTGACGGAATTCCAAGATTAATCGGTAACCAAATCGGAAACGTAGGCATCAACAAAACGCTTGCCCCGATTGTTGGAAACATCTGTATGGATATGATGATGATTAAAGTTGATGATATTCCAAATGTAAAAGAAGGCGATACCGTCACGGTTTTTAACGCCAAACCAAGTCTTAAAGAATTTGCAGAATACTGCAAAACGATTACTTACGAAGTTTTAACCTCAATTTCTCCTCGTGTGAAACGGATCTATATAAAAGATTAATTATGAAGAAACTCCTCGTTCTTTTATTTGCTTTTCAATTGCTTATCGTTCATTCGCAGGTGAAAAAGGATTTGGTCATCCCAAAAAATCCAAAGATCGGACTTTCTTTAGCCGGAGGTGGAGCGAAAGGATTTGCCCATGTGGGAGTTTTAAAAGTCTTAGATTCTTTAGGCGTAAAAATAGACTATGTTTCAGGAACAAGTATGGGAGCAATTGTCGGTGGATTATACGCTTCCGGATACACGGGAAAAGACATTGAGAAAATTGTGATGGACACCGATTTCTATTCTTTAATCAGAGATCCGAAATCACGTACCGAAAGTACATTCTACAATAAATCAGTTGACAAATATCTTTTATCAATTCCTTTAAAAAACGGGAAAATTAATCTCCCCTCCTCTATCAGTTCAGGACAGAAGAATGTCTATCTTTTGAAAGAACTTTTTAAAAATGTTTCAACGATTGAAGATTTTTCAAAGCTGCCAATTCCTTTTATGTGTGTCGCTACGAATTTAGAAAGTGGCAATATGCAGATCTTCGAAAAAGGAGATTTGGTGCAGTCGATTATGGCGAGCTCGGCGTTTCCCTCACTTATGGATCCTGTAAAAATAGGTGACAGCATTTACATTGATGGCGCAATGACGGTTAACTATCCTTCAAAACCTTTAAAAGATAAAGGTATTGATATCGTCATAGGTGTAGATTTAAATCAGGATCTTTCAAAAAGAGAAGATTTAAATAATATTATTTCAATCCTAAATCAGGTTATTGACTTCGGAATTCAGAAAGATACCAGACGCCAATACAAATTTACCGACATCAATATCAAACCGAATTTAAAAGGAATGACTGCTACGAGCTATGATGATAAGAAGAAAATTCTTGACAGCGGGTTCGTGGAAGGTCTGAAATATGCAGATATTATGGATAATCTGCCAAAACGTTCTTTTGACCGTCTCAGACAGCCCGTAAATCCGATTTATTCCAACGTCTATAAGATTGACAGCATTGACTTAATTGGAAGCAAAATATACGGTAAAAACTATGTTTTAGGAAAGATGGGACTTCGTCTTCCTTCGATGCAGACCTATGGAAGTGTGAATAAAGGAATTGACAAATTAGTTGCCACTAATAACTACCGCTTCATCAACTATGATATTGCGACAGAAAATAATATCAATTACCTCAAATTATACGTAACCGAAGATGATGCCAGGCATTTCTTAAAATTTGGATTACACTATGACGAGATTTTCAAAACAGGATTACTGCTGAATTATTCTGCGAAACGATTACTGTTTAAAAATTCAAATCTCTCACTAGATTTTGTCGTGGGCGACAAACCCAGATTTTATCTGAATTATTTTGTCGATAACGGCTACATTCCTGGGTTCGGTTTTTACTCTTCCGGGATGAGTTTTGATTTAAAAGGAAACGACAACATCAACATCGATAAATGGCAGTGGCTGAGAAATGAAGTCTATATTCAATCCATTTGGAAAGATAAGTATGCTGTAGGAGCAGGCTTAAGCCATGATTATTTTGAAGCCGAAATGAATGGCACCAACAAAAGATACAATCGTTTCATCAATCCGTATGTGTTTCTGAAAAGCGATACTCAGGATGATAAAGACTTTCCCCGCCGAGGATTCTATCTAAACGCTGAAGGAAAAGTTATCGATCTCCTGAAATCTGAAGTAGAGAAAAGAGTGGTTCAGGTCAAAGCTGATATTAGAATTAACATTCCTCTCTCAAGACAGTTCAGCTATCATCTTAATCTGTATGGTGGAATAACGATCGGTGATAATCTTCCATCATTCTATCAGTACAGATTGGGTGGAATTTTCGAACAGAATGTAATCAATTTCAAAACTTTCAACGGCTTCTACTTTGCTCAGTTGAACAGCAACAATGTTGCATTGATTTCAAATGATATTCAGTTTAAATTTAATAAAAACTTCTTCCTGAGCGGAAATTTCTCTTTTGCCAATCTTTCGGATGACATCAGTTTCGAAGACGCGGTAAAAGTAAATTACAGTTCTTTAGGAATGACGGCTGGTTACAAATCTCCTTTCGGGCAGATTAAATTCAACTTCAGCCATTCACTTAAAAATAATCAAAAAGGTATATTCAGTGTTATTCTAGGACACTGGTTTTAAAACAATGATACAGTTCTTTTACGAAAACCTGGCAGAATCTGTAAATACAGATTACATAAAATGGCTGGAGGAAATCATTCTTTCAGAAGAAAAAAAATTAGGCGACATCAATTATATCTTCTGCGATGATGAGTATTTACTCAAAATCAATCAGGATTATCTGCAGCACGATTATTATACAGACATCATCACTTTCGATTCTGTAAAAGGCAAAACGATAAGCGGAGAGATTTTCGTATCTTTGCAGCGTATTTCAGACAACGCTTTTACCCTATCCAAAAACTACGAAGAAGAATTAAGAAGAGTCTTGGCTCACGGTATTCTGCATTTATGTGGTTATAAAGATAAGTCTGAAGAACAAGAAAAGGAAATGCGAAATAAAGAAGACTTTTATATTGCAAGATATAATTAGGAGCTATTTCCCGCTGTCCGCACTCGCTTTTTTCTTTTTCAAAGAAAAAAGAGCTCAAACAAATGCTGCCATCGGGGCTAAAACTTCGGTATAGAGGCGATTTAAAGCCCTATTTCGATACAATGTTTCACGTGAAACATTTACACAGAATTTAAAAATTTAAGGCTTAAACAAGCAATTAAAATGATTTCAGAAATATATGATGTAATTGTAGTAGGTGCAGGTCACGCTGGTTGCGAAGCTGCTGCTGCTGCTGCCAATTTAGGTTCCAGAACTTTATTGGTTACAATGAATATGCAGACCATCGGACAGATGAGCTGCAACCCGGCAATGGGTGGAATTGCCAAAGGACAGATCGTAAGAGAAATCGATGCAATGGGAGGTTACTCCGGAATTATTGCAGACAAATCTGCGATACAGTTTAAAATGCTGAATCTTTCTAAAGGTCCTGCAATGTGGTCGCCACGAACACAGAATGACAGAATGCTGTTCGCAGAAGAATGGCGTTATGCATTAGAAAATACTCCCAATCTCGATTTCTTTCAGGATATGGTGAAGAGCTTAATTATAGAAAATAATAAAGCAGTTGGTGTAGTAACTTCTCTTGGAATTGAGATCAGAGCAAACGCTGTAGTCCTTACCAACGGTACTTTCCTGAACGGTTTAATCCACGTCGGAGATAAACAATTGGGCGGGGGAAGAATGGGCGAACCTAGAGCCTTCGGAATAACCGAGCAATTGGTTTCTCTAGGCTTTGAAGCAGGCAGAATGAAGACAGGAACTCCACCGAGAGTAGATGGAAGAAGCCTTGACTATTCTAAAATGGAAGAACAGAAAGGGGATGAAAATCCTCAAAAATTCAGTTATTTAGACAGTCCTAAATTAACCAAACAATTAAGCTGTCATATTGTTTACACCAACGAAGCAGTTCATGACATCTTACGTGAAGGTTTTGATAGAAGCCCAATGTTCAACGGAACTATTCAAAGTTTAGGACCAAGATACTGTCCAAGTATTGAAGATAAGATCAACCGTTTTGCTGAGCGTACCAGACACCAGCTTTTCGTAGAACCTGAAGGCTGGAGAACAGTCGAAATCTACGTAAACGGTTTCAGTTCTTCTCTACCTGAAGATGTACAGATCAAAGCTATGAAACATATTCCAGGATTTGAAAATGTAAAGGTATTCAGACCAGGCTATGCTATTGAATATGACTACTTCCCTCCTACTCAGCTAAAGCATACTTTAGAGACGAAACTGGTTGATAATTTATATTTTGCCGGCCAGATTAATGGTACAACAGGTTATGAAGAAGCAGCCGGACAGGGATTGATGGCAGGGATCAATGCTCACAATAAGGTTCACGAAAAGGATGAATTTATCTTAAATAGAGATGAAGCATATATTGGTGTACTAATCGATGATTTGATTACAAAAGGTACTGAAGAACCATATAGAATGTTTACCTCAAGAGCTGAATACAGATTGCTTTTGAGACAGGATAATGCAGATATCAGATTAACAGAAAAAGCATACAATCTAGGTTTGGCAAAAGAAGAAAGATTAAAGAAAGTTGAAGAGAAAATCACTAAAAGTCAGGAACTTGAAACCTATCTTCGAGAAACTTCTTTAAAACCTGGTATTATTAATCCTATTTTAGAAAGTATTGAAAGTAATCCTGTAGATCAGGCGTACAGAGCTTCTCAATTCTTAACCAGACCTAATATTACATTGGATAAACTGGATGAAATCGATTCGATCAAAGAATTCACATCGCAATTCAGTGATGAAGTGAGGGAACAGGCAGAAGTAAATATCAAGTATAAAGGGTACATTGAGAAGGAGAAAGAAAATGTTGCCAAGTTAAACAGACTTGAAAATGTAAAGATTCCTGAAGATTTTGATTATATTAAGATAGCAAGCCTTTCTTCTGAAGCAAAGCAAAAAATGAACAAAGTCCGTCCAAAAACGTTAGCACAGGCTGGCAGAATAAGCGGTGTTTCACCTGCCGATATTAACGTTTTAATGGTGTATTTAGGGCGATAAATCAAATATGTTTCACGTGAAACATCTACAATAAACAAGGGTATTTAGAGGCTTTAAAACCTTTCTGAATACCTTTATTTTTAAAATACAATAAGAAAAAATGAAAATAAAAGATCATTTTCTTTCTCAGGAAATATTTGAAATTGAAGAGACAGATACAAAAGGAGTTTTTAAAACTACTCCCATTCCATCTAATATTTCAAAATATTATGAAAGTGAAGACTATATTTCGCACCATCAGGATTCTGGAAGTCTGAAAGAAAAATTATATAAATTCTTACAGTCATTCAATTTACAGTATAAAAAAACAATTCTTTTAGACAGGATCAAGAAAGGTTCACGAGTTTTAGATTACGGCTGTGGAGCCGGAGAATTTGTAAAATATATAGAGAATGATTTCAACACGTACGGATTTGAACCCGACTCTGATGCAAGAAAAGCAGCAAGGTCAAAGATTTTTAAAGCTACTATTCTTGATGATATCAATACGATTGAAGATTATAGCTTAGACGCCATTACACTTTGGCATGTATTCGAGCACGTAGAAAATCAGGATGAGATGCTTGAAATTTTCAATAAAAAATTAAAAGAAAAAGGACTGCTGATTATCGCCGTCCCCAACCCTACTTCGTACGATGCAAAACATTATAAAGAATATTGGGCAGCATATGATGTTCCGAGACATGTATATCATTTCTCAAAAAGAGGAATGGAAAATTTAATTTCAAGGAAACCCAATTGGAAAATGAGGAAAATCAAACCTTTGGTTTTAGACTCGTATTACATCTCAATGCTGAGCGAAAAATATAAGAAATCACCACTTTTTTGGCTTAAAGCAACCTTCTATGGAACGATTTCTAACGTAAAAGCATTATTTTCCAATGAATTTTCAAGTTTGATATACATTATCGAAAAAAAGTAGAAAATGGATTTTTAAACCATTTCTGAAAGCCAATTTTCACACATTTCGTCATAAAAAGCAAAAAACTCAGAAATATTTCTGAGTTTTTCATTTTTTATTTTCCGTTTGATCATAGTACTAATTTGAAATACTAAAATTTTTATATTCATTTGAGTTTCAATTTTTCAATTTGTGTGAAATTATGATTTACTTGAATCTAACTTAATGATATTATTTTTGTCGATGAAAAATATCATCAGTTGAAAATTAAAAATTATAAACTCCACATAAAATTTTTAACTGAAATAAATTCATTATCAGAAACACCAATTTTCGGAAAAAATGAATTTCTCAAAAGTAATTATCACAAAAACACAGCATTTTTAAACTCAAATCAAAAATACAACGTTAGCCTAGGAAAATTTTAGATTTTACATTTTTTCGGTAATTGTGAAAGCCATTTTTTTAACCTTTTGAAAAATTTAACCGGAGTAACCTACAATTTTATTATTTTTATACTGAGTGATAAATGATATTAATTGTGAAAATTCATTTTTGAATGAAAACTAATTCTCTAGTTATGGCCCTAAGTATTTTCATTATTTCATGCAGTAATTTAAAAAATGAAAACGAGAATATGGAAACAGAGCAATGGCAAACCTTCGAAATAAGTTCAGACATACAACGTAATGTAAATTTGAAAAAGATGTTATTTGAAAAAGAATTTTCAATTCTATTTGATAGCAATACTCTACAGACTAAAACAAATAATATCATATTTCTGGCAGATGAAAAAATCGACCTCAAGGATACACTAGACATTCCAAACAATTCGTTTGCAAAGAACAGAATTTGCAGTGCACATTACTTGAAATCTGATACACTCAAAATTAATGTGGTTAACTCGGATGGCTAAACCGGAAATGGATTCAGTATTTCAGTTTTTAAAAAAAAATACAAAATTAAATATACTTCATTTTCGGATGCAGGACCTTCAAGTTTCAACAGCCCGGATCTTAAATTCAGCTTTAGTCGATTGATCTTAAATGGGGAAAATTATAAAAAAAACGACAGTAATTACGGTTTTGTAGAATTCAAATGTGTCGATGAAAAGACATTTTCGAAACCTGTTGAATACTATGCTAAAGGATATTTCAGAGCAAAAATACAGGACTATCAGTAACACAAAAACCTCTGAAAAATCAGAGGTCTTATATATTTTAATGTAGAAAATTTTACTTGTTAATTGCAGCAATACCTGGAAGTTCCAAGCCTTCCAAACTCTCCAACATTGCTCCACCGCCAGTAGAAACATAACTTACCTTATCAGCATAGCCAAACTGTTTAACGAAAGCTACACTGTCCCCACCTCCTACTAATGAGAAAGCTCCCAATTTAGTTGCTTCTGCAATGCTTTCACCCAAAGCTACTGTACCAGCTGAGAAATTAGACATTTCAAATACACCGATTGGACCGTTCCAAAGTATTGTTCTTGAGTTTAATAAAACATCATTGAACTGCTCACGAGATTTTGGACCAGCATCCATTCCCATCCAACCTTCAGGAATTTCATAGATATCTGCTTCTTTTCTTTCTGCTTCGTTACTGAAACTATCAGCAATCACAGTATCTGAAGGAAGATACACTTTTACATTGTGCTCCTTCGCTTTTCCTAAAATTTCCAATGCTAATGGCAATTTATCTTCTTCTACTAATGAATTTCCAATTTTACCTCCAAGAGCTTTAATGAATGTAAAAGCCATACCTCCACCGATGATTAAATTATCAACTGCAGGTAAGATATTTTCTATAATGGTAATTTTAGTTGAAACTTTAGAGCCTCCCAATATCGCTGTAACAGGCTTTTCACCGCTTTTTAAAACTTTATCTATAGCTTTCAGTTCATTAGCCATTAGTAAACCGAAAAATTTAGTTGAAGTAAAATAATTAGCGATAACTGCAGTTGAAGCATGTGCTCTGTGTGCTGTACCAAAAGCATCATTCACATAGGCATCACCTAATTTAGAAAGCTTCTCGGCAAAGGCTTCGTCGCCCTTCTCTTCTTCATTATGAAAACGTAAATTTTCTAACAGTAGAATCTCTCCCGGCTGAAGATCTGCTGCAGCCTGTTCAGCCTTCTCTCCTATTGATTCTTCTACAAATTTAATCTGATGACCAAGAACGTTTGAAACTTCCTCAACAATGTGCTTTAAAGAAAATTCATCTTTAACTTCTCCTTTTGGTCTTCCCAGGTGAGTCATTAAAATTACAGAACCACCGTCTTTAAGGATTTTCTCAACCGTTGGTTTTACTGCAGAAATTCTTGTATTGTCTGTAACTTTTAGCTGGTCATCCTGAGGTACATTAAAGTCAACTCGTACAAGAGCTTTTTTATCTTTAAAATTGAAATCACTGATTGTTTTCATATGCTGATTTAATATTTTTTCTTTTTTGAAACCGTTTTTCTGAATTAGTTTTTTTCTGATCTGAATTCATTTGGATTCGTCAATATTTTCTAAATTTTTGTTTCACAAATGTAAGATTTTAAACTTTTGCAAAAGATTCAAAGAGACAAAAGTTTTCAAAAAACTTCCCACAAACCCACCACACACTAATCAACATTAATTTCTTTATATATAAAAAAAAGAATGATAGTTGTTGTTGAGTGTTGTGAGTTTCGGGGATAACTTTCCTGTTAAAACTTCATAACATACAGTTTGAATTCAATTCATATTTAATTAACAACGTAAATGGTTGAACGTCTGATAAATTTTAGACTTACTCACAAATATTAGTAACTTTTGAACAATGGTAAATATTAGTTTCTTGATTATGGAGAAATGCCAGATTTCTGACAGGAAAGTTTTTTGAAGTTTTAGCCGATATATTTGGAGGCAACTTTTAGTAATGTTTTAATTGGATTAGGAAATATTTAGTTTAAAAAAGTTTTCCACAGTTATTCACAATGCTTTTCACACTTTATGAGTAGATAAATCACATTTTGTGAGTAACTGTATATTTCTTTTTTAAACTAATTGTAATACACGGAAAATCAATGTATTATATTAGATATAGATTAAATTCGTTTTTTTGACAAATGAAAATTTTGCATTTTCGATCATCTGAGTTTGAAGGGAAACAATTTTTTAATCATTTCAAATGAGTGAAAAACGATTTCTGCAGTTGAAAATTTAAAGATGAATGCTTACCTCCTAATAAGGCTGTTAAAATTTTATCTTTTTGTCTAATCTTAAATATTGATATAAATCGTACTGAACAGAGAAGATTATTTCGGATTTAACGTAACTTTGTATGAAGATTTTAATAACAATAGATATACAGTAGAAATGAAAAGAAAAATAGCTATTGCCGCAGACCATGCAGGTTTTGAGTATAAAGAAATTCTGAAAAAACATTTGGAAGAAAACTTTGAAGTTCAGGATTTTGGAACTTTTTCTACAGACAGCGTTGATTATCCGGATTTTGTGCATCCTGCTGCGACATCAGTAGAGAATGGCGAAAATGAACTGGGAATTTTAATCTGCGGAAGTGGAAACGGAGTGCAGATTACTGCCAACAAGCATCAGAAAATCAGATGTGCATTGTGTTGGATGCCAGAAATTGCTGAACTGGCAAGACAGCATAATGATGCAAATATGATTTCTATCCCTGCGCGATTTATTTCTAAGGAAGTTGCTATTGAAATTGCAAACAGATTTCTTTCTACAGATTTTGAAGGTGGAAGACACCAGACAAGAGTTGATAAAATAGCATTCTGCTAAAACATAAAGGCTTGTAATTCAGTTTGCAAGCCTTATTTATTTTTTATTTCTTATATTTGCATCATCAGACAGAAATTACCAATCTGTTTATTCCATTCTAATGCCTGAAAATAATTTAGATATTTATTGAAAGGTTTTCCTCCCACTTCTCCTTTTTTGTATTAAATTTATACAACTAAAATTTTCATTTTAAGCGAAAATTTCATTTAAAAAAATAAAAACTACAGAGTAATTTACCGTATAAAAGTGATTCCATAACTGTAGAGTGTAGAACATCAATGTTAGAAAATTCTCAAATAAAATTCATTTCTGAAATTAAAACTAAAGTAAGAAATGCACAGTACGAAGCGATGAAGGCGGTGAATGTTGCCTTGATCAGCCTGTATTGGGAGATTGGGAAATCAATATCGGAGAGCCAGACAGAAAACTGGGGAAAATCTGTTGTAGCTACATTATCTAATGAATTGCAAAAAGAATTTCCTGGAGTTGGAGGTTTTTCGGTTGGAAATTTGTGGTTGATGGCTCAGTTTTATTCTGAATATCAGTCAGATATAAATCTCGTACCATTGGTACGAGAAATTAGCTGGACTAAACATATTACAATTTTAAAAAAATGTAAGGATCCAAAAGAAAGAGAGTTTTATATTCTTTCCACCAGAAAATTTGGTTGGACAAAAAATGTTCTCATTCACCAGATTGAAAATAAAACATTTGAAAAATATCTTGTCAACCAAACCAATTTTGATGAGACTTTACCTGAGAAGATAAAAAATCAAGCAATTCTCTCAGTCAAAGACGAATATATTTTTGATTTTCTGGGGATTGAAGAAGAACATTCTGAAAAAGAATTAGAAATTAAATTAATTCAAAATATCCGAGGATTTCTACTTGAGCTCGGCAGTGATTTTTCTTTCATCGGAAACCAGTATAAAGTTGCTGTGTCTGACAAAGAATATTTCATTGACCTATTGCTGTTTCATCGGAGGCTACAAAGTCTTGTTGCGATAGAATTGAAAGTAGGGGAATTTTTACCGGAATATAAAGGTAAGATGGAATTTTATCTGAATCTTCTGAATGACAAAGTAAAATTGTCCCACGAGAATGAAGCTATTGGGATTATTATTTGCAAAAGTAAAGACCGTACCATCGTAGAATATTCATTGAAATCAAGCAATTTGCCAATAGGAATTGCTACGTATTCAACCTCAGAAAAGCTTCCAAAAAATTATCAAAAGCTATTACCAAATAATGAAGAATTATCAGAGAAATTTGATAATTATATTAAAAATTTAAAAGAATAAAATGCCAAAAAAAAATAAATACATAAGTCAGAAAAATGACTCAAAACTCATGGAAATAGGAAGATTAATTCTCCGTTTCATGAATCAGAACCAAACAAAAATTTATAACTACAAACAGATTTCAGACGGAATTGATTATAAAAATCCGAGACAGCGTGAGTTGGTGATCCAATCTTTGCACAAGCTTTTGGCGAATCAGAGAATCAAGGAAACTGAGAAAGGTAAATTCAGCATTAATCTTAATATTGAAGGAACTTTGACGGGTGTGATCGACTTTAATCAAAGTGGAAATGCCTATGTTACTGTTGAGAATTTGAAAGACGATGTTTTCGTTCATGCTAAAAACGTGAAAGACGCTTTACAGGGAGATAAAGTACTGATCGTAACCTACAATTTTAAAGGTAAAAAAATGGAAGGCTCTGTGCTTGAAGTTTTAGAAAGAAACCGTACAGAGTTTGTAGGAACTTTCCAATTGGTACCCCACAAGGAATTCGGATTTGTAGTTTGTGACAAAAAAACAATTAACACTGATATTTTTATACCAAAAGGTAAAATTAACGGTGCAGAAAACGGCGATAAAGTCGTTGTAAAAATGCTGGAATGGAAAGCGGGAGACAAAAATCCTGACGGTGAAATTATAAAAGTTCTCGGCGCACCAGGCGAGCACGAAACAGAGATTCACTCTATATTGGCAGAATATGGCTTACCATACAATTTCCCTGAAGAAGTGGAATCAGATGCCGATAAAATCGACCGAAGAGTGACGGATGAAGAAGTTGCAAAGCGTAGAGATATGCGTAAAATCTGCACATTCACAATTGATCCGAAAGATGCAAAAGACTTTGATGATGCCCTGTCAATACAAAAACTGGAAAACGGAAACTGGGAAATCGGGGTACATATCGCCGACGTTTCTCACTATGTAGTTCCGGGAACGATGCTGGATGATGAAGCGTATGAAAGAGCAACTTCTGTGTATTTGGTGGACCGTGTGGTGCCGATGTTACCTGAGGTTTTGAGTAATGATGTCTGTTCTTTACGTCCAAACGAAGATAAATTTACATTTTCTGCAGTTTTTGAGATGAACGATAAAGCGGAAGTGGTAAAAGAATGGTTCGGTAGAACTGCGATTCATTCAGACAGAAGATTCACCTACGAAGAAGCTCAGGAAAGAATCGAGACTCAGGAAGGCGATTTAACAGAAGAAATTCTAACGCTTGACAGACTGGCAAAAATTATGCGTGACCAGAGAATAAAAAATGGTGCGATTACTTTTGACAGAAGCGAAGTTCGATTTAATTTAAATGAAAAAAGCGAGCCGATTGGGGTTTATTTTAAAGTCAGCAAAGACTCAAATCATTTAATTGAAGAATTCATGCTTTTGGCGAACAGAAAAGTTTCCGAATTTGTTTCGCTTAAAAAAGGAAGACCTAACGGAAATACCTTTATTTATAGAGTTCACGATGATCCGGATCCTGCAAAATTAGAGGCTTTGAGAGATTTTGTTTCAACTTTCGGATATAAAATGGATTTGGCCAACACCAAAAAAGTTGCCGAATCTCTGAATAATTTACTTTCTGAAGTTAAAGGAAAAGGGGAAGAAAACATGATTGAAACTTTGGCGATGCGAAGTATGAGTAAAGCAGTTTACTCTACCGAACCGATTGGTCATTATGGTCTTGGGTTCGACTATTATTCGCACTTTACCTCTCCTATCCGTCGTTATCCCGATTTATTGGCGCACAGATTACTTCAGCATTATCTGGATGGCGGAAAATCTCCGGATAGAAATGAACTGGAAGAAAAAGCAAAGCATTGCAGTGCAAGAGAACGTTTGGCAGCCGATGCAGAAAGAGACTCGATCAAATTTATGCAGGTAAAATTCATGGAAAAGCATTTGGGAGAAACCTTCACAGGTGTTATTTCCGGAGTGGCTGAGTTTGGTTTCTGGGTACAAATTCCTGAAAACGGCGCTGAAGGTCTGATTAAATTACGTGATCTGATGGATGATTCTTACACGTATGATAAGTCTACACATGCAGTTTACGGTTCAAGAACAGGCAGAAGATTTCAGTTGGGTGAAGAAGTTCAGATTAAAGTAGTGAAAGCCAATTTAATTCAAAAGCAACTGGATTTTAAGATTGTTGATTAAATTTCAATATAGAATTAATAAAAGACTGTCCTATGTGGCAGTCTTTTTAGTTTAAAAAAGTTTTTAAAATACAATTTCTGCTTAAAAAAATCATTTTTGCGGGCAAATAGAAATATAATTTTTAAATTTGGGATAGAAACAATTTGAATGTTTGAACTTGTATTATCGGCCGTGGGTCTGGGCTTTATGTTAAGCTTGGTTTTCATTGGTCCTATTTTTTTCCTCTTAATTGAAACCAGTTTTACAAGAGGTCCCAGACATGCTTTAGCACTAGATTTTGGTGTCATCACAGCAGATTTATTGTGCATTATAGCAGCATATTACGCGAGTGCAGACATCGTTAATCTTATCGATAAACACCCTGGTTTTTATAGAATCACATCCATTCTTATTCTTTCCTACGGTATTGTTATGTTGGTCACCAAAACCAAAATGCATTTGCCTGGAGAAGAAAAAATTATCAGTCAGAATTATTTTAGAACCTTCCTCAACGGTTTTCTTTTAAATCTTTTGAATGTGGGAGTTGTCCTTTTTTGGCTGGTAACCGTCATAGGAGTAAGAAATCAATATCCTGATACAGGAAATATGATTCTTTACCTCGGATTAGTTCTTGCTACCTATCTGATGATTGATTTTATGAAGATCTTTCTGGCCAAACAGTTTCATGACAGATTAACTCAAAAATTAGCCAATAATATCAGACGAGGAGTAGGATGCGTTTTGATTTTATTTAGTTTTTTTATTTTCCTCCAAAGTTTCAAAAAATTTAATCAATTTGATAAAAAGCTGGAAGAAGCAGAAAAGAAAGAATTAAAATATAAGAAAAGTCACTGATCAATTTAATTCAATTAAAAACATCAATTACAATCGCAGTGACTTAAAGAAATAAGTATTCACAACGTTTTAGCGATTGCAGATGATTTATAAAAAACAACAAAAATACAGATGAAAAAAATATTTCCAAAATCACTTAAGAAAGGCGATAAAATTGCCGTTATTTCTCCTGCCGGAGCAGTGGAACCTTCTCAGCTTGAAAAGGGAATAAATTTGATAAAAAGCAAAGGTTTTGAACCTGTTTTGGGCGAAAATCTTTACACCAAATATTCGAACGGATACAATTATGCCGGAACTGAAGAACAGAGAACGAAAGATATTAATTGGGCTTTGAATGATCCTGAAATTTCTGCAATCTGGGCGTCAAGAGGTGGTTATGGCTGTCAGCATTTAATTGAAAACTTAAATTTAAAACAATTTAGCAAAAATCCAAAGTGGTACATTGGATATTCTGATAATACAGTGATCCAAAGTTATTTACTGAAAAAGGGTTTTGCCTCTATTCACGGACAAACTGTTAAAACTTCAAGTTTCGGAGTGACTGATGAAAGTTATGACTTAACGTTTAATATTCTTAAAGGTAAACCTTTAAAATACACTTTGAAATCAAATCATTATAACAAAGAAGGAAATGTAGAAGGTGAACTGGTTGGCGGAAATTTAGCCTTAGTTTATGCGCTTTTAGGAACCAAATATTCTTTTGACTTTAAAGATAAAATTTTATTTATAGAAGATATTGGCGAAAATTTCTATGCGCTAGACAGAATGATGATGAGCCTGGAAATGGCAGGAGTCTTCACAAAAATAAGTGGTTTAATCATCGGTGGAATGACGAATATGGGTGACGAAAAAGAAAATAAGCAGTACGAGGAAAGTTTTGATGAGTTTGCTTACAAATTAATTTCAGACAGAATTTCAAAATATAGCTTCCCTACTGTTTTTGCTTTTCCGAATGGGCATATTCACAATAATATTCCTTTGATCTTAGGAGCAGAAGTTTCTCTTAAAGCCGGAAAAAATGTATCATTAACCTTTAAATAAAATAATGTTTTACTCAAAATTTATACTAGCATTTTCTCTGATTCTGGCCGGAATTATACACTTTGTAAAGCCACAGATTTTCATGAAAATTATGCCAGACTACATTCCGATGCATCTGCAGATGGTGTACATCAGTGGCGCGGTAGAAATTTTGTGTGGAACTCTCCTTCTATTTCCGGAAACTCAAAAGCTTGGAGCGTACCTTTGTATCGCATTATTTATTGCAGTTTTTCCTGCAAATATAGAGATGGCAAGAAAGTTTTATCTGATTCATCACAAATATTTTTGGCTCACCGTTTTGAGACTTCCGTTGCAGATCGTTTTGATCTGGTGGGCGTATCAATTCAGAAAGTAACGGAATTTAGTAGTATCATTTGAGAGCGTCGCATCCTTCATTTCATGTAAAACCAATATTTTCAAACCTTAATTCCCATACAAAATAATGGCAGATCACAATGAACTTGGCAAGCAGGCAGAAGATTTAGCCGCGGATTATTTAATAAAAAACGGCTACAGAATTTTGGTGCGGAATTTCCGTTATCAGAAAGCTGAAATTGATATTATTTCTGAAAAAGATAATGTAATTATTGTAACAGAAGTGAAAGCCAGATCAACCGATTTTTTTATTCTCCCGCAGGAAGCTGTTACAAAAGGGAAAATAAAACTGATCGTCACGGCAGCCAATCATTTCATGGAAAAATTTAACAGCGATCAGGAAGTAAGATTTGACATTATTTCCGTCCTTCCAGACCAAAAAGGAAATTTAGAAATAGAACATATACCGGATGCTTTTCAGGCATTCGATGCAAATTAGCGAATGGCTAATGGCAGCTGGCTATTAGCAATTGATAGCCAATAGCCAAAAGCTATTAGCCAAAAGCAAAAAAAGATTATGAAAACAATACTCATCACCGGAGCCACTTCCGGAATTGGAAAAGCCACTGCAGAACTTTTTGCAAAACAGGGAAACAGGATCATTATCTGCGGAAGAAGATCTGAGGTTTTAGAATCTGTGAAAACAGAATTATCAGCTTATACCGAAATATTTAGTTTAAAGTTTGATGTTAGAAATTTAGAAGAAGTTGAAACAGCAATTGCTTCGCTTCCTGAAGAATGGAAAAATATTGACGTTCTCATCAACAATGCAGGAAATGCGCACGGTTTAGAGCCGTTATCGGCAGGAAGTACACATGACTGGGACTCGATGATCGATGGAAATGTGAAAGGACTTTTATATGTCTCAAAAACGCTGATCCCTATGATGAAGGAAAGAAGTTCGGGGCAGATTATCAACATCAGTTCTGTGGCTGCAAGGCAGACCTATGCCAATGGTGTGGTGTACTGTGCGACTAAAAAAGCAGTCGACGTTATTTCTGAAGGAATGAGAATTGAGCTCACAGAATTCGGAATCAGAGTGACCAATATCCAGCCGGGCGCTGTAGAGACAGATTTTTCTCTGATCAGATTTAAAGGTGATCAGGAAAGAGCAGCGACAGTCTATGCCGGATACGAAGCTCTAAAGGCTCAAGATATCGCCGATGCAATTGCCTACTGTGTAAATGCACCGCAGCATGTCACGGTTTCAGATATGACGATCTATCCGAGCGCTCAGAGTGAACCGAGAACGATCTATAGAAAAGGGTAAGTTGAAAATTTTTTAATTTGAAAATTTGAAAATGAGTATTCTTTATTTCTTTTTTCAGCTGTTTTTTGTTTTTGGATATTCTCAACAATATTCAAGGCAGGAAAAGCAATTGCTTTCTCAAGCAAATAGATTGGATTCTTTAATGCAGAATAATGACTCTAAGATTTTAGATTTCTTTGAAAAGGATGTTTCTTTCGCTCATTCTAACGGCTGGATTCAGAATCTGGATGATTTTAAAAAAGATTTTTCTTCTAAAAAAGTTGTTTATAAAGAAATCAAACAAACAGGAGTTTCAGAAATCAAAAAATTTAAAAATACATTCAGCGTCCGAAGAAAAATTAAAGTGACAGGGTTTTATAAAAGTGAACTTTTTGAAATGAATTTATCGCTTCTCGAAATTTGGATTAAAAACAAGTTTCAATGGAAATTGTGGAGCCGGCAAAGTGTGGAAATAAAGCTATAAATTTACATCATCAAATTCAGCAATTTCATTTGCTTTTAAAATTGAATTGAAAAAATGAAAATACTATACCTCGAAACCTCTTCAAAAAACTGCTCAGTCGCTATTTCGGATGATGAAAAGTTGCTTTGTGTATGTGAAGAAGTTTCGGAAAATTATAAACAGTCAGAGAGTCTTCACTCTTTTGTTGAATGGGCATTGGAGGGAGCAGAAATTTCGTTAAAAGATCTGGACGCAATCTGTCTGGGCAAAGGTCCGGGCTCATATACAGGCTTGAGAATTGGCGCGGCCTCTGCGAAAGGTTTTTGTTACGGCTTAAATATTCCCTTGATGGCGGTAAATTCTATGGAAAGTATGAAAGAGCCGTTTTTAGGGCAAAACTACGATCTGATTATCCCTTTGGTCGATGCAAGACGAATGGAGGTTTATACTGCCGTTTATGACGGAGTTTCAGGAGAAGAGTTAAGTCCTACGGAAGCAAAAGTTTTAGATGAAAGTTCTTTTCAGGAATTTGCAGATAAAAAAGTACTTTTTGTAGGCGACGGAGCAGCAAAAGCTAAGGAGATTCTTCAGCTTCCAAATGCTGAGTTTAGTGAAGACCTCTACCCTTCTGCAAAATATTTAGTTAAGAAAAGTTTAGAAAAAATCAAAAGCAATGACTTTGAAGATATTGCCTACTTTGAACCTTTTTATTTAAAAGAATTTCACGGAGTGAAAAAGAAAAAAAGCGAAGATTAATCTTCGCTTTTTTTTATTTAGTCTGTGCCGGGACTTGTACTGCCGGCTGAAGCTGTTGATTATTCATACTGGGCTTTTTAGGTACACCAGTCTGTATGGCATTGTTTACGGGTTGTGAACTGTTGGGAAGCGGATTATTCTGGTTCCCGGGTGCCGTTATATTTTGTGATTGTCCCATATTTTGCCTAGGCTGTCCAAAGCCTGTAGGAGTTTGTGGAACGCTATTATTTCCGGGGTTTTGAGGTATTACATTCCCTTTGTTATCTGTCGACTGAAATGCAATCTCGCTTTTCAGATAATTCAGCATTTCTTTAGCTTTCTCGCCTTCAGGAGTTTTTCCGTAATTGAGCACAATCTGTTCCAGCTGGAGGATCATTACTTCTTTCCCACTCGATTTTCCAGCATTAAAAGCATTCAGAAGAGATAATTTGGGAACAAGTGCGTCTTTTGGATTTTTCTGAATTGCCTGATCAATCATGTTTTGGCTCTCTGTAAATTTTTCAGATTCAAATAAAGCATAGGCCATCTTATAATCATTTTCTGTGTCTGGAGATGACTTTACAAACGTATTATTTTTAGGATTTCTTGCAAATTCTGCATAAGAACTGTAAGGATAGTCTGACAGCAGGATCTGTTTTGCTTTAGCAGAAGACTGCGGATTTTTCTCGTAATTCATTGCAAAAATCTCGTATAAAGCCTGCAACATTACTTTTTCTTCAGGTTTTACATCAACCAAATCATAGAGCGTTTTTGTGGCTAAAGGAGTATTGGTAAAATAGTTCTGATACATAATTCCCAAACCTAAGGATGCAGTATCTCTGTCTTTTTTCAGTTGTGACAGTCTTCCCTCATCATTTGGGATCTGCTCGATATAATAAGCCGGCTCAAAACGTCTTGGGTTGGGTGCTGTATTAACTCCCAGAGCTTCATTTTTCAGATCTTCAATAGATGCCATTTTCTTTGAATATCGCCAGTTATCTACCAAAGCCCGGTCACCCCAAACCTGCTTAAATGTTGATGTACCTTTGCTTACAGTTCCTGTATTTTCATAATAAAAACCCTTAGTGGCTGTTCCAAAATCTTCAAAAGAATTTGAGCTGTTGGCAAAAAGAGAGTTTGCATTATAATCTCCTGTATCAAAACCTTTGTTCCTTTCGGCACGCAGTCTTTCGAGTTCATCTTTGGCCTCTTTAGCTTTCAGTTTTTCGATATGTTTGGCAAAATAATCAGTTTTCTGTGCATCAGACATCTTAGCAATCGTCAGAATACTGTCATTTTTTCTAATTAAATAATAGTTTTTGGAGATTTTCTTAATGTTTTCAGACTGATCTTTTAAGAGTATCTTTGAAGGTTCATAGGTCATTGTAACCAATGCAGAATCGTAATAGGCACCTGCGCCGATGTAATCATTTTTATCTAAATATCTTCTTCCGATTTCATAATACGTTAAGCCTCTCACCTGCGGATCTGAAACTTTTTCCAAAAGTGATCTTCTGAAATATTCCTGTCCTTCATCTGGTTTTCCGGCCTTGCTGGCCATCAGACCCAGTGCATAGTAAAATTCATTTTTTCTTGAAGCGTAAGTACCTTTTTTGCTGATATCCTCAAGATATTTTCTTGCGCCGTCGTAATTACCTTTTCCGTTAAAGGTTTTAGCAATTTCTATTTGAGATTTCACTTCAAATTCAAAATCATTGGCATATTTGTAAGCTGCCGCAAAACTTTCACGGGCCGGTTCGTTTCTTCCTAATTCAGATAAAACCTGACCTCTCAGAAAGGCAATTCTGCTTTTCAGTTTTCTGTTTCCGTTCAGTTCAAATGCACGGTCAAGTTCTTTGATGGCTTCTTCTTTTTTTCCGGCATCCAGAAGTGATTCTGAGTAGTAAATACTTAGAAGCTTATCATGATTTTTACTGATTCCGTCACTTTTAAGTTTTGCAAAAACCTGATCAGATTTGTAGTAATCTTTAAGCTGTGCATAGGCTAAACCTTCATAAACCCGCGCTAAAGGAAGTCTTTTATCTTCCTTCATGTGAGTGAAAACATAGTTCAGTGCATCGAGAGCCTGTCTTGATTTTCCCTGATAAATTCGGGATTGCACCAAAATAATATACGCATCAAATATGGTTTTATTCTGCTCCTCACCTTTTCTGATAACCGAATATTTCCCGATTGCCTTTAAGGCTTTTGCTTCAGCAATTTCAAGTATTGTAGCTCCTTTATTCCCTCCTTGCAGATTGTTAGGATCCTGAGGCATTCCAGACATTCCGTTTGGCCCATTGGGAGGCATTCCCGGTGCACTTTTGCTGCCAGACTGAGAAGGACGGTTAACTTCCGCCATTTTCATAGAGTTTTCTGCGAAAGCAGATGATTGTCCCAGGTCGCTTCCTACAGGCTGGTCTTCGTAGGTTAAAATAGGAATATAAGGCGCATAAAAATTATCTTTATGAGCTTTGTCTCTGTCTGTAAATTCACTGTTCAATGCATCTTTTGCATTAAAAAGGGTATTGTAATATGTGGAAAAACCTTTCAGAAATTTAGATCTTGCTTCAGGCTTTTTTACCTTTGTACTGCATGAAACAACGATAATCGCTGCCAAAAGGAATATAATATTCTTTTTCATTATTCAATATAACTCTCTAATCTGCTTTTTATTATCCGATCAGATTGATGATTCTGTAAAAATAATAAAATTTTGTGGGGAAATTATTTATATTTCATTTAAAATTTTGTAAACCAAATGGGTAGGAAGTCCCATAATGGTGTAGAAGCTGCCGTTCATGTTTTTAATTTTTGCCATTCCGAGCCATTCCTGGATGCCGTAGCTTCCAGCTTTGTCGAAAGGTCTGTAGTTTTTTACATAAAAATCAATTTCATCATCTGAAATTTCTTCCATTTCTACATCAGCAACATCTGTTTCTGTAATGGTTTTATCTAATGTTTTAACAGAAATTCCCGTATACACCTGATGTGTTTTTCCCGAAAGTTTCTGCAGCATATTTTTCGCGTCAGCCTCATCTTTCGGTTTACCTAAAATCTGATTATCAATAGCTACAACAGTATCTGCAGTCAGTAAAACTTCATCCTTTTCTAATTTTCTGAATGCATCTGCTTTTAATTCAGACAGATATGCTGCAGCATCTTTTATTGCTATATTTTCTGGCAAAATCTCTTCGCAGTCAATTTTTACGACTTCAAAATCAAATCCTAAACTGCTAAGCAATTCTCTTCTTCGTGGAGATTGTGATGCTAAAAGTATTTTCATATTTAATTTAAACAGATTGTGTATTGTCATCATGCCATTTTCCCTGGACTTTCATCACCTGTTCAATCACATCGCGTACTGCACCGCTTCCACCCTGCTTTTGTGAAATATAATCTGCAATATTTTTGATTTCCGGAACTGCATTTTCCGGGCAGGTAGATATCGCTGAGTTCTGCATCATGTGAATATCCGGAAGGTCGTCTCCCATCGTCAGAATTTCCTCATTTTTGAGATTGTATTTAGCTTTAAAATCAGCATAATCGATCATTTTATCATGTGATTTTGCGTAGTAATCTTCAATTCCGAGATAATTGATCCGGTGTCTTACCATTTCATCATTTCCTCCAGTGATCACGCCAATCAGATAATTGTTTTTCAAAGCTTTTACAACGGCATAACCATCCAAAACATTCATCACTCTGCTCATGTTTCCGCCAGGCATTAAGTAAACGCTTCCATCAGTAAAAACTCCGTCTACATCAAAAACAAAGGCCTTTATATCTTTTAATTTTTCTTTATAACTCATGTATTGAATATCATTTAATCTAAATTGTAAGTCAGCCTTACCGTGATTCTTGCAGATTTTGCTTTGCTTGAGGTATCAAAGTTTCCACCATAGCTGTCTTCATCGGTTGAGCCTTTTGCTGTAATTTGAAATACGCCCATTGAAGCATCTTTCAGTTTGCCAAGACTTCCGTCTGCAGTATTAACAATTTTTTCGGCTCTCTGCATGGCATCTTTTGCACCGGCTTCTATAAGGTTATGCTTCAGCGAAGCAAGATCAGAATAAGTATATTGCGGCGTTCCAGGCTCAAACTGTACTCCACTGTTGATGAGTTCTGCCGTTTTATCCATTACGGTTTCTATTTTTCTCATCAGATCCGGATTTTTCCTTGCCGTGAAAGAAATACTTTGTGTGGCTTTGTAACCATCAAAAATCTCTTCAGATTTTTCGACTCCTTCAGAATCTCTGCTTGTCACGGTGCGGTAAGATTTCGAAAAGTTAACACCTCCAAAAGAAAATTCACCATTTTTGAAACCCTTGCTCTGGAAAAAAGCTTTTACTTTTTCTTTATCCTGCAGAATTATGTTGTACGCATCTTTTGCATCCATCGCCGAGGCATCAAAACTTCCTCCCCACCGTATTTCATCAGACATGAAATCTTTGGATCCCAGACCCGTGACAGATATGGTGTCCTGTTTTACATTTCTGTTTTTAAAACTTGAACCTAAAATAAATGCGGTAATAATTACTGCGATACCGATGATCAGCGAAGGGACGAAATTTGTTTTCATTTTATGATGTGATTTCCTCAAAGATAACAAATTGCCGTGTTTTTATTCTAAATCATACATTTTTTTTATAGAATGATTCATTGTTTTATAAATCTCAAGACTTTCGTCTTTCAGCAACTGCTCATGAAGTTCTAAGACTCTTTGATCGTTTCTCACAGCGGGCCCGGTCTGTGCTGCTTTCGGTTCAATTTCATGAATTTTCTTCACCGTTTCATCAATTAAGGGCAAAAAATAATCAAACGGAATTTCCTGAGCATCTGAAATTTCTTTTGCCTTCGAAAAAAGATGATTTACAAAATTGCATGCAAAAACTGCAGTAAGGTGAATGTATTTTCTTTTTTCATGACTGCTCTCCATTACGTTTTCTGAAATTAGAGATGCCAAATCAGTTAACAGTTTTTGGTCATCAAAATTTTCAGTTTCAATAAAGAATGGAATTTTTGAATAATCCAGTTCTTTAGTCCTTGAAAAAGTCTGCAAAGGATAAAAGCTTGATTTTCTGTAGTTTCCAGCCAATATTTCTTTGGGTAAAGAACCCGATGTATGAGCAACGAGACAATCTTTTTTAGTGATTAATTCAGACACATTTTCTACAGAGCTGTCACTTACGCAAATGATATATACATCTGCATCTTCCAGAAAATCACTGGAAAAAGGAATGTGTAATTCCTCAGATATTTTGCCTAAAGCTTCCTTATTTCTCCCAAATATTTGAGCCAAAGGAATATTTTTCTGCGTAAAGGCTTTAGCCAAATGATAGGCTACATTTCCGGAACCGATAATAACAACTTGCATAAAACAAAGATAAGATTTTAGGTTGACTGGGGAAAGAAGCTGAAGATTACACATTGTAGGTTTTTTAAGCAAGAGCTCGCTGTTGATAATATGTATTAAATTAATTATTAAAACATTTGGACTCAAAATTGAATAAGTAATTTAACTTTTAAATACTTTTGTAATCCAAAACAATGAAAGCATCTTATGAAGATTAAAGACGCAGAGATTATTGCGCTAATGCAAAACCCCCGAACTCAGGAGAAGGGAGTTCGTGTGCTGATGGATGCTTATCAGAGTAGATTGTATTGGCATATCAGAAGAATCATTGTTGACGGTGACCTTGCTCAGGACACATTGCAGGAGACATTCATCAAAGCTTATCAGAATTTTCACCAGTTCAAAAATGATAGTCAGCTATACACATGGCTGTACAGAATTGCGACCAATGAAGCTCTGCAACAGATTAATAAACTGAAGAAAATGCAGAAAACGGATGAAGATCCGGAATATTATATGCAAAACTTGGTGGCTGACAATACGCACAGTGATGCTGAGGAAATACAGATATTCCTGCAGAAAGCCATACAAAGCCTGCCTGAGAAGCAGAACCTGGTATTTATGATGCGGTATTATGATGATTTGCCCTATGAAGAAATATCTAAAATTGTGGATATGTCGGTGGGAACGTTAAAAACAAATTATCACTATGCCAAGCAGAAAATAGAAGAATATATTAAAGAAAATTACGAAAGATAATTTTTTAGAACCAACGACATGAAAGATTTTGATCTAGATAAATTAGAACGCAAGAACATTTACAAAGTTCCTGAAAATATGTTTGAAAATATTCAGGATAGAGTATTGGGGCAGGTGAATGATTTTGATCTGGATAATTTAGAACGCAAAAACATTTATCAAGTTCACGATCATATTTTTGAGAATATTCAAAAAAACGTGATGGAAAGAGTGAATGGTTTTGATTTGGAAATATTAGAACGTAAAAACATTTATCAGGTTCCGGATAAGATGTTTGAGAACATTCAAAATAAGGTGTTAAGCGAGATCAAAGCAGATAAGAAAGCTCCGATATTTAAATTAAACTGGGGTTATGCAGCAGCCGCTTCGCTGGCATTGATTTTTGGATCAACATTTTTGTATAATTCTTTTTCTGATTCAAATATCAACGCGGGAGCAACGGAAAATCTTGCCAGTACATCTGCACCTAAAAAAGAAAGTGAGATTGCTTATGAGACCTTACAATCAGATTTAACTTCTGTTGAAAGCAGCAATCAAACAATTGACAATCAGCAGATCAATACACAGATAAGAACAGTCGCCAACATTCCTGAGAAAACCGATACAAAGCCACAGACTTTGAAACCGGTTTCTACAAAACCAGAAGCTCAGATGAATGAATATATTGAGTCACTTACAAGTTCTGAAATTGCAGAATTGGCCAATAATTCAAGTCAGGATGTTTATTTAGACTTATATAATTAAAATAAAGATGAAAAAAATAATATTTATACTTTTTATAATATCGGGTTTTGGGCTCAATGCGCAAATCAAGAATTATGATTGGAAAAATATGAGTCGTGAAAAGAGGAAAGAAGTCATTAACAGTTTTTCTCCTGAACAAAGGAAAGAACTCCTGAAAGAATTCAGAAATAATATGGTTATTGATATTCTTCAGATTGCACCGGAAGATAAGACTGAGTTTACGACAGTATATAATGAGTATTTAGATAATCAGAAAAAAATACAGAATCAGTTTGATTCAAATTTTGATCCTGAAAAACTCAGTGAAGAAGAGGCAAAGGTGAGACTTCAGCAGAGTTTTGATTTAGGACAGAAATTATTAGATAATAAAAAAAAATATGCGGAAAAGATGCAAACCGTCATTCCGTGCCAGAAAGTTTTGAAGTTGTTTCAGTCTGAGGTAATGATGAGAGATAAGATGAATGAGAAAAAACCTCACAACGGGAATAATAAGGGCTCAAAACCCAGACAAAACCCATAATAGTTTATTTTTTTAATGTTGGACGACCCTTACAATTTATTGTGAGGGTCGTTTAATTTCAGAGATAGAGAGATATTAGCAGGATTTTACAAAGCGATTCTATATTTTTGTAAAAATTCCGTCATGAAAAAAATCCTGTTTTTTCTTTTAGCTACAATTATGGTGACTGCTCAGAAGACAGAAACAATAAATCTGTCGAAATCGATTAAGGACAGTAAAAAGACATATAAAAGTTTTACCGTTATAGATCAGAGAGCGTCTGCCGAAATTGGAGCAGTACAGTTTCACAAAGATCAGGTTAATATGGTTTTCGAAAATAACGCCGATACAGATTTTAAAAACTGGTTTTACAAGTACAATCCTGTGAGAGGAAATGAAGAGCTGGTTCTGCTTCTTGAAAATATTGCTTTAAGTGAAGAGACAAAAGAAAAATACTCTATTGGTAAACTTGAAATCCGTGCAAGTACGTTTATAAAGAAAGACGATGGATATCATTTTCTGTATAAAAAGGATACTGTTACCACCGTATCGTCGCGTACAACGCCTTATTTAGCACAAAATCTTTCTAAAAAGCTGACGCTTACCTTCACCGATCTCCTGAAAAAATCATACGAAGCCAGACAGTGGGAATTTCCCGTCTCTGAAGGTGAACTTTCAGATTACACAACCATTCTGAAAGATAAACTTGAAATTTTAAAGGCTGACGGACTTAAAGAAGGTGTTTATAAAGATTATTACAGCTTTTTTACCCACAATCCTGAAGCAGGTTTTACCATTGAAACCGACAAAAAAGGCGTTGTGACGAAGGCGGTTAACGGAGAAAAAAAAGAGTCTATCAGAAACTTTTATGCATTTGTACACAACGGAATTCCGTTTAAGGTAATTCCTGTAGGATATGTTGAGATTTTCAGAGATGAGCAGGGATTATTCATTGAAGCTAAAAAAGAGGAGCTTTATCCTGAATCTAATTCTCCAATGATTATGTTTGGTGGTGGCATTGGCGGTTTGATCGGAAGTATGGTCGCCAATGTTGCCATATCAGCAATTGATGCAAATGCCGCAAAGAAGAGAAGTGCGATGGCAGGTTCCGAAGTAATTCTCGATCCTTTGACCGGAAATTATATTTTGCCGCAGGATTTTATGAAAAAATAAATCAGGTATAATCATAAGTTTAATCACATTTAAAATGAAGAAAATAATTTTATTCCTTTTTGTCACTGTACTTTTTTCTGCACAGGAAACGGTTATCATCGATTTTAAACAGAGTTTAAAAGACAAGAATTCACGTACAAAATCCCTCACTGTAAAAGACATTCGTCAGGACAAAAGTGTGGGCTCAATTACCAATAAGCGGGGAACTGTTGAAGTAAAACTTGTGGATGAGAATGTAACCGATTTTTTCTCGAAAAGATTTTCAGAAGATAATAAGACCACAGGTAATAACGATATCATGATACTTCTCGAAGATGTAAAAATCTATAATGAGCAGGCTCCTAACGATAATATGACTTATGCAAAAGCAAAAATAAAAATCTCAGGTTTTCTGAAGAGAAATGATAAGTATTATTTCATAGACCGTTTTGACAATGTATTTGTGGAATTGAACAGTGATTCCAAAGTTGCAAAAAATCTGGCGCAGACGACTTCTGATATCATCACAGAATTTATCAAAAACTGCTACACGAGGCCTGTCTTATCTTATTACATTCCTGAAAAAGAACTGGAGAATTACGGTGCATACTTAGCAAATAATAATAAATCACTGAAGGGAAATGTTTTAAAGGATGGTGTATATTTTAATAATAAAAGTTTTTTTGAGCAGACTCCTGACCCCAATCATACCTTAGTAAAAAATAAGAAAGGTGAAGTAAAGAAGATCAATAACGCGCAGGATCTCAGTATTTCGATGGCTGAAGTTTTCTGTTATGTAGATAACGGAGTTCAGTATATAGGAACGGCTACGGTATTTAAAGAAGTTAAAAAAGATAAATTCGGAAGTTATATTATGGCTTCGAGAGCTCAGATGTATCCCGAAAAAATGGGAACCGGTGCTTTGGTAGGAGCAATGGCCGGAGGTATGGTAGGAGCGGCTATCGGAGTTGCCATCGATTCTGGATCCGGATCCGGCAGAAAAATGGCAAAAGGATATGGGTTTAAAAACGGGACTGTAACAAGAATATACATAGATCCGCTCACAGGAGATTTTGTCTTCACAGAATAATAAAAATTGCCTCGATTGTGAGGCAATTTTTTTTGTTATATTATTTTTGATCAGTCGAATACGAATAAGGAAAATCTTTCTCATCAATTCCACGCTGTTTATTAGGCTGTGAACTCATCTCAAATTTCAAGGTGGCACCCTTCATGAGTTCTTCATGACTGAGCCAGTTTTTTGAATATTTCTTTCCGTTAAATTTCAGCGCATTGACGTAGCGGTTTTCTTCGCTGTTCTTGTCCGCTTTAATTTCAATGGTTTTTCCGTTTTCCAAATGAATTTTTGCATTTTTAAAAAGTGGAGCACCCAAAACATACTGATCTGTCGCAGGAGTTACCGGATAAAACCCAAGTGCAGAGAAAATATACCAAGCCGAGGTCTGTCCGTTGTCTTCATCTCCGCAATATCCGTCTGGTGTTGGCTGATAAAGGCGGTTCATCGTTTCCCGAACCCAATACTGTGTTTTCCAGGGTTCACCTGAATAATTGTAGAGGTAAATAATGTGCTGTGCAGGCTGATTTCCGTGGGCATACTGTCCCATATTCGCATTCACCATTTCCTGAATTTCATGAATGGTGGAGCCATAATAAGAATCATCATAAACCGGAGGCAGTTCAAATATTTTATCTAAATTTTTCGAGAATTCTTTTCTTCCGCCCATCAGTTTTGCCAGTCCGTCAATATCCTGAAACACCGACCATGTGTAATGCCACGAATTTCCTTCTGTAAAAGCATCTCCCCATTTAAAAGGATTAAAAGGTGTCTGAAAACTTCTATCCTGATTTCTTCCGCGCGCTAATTTTGTTTCTGGATCGATCACTTTCTGAAAATTCTGTGAGCGTCTGTAATATTCTTTCCATTCAGATTGCGGTTTACCCAAGGCTTTTCCGAGCTGTGCAATAGCAAAATCATCGTAGGCGTATTCTAAAGTCCGTGCAGCATTCTCATTAATCTTTACATCGTAAGGAACGTAACCCAGTTTTTTATAATATTCAATTCCAAGTCTTCCTGTTGCCTGCGGACCTTCATTATTGGCACCGTGAAGCAAAGCCTGATACAACGTTTCGATATCATAACCTCTCAGACCTTTGAGATAAGCATCTGCCACCACAGAAGCGGAATTGTTTCCAATCATAATATCAGAATAGGAGGGACTCGACCATTCGGGCAGCCAGCCGCCTTCTCTGTAATCACTGATCAATCCTTTCTGCATTTCAAGATTGATGTCGGGATAAACAAGATTCAGAAAAGGGTAGAGTGCTCTGAATGTGTCCCAGAAACCGGTTCCTGCAAAGCGATATCCGGCTTCTGTTTTTCCTGAATACGGACTGTAATGCACAATTTTTCCGTCTTTATCGACTTCATACATTTTGTGCGGAAAACAAAGCATCCGGTAGAGTGAAGAGTAGAAAGTCCGCATCTGATCAACCGTTCCACCGGCGATTTCCACCCTTTTTAATTTTTGATTCCACGCTGTTTTTGCTTTATTTAAAGTTTGGTCGAATGAATCTTTACTGACTTCTCTCTGTAAATTTAATTCAGCCTGCTCTAAACTGATAAACGAAGAAGCAATTCTCAGGTTCACTTTTTCACCCGTTTTTGTAGCAAAACCGACTACTGCGCCACAATGATCTCCGGTAATTTGAAGCGCATCTTTTACAAAATCTTTGTCTTTCCAGGTGGAATATTTGGTGAATGGTTTATCGGCATAAATGACAAAGTAGTTTTTAAAACCTACCAGTTTTCCACGGGAATACCGTGTGGAGTAGCCGACAATTTTATTCTGGGACGGAATAATGCTAATGCTGGAACCTTTATCAAAAGCGTCCACTACAAACCACGAATCACCGGATTCCGGATAAGTTAAACGCATTTGGGCTGCTCTTTCTGTAGGTGTCAATTCGGCACTTACATTGTGATCGGCAAGATAGACACTGTAGTAATACGGTTTTGAAACCTCAGATTTATGTGAAAACCAGCTTGCTCTTTCTTCTTCATTAAAACGCATTTTACCTGTCACAGGCATAATCGAAAACATTCCATAATCGTTCATCCATGGGGAAGGCTGGTGCGTCTGTTTGATTCCTCTGATTTTGTCGGCGTCGTAAGTGTATTGCCAACCGTTTCCGTTTTTTCCTGTCTGAGGTGTCCACAGATTCATTCCGTGGGGAACGGCAACAGCGGGATAGGTGTTTCCGTTAGAAAGTGAAGGTTTTGAAAGCGTTCCGATCAAAGGATTGACAAATTCTTCAGGATTTTCCGGAGCTTTCTCTATCCACTGAGATTTTATTTGAGTAAAAGGTATAATTAAAAGAAGTAGAAGCGCTTTTTTCATTTTAAAAATAAGTTTAAACTTAATGTGAAATTTTGGAATGAAAAGGTAAAGATTTTATGTTAAATGATTAGAAGAATATTTTGAAATTTTATTCGGTTAAAACTAATTTTTCCGTTGAATTAAATGTCATCTTCTATAAGTTTTCTATTTCGCGCACTATCCGCTCTGTTTGTCATCCCGAAGGGATCTGAACAACGCTGTTAGGTTAAATTGGAAATTCTGCGCTGAAATTCTTTCAGAATGACAAAAATGTTTGTGATTTTTTCTAAACATCACTGATGGATTAAAATAAATCTAAGAATCGTACTATTAAAAAAATTATGAATTAATTTAATTCTTATTTTTGGATAAACCTTAAGTAATGAAAAAAATCATTCAAATCACATTTGTTTTCCTTTCAATGATTTCTTTTGCCCAAAATGAAGAGATGATTAAGGAGCGCGGAAATCTCTCAAATCCTAAAGGAAATATCTATAAATCTTTGGAAGTAATTGATCAGAGAGATGATAAAAAAATAGGAGAAATGCCTTTTGGCGATGACCAAAAAGTAAAGGAAATTATTTTTCCTGGAACTGTAAATGATTTTTTAAGCAAATGGTACACAGACAGCAATCATAAAGGAGGAAAAAAGGAATTGGTTTTAGTTTTAAAAACATTAAAAGCCAAAACAGGTGAAACTTCCGGTAAAGAAACTGAGGCTGACGTAGAGTTTTCTGCCCAAACCTTTCTGAAGGAGGGTGACCGGTATTCATTTTTGTATAAAAGAGATACGGTCTACAGCTTTAAGAGTAAAAATATTTCAGATGCAGTAGTAAAAAATATTCCTATAGTTTTTGCGATGTTTGTGAAGAAAACCTACATGAAAAAGCCAGGTGAAAACTCCGTTTCCCTCGATGCTCTTGCTGACTACGAATCTTATGTGAAAAATAATTCTGAAGTTTATCTAAACAATGATTTTAAAGATGGAATTTATTTAGACCATCAGTCTTTTCTCCGTCAGATTCCATTACAGGGAAAATATGTTTTTGAAAGAAACAGCAAAAATGAAGTTACAAGAGCTGTGAAAGATGAAAACGGTAAAAAAGATAAGATTTCAGCACATGAAATGTTTGTATACATTGAAAATGGGAAAATTTATAAACATACTTTCTCAGGATTTATGGAAGTATTAAAAAATGAAAAAGGATTTTACCTGTTAAGCAACAGAGGATATGTCCTTCCTGCCAGTGGCTCAGGTGTATTTATCGGTGTTGCTCCAGGCGCAGTGGGAATGCATACAGGTGCAGCAGTTGGTTTGATCAGTGTTTTTGAAAGGAGCATCCAACAGAGAAAACTGAAAAAAGGAGAACTGACAGAAATATATATTGACCCATTAACTGGTGAATATGATTTTTCAAATGAATAAAACTAGAGATTTATTTGAGATTTTCAACATTATCAAAAGGAACGATAAAATAAATTCATACGGCAAAATTAAGAGAGGCGATTTGTCTCTCTTTTTTTTATCTTTGCAAATTACATAGTTCTTAAATGAAAAACATACGAAATTTTTGCATAATCGCCCATATTGACCACGGTAAATCTACTTTGGCAGACCGTCTTTTGGAGTACACCAACACGGTGACTCAGAGAGAATTACAATCTCAGACGCTTGATGATATGGATCTGGAAAAAGAACGTGGGATCACGATAAAATCTCACGCCATCCAGATGGATTATGAGCTTAATGGCGAAAAATATATTTTAAACCTTATCGATACACCGGGACACGTAGATTTTTCTTACGAAGTTTCCCGTTCGATTGCGGCTTGTGAAGGTGCACTTCTAATCGTTGATGCTGCGCAAAGTATTCAGGCACAAACGATTAGTAATTTATATTTAGCTTTGGAAAATGATCTGGAAATTATTCCGATTCTGAATAAAATTGACCTTCCGTCTGCAAACCCTGAAGAAGTTACCGACGAAATTATGGGACTTATCGGATGTAAATACGAGGATGTTCTTCGTGTTTCGGGAAAAACCGGTGAAGGAGTGCACGAATTGCTGGAACAGATCGTTGCAAGAATTCCTGCTCCTGTGGGAGATCCGAAAGCGCCGCTTCAGGCACTGATTTTTGATTCGGTTTACAATCCGTTCAGAGGAATTGAAGCGTATTTCAAAGTGGTGAACGGAAGTATTTCTAAAAATGAGAAAATCAAATTCTTCGCTACCGGAAAAGAGTATGGTGCTGACGAAGTAGGAACTTTGAAACTGAAGCAGGTACCGAAGAAAACAATTGAATGTGGCGATGTGGGATACATTATTTCCGGAATTAAAGATGCCCGTGAGGTAAAAGTGGGAGATACCATTACTTCTTTTGTGAATCCTGCTGAAGCTCCGATTGATGGTTTTGAGGAAGTAAAACCAATGGTTTTTGCCGGAATTTACCCGATAGAATCTGAAGATTTTGAGGAATTGAGATTTTCACTTGAAAAATTAAGACTGAATGATGCTTCTCTGGTTTTCGAACCTGAAAGTTCTGCAGCACTTGGTTTTGGTTTCCGTTGCGGATTCTTAGGAATGCTTCACATGGAAATCGTTCAGGAAAGGCTTGAGAGAGAATTTGATATGAATGTGATCACGACAGTTCCCAACGTGTCGTACCACGGATATTCCAAGAAAGATCCTGAAACTACCATTTTAATTAATAACCCGTCTGAAATGATTGATCCCAATCTTTTAGACAGAGTGGAAGAACCATACATCAAAGCATCAATCATTACAAAATCTGATTTCGTAGGTCCTGTAATGACGCTTTGTATTGAGAAAAGAGGTGAGATCGTTAACCAAAGTTATCTGACGGCAGACCGAGTGGAACTGACTTTCAATATGCCATTGGCTGAGGTTGTTTTCGACTTTTATGACCGTCTGAAATCTATTTCTAAAGGGTATGCATCATTCGATTATTCACCGATTGGAATGCGTTCTTCCAAACTGGTAAAAATGGATATTCTGATCAACGGAGATATGGTAGATGCGTTATCTTCATTGATTCACGATTCAAATGCATATTACATCGGAAAAAAAATGTGTGAGAAACTGCGTGAACTGATCCCGAGACAGCAGTTTGATATCGCTGTTCAGGCCGCTTTGGGAGCGAAAGTTATCGCCAGAGAAACCATCAAAGCTTTGAGAAAAGACGTTACCGCAAAATGTTATGGTGGTGATATTTCAAGAAAGAGAAAGCTACTTGAAAAGCAAAAAGAAGGGAAGAAGAAAATGAAGCAGATTGGTAGAGTAGAGGTGCCGCAATCAGCATTTATGGCTGTTTTGAAGCTGAATGATTAGGAAGCAAAGAGCCAGGTAAAAAGTTATAAGAGCCAAGTGGAACGGCTTGATATAAAGTAGATCCGCAGATTTTTTCTGCGGATTTTCTTATTTTACTTCAAAATAATTTCTTTGATTTTTTACGATTTGCTTGTCATAATTCATTGTAAATTCGTCTGATGAAGAATTTCCTGTCCATATTTTGAATTTTGCTCTATTTTTTCCAGTTAAATAATTTACAGATAAAACCATTATTTCATCGGGGTTAAATTCCCAATAACGATATTGCCACCTGGAATTCCCACATACAAAAGCATTGTCATTCCAGATTGTTTGCCATTTATTTTTTTCATTGAGAACAGTCAAGGGAAGATTTTTAAATTCTGTGAGAATTAATTTTTGTCCTGAAATATTTTTAATAAAAATGGGGAAAGCCTTATATTTTTTTAGGGTTTGAGTATCGTAGTTAAAGGCATATTTAGGTATCGTATCCTTGATTTTTGCAACTATTTTAACATTTTTTTCAGAAAGAGAGTCAAACCTTACAGGTTTTTCACTGTCTTTAATTCGGTTAGATGCATCATGAAAACAAGATGACATCATCTTTTGTTTTCCAATATCAACAGAACCAAATTCGTATCCTGGCGGAGGAGGAGGTGCAGGAATTATACTCTGAAAATATTGAACATTAATTTTGGAAGTATCTTTACCAATGTAAATTATACCTGTTCCATTTTCTCCAATTCCTTCATTAAATTGCTGAAAAGTCAAATTTTCACCTTTCGGAAAGCTCAAAACAATATCATCTGCAAAAGTTTTTTCTTCTTTGCAGCCAATGAACAAGATGGTTAAAATCAAAAAAAATCTTTTCATTTAATCTTTTCTAAGAATTCTGAATGTACAAAAAAACCGTTTCAACTGAAACGGTTTATTATTTATTTTTTAGTATATTTTATCTCCATGGTCTTATATTCTTTGCCGGTTTTAGAATCAGGGCCGTACATTTCTAAAGTCTGATGGGTGTCATCCACAAAAGTGTAGACTTCCCTCACGTCGCAGTCTTTGCCGGGTCTTGCCGGATCGGTCATTTTGCCTTTAAATTCAATGGATTTTTTGGCAGCATTCCATTCACCTTCCATGTTCATAAATCCTGTTCCCATGTTGTCGATCCAGGTGCTGATGAATTTCTTTTTAGAATTGTCATAGCCTGTGATGCTCATTCCTTCGAAAGGCATTCCCATAAAATCGCCTTTATGTTCGCTGGTTTGGTAACGTCCGTCAAAAATCATTTTGTTGGTCGTTGTTGAGGTGCTGGTAGTGGGTTTTCCGCCGTCTTCCATCCACATGGTATTTTCTCCGGACCATACGCCGTCAGATTTTGCGAGCATTTTCTGCATTTCTCCCGGTGTTGCAAATTCCATCCAGGCTTTGGTAGCGGTTGCAGAATCTACAGGTTTCCATTCTTCTTTTTCTCTCGATGCAGTTGCGTCTGAATCTGTTTTGACATCCATCTTTACTTTATCACAAGCGATAAATAGCATTGCAGCGCTGGCTGCGACAATTAATTTTCTCATAATTACTTAGTTTTAAAATGATTATAAATTTAGTTATTTATTAAATTCAAAAAAAAAATTTTTAATCTTGAAATTCAGATTTCTAATTCATAATTTTGTGTATTCATAACGCAAATTAAATTATGGATTCTCTAAAAAAACTACAGGATATCAAAGTTGCCGTCGATGCCGTTATTTTCGGATATTTTGATAAGAAAGATTTACACATTCTTTTGATTAAACGAAATGTTGAACCGTTCAAAGGCGGCTGGGCTCTGCCTGGAGGTTTGGTTTTGGATGATGAAAATCTTGACGATGCCGTAAAAAGAGAATTGCAGGAAGAGGCGGGCATAAAGCCTGATTTTCTGGAACAACTCTATACTTTTGGGAACACAGGCCGTGATCCGAGAAATCGGGTAGTTTCAGTAGCTTATTTAGGTTTGGTTAATCCTTCTTACCACGAACTGTTTGCCGATTCCGATGCAGATGATGCACAGTGGTTCAGTATTAATCAGCTTCCGAAACTTGCGTTTGACCATCAGAAAATTATTGACATCGCGTTAAAGAGACTCCGCACAAAAATCCAGTATCAGCCGGTCGGTTTTAATCTTCTGAATGATGAATTTGTTTTTTCTGAACTTGAAAATCTTTATACCACCATCATCGGAAAAGAAATCGACAGACGGAATTTCAGAAAAAAAATCATGAGTTATGGACTTCTCAACGAAACTTCCCAGTTTAAAAAAGAGGGCAGCGGAAGGCCTGGGAAACTGTTCACATTTAATCAGGAGAAGTATAAAGAGCTTGAGGAGGAAGGTTTTTATTTTGAGATTAAATGATTTCTTAAAAAACTAATATCACTATTATTTACATAAAGGAACAAAATTCTAATATCAATATAATCAGAATTTTTTACATCAATAGGAACGGGCTTCAGCCCGTTTTTTTAATAAACAAACAGTCCATTGGCTTTAGCCGAAACTTAAATGAGCAATAAATCAATTGTGGAATTTGTGAAAGATACTTGTTTGATCTATTTAATGTGAATTTTTTTTACTGAAAATCAATTATTTAAATTAATTAGCGTAAAATTAACACAAATAAATTTGCAAGAAAAGTTAAAGCTTTTTACATTTGTGTAACAATAACGCAATTAAAAGTGTTTTAAGATTAAAGATTGAGCTTACTATGCATATTTAAATTAGCGTAAAAACAACACAAATAAAATTTAATTATGGAAGAAGACTTAAAACCCAGATTTATCGAGTCATTAAAAAGAAACAATGACCAGATCAGAGAAGACCGCGCACGAACAATTGGGGAAGATTCAGAATTGATATACAGGCGTAGGGTGGAAGATATTGAACTGAAAATAAAAAGACTGGAACGCGAACAGGAAGGTTTGATCGACATCAGTCCGCTAGACAAAAACAGTCTGACATTTGTAGATTTTCAGCCGGATGCATTCGTTCAGAAAGACATAGAATTATCATTATTAATCAGAAATTTAAATATTCAGCTTGAAGTTTCCAGAAAAAGATTTGAGTATTTATTTGGCAAAAAATTTTAGTTATGGGAAGTACACGATACGACATGGACGCTCGTTACGACAGAGCAAAAAGAGAAGGGTATGCATCAAAATCTGCCGGTGAAATTTTCACTCAGAATGCAAAGAGAATGGCTCACGAATCAATGAATCCAAAAGGCATTTCTTTCAGGGAATCCAGAGATTCTTCGGTTCACCCGAATTCGGTTCCTATTATTTTAGGTCTGGATGTGACCGGAAGCATGGGACATATTCCTCATGAATTAATTAAAGAAGGCCTTCCAAAATTAATGGGTGGTATTATCCAAGGTGGAGTTCCTGATCCAGCGCTTCTGTTCCTGGGAATCGGAGATCACGAATGTGACAGCTATCCTTTGCAGGTCGGTCAGTTTGAATCTGGTGATGAAGAACTGGATATGTGGCTGACAAGAACCTATATTGAATCCGGTGGGGGCGGAAATGCCGGCGAAAGTTATTTACTGGCTTGGTATTTTGCTGCTTTTCATACCAGAACCGATGCATTTGAAAAGAGAGGTCAGAAAGGATTACTTTTCACGGTAGGCGACGAACCATGCCTGAAAACACTTCCTGCTTCAGCCATCAGAGAAATTATGGGAAGCGGCCAACAGAGTTTTAAACATACAGAATTGTTGGAAGAAGCTAAAAAGAGATATGAAGTTTTCCACATCAGTGTTCTGCATTCCGGACAGGCGGTGAATGCAGATCAGGGCTGGAAAGATTTACTTGGACAAAACTGTTTATCCATCGAAGATTACAGAGATGTTCCAAAGGTAATTAAAGAGATTGTCTGCAGCAGATTTAATGAAAATCAGTTTAAAACTAAAGATTTAGGTGATATTAATAATATTCAAATGTTCTAAAAAATGAAAACAGCGCAAATAATTATAGGCTTAGGTTTTGGTGATGAAGGAAAAGGAATCACTACCGATTTTCTGGCTCAGCAAAATCCTGAGTCTGTGGTTATTCGTTTTTCTGGTGGACAGCAGGCGGCGCATACCGTTATGATGGATAATAAAAAGCATATTCACTCAAGTTTTGCAAGCGGTGCTTTAAGAGGATTACCATCCTATTTTACGGAACACTGCACGATTCATCCAACTTTTCTGTTCAACGAAATGGAAGAATTAAAGAAGAAAAACGGAAATACCGAACTTCATATTCATCCACTGGCAAAAGTTACCACGCCATTTGACGTTTTCAGCAACAGAAAAAATGTCAGAAACTTAGAACACGGAACCTGCGGGAAAGGTGTCGGAGCAACGATGAAGCGAAATGAAAGTCCGTTTAAATTATTTGCAGTTGATTTGATTGCTCCAAGATCAATGTTGATTGAAAAATTAAAAGGCATTGCCAATTATTATGGTTTTGAAGAAGGTCAGGAGATTCAAAATGCGTTACAGGATTTTTTGGAAGCAGTCGATGCCATTAACTGGAAGATTGAAGGTTATTCTTATCTGAATTCTTTAAACCATCTTATTTTTGAAGGCAGTCAGGGAATTTTACTGGATATGGATCACGGCGTTTTTCCGAACGTCACTTTTGCCAACACGACATCAAAAAACGCATCTGAAATCTGTAAATTGTTAAATATTGAAAATATCGAAATGTTTTACGTCACGAGAAGTTATTCAACCCGCCACGGAAGCGGATGGATGAGCAATGAAAGGGAGTTGAAATTAAAAAACAATGAAGAGGAAACCTGTATTTTTAATGAATATCAAAAGGATCTTCGCTTTGGAGATTTAGATTATAATTTATTAAATTATGCTCTGAAAGTGGATGAAGCCTATGTTGCTGCCAATAAAAAAAATCTGGTGGTGACCTGTCTGGATCAATCGGATGTGGAATTTAAAATAGATAATCTTGATGTGAAATTTGATGAGATTTATGGTTCTTATTCTCCTTATTCAAAAGATTTTAGAAAAATTAATTGATGAAAAAATATTAAGTAATTTTAAAAGAAACATTTTTACATCAGCACTAGATCAATAGGAATGGGCTTTAGTCTATTTTTATAATGAAAAAATTCGACGGCTTTAGCCGATACTTACAGAACAACATTTAAAAATACAAATGGAATGATGAAAAAAATATATGTTTTTGGAAACGGAAACTTGTCTTTGGAAAAATTTAATCAGTTTTATATTGAACGGTTAAAAGATTTCGATCTTTCCGAATGTAAATTTATCATTGGAGATTTTTGTGGAGTTGATACTTTAATGATGGAATATCTAAAAGATAAATCTGAAAATGTAATGCTGCTTCATATCGGACAAAAACCGAGATATTTTGCCAGTACGTTTAAAACAAAAGCTGGAAAATGGGAAATTAAAGGAGACTTTATTTCTGATTTGGAACGAGACAATTATGCAATTTCAAACTGTACTCATTTTCTAGCGATTGATTTTAATTCAGATGAAAAAAGAAAAAGCGGAACATTAAAAAATATTGAAAAGTGTCTATGTTTAAACAAAATTAGAATTTAATGACCATGAAAACAATAATATGTTTGAAAGGAGACGCAACAAATCCGAAGACTGAAGGAAATAAAATCATTGCCCATATCTGTAACGATATCGGTGGTTGGGGAAAAGGTTTTGTAATGGCAATTTCTAAAAGATGGAAGCTACCTGAAACTGAATATCGAAAATGGTTTCAGAGCAAAGAAAATTTTCATCTCGGTGAAATTCAGATCGTTAAAGTTGAAGAAAATATTTTGGTTTGTAATATGATCGGTCAACATAAAACAATGACTAATTTGAAAGGAATTCCTCCAATTAGATACGAAGCAGTAGAAAAATGTTTAAATAAACTAATTGATGAAGCTTTAAAATTAAATGCAAGTGTCCATATGCCGAGAATTGGATGCGGTTTGGCTGGAGGACGATGGGAAGAAATAGAACCAATGATTGAAAGAACATTGCTGAAAAATAACGTGGAAGTATATGTTTACGATTTTGAATAAAAATTAATTTGATATAATCTACTCTTTAAAGGTGTATTGTCATTCCGTAGGAATCTAAACCGCTTTATTTTCAGTGTGTTGAGATTCCTACGGAATGACAAACAAAATTGCTGGTTTAAGTGCTATAATGAAAAACTGACATTCATAAAAAAATCAAAATTTAAAAACAATGAAAACAACAACACTTTACAGACCAGTCGGAGAAAAAGAAATGGTTTTAATTTTAGAAAGCAATTTCAAAAAGTTTCCGCCAAGATTAGAGTGGCAACCCATTTTCTATCCCGTTTTAGACGAAAGTTATGCCTCCGAAATTGCAGAAAAATGGAATACCAGAGATGAAGCAGGAAATTATTTAGGTTTTGTAACCCAATTGCAAATCAATATCCTGCCCAGAATGTCGGAGCAAGAAATCATAATGAGTTGTGGGTGCCGTCAGAAGAAATTAGACAAATTTAATCAGGCAATTATTGGAAGTATTGAAGTCACAAATGTATTTATTGGGAATGATTTCAGGAAATCTGAAAACACTGAAATTGAGAATTTAATTTTAAAATTAAAAAATGAAACTTAAACTTAAACTTAAAAGTTATAAACAACAACTACAGGACTAGCCTCAAAAAGGATATCATATCATGGCACAATATGATGATGAAAAAATAATTGTTTACCAGTCTTATCGTAAAGAAATCGGTGAATTTGCAGTTAAAAATCAATATTTTGGCGGAGCTTTCAGTTTAGAAAGAATGACCTAGATAAAACCCAATTTTCTTTGGATGATGTACCGAAATGGATGGGGAAGAAAGGATGGGCAGGAATATGTTTTGGCAATTCATTTAAAAATTGACGCTTTTAATAAGTACTTAGAAAATGCAGTTTATTCTTCCTACAACGAAAGGTTAGAATTATCGAAAGAAGAATGGCAAGAGCAGGTGAAAGAATCTTCCGTGAGATTGCAGTGGGATCCGGATCATGATCCTTTTGGAAATAAATTAGAGAGAAAAGCAATCCAGATTGGATTAAGAAATGATTTCATCCGGTCTTTTGCTCAGGAAGATATTATTTTAATTGAAAATATTTCAGATTTTGTGAAAGAACAATATCAATTTGTTCTTAAGGATGATTTAGATAAGTTAGTTCTTCCCGACGAGAAACAGTTGCTATTTGATGATGAAAATTTAAATAAGAAATTAAGGTTAAACTAAAATTAAAGTTATGAAAATTGAGTTATTAAAAGGTGATATCACCCAAATAAATGTAGACGCTGTCGCTAACGCAGCCAACTCATCATTACTTGGTGGCGGTGGAGTTGACGGAGCCATTCATCGTGCCGGCGGGCAAAAGATTTTGGAGGAATGCAAAGAAATAAGAAACAGACAGGGAAAATGTAAAACAGGAGAAGCAGTAGTAACAACAGCCGGAAATCTTCCTGCAAAATACGTAATCCATACGGTTGGGCCGATTTGGAATAACAATGAAGAAGAATGTTCCGAACTTTTGGCAAATTGCTATAAAAACTCTTTAAAGTTGGCAGAGAGTCTTGGTGTGAAAACGATTTCCTTTCCCAATATCAGCACTGGAGTTTACAGATTTCCTAAAGAACGGGCTGCAAAAATTGCCGTGAAGGAAGTAAATAGTTTTGAATCTGAAATTATTGAGAAAGTAATTTTTGTTTGCTTCGATGATGAGAATGAAAAAATTTATAAACGATTATTAGAATAACACAATGAAAAAACTAACCATACTTTCCGGTGCCGGAATTAGTGCCGAAAGCGGAATAAAAACATTCAGAGACGGAGATGGTCTCTGGGAAAATCACAGCATCACCGATGTAGCAAGTCCTGAAGGCTGGAGAAAAGACAGAGAACTGGTTCTTGAATTTTACAACCAGCGTCGCCGCCAGCTTCATGAAGTAGAACCCAATGATGCGCACAAGCTTATTGCAGAATTAGAAAAACATTTCGAAGTTCAAATCATCACTCAGAATATCGATGATCTACATGAAAGAGCAGGGTCGACAAATATCATTCATCTTCATGGCGAATTGTTTAAATCCTGCTCGAGCAACAATAAAAGTTTGACTTACGACCAGAAAGGCGACATCAACATTGGCGACAAAGCAGAGGATGGAGCACAATTGAGACCGTTTATCGTCTGGTTTGGAGAAGATGTTCCATTGATGAAGGAAGCTACTGAAAAAGCAAGGGAAGCCGATATTTTTCTGGTGATCGGAACTTCTTTGCAGGTTTATCCGGCGGCAGGATTGCTTCATGATATTAAAGATGATTGTCTGTTGATCGTTATTAATCCCAATGAGACTGGTTTTGGGTATGGACAAAGAGCTGTAGTGATGAAAGAAACCGCAACAAAGGGAATGAAATTGTTGTTTGATAAACTTTTAAATTTAGCCTGATGGAAAATGTAATAAAATCCGGAATCTTTGGAGTATGCGTTGGCGACGCTTTGGGCGTTCCGGTGGAATTTAATACAAGAGAAACTTTAAAAACCTTTCCTGTTGAAGATATGCGGGAATTCGGATCTTGGAATCAGCCGAAGGGCACTTGGAGCGACGATAGTTCTTTAACACTTTGTCTTGCAGAAGTATTGATAAAAGGTTACGACTTAGAAAAAATCGGAGAAAGTTTTGTAAAATGGAATAAATATGGACATTGGACCGCTCACGGAAGACTTTTCGACATTGGCGGAACAACAAGACATTCAATTGCGAGATTGATTAAGGGAGAAAGTGCAAAATTTTCAGGTAATATATTTGAAGAAGATAATGGGAATGGTTCTTTAATGAGAATTCTTCCTTTAGCTTTTTATCTTAAAAACGAAGAAAATATTAAAAAGCTATATCAAACCGTAAAAGAAGTCTCATCAATTACTCACGGGCATTTTCGTTCTGTTTTTGCGTGCTTCATCTATGTGATTTTTGCTATTGAATTGATTAAAGGAAAAAATAAAACAGAAGCTTATGCTGATAGTCAAAAAACAGCTTTAAAATTTGCGGAAGAGCAAGGTTTCAACCCAAAAGAGATTCAACTTTTTGACAGAGTTTTAAAAAATGATATTTCAAAATATGACGAGGAAACTATTAGTTCTTCAGGCTATGTTCTTTCAAGTTTAGAAGCTTCTCTCTGGTGCTTTCTCACTACTGAAAGTTATTCTGAAGCAGTATTGAAAGCCGTGAATCTGGGAGATGATACCGATACTACCGGAGCCATCACCGGCGGAATTGCAGGGATTTATTATGGTTTTGAAAATATTCCTAAAGAATGGGTAGCTGGTTTGGTAAGAAAAGATGATATTGAAAAGCTTTGCGGCAAATTAGCGGATAAGTTAAAGAAATAAGATACAAACCATGAACGAACAGCAGAAGAAAAACACAAGCAAATTCCTGAGCTATGTTCTCAGGCATCATCCCGAACTCATCGATTTGAATTTGGATGAAAATGGCTGGGCAAATGTTAGTGAACTGATTTCAAAGTCGGCCAACAATTCTCAAGGCTTTACTTTCGAAGAACTCGATGAAATCGTGCAGACTAACAATAAGAGACGGTTTATTTTTAATGAAGATAAAACCAGAATCAGAGCCAATCAGGGACATTCGATTGCTATTGATCTGGCTCTGACTCCACAAGAACCGCCGGAATTTTTGTACCACGGAACAGCTCAAACTAATATCCAATCTATATTAGAAAAAGGCATCGAAAAAAGAAGCAGGCAACACGTTCATTTAAGTCAGGATAGAGAAACTGCAACCAATGTCGGAATGCGTCATGGAAAACCGTTTGTTCTGACCATAAAAACAAAGATGATGTTTGATGATGGAGTTCAATTTTATCTTTCGGATAACAATGTCTGGCTGACAGATTTTGTTGATGCAAAATACATTTCAAAATAAAAATACGCTCCAATAATTTGAAGCGTATTTTTTTTATCTTTTAGGTAATCCTTTCTTTAAAGCATAATTGGCTCTTTCAACGGCTTTTTTCTCTTTCCAGTCCATATATTTCTTTTTAAACTGACCTTTCATGATGTTATCAAAATTTCTCTGAACAGTTAAATTCCATAAAGAATTAGCCTTTACAGCCCATGATTTGTCCCATGCGCGCAGTGAAAGTGAGAAACTTCCATCCAGATATTTCATCCAATGCCACCATCCGGTAGGCATAAACAAAGTGTCACCATGTTCCAGGAAGCATTCTATTCCTTCCACACCATCCAGTGCAGGGAATTTCTCAAAATCGGGATTCGAAATATCAAAATCCTCTAAAGCATAAGTGGCGTAAGGAAGTTTGTATAATCTGTCTTTCCATTTGTATTCAAAAAGCAAAACGTGTTTTCTGCCGTTGAAATGCGTGTGGAAAATATGTGCTAAATCGATATCGTAATGTAAAAAAGTCACTGAACCTTTCCCTCCAAAGAACATTGAAGGAAATTTATCCAAAAATCCGCCCATCAGATCTGAAGGAGAAATGTAATCCTCCAACAGTTTATTTGCACGCTTGATAGGATCAAAAAAGAAAATCCTTAAATCGGTAGGTTCTCTTTGGATCAAATCAATATAATCGGCGAACTTCATTTCGGTTGTTGGCGTATTAATGGGAGCTGAAGGATCAGCTTTTGCGCTGTCATATAGGGGAACCGTAACGTCTCCTACCACTTCCTTCACATAATCCATCGTCCATTTTTGATAGGCTGGCCATTTTTTGGCCATATTTTTTATCACTACCGGTTTTCTTGGGATCAGATACTTCTCACGGAACTCTTCCTGAGTGATATCGTCAACAATATCTATAGGTTTTAGAATAACCCCCATTTTTATAAATTTTATGTTACAAAATTATTAAATAAATAGTTACCGCAGTAAGTTTAACATTTTTTTAATCTATGACCTTCATCATTTTTTTATTGATTCAAAATAATGGTCGTATTTTAAGTTCCATTCAAATTGAAAATTCGATCTTAATGCATTGTTAAAAATTTAAAAAAAATATTATAGAACTAAATTTATCACTATGTTTGTAGTTATAAAATCAATTTAACCTTTGATCGAAAATTATATCTCTATATTGTGTAACAAAAAAACAATCCTAATAACTAATTACTCAAATAATAAATTATGATCAGAAAAATTTCCTTATTTCTCATGGTATTTTTCTCGGTAATTGCTTTCGCTCAGAAAACAGTGTCAGGGAAAATTACAGATGAAGACGGTGTGGCAATCCCTAGTGCCAGTGTAACGGTAGAAGAGCCCGGCAAAGATGCCATCTTAGCTTACGGAATTACCAATTCTAAAGGAGAATATAAGGTAACGTTCACTTCTGCAGAATCTAATGTAGACTTGAAGGTAAAAGCTTTTAACCAAAAACCTTTAACCAAACAAATCCCAAATAGCGATCAGACTTTAACCTTCAAAATGCAGTCTGAAGCAACAGAAATCAAAGAAGTTCAGCTGAAAACCAAAATGATTACCGCAAGAGGTGACACTATTGCCTATGATCTGAAAGCGTTTGACAGCAAAAACGACCGTACATTGGCCGATGTAATGAAGAAAATTCCTGGAATTGAGGTGAACGCAGACGGTTCTATTCTTTACCAGGGAAATGCCATCAATAAATTCTACGTGAATGGAAAAGACTTAATGGAAGGCGGTTACGGAACAATCAATAACTCACTTCCAAAAGATGCTGTACAGAAAGTTGAGGTATTAGAAAATCACCAGCCGGTAAAAATGCTTCAGGGAAAAATTCCTTCTGATGCAGCAGCGATCAACATTAAACTTAAAAACTCGGTTACGATGACAGGACGTGGTGAAGTGGGAACCGGTTTTGGCGATCCGTGGCTGTGGAATGTAAAGCTTACGCCCATGTTTTTTGGTCAGAAAAGCCAGTGGGTAGTAAACTACAAGACCAATAATATGGGTGAGCAGGTTGAAAACGAGGGAAACATCTTAGCTTTCGGAAACAGATACGAGGGACGAAGAATAAATGCATCTCAGAATGACTGGCTTAATGTGGAAAATGCAAGCACACCCAATCTTCCTGTGAAAAGATACTTGATGAATAACGTTCATTACCTGTCCGCAAACTATCTAACTAACATTGATAAGAAAAAAGAGTGGGAACTAAAAGCAAATGCGAATTACACTAACAATGCGGTAGAAAGAGAGTCCTATTCTCAGACAGATTATTTCGCAACATCAAAAACTCCTGCATTTAGCATTCGACAAAATATTTTAAATAATTTTTATACAGATAAGGCAAAAGGAGAATTGATTTTTACGAAGAATGCCAAAAAGGGATTCTTTAAAAATGCAACGAGCTTCTCACAATTCTGGAATGCAGACAGAGCTTTTGTTGACAGAACAGATGCTACTAGTAGCAGAACAGGTAATCAGGCGATTGAATCACCAACTTCCTCTTTTCAAAACTCTTTGAGTACAATTATACCGTGGAAAGAGAAAATGGTGAACGTTCAGTCATTCATCAACTATCAAAATGATGTTCAAAAATTAGATATTTTACCGGCATCATATCTTAATATTCCTGAATTTTTCCCTGGAATTGCAACAGAATCTGTCAGACAAAACTTACAGTTAAAAACCTTTGAGGCTAATCATTCCGCCAACATTGGTTTTTCAGCTAAAGGTTGGACTTTTACACCAGAAATAGGATTTAACTATAAATCAACTGATTTAAGATCAGCACTTACCAGAAATGTGGGTGGAGAAGCTTTTGGTTATGGAGATGGTTTTGAAAACGATCTGAAATATACAACTGCTACACCTTACGGAAGTGTAGGGATCAACTACAAAGATGATTCATGGATGATTTATGCAAATGTTCCGGTAAATTCAAATAATATCAAAGCGGAAGATCCTTTAAGAAATGTTTCAAAATCTGTAAATAAAATAACGTTTGAGCCAAATCTATTTGCTCAGTACAATTTTGCTTCATTCTTTAAAGCTTCATTAAATGGAAACATCAGTAATAACTTTGGTGAGGTCAACACTGCTTACTCAGGATTCCTAATGACTTCCCCTAGTGGACTGAATGCGATGGCCGCCGAAAACCCTATTCCTGAAAACAATAATAAATCTGCGGGAGCAAGATTAGAATACAGAAATCCATTGAATAATTTGTTTTTTAATGTAAACTACAGATTGTCAGATGCTAAAAGAAATTTAATTTCTAACCCTACAATCAACGGATCAGGATATACGGTACTGGAATATATTGAGCAGGATAATAATGTGGTCAATAGTGGATACAGTGCAGAGATTGGGAAGTACTTTCCAAAATTTAAAACTAATGCATCTCTTAGCTACAGTAATAACACGTCAAAATCTGATGCTTTTTTAAATGATGCTGCATTTACAAACAAAAACAACAGCCAATCTTTTGGTATTAAGTTTAATAATACATACTTCAGCTGGATGAGTATAGATTATTATGCAAGCATTTCAAAGACGAAACAGACAAGTATTGGTTCTACGGATTCTGGTGCATCAAGAACTGGATTTACTCATAATTTGGGTGCATTTTTCTATCCGATCGAAAATCACACAATTGGATTTAATTGGGATCAGGTAAACACAAGTGCTGCCAATGAGGAATACCATAATGGATTTTACGATTTATCATACCAATTTACATGGTCAAAAAAGAAAATCGACTTTGAACTAAAATGGATGAATATTGCAAATAAAAAAGTATTTGAAACATACGATATCAATACTACAAATATTAGTTACACGAGAATATTACTTCGACCAAGCCAAGTGATGTTTACCGTAAAATTCAACTTCAAATAAAAACACAAAAACAAATCTCACTGAGATTGGTTTTTTTATTTTTTGCCTTATTCTAACAAGTTATCTTTATGAAAGTACCTTCTTTTTTAAACCCAATCAATTAAAAGGTAGAAAAGGAAAAATTGTATTATTTTAGCAAAAAATTTCCGTCAGATGAGAAAAAATTTATACGATAAACTAAAAACTTTTATACCATATTATAGTGAATACGGATTTAAAGAAGGATATAAACTTTATAAAAAATTGGCTTCATCAAACTGGGATAACATAAGTGTTTATGGACTAAAGCATCCCATCCATCTTAGAATAAATGAAAAATCTGATCTGGAAGTTTTTAAACAGGTTTTCATAGAAAAGCAATATGACCCAAATTTTTATAAAAACCCAAAAATTATCATAGATGCAGGAGGTAATGTTGGCCTTTTTTCGGTTTTAATGAAAAACAAATTTCCTGACTCAGAAATTATCACAATTGAACCTGAACCAGATAATTTTTTGATGGCAAGCCGAAATCTTAATAAGTATTCTAATGTAAAAGTTTTAAATAAAGGTCTTTGGAGTACTGATGTTAAACTAAAGATTATTGATGAGGATGTTGCAAAATGGGGAATTCAGGTTATTGAGGATAATGAGAACGGTAACATTGAGGCAATATGTATCAACACCATTATCAAGGAAAACAATTTCGAAAGAATTGATTTGTTAAAGATGGATATAGAGGGCAGCGAAAAACAAGTGTTCTCTAAAAATTATGAAGATTGGTTGCCAAAAGTAAAAATTCTAATTGTTGAACTTCACGACTCTATGCAGAAAGATTCTTCAAGAGTATTTTTTGAAGCTTTAAATAAAATGTGGCCTCAATACCGTCTTTTAGTAAGTGGCGAGAATTTGGTGGTAGAAAATCTTTCTCTTAAATAATCATTCTTAAGTGTAGACTTAAAAAAAAACCAATCTCACTGAGGTTGGTTTTTTACTTCAATTTAAAAATTCTGCAGATCTGCGGTTGGGCCATAGCTTCCGGGGAGCTGAATGTCATTTAACCGGTAGTAGACTCCCAACTGGGCACGGTGATGGGTGATTTGACTCAAACTGTGACGGATGGCTCCATTTTTCGTCCATGAGGAAAGCGTCTGTCCGTCATTTTTCAAAGACCAGCTAGGCTCAAGATCTTCTTCTTTGGCTTTTTCCAAAGCTTCTATGCTGGAATGGTAGTTTTCTTCCAAAACTTTCAGCAAATCTTCTTTCGTAGTCAGAAGCTTGGGTTGCAATCCACCTTTTGCCAGATCGACTTCAGAACTGTTGAGCATAAAGCCTGCCCAGCCAAAAATTTCTGCAATATGGGTGGCAAGATGTGCCATTTTCATGCTTTTGGGATGCGGGGAATACTCATTTTTGTCTTCCGGATAAATCTCAAAAAACTTCTTTGTCGTCTGATACTCGGCCTCGAGTTCTTCTCTGAATTGTTTTAATGGGTCCATACAATATTTGTTTTTAAGGTATTTAAATTTAAAAATTTTAGATAAAACAGGACAGAATAATTTTAATTAAAAAAAACTGTAACAAAATTGTATAACCGCTAACTAATTATAAAAACGTTATTAAAATGAAAAATTTATTTTCAATATTTTTTGTCGCAATTTTCGCAATTGCCAACGCACAGGAAGCTAAAGAAAGTTCAAACCGTTTCTTCTATGAGCTTACTTTTAAACCTAAAAAAGATTCAGCTAAGCTTGATAAAGTTATCACGGTGCTGGATATTACAGATAAAAACAGATCGGTTTACCAGGATTACACAGTAATTTCTCAAGATTCTATCTCAAAGGTGGAAATTGAAGCGATGCAGAAGGCAGGTGTATACAAAGACCTTTCAAAATCTCTAAAGACTCCGAAGTTTTCTTCAAGAATACACAAATTATATCCAAGTATGAAGGTGGAATATGTGGATAAAGTGGCTAATGGAATGACTCCTGTAAATATAGCTTACACAGAAGACCTGAAATTTAACTGGAAAATCTTAAATGACAAGCAGAAAATTGGAGAATACAACACTCAAAAAGCAACCACCGAATTTGGCGGAAGAACCTGGACTGCCTGGTTCTCTTCAGATATCCCTTTTCAGGACGGACCTTATAAATTCAGTGGTCTTCCCGGGTTGATCGTGAAAATTGAAGATACAGACAAAAACTATTCTTGGGTACTTCAGGGAAATAAAAAAATAAAAGAGTACAGCGAGTTTTCTTATATCGAAGGGCTGATGCAGGCAACTGGGGGAAAACCTAAAGAACTGACAAGAGAGAAGTTTGATAAAACATTTAATGATTTCAAAAAAGATCCTTTTGCATCAGTAAGACCTATGATGACGCAGGAGATAATGTCTAGAACGATGCCTGGAACTGACGGTACCATTGGTGATATGATGAAAAAGCAGGAAAAAATGTACAAAGATTTTTACAATGCGAATGACAACCCGGTTGAAAAAGGAAATACTGTAAATGTTGGCAATCTGGAAAAAGTAGGAAAAGAAAAAGACAAAAAATAACATTCATATTTTAACTCAACTATATTGAAATAAACCCAAATGCAGCAATGTGTTTGGGTTTGTTATTAAGCCTAATAGTTTCTATAAATCTTTAAAATAACGCTTATTTAGATTAAATTTAAATAGAGTATATTTGCACTTACAAAAATATAGGTATTGAAAGATAACTATTCACATAAATTAAGCAGCTTTCCTAAGAACAAACTTGGGAAAATTTTGGGCTATGACAATCAGCATCTGAAGATGCCCAACAAAATTATAGAAATGGGGCTTTTGCCTGAAACTGTTTTCAGAATTCTGTATCAGGCTCCTTTCAATGGTCCTTTGTATGTAGAATTTGGCGAAGAAAAAAGCCGGATTGCACTGCGTAAAGAAGAAGGAGAATTTATCATTGTAGAAGATTGGAATTAATGCAGCAACAGAACAGAAAACAGATACTTTTAGTAGGAAACCCCAACGTAGGAAAATCAACCGTTTTTAATGCACTGTGTAATAAAAAACAGAAGACAGGAAACTATGCGGGAGTTACCGTTTCCAGCCATTCCGGCAATTATACGTACAAAAATGAAGAGGTTGAGGTTGTAGATCTTCCGGGATCGTACAGCATTTATCCAAGCTCAGAAGATGAAGCTATTTTTTCTAAATTTCTCCTGGAAGGTCAGAAAGATTTTGCCGGAGTTGTTTACATTTTAGAAGCCTTAAGTTTAAAAAGAGGACTGTTGCTGTTTCAGCAGATTCAGGATTTGGGAGTGCCGATGATTTTGGTGGTAAACCAGATCGATCAGGCTGAAAGAAGAGGAATTAATATCGACATTCAAAAATTCTCTGAGGCTTTGAATATCAAAATTATTCAGACCAACGCCAAAGAACAGTTAGGAATTGAAGCAATACAGGAAGCTGTTTTAAATAATGATTTTGCTGAGATAGAAAAACCCTCATTTGAAATTCCTGCTGAGCATAAAGATTTTTTAAGTAAAGTTTCTGCGCACAATCATTTTGAAAACGAGTATAAAGCGTGGATGAGCATTTCTGTAGGTGCAGATATAGAAAAACTAAATTCTGCAACAGATCTGATCACAGATTCTGAAGCTAAAAGTTTGGTTCCTAAAAGATTGCAGGTTCAGGAAGTGGTTAGGCGATATCAGAATATTGATAAAATATTGGCTAATGTTATTTCTAAAAAACCTCAGTTTAAAGAACTATTAACCGAAAAATTAGACAAAGTTCTTGTACATCCTATTTTTGGGTACGTTGTTTTTATTGGAATTTTGCTCGTTATATTCAACAGTGTTTTCTTCCTTGCAGAATATCCAATGAACTGGATCGATGAGTTTTTTGCATGGCTCTCAGCATTCACAGGAGAACATTTGCCGGAAGGTCCAATTAATTCACTGATTTCAGACGGAATTGTCCCGGGATTAGGTGGAATTATCATCTTTGCACCGCAAATTGGGATTTTATTATACTTCCTTTATCTTTTGGAAGATTCAGGATATATGGCAAGAGTGATTTTCCTGATGGATCGGTTTCTGCGGCCGTTTGGTTTAAATGGGAAAAGTATTGTTCCGCTGGTTTCAGGAACAGCATGTGCAATTCCTGCCGTGATCTCAACGAGAAATATTGAAAACTTCAGAGAAAGACTTCTTACCATTTTGGTAACACCGTTTATGACTTGCTCGGCAAGACTTCCGGTGTACAGCATTATCATTGGGCTGATTATTTCAGATAAAACCTTCTTCGGAATTCAGTACAAAGCTTTGGTGCTTTTGGCCATGTATCTTTTAGGATTTTTTGTAGCGTTACTTTCAGCAGCTGTTTTGAAAGGTTTTATTAAAAATAAAGGAAAGACCTATCTGGTGATGGATTTACCGACTTACAAAAAGCCACTTTTCGGATATGATCTGAAAATGGTTTTAGGAAAAGTCTGGGACTTCATTACCGGAGCAGGGAAAATTATATTTATCGTAAGTATCATCATCTGGTGTTTAAGTTATTTCGGGCCAAAACAGGATCCTGATCAGATTGTTGCTACGGATGTTGAGCTCGATCATTCTTATTTGGCTAAAATGGGGAAAGCGATTGAGCCCGCGATTGCTCCTTTAGGATACGACTGGAAAATGGGAGTCGGAATTCTGACAAGCTTTGTCGCAAGAGAGGTTTTCGTGGGAACGATGTCTACTTTGTACAGTTTGGATGATGACGCTCCGGAAGGAAAAGTAATCGATAAAATGCGGATGGATGTAAAACCAAACGGCGAAAAAGTCTTCAGTTTTGCAACCGGGATTTCGGTTTTATTGTTTTATGCGTTTGCAATGCAATGTGTTTCTACCGTTGCAGTAGTTTACAGAGAAACCAAAAGCTGGAAATGGACTGGCTTTCAGGTGGTAATGATGACCGGTTTGGCATATTTTGTGTCATTAATAGCTTATCAAATCTTAAAATAATGGAGTCTTCCTTAATTTTTCAATACATTATTATCGCTCTTGTGGTGCTTTTTGCCTGCTATTCTTTATTCAGATATATCAGGAAAAATTTTGCCCCGAAGAAATTTGATTCTAAAAGATCAGGTTGCGATAAGGACTGCGGGTGTTCTTAGAACCTTTCTGCGGGTGATCATCATTAACAAAGTTTAAACTCTGTTTTTTGAAAGGAACAACTTACTAACGTTAAGCACAATTCATCAATCGATCTTTCTTTTATTCGTATTTTTGCAAAAACATTTTTAAAAGTATGTCATTAATAAAAAGTATCTCCGGGATCAGAGGAACGATTGGTGGAAAAGTAAATGATAACTTGACGCCGCTTGATGTCGTAAAATTTGCTTCGGCATTCGGAACCTGGCTTCAGAATAATAAAAATAAAAAAGATTTAACCTTAGTGATTGGCCGTGATGCCAGAATCTCGGGTTTAATGGTAAATTCTCTGGTAACTGCTACTTTGCAGGGATTGGGAATTAATGTAGTTGATCTTGGGCTTTCTACAACGCCTACGGTAGAAATTATGGTTCCTGAATTAAATGCTGACGGTGGAATTATTTTAACCGCTTCTCACAATCCAAAGCAGTGGAATGCATTGAAACTGTTAAATGAAAAAGGCGAATTCATTAACGGTGAAAATGGTGCTGAGGTTTTGGCGTTGGCAGAAAATGAAGATTTCAATTATGCTGAGGTTGACGACTTAGGAAAATACGAAACCAGAGATGATGCTTTTGATATTCATATCCAGCAGATTCTTGATCTGCCGATGGTGGATGCAGAAGCTATTAAAGCTAAAAAATATAAAATCGTCCTCGATGCCGTAAACTCTACTGGTGGAATTGCAATTCCAATGCTTTTAGATAAACTAGGCTGCGAAACGGTAAAATTATATTGTGAACCCAACGGACAGTTCCCACACAATCCTGAACCTTTGAAAGAGCATTTGGGAGACATCTGTGAATTGGTAGTCAAAGAAAAAGCAGATTTCGGGGTTGTAGTAGATCCTGATGTTGACAGACTGGCTTTGGTAGATGAAAACGGAGAAATGTTTGGCGAAGAATATACCCTGGTTGCTGTTGCAGATTATCTGTTGAAAAACAAAAACGGAGTTGCCATTTCAAATCTTTCTTCAAGCCGCGCATTAAGAGATGTGGCAAAGACGCACAACTCAGAATATTTTGCAAGTGCTGTAGGAGAAGTGAATGTGGTGAATTTGATGAAAGAAAAAAATGCCGTGATCGGTGGTGAGGGAAACGGTGGAATTATCTATCCTGAACTTCATTACGGAAGAGATTCTTTAGTGGGAGTCGCTTTGTTTTTAACGCATCTGGCAAAAGAAAATAAAACAGTTTCAGAATTGAGAGCCGGCTATCCAAGTTACTTCATGGGTAAAAAGAAAATAGAATTAACTCCGGATATTAATGTGGATGATCTTTTAACTAAAATGGAAAAAGAGTATCAAAATGAAGAAGTTTCTACGGTAGACGGTGTAAAAATAGATTTTGAAAACAATTGGGTTCATTTAAGAAAATCAAATACAGAACCTATTATCAGAATTTATACAGAGGCTTTCTCACAGGAAGAAGCCGACAAATTAGGCGATGATATGATAGCTAAAATCAGAAGTTTGATTTAAAAAAAATTAACATCTGTTTCATCATTTTAATCGTATTTATTATTAACTTTAAAAGTAATAAGATTATCAGAAGCGAGTATTTGTACATCTCATATCTCTGGTCTTAAATCTTAAAACTCTTTTTATATTGGAAGAATATTTTGGAAATGAACTCGTAAAAAAGTTCGAGGAAATGATGGAAAACAATGATGAATTCTACTTCGATACAGAAGAATTAGATGACATTATTGTTTATTATCTGGAGTTGGGAGATTTTAATTACGCTGATATGGCGGTTAATTACGGTCTCAAACTTCATCCCAATTCTTTGGATATCAAGATCAAAAAACTTGAAGTACTCTTAGAATGGGAAGATTATAATACGGCGAAGGAAATGATCGACGAGTTAAAAGGTTCTTCTATGGAGAATACAGACTTTTTGGTATGCTACGCGAAGTATTATTCGAATTTAGGAAACCCTAGAAAATCTATTGAAATCTGCAAAAAAGCTTTAGAATTAAACGAAGAAGAAAACTTCCTGAATAATTTTATTGCAGATGAATATGTGAATTTGGGAGATCCTTTTAACGCTCTTAAACATTATCAACAAGCATTGAAAGAAGATCCTACGGATGAATATTCACTGGAAAACGCAATGATCTGTTTCAGTGATTTGAATAAGAGTGAGGAAGCTATTGCTTTCCTGAATGACTATCTTGATAATTTTGCCTACTCAGAAGTTGCATGGAGCGAGTACGGACAATATTATTTCAACAGAAAAAACTACGAAGAAGCCATCAGAGGTTTCGACTATATGCTGGCAATCAATTCCAGCGCTGTTGGGGTTTATGCGAGTAAAGCGGCTTGCTATGAAGCTTTAAATCAATACAAAAAAGCAGTAGAAGTTTATGAAGAAATGCTGGAGCTGGAATACACAAAGGCGTTTACATTTTATAAAATCGGACTGTGTTATAAAGCTTTAAAACAGCCGACTGTAGCTTTAAATTATTTCCAGAAATCACTGAGAGAAGATCCTCAGTTTTACATGGCGATGATGGAGCAGTCTTACTTATATGAAGAAATGGGCGGAATGCCGGAAGCTCTTCACTTTGCAAGAGAAGCTACATTGCTGAACGATGGAAATCTTGATTATCAGAAAAGACTGGCATTTCTATTTATCGATTCAGGAAAGTTTGAAGAAAGTCTTTCCTGCCTTAAAAAATTGGTAGATGCCGAACCGTCAAGATTTTATAACTGGTATGCGTACACTGAAGTTTTAATGTTGGTGGGCGAATATGAGGAGGCGGTTACCGTTTTGATTGCAGCCTTACAGCATCATAATCGTGCAGAACTTTATTATCAGCTGAGTAACTGTTATTTTAATTTAAAAAATACGACAAGAGGCGCAGAAACTTTAGAAAAAGCATTAGAATTGGATTCTTCGATGATTACTGATATGCAGAAGAAATATCCGTATATTAAAGATGAGGTGAAGAAAGTAAAAGCTAAAGTGAAGAAGAAAAATTAATTAAATGGGTCTTGAGAACTGGAATATGGATGCTTTGCTTTGCCCTACATACAATTCACTCTTTTCACCTGATAAGGTTTAAAAATTAATTTAAATAAAATAATCCTGCAGCAATGCGGGATTTATTTTTGAAAGAAAGTCATCAGGTTTGATTAATTCAAGTGATGAAACTTAGTGATCTCTGCTAAGTTAAACGCCTTAGCGAACTTAAAAGCAGAGTAGTTAAAAATCATAGCGGACTTTCTGTTCAAAACATGCATTCAAGTAATTTAAATAAAATAATCCTGCAGCAATGTGGGAATTATTTTTTTTGGATAACATCTATCAATCGAGCTAATGTGATCAGGAAACTTTGCGGTCTCTGCTAAGTGAAACGCCTTTGCGAACTTAAAAACGGTTAGTAATTAAAAAAATCTTAGCGGACTTTGCGTTTAAATTTAAAAACATTTCAATAATTTAAATAAAATAATCCTGCAACAATGCGGGATTTATTTTTGAAAAAGAGTCATTAAACTTTGTTGTCTCTGCTAAGTGGAACGCCTTAGCGAACTTAAAAGCGGTTAGTACTTAAAAAAAATCTTAGCGGACTTTGCGTTTAAATTTAAAAACATTTTCAATAATTTAAATAAAACAACGTGGATTTATTTTTGAACAACAGCCTTAGCCCTTAAAAAGATCAAACCGGCAATAATGATACTTGCCCCTGCAAATTGCAAAACCGTCAGTTTTTCACCATCTAAAATTCCCCAGATAATCGCAACGATCGGCATTAACAAGGTAACCGTTGATGCAAAAAGTGGAGTAGAGACTTTCAACAGACGGTAATTCATCATCATCGCCAGTCCGGTTCCGAAAACCGATAGAAGTCCCACAAACAGTAAACCCGTCATGTTTTCTTTTGAAAAGGTGAATGTTGACACGAAGCCGGTTGATATCAATGCGATCAATGACGGCACAAACAAAATGAAGGAAAATACAAATGCTGATAAGACCGTCGACGAAACTTCCATCAATTTCGATTTTACGGTTGTCGTACTGATGGCGTAGCATAATGTTGCCAAAAGCAAAAGCAGAATTGGAAATATTTTAAACTGAGCGTCGTCTCCGCCGCCCAATGCGAGCAGACAAACTCCGGTAAAGCTGATGAAAATTCCGATCATCTGTCTTTTAGTAGTTTCAAATTTCCAGAATAATGTTCCGACAATGATGACGAAAATAGGCATCATTGAGTTAATAATTCCGGCAATACTGCTGCTGATTTCTGTCTCGGCGATAGGAAACAGGAACATCGGGATGAAATTTCCCGCAAATGCGGCTAGAATAAGCCATTTTAAATGTTTCTTCGGGAAAAGTCTGTATTTTGATATGGCAATTGGCATCAGGATAATTCCCGCAATCAAAACCCTTAACGCTCCGACCTGATAAGGAGTAAAATGATCTAAAGATTTTTTAATTAAAATAAAAGATGATCCCCAAATAATACTGAGGACAATCAGAAGAATCCATTTTTCTTTATCTGCGTTCATTATTTTCGTACAACGTTTTGAGAAACTCTTGTTTAGAAATCATTGTTGCTCCCAAACTTTCAAGATGTTCGGTATGAGACTGGCAGTCGATTAAAGCGAACTGGTCTTTATGAGCTTCCACAAAATTAATAAAGCCGGCTTTTGAAGCGTTGCTCACTTTGGCAAACATACTTTCTCCGCAGAAGACTTTGCCTACCTGCAAACCATAAAAGCCACCAACCAGTTCCCCGTTTTGCCAAACTTCAACACTTCTGGCAAATCCATACTCATGAAGTTGGATAAAAGATTCCATCAATTCATCAGAAAGCCAGGTTCCGTCCTGTCCTTTTCGGCTGACCTGCTGGCAGTTTTTAATCACCTCTCTGAAATTCTGATTTTCGGTAAATGTGAAAAGATGATTATTTAAAATTTTCCGCATCGATTTGGAGACTTTTAATTCACTCGGGAAAAGCACAAACCTGGGGTCAGGACACCACCATAGAATTTCTTCATCAGGATTGAACCACGGGAAAATACCATTCTGATAGGCAAACCAAATTCTTTCCATCGATAAATCGCCTCCGAATGCAATAATGCCTTCGTGACCGTCATAAATCTGCGGATTGGGAAATGAAATTTCGTTTGGATCTAATCGAATCATAGGTGAAAAAAATCCCACTTAAAAAGCGGGATTGTATTTGGTGGTATGCTTTAATTAAAAAGGTAAATCGTCATCGTCGTCTCCTGCAAAAGGATTTTCGTTAGAAACCGGTGATGCAGATTGCTGAGAAGAAGCCTGCGTTGGCTCAGAACCAGTACCGCCATCCATTACTTTTTCTACTCTCCATCCGGTAATTGAGTTGAAGTATTTAGTTTCTCCCTGTGGCGAAACCCATTCTCTTCCTCTGATGTTGATTCCTACCTTTACATTTTCTCCTTCTTTCAAAGCATCCAATAAATTTATTTTATCTTGTAAAAATTCAATGTTTATTGGTTGCGGGTACTGTTCTTGTGTAAGAATAACCATTTCTCTCTTTTGAAAACCACTTGCAAATGTTTGAACATCAGTGATTTTCTTTACCGTTCCTTGTAATTCCATATCGTAATTATTAACTTTGTAAAAGTAGTAAATTGAAATGTAATAAAACAACACGGAAAGAAATTTTGTAAAAAAAATAAAAATATTTTCGAAAAGTCTTGCAAATACAAATTATTGCCCTATATTTGCACTCACAAAAACGAAACAAGATCTTTAAAATAACTCAATAATAATGCGGATGTGGTGTAATTGGTAGCCACGCCAGACTTAGGATCTGGTGCCGTGAGGCGTGGGGGTTCGAGTCCCTTCATCCGCACTAATTGCGAAAATAGCTCAGCTGGTAGAGCACAACCTTGCCAAGGTTGGGGTCGCGGGTTCGAGTCCCGTTTTTCGCTCTCATCACGCCCTGGTGGTGGAATTGGTAGACACGCAGGACTTAAAATCCTGTATCCGCAAGGATGTACGGGTTCAAGTCCCGTCTGGGGTACTAAAAACTCTCTGTAACTACGGTTATCAGAGAGTTTTTTGTTTTAAGGGGGAACAATAGGGGGAACATTTAATTTTCTACTAAATTTTTCTCTTTTACTATTACTTATCAATAAATGTACTTTACAAAGTTTACTAATGTCCTATTTGTTTGCAATGGAAATTTCTTGCACGAAATATTGAATAATTAATAAATCGTTTTGTGAGATTATTCTTCAAATAATAATTGTTTTTCTTTTTTAGTAATGAAAATAGTGTCGACAACCAAATCTGAAGATAAATATTAATAATATTCAATTTCATAAAAATGTTCGGTAGTAATTGCATTGATTTCTCCTTCAGTAAGTACGTAAATTTTATTGCCCCACCGATCGTATTTATAATGTGATCGACTTTCAGCTTTTGTCCCGTTTTTTATATCTCCACTAAAACGAAAACGATGCATTGTGAGATCACCCATTTCATTATATTCAAAATTCTCTATAGAATATAAATTTTTATTATTGAATTCAACACTTTTTATCTTTTGGTTTTTATCGTTGTAACTGTTAAAAACTGTTCGACTTTTATAATTCTCTTTAATTAAATTATTACTTTTTGAATAGGTAAATTCTCTGAATCCAATTATTTCATTACTCTCACGTTCTTCAATCCTTACTTTGTTTTTATTATAAATTAAAACTGTTGAGTATGGTGAGTTAGGAAATTTAGTGTTCTTAAATTGATTTGGCTTATTTTGATGATCGTATTCAACAGCTGTTTCAGATAATGTTAAAAGCTGATTTTTTTCATTGAAATGATATTTGCTGTGGTTAACAGTATCGTTTTTTACAACTCTGATTTTTTCTTTCAAACGTTTTTGTTCATCATAATGGTAGTAAATATTAATATATCCCCGCTCATTTGTGATGTATTTTTTTCCTTCTCGATCAAATAAATCATAAGAAAACAAATTCTTATCCCCGTTGAGTGCATACTTAAGATATGTTGAAATTTTTTTTATTTGTTTTGCCCCTTTTTTAGGTATGAACTCAAAAGGCTTAACCTGAAAGATATATACCCCATAATCAAAATTTAAAGTAGGATTGATAAACTGGAAATTCTCAATTTCAACATCTTTAATCTGATCAAATTGAAGATCCTCGACATTTAAATAAATTCGGTCTAAAGAATTGGATGTGTATTGAGCGAACAACAGAAAATTGAGTAAAATAAAGAAGGTAAAGTAGATTTTCTTCATAAAATGGTTTTTCAAAAATAATTAAACTACACTATAATTGTAAGAATTATCTATTATACAATTTTTCATTCCGTAATTTGTGTTATCATCATTTTGTGAGATTATTTGAACATTAAATGAGCAAGTTGAAACATCGTTTTAGCTTTATATTCTTTCTTTAATTTATAGACAAATTTCTCAACTGAACTTAGACTGCTGGTTTCAAAGTTATTTTCTTTTAGATATTCTGATATTTCAGTGATTGTGAAACCGTCCTTTAGTAATTCAATGATTTTATTTTTGTATCCCATCTTCCTATTTCTTACATTATTTATTCTTGATAATCTAACAGCAAACTAACACTGTATTCATTTGAATCTTCTTTTTCTTTATGCCAGATGACATCCCTAACAATCAAATAATCTTCCATTTGGCTAAGTTCTTCTCCAGGAAAGAAATCTCCGGTAAATAGCTTTTCTCCTATTCTTGGAAGAACAGGAGATTTCCAATTCATGGGTTTTCGATGAAAATCAATACATAAGATTACAGTCATAACTTTTTTTTATCGTTTTCTTTTTTGAAATTTAGTTTAGCTGTTATTAATGTTCTTAGATTTTGAGATGGTAAGGCAATCGAGTATAAATTTCAATCTTATACAAAAGTTTAATAGAAATAAAACCTTTGAAATTTCGCACCACTATTGCAAAAAGCTTGTTGATAGTTTGCTCTTTTTCGATTGTTTATGTTATTATGTATTTTGCATTGTATAACACATTGTCTTTGTTGTCGGTTCTATAAAAATGTATAAATTTCCATCACACCAAAAGTTTAATTTTTGGAAATATTCTTCCATTCCTTTTGTTGGTTCAACGTTGCTAAACGTTGCTTCAATATCACTAAAACTTCCTAATTGACACAAAAATCTCATAGATTTTCCACTTTTCGGGCATTTTGGAATTTCCGCTTCTTGTAGCCAATCTGGGTGGCCACAAATTCCTATACTTTCAAATTCGTCAATTTCTTCTTTTTCCTCTAAACTTACTTTAACTCCTTCCCAAATAATTTTTGAGTTTTTATCAATTTCGTCAAATGCACTTGTTGACGAAGTAGTGTCCATAGGTTCAATAATTGTCGGACTATTTGGATTTGAATAGTCAAGAAAAACAAAATATTCGTCAGTATAAATTGGATGAATTAGGTTTACTCTGAATGGAAGCCAAGAAAAAACTGGATCTGAATTGTCTATAAAACCCAAATATTGAAACCCAGCTAAAAATTCATTGTTTGGAATCGTAAAATCTTGTGGAATTTCTCCTCCTATTTGATGTTTACCATTTTCATCTTTTATTATTTCGTATTGCATTTTTTTTGTCTTAAAAAATTTGTCAAATAGTCCCATATCTTTTTATATGTATCGTTTTTTGAGACTATTAATACATAACTGAATAATTATTAAATGTTTTATACAATAAAGATTTCAATTTAAATCAATCGCAGTATAAAGACATAGCAATAATTTACTCAATCATTTTACTGATAATATCATTATACTTAATCTGCTGTTCTAAATTTGAACCATGGCCAGTATCCAGATCATATTTAGTCTGAAAAGCAATATATTCAGCAAAGGTTATATCATACAATTTTTGAAAATTGTTATTAAAATCTGTTACTCCCCTTATTTCCTTATCTACTATTTTTTGAAGGTAAGTTGCAAAGGCATGCGCTATATCAAAATGCTTCTGTTCATGATTTAAAACATAGGTATTTGATGATTGATCTTTTCTAAACCAGGAGTCTTCAGAATTAAAAACTGCATAGATCTTAATTTTTATATTACCCGTCCAAATAGATTTTGAAACAATCCGAAAATTTATGGCAACATTTGATTCCGCAGCACTAAAGCCATCTTCCGTAAAAATAGTTCTTTTGAAATCGTCAAAATTCAACTTACGTTCTTCAGACCATTCAATAGCCTGACAGAATAATAGTTGAGTAAAGAATAAAAATATAAAATGCAGTGTTAACTTCATAATAATTAATTAAAACAAAATGCAATAATAATATTAATTATATAGTATTAATCGTTTTTTAAGATTTATATATCTCTAATTAGCATTATTATAAGCACTTTTTGCTGGTTATCAATTAACAGAAAGAAAAAATTATAGTATTACCAAATGAAAGGAAGTACAAGAAAATATTTTTTTTATATTATGCATAGTGCAGATTAATACTTTAGTCATACTGCTCTGATTCATGAAGTAAGTCTTGATTTAAATCAGACGGCGAAATTATAAGCCCCGAACTAATTACCGTTGGAAAAACACTAATTAATGTGTTATCATTAGTCATTCCGGAAACCCATTTGTGTAAAAAATTTTCTAACTCGATAGCTTCAGGAATGTAATCTTTCCATTCATCAACAGCACATACTTCAGCAAATTCTTTTTCAGGCCACAAAGGAAGCACTCGGTTTCCTTTACTATCCCCGTATAATGCCCATCCATCACTATTTAGTCCCCAAATAAGTTCAAAATCAGCAACTTTTCGAATGAAATACTCGTACTTTTCATCTAATGACATTTTAAGTACTTCTGAAATCTTTTTATTTATTTCTGTCATTTGTATTTCTTTTGATGCAATCTAATATATCGTTTTTTGAGATTATGATTAATGAAGATTTTAATCCTCAATTTTATATTTTTTCTTCAAAACGTAATTGGCCGGATGCAGTGATAATTTTGAAATATCAATATCCCATAAAGGATCACTTTCATTGACCACCATCAAATTTCTGTCTGATAAATCAAATTTTTCTACAAAACAACAATAAAGCAATTTACTTATTACAACCCGAACATATTTTCTTTCACTACTTAATGTACATGATAGAGAATACGTTTTTTCACTATTAATAATCAGTTTTTGAGATAATATTTTCTCCTGTAAAAACATAATACGTCCGCTTGAAATCCAACCACTTAACCGTTTTACCCTCCCTTTATTAGATAAGACAAATCTAGATTCAAATCCAAGAATGGGAATTGGAACCCAGTACTCTCCGGGAAGATCTATCACTGACAAATTAAAACACGAAGGAGGACTATCTTTGTCGATTATGGGTTTACCCAACTTCTCCCAAAGATGCTTATTAAGTAAATCATTTAACACATCTGCTGTTTTGACCATGTAAAAATCTTCTTGTTTCGGAGGATTACCCCGCAAAAACCATCGAAATGTCCCTGATGTTAAGATGTTTTTATTGATAACGTCCATAATACTTTCGCAAGCAATACCCAATTTTTCTTCTACATCATATATGCTTTCAAAATGAGCAATAAATTCTCCTTCGGCGGTATACTGGCTAACTGCCTGCAGATAATCAACATATACGTTTCTAGCTCTATTATGACGAAAGATTTTCAAACGTCTCTCGCTGGCTGAAATTTTCTCTAAATTACTGCTATGCTTATGAAATACGTTATTATCCTTATACGAAATAATAATTGAACGATCATCTATATCAAACTTTTCAACAAAATGATAATACACCAACCGAGCAACAGATCTTGTATACTTTCGACCCTCCAAAGATAATCCACAGTGCACATTATAAACATCGGCTTTAAGATAGTTATTATACTGTTTGGTAAAAAGCAACTTTCGGATTTTTTCGGAAACCCAATGTTCTACTCCTAATGATATATGAGAAAGGCGACTTAAGCTCTTTACCCTTCCGTAATTAGATATTTCATAATTCTCAAAACCTTCAATCGGCTTCCATTGTTCTTTAGGAAGGTTTTCTAAGGAATAGTTATAGAGAACTTCTCTTACATATTTATCTTCTAGTTCATTTGGCAGTTTCATAAAATAAAATTATAAAGTACACATCTACTATTTTATCGTTTTTGAGAATATTTGTTATTATCTGTCACGAAACCCTAGATTATGCTATACTTGATTTGACTATTTTAAAACTCTCAAAAGATTATATATATTAAATTTACTTTTGGTGTGCTCGTAGTGAAGGTTATATTCAAAATTCCGAATATTTTAGCCCAGGTTTCGTCTTCAAGACAAGGGAAGAATGGAATTCCCAAACTTTGTTTATTATGGTTTAAAATATTTAGTTTAAGGCTACTAATTTTATATTTTCATTGGATGTTTAAAAGATAAACCTCCCTAAAATCGCTTTTAAAAAGGATTATTTTTTTCTAGTATTTTAATTTATCCCCGGAATATTGGAGTTGTGTAACATTTACCGATGTTAGCAGAAGTTATATTTAACTAGTAACTATATAAATAATTATTTCTTAATCAGTTTGCTATTGTAACTATTTAAATTAGTAAAAACATTTAGAAAATATATTCCGGCAGATAAATTTTGAACATTTATTAATGTATTATGATGGGTAGAAATCATTCTACCATTTGCGTCATATATCAGTACTTTTAAGATTTTTTCTCCATTATTTAGTTTAATATTAAATTCATTAGCTACAGGATTAGGATAGATCAGTATTCTATCATGGCCGATAACATGGTCATCGCTAACAGACAAAGTGTTTATAGTATCTGTAATAAAAAGTTCTTCACCATGATTCTTGTATTGATCGACACTAAAATAAATTTTAGAATTATGTATGTATAAACTTTTAATCCATGTGTAGTTAGGTTGTTGTAAAAGTTGATTATCTATCGTAAAACTAACTTGTTGATAATTTCCAACATTTCCGTTCGTTTTGAAAATTCTTTGCATAGAATCTATGGCGTAGATTTCATTATTGAGACAGTTTAAAGATGTAAAATTTTGTCCTATCACTCCAGGTTGATAACCATCAATTACTAAAGATGTTCCAGCTGCGGTTCCGTCAGTCTTAAAAATCCCATGTATTTGATTACCTCCGGATTTACCAATAAAATAATTTTGGTTTCCACATTTAGTTATATAATTTTCACCAGTAAAAAAACTTGTAGTAATCAGTTGGCTACCTTGTAACGTTCCATCTGTACTATGTATTTCTGTGTAGAAGCCATTGCTATTTGAAGTAAAAAAATATAATTTATTATTCGCCACAAACGAATTTCCATCAATAAATCGATAATTATTCTTTATCAGGAAATTTTGATTATTGCTATCGTTAATATAATAAAGTTCAGAATTTTGTAATCCTGTACTCAGATTATTAGCATAAATTACTTTATTTCCAAGAGATCCTAAGAAACTCTTAAAAGCATAAATACTACCAATATCAGTTATTTCAATCGTATTATTCAAAGTACCATCAGACTTCCAAATTTCTGTAGTGGAATTATTAAGCATTTTAAAATAAATTCCGGAATCCGTTTTTACAAAATCTTTATCGACATTAGATAAAGATGGCATATTATTAACGTGCTTCTCAAGTAACAAAGAGAAATTTGTTGAGCTATTCTCCAAACTCCAAATTCTCATATAATTATCAGTATTATTAAAAGTTTTCATTATAATTTTGTTATTGCTTACTGCATAGGTTCCATATATTTTTTCATTAACAGGTGGAGAAATTTGTTCTGAAGAATGTGTAATTATATTTGTCCTGTATAACTTATTATTATGAAAAAAAATAAAATTTCCCGAAACAATTAAAGAATTAAACTCGACGGTGTCGTTTATAAAATCATCAGCCAAATTACCACTTAATTTTACGACGTTGTTGTTGCTGTCTAATTTATAAATTTGATAATAATAACCATCTCTAGATTGAAAATATACTTCGCCGTTTATTTCGGTATAATTTCGAGGTGCTCCAGAACTACCATTACTCAAATCTTTTTCAATTTTTGAAACATTATTCAAAGGATCATAAGAGAATAATTCGGTATTCTTATAAGTTGTAGAAAAATCCTGGTAAGATTCAATATAACCTGAAAAGATTAATCGATTTTGATATTCAATAAATTTGGTATCATTTGTGAATTTAATATTTGTTTGTAATAAATTACTATTATCAAAAAAATAGATTGGTGAAGAATTGTTATTGTATTCTCTTAAAGCTAAATAATTACCATTATTGCTTGGAGAAATTGTCTGAAATAGAGTGCCAACTGAATTAGTTAAAAAATTCACTTGATCGTATTGATTTACATAGAATAAATTAGAAGTTGTATCAATGTAAATTTTATTCTTATAGTACGTGAGTTTATTAATCGGTGGAATACTAGTATAAATAAGATTTGTACCCATAGATGTTCCGTCTGTCTTCCACAAATTTCCGTTTACAGTGAAAAGTAATTTGTCGTAATTTTGAAAATCAAAATCATAGAAAATGGAATTATTGCTTAATGTATAGAAACTGGTGGTGTTGATTGAACTACCATCAGTACTCCATAAGCCTAAATTAGAATTACCATCCATAGCAATAAATACAATTTTATTACTAAATTGATACATCTTTTCATTACCAAATATTATTGAAGAAGCTGTCCCCGGGTTAATATCTTTAACGACAGTTGTACCAGCTACAGAGCCATCCGTTTTCCATATTTCTCGACCATAATTATTATTGTTACCAAAAAAATATACAAATCCATTATTTTCAAATATATAATTTCCAACATTGGTAACATTATTAATTTGAATTGTCCCAGTTGCTGTACCATCACTTACATATAGCTTTTGCTGAAAAACAAAATATAATTTATTGTTTAAAACTTTGGCAATAATGTTATTTGTATTTGAATAATATATATTTAAATCTTTTATTTTTGTAGTAACATTGGTAGTTAAATTTGTAGACCATAATTGTAAATTGGAATTGTCTGTAGCAAAATAATATACGCTACTGCCTATTTTATAGAATTCCTTCTTTATAATACTGTCAGCAAATCCATTATTGATATTCTGTATCATTTCGGCTGAATTCGTTTGCAAATTATATTTATGCGGTTCAAAACCATAGGTTGTATTTGCTGCAAATATTAAATTATCTCCAAATTGTATTAATCCGCTAGGTTCTGACCCAGGAAAAAAATTTGTTTCTTTTATGTAAGAATTAATAGGTGATTGTGATTTTATTAAAACAATAAAAAATGTAAATAGAATCTGTAAATTTTTTTTCATGGTTTTTTATAATTTATGCTAACTTTTGGTTATTACGCACTGCGTCAATATAATTACTAGCAGGCTTAGCTATTTATGCTGCTAATATAAAATTTTATTTTGGTAAATTGATTGTTAAGTGCTTCTAGTCTGGTTACCTTAATATTAATTTGGAGTGATGAATCTTTTGTTTTTTGGATAAAAATCCATATAGATGAAATAAACTACATTACGCAGACAGTAGCTACCTTTGGGCACGTTCAGCAAATCGTCAATCAAAACTTATTTTTTTAATATTTACTATTTTTTAATTCCCATTTTCTTTATTTCTTCATCCGTATGATTGTCCAGAATCTTAGCATACCTATAAAATGTTGCCCTGGTCAGTCCTAAAGGCTTGTATATATCTTCCGGCCGCATTGTTGGATCTTTATAAATTGAACGTAGAAGTAGTAGCTTTGAAATTGTTTCTTGTGTATATCCCTTCGGTCTTCCACCGGTTCTCCCTCTTGCTCTTGCAGATTGTAATCCGGCATTCGTTCTTTCTCTTATCAACTCCCGTTCGTACTCGGCAAGAGATGCCATAAGATTTAAAAATAGCCGTCCGTTAATCGTAGAAGTGTCAACACCATCTACAAGACCTTTTATTATAATTCCTTTATCACTCAAACTTAAAACAAGATCAATAATGTTTTTCAAACTTCTCCCTAACCGGTCCAACCTCCAGACATAAAGTTCATCATCTTTTCTGAACTGTTCTATCATTTTATCAAGTTCAGGGCGATTTTTTGTGGCACCCGAAATTTTCTCTTGATAAATTTTCTCACAACCTGCTTTTTCTAAGGCTTCAATTTGTAAATCTAAATTTTGATCTTTGGTTGAAACTCGGGCATATCCTATTTTCATAATTTTGTTACATTAAACTCATACTCCGTAAATTTATGAAACTTTGTTTAATGATACGAGATTTTGAGAATGTTATTTAAAAAAATAAGAATTCAAAGTTTGCGTATTCCAAAATCTTATAAAACCACCGTTTTTACTTTATAAATAATTTCATCTTCTAACACGTCAAGTTTTGACGCTTTTCAAATTTAGCTTTGTCAAATATATATATATCACGTCAACATCAAATTTGTATCAAAGTATTGTGATATGTGTTAAAAAAGATTAGATTCGCAAAAAAGTAATAACCAATCCAAATCATGAAACAACTCTACGCGAGTGCATTATTCTTATGCACGACTGCTATTTTGCATGCTCAGGATGTAGTATGGCAGAAAGATATTAAATCCTCCACTCAGGATTTTCTCTCTCAAGTCACCACAACAATCGATTAGCAATATCTAATTTCCGGAAGTTCCATTCAATCCAAGAAACTTAGTTCCGAAAACAAACAAAACAACGGTTACGATTTTCATCTCATTAAACTCAATCAACAGGGTGAAGAAGTCTGGGAAAAATATTTCTCGGGTCAGAACCATGATTTTCTCTCAGCGACGGTGGCAACACAGGAGGGAGGTTTTCTTTTGGCAGGAACTTCTTATTCTGGTAAAAACTTAGACAAAAAAGATGCTTCCGAAGGAGGTTCAGATATATGGCTGATCCGGATCAATGAATTCGGTGACGAACTGTGGCAAAAAACTTTGGGTACAGCTCAGGATGAAGATGCAAGAGCTGTGATTCAGACTACGGATCTAGGATTCTTTATTGCAGGAAATGTTCAGAATGCAGCTAAAGGCTACGGTTCCAAAGATGTCCTGGTGGTAAAAATTGATAAGAACGGAAAAGAACTTTCACAAATAATTTTAGGTGGAAAAGGACTGGACGAAGTGGAAAAAATGATTCCTACTGTGGATGGAGGTGTTTTACTGGGAATATATTCCAGAAGTAACACAGGAGGATCAAAGAAAACAGAAAATTTTGGGGAAGGCGATTACTGGATTGTTAAACTCAATAAAGAAGGAAAAGTAGAATGGGAAAAAAACTACGGCGGTAAAGCAGATGATCGCATCAAAACTTTAGCTTTAAGTTCTACAGGATACATGATTGGTGGAAGTTCAAGATCCGAAAGATCAGGAAATAAATCTATAGGTATTGAAGATGGAACTGATATGTGGTTGATTTCCTTAAACGAGAGAGGTGAAGAGATTTGGCAGAAATCCTACAATTTCAAAAACAGGGATGTTCTGATGGGCATGAATGTCATCAAAACAGGAGACGATAAAAACTCAAAAGGAATTTTACTCGGTGGTTACACACAGGCAGAAGGTAGAATAGAAACAGATGATGAAACATTCTGGATGCTCTACCTTGATCAAAACGGCAATGAGCAGTGGAGAAAGCATGTGAAAGGAGAATCGAGAAAAAAGGAAGAAAGATTATCTGATATTAAGCTAAACAGAGACGGTTCAATTATTCTGGCAGGTACAAGTGCTGAGGAGTTAGGAAAAGAGAACTGGAAGATTGTGAAGTTGGGAGATAAGCAGCTGGATCAGTTGATTGAGAAATTAGATATTAAAATTTATCCGAATCCGGTATCTGATTACTGTTATGTAGAGATTGGGTTTGACTTCAAGGAAGCCGATATTACACTTTACGATATGGGAGGAAGACAATTGCAAACTATGAAAACGAAGAACAAAGTAACCAAGATTAATACACAAAATTTGATTCAGGGAGCATATCTGATTACGATAAAAACGGATACGAATAAAATTGCCAATGCCAAAATAATTAAGAAATAACATAACGATGAAAAAAATATTAACTCTGCTCATAACGACAGGATTACTAACATTCGAGATATCTGCACAAAGTCAAATTTCAACACCTCCATCTGCTGCTTCATTTCAGAACTATGCCAATGCTACCGTCTCGCCGGCGACTGGAATTCCTTCTATCAGTATTCCCATTTATAATTTAGAAAGTTCAGATGCTGGTTTCCCTATTTCTGTAGCCTTATCTTACCATCCCTACAGTGCGGTAGATGGCAATCCTGCGAGTGAGGTGGGATTGGGATGGACGCTATTTAAAGGAGGAAGCATCAATAGGATAGCAATTTTAGATATTGATGAAACTAAAAATATCACCGAAATTACAGAAAGCGAAGCTGATATTTTTTATTATTCCATCCCGGGGTATTCGGGAAAATTTAATATCCATAAAAGTAGTACAGGTAACGATCTGGTGATCAACAATATTTCTGGATCGAAGTTAAAAATTGAATATACAAGAGATCTGAACAGTACTAAATTGATCATTAATTCATTCAAGATTACAGACGATAAAGGGTATCAATATTTTTTTAATGATTATAATATTGGCACTCACTCAACGAATGCCGGAACAAAAAATCATAAAACAGGTTTTGAGCTTAATATGGTTAAGGATGCTGGAAATCATGAGATTGTCAACTACGTCTACGATAAAAAAAATAAATACATAGGTGCATCGACCACTTTAAAATATCAGTACTGTAAATTAAAAGATGTGATTACTTCGAAAGGGAAAATCTCATTTGCTTTTGATTATACTGCATCTGACGATAGTGAAGAAAATTTTGCTAATGATCCGTATACCGTAAAAAATGTTTCTCTGATGGGCATGAATGGGCTGCTAATATCAAAATATGAGTTCATCTATGGAAGTGTTGAAACAAATTATACTAATTCTTACGGAAGTTTGATTACAAAAAAGACACTTGCTTTTTTAAAAAAATTAAATAAAAATCTTCAAATGGAGGAGCAAACGTACTTTGAATATAGAGACACGTATAATTCGCCATCCGAACCAGGCAATCAAATCTGTGCGACTGATGGTGGCGCTTACAATTATATAAAGGGAACTTTAAAAAAAATAACTTTTCCAACCAAAGGATTTGTACTGTATGATTTTGAGGCCAATGAGGTATATGCAGACAAAAGTACTTTAAATTTTACGGGATATAATTACATTGCAGATTCGGCGGTGCAATACTATGCTGAAAACATTATTCCTTACAATACCAGCAGTTCTCTGGTATATACATTTCAGGTACAAGGAAATTCCGGAACTCAATATCCCGTTTACCTCAATGTTGAATCTTTGTATGATGGAACAATCATAGATTTCAACAATCCTCCCCCGGTTTTTACATTTAATGTTAAAAACCCGAATGGCATTGTAATGACAAGAGAGGATAACAGCACTTGTAGCATCCCAAATTACCGTCTCAATCCCGGCACTTACACAATTAACACCAATAATGCGACTGATTATGGAAACTTCAAGGTCTATCAAATTAATTCCCTACCGCTTCCATACAGTAATAAAGTATTAGAATTGACAGGTGCAAGAATAAAGATGATAAGATCTTTTGATTCAGATGGTACTCTTGTAAAGACAAAAAAGTACGATTATAATTCTTTCACAAATCCCCAGGATGCGACAGGTTATCTTTACTACTCTGAACTTAACGACCCCAATTCTTTATCATCTTCCCAATTTGTTTTGTATAAGAATGTGAAAGAAACTGAAATTTCTGGCAATCTAAATAATGGGAGTATACAATACACCTATAAAATACCCGATGATTACAAAGATGCTAATTTGAATCCACTGTACTTTAATCTTACAAGCAATGGTCTTTTAGAAAAAAAGGAAATTCGGAACAGCAGTAATCAGTCACAGGAAAAAACAGAATATACTTATACAATCACTAATATTCCGGGCGCCTCAGGACATGCATTGTCAAGTTTTTATTCTTATATCCCCGGATATGTACAGCATTTTACAGAAACAAATACTGTGAAAAGAGATAATACAAATTATATTACGGTAAATGAATCTACAATCAGCCCAAACAATTTTCAGCAGATTTCCTCTAAGTTGACTACCCATAACGGAGATATACAGGAAACCTTAACAAGATATGCTCAGGATCTTTCAGATACAAGACTGATGAATGCCAATATGATTTCGGTTCCTCTTGAATCTATTCTAAAAGATAATGGTGATATCCTATCGACCAGCAAAACAATTTTTAGCAACAGTGGTCATTTTTATCCGACATCTGTAGTAACCACAGATCTTACACAAAATCCTGAAACACAATTAACGTTTGATCTGTATGATGATAAAGGGAATCTTGTACAGGTTACTAATAAAGCAGGAGTAAGCACGACAACAATCTGGGGCTACAACAAGACTCTGCCTATTGCAGAGATCGTGGGAGCAAAATACAGCGATATCTCTTCACTGTCAGTTGTTACCAATGCTGTTACCGCTTCGGATGCAGATGCAGATAACGGCAATAACGAACCTACACTTCTGACAGCTTTAAACAATCTGCGTTTAAACAGTGCTTTGCAGGAATACCCAATAACCGTCTACACTTATGATCCTTTAGTAGGAGTTACTAACTCAATTTCCGGTAATGGGATTAAAGTGTCGTATTCTTATGATGCGGCAGGTAGATTAAGCACCGTAAAGGATGGTAACGGAAAATTACTGAAGGAAAACCAGTACAATTACAAACACTAAACCATGAAAAGAAATTTAAATATATTCCTGTTGCTGTTTGCAACCTTACTAACGTATGCACAGAGCAGTCAGTTTTCTACTGCTGAAAACTATGTTTACACCAAAAATTGCCTCAATGAAGACTGCACCAGAAAGACTGAAGCTATTCAGTATTCCGACGGTTTGGGAAGGGCAAAGCAGGTCATAAGCATCAAGGGAACTCCTAATGCAAAAGATATTGTAACTCCCCTAGACTATGACGAGTTCGGGAGAAGCCTCAAATCTTATCTTCCGATTCCGCAAAACCAGACCCAGAACGGAGCAATCTATGCAAATCCACATACGAATGCTCCGCAAAGCTATGGTTCAGATATTTATTATTACAGCTCGTCCACAGTTGAAAGCTCGCCCATCGGAAAGCCTCTTTCTTCAAAAAAGCCCGGAGCAGATTACCAGTCTCACAGTACAACGTACGCATATGAGGTGAATGCTGCTTCTGAAGTAAAGCTCTTCACTGTGCAGACCACATGGGAAAACGGGGCAACGAAAGATGTGATTTCACCCGCCGTCTATTATGCAGCTGGGCAACTAGTGAAAAATTCTGTAACCGATGAAGACGGTAATGTAACCACAGAATTTGTGAACGGAAAAGAACAGACCGTGATGGTGAGAAAAACAGGAAGCCCGAATTCTGACACCTATTATATTTACAACAAATACAGTCAACTCGTTGCAGTAGTTCCTCCTCTTGCCAACAATCTGGCACTTGATCAGGCAACGCTCAATAACCTATGTTATCAATATAAATATGATGCTAAAGGAAGGCAGGTAGAAAAAAAGCTGCCCGGTAAAGGCTGGCAATACTTTGTTTACGATAAGCTCGATCGTATAGTGATGACACAGGACGCTAATATGGGAGATTCTAAAAAATGGCTATTTACCAAATTTGATAAGTTTGGGAGAACTGTTTTTACAGGAATTTTTACGAGTACCAATACCTATAGTAGTGCAGGAAGACAGGCAGAACAGAACCAGCTAAATGGTGCAACAGCATACTATGAAAGCAGAAGCACAGGAGGTTTTGCTGCTACAGGACAAACGGCTTACTATACCAACACGGTATATCCTACCTCATTTTCACAAATCCTGTCAATCAGTTATTATGATACATACCCACAGGGAAGCCCGGCGAGACCTACCACTGTTTTTGGAAAATCAATTATCAGCGATGATCTTAGCCAGAATATCAATACCAAAAACCTTCCTACCGCTTCTTATGTAAAAAACCTTGAGAATGACAACTGGACGAAATCATACTCATGGTATGATGAAAAATCCCGAATTGTGGGTATGCATTCTGTGAATCATTTGGGAGGTTATACCAAAACAGAGTCTAATATTGACTTTACAGGGGTGCCGCTGACTACCAAAGTTTATCATAAAAGACTAGCTTCGGATGCCGAAAAAGTGATTACCCAGACTTTTGAATATGACAGCCAAAACCGCCTGAAAAAACAATACCATCAGATTACAGGTCAGATGGCAGCAGAATTACTGTCGGAAAACAGCTATAACGAACTTTCGCAACTTTCAAGCAAGGCTGTCGGTGGCGGTTTGCAGAATATCAGCTATACCTATAATATCAGGGGTTCTTTGCTTAAAATTAACGATCCTGCAAACCTGGGAACAAAACTTTTCGGATATGAACTGAAATATTATGCTCCTGCAAGTCCCACTATAGGAAAAAGAAGCGGAAACGTAGAAGAAGCAATCTGGAAAAGTGCACAGGATGGAATACTGAAAAAGTATTCTTACCAATACGATGCTTTAAACCGAATGACTTCGGGGGTGTATACAGAGCCGGGAGCCGCCGCACCTAAAGATAATTTCTACAATGAAGTCCTTACGTATGATCTGGGAGGAAACATCAGTACCCTGAAGAGAACCGGTGGAGGAATTGGCTCCACTGCTCAGCAAATTGATGATCTTACCTATGTGTACAGTGGCTACAGGCTACAGACTGTAACTGATTCTAGAAACAATGCCTCTGGTTATCCATCAGGTGGCGGTGCTTTTGATTATGATTTGAACGGGAACATGACCAGGCAAATGGATAAGGGCATCTCAAACATCGCATATAATCTGCTTGACCTACCTTCAAATGTTACTCAAAAAAGCAATGCCATCCAATACCTTTACCGGGCAGATGGAAGCAAGCTGACGAAAACAAGTGCAGGAATGACAACAGATTATATAGACGGCTTTCAGTATGAAAACGGTGTTTTAAAATTTGTACCGACAGCTGAAGGGTATTATAGTTTTGAAAATAATAAGTATATTTACAGCTATACCGACCATTTAGGGAACATCAGATTAAGTTACACTAAAAACGGTTCGGGAGCAGCGATCATTGAAGAAAGCAATTTCTATCCTTATGGGATGAAGCAGGAGTTTAGGGTACAAAGTAATCCTTCCTACAATTACGAACACAGCGGAAAAGAATTCCAGAAGGAAACGGGTTGGAGCGACTTCGGGGCAAGGAGGTACATGGCAGATATTGGAAATTGGGGTGTGATTGATCCTTTAGCTGAAACGTCCAGAAGATTTACGCCTTACAATTATGCTTATAATAACCCGATCAGTTTTATTGATCCTGATGGAAGAAAAGCAATGGCTGTCGATGAAAGCTGGTCATGGAATGTTCCTACTGAAAGTGGCTGGTTTACTTCAGGCAATCAGAGAAGAAAGTTTGGTTCTCTGGATGAATTTGTACAAATGACATCAGGCTCTGAAAGAGAAAAAGGAGGTGGTGGAGGAAGTACCACTTTCGGACAAACCCAGATGTATAAAGACATCATGGCTTATCTTGCTAACGATGGAAGCTCGCTGAGTGGCTGGATGCAGAGCTATCTTAGTAGTAATCAAAACTGCTGTCCTAATGGTGCATTGACACTAGGAGAATTTGTTGCGGAGGGTACAGCATCTTTTTCTAGAGGTGGGCTTATCGGGTTAGGATGGATGGCCATTAATGATCTCTTTGGCTCTGCTCATATTCCAGCCGATCCTAAAACAATGGGAATTGCTTATGGAAGTGTTAAAACTATTGCAGAACTTAAAGCTGCGAAAATTACTGATGCTGTTAAAAATAGAGGAAAGCAACCGGGATCGTATACTATTATTTTTGACGAAGGCTACAAATATCATGGAAAAGGACCTTTATATAGGATGTTTGATTCCGCAATTCAACAATCTGTAAACCATGTAACTTTTGTCAAATCTATGCAGTGGACTCCCTCTGTATCGGATAGAGAGTCATTTAAAGATGAATACAGAAGAATGCAAACGGATGCAACGTTCAATATTAAATCACAAAGAAGCTATGATCAGGGGTACCAAAACCCAATAAATTTTAACATCCGACAATCTTATGGATACGGATACATATTACAAGATGGATTTTAATTAAATTATGCGAAAATGGAAATAGTAATATCAAATCAAAAAGGTCATAGAGCTCTTCTTTTTTTTCCTATTGGTTATGCGGAAAAAATAATTTCAAATGAATTAAAAAATAAATTCATTAAAGAATCAGACAGAACCATTTTTGAATTTATTGGTAGTAATTTGGAAAGTGATTTAGATGTGGCAATATCTATTGCTATTGAACAAGGAATTAAAAGTGTTGGGATAGGCGTTGGAATCACTTCAGATATATATAAATTATCTAAATTGAATATTGAAAGTATTTCATTTCATAATTGTATTATTGATTATAAATTATTTCCTGTATTTCATAATGTAAAATATTTAACTATTGGAGATTCTGTGAAAGTAGATATATCTTTTTCTAACTTTCCTACTTTAGTTGATATTACCTTTTTGTCGGTAAAAACATTTAAAGGAAAAATTTTGGATAAGTTTGAGGAAGTAGAAAAGCTCATTCTTTGGTATGAGAATAAAAAGTCAAATGATATTTTAAATAAATTCCCCAAACTGAAAGAATTTTGGATAAATAACGGCTCTATAGTAGAATTAGATATTACCCAAAATTTAGACCTTGAAATATTAGAGCTTCATAGATGTATTAAATTAGAAAAAGTAATTATACCTCGTAAAAATTCACTTAAAAAAGTAATAGTAGAAGCATCAAATAAATTAGATGATAGAAATTTTCTTGATATGAAAATAGAGTTTCGCCGTTGGTAATCTACCGCTATCACACGATTGCATCATGTGGCAGATAATAAAAAACCTCGCAATTTCGAGGTTTTTTTGTGTTAAGACGTTTTTTTGTTACTTTTCAAACTGCTTGTCAACAAGGTCGAAGAACCCCTGCGCCAGTTCATCGAATATCGGGAAATGCTTCTCTCCAAGGTGGGTGAAGTTCCAGTACAGGTTTTTGTGCGGATTAATGAACTCGAAGAAATCAAAGGGCAGTTTTTTGATAAGGTAGTCAAAGTCCTTGACCTTGGGGTCTGCATACTCGCAGAGCTTCCAGAGAATCCGGATGTTGATGTCGTTGGGACGGTAACCAAGGGTTGCGTACGGAAATACAGTACCAATCCTATAAAAGAGCGCACTCAGAATCAACCCTAAACCCTCATTGGATTTTAGTTCTTCCTGTGAGCGCAATAGTTTATACTTTTCATACAGTTCATTACAGTCCCTGTACTGCATTGCGCAGGTATCTGAGTATAGTTGTTCTTTGTGCCAATGGATTACTGTTGGAACATCTGCTTGGAATATTGAATTTTCCGGAATCATCACTTTTTGGAAAAACTCCTGATACTCCCAAAGATGCTCCTGTATCCACGCCCCTGAATGTGCAATCGGTACGACGTTAAATCTTCCCTCTGTCTGTTTTGATACCATCTGCATTATATTGAAAAGGCTGTCATTATTTATTTTACTACTGATTAAAAGAAGATACAATACCGTTGTTTTTTTGTTCTCAAAAGACTCTTCTTCCTGATGAAATAGAAAAATCTCCTTGATGCGGAAACGTTTTAGGATTGTAATTACAGGTTCGTAGGGAGAAACCCCTTTGTTTGCAATCAATATTGGATTTTGTTCGGTCTTTTTTGCAGTTTTTTTTATCTCGTCAAAAACATCCTCCACAATACCTTGAAGTCGCTGTTCGGTCTGAAATATGGCGTCCTCAAACTCATCTTTCAAGCACGAAAGTTCTTGTTCCTTATCTGCTTTTTTTGCACTATTTAGTGCATCAATGATAAAATACGTATTCTCCGTCTTTTTCAGCATCAACGTTTTAAGTTCCGGCAGAAAACCCTCCAACCTTACAATGCGTTCACTGAGCGAACCTTTGGAGAAATAGTCGCCTATGCAGAGAATCTCCAAATAGAAAATGTAATGCTCGAAAAGAGACAGATAGAGATGGTAAGCCATTGAAAAGGCATTATTCTCTTTAGCTCCCTCTATCTCGGCGTCTAAAAGGAATTTGGTGTGATAGTAATCTTCCTTGAACTGTCTGAATCTTTTAAGCTGTTTAGAGAGTTCAGGATATGTAAACTCGTGTCCTTCCTTTTTGTATATCAAGGTTGAAGCATTGCAGTGTCTGTAGATGAACAGGCTTCCCTTGTTCAGGCTTAGTCTGACATTTTGCTCGCCCATTATAAATATGTGGGTATCGAATTGCTCCAGAGCTTTTTTAATCCATTTGCTTTTTTGAACTTCTTCAGGGACGTGTGTATCCTTGATGTGGACGATAAGGAAATGTTTTTGGGAGGTCTTGGAATAACTTAGGAATACAAGTTTAACATCGTGTTTACCTGCGAAAGAGTTAATGGAATCCGACAATCTTTTGTGATGTGGATGTGTGTTTGGGATAATGATTTTGTGTGACATACTCGTAATATTTTACAGCAAGTTGAGCCTACAAACCCGAGTACAGAACCAATGGCAGGTGTATGTTACAAGAGAAACGATGTAAAAAACAGACTTGGCGCAATAGCGTGTAATTTTATATCTTTGGTAAGATAAAATCATAACCAATGGTAGAAACAGGGAAAAAACATATCGGGAGAAATATCGCAAGAATCAGAGAAATGCGAGGGATGAAACAGGAGACCTTGGCAGAACTGTTGGGTGTGAGCCAGCAGAAGATATCCTTATTTGAAAATGCTGAAGAACTTGAGGACGTAAAGTTGGAACCTATTGCAAAAGCTTTAGAAATATCAGTAGAAGCTTTGAAGAATTTTTCGGAGGATGCGTTTTTTAATATTATCGCTAATACTTACCACAATACAAGTAATGATAACTCGACATTAATAGCGAGTTCATTAAATTATTATCCAACTTTTAATCCGATAGATAAATTGCTGGAATCCTATGAGGAGAACAAAAAGCTGTACGAACGTCTGTTGGAGAGTGAGAAAGAAAAAAGCAGGCTTATCGAGGAGCTGATTCATAAAATAACAAAAGCTTAAGAATTAACTTAGAATATAAGTGGAGCCTCTCCATAAGGGAGGCTCCACTTTTTTAGTCTTTAGGCTTCTTACTATACCAATTAAACGATTCTACACACCAAAATCCGTCTCATCCTTGCACTCAAACGTTTTTCTGAATACATAGAACGCCACTCCGATAAGTGACATTGCTGCGATAAAGAGAAAAATTAATCTTATCATTATTATTGATTGCATTTGTGTTGTTAAAATCCAGTATTTCCATATTTTTTTTAATGTATTATATTTTATTGATGCTATATTTCAATTAATAGACAAAGACCAAAAAGCGTTTTTCATACGAAAGGACACTTTTTGCAAAGTCTCTATCCATCTTATTTTGTGCAAGTTTACACAAGCTTCCAGGAAAAGCGTTTTACACCAAATAGAAAACCGAAAAAATCATCTCGTCCAAAATTAATATCAAACTGCTCCAAAGGCCGGTATCGAATTGATCATCGGATAAAAAAATAACGAGGGTGCTTGTAAACCCGTAGGGTGAGGTTTTGAACACTCACTAAATGCTTATAGATTATATACAACGGCGTGGCTCTTTTTTTATAATTTAAAAGATGAATGTCATGAACAAATAAATTACTAATGGCGAAAAGAAGTAAAGGGAAAAAAATAAAGAAATAGACATTCATTTTTGGAATACCGTTGGATGAAAGATAATTGATTGATTGGTAAGAGTTGGTATTTCAGTACTATTAAACTCTTATCTATCTGCTTTCATAACCATCCTTAACTCTTAAAAACCTCTCTGCATCTTTTGGATTTTTTTTCATCCATTGGTTCATCAATTCTGTATTGTACTGAAGTTGCTTATAATCTTCCATTCTGTAAACTGATTGACCGTTATTTTTAATTTCGTCCAGAATTTGCTGCCTGATTTCAATTTTGCAGCGAAGGCTTTCGGCGTACCACTGCTTAGCTAAAACAATATTTCCGATAATTGTACAAATAGAAAGAAAAAGTGCTGCAATCATTCCGTAATAGACAGTTTTTACGAGTGTTGATTTTTTTTCAAATTGCTCTAATTGCCTGTTTGCATTATTCGAAAGATTTGCCTCGATGCTTTTAGGAATCGAAACAAGAAAGTTTTGCCTTTTTTGGTCTTCTATTTCCATGAATTTAAAAGATTTTTCAAAAGTCGCATTCAAATTAATTAAAGATTGATCTATTTTTTGATCTATTCGAATTATATCTTCACGAGAACTCATGAGCATGATGTAATGTTCGATAGTAGCTTCACTAGTTTCAATTACTTTGTTGAGTAATGCAAAGCTATCTAGATGGTTGTTATTATTTTCCATTTATCTAAATTTCCGTTTTTTCTTTTTTAGCAAATCATCATCCTGCGGTGCGGTGAAAGTTGGATTTAATAATACCTTAGCCATATTTTCAAGCTGCCTACTGACAGAGGTTGAATCTTCCTGTTCATTCACATTCGCATTTACACTAACTTGAATATTTTCTGTTGAATCGAACTTTAATGTTCTTTCCTGATTTTCCTTCAGCTTCTGTTTTATGTCTGAAATTTTCAATGTATTTGTGATTTCAGAAAGCTTATAACCCGGCTTATATTCACGCTCGGTTTGATGATTAATATCTTCAAATCTTACAATTCTCATCCCCGAAATACCTACTTTTTCGTTTTGAGAAAGTGTTATCCTATAACCTAAATTTTTCATTGAATCAATAAGCTCTTGAAAGTTTCTTGACATTTTGAGAGAAGCCATCAACGCATCCAACATCAGTTTTTTCTTTCCTTTACCAATCTCAATATCTGTTTTCAGATTCATTTCCTGACAGACTTCTCGTACAGCCTTACCAAAGTTCTCACCGATTTTGTTAGCTTTAATTGTATTGACACCACGAATGTCAACCCTATTTACGATGAAATGAATGTGCTTTTGTTTCGTTGACGAATGAATATCCAAAACCATTTGATTATTGTCGGAAACTCCTATCTTTTTCAATGCTCTCAGCGCAAGTTCTGTGAATTCGTCGTTGGAAAGTCTGTCTCCAATGGATTTTTCAGGAGAGATGTATCCGGTCAGTGCCCAGTTCTTTACATTTTTGTTTCTGTCCGCAACTGTTTTCATCTCTTTAAATTGGTGTTCCGGATCTTCGGTTACCAGATTATTTTGGTAAATTCTCCGAGCTGTTCCTTTGTCATTGCCGTTGTATTCGATGGCAATCTTTGAGATGTTTCTGGTTGTTGCGCTATTGTTCATTTTTAGATTTCAGTAAGCAGGTTTCTCTCTTTTTGGTTTTTCATACAGATAATGATAAATCAGGTTGGTGACGGTCTCAATTTCCTGAAGGATCTGCTTCTTATTTTCAAATTCAGAGAACTCACGATGCCTCAGTAAATTTTTAATTCTTATGAAATGATTCCCATATTGAAGCAAAACTTCATCGGTTTTAAATTCATTTATTTTAAGTTCTTTTTCCATGTAAACCATCCTTGCATAAGTGGATAATTTGAGCTTTAATTTTTGAGCAGATTTTTGACTGTCATCATAGTCAGAATTTGTCACCCGAAAAGAAATTATTTTGCTTAAATGTTTATTGTTTTTCTTTTTCAAACCACCTTTTCTGCCGAGCTCCTGAAAATGTTTTTTTCTCTTTTCACCATCAAGTTTCTTTTCATTTTCCTCGACGGCTTTCGTGATAAAGTCCTGTAAGAAATCTTTTTCCATTGCGTTTATATTAGTGTGTTTCAAAACATTTCTGACGATAGGAAGAAATCAAAAATCCCAATTTTGCAATCAGCGGTTACGCTTATTGTAAACTTTGGGTACTTTTTGCACTAGCTGTCTACCATATTTTTTCAATCTTTTGCTAAATCTACCTCGGTCTATTTTACGCAGGTTTGCACCTGCTATTATATTACTCACCTTTCAGATAACCTTGTGTTATTTTACACAGGTATAAATCTTATCTTTTTAATCTGTATTCTACTTTTGGCTCTTCTTTTTTGTGCATTAGCCAGTCATTTAAATCTTTAAAATCTGAGTATAAATCCCGACAATCTTCTGCGTTTTGATTTTCATCTTTAATCATTCTTACTGCACGATTTCCGGCATCGTCATTGTCGATGTAAAGCATAATATTTTCATATTTATTGAGTGATTCTTTAATAGTGTGAAGCATCGAAACTGAATTTAAAATGATGTAATCTGAAGGTTCTTTCGCTAAAAAATTTTCTGCATTTTTAAAAGAAAGAAAGTCAAAAAAGCCTTCGAAAATCCTAACTGAATTTGAATCGTTTTTGATTGTAGAAATGTCTTTTTTGCCCATACAGATCTTTAAATATTTATTACGAATTTCATAACCGCCGGAATCGTTTTTGAAGCCAATTCCGAAGTAGTTTTTATCTCTCATCCGATAATGAATTTCGTGCAAGAATTGAGTTTGATTTTCGGCTTTTCTTTCTCTTAAATATTCCAAAAGTGCAGGGTGTTGAACTTCTTTTTCGTCAAGTATCTCATAATTTTTTTCCGCATTTTGGAAACTCTTATTCGAAATATTTTGCTTTTGAAAAGAAGAAAAATTCTGATCTTCTGCCCAGGCTAAAATTTCACTTGTAGTCTTATTCAGATACTTCTTAATAAAGTAGGTATTGTTTCCGCCAATTCCTTCTGAAAATAAATACCAATAATTTAGATTTTTATTGATTTTAAAAGAGGCTTGGGATTCGCTGGCAAAGGGGTTGAGATACCAAGCTTCTTTTTCATTTTGTTTCGTGGGAAGGTGTCCGAGAGAAAGGAGGACTTCTTCCAACGGTATGCTGTTGAATTGTTTGCAGTTCATTTTGTAATTTTTTTTGCTATTTTTTTCATTCACCATCAAAAATATCTACGGAGATAATATCCAAATTGTCAACAACTTTTCTATTTTTAAAACAGTTGATTTTCAGTCCTTTACAAAAATCAGATTCTTGATATTTTATCCACAGTTATTATTTTAATTATTAATATTATAATAGTTAATAGGTGTTAACATAATTAAGCAGATTTTCAATACACCTATAAGGTTTTGAAAATGAATAACTTAAACAGAGGCGAATCGTTATTATTCGGAAATAAAATCCAGAAATACGGAGATAATATCTATTTTTACGGAAATAATATCCATAATTTCGGAGATAATATCTAAAAAAACGGAGGTAATATCCAGAAGAACGGAGATAATATCCTACTCATTTTCTAGTAATTGAAACACTGCTTTTAAGTAATCAATTCCTATCAAATTCGGATCAATTTTTCGCTTCAAACGAATTGCAAGCTCTTTGTAACCTCTGACTTCAAAAAGCTTCCGTAGGACGGATAAACTTCTATCGTCAAGCTTCCGTATCTTTTTTAAATATTTCAATGCCCGATCCGTCTGAAGATTGTTTAATGATGAAAACATTTCTCTGGAACCGACAGCGTTCTTTGTGTAGTATATCAAAAAATTATAATTGCCTTTGCTATATGCGTAATTAAAACTTAGCTCATTAAAAGTATCCAGATCTGCCTTTACATTATTCAAAAAATCTCTCTCAAAACGGTAATGCCCTTCATAGTATTCTTTAGGAATGAATAACTCTTTAAGTAACTGAGAATACGATTTTATAATTCCTCCGTGCTGTTTGTATTTCAATAACCACATTAAAAATCGGATAGTATTGGAAGTTGAGGCTTGGTAGGGGAGTTCTTTTTTGATTGAGAAATAAGAACTCATATTTACTAGATGTCTCATTACAGCCTTATCCATTTTGAAAAATATATTTTTCTTGTTCCATCCCGGCTCTATTATAAAAGGGACAGCCTTGTACCCGTTGATAGTTTCATCTTTTAATCTCAGCCAGTTGATAGTGGCCATATTGATCAATGCGGATTGGATATAGTCATTTTTCATTCTTCGATCCGGATTTAAATCGTTGAGTGGTAATAAAAAATCTACCGTTCCTTGATTAGCCCATCCTTCATAGTAATCATCAAAAGAAAGCTGATGCTCTTCTTTTGTCCTTATTGGGGATTTCACCGATATAAATAAGGATTGTTCCTCTTTAATCGCAGACAAGATGACCACCAAAATTCTCTGCTCGATAATGGTTGTCTCGTGAGAAATTAAAACCTCACGAAAATCATTAGAAATAAGAACTTTTTTTCGAGTTTTTGGAGTGAAAATTTTACTTTCCATCTATAATTGCTTTACATTTTAAAATATTGTTATCATCCAGGATTGAGATTTTATCTACTGAGCGATGGCTTTTGAATAGTTTTATAGTAGCTTATTTCAACTCTCATAGCAAGAATTTTTTCCGCTAATTTTTTGTAAGAATTTGAATCCGTACAAAAAACTGCAAGGTTGAACAAAAGAAGAGGTGTAACTTATCAATTAGAATTAGATACACTTATTTTCTTCTATTTTTTCCGTATTCTAAGAGTTCTTTTTTGGAATAGTAATAGCGACCGCTAAAGTTGTAGTAGGGTAGGCTTTTATTTTTTCTCCAATCAATAATGGTTGGAATAGAAACGTGAAGGAATTTCGCAGCTTCAATCTGTGGAATAAGGTCTTCGGGTTGTTGTTCTGCTTTAGCAGGTAATGTGAATTCGGTTGCTTTCTTAAGAATGATTTCTACCGCTTTTTCCAAATCTCCTTTGGAATGGGAATAAAGTTGTACGGACATATTATTGTATTTTAAATTCAAATGCAATAATAATAATTTGATAACTGTAAATCAAATAGTTATTGGTCGTCCAGATTCGTCTAATCTAATCCAAATTAGCCCAGATTTTATTTTTTAAATCCAGATTAATCTAAATTAATCCAAATTAGACTTTTGAACGGAATCTATTTTTTAACTAAATTTAACTAAAAACAGCCCGTTTTAATATAGTTTAACTTCTCTTTCGTTTAATTAAGGAATAAAGATTATTGAATTTTTTTAAAATAAATCAAGTTATAAGAAAAACAATTCGCCATGATTTATATAT